>NZ_FNSN01000003.1:1200000-2400000 GCF_900105345.1 Arthrobacter woluwensis
GGATCGGTCTCTCCTCGGAAGGGCCCAGCATTCAGGTCAAGGGCACGGTCAAGGCCGTGGCCGATTCCAAGGGCATCAAGCACTGGCACCTGTCGATGAGCCATGACGGTGGGATCGCCACCGCCATGGTCGTGGCGGAACGCTAGACGACGAGCAGGACATGATCGGCGCTCATTCCGCGGATCAGGTGCGGGCCGCTGAGCGGCCCGCCCTGGACGCCGGGATGGGCGCCGAACTCATGCGCAGGGCGTCTTACGGACTGGCTCTGACGATCACCCGGGAACTCCGGGCCCGGCGCGGGCGGGTCTACGGAGCCCGCGTGACCGGACTGATCGGCAAGGGGAACAACGGGGGCGACGGGCTCTGGGCCCTGGCGTTCCTGGCCCGCCGCGGCGTGGCCGTCACGGCCGTCCTCGTGGACACGACGGCCCATGCCGAGGGTCTCGCCGCGCTGCTGGCCGCGGGAGGCCGTGCGGTGCGCCTGGCGCCGGATGGTTCCGTGCCTGGCGGTTCCACGGACGACGGCGCGGCCCGGCTGCCGCTGTGCACGCTCACTGAGGCGCGGGACGAGTGCGTCCGGGCGGACGTCCTGATCGACGCGATCCTGGGCACGGGCGCACGCGGCGGACTCCGGGGCGCTGCCGCGGGACTGGTCGAACTCCTGCTCCGTGAGCGCTCCGAGGGCCGCGGCCTTCCACACGTCGTGGCGTGCGACATCCCCAGCGGCGTCGATCCGACGACGGGCGAAGTGACCGGTCCGGTGCTCCCGGTCGAGAGCACCGTCACGTTCGCCGCCGCCAAGACCGGGCTGTTCCTTCCGCCGGGAGCGGCGTCCGCGGGCCGGGTGGAAGTCATTCCGATCGGCGTGGAGGACCGTCTCGGGGAGCCGGTCGTGCGGCGGATGGGTGCGGAGGACGTCTCGCGTCTTCTGCCGCGGCCCGCGGCCGAGGGCCACAAGTACACCCGGGGCGTCCTCGGCGTGGTGGCCGGCTCGGAGGAATACCCCGGCGCCGCCCTCCTGGCCTGCGCGGGTGCGCTGTCGGCCGGGGCCGGCATGGTCCGCTATTTCGGCCCGCCCTCGGTGGCGGCCCTGATCAACGCCGCGCTGCCGGAGGTCGTCTGTCACACCGGGCCCGAACTGCAGGGCCGGGTTCAGGCCTGGGTCCTCGGCTCCGGGGTGTCCGGCGAGGAACAGCTGGACCGCTGCCGACAGGCCCTGAGCCTGGGCCAGCCCGCCGTCGTGGACGCCGGAGCGCTGGACCTCGTGGGGGAGCGGGCCGTGGACCGTCCGGAGCTCATCCTCACCCCGCACGCCGGGGAACTCGCCCGGCTCCTGACCCGTCTGGGGACGGAGTGCGACCGCGCAGAGGTCGAAGCGACCGCCGGGGCCTCCCTGCGGGAGGCGGTCCGGCTCACCGGGACGACCATCCTGCTGAAGGGGCCGCACACCCTGTGCCACGAGCCCGGCGGGATCCTCTTCTCTCAGGCCGACGGCACACCGTGGCTCGCGACGGCGGGCAGCGGGGACGTCCTGGCCGGAGTCCTCGGCGCGCTGCTCGCGCAAGGCGGCGTGGCGCCGTCGTCGGTCGGGGAGATGGGCGACGCCGGACACTGGGCGGCCACCGCCGCTCTGGCCGCCGCGGTGCACGGCAGAGCGGGGCGGATCGCGTCGGGCGAGGCCGATGGCGGGCGCGGCCATCCGATCAGCGCGCGGGACATCGCCCACGCCGTACGCTTCGTGTGGGATGCTCCATGACGTCCGCGTAGCGGAATCGACATCTGAGTGCACTAAGGTGAGCCCGCAGGGGCACCGGGACTATCGCCTGAGGAGGCACACCGCGTGGAGAATGTGAATCAGCAAGTCTGGCCGGGCAAGGCGTATCCGCTCGGGGCGACGTATGACGGCGCAGGCACCAATTTCGCGCTCTTCAGCGAACGCGCCGAGGCCGTGGAACTGTGCCTCGTGGACGACGACGGCAGCGAGCAGCGCATCCCGCTCACCGAGGTGGACGGTTACGTGTGGCACGCGTACCTGCCGGCCGTGCGTCCCGGCCAGAAGTACGGGTACCGGGTGTCCGGCCCGTACGAGCCCGAGCACGGCAACCGCTTCAACCCGAACAAGTTGCTCCTGGACCCCTACGCGAAGGCCGTGGCCGGACAGGTCGACTGGGATCCGGCCGTGTTCAGCTACGACCACGAGGACCCCACGCAGCGCAACGATGACGACTCGGCGCCGCATGTGATGCTGGGCGTGGTCATCAACCCGTTCTTCGACTGGGCGGGCGACCAGCAGCCGGGCATCCCGTACCACCAGAGCGTCATCTACGAGGCGCACGTCAAGGGCCTGACCCAGCTCCACCCCGACGTCCCGGAGGACCAGCGAGGCAGCTACGCGGGCATCGCGCACCCCTCGGTGATCAAGCACCTGCAGGAGCTCGGGGTCACGGCGATCGAGCTCATGCCCGTGCACCAGTTCGTCAACGACTCGGTGCTGCAGGACAAGGGCCTCTCCAACTACTGGGGCTACAACACGATCGGCTTCTTCGCGCCCCACAACAAGTACTCCTCCACGGGGGAGCAGGGCGAGCAGGTCCAGGAGTTCAAGGCCATGGTGCGGGACCTGCACCGGGCCGGCATCGAGGTCATCCTGGACGTGGTCTACAACCACACCGCGGAGGGCAACCACCTGGGTCCGACGCTGTCCTTCCGGGGCATCGACAACGCCGCGTACTACCGCCTGACCGATGACGATCCCCAGTACTACATGGATTACACGGGGACGGGGAACTCCCTCAACGCCCGGAATCCGCATTCGCTGCAGCTCATCATGGACTCGCTGCGGTACTGGGTGACCGAGATGCATGTGGACGGCTTCCGCTTCGACTTGGCGGCCACCCTGGCCCGTGAGTTCTACGACGTGGACAAGCTGTCGTCCTTCTTCGAACTCGTGCAGCAGGATCCGGTGGTGTCCCGCGTCAAGCTCATCGCGGAACCGTGGGATGTGGGGCCGGGCGGCTACCAAGTGGGCAACTTCCCGCCGCAGTGGACCGAATGGAACGGCAAGTACCGGGATACGGTCCGCGACTTCTGGCGCGGCGAGCCGGCCGCTCTGGGCGAGTTCGCCTCGCGCCTGACAGGTTCGGCGGATCTGTACGAGCACTCCGGGCGGCGTCCGGTGGCCTCGATCAACTTCGTCACGGCCCACGACGGGTTCACCCTGCGCGACCTCGTGTCCTACAACGAGAAGCACAACGAGGCCAACGGCGAGGACAATCGCGACGGCGAGTCCCACAACCGGTCCTGGAACTGCGGCGTCGAAGGCCCCACCGACGATCCGGAGGTGCTGGCGCTGCGCTCGCGGCAGCAGCGGAACCTTCTGGCCTCGCTGCTGCTGTCTCAGGGCGTCCCGATGATCCTGCACGGCGACGAACTGGGCCGGACGCAGGACGGCAACAACAACGCCTACTGCCAGGACGCGCCGCTGACGTGGGTGCACTGGGACGAGGTGGACGAGGAGCTGATCGACTTCACCGGCCGGCTGAGCAAGCTGCGGCAGGAGCACCCGGTGTTCCGGCGCCGTCGCTTCTTCGACGGGCGCCCGGCCGAGACCTCGGAGGGTGAGTGGCTGCCCGACGTCGTCTGGCTCGATTCGGACGGCACGCCCATGACGGACGAGGACTGGAACAACGGCTTCGCCCGGACGCTCGCCATGTTCCTCAACGGCGGGGCCATCCAGGCGCCGGGGGAGCGCGGCGAAGAGATCCTCGACGACGACTTCATCCTCTGCTTCAACGCCCACGACGACGAGGTGGAGTTCACCCTCCCCGCCGAGAACTACTCCGCATCCTGGACGCCCGTGCTGGACACCTCGGACCGGGAGCTCAAGGGGTCGCTCGCGGCGCGGTCGAAGGTCGCGGTGCCGGCCAAGTCCATGCTCGTGCTGCAGGGCTGGCGAGGGTAGGGCTGTCTGAGGGCACACGGGGCAGGGTTGCAGTGCGACCCCGCCCCGTGTGCACCGGGTTTCACTCTGCGGGACACTCCTCGCCCCGTGGTTACTCGAGTGGCAGGATGGTGACGTGACTTACCTTGCTTCCCCTCAGCGCTACGACACCATGCCCTACCGCCGCGTCGGACGCAGCGGTCTGAAGCTGCCGGCCATCTCCCTCGGCCTGTGGCACAACTTCGGCGACGACAAGCCCTTCGAAACTCAGCGCGCCATCCTGCGCCGCGCCTTCGACCTCGGCGTCACCCACTTCGACCTCGCCAACAACTACGGTCCGCCCGCCGGCAGCGCCGAGACCAACTTCGGCCGCCACCTCGCGGAGGACTTCCGCCCGTACCGGGATGAACTCGTCATCTCCACCAAGGCGGGGTATCACATGTGGGAGGGACCTTACGGTGAGTGGGGCTCCCGCAAGTACCTGCTCTCCAGCCTGGACGCCTCCCTGCAGCGGATGGGCCTGGACTACGTCGACATCTTCTACAGCCACCGCCCGGATCCTGCGACCCCGCTCGAAGAGACCATGGGCGCCCTGGACACCGCGGTCCGTTCAGGGCGCGCCCTGTACGCGGGCATCTCCTCCTACACCCCGGAGCAGACCCTGGAGGCGGCCCGCATCCTCAAGGACCTCGGGACCCCGCTGCTCATCCACCAGCCGAGCTACTCGATGCTGAACCGGTGGACCGAGGACGGCACACCGAATCTCTACGAAGCGCTGGATCAGGTGGGCGCGGGCAGCATCGCGTTCTCGCCCCTGGCCCAGGGCATGCTCACCGACCGTTACCTGAACGGCATCCCCGCGGACTCGCGTGCCGCGCAGCAGCGGTTTCTCAGCGAGAAGGCGCTGACCGACGAGGCCATGGAACGCGTCCGCGGCCTCAACGAGATCGCCGCCGGGCGCGGGCAGACCCTCGCCCAGATGGCCATCGCGTGGATCCTCCGGGACCAGCCCAAGGGCTCGCCGGTGACGTCCGCGCTGGTCGGCGCGTCGAGCGTGCGGCAGCTCGAGGACACTCTCGGCGCCATCGACCGGCTCGATTTCACGGCCGACGAACTGTCCGCGATCGACAAGTTCGCGGTCGAGTCGGACATCAACGTCTGGTCGCCGAAGCTGCACCGCAACTCCTGACCACCCGCACAGGCGAGCGACGACGGCGGCCGCCCGGCCGCCGTCGTCGCTCGCGTTCGGGAGCCGGGACTAAAAACGTGGCCCGGAGCGTTGTCAGGTGTTGCCGAGGGTTTTAGGGCCACTTCGGCGTGTTCGATAGACTGCATGAGCGCCTGAGGCATCGCCGCCGGGCGCTCGCTGCCGCTCCCCGGCCCCGGGTGGAGCCCGCAGTTCACGTATTTGACTAAGGAGTTCCGTGCCGTCACACCCCATTCGCGTTGCCATTGTTGGCGTAGGCAACTGTGCCGCTTCCCTGGTGCAGGGCGTCGAGTACTACAAGGATGCTGATCCGAACAGCACGATTCCCGGCCTCATGCACGTGGAATTCGGGCAGTACCACGTTCGCGACGTGCAGTTCGTGGCCGCCTTCGACGTCGACTCGAAGAAGGTGGGTCTTGACCTGGCCGACGCCATCGGCGCCAGCGAGAACAACACGATCAAGATCGCCGACGTGCCCACCACGGGTGTGACCGTTCAGCGTGGCCACACCCTGGACGGCCTGGGCCGCTACTACCGCGAGACCATCGTGGAGGCGCCGGAGGAGCCGGTCGACGTCGTCGCCGCCCTCAAGGCCGCCGAAGTGGACGTCATGGTCTGCTACCTGCCCGTCGGCAGTGAGGAAGCCGCCAAGTTCTACGCGCAGTGCGCCATCGACGCCGGCGTGGCCTTCGTCAACGCGCTGCCCGTCTTCATCGCCGGCACCCCGGAGTGGGCCGCGAAGTTCGAGGCAGCCAAGCTCCCGATCGTCGGCGACGACATCAAGAGCCAGATCGGCGCCACCATCACGCACCGCGTCATGGCCAAGCTGTTCGAGGACCGCGGCGTGACCCTGGACCGCACGTACCAGCTGAACGTCGGCGGCAACATGGACTTCAAGAACATGCTGGAGCGTGACCGCCTCGAGTCCAAGAAGATCTCCAAGACCCAGGCTGTCACCTCCAACGTCGAGGCCGAGCTCCGCGCCGACGACGTGCACATCGGCCCGTCCGACTACGTGGCCTGGCTGGATGACCGCAAGTGGGCCTTCGTCCGTCTGGAAGGCCGCAACTTCGGCGACGCTCCGGTGTCCCTGGAGTACAAGCTCGAGGTGTGGGACTCCCCGAACTCGGCCGGCGTGATCATCGACGCGATCCGTGCCGCCAAGATCGGCCTGGACCGTGGCATCGGCGGCCCGCTGCTGTCCGCCTCCAGCTACTTCATGAAGTCCCCGCCGGAGCAGGTCAACGACTCCGCGGCACGTGAGAACGTCGAGGCGTTCATCCGGGGCGATCTGGAGCGCTGAGGTTCCGGGCTCTGACCCGCATACGACGAAGGCCCCCTCCGAGCGGAGGGGGCCTTCGTCGTGCTCGGGGCTAAGGCCCGTCAGCGGGAGCCGTCGGGGCGCGTCAGCGGCGGCCCGCCTGGAGACCGGCGCGGGCCATCGCGTCCGCGTAGGAGCGGCCCATGTCGATCAGCCACTCGGTCTGGCGTTCCTTGGAGCCGGCGAAGGAGCGGCCGTGCAGCGAACGGGCCTTGTAGACCTTGAGGCCGCGGCGCCAGATCAGCGGGTTGTCCGTCTTGAGGAGCATCTGGGCGAGGCGGTTGGCTTCGGTGCCGTGGGCGACGATCGCCGAAACGCGCGGGAGGATCCGCAGGAGGGCGATCAGGGGCTTGAGGCCCGCGCTGACCTGCTCGGGGGTCAGCTTGGCGTTGGGCTCGCCCGGGGTGAACCACGGGTGGGTGTTCCATGGCATCATCCACTCGGGACGCAGGCCCAACTGGAACTGGAGGCCGAGCAGGCGGGTGGCCGCGGCGTCGTCGCCGGCCCACACCACGCCCTGCGGAGAGGCTGCGCTGTTGTTGGAGAACAGGCTCAGGATGCGGCAGTCCTCCACCGAGTGCATCGGGTCCACGTACGGCACCTCGAAGCCGGGGCGGAGCTTCCGGAGGAACTCGACGTGCTCGTTCACGGGCGCGATGTGAGGGGCGAAGAACGGGCTGTCCGGCAGGGTGCGGGGCTCTTCGGCCGGGGCCTCGTCGGCATCGACGACGGCGGCGGCGGTCTCGGCGGTGGTCTCGGCTTCGGCTTCCGCGGCGGGGGCGTCGACCGCGGCTGCGGGCTGAGCGGCGGGTTCTGCTGCGACCGGCTCCACGACGGGTTCGGCGACGACCGGTTCGGCGACGATGGGCTCGATCCGGCGGGTGATGACCTCGCTCGCCTTCGGCGGAGACTTGACGGTCTTCTTGGCTGCGGCCGGCGCCTTCTGGGTGGCCGTGGTCTTGGCGGCGGGCTTGCGGCCCGGCTTCTTCGCCTCGGGCGCGGGGGCGTCCAGCTCGTCCTCGTCGACGAGGATGCCGCTCAGCAGCTTGTCCAGCTCGTCGAAGCCGTTGTCGTACTCGTCGTCGGGCTCATCGGTGTGGCCGAAGCCCTCGTCGTAGCGGGAACTACGGCTGTCGTAGTCCTCGTCCTCGAAATAATCCGTGTCGGCCAGGGCGGTCATGAGGGCAGGGCTCTCCTCGGGTCATGCGGGCCGGTTTCAGGGCGCAAGACAGGGCGCCCGGACCTGGCCGGGAAAGTGGGGTGAGGGGTGCCCACCGGAAAGCCGGTGAGACTGTCAATATTAGCAAGCCGCAGGCCTCTTTTGGAGCGCCCGTGGCACAGGTCTCTTCTCCGGCGGTTCATGACTGTCGGAGTGGCTTGACCCACCCGTTTGTGGAACACCCACGGATATTTCCGTGGGTGAACCACGAAGGGGTGGGTTGAACCGGAGATCGGGAACTCGAGGCCCGGAGGTTTTGGGTTCGGGGCCTCGAGGTCCGGGAGGGACGACGACGCCGGGCGGCCCGGTCCGTCAGACGGCGTCCAGTGCCTTGCGATAGGACGCCAAGGTGGCGCGGGCGGCGCTGTCCCAGCCGAAAGCGGAGGCGTGGCGCACGGCGCCGAGGCTGAGCGCGGTGCGGAGGGCGGCGTCGTCGTGCAGGCGTTCCAGGGCGGCCGCCCAGGCGGTGATCCGGTGACCGTCCACGAGCAGGCCGCTGACGCCGTCATCCACGGCGTCGGTGAGCCCGCCCACGCGGGTTGCCAGCACGGGTGTGCCACAGGCCTGCGCCTCGAGCGCCACGAGCCCGAACGACTCGCTGTAGGACGGCATCGCCACCACGTCCGCCGCCCGGAACCAGGCGGCCAGCTCCTCGCGGGGCACCGCGTTCCGGCGTGTCACCACGTCGCTCATGCCGCTCGCGGTGATGACGGCGTCGATGTCGTACTGACGGCTGCCGCTCTGCTCACCCAGCAGGGTCAGTCGCAGCGGGATGTCCGGACGCCGGGCCCGGAGCGCGGCTGCCGCCTGGACCAGGACATGCGGTCCCTTGAGCCGCTGCATCCGTCCGGCGAAGACCACGTGGAACCCCGGGGGAGCGGGCGCCACCGGCCCGGCGGGGGAGAAGACGTCCAGGTCCACGCCCGGCGCCACCACGTCGATCGTGGCGGGGGAGGCGTCGTAGTGGGACTGGAGTTCGAGCGCCTCGGCCCGGGTGTTGGCGATGAGCCGCGCGGCGCCGTCCACCACGCACTGCTCACCCTCCTCCCGGTTCTCCGGCTCGGCGTGCTCCCCGGAGTGCAGATGCTGGTTCTTGACGCGCGCCATGGTGTGCATGGTGTGGACCAGCGGCACGTCCCACGCCCGGGCCAGATGCAGCCCGGCGACCCCGGAGAGCCAGTAGTGCGAGTGGATGAGCTGGTAATGGCCCTGCGCCTGGCGGGAACGGATGGCGTCCACCTCGTCGGCCATCCGGTGGACCAGGGCGGGCAGCTGCTCCTTGGGGATCCGCCGCTTCGGGCCGGCCTGGAGGTTGTGCACGCAGATGCCGGCCTCGGGATGCTCGACGTCGGGCTGACCGGGAGCCACCGCGCGCGTGAAGATCTCCACCTCCACGCCCGAGCGGGCCAGAGCGGATGCCAGGGACCGCACGTACACGTTCATGCCGCCCGCGTCCCCGGAGCCGGGCTGCTCCAGCGGTGAGGTGTGGAGCGAGAGGAGCGCGACGCGGCTGACCGGCGGCATGATCCCTCCCTGGTTCGCGGGGCTGATTCGGCAGGGACGGAGGATGCTGACGTCCCTCAGAGACTGTACCGCTCCGCGGTGTCACGCCCGCGACGGGGGAGCAGTGACGCCGGCCTCGTGACGAGGGCTACGCGGTGGCGCCGGGAAACACACGGGCCACGCACCTAGACTTAACGGGTGACTTCCGAGACCCCGACCTCCCCGACCGTGCCGCACAGCCAGCCGGTGACCGCGCAGGACGGCGCCGCCCTCCCGGAGCGGGCTGCGATCATCGATCTGGCCGCCATCCGCCACAACGTCCGCCGGATGGCGGAGATCGCGGCGCCGGCGAAGGTCATGGCCGTGGTCAAGGCCGACGGGTACGGTCACGGCGCCCTGCGCACCGCACAGGCGGCGCTCGACGGCGGCGCGAGCTGGCTCGGCACGGCCCACGTGAGCGAGGCGCTGGCTCTCCGGAACGCCGGGATCGACGCGCCGCTGCTCGCGTGGCTGCACACTCCGAACACCGACTTCACCGCCGCCATCGAAGCGGGCATCGACCTCGGATGCTCGGGCTGGGAACTGGAGCACATCGTGGCCGCGGCGCGTTCCGTGGAGCACCCGGCGCGTGTCCACCTCAAGGTCGACACGGGACTGGGCCGGAACGGGTCCACGGTCGAGTCGTGGGACCAGCTCATCGGCGAGGCCATCGACTATCAGGATCAGGGCCTGCTGCGCGTGGTCGGCATCTTCTCCCACCTGGCCGTGGCCGATGAGCCGCACCGCCCTGAGACGGATCACCAGCTGGACGTCTTCCGTGAGGCGATCGCGCTCGCGGAGGACGCCGGGATCGACCCCGAGGTGCGCCACCTCGCCAACACCCCCGCCACGTTCACCCGGCCGGACGCGCACTTCGACCTGGTCCGCGTGGGCATCGGTGTGTACGGGCTCTCGCCGTTCGCGGATCAGCGCAGCGACGACCTCGGCCTCATCCCCGCCATGACCCTTCAGACCCGGGTGGCGAACTGCAAGGCCGTGCCGGAGGGCCAAGGCGTCTCCTACGGACTGCATTACAAGACCAAGGCGCCCAGCACGCTCGCCCTGATCCCGCTCGGGTACGCGGACGGCGTGCCGCGCATCGCCACCGGCGGGCCGGTCCGGCTCGCCGGTCGCACCTACCCCGTGGTCGGCCGGATCGCGATGGACCAGATGGTGGTGGACCTGGACGCCGCACTGGACGGCGCGGAACGGCTCGCCCTGGTGGGCACCCCCGCGGTGCTCTTCGGCTCGGGCCGCGACGGCGGGCCGCTCGCCGACGACTGGGCCGCCGCCGCAGGCACCATCAACTATGAGATCGTGACCCGGATCAGCGGCAGGGTCCCGCGCGTCTATGTGGACAGCGAGGCCCGCCCGGATGTGGCGCCCGCCGAGGACGGCACCGAGGCCCTGCGGGAGACCGAGACCCGCCAGGAGACGGACGCATGAGCGAAGCCCTCTGGACCGCGACGTTCCACGTGGCCGATGTGGACGAGACACAGGCGCTCGCCGAGACCATCGGCGCCACCCTGGACGCCGGTGACCTGCTCATCCTCAGCGGTGGTCTCGGCGCCGGGAAGACGACCTTCACCCAGGGACTGGGACGTGGCCTCGGTGTCCGCGAAGGCATCATCTCGCCCACCTTCGTGCTGGCCCGCCGCCACCCGAACCTGACCGACGGCCCGCGCCCGGGCGGTCCGGACCTGGTGCACGTGGACGCCTACCGGCTGAGCAGCGCGGATGAACTCGAGGACATCGACCTCGAGGAGACCCTGGACACCTCGGTCACCGTGGTCGAGTGGGGCCGTGACCGTGCCGAGCAGCTGTCCGCCAGCCGCCTGGAGATCGATCTGGAGCGCGCCACCGGCCAGGAGGCCGGGGAGGAGATCATCCTGGATTTCGAGGATGAGGACGAACCGCGCACCCTCACCGTGACCGCGTACGGGGACCGCTGGGCCGAGCGACCGGCCTGGGCCCGCACCACGGACGCATCAGCCACCCCGCAGGAAGGGAACCAGTGACGACAGTCCTGTCCATCGACACCTCGGCCATCGCCGGGGCCGCCATCCTCCGGACCACGCCCGACGGCGTCGAGGTCCTGGCACGCTTCGCCACCGAAGACACCCGCAGCCACGCCGAGGTCACCGCCCCGGCCGTCGCAGGGCTCCTCGAGGAGACCGGCCTGACCGGCAAGGACCTGGACGCGATCGTCGTGGGCGTCGGTCCGGGCCCGTTCACCGGGCTGCGCGCCGGGCTCACGGTCGCGCGCACACTCGGTTTCGCGTGGGGCCTCCCCGTGCACGGCGTCATGAGCCTGGACGCCATCGCCGCGGAGGCGGTCGACGCCGGAGCGCCGGAGCGTTTCCTGGTCGCCACCGACGCGCGCCGCAAGGAGGTGTACTGGGCCCTCTACACGCACGACGCCGGCGCCCCGGTCCTGCTCGACGGCCCGCACGTGCAGCTCCCGGCCGAGGTCCCGCTCGGCGAGCTGCTGGGCGACGCCGCGGCGCGTGGCACCGCCGTGTACGGCGCGGGCGCGGGGCTGTACCCCGAAGCCCTGCCTCCGGTGGAGGGCTTCGCGCACACCCAGCCCGGCGCCGTCGCGCTCGGCAAGCTCGCCCTGCGGCGCCTGGCCCGCGGCGAGCAGCTCCTGGACACCGAACCGCTGTACCTGCGGGAATCCGACGCCCAGGTGCCCGGCCCGAGGAAGCGGGCTCTGTGAGCGGGAACGACGAATCGCCCCGGAGGTATGTGGTGGATGAACGGGATCCCGGGTTCAGCCTGCGGGCGATGACCCCGGAAGACCTCCCGGTGGTGCACGGCTTGGAGGAGCGGCTGTTCCCCGAGGATGCCTGGCCCCTGGACATGTTCGAGGCCGAGCTGATGCAGCGGGACACCCGCGAGTACTTCGTGGCGACCATCGGCGGCACGGTCGTGGGGTATGCGGGACTCATGTGCATCCCGCCGATCGCCGATGTGCAGACCATCGCCGTGATCCCCGAGTTCGAAGGCCGGGGGATCGGCTCCGCGCTGCTGCGGACGCTGCTCCAGAGGGCGGCGCACGGACAGGCGGATGACATGCTGCTGGAGGTCCGGGAGGACAACCCGCGCGCGCAGGAGCTCTACCGGCGTTTCGGTTTCGAGCAGATCGCGGTGCGGAAGAACTATTACAAGGGCGGGGTCAACGCGCTCATCATGCGGCGGGTGCTGGACCCCGGGCCGGGACAGGCCGCCGTGCAGGACGACGGAGGCAAGTCATGAACCGAACCGAACCGCTGATCCTTGGCATCGAATCCTCCTGCGATGAGACCGGGGTCGGGATCGTGCGGGGCAGCACGCTGCTCAGCAACACGGTGTCCTCCTCCATGGACGAGCATGTGCGCTTCGGCGGGGTGATCCCCGAGATCGCGTCCCGCGCCCACCTGGAGGCGATCGTCCCCGCCCTCGAAGCGGCCCTGACGGAGGCCGGCGTCACCCTCGACGAACTCGACGGCATCGCCGTGACGGCGGGCCCGGGCCTCGCGGGCGCGCTCATGGTGGGTGTGAGCGCCGCGAAGGCGCTCTCGGTGGCCACCGGCAAGCCGCTCTTCGCGATCAACCACCTCGTGGCGCACGTCGCGGTCGGGCTCCTCGACCAGCAGGTCTTCGCCCCCGGTCCCGAAGGCTCCGCCGCGCTCCCGGAGAACCTCGGCGCCCTCCTGGTGTCCGGCGGGCACACGGAGGTGCTGCGCGTGCGGAGCATCCACGACGTCGAACTGCTCGGCAGCACGATCGACGACGCCGCGGGCGAGGCCTACGACAAGGTGGCGCGCCTGCTCGGGCTGGGGTACCCCGGCGGACCGGTGATCGACCGGCTGGCCCGCGAGGGCGATCCGAAGGCCATCCGGTTCCCCCGCGGCCTGACCCAGCCGAAGTACATGGGCACCGCGGAGGAACCCGGCCCGCACCGCTACGACTGGTCGTTCAGTGGCCTGAAGACCGCCGTCGCGCGCTGTGTGGAGCAGTTCGAAGCGCGCGGTGAGGAGCCTCCCGTCGCGGACATCGCCGCGAGCTTCCAGGAGGCCGTGGTGGACGTGGTGACCGCGAAGGCGATGCTCGCCTGCAAGGAGCACGGCATCACGGAACTGCTGCTCGGCGGCGGGGTGGCGGCGAACGCGCGGCTGCGCGAGCTGACCTCCAAGCGCTGCGCGTCGCACGGGATCAGCCTGCACGTGCCGCCGATCAGCCTGTGCACGGACAACGGCGCGATGGTCGCGGCGCTGGCGTCGCGGCTCGTGATGGACGGCGCGGAACCGTCCAGCCTCGGCTTCGCTCCGGACTCGTCGCTGCCGGTTTCCACGGTCCTGCTGCCCTAGTTCTCCCCCGCGAACCGCCAGTAGGCGCCCGTGTTCCTCACGGATACGGGCGCCTGCTGGCGGTTCGCGCAGGGGATCTCGTGAAGGGGAGCGGGGCTACTTCGGCGGCAGGGACGCGGCGTAGTCGACGCCGACGCGCACCCAGTGGACCAGCCCGTCGTCGTCGCGGGTCACGTCGTCGGACACGCGGAGCCAGCCGTCCATGGCTCTGCCCCTCATGACCGCGCGCTCGACGCCGGGGTGGGAGCAGAGCTCGTCGCTCGCGGTGGGATCCGCGCGGAGCATGAGGCCGCCCTGTCCGCTCGCGCTCACGGCCATGTTGCCGCCCACCAGGAAGGCGAGCCCGCCGAACATCTTCTTCTCGGTGAAGTCCACGGCGCCCGTCAGCAGATGACGGATCCGGGCCGCGAGTTCCTCGTCGTATGCCACGCCCTCATCGTCGCACCGGGACGAGGGAGCGGCAATGGTCCCCCCGTCGCCAAGGAGCCGCGAAGGAACAGTTGGCGCCCGGAAAAGCCCCGGGAGAGGGCACGATGTGTTCCCTCGCGGGGTGGGGGGAGGCGCTATCAGGCGTCGGGGCCCTTGCGCATCTGCTGGATGAGGTCGAGCACGACGGCGTGCAGGTCGCCGTCGCTCGCTTCCGCCACCGTGCGCTGTCGCTGGTAGCCGGCGCCCCGCTCGATGATCTTGTCCACATGGGCGAGTTCCTCGGAGCAGCCGAGCTTGGCCGCGATGGGCTCGAGGCGGTTCAGGACGTTGTTGCGCAGGTGGTCGGTGACCAGGAGCTCGTCGCCGGCCCGGTTCAGGATGATGATGGCGTCCAGGCCGTAGCGGGCCGCACGCCACTTGTTCTCCTTGAGGAACCAGCGCGGCATGGTGGGGATGGCCCACCCGACGTCGAGCTGCTGCGACGCCTCCTCGACCAGGCACTGCGTCAGCGCTGCGATGGCGCCGACCTCTTCGAGGGTGGCGAGCCCGTCGCAGACGCGCATCTCGATGGTGCCGAGAGCCGGCACGGGGCGGATGTCCCAGCGGATCTCACTACCGGTGTCGATCACCCCGGTGGTGAACATGTCGTAGACGTAGTCCTCGTACTGTCCCCAGGACTGGAAGGTGAAGGGCAGACCCGCGGTGGGGAGCTGCTGGAACATGAGGGCGCGCTGCGACGCGTAGCCGGTGTCCTCGCCACCCCAGTACGGGCTGGACGCGGAGAGCGCCTGGAAGTGCGGCATGTAGTTCAGCAGCGCGTCCATGACGGGGAGCGCCTTGTTGCGGTGATCGAGTCCGACGTGCACGTGGACGCCGTAGATCACCATCTGGCGGCCCCACCACTGGGTGCGGTCGATCAGCTTGGCGTACCGCTCCTTGTCCGTGACGGGCTGGAGCTGCGGCGGGCTGAAGGGGTGGCTGCCGGCGCAGAAGACCTCGACGTCCATGGGGTCGGTGACTTCGCGGACGGCGTCGAGCGAACGCTGCAGATCGGCCTTGGCCTCGGACACGGTGTGGTGCACGCCGGTGACGAGTTCCACGGTGTTCAGGAGGAGTTCCTGCTTGATGTGCGGGTGTTCTTCGCCATCCTGGAGCCCGGGGTGGTTAGCGGTGACCTGGTCCAGGACCTCCTGGGCCACGGATGCGAGTTCGCCGGTCTGGCCGTCGACGAGAGCGAGCTCCCATTCAATGCCGAGTGTGGACTGCTCCGAATCTGCGAAGTCGATCTGCACCTGGTCCCCTCCTTCTCGCTCGGCTTCCTCTGAGTGGCGGTCAGGAGACCTTGCCGATGCTTGCGTAAGTCTAATATGCGAGGGGCCTCGGCCGAGGTGGTGAATCCTGCGTGACGGCGGGAGATGCGTCACGCGCTGACACATGACGCCGCGCGTCGCCGGGGCGACATGACCGCTCCCGGAATTGCTAATGAGAATCATTCTCAGATAAGCTCTCTCCATGCATCTCACCATGGTCAGCTCCCTCGACAGCCACTGCCGCGCGGAGGCCGTGAAGCTGGTGGGCCGAGGTCACCGCGATTCGGTGCTCGTGCTCCACGACCTGCTTCCCGACTCCCGCGTCCTGCGCCGGGTGCACTTCCGCGACCGCATCATCGACCGCCAGGAGAAGCTCCTGGAACACGGGTGCCTGGCCTGCACCGTCCGCCTCGACGTCGTGCCGACCGTGCGGGAGTTTGCCCGCGCGGGCTGTCCCCACCTGGTGCTCGGACTTCCGCCCGGCGTGGCCGCGGGTCAGGTGCTGGAGGAACTGCGGATCAACGGGCCCGAGGATCTGGTGATCGACAACCTCCTCGTGGCCGTGGATCCCTCCGAACTGGAGGACCAGATCTGGGATCCGCGGACCCTGCACGACGCGGGTTTCACCCCGATGGCCTCCGACGACCGCGTGAGCGGCGAGTTCCTGGTGGGCGAGTTCGCGCTGGGGGACACCGTGCTGACCGTCCCCGGGCTGTCGACGTCCCTCGCCGCTGACCTTCCGACTGACCTCGCCACGGACCGCGACGCCTCCGCCGCGCCGCCCGGCGCCGGCGCGCCGTGGTCCCAGGGCGCACGCCTCCTGGGGCATCTGGCGCCCCACGCCACGGTGCTCTCGGCCGGGGACGACTTCAGGCCCGGCTGTCACGACCGGGCGCAGGCGCTCTCCCGTTCGCGTCCGGGCGCCGTGCTGGCCCTTCGGGAGCAGGATGAGGCCGAGGATCAGGCGACCTTCCGCACCGTCGTGCACCGTCTCGCCCGGCCCCTGCATCCGCTCCGGCTCCATCAGAAGCTCCCCGAGCTGGCCCAGGGCGCGCATTGGCTGCGCGGCACCCTGCGACTGGCCTCCTCCGGCTACCGGAGTGTGGCCCTCCAGGGCGTCGGCCCGCGCGTGTGGATGGAACTGGCCGAGCGGCCCGTGCCCGGTGCGCGGCCGGAGGCGTTCGCCACCCGCTGGGGAGGGGGTCCGCTCACGGCGGAGGCCGCCGTCGTCGCGGTGACGGGGCGCGCCGAGGATGTCGACCCCGCCGAGGTCGCGCGGCTGCTCGACTCCTGCCAGCTCAGTGACGCGGAGCTCGCTCTCAACCCCGCGCGCTTCCCGGACCCCTTCGGTCTGCCGGAGCGGGAGCAGAGCGCATGGCCCGGCCTCTGACCGCGGCGGGCATCAGACCTCCAGCACCACCCTCGAGAAAGGAACAGCCATGAAAGTCCGCAATTCGCTGCGCGCGCTCAAGAAGATCCCCGGAGCCCAGGTGGTCCGGCGGCGCGGAAAGACGTTCGTCATCAACAAGAAGAACCCTCGCTTCAAGGCCCGGCAGGGCTGACCCCGTCACGGCCCGGCGTCCACGGACGCCGGGCCGTGCAGTTTAATGAGCGCATGGCGATCTTGAACAAGGACATGACCCTCTGCATCTCCCTCGCGGCGCGGCCCAGCAACATCGGGACCCGTTTCCACAACTACCTCTACGAGAAGCTCGGGCTGAACTTCGTCTACAAGGCCTTCGCCCCGGCCGATCTGGCCGCCGCAGTACAGGGCATCCGCGGCCTGCCGATCCGTGGCGCCGCCGTCTCCATGCCGTACAAGGAGGCCGTGATCCCGCTGGTCGATCACCTGGCGCCGTCGGCCGCCGCGATCGACTCGGTCAACACGATCGTCAACGACGACGGTGTCCTGACCGCCTACAACACCGACTACCAGGCCGTGGAGCGCCTACTCGCGGAGAACCGGGTCGACAGTGAGCTGTCCGTCATGCTCCGCGGCTCCGGCGGCATGGCGAAGGCGGTGGTCGCCGCGTTCCGGGACGCCGGCTTCCGCAACGTCACCGTCGTCGCGCGCAACGAGGAGAAGGGCCGCGCCCTCGCCGGGCTGTACGGCTTCGCCTGGCAGGCCGACGACGACGGCGGCCGCCTCGCGGACGGCTCGCAGGCCCAGGTGCTCGTCAACGTCACCCCGCTCGGCATGCGCGGCGCCGAGGAGGACGCGCTGTCCTTCCCGCAGTCGGCGATCGAGGCGGCCGAGCTGGTCTTCGACGTCGTCGCCATGCCGTCCGAGACGCCTCTGCTGAAGGCCGCCCGCGCGGCCGGCAAGCCCGTGATCACGGGCGCCGAGGTGGCCTCGATCCAGGCCGAGGAGCAGTTCGTGCTGTACACCGGCGTGCGGCCGGATGCGGAGCTGGTCCGTGAGGCGAGCGAGTTCTCCCGCCGCGAGGCCTGACGACCCCTCTTCCGAAGGACCTTCGGAAACCCTGTGCAGTCCTGTCCGGAACCCTTGGCGGCTCATCACTAAACCGTTATAGTTCCTGGCAGCGGCGCAGCGCTGCGCCGCCAGCGACCTGAAGGGCGGTATCTGAATGTCCAGTTCCAGCATGACCAGCAGGCGAACCTTCCTAACCGTGGGCGGAGCGGGCCTGGCCGGAGTGCTCGGCCTCGCAACGTCCCCCGCGGCCTCGGCGGCCGGCGGCGCGCCACCGGGTGTGCGCTCCGCGGCAACCCCGGCAGGCACCCCCGTGCCGGGCAGCGGCGGCATCCCGGCCGGGCCGTCCACCTTCGGGTGGAATCCCCGGGACCTGCTCGACTTCGATCCCGCGACGACCCCGTGGGGCCGGCATCTGCGGTGCCTCCTGCCCCGGGCCGAACGCATCGCGCCGTTCGCGCCGACGCAGGCCCACCCCGACTTGGACCCGGCCGTCCAGCTGTCCACCCTGACCATCGACGACGCCGGCTCGGTCTACGAAGGGCGGAACCAGGCGATCGGCCAGGAACCGTATGTGTACACGCAGCGGTACTGGCCCTACATTGACATCTGGGGGACCTGGCACGGGCAGGTGCTCGCCTCCGTGCCGGACGATGTGGTGAAGAACCCGTCCGCCCCGGGCCGCGACTACGGCGTCATCGACATCCCGAACCCCGGATGGACCGAAGCCGCGCACAAGAACGGCGCCCGCGCCATCGGCGGCTGGTTCTGGCCGCGCAGCACCACGGCGTTCGACGAGTTCCTCGTGCAGCGCGCCGACGGCGGGTTCCCGGTGGGGGACAAGATCGTGGAGCTGAAGCAGTACTTCGGTTTCGACGGTCTCTTCATCAACCAGGAGGCCTCGATCACCAAGGCCCAGGTGGGCAAGCTGTTCGAGCTCTTCCGGTACATCAAGTCGATCGACCCGGACTTCTATCTGCAGTACTACGATGCGGTGCTGCCGGACAGCGGCGTCCTGGACTACCAGAACGAACTCAACGCCCGGAATCTGCCCTCGCTCGGCACGCCGGGAGACCGCGCCGTCGACTCCATCTTCATCAACTACGACTGGCCCCGTGTGGATCCTGGTCTGCGGAACAGCGCGGCAGCGGTCAAGGCAGCCGGCTTCGACCCCCGCGCGGTCGGTTTCGCCGGGGTGGAGCACCAGAAGGGCGGATTCCGTCCGATGGAGTGCTTCGGGGACCTGGCGGCGCCGGGGAAACCCGGACCTCTCTCGGTCGCGCTCTTCGTGGACAGCGAGTTCTGGCTGGACGCCGCCCACCGCGGCGAGGTCCATGACCCGGAGGGCCGTGCGCGGTACCGCGATCTGGAGCAGAAGTTCTGGTCCGGGCCCACCGGGAATCCGGCGGAATCGGGCCGCCTGGAGCCGCGGAAGCCTCCGTACCGCAGCGACGTGCTGAACTACCGGCAGTGGGACGGCGTCGCCCATTCCGTGGTCGAGCGCTCGCCATACGGTGCGCTGCCGATCGTGCACTCGTTCAATGTGGGCGTCGGGTCGTCGTTCAGTATCGGGGGACGGGCGGTCAGCTCGCGGGGCTGGGACAACCAGGGCATCGCCGACCCCTCGCTCAGCTGGCAGTACTGGACGGAGGGTCGGCTCGCCGTCGCGCTGGATGAGACCGCCTCCTACGACAGCGGCCACAGCCTCTCGGTTTCCGGCACGGGCGTGCTGCATCTCTTCAAGACCGACCTCCGCCAGAGCCGTGCGGTGCAGGTGGAGGTGGTCGCGAGCCCCGGTCTGACGCTGGAGGTGGGTGTCACCCGGCGGTCGAAACCGGGCCGCATCGAGTGGCGGCCTCTCACGCGCGACGCCGGCGCCTCAGTCCCGTGGGCGCCGTACCGCGGCGTCATCCCGGCCGACCGCGACGCCGTTGTGCGGCTCTCGCTGCGGATCAGCGGCACAGGACGGCTCGGACGCCTGTCCTTCCGGGAGGCGGGAGCCTCGCCGGCCCCCGCGCCCGTGCGTGGCCTGGCGGTCCGGACGGTCGGTGGCGGCACGGACGTGGAGCTCACCTGGACTCTCCGCAGCGGCGCGACCGCGTATGACGTGTTCCAGGGGGATCTGTGGCTCGGCAGGACGCACCGGGACGCGTTCTTCTCCCCGGCGGTGGACCTGGTTTCGGGCCGGACGTTCTCCGTGGTGCCGATCTCGGCCGCGGGGATCCGCGGGGCGGCGGCCCAGGCCACGCTCGCGTGATGTCGCGCCCTGAGGCGCTGTTCGCGGGTCACCGTCCCGCGAGCGGCGCCCCAGGGCCGGCCCTGCTCAGCCCCGTTCGACCGGCTCCACCACGATCACCACGCGGTCCTGGCCGATCCTGGTCAGGACCAGCGTTGCGTGGTTCCCGCCCTTGCGCGGCTTGCCCGGCAGGAGGAGCTTCCGGAGTTCCTCGGGCGTGACGGCGGTGCCGCGCTTCTTGATGTCGAGGCTGCTCACGTCGTGGGCCTTGACCCAGTTCCGGAGCGCCTTGACGTTGTACGGCATGGTCTCGAGGATGCGGTAGCTCCGGGCGAACGGCGTCGCGAGAGCCTGCCCGCTTGCGAGGTAGGCGATCTGGGGGTCGAGGAAGTGCGCCCCGACCTGTTCCGCCAGATCCGAGACGAGTCCAGCGCGGATGACGGCCCCATCGGGCTCGTGGAGGAAACCCTCCACCGCGCCGGTCTGCGGCTCCGGGCTCTCGCCGAACTCGGTCCCGGACGTGAGCTCCACCCGGCCCGCGGGTGTCAGCAACAGCGCCGAACGCCGGACGCCCTCCCGGCCCAGGGCGTTGAACCAGAGGGTGACCTCCGTGACGTCGCCGTCCACGGACACCCACTGTGCCTCGCAGCCCGCCGGGATCGATTCGTGGGGCATGCCCGGGCCGAACTTCACGCCGACGGCCTTCCCGTCCGCGGCGAGGCGCTCCACGAACGACAGGGGAGGGGAGAAGGCCTCGGGATCCCACAGCCTGGCCGAGCCGGACGTGGAGACCTCCCGCCGCGCGGGATCCAGCCACACGCCGTCGTACTCCGCGAGGTCCAGCGTGGTGGCGTCCGTGTGCAGCACGCGCGCCTCCGGGAAGGACCGGAGGTTCACGGCGGCGCAGGCGGCGGTCTCCTCGTCCCGCTCGACGGCGGTGACGTCGAGGCCGAGGGACGCCAGGGCCAGCGCGTCGGCGCCGAGGCCGCAGCCGAGGTCGATCACGCGTGCCACTCCGGCCCGGCGGTACCGTTCGGCGTGCAGGGCCGCGACGTTGAGCCGTGTGGCCTGTTCCAGGCCGGCCTGGGTGAAGAGCATGTCCTGCGCGAACGGGCCGAACTTCGCCTCCGCCTTCGCCCGGAGCCGGCTCTGGGTCAGCAGGGCGGCGACCAGGGCCGGATCATGTCCCTCTTTACGGAGCCGGAGGTTCTGCGCCAGGGCGTCCTTCTCAGAGTAGGGTTCCAGCGAGTTCAGCAGGGAGAAGGCCTCGGCCGTGAGCAGGGGCGCGATCTGGCCGTCGGGGGTGGGCATGGTTCCAGCCTAGTGCGCGGGACGGCGTCGGAAGGGCCGCGGGCGGAGCGGGCGTCCAGCCATGGCCGGTAGGCTGGCAGTATGAGCGCCCACCAGCCCAGATCATCCGCCTCGAGCTCCCGGAAGGTGCTGGTGGCCTTGCTCGGCGAGTACTCGCGGGCCCTGCTGATCGTGGGCGTGGTCGTGCTCCTGGTGGCCTTCGCCGTCCTGGGCGTGCTCTGGGTCCTCGACACGTTCAACGCCGCAGTGTACTCCGTGGACGGCAAGAACATCGCCGACGCCACCGAGGAGGCTAAGGGGCTGCGGGAGATCTACTCACCCGTGCGCGCCGGGGCCTGGGTGGTCCTCATCCTCGCCGCCGTGTTCGCCGCGCTCGGCGCCGTCGGGCTGTATCTCAACCGGGACAACCGCCCGAAGGGGCAGGATCCTGAGCAGGGCGACCTGGGTGTCGAGGACATCCTCGACTTAACGTGTCCCGGCCCCGCGCCGAACGTCGAGACGGAAGTGTTCCGCCGATGACGAATAGTTGGCACTCGCCTTGACCGAGTGCTAACCCATCCCTACAGTTGCTATTAGCACTCGTACCCCTCGGGTGCTAAGCCCAAGGTTGCTGCCGGCACCGCGACGACGGTTGGCACCGCGGCTGAAGACGTAAGAAATCTCATGAAAAGGAGAGATCGTGTCGGTCTCCATCAAGCCTCTTGAGGATCGTATTGTCATCCGCCAGCTCGCCGCTGAAGTGACCACCGCTTCCGGCCTGGTCATCCCGGACTCTGCTCAGGAGAAGCCGCAGGAAGGCGAAGTCGTGGCCGTTGGCCCCGGCCGCGTGGACGACAATGGCAACCGTGTTCCGATCGACGTTGCCGTGGGCGATGTCGTGCTGTACTCCAAGTACGGCGGCACCGAGGTCAAGGCCGGCGGTGAGGAGTACCTGGTGCTGTCCTCCCGCGATGTCCTGGCGATCATCGTCAAGTAACGCCCCTACAGCTCATGTAGCGCAGATCCCCGCACCGTGACCGGGTGCCCGGCCTGGCCGGTGCCCCCTGTCGGTGGCGGGGATCTGCTCTTGAAAGGACACTCATGGCAAAGCAACTGGCGTTCGACGACGCCGCACGCCGCGCGCTCGAGGCCGGTATCGACAAGCTGGCCAACACGGTCAAGGTCACCCTCGGCCCGCGCGGCCGCAACGTCGTGCTGGACAAGAAGTGGGGCGCGCCCACCATCACGAACGATGGTGTGACCATCGCCCGCGAAGTCGAGCTGGACGACCCCTACGAGAACCTTGGCGCTCAGCTCGCCAAGGAGGTCGCCACCAAGACCAACGACGTGGCCGGCGATGGCACCACCACCGCCACCGTCCTGGCCCAGGCCCTCGTCAAGGAAGGCCTCCGCAACGTGGCCGCCGGCGCGGCCCCGGGTGAGATCAAGCGTGGCATCGAGACCGCGGTGGAAGCCGTGGCCGACCGCCTGCTGGAGAACGCCCGCGAAGTGGAGGGCAACCACGTCGCGAACGTGGCCGCCATCTCCGCGCAGTCCGAGGAGATCGGCGAGCTGCTCGCCGAGGCCTTCGGCAAGGTCGGCAAGGATGGTGTCATCACCATCGAAGAGTCCTCCACCACCCAGACCGAGCTGGTCCTCACCGAGGGGATGCAGTTCGACAAGGGTTACCTGTCCCCGTACTTCATCACGGACCAGGATCGCCAGGAGGCCGTCCTGGAGGACGCCTTCATCCTGATCAACCAGGGCAAGATCTCCAGTCTTCAGGACCTGCTTCCCCTGCTGGAGAAGACCCTGCAGGCCAACAAGCCGCTGTTCGTGATCGCTGAGGACGTCGACGGCGAGGCCCTGTCCACGCTGATCGTCAACCGCCTGCGCGGCACCCTGAACGTGGTCGCCGTCAAGGCTCCGGGCTTCGGCGATCGCCGCAAGGCCATGCTGCAGGACATCGCGATCCTGACCGGTGCCCAGGTCATCTCCCCGGAGCTGGGCCTGAGTCTGGACCAGGTGGGCCTCGAGGTGCTCGGCACCGCACGTCGCATCACGGTCACCAAGGACTCCACCACGATCGTGGACGGCGCCGGCACGGCCGACGACGTCGCCTCGCGGGTGGCTCAGCTGCGTGCCGAGCTGGAGCGCACGGATTCCGAGTGGGACCGTGAGAAGCTCCAGGAGCGTCTGGCGAAGCTCGCCGGCGGCATCGGCGTCATCAAGGTCGGCGCCGCCACCGAGGTCGAGCTCAAGGAGAAGAAGCACCGCATCGAGGACGCCGTGTCCTCCACGCGTGCCGCTCTCGAAGAGGGCATCGTCTCCGGCGGTGGTTCCGCTCTGATCCACGCCCTCAAGGCGCTGGATGAGAGCCCGGCCGTCGCCGCCCTTCAGGGCGACGCCGCCGCTGCCGTGGGCATCGTCCGCCGCGCTCTGGCTCAGCCGCTGCGCTGGATCGCTCAGAACGCCGGCTTCGACGGCTTCGTGGTGGTCTCCAAGGTCTCCGAGCTGGAGAACAACCACGGCTTCAACGCCAAGACCGGCGAGTACCAGAACCTCATCGAGGCCGGCGTCATCGACCCGGTCAAGGTGACCCGTTCGGCTCTGCGCAACGCGGCCTCGATCGCCGCGCTCGTGCTGACCACGGAGACCCTGGTCGCCGAGAAGCCCTCGGACGAGGACGAGCACGCAGGTCACCAGCACTGACCCGTCTCCGACGCGGAAAGGCCCGGATCCCCCCAAGGGATCCGGGCCATTCGTGTTGTCAGAGCTCGGGGTGGGCGTCGGATACCATGACAAGTTCCGAGCGAAACCAACCACGGATGACTATGCCTCAGCAGAACTTCAGCGAATCCCTCATGTCACGACGCCAGGAGTCCCTGGCCCGGGGGAGGAGGCGGGCCGGGGCGGACGCTGCCGTGAAGAACCACGAGAGGTCCTTCCGCCCCGAGATCCAGGGGCTCCGCGCTCTGGCCGTGCTGATGGTGGTCACCTATCACGTGTGGATGGGCAGGGTCTCCGGTGGTGTGGACGTCTTCCTGTTCATCTCGGCATTCCTCATGACGCTGCAGTTCGTGCGGAAGCATGACCGCGGGGTCAGGACCAACCTCCTGCGCCACTATCTGCACGTGTTCTGGCGTCTGCTGCCCCTGGCCGCCCTCGTCATCCTGGCGGTGCTGATCGTGGGGAGGTCCCTCTACCCGGCGACCCAATGGGGAGGGCTCCTCACCCAGGCCTGGTCCTCACTGCTCTACGCGGAGAACTGGACCCTCAAGGCG
The DNA here is from genome assembly GCF_900105345.1 of Arthrobacter woluwensis. Taxonomy (NCBI): domain Bacteria; kingdom Bacillati; phylum Actinomycetota; class Actinomycetes; order Micrococcales; family Micrococcaceae; genus Arthrobacter; species Arthrobacter woluwensis. The sequence goes on from NZ_FNSN01000003.1 coordinate 1,224,562, forward strand.
CTGGCCGTCGACTACTACGCCGACAACCACGCCCTGGCCAGCCCCCTCCAGCATTTCTGGTCACTGTCCATCCAGGGGCAGGTCTTCATCCTGTGGCCCCTGATCTTCCTGGTGTCCTCGGGGGTCGCCAGGGCTCGCGGGATCGGGTACCGGAAGCTGCTCGCGTTCGTGTTCGGCGCGGTCCTGCTGCTCTCCCTCACGTTCTCCATCTGGTACACCGCCACCAGCCAGGCCGAGGCCTATTTCGACACCTTCGCCCGGCTCTGGGAATTCGCGCTGGGCTCGCTGCTGGCCCTCGGCCTGAAGCATCTCGCGCTGCCCGTGATGGTGCGGGTGGTGCTCGGCTGGGCCGGCGTGGTGGCCATGCTCGCCTGTGGTTTCGTGATCGATGTCCAGGGCGCGTTCCCGGGAGTGGCGGCGCTCTGGCCGACCTTGTCGGCGGCCGCGGTGATCGTCGCGGGCTGGACGGGCTCGCCCTTCGGTGTGGACCGGATCCTGTCCTCGAAGCCGCTCCTGTCCCTCGGCGGCAACTCCTACGCCCTGTATCTCTGGCACTGGCCGGTGCTCGTGTTCGCCCTGATGGTCCGGGAGCGGGAGAATGCCGACGGGAAACTCGGCTTCGCGGTCGTGGTCCTCTCGCTGGCCCTCGCGTACGCCAGCACCTGGCTGGTGGAGAAGAGGCTGCGGACCTGGAGCTGGCCCGACCTCAGGGGGCGGAACGCGCTCGCGGCCTGTGCCGCCGTCGTCGCGCTGGTCAGTGCGCCGCTCGGCTACTGGCAGCTGAACCACAACGCCAAGGTGTCGGCCCCGATCAGCGCGACCGAGCGGGACAACCCCGGGGCCCGGACTCTCGATCCCGACTATGTGGCGCGCAGCTCGCCCGACGCGCCGGTGATGCCTCCTGCGGAGAAGGTGGCCACGGACTGGGTCAGTCTGGACGGTCCCTGTCCCGAGGAGCTCAAGCCGAAGGGTGGACGGGAAGTCGTGGAGCGCTGTGGTTTCCAGGCGCCGCCGTCGGGTGAGGCCTCCAAGACGGTGATGATGCTGGGGCACTCCCACGCCGAGCAGTTCATGGCCGCCGTCAAGCCTCTGGCGGCGCAGGAGAACTGGAACCTCATCGCCCAGCAGAAGGGCGGATGCGCTTTCTCGCCCGTCGAGGCGACCGGCGACAAGGCCTGTGACGAGTACAACCGGGACGTCTGGTCCTATGTGCAGCAGGTGAAGCCGGACCTCGTCATCACGATGGCAACGCAGTCGGTCCCGGATTCGCCCCGTGAGGAGTTGAGCGCGGGGTTCGAGAGCATGGCGCAGGAGCTCGAGAAGCTCGGCATCGAGGTCCTCGGCATCCGCGACAATCCGCGTTCGGCCCGCAACCTCAGCACCTGCGCGATCGCGAAGGGCGACGACGACCCGTCCTGCAGCCTTGAGCGTTCGTCCGTCGTGGCCTCGGAACCCGTCTACGAGGACGAGAAGTACGGCGAGAGCCTGGGCTTCGTGAAGTTCATGGACCTCACGGACAGGATCTGCACGACGTCGGCCTGCCCGCCGAAGGTGGGGAACATCTGGGTCTATCTGGACGAGAACCATCTGACGGGAACCTATGCGGCCAGCCTGGCGCCGGCGTTCGAGGAGAGATACGGCGCACTGTTCGGCTCGTGAGCCCCGTGGGCGAGCCCGACACGTCCGTCGTGGCGCCGTCGTGGCACCGGCGTGAAGGCACTGAGTCGGTCCGTGCCGGTCCCGAGCGCGTCCCGAGGAGGCGCATAGCCGGCGCACAGGCTAGAATGTAACGATGAGATAACGCTCCAACGGTTGGATAGGTATGCTCACCGCGACGATGAAGAACGCCCTGACACGGCTCTCCAGAGGCCCCGCCCGCACGGCCGGCGCCTCGAGCCCTGCCCCGACCCCGGAAACGGGTGCGGCGCGTTCCTTCCGTCCGGAGATCCAGGGGCTCCGCGCCCTCGCGGTCCTCATGGTGGTGACGTACCACGTCTGGTTCGGGCGGGTGTCCGGCGGCGTGGACGCCTTCCTGCTGATCTCCGCCTTCCTCATGACGCTCCAGTTCACCCGCCGCTTCGAGCGCGGGCAGCGGGTCAGTCTGCCGAAGCACTATCTCCACGTCTTCCAGAGGCTCCTGCCGGCGGCCGTCCTCGTGATCGTGCTCGTGCTGCTGGCCGTGCGGTTCCTCGTCCCTGCCACCCGCTGGGCGGACATCATCGGTCAGGGCCTGGCCTCGCTCTTCTATGTGGAGAACTGGGCTCTGCAAGCGCAATCCGTGGACTACTACGCCGCGGATCACTCGATGGCCAGCCCCTTCCAGCACTTCTGGTCGCTCTCCATCCAGGGCCAGATCTTCATCCTGTGGCCCCTGATCTTCGTGCTCTGCGGCCTGCTGGCGCGGAAGTTCGGGTGGAATTACCGGGCCGTCCTGATCCCGGTCTTCTCCCTGGTCTTCATCGCCTCCTTCGTCTTCTCGGTGCAGTACACCGCGAGCCACCAGACGCTGGCGTACTTCGACACCTTCGCCCGGATGTGGGAGTTCGCGCTGGGCACCCTGCTGGCGATCGTCCTGCCGTTCCTGAACTTCCCCCGCACGGCGCGGATCGTCCTGGGCTGGGCCGGCGTGGCTGCCATGCTGAGCTGTGGTTTCATCCTCGACGTCCAGGGCGCCTTCCCGGGCTACGTGGCCCTGTGGCCGACCCTCGCCGTGTCCGCCGTGCTCGTCGCCGGAGCCACGGAATCCCGGGTCGGAGTGGACCGGATCCTCAGCTCGAAGGCACTGGCCCGGCTCGGCGGCAACTCCTATGCGCTGTACCTGTGGCACTGGCCCGTGCTGACCCTCGCCCTGGTCGTGGCCGACCGTGAGTCCGCCGGCTTCCTGCTGGGCCTGGGCATCATCGTGTTCTCCCTGGCAGCCGCGGTGCTCACCACGCGCTTCGTGGAGAAGCCTCTCCGGAGCTGGAGCTGGGTCGAGCGCCGTACGAGCAACGCGGTGGTGGCCACCGTGACCCTCGTGATGTGCGCGGCCGTGCCACTGACCGCCTGGCGGGTGGATTACAAGGCGAAGGCCATGGCGCCCGTGAGCGTCTCCACGGCCACCAACCCGGGCGCCACCAGCCTGGAGCCCGGCTATGTGCCCGACGATCAGCAGGCCACCGCCGTCGTGCCCCAGCCTGAACGGGTCGGCAGTGACTGGTCCACGCTGGAGGGCGGCTGCGAGGGCGCGTTCGCCCCGAGCCAGGGTGACGAGGTCATCCGCAATTGCGCCCTGCAGCCGGCGGAAGGAACGGCCTCCAAGACGGTCCTCGTAGTGGGTCATTCCCACGCCCAGCAGATGCTCGCCGCCATCAAGCCGCTGGCCGCCCAGCAGAACTGGAACCTCATCGCCGATGTGAAGGGCGGCTGCCCGTACTCCGCCGTGGAGCCCACGGGCAACGAGGAATGCGACGCCTTCAACGCCGATCTGCGCCAGTACATCAAACAGCTCAAGCCGGATCTCGTCATCACCATGGCGACCCAGTCCACGCCGGACTCCCCGGACGAACAGCTGAGCACCGGTTTCGAGAGCACGGCCCGTGATCTCGGCCAGCAGGGCATCAAGGTGGTCGGTCTGCGGGACAACCCGCGCTCCTCCAAGAACCTCGCCGAATGCGCGCTGGTGAAGGGCGTGGACAACCCCGGCTGCGTGATGCAGCGGGATCAGGTGCTCCCGACGGTGCCCGCGTACGCCTCCTTGCAGCCGGTCCTGAAGAACACCACGTTCATCGACCTCAGCGACTACATCTGCCTGCCCACCACGTGCCCTCCGGTCGTCGGGAAGGTCCGGGTCTTCCTGGATTCGAACCATCTCACCGAGACGTTCGTGGACACGCTCGCGGCTCCGTTCGCCTCGGAGTTCACGCGGCTCATCAAGTGGTGAAGCTCACGACCGCCCGGAGGAACAGCGGCCCCGCTCACCGCGTTTAGAATTAATCAACTACGCACGGACCAGACCCGTAATGACTGGCTGGTCATCTGTTGCACACCCACCCGGTATCCCCGAAAGAGGCGCACTCATGACCACCCCTGAACACGACCCGTTCGGCTTCGTGGGACTCACCTACGACGACGTCCTGCTCCTGCCCGGCCACACCGACGTCATCCCGTCGGATGCCGACACCTCGTCCCGCATCTCCAAGCGCATCACCGTCCAGACCCCGCTGCTGTCCGCGGCCATGGACACCGTGACGGAATCCCGCATGGCCATCGCCATGGCGCGCCAGGGCGGCCTCGGCGTCATCCACCGCAACCTGTCCATCGCGGACCAGGCGGACCACGTGGACCGCGTCAAGCGCAGTGAATCCGGCATGATCACCAACCCGCTCGTGGTCGGCCCGGACGCCACGCTCCTCGAGCTGGACCAGCTCTGCGCCCGCTACCGCGTCTCCGGTCTTCCCGTGGTCGACGCCGACAACCGCCTGCTCGGCATCATCACCAACCGCGACACCCGCTTCGTCCCCGAGAGCGAGTACCCGAACCGCCTCGTGCGCGACGTCATGACCAAGATGCCGCTCATCACCGGCCGTGTCGGCATCACCCGTGACGAGGCCTCCGATCTCCTGGCGAAGAACAAGATCGAGAAGCTCCCGCTCGTTGACGCCGACGGCCGTCTCCAGGGCCTCATCACCACCAAGGACTTCACCAAGGCGGAGCAGTACCCGCTGGCCACCAAGGACGAGGAAGGCCGCCTCCGCGTGGGCGCCGCCATCGGCTTCTTCGGGGACGGCTGGGAGCGCGCCATGACCCTGGTCGAGGCCGGCGTCGACGCGCTGTTCGTGGACACCGCCAACGGCCACTCCCAGGGCGTGCTGGACATGATCGCCCGTCTGAAGGCCGAGAAGTCCGCCGCGCATGTGGACATCATCGGCGGTCAGGCCGCCACCCGCGAGGGTGCTCAGGCCCTGATCGACGCCGGTGCCGACGGCATCAAGGTCGGCGTGGGCCCGGGCTCCATCTGCACCACCCGCGTCGTGGCCGGTGTGGGCGTCCCGCAGATCACCGCCATCTACGAATCCGCCAAGGCCGCCATCCCGGCCGGTGTCCCGCTCATCGCCGACGGCGGCCTGCAGTACTCGGGCGACATCGGCAAGGCCCTGGTCGCCGGCGCCGACACGGTCATGCTCGGTTCGCTCCTGGCCGGCTGTGCCGAGTCCCCGGGTGACCTGATCTTCGTCAACGGCAAGCAATACAAGAGCTACCGCGGCATGGGCTCCCTGGGCGCCATGCAGAGCCGTGGCAAGAACACCTCGTACTCGAAGGACCGCTACTTCCAGGCGGACGTCTCCGGCGACGACAAGCTGATCCCCGAGGGCATCGAAGGCCGCGTCGCGTACCGCGGACCGCTGTCCTCCGTGGCGTACCAGCTGGTGGGCGGCCTGCGCCAGACCATGTTCTACGTCGGCTCCCCGAACATCGCCGAACTGAAGGCCCGCGGCAAGTTCGTCCGGATCACCCCGGCCGGCCTCAAGGAGAGCCACCCGCACGACATCCAGATGACGGTCGAGGCGCCGAACTACACCTCGCGCTGAGTCCCGGTGCGGCGCTGAACCTCTGAGTTGAGCGGCGCCTCTCTGAAGCACGACGGCGGCGGGTCACCTACCCAGGTGACCCGCCGCCGTCGTCGTCTCTGATCCGCTCGCCCCGCCGGATGCGCGAACCGCCACCTGGTGCCCGTATCCGTGGGGGATACGGGCACCAGGTGGCGGTTCGCGTGAGGGGGGAGCTCAGGACTCCGTGGCGAGGGTGTTCATCAGGACCTCGCGATGGATCTTCGCGGCGTCCTCGTGCAACTGGACCCCCGCGTCGGTCAGGCCCACCACGAGTGAGCGCCGGTCCTCGCTGCAGGCCGAGCGGTGGACGTAGCCGCCCTTCTCAAGGCGGTCGACGATCTTGCTCAGGGCGCTCTGCGTCATGGGGGAGACCTGAGTGAGGTCCTTCATGCGGCACTCCGCGTCCCCGTACTCCGCGAGCAGGTCCAGGGTCTCGAAGTCGTTCAGCCCGATCCCGAAGTGCGAGGCCAGCTCGCGGTCCAGGGTGTTGGAGGTCTTGAGATAGCAGCTCTGCACGGAGCGCCATTGCTCCACGAGGGCCGCGGCGTCTGTAGTTGACATGCCGCTATTTTAGTCCATGACGGAATATTTTTCCATGGAAACATTTTCCTTGTCATTCGATGATGCGTCATATAAGTTGTTGCCATGGATTCAGGAAGCACACTGACCGCAGCCCCCGTGACAGGGGCCGGCCCCCGGACCTCCCCGGCGCCTGGCCTGGCTGTCTCCGACCTTCTCTGGAGCCGCCGCACCTGGCTGCTCCTCGTCACCCTTTGCATCGTCCTCGCCCTCGACGGCCTCGACGTCTCCATGGTGGGCGTCGCCCTCCCTTCCATCGGCCAGGAACTCGGGCTCGGAACCGGGTCCCTGCAGTGGATCGTCTCGGCGTACGTTCTCGGCTACGGCGCCCTGCTGCTGCTCGGCGGCCGCATGGCGGACCTCCTCGGCCGCCGTCGGGTGTTCCTCGTGGCGCTGAGCGTCTTCGGCCTGGCCTCCCTCCTGGGCGGGCTGGTCAGCGACCCGACGCTGCTGATCGCCACCCGATTCATCAAGGGACTCGCCGCCGCGTTCACCGCCCCGGCCGGTTTCTCGATCATCACCACCAACTTCGTCGAGGGCCCCGCCCGCAACAAGGCGATCTCCATCTACGCGACCTTCGGCGCCAGTGGCTATTCGCTGGGCCTGGTGGTCGGCGGATTCATGACCGAGCTGAGCTGGCGCTGGACCTTCCTGGTCTCCGTGCCGGTCGCCGCACTGGTCCTGCTGATGGCCCTCCGGTTCATCCCGCGTGACCGCCCCGCAGCCGAAGGCGGACACGACATCTGGGGAGCCGTGACGCTGGCGCTCGGCATGCTCGGTCTCGTCTTCACCGTGGTCCAGGCCCCCGATTCCGGCTGGACCTCGCCCTTCACCATCGGAGGGTTCGTCCTCTCCGCCGCGGTGCTGGCGCTGTTCGGGCTCATCGAGACCCGCACCCGTCACCCGCTGATCCGCTTCGGCATCCTCCGGGAAGGCTGGGTGGCCCGCGCCAACCTCGCGGCCGTCGCGCTCTTCGGCTCCTACCTGAGCTTCCAGTTCATCGTCACGCTGTTCCTGCAGTCAGTTCTCGGCTGGGCACCGCTCTCGATGGCACTGGCTTTGCTGCCCGCCGGACTCCTGGTGGTCAGCAGCGCACCGTTCGCGGACAAGCTCATCGACCGCTTCGGCGCGACCCGCCTGATCGTGGTGGGCCTGACCGCCCTGACGGCCGGATACGCGTGGTTCCTACGCATCGGCCCGGACATCAACTACGTGGTGGACGTCCTGCCGTCGGTCCTTCTCCTCGGTGTCGGCTTCGCCCTCGGGTTCCCGGCCATCAACGTGCAGGCGACGGCGGGCATCCACGACGATGAGCAGGGCCTCGCAGCCGGCCTCATCCAGTCGAGCACCCAGGTGGGCGCGGCTCTCGTCCTTGCCGTCACGACGGCGATCGTCACCTCCGGATCACATGGCGGTTCGCCGACCCACGATGCCTCGGCCATGCTCGCCCAGTTCCGCCCGGGCCTCGTGCTCAGCATGGTGATCGCGGTGGTGGGGCTGGCCATCGCGCTGTTCCCGCAGCGCCGCAGGTCACGCGTCTGACCCACCCGCGCCCCTCTCCCACGCGCGAAGGAACAGGTGATGCCCCCACAGCCCGGTTGTGGGGGCATCAACTGTTCCTTCGCGAGGCGGGGTGCTCCGTCAGACGGTCAGAGGGGCCCGTAGCTCGCGTTCCCGACGGGGTCGCGCCACGTGGCCACGTCCTGTTCCAGGAGAGACCGGAGGGCCGGGTCGGTGGTGGCGCGCTTCCGGAAGGATTCCCGGGCTCGGCCCTGGATGGCCGAGGGGACCGCGATGCAGGCGGTGAGCACCAGGACGAAAAGGACGTACGCTCCCACGAGCCCGGTCACGGTGGCGGCGCCCCTGGAGGCCATCCCTGGCGCCATCGTGGCGAGGACCCCGCCCAGCACCAGTGCCAGGAACCCCGCCATGATGAGTCCGCCGCGCGCAGAGCCCGGCCCGCGGGAGATCAGGGTACGGGACGTGTCAGGCAGCGCCGAACGGACGCGCTTCCAGAAGATGAGTCCCAGGACCAGCAGCACCGCACCCAGGATGCCGAGTACGAGGACGGCGGCCAGGGCGCCCGTCATGACGGTGATGAAGGCGCCGGCGAGGATGAGGACGGGGCCCATGCCGATCGCACTGCTCCACGCCGCCGACAGCGTCCCCTGGGTATCCGCCAGCTGACGGAGCCGGGAGGGCGCGTTCGGCGGGCTGACCCGGGCGAGCTCCGGATCCAGCCAGTAGTTCAGCGGATGGGAGGGCTGCTGCGAAGGCGCCGGGTAAGGAATCGCCATCGAGCGTCAGAGGCCGAGGCCTTCGCGCAGGCGCGCGTCCAGCTCGTCCTTGGCGAGCGGGGTCGACGGAAGGTTCTCGCCGTCGCCGAGCGCGAGGGACAGGGACCCGTCCGGATCCGCCTTGACGTTCACCGCCCGTGACGTCCCGTCCGCGAAGTGGCGGCGGAGCGTCGCGGCGGCCGGCAAACCGTCGGGAGCGGTGCCCAAGTAGTAGTTCACCATCTGGACGGCCGTGAGGAACATGCCCTCGGAACTCGTGAGGGGCCGCAGTTCGTGCACGCCGTACTTGCTCAGGCTCAGCACGAGAGCGCCGTCGGCCGCCCCGAAGAGGAAGTAGACGTGGTCCGCGTCCGGGGTGACCAGGGCGACCTCGAGCCAGGCGTCGGAGGATGCGAGCACGCCGGTGACCGCGACGGCGGGGCCGGTGGGCAACAGGCTGTCCTGCTCCACGGTCATGAGACCGCGCTCCAGCAACGTTGCGACGCCCGCCTGCTCCAGCGGCGCTCCCGCGGCATGGTCGAGTCGGAACATCGTCTGGCACTTCTGCGCGCCCGGCGTCCCGGCCAGGGCGATGAGGGCGATGAGCTCGTGCTCGGTGATGAGCAGGGGTGCGTCGTCTGGGGTGGTGGTGGTCATGTCAGCCTTCGTGTCGACGTTTCTGGTTCTCAGTCTAGGGAAGCCGGATCATCACGTGAGCCAGCCCCAGACCTTCTTGGCGCCGTCGGCCACCGCGTCCACGGTCTTCTTGGCGCCGTCGGCGACGGCGTTCGCCACGTTCTTGGTGCCTTCCCAGACGTGCTTGGCCCCGTCGGCCACCATCTCCGAGGCGGACCCATAGCCGAGATGAGTGGCGAGCAGACCCATGCCGCCCCAGGCCACCCCCGCGACGGCGAAGAACGGACCTGCGCCGGGTATGAAACTGCCGGCTGCGAGCACGGTGGAGATGCCGCCGTCGATCGCCATGCCGGTGTTGCCCGTGGCGAGGCCCTGGGTGAACTGGAGACCGCCGGTCACCACGCCCAGCCCGCCGGACAGGCGGCCCAGCATCGACGTTCCGTTCAGAAGCTGGGTGCCCTTGACGTACCCGGCCTCGGCGGCCATGCCGTACTGAGCGCTCAGCCAGGGCCACTTGGTCAGCTCGGTCACCAGGCCGCCTTTGGCCATGGTCGCCAGGAGGTTGTCCGTGTAGAGGCCGGCGCCGGTCACCAGGCCGTTGCCGGCCCACCACTCGGGGCTGCCGGCCACGGAGAGGATGCCCTCCAGCCCGGTCGGGGCATCCGGGCTTCCGGGGCCACCCGAGCCGCCGGCCCCGCCGGAGCCTCCGGGCGCGCCAGGACCGCCACCCGGGCCTCCGCCGACGGAGCCGCCGTTGGTGCTGGCACTCTGTTGTTCGTCCGCCTGGCCGAGGAGCAGCTTCGACGCGTCGCTCAACGACTGGGACGCCTTGTGCAGCATGGGCCGCAGCGTGCTGCTCCACTCGCGGCGGAAGCGCTCGCCGTCGTCGCCCTTCCAGGCGACGCCGGACACGAGGCTGTTGACCTGCATCTCCGTGTTCTTCAGCCGCGAGCCGGAGAGGCCCATCGACTTCGACAGGGCCCTCAGTTGCTCGACATCGGCACCGTAAAAGCCCGGGGCCATGGTTCATCCTCCTCGATGGGACACCACTCTTCCGTGCCAGCCTAGGGTCTGCTCGCCTCCGGCGCGATGGGGAGGGGTGCCCATGGGACGGAAGAAGGTCGCGGAACCGTCCTCTGCCGGGTGTACGGCGCGGTCTTCGAACGTGACGCCGGTCGTTCGACGCCGGCGAGAACAGTGCCGCCGTGACCAGGCACGCTGTTACTGTGAGGGCATGTCACTCACGGTGTGGATCACGGCTGTCGAACCCTTCTCCGCAACGACCGTCCGGCAGGGCGAGGGACGCCGGTGACGGCGCACAGCCTGCCCTCGGGAGGCGGTTACACGGAGGGCTCCATCACCCAAAACGTGTCGGGCCCTCTGACCCGGTCCGCGGTCTTCCTGGTGCTGTCCGTCGAGGACGACCCGGGCGCTCTCGACACCGTCCGCGATGTCCTCTCGGATCTGGACGGGCTCGTCAAGACCGTGGGCTTCCGCGATCTGAACGGGCGCCTGTCCTGCACCGTGGGAATCGGCGACCGCATCTGGGCGCCGCTGTCCGGCCTGCCCAAGCCCGCGGAGCTCCATCCCTTCCGCGAGATCGTGGGTGCCACCCACACCGCCGTCTCAACTCCGGGTGACCTGCTCTTCCACATCCGCTCTGACCGCCAGGATCTCTGCTTCGAATTCGAGCGCCTCCTGCTGGCCTCCCTGGGCACGTCCGTGAGCACCGTGGACGAGGTCTCCGGGTTCCGGTACTTCGACGCCCGTGACCTGTTGGGTTTCATCGACGGCACCGCGAACCCCGTCGGCCCGGACCTCCCCGAGTCCGCCCTGGTGGGGGAGGAGGACCCTCAGTTCGCCGGCGGCAGCTACGTGGTGGTCCAGAAATACCTGCACCCGATCAGCGCGTGGCAGGGTCTCACCACGGAGCAGCAGGAGAAGATCATCGGCCGCACCAAGGCCGACAACATCGAACTGGACGACGCCGTGCACGGCCAGAAGTCCCATAAGACCCTCGCCACGATCACGGATGAGAACGGCGAGCACGACATCGTCCGTGACAACATGCCGTTCGGCACCCCGGGATCCGGCGCCTTCGGCACCTACTTCATCGGGTACTCCCGGCACCTCTGGGTGATCGAGAGGATGCTCGAACGCATGTTCATCGGAGATCCTCCCGGACTGCATGACCGGCTGCTGGACTTCTCGACGGCGGAGACCGGCACCACGTTCTTCGTCCCCACCGCCGGGATGCTCGCCGCCCTCGACGACACCGCCGCTGCCGCGGAGGCTCCGGTGCCGCCCGCCGAGGGGAACGTGCCCGCGGTGGCGGAGCCCGTCGTCGTCGTACCGGAGGCCGCTGTCCCCGCCACGGCAGCTGCTGCACCCGCCGCCGGCTCCCTGGGGATCGGTTCCCTCCGGAACGCCCCCACTCCTTGATCGCCCCTGAACGCCTTGCCCGAGCACGCCTGCCGAAAGGACCAGTCATGAATCACCTGCTGCGCGAACACGCTCCGATCACCCGGGACACCTGGGCGATGATCGACGACGAGGCGAAGACGCGGCTGTCCGCGGCTCTGGGCGCCCGCCGTCTGGTCGACTTCGCCGGCCCCCTCGGCTGGCAGCACTCCGCGACGTCGACCGGCCGGGTCGGTCCGGTCGTGTCGGCACCGGCGGACGGCGTGATCGCCCGGCCGCGGAAGGTGCTGCCGCTCGCCGAGGTCCGGGCCGGCTTCTCCATGTCCCGCGAAGAGCTCGACGCGGCCACGCGCGGAGCCGTGGACGTGGACTTCGCGACCCTCGACGCCGCGGCCCGGAAGATCGCCGAGGTCGAGAACTCCGCGGTCTTCGACGGCTGGGACGAACTCGGCATGACGGGCATCGCCGCGGCCTCCCCGCACGCCCCGATCCAGACCGGCGACGACCCCCGTCGGCTCGCGGTGCACGTCGCCGCCGCGGTCGCCGCACTCAAGAACTCCGGGATCGGCGGCCCTTACGGTCTCGCCCTCGGCTACGACGCGTGGGTGAACGCGACCGGCGGCAACGACATGGGCGGTTCGCCGCTCCTCACGCACCTGCAGCGCATCCTGGAAGGCCCCGTGCAATGGACCCCGGGCATCAACTCCTCCGTGGTGCTGAGCCTTCGTGGCGGGGACTTCATCCTGGAGAGCGGCGAGGATCTGGCCGTGGGGTACGCGGACCACTCCGCAGCGAGCGTGGAGCTGTATCTCCAGGAGACCTTCAGCTTCCGGGTGGCGACGCCGGAGGCCGCGATCGTCCTCGCCTGAGCGACGCAATCCGTCCGGAACCCGCTTCACGATAGAGTTGGACGCGTGACTTACGAGATTGAGATTGGCCGTGGGAAGCGCGGACGCCGTGCGTATGGACTCGATGACATCGCGATCATCCCCAACCGCCGGACCCGTGACCCGCAGGACGTGAGCGTGTCCTGGCAGATCGACGCCTACAAGTTCGACATGCCGGTGATCGCCGCCCCCATGGACTCGGTCATGTCCCCGACCACGGCCATCCGTCTCGGTGAGCTCGGCGGCCTCGGCGTGCTGGACCTCGAAGGCCTCTGGACCCGTTTCGAGGACCCGCAGGCCCAGCTGGACCGCATCGCCGAACTGCAGCAGGAGTCCCCGAGCGAGCTCGTGACCCGCACCCTGCAGGAGATCTACCAGGCTCCGATCCAGGCCGAGCTCATCACGCAGCGTCTCGCCGAGATCCGTGCCGCCGGCGTCACCGTGGCAGGTTCGCTCACGCCGCAGCGCACCCAGGAGTTCTACAAGACCGTCGTGGCCGCCGGCGTCGACATCTTCGTCATCCGCGGCACCACGGTGTCGGCCGAGCACGTCTCCAAGACCACGGAGCCGCTCAACCTCAAGCAGTTCATCTACGAGCTGGACGTCCCCGTGATCGTGGGCGGCGCCGCCGGGTACACCCCGGCGCTGCACCTCATGCGCACCGGTGCGGCCGGCGTCCTCGTGGGCTTCGGTGGCGGCGCCACCACCACGACGCGCCGCGCGCTCGGCATCCACTCGCCGCTGGCTTCGGCCATCTCGGACGTCGCCGCCGCACGCCGCGACTACCTCGATGAGTCCGGCGGGCGCTACGTGCACGTGATCGCCGACGGCGGCATGGGCACCTCGGGCGACATCGTGAAGGCCATCGCCATGGGCGCCGACGCCGTCATGCTCGGTTCCGCACTGGCCCGCGCCGAAGAGGCGCCGGGCAAGGGCTGGCACTGGGGCGCCGAGGCGCACCACCCGGAGATCCCGCGCGGCGACCGCGTCCAGATGGGCACCGTCGGTCCGATGGAGGAGGTCCTCTTCGGCCCGGGCCACCACACGGACGGCACCTCCAACCTGATCGGCGCCCTGCGCCGGTCCATGGCGACCACGGGCTACTCGGACCTCAAGGAGTTCCAGCGCGTGGACGTCGTGGTGCGCCCGCGGCACTGAGCCGCCCCGCACCCGCTGATCCACACGACGACGGCGCGGCCACCCGGGAGGGGGCCGCGCCGTCGTCGTGCTCGGGGCTGTTTCCTGCCGCATGCCGCTGTCTGTCCGGCCATGCCGCTGAGTACGCTATCGAAGGTCTGAGTCCGCTACATCGTGTAGCGGATTCGCACCCCCGATAGCGGACTGGACCCGACCCTGCGGTGAACGGCCGAGCCTGAGTGGGGCCACGTCCGTGACGGAGTGGTGACAGCGGAGATTTCCCGATTCAGCGAGTGCGGGGTACGTTCCTCACATATCGCACGTTCTTGGGGGATCGAGTCATGGTGAATTTTCGCGCGCAGTATCAGGGTGCGTTCCGGCGCACGGGCGGAGCCGCCCGAGCGGCGGCGTTTCTCGTGGGGGCGGCCGTGCTCCTCACCGGGTGCTCGGGGACGGTGAGCACCACTGGGCGCAGCACCTCGTCGTCGTCCGGAGCGCCGACCGCCAGCTGTCCCAGCCCCGAGCCGACGGTCACCGTGACAGCGACGGCGGGCGTCGAGCCGTCGTCGGCTGCGACGGAATCCGAGTCGACCGCGCCCTGTCCGACCGCGACGGAGACCGTCACCGTGGCCCTGCACCGGTCGGGCGAGACCTGCGCGAGGAGCGGCGACACCTACCTGGCCGTGGAACCTGCCCTGCTGTGTTTCAGGGACAAGGCAGGCAAGGCACTGTGGATGACGGCCGCCCAGGTGCGTCAGACCCAGGTGGAGATCGCCAAGGCCAAGGCCGCGGCCGACGTGGCGCGCAAGAAGGCTCAACAGAAGGCCCAAGAGGCCGCGCGGCAGAAGGCCGCCGCAGCTGAACTGCAGAAGGCTGCCGCAGCGGCTGCGGCGCAGCAGGCCGCCGCCGAGGCACAGAAGGCCCAGGCACCGGCGGAGCAGACGCCTCGCCGGTTCGTGCCGGAAGCACCTCAGAACCCACCCGCGCCGGAGGCTCCCGCGGTTCCGGCGGCCCCGGACCCTGGCTCGGTCTACTACCCGAATTGTGCGGCGGCCAGGGCTGCGGGAGCCGCCCCGATCTACGCCGGTCAGCCCGGATACCGGCCGAAGCTCGACCGGGATGGCGACGGCGTCGCCTGCGAATAGAGAACTCCCTTCAGCGACGACGACGGCGCGGCCACCCGGGAGGGGGCCGCGCCGTCGTCGTGGTCGGGGCTGAATGGTGCGGCGTGCGTCGAGATCGCTACCCACCGTCTGAGCCCGCTACCGGACGCAGCGAGTTGAAGCGAACCGTAGCGAGTTCGGCCGGGGCCCGCGACTCGTTGCCCGAGGTGTCGAACCGACCGCATTCGCCCCTGCCCAAGGAGCCCCCGAAAGACTAGGGTGGAACCAAGTCTTAGCCACGCATATCGGGAGTCTTCCATGAGCCAGAATGCCAGCAGCAAGGTCCTCGGTCCAGAGCAGCGCGAGTTGTCCATCGAGGCACTCAAGAAGACCACGGAGCCGGGTCAGGAACTCGACATCCTGATCGTGGGCGGTGGTGTGGTCGGGGCCGGTGCCGCCCTCGACGCGGTCACCCGCGGTCTCAAGGTCGGCATCGTCGAGCAGCGAGACTGGGCCTCCGGCACGAGCTCCCGCTCGTCCAAGCTCATCCACGGTGGCCTCCGCTACCTCGAGATGCTGGACTTCGCTCTCGTCACGGAAGCACTGCAGGAACGCGGCCTGCTGATCCAGCGCATCGCACCGCACCTGGTCCGGCCCGTGCCGTTCCTGTACCCGCTCTCCAAGAGGTTCGTCGAACGTCCCTACGTCGGCGCCGGCATCCTCCTCTACGACACGCTGGGCATGACCAGCGGCAACGCCCGCGGTGTCCCCATGCACAAGCACCTCACGCGACGTGGCACGCTCAAGGCGGCTCCGAGCCTCAAGGACGACGCCATGGTCGGCTCGATCCGGTACTACGACGCCCAGGTGGATGACGCCCGCCTGGTGGTGAACATCATCCGCACCGCCGCAGGCTACGGCGCTCACGCCGTCAACCGCATGAAAGTGGTCGAATTCCTCCGCGAGGGCGAGCGCGTGGTGGGCGCGCGCCTGGAGAACATGGAGGACGGCAGCACGTTCGACGTCGCCGCCAAGCAGGTCGTGAACGCCACCGGTGTGTGGACGGACGAGACGCAGGCCCTGGTCACCGACCGTGGTCAGCTCAAAGTGCGCGCGTCCAAGGGCATCCACCTGGTGGTTCCCCGCGACCGCTTCCAGTCGACGGTCGGCCTGATCCTCCGGACCGAGAAGAGCGTCCTGTTCGTCATCCCCTGGGGAAGGCACTGGATCATCGGCACCACGGACACCGACTGGAAGCTGGACAAGGCCCATCCGGCCGCCTCCAGCAAGGACATCGACTACGTCCTGGAACACGTCAACAAGGTGCTCAAGCGCCCTCTGACCAGGGAGGACGTGGAGGGCGTGTACGCCGGGCTCCGTCCGCTGCTGGCCGGCGAAAACGACTCGACGGCGAAGCTCTCTCGGGAGCACGTCGTGGCCCACCCTGTGCCCGGCCTCGTGGTGGTGGCCGGCGGCAAACTGACCACGTACCGGGTCATGGCCAAGGACGCCGTGGACGAGGCGGTGCGCGGTCTCGACGACCGGGTCGCCCCGAGCTGCACCGAGGGCATCCCGCTGCTCGGAGCCGAGGGCTACAAGGCCGCCTGGAACCGCCGTCATCGCAGCGCCGATGAAGCCGGGATCCATGTGGCGCGGGTGGAGCACCTGCTGAATCGCTATGGTTCCGAGACGCAGGAACTTCTCGACCTGATCCGGGAACGCCCGGAGTTGGCGGAACCGTTGCCGGGAGCGGATGATTATCTGGGCGCCGAAGTGGTCTTTGCGACTACCCATGAGGGCGCCCGTCATGTGCATGATGTCCTCACCCGCAGGACCAGGATCTCGATCGAGTCCTGGGACCGTGGGGTCTCCGCGGTGCCGGTGGTGGCCCGCCTCATGGGGGAGGTGCTCGGCTGGAGCCCCGTCCAGGAGGAGAGCGAGGTCAAGCACTACCTGGCCCGTGTGGAGGCCGAACGCCTGTCGCAGGAGCAGCCGGACGACGAGTCCGCCGATGCGGCGCGGATCGGCGTGGATGACATCATCCCGCTCCGCTGAGGACGACGCCTGGAGGCGCCGTCCGGTGGTGCTCCCGCAGCGATGCGGGAGCACCACGATCGAACGTTGACTGAAAGGACGCCCCCGTGGCTGAGGATCTGAACCGCTATGACGCTGAGCTCACCCTGCCCAGCATGGTGATCCTGGAGATGGAAGCCACGGATCGCGAGGACGCCGCTGCCCAGCTGGCGCAGCGTCTGTTCACCGCCGGCCGGGTGTCCAATCTGGAGCGGTTCCTGGAAAGCGTCAACTCCCGCGAGCATCAGATGGCGACCGGACTGCCGGGCGGCATCGGGCTCCCGCACGCCCGCAGCGAATACGTCACCCAGCCGTCGATCGCTGTCGGCGTCACCAAGTACGGGCACTCGCTCGACTTCGGCGCGGCCGACGGCCCTGCGAATCTCATCCTGCTGATCGCGACGCCGGCCCAGTCGTTCTCCGAGCACCTCGAGGTGCTCGCGACGCTGGCGCGCTCGCTGTCGAAGGAGAGTTACCGGGAGTCCCTGCGCCGGGCCCACGACCCGGAGGTCATCGCCGAGCTGATCAACACCTCGCTGGTGTTCTTCGATCACTGACCCGGCACTGATCGGGCCACCGACCTCGAGGTCCCATCAGATTCCCCCTTTGAACGGACTTTCCCCGGCGCCGAAGCGCCGGGGAAAGTCCGTTCAGGCAGGGAATCCGTCACTCACTGCGCCACGACCTCCACAGGGCGGCATAGGACCCGTCGAGCGCCAGCAGCTCATCATGGCTGCCCAGCTCCGTGATCCGGCCGTCCTCCACGACGGCGACCCGGTCGGCGTCGTGGGCGGTGTGCAGACGGTGGGCGATCGCCACCACGGTGCGGCCGCTCAGCACGGCGCCGAGGGAGCGCTCCACACTGCGGGCCGCCTGCGGATCGATGAGGCTGGTCGCCTCGTCGAGCACCAGGGTGTGAGGATCGGCCAGGACCAGGCGGGCCAGGGCCAGTTCCTGAGCCTGCGACGGCGTCAGCGCGTGACCACCTGAGCCCAGCTCCGTCTCCAGGCCGTCCTTGAGAGCGGAGAACCACGGGCCGGCGCCCACATCGTCGAGGGCGGCGAGCAGCTCGCCGTCGCTCGCGTCCTCCTTGCCCAGGCGCAGATTGTCCGCCAGGGTGCCCACGAACACGTGGTGCTCCTGCGTCACGAGGGCCACCTCACGGCGGAGTTCCTCCACCGGCAGGTCCACCAGGGGCACACCGCCGACGGTGACCGCTCCGGACGTCGGCGGGTTGATGCCTGCGATCAGGCGGCCGAGCGTCGACTTGCCGGCGCCGGACGGGCCCACCATGGCGAGCCGCTCCCCGGGCACCAGTTCCAGATCCACCCCGTGCAGGACGTTCCGGCCGGCGCGGTAGGCGAAGGTCGCGCCGCGCAGGGAGATCCTGCTGCCGTCAGGGGTCTCGCCGCTCACCTCACGGTCCGCGGGAACCTCCTTGACGCCCACGATCCTCGCAAGCGAGGCGGCGCCGAACTGCAGTTCGTCGAGCCACATGATGAGCGTGTTCACCGGTTCCACGAGGGCCACGGCATACAGCGCGACGGCGGCGACGGACCCCGCGGACACGGCGCCGACGGAGACCAGCCAGCCGCCCCAGAGCACCACGAGCACGGCCGGGAGCCACAGTGCCAGCTCGGTCACCGGGAACAGCATCGAGCGGAGCCAGAGCGTGTACTTCTCCGCTTCGAAGCCTTCACGGATCGCGGTGCGGGTGCGGTGGATCCGCTGCGGGCCGAGGCTGAGGGCGTCCACCGTGAGGGCGCCGTCCGCCGCCTCGGAGATGGTCCCGTCGATGGTGCCGTACGCGGCGTGTTCGCGCTGGTAGCCGGGCCCGGAGCGCTTGAGGTACCAGCGGGTGACCGGGATGATGAACGGCGCGCTGACCAGCAGCCCCAGGCCGAGCAGCGGGGACACCACGAACGCCGCGGCGAGCGTCAGCGTCACGGTGACCACGGCGACCAGGAGGCGGGGCACGCCGAAGCGCACCGCGTGGGAGAGCGCCTCGACGTCGTTGGTCGTGCGGGAGAGCAGATCGCCCGTGCCGGCGCGTTCCACGGTGGAGAGCGGCAGCGACGTGACGTCACCCATGAACTCCTCGCGGAGGTCGGCGAAGACCTTCTCCCCGAGGACCATCGAACGGTAGGACGCGAGGCGCTGGAGCAGTGCCTGTGCCACGACCGACCCCAGGAGTGCGACGCTCAGGGCCGTCACCGTGGACATGGTGGTCCCCGAGGTCACGGTGTCCACCAGCCGCCCGATGATGAACGGGCCCACGAGGCCCATGATCGCGGCGGCCGCGTAGAAGACCATGACGCCGACCAGGCCGCGCTGGTTGCGCCGGAGCAGCCGCCAGGCCTCCGCGCGGACCTGTGCGGAGGCCGCGATGGGCAGGCGGTTGCCAGGACGGGGGAGAGCGGCGGCCGCCTCGGGCAGGCTCTGACGCGCCTCGTTCTCCTCCAGCAGAGGTTCCTCGAAGGACTCCACCGTGTTACTCACTGCGAATCACGACCATTCGGTACTCGGGACAGCGCTCCAGCAATTCGGCGTGGGTGCCGGTGAGTGGTGCGCCGGTTTCGGGAAGGTAGATGACGCGGTCCATCGCGTGCAGCAGCAGCGGGCTCGCGGTGGTCACGAGGGTCGCGGCGCCACCGTGACCGGTCAGCGCGCCGCGGGATTGCGAAAGCCCCTCCGCGATCCGCGCTTCGGTGTGAGCGTCCACCGCGCTGGTGGGCTCCACCAGGAGCAGGAAGTCGGCCTCGCTCAGGAGCGCCCGGGCGAGGGACAGCCGCTGGCGCTGGCCACCGGAGAAGCTGCGGCCCTTCTCGTCGACCTCATGATCCAGCCCCTCTTCCAGTGCGTCCAGGATGTCCAGGCCCGCGGCGGACTCGAGCGCCTCCAGGATGCGCTCGTCGCTGTGGCGGCCCTGCGGGTCCAGGGCGCTGCGCAGGCTGCCGGTGAACAGCTGCGCCTCGGCCTGGCTGAACACGATCCTCCGGCGGATGTCGGCCAGCGGATACGCCTCGAGAGGGAGGTCTCCCCACAGGACGTTGCGGGACTCGGCGTCGTCGAAGCGCCCCAGCCGCTTGGCCACCGCGGCCGAGCGGCCCGGGTCCGAGCACACCAGCGCGGTGAGCCCGCGCGGCGGGACCGTCACGCCGCTCTCGCCGTCCTCCAGCGGGGACGACGACGGCGGTGCGGACGTGCCGTCGTCGCTCACGAGAGGCGGCGCCCCCAGGAGCTTGCTGACCTTGCGCGCGCCGACGATGCCGCGGATACCCACGTTGAGGGCCTCGGAGCCGGTCCGGATCGGAGCGACGAGGAACACCGAGAACCCGTACAGGGACATGAGCTGGCCCGGAGTGATCGTGCCGTCCAGGGCCAGTGCCGCACCGGTGAAGGTGAAGAACACGCTGAACGCGCCGCCGATGAGCAGCTGTGAGGCTTCCAGGGTCGCGACCGACTTCGCCACCTCGATACCCTGCTGGCGCGCGTGCTGGGAGCGTTCGCGGTATCGGTTGACGAAGATGCGCTCGCCGCCGATGCCGCGGAGCACCCGGAGGCCGGCGACCGTGTCCGCTCCCACGGAGGACATCTTGCCGGTCGCCTCCCGCTGGGCCTGCTGGCGCTTCTGGAAGGGCTTGACCACGAAGACCAGGAGGGCGCCGAGCACGGGCACGCCGATCAGGACCGCGAGGCCCAAAGGCAGGTGGATGCCGGCCACGAGCGCGGAGACGACGAGGTACGAGACGATCGAGCCGGAGAGCCGGGCCGTCACGTCGAAGAGCTGCCCGATGCGCGGGGCGTCGTTGGACGCGACCGTCACGATTTCGCCGGTCGGCACGGCCCGTCCCACGGACTCCCCGCCACGCGCCACCTTCACTCCGATGAGCTCCTTGGTGGTCAGAGCCGCCTGGAGCCAGTTGCTCACGGCGAGACGGTGCCGGATGGTGGTGGTCGCCGCCTGGATGGCCGCCAGGCACAGGAAGATCGCCGTCCAGAACAGCAGCGCGCTGAAGTCCTGGGCGACCACGCCCAGATCCAGGGCCTTGCCGATCACAAAGGGGGCGAAAGCCTGTGACAGCATCCAGATGATGCCGAAGAAGAATCCGCCGATGAGCGTGGGCAGCTGCAGACGTCCCAGCCAGAGCAGGAATCCGCGGGGGGAGAGACCGAAAGGCTCGTTGGAACGGGGGTATGGGTACTCTCGCACAGCGCCAGCCTAAATGAGGCCTGAGTCACAGGGAAGTTCATGTGAAAGATTTCTTTCGGGAAGTTCTGGAATAAAGCGTTTTTGCAGGTGGAAGGCCGTTCTGTTACAGGCGCCGGACCGGTCGCGAGGGCCTGCTCGGCCCGCGTGGGGGTCGCGCGGGCGGGGAGTGGCTTTTGGGGAATTCCGAGGTTCAGCAAGTACGGTGGAATGGTGCTGAAAACTGCCCTTAAGCCGCGTTGGATCGCCGGATTGCTCTTCGCGCTGCTGGTGTCCACGGTCTTCGTGCTCCTCAGCCAATGGCAGTTCGGGCGCTCCACGGAGCAGGAGAAGACCCCGGACAGTGCGCTGGAGTCACCCCGGCCCTTGAGCGAAGTGCTCAAGCCGGGCAGTTTCTTCCCCTCCTCGGTCGCGGACCAGATGGTCACGCTGACCGGGCACTATGACCCTTCGCGCCAGGTGCTGGTGAAGGACCGGCTGCTGGACGGCCGGAGCGGCTTCTGGGTGGTCACCGCGTTCGCCGTCGACGGCGCCCCGCGCCTCGCCGGGGCGAAATCAACCCCCGCCACCTGGATCCCCGTGGCCCGTGGCTGGATCGCGTCGGAAGACCAGGCTCCCCGGGCGCCGCAAGGTCAGATCGCCCTCACGGGCCGGTTGGTCCCGTCCGAGGCTCCCACCGTCACGCAGGATCTCCCGCAGAGCAGCTACGCGAATCTGTCGGTGGCCGAACTCATCAACGTCTGGGACGTCTCGAGCTACCAGGGCTTCGTCGGCGCCAGCCAGGAGAAGAGCGCCGGGCAGGATGTCGGGGCCCGTGACGACTCGGACCTCAAGCCCCTGCGACTGAAGGCGGCGCCTCCCGAGCAGGGCGTGAACTGGCTCAACATCTTCTATGCCGTGGAGTGGGTGGTCTTCGCAGGATTCGCCCTCTTCATCTGGTGGCGACTCGTGAAGGACGACTACCAGCGGCAGCTTGAAGCCGAAGAGGACGAGGCGCTGTTGGCCCGCCACGAGTCCGCTTCGCAGAACACCCCCGATGATCACAGGAGCAGCGAATGATCGACCCCAAGCCCGCAGGCACCCCCGCCCCTCGTCCGCGGCGTTTCGGAGGGACGGAACAGCAGATCCGTTCCGCGCTGAAGTTCTACAAGGTCCTGGCGTACGCCACGGGCTCGTTCCTGCTGCTGCTCTGCGTCGAGCTCATCCTGCGGTACGGTTTCGGCCAGTTCCTCTTCGCGGGCGGCACCAACGCCGTGACGGGGCAGCCGCACGGCTTCGGTCTGGCCAGCGCAGACCCGGCCGGTGTGGTGGGTGGCGCGAACCTCTCCATCATCGTGCTGATCGTGCACGGCTGGATGTACGTGCTGTACCTGATCTCCAACTTCCGCCTATGGAGCCTCATGCGCTGGCCGTTCGGCAAGCTCGTGGTCCTGGCCCTCGGCGGTGTGGTGCCGTTCCTCTCCTTCATCGTCGAGAAGAAGACCCACGCCGAGGTGGAGTCCGAACTCGCGGCGAACCCCCAGGGCGCCAGCCGCTACTGAGCGGTCCGTTTCACCTGGTCACGACGACGCCGGGCGGTCGCGATGAGCGGCCGCCCGGCGTCGTCGTGCAGCAGGATCCGGCACACGACGGCGGGTACTCGCCGCCGCTGTGACGGCCCCGGTTGTGAGCCGCGCTACTCGTAGGCCGTCCGGTGTGCGGGGGAGTGCCCCGGGACCGTATCCTTGAGGGGTGACCAATTCCCCCGCAGCTCAGACTTCTCAGCGCCCCGTGCTGGTGGTTGACTACGGTGCACAGTACGCGCAGCTGATCGCCCGCCGCGTGCGTGAGGCGAATGTGTATTCGGAGATCGTTCCGCACACGCTCAGCACCGAACAACTTCTGGCCAAGAACCCCGCCGCCATCATCCTTTCGGGTGGTCCCTCCAGCGTTTACGCCGAAGGTGCCCCCAACGTCGGCGCGGACCTTTTCGAGGCCGGCGTCCCCGTCCTCGGCATCTGCTACGGCTTCCAGGCCATGGCCCGCGCCCTCGGCGGCGAGGTGGCCCAGACCGGTCTCCGCGAGTACGGCTCCACCGAGACCACCCTCGTCGGTGAGCCCCACTCGCTCCTGGAAGGCGTGACCGACCACCGCTCGTGGATGAGCCACGGCGACTCGGTGCACCGCGCTCCGGAAGGCTTCGAGGTCCTCGCCACCACGGCGGGCGCCCCGGTGGCGGCCTTCGCCAACGAGGAGAAGTGCCTGTACGGCGTGCAGTGGCACCCCGAGGTCAAGCACTCCGAGAGCGGCCAGAAGATCCTCGAGAACTTCCTTTACAAGGGCGCGGGGCTGGAAGCCAACTGGACCACGGGCAACATCGTCGAGGACCAGGTCGAGCGCATCCGCGAGCAGGTGGGTGACGCCCGCGTGATCTGCGGTCTGTCCGGCGGTGTGGATTCCGCCGTGGCGGCGGCTCTGGTGCAGCGCGCCGTGGGCGACCAGCTGACCTGTGTGTTCGTGAACCACGGACTGCTGCGCGAAGGCGAGGCCGAGCAGGTGGAGCGCGACTTCGTCGCCGCCACCGGCGCCAACCTCTACGTCGCCAACGAGCAGGAGCGCTTCCTGAACGCCCTGGCCGGGGTCAGCGATCCCGAGACCAAGCGCAAGATCATCGGCCGCGAATTCATCCGCGCGTTCGAAGAGGCTGAGCGGGCGATCATCGCCGCAGCGGCTGCCGACGGCGAGAGCATCAAGTTCCTGGTCCAGGGCACCCTGTACCCGGACGTCGTCGAGTCCGGCGGCGGCGAGGGCACGGCCAACATCAAGAGCCACCACAACGTGGGCGGCCTGCCGGAGGATCTCCAGTTCGAACTGGTGGAGCCCCTGCGCACGCTGTTCAAGGACGAGGTCCGCGCTGTCGGCGCCCAGCTGGGTCTTCCGGCCGAGATCGTGGGACGCCAGCCGTTCCCCGGACCGGGTCTGGGTATCCGCATCGTCGGTGAGATCACCGCCGAGCGTCTGGATCTGCTCCGCAAGGCAGACGCGATCGCCCGCGCCGAGCTGACCGCTGCAGGCCTGGACAACGAAGTGTGGCAGATGCCCGTCGTGCTGCTCGCCGATGTGCGCAGCGTGGGTGTCCAGGGCGACGGCCGCAGCTACGGTCACCCGATCGTCCTGCGTCCCGTGTCCAGCGAGGACGCCATGACGGCCGACTGGTCGCGCCTGCCGTACGACCTGCTCGCCCGCATCTCGAACCGCATCACCAACGAGGTGGACGGTGTGAACCGCGTGGTGCTGGACGTGACCAGCAAGCCGCCGGGAACCATCGAGTGGGAGTGATCCCACCTGCCTGGTGAACCGTGACCGGTCCGCTCCTGCGGGCCGGTCACGGCTTTTTCCCCGGAATTCCGCTGGACTTTGGCAAGTCGTGGGCGTTGCAAGCCCCGGTGGCGCTCCGGGGCGGATACCCTCGAAGGTATGCCTATCTGGTCCAAAGCCTCACGCGCCAGTGCAGCCAGTGCAGAGAAGAAGGAACCCGTGCCGGAGAACCCACAACACGACGAACGCTCCGAGGAGCTGAGCCGCTGGCTCGCCGCGTTCGCGCCGGTGTCAGGTCCGGACACCCTGCTGCGCTTCTCACGCACGGCGGACGGCACCATCGACCTGGCGCACGCCCACCCGTCCGGCCTCGCCCAGCTGATGGCAGGCCGCAAGACCCGCCTGTCCACGCTCATCCGCGAGCCGCAGGATTACACCCGTGCGGCCCGGGCCGCACGGAGCATCCGCGCCAAGGTCTATGAGATGGGCAATGAGCGGGGCATCGACGTCGGCTACCTCTCGGCCGGAACCGCCGTGTGGACGTCGGCCGTCGGCGGTAAGCCGCAGCGCGTCACGGCTCCGGTCCTGCTGGCCGCCATCAGCCTGAGCCTGCGTCCCAGCGGCGACGACTATGAACTTCAGGTCCTGGAGCAGGCGCGCATCAATCCCGCCCTCGTCCGGCACCTCAAGACCGTGCACGGCATCATCTTCGACGTCAACGCCCTGGCCCGCCTGGCGTACAGCACCGCCCGCTTCGATCCGCAGCCTGTGCTGGAACGGATGGAGACGGTCATCGCGCCCATCCATGGCGCCGAGATCCTCCCGGAACTGCTGGTCTCCACCTTCGCCGACCTCCCGCAGGACCTGGACGACCCGTGGATCAGCGATCGTCACGAGCTGATCTCCGCTCTGGCGGATCCGAGCAGCGTGGAACCGCGGGTGCCCATCACGGCCGAGGAGTTCGTGCCGCTGGACGAGCGTGACCCGGCGGACGAATTCCTCCTGCTCGACGCCGACGCGTCCCAGCAGCTGGCCCTCGACGTCGTCCGCGCCGGAGACTCCGTGGTCGTCTCCGCGCCTCCCGGCACGGGTCAGACCCAGACGGTGATCAACGCCCTCGGTGAGCTCGTGATGGCCGGGAAGTCCGTCCTGGTCGTGGGCGAGCGACGCACCTCCCTGGCTGAGCTCAATCAGCGGCTCGCGGGCCTCGGTCTGGAGACCCTGGTGCTGCCTCTGAGCACGAGTTCCAACCCGGCGCAGCTCAAGGCCCAGCTGATCCAGGCGATCGTCCGCAATGAGAAGGCCGAGGAGCCGCAGCTCGAGCAGCTGCACAGCACTCTGCGGGCCCGCCGGCATTCGCTGGCAGAGCACGTCGCCTCGCTGCACAACGTGCGGTCGCGGTGGGGCTGCTCTCCCTACCAGGCGATGCAGGCCCTGGCCCGGGCCGTCGCCACCGACACGACGCCGGGCACCACCGTGCGCCTCAAGCGCAGCGTCCTGGACAGCATCAAGGACCGCGAGGCCACCGCGACGCAGCTGATCCGTGCCGCCGAACTGGGCAGCTTCACCCGGTCCACCGTGACGAGCGAATGGCACGGTGCGCGTCTCCTCACGCGCAAGGAAGCCCAGGAGGCGCACGAGACGGCCACCCGCCTGAACACCTCGGTTCCGGAGCTCCGCCGCCGCATGGAGGAGTTCGCCGAGCAGGCTCAGCTCCACCTCGGCGCGAACTTCCACGAATGGGGCGAGCAGCTCGGGCTGTTCCTCGGCATGCGTGACAGCCTCAGCCGCTTCTCCGTGGAGATCTTCGACCGCGACGTCCATGACTTCATCGCGGCCACGGCCCCCAGTGCCTGGCGCCGCGAGCGGGGCATCGAGATGACGAGCCTGGGCCGCGCCAAGCTGCGCAAGTACGCCAAGGAGTTCGTCCGTCCGGGTGTGCACATCCTCGACCTGCACGAGAGCCTCAAGGAAGTCCAGGTCCAGCGTGAACAGTGGTCCAAGTACGCGGCGTCGCAGCGGCACCCCGTGGTGCCCTCCGGCCTCGCAGACCTTGACACCCGGTACACGGAGGTCAAGAAGGACCTGCTGACCCTGAGCCAGGCGCTCAAGGGAACCCGCGGCGGCACCGATCTGCAGGAGATGCCGCTGGCCGCCCTCGAGGCTCGTCTGGCCTCGCTGAGTGGCGACACCGAGGCTCTGGAGACCCTTCCCGAGCGCACCCTGATCCTGGACAGTCTGCGCGGCCAGGGTCTCGACGAACTGCTGGATGACCTGGCGGCCCGCGAGGTCCCCGCCGAAGCCGTCAGCGCCGAACTGGATCTCGCCTGGTGGCAGTCGGTCCTCGAAGCGATGATCAGCGGCGATGATTACCTCGCGATGTCCGACGGCGACAGCCTCCGCACGATGGAGGGCGAGTTCCGCCTCGCGGACAGCGCTCACGTCGCCAGTGGCGCCGGACGCCTGCGCTGGTCGCTGGCTCAGCGCTGGCGGGACCTCGTGCAACGGGAGACCCGCCAGGCCGAGCTCCTGCGCAGCCTGCTCAAAGACGGCCGCGTCAGCATGGCCGCCCTCTGGGCCCAGGCTCCGCAACTGCTCTCCAGTCTGGTCCCGATCTGGACGGTCAGCCCGCACTCGCTGTCGCGCGCTCTGCCGGCCGGTGTCCACTTCGACGCGGTCGTGCTGATCGACGCCGAATCCACCGCATTGCGCAGCGCGCTTCCGGCGTTGGCGCGGGGCACCCAGGTGGTGGCCTTCGGTGACGCGAGCATCGGCTCGCCGCGTGCGTTCTCGGTCGCCGTGGAGCGTCCCGAC
This sequence comes from Arthrobacter woluwensis, assembly GCF_900105345.1. Lineage (NCBI taxonomy): Bacteria > Bacillati > Actinomycetota > Actinomycetes > Micrococcales > Micrococcaceae > Arthrobacter > Arthrobacter woluwensis. The sequence continues at coordinate 1,251,586 of NZ_FNSN01000003.1, forward strand.
GATCGTGCCGATGCCACGCAGACGGTCACGAGCGCACTCGACGCCCTGAACGAAGTGCTGCCGGGCGTCGAACTGCGCAATGCGTACCGCTCGGTGGACGAGGATCTGAGTCTTCAGCTCAGCCGGTCCTTCTACGGCGAGCGACTCAACCGCCTGCCCGATGGCAACGCGGTGACCGGGCTCGACCGTTCGATCGTGGTGGAGTACCTTCCGGACGGCACGGGTCTGCCGGTTCAGGGCAAGGAGGCCGTGGAATCCGTCATGGCCGAGGTCAATCGCGTGGTGGAGCTGGTCTTCGAACACGCGAGGACCCGTCCGCGGCGTTCTCTCGCGGTGGTGACGAGCACCCTGAACCATGCCGCGCGCATCGGCGAGGCCATCAGGCTCCAGTTGCCGAACCACCCCCTGCTGGCGGACTTCTTCCACGGCACCGGGCCGGAGTCCTTCCGTGTGGTGGATCTGGAACGTGCCCGCGGCCTGGTGCGGGATCACATCATCTTCTCGCTCGGTTTCGGACGGACGCCCCATGGACGGGCCCTGCACAGCTTCGGGCCCCTGTCGGCTCGCGGCGGCCGGGCCAAGTTCGCTCTGGCCATGTCCCGGGCGCGCCAGCATCTCCATGTCCTCAGCTGCTTCAAGCCGGAAGACCTGGACCGCAGTCGCCTGAGCCACGGCGCCGCGGACTTCTACGATCTGCTGGATCGTGAGCTCGGAGGAAACTACTCCTTGGGCAGCCACGCGTCCCGTGCCGCGTCCAGCGACCCGAGCCTGGGGGAGGACGCGCTGGTGGTCGATCTCGCCGAGCGTCTCAGGGTCCGGGGCGCCAGGGTGTGGCACCAGTACGATGGCGCGATCGATGTGGTGGCCGCGGCCGACCCTCTGCACACCATCGGCAAGGACGACTCGGAGATCCCCACTCCGGTGGCCATCGAGTCCGACGGCACCGCCGCCTACCAGAAGCGGTCCATCCGTGAACGGAGCAGGCTGCGTCCCGAGCTGCTGGAACGGATGGGCTGGCGGCATGTCTCCCTCTGGACCATCGAAGTCTTCACCGACCCGTCCTTCTGCGCCGACCGGATCGCCTCCTATCTCCACCTGGACGGCGACGACCAGAACGGAACCGAGAACACCGCCACGGGTTTCATGACGCAGGTGGATCTGGACGACGACGGAGCGTTGTGAGCGGCAGGTCTGAAGGTTCGCCGGACGACCGGGACAGGCTCCCGGCAGCCGGCGGGAAATCTGAATCCTCGACGACCGGAGCGGCTGGGCCGCGCACTGCCGCGGACGACGCCTCCGGCGTCGGCCGGAAGCGTCGGGGCTCACGCCGGGCCACCGTCCAGGTGACGCGGCTGGACGTGGCCGTCGGGCAGTCCATGGTGCTGCCGGCGCCGGGGAAGGTCCCAGGGAACCCATCATCGTCCGCGGCAGGCGGGAGTCCGACGGCACAGCCCACCGGAGCTGCCGAGCCCACGGCCGCACCCTCACCGGAGGCCCGTCAGCGAAGCGGTCTTCCGCAGGGCATTCTGCCGGACAAGGCCGCGGAAGACCTTGACGGCGTCTGGGGCGGATCGGCGGGGAATCCGGAGCGGGACGACTGGCTCAAGGAACAGCGGCCGCCGCACTGGGACTGACCGCAGACCGGGCGGACCAGGCGATGCGACGACGGGTGTCGCGCCAGGCGGTGTCATCGGACCAGCACGAACGACAGGCGCCCCTGACGCTGGACGCCGGCCAACGACCTGGACTGCGCGGACGTCGCGCCCACCACCACGAGACCCGGCGACTCGTCCCCTCCGAGCCAGGAGCCGGAATTTTTGTCCCCTTGCCCGATCCAGAGGACCGTGACCTGGGATGCGAGAACCTGAGGACCTGGGTCTCCGGCTGTCGGTGTTTCCGGCCCTGATGCGGGACTGAGGATCACGTCGATGAGCTGACCTGGGCTCAGAATCCGCAGCGAAGAGGGATCGGACATCCGCAGTGGCACCGCCGTGGTGCCGGGTGGGGTTCCGGTGAGGAGACCGGGACCGGTCAGCGAGGTGTCATCGAGCACCTGACCGCGGCGCAGGGGAGTGGCCAGCCGTCGTCCGAGCAGTGGCGTGGGATCGCGGTAGCTGCCTTCGGGAACCGCTTGTGGTGGGAGCTGCACCGTCGTCAGCTGGTGCCGGTCCAACGTGGCGCCGGCGGGAAGGTCCGCCGAGGCCGCCACCACCGAAGTCCGGGCTGCGGGCTCCGGCGTGAGCTGGTACACCGTGAGACTGGCTGCCGTGGCAAGGCCGGCCGCCGCGAGGAAGCGGCGGTGGCGCATGGTCCAGGAACGGACTCGATCCGTGGTGGATGTGCGGCGCGGGCCGGACGATGGATTCCTCATACCTTGAGGCTAGGGAGCGACCGGACTCCCGAAGGTGCTGATGCCGTCTATGTGGACAGCCGAGGCGCCATTCTGGCCTCCCCCTGTGGAGGAGACCAGAAGGGCGCGGATCGGATCAGTTGCCGCCGCTCGCGGGCGTCGCCGCGGGAGCGGGTGAGCTGGACGCGGTCGAGGCGGCCGGCACGGTGCTCTGCGAAGAGGAACCGCGGGAGTCGGTGCGGTAGAAGCCGGAGCCCTTGAAGACCACTCCGACACTGTTGAACTTCTTGCGCAGCGTTCCGCCGCACTCGGGGCACGTGGTCAGGGAGTTGTCACTGAAAGACTGGACGATCTCGAAATCGTGGCCGCAGTCCTTGCAGGCATACGCATAAGTCGGCACGGATTCTCCTCAGTTCTCTGGGTCCTGAACGGATACGGATTAGCACTGTCAGGTTCCGAGTGCCAATTCTATCAAAGAGGTCAACGCCCGGACGGTGGAATCACTTCCCGAAGGACCGCCACTGCTGCTCCGTCACCACGGCATCCACGGGACGGTCGAGCGGCCCGACGGCGAACGAACCCTCCGGGACGAACTCCGAGTCGAAGACCAGAGCGGCCAGGGGCACGTCGTGCCCGGTGTCCGCCAGGGTCGCCAGGAACCGGTCGTAGTAGCCGCCGCCCTGCCCCAGCCGGTTTCCCGCCGCGTCCACAGCGGTGGCAGGAAGGAACATCACGTCCAGCCCGGGGCCGTCCGCGGCGAACAGCTCCTGGAAGCCGAGCCCTGGACCGACGGGTTCGTCGACCGGGGCGAGCGTGCTCCGCCGGACTTCGATGCCCGGATGCCAGCGGACCCACTCCATGAGGTGCCCGGGAAGACAGACCGGGACCAGGACCGTGCAGCCTCGCTCCCGGAGGGCCCCGAGGAGGGCCAGGGTGGGCGGTTCGAGGGCGGCGTTCAGGTAGCAGGCGACGCTGGGGGCGGACGACACGTCCGCGGGCAGTGCCGTGCTGAGCCAGGCCATCGCCTGCGCCCCGAAGGACCCGCTCAGCCGGGCGGCGTCGTCGTCGGTGCGGAGAGCGGCGTCCGCGCGACGCCGGGTGCGCTGGACGGTCCGGAATTCCGCTTTGTCTGCTGGCATGGGCTGAACCGTCATTCTGTCGCAGGAAAAGTCGGGAGGAGGGAGTGGTGACTGTATCGGCTAGATTAGTCCTGTGACCGAACAGAAGCAGATCCGTAAAGCCGTCATCCCGGCCGCCGGCCTGGGAACCCGATTCCTGCCGGCCACGAAGGCCATGCCCAAGGAAATGCTGCCGGTGGTGGACAAACCGGCCATTCAATATGTGGTGGAAGAAGCATCCAGCGTCGGTCTGGACGACATTCTGATGATCACCGGCCGCAGCAAGCGGGCCCTGGAGGACCACTTCGACCGTGTCCCGTCGCTCGAAGCGACGCTGGAGGCGAAGGGCGACGCCCGCAAGCTCTCCGCGATCCAGGAGTCCACGAACCTCGCCGACATCCACTATCTCCGCCAGGGCGACCCCCTCGGTCTGGGCCACGCGGTGCTGCGTGCCCAGCAGCACGTGGGCCAGGAACCGTTCGCGGTGCTGCTCGGCGACGACCTGATCGATGCCCGCGACGAGCTGCTCTCCACCATGATGAAGGTCCAGCAGAAGACCGGCGGATCCGTGATCGCCCTCATCGAGGTCGAGCCGGACAAGATCAGCGCCTACGGCTGCGCCGACATCTCCCCGGTGGAAGGCGAGGACTTCGTCCGGGTCAGCCAGCTGGTCGAGAAGCCGTCCGTCGAAGAGGCCCCGTCCAACCTGGCCGTGATCGGCCGTTATGTGCTGCACCCCGCCGTGTTCGACGTGCTCGCCCACACCGAGCCCGGCCGGGGTGGCGAGATCCAGCTGACCGACGCCCTCCAGACGCTCGCCGCCGGCGAAGGCGAGGGCTACGGAGTCTACGGCGTGGTCTTCCGCGGCCGCCGGTACGACACCGGCGACAAGCTGAGCTACCTCAAGGCCGTCATCCAGCTGGCATCGGAAAGTGAGGACCTCGGTCCTGACCTCCGCACCTGGCTTGGCGAGTTCACCTCCGCTCTCTGACGCCGCCGCCGGTGCGTCAGGTTCCGTACTGGCCCGTCACCCTGGAACACGGTGACATCGTCCTGAGGCCCATCCGCCAGAAGGACCGTGTCGAGTGGACGACGGTCCGTCAGCGCAACAAGGACTGGCTGCAGCCCTGGGAGGCGAGCAACCCGAATCCGGGCGGCCGCCTGCCCAGTTACCGCGAGATGGTCAGCTCGCTGCGGACTCAGGCGCGCCAGGGCAGTGCTCTGCCGTTCGTGATCACCGAGCGCAGGCCTGGCCTGGCGGCCCCCGCGATCGTCGGTCAGCTGACCGTCTCCAACATCATGTGGGGCTCCGCCATGATGGCGAGCATCGGGTACTGGGTCGATCAGGACCGGGCCGGGCGGGGCATCGTGCCGACCGCGGTCGCCCTCGCCACGGATTTCTGTTTCGAGGAACTCGGTCTGCACCGGATGGAGATCAACATCCGTCCGGAGAACACGCCGAGCCTGCGCGTGGTGGAGAAGCTCGGTTTCCGCCCGGAAGGGCTGCGACCGGCGTTTCTCCACATCAACGGCGAATGGGCGGATCATCTCAGCTTCGCGTTGACAGCCGATGAAGTCCCCGGCGGTGTCCTGAACCGCTGGCTCACCAGCAGATGAGTCACCGGCGCCGTCATTTCCCGGCGAGTTGGGCGACACACTAGGTCAAATGGTCAGGCGTGTGGTGAGCACCCCCTAACGTGAAGACTGTGGATTTCCCCATGAGCAGCTCAGTGGTCCTGGTGGCTGCTGTCGCGTTCTGGCTCCTGGGGATCGCTCCGTCACTTCTGAAGCGCCGCGTCCGGGTCAGGACCGTGGAACCAGAGGGGGAGGGGCGTCCCGTTTCCTTGCCGGTGGCAAGGATCGGGCCCACCGTGACAGTGCAGGACGGCAGCGAGGAGGAAGAGACCGTGCCCATGGAGAATCCAGGCCAGCAGGATCTCTCGGAGAACCCTGTCCGCCGTCCCACGATCAAGACCGGCCGGGCAGCGCTTGCACTGCTGGGCGCCGTCTCCCTGGTGGCCGTTCCGGTGACGGCCGTCCTCACCCTGTTCTCGGTCGTGGCGCCGAGCGCCCCGTTGCTGTGCCTTTTCGTGACCGTGGCGTGCGTCGCGGTCCTGCGGCAGCTGGCCAAGCGTGATCGTCTGCGGCGGGTGGACCGCGCGTTCCAGGATGCGATGTCCTCGTCGTCCGTCCCGACGCGCGACGTCGCCGTGGAGCGTCCGCTGTCATCGCCCAGCGAGCCTTTCGACGGTTCCCCCGCGGAGCCGGTCAAGGAGGCCGAGGAGCCGCCGCTGACGGCGGCTGAGCTGCGTCAGGCGGCCCTCGCCGTCGCGCGGGAGATCGGTGACTCCGAGGCGGAAGCCGATGCGACGTGGGAACCCGTCGATGTCCCGAAGCCTCTGTACGTCGATGCGCCGCGTGCGGAGCGTCCCGCTCCGGAGCCGCTCGACCTGCCCGAGGCCCCCAAGCCCGAGGGCAAGCCGATCATCAAGGACGCGCTCAAGCCGGATCTCGCGCAGGCCGTTCAGGCCGGCGCGGCGAACGTCGCCGTGGTGGGACAGGGCCAGTCGGCCCTGCGGAATCTGGACGCGATCCTGCAGCGCCGGAGGGCCTGAGCACCGCGTTTTTGAACTTGCGGCTGTTTCTTTGTAGTCTGATCCAGTTGGTTCCCGCGAGAGCGGGTCCGGGGCTATAGCTCAGTTGGTAGAGCGCTTCGTTCGCATCGAAGAGGTCAGGAGTTCGAATCTCCTTAGCTCCACAGTTTCACCGAAGGCCCCTCCTGTTCGGGAGGGGCCTTCAGTCGTTTGAGGGCGCCGATGCGGCGAGCACGGGCCCCTCGACGTGCAGAGGCACGACGGCCGGGGCCGGGTATTCAGTCCATGTTTCCCAGCTTTCTTTCAGTTGACAAAGAAATCGTGTAGCGTTGCGACTGCATATGTCCTACATATGTATTAGTTGTCGGTTTCTGCCTCTCCACCTCGGTTCGCCCCAGGTCCGAAGAGCGACCTAGAGCCGTACTCACAGGAGAAAATACGATGCAAACAGGCTTATTGAGGAGGACTGTCTCCACGACCCTGAGTGCGACGCTGGCACTGGCTGGATTGACGGGGATGGCAGGCCTGCAGCTTGCCAATCCCACGCGGGCCGATGCCGCGGAGCAGAACGGGTATGTCTTCAATGACGCGTGGCAGATTCAGGACCCCGGATCTCAGAACACGCAATACACTCCAGGCGGTCAGAGTGCCGCGACCCACGCAACGAGTTCGTTCCCTCTGAGGACGGGCGCCGTGAGCGTTGACGCTCTGTTCACGGCGAACAGTTCTCAGCTGCCCGGAACGAACTTTCTGACCAACGGAGCCAATCAAGGCGCCTACGGCGCGGGCGCTTCGATGCTGGCCGGGTCGCCGGACCCCGCGAGCATTCCGGCGCTGGGCATTCTCTCGAACAGTTCTACTTGCGGGGGAGACCTCGGAACTGCGGCCCACCAGAATTTCGACGCGGTATGCGCCAACACTGGCACTTTGACGTTGAAGTTCTCCCAAGCAGTGACGGATCCGACCCTGGACATCACCGGCATCGGCGGGACTGCTTTGGCCCACCAGGAGCAGCAGGGCGGATACCAGTACGCGCGCGGTTCGTTCAACAACACGCGGTGGAACATCCTCACGCCGGGCATCGCATTTTCGCAGCTGACTGCGGGCGCCACGAACTTGCAGATCAGCAACGGTGGCACCCGTCTGCAGGAGAACAATCGCAACGGCAACGGCTTCTGCAACAACAATGCGACGACCAATCCGGGGACGAAGTACCAGTCTCCGTCCATGGACTATGCGGGCTGTGGATCCGTCACGCTTCAGGGGACCTTCTCGGAAGTCACCTTCCAGATCGATGCGCAGGCGACTCCCTGGTCGATGTTCCCTGCCGCGCAGTACGGCACAGGATCAGAGCTTTTCCAGAACGATGGCACGCAGTATGCCGATGGAATCAATGGGCTCAATGCCGTGAACAGCGAGAAGGTCCTGCTGCCGCAGAACCTGACCACCTCGACGAACTCGGATCTGCAGCGCATTTCCCTTCGTCTGCCCCAGACCGGTTCCCTCGGGGACCGGGTGTGGCGGGATACAAATGGTGATGGCATCCAGAGTGACGGCGAGCCGGGGGTTCAGGGAGTGACGGTCCAACTGCTGGATGGTGACGCAAACCCCGTCAAGGACGCCAACGGCAATCCGATCACGACCACGACGGATGCGAACGGCAACTACAAGTTCACCGACCTCCCCTTCGGCGCGTACAAGGTGACCTTCACTGACCTGCCCGCAGATACGGCCTTCACCAAGGCCAACGCCGGTTCCGACGACGCAGTCGACTCCGACGCCGACCCCGCAACGGGAGTGACTGACGCCGTGACGCTGACGAGCACGGCCCCGGAGAACCTGACACTCGACGCCGGGATCGTTCCCGTGGGTTCGCTGGGCGACAAGGTCTGGCGGGACACGAACGGTGACGGCATTCAGGATCCGAACGAGCCTGGTGTCGCAGACGTGAAGGTTGAGCTGCTGGACAAGGACGGCAATCCCGTCAAGGACGCCGACGGAAACCCGATCACCACCACGACTGATGCCAACGGCAACTACAAGTTCAGCAACCTCTCACTCGGTGATTACAAGGTGAAGTTCGATCTCCCGGAGAACACGGCCTTCACCAAGGCCAACGCCGGTTCTGACGACGCAGTCGACTCCGACGCGGACCCCGTTACGGGGGTGTCCGATGTGGTCAGCCTGACTCTGGAGAATCCCAGCAACATGACGGTCGACGCCGGCATCGTCCGCCTCGGTTCGCTGGGTGACAAGGTCTGGCGTGACGACAATGGCGACGGCATCCAGGATCCAAACGAACCTGGTGTCGCCGGGGTAAAGGTGGAGTTGCTGGACAAGGACGGCAACCCCGTCAAGGACGCCAACGGCAACCCCATCACCACGACGACCGATGCGAACGGCAACTACAAGTTCAGCAACCTCCCGCTCGGCGATTACAAGGTGAAGTTCGATCTCCCGCCGGACAGCAAGTTCACGACTGCGAATGCCGGTTCTGACGATGCCGCAGACTCTGACGCGGATCAGACCACTGGTGTGACGGACGTGGTGAGCCTGACGGACAGCGCGCCGGACAACATGACCGTCGACGCCGGCATCGTGCCGGTGGGTTCGCTGGGCGACAAGGTGTGGCGTGACGATAACGGTGATGGCATCCAGGATCCGAATGAGCCGGGCATTTCCGGTGTGAAGGTGGAGCTGCTGGATAAGGATGGCAACCCGGTTAAGGATGCCAACGGCAATCCCGTCACGACGACCACGGATGCGAACGGGAATTACCTGTTCACGGATCTGCCGATGGGTGATTACAAGGTCAAGGTCGATCTTCCGGCCGGGACCAAGGCCACCACCGCCGGTGCGGGCGATGACCGGGGCAAGGACTCCAACATCGATGCGAACGGTGTCTCCGACGTCGTCTCGTTGACCCCGGAGAACCCGAACCGTCGCGATGTGGACGCCGGTGTTGTTCCGTTGGGTTCGCTGGGCGATAAGGTCTGGCGTGATGACAACGGTGATGGCATCCAGGATCCGAATGAGCCGGGTGTCTCCGGGGTGAAGGTGGAGTTGCTGGATAAGGACGGCAATCCCGTCAAGGACGCCAACGGCGACCCCATCACCACGGTCACGGATAAGGACGGGAATTACCTGTTCACGGATCTGCCGATGGGTGACTACAAGGTCAAGGTCGATCTTCCGGCCGGGACCAAGGCCACCACTGCCGGCGCCGGTTCCGACCGGGGCAAGGACTCCAACATCGATCCGAGCGGTGTCTCCGACACGGTTTCTCTGACTCCGGAGAACCCGAACCGTCGTGATGTCGATGCCGGTATCGTGCCTCTGGGTTCGTTGGGCGACAAGGTCTGGCGCGATGACAACGGTGACGGCGTGCAGGGTGACAATGAGCCCGGGATTTCCGGTGTGAAGGTGGAGCTGCTGGACAAGGACGGCAACCCCGTCAAGGACGCCAACGGCAACCCGATCACCACCACGACCGACAAAGACGGGAACTACAAGTTCAGCAACCTCCCGCTCGGCGATTACAAGGTCAAGTTCGACCTTCCGCCGGACAGCAAGTTCACCACGAAGGGCGCTGGAAGTGACCAGGCGAAGGACTCCAATCCTGATGCTGCCACCGGCGTGACGGACGTGGTGAGCCTCACCGCTGACGCCCCGGACAACATGACCGTCGACGCCGGCATCGTGCCGGTGGGTTCGCTGGGCGACAAAGTGTGGCGCGATGACAACGGCGACGGCATCCAGGATCCGAACGAGCCGGGCATTTCCGGGGTGAAGGTGGAGCTGCTGGACAAGGACGGCAACCCCGTCAAGGACGCCAACGGCAACCCCATCACGACGACCACGGATGCGAACGGGAATTACCTGTTCACGGATCTGCCGATGGGTGACTACAAGGTCAAGGTCGACCTGCCGGCCGGGACCAAGGCCACCACCGCCGGTGCGGGTGATGACCGGGGCAAGGATTCCAATATCGATGCCAACGGTGTCTCCGACGTCGTCTCACTGACTCCGGAGAACCCGAACCGCCGTGACATCGACGGCGGCATCGTGATCCTTCCGGCGGCCAAGGACGACCAGTCGCTGAACAACAAGCAGGGCACCGTTGTCACCGTTCCGGCGCTCAAGAACGACAAGGGTGATCTGGACCCGTCCACCGTGAAGATCACGGACAAGGACGGGAAGCCGGTGAGCAGCCTCGTCGTTCCGGGTGAAGGAACGTGGACGGTCGACCCGAACACCGGTGACATCACCTTCGCTCCGGAGAAGGGTTTCACCGGAAACCCCACGCCGGTGAACTACACCGTGAAGGATCTCAACGGGAACGAGACGGGTGCCAAGGTCACCATCACGTACGTTCAGCCGATCCCGCCGTCGGCGAGTGACGACCAGTCGCTCGACAACAAGCCCGGCAGCACGGTCAAGGTTCCGGTACTGGGCAACGACAAGGGCAATCTGGTTCCGTCCTCAGTGAAGATCATCGATCCGGGCACTGGCAATCCTGTGGACAAGCTCGTTGTCCCGGGAGAAGGTTCCTGGACGGTCGATCCGCAGACGGGTGACATCACCTTCACGCCGGAGAAGGGCTTCGAAGGTAACCCGACCCCGATCCAGTACCTGGTGAAGGACGTGGACGGCAACGAAGTCCGCGCCAAGGTGACGGTGACGTACTCGGCCACTGAGCCAGGCCAGCCGGGTAACCCGGCAGGTCCCGGTGCCCCGGAGAACCCGGGTGGGGACCTGGCGTACACCGGTGCGAACATCGGATCCGGCGTCATTGCACTGGGAGCGCTTCTGTTCCTCGGTGGCGCGGGTCTGCTGATCATCCGCCGACGCCGTCAGCACTGACACTGCTGCGGCAATCGAAGGCCCCGTCACTCCTGATCCGGAGTGACGGGGCCTTCGGGCGTCTGGAACTGAAATGACTGTGCGCCTCTCGGCTCACCGGTGCCCCCAGGGCGCTCTCCGCGGGCGTTACGCGGAGGTGAGGTCGCCGGCGTCGTGCCCTACATCCAGCCCTTTTTCTTGAAGATCAGATACAGCAGCGCGGCGAGGGCTACCATCATGCATACGGCGAGCGGATAGCCGAAGGCCCATTCGAGTTCCGGCATCTCGCGGAAGTTCATGCCGTAGATGCCGGCCACGATGGACGGGGCGAAGAAGATGGCCGCCCAGCCGGAGATCTTCTTGACCTGTTCGTTCTGAGCGAGGGTCACCTCGTTCATCCGGTTCGCCGTCAGGGTGCCGTCCAGGGTGAGGGCGTTCTGGAGGATTTCCCGGAAGGAGTTCACCCGGGCGATCACGGACGCGACGTGATCACGGACGTCCCGCAGATTGCGCTGCAGTTCCACGTTGACCTGGTACTTCGTGAAGCCGCGTTCCAGGACCTCCATCATGTCCGGGAGCGGCTGGATGGCACGCTGGAACTGGATCACTTCTCGGGTGAGTTCGTAGATGCGCCGGGACACCGTGGAATCGCCCGCGAAGAGCTGGTCCTCGATCTCGTCGATGTCGTTCTCCAGGCCGGCCACCACGGGGGAGTAGTCGTCCACCACCTTGTCGAGCAGGGCGTACAGCACGGCCTCCGGGCCCATGCTGAGCAGTTCGGGATTGTCCTCCAGGCGCTTCCGGACGGCGGCGACTCCCTGGGTCTCGGCGTGACGGATGGTCACCACGAAGTCCGGACCGGTGAAGATGTGGAGCTCGCCGAACTCCACGGTCTCGGTGGAGTCGATGTACCGGGCCGGGCGGAGCACGGTGAACAGCGTGGAGTCGTACCGTTCCAGTTTGGGACGCTGATGCGCGGTGACGGCGTCTTCGACGGCCAGCGGGTGGAGTCCGAACTCCACCGCGATGTCCTTCATGTCCTCCTGGCTCGGACGGTACAGGCCGAGCCAGGCCATCCCGCCGGTCTCCTCCATGCACTCGCTGGTCTGCAGCACGGACTGCGGTTCGAGAATCCGGCGGCCGTCCACGTAGACGGCGTTGTCGATGATCGTCACGGCTTCATTATGGATGAGCGGAGGCCTGGGCGCGCGCTGCGCGGGCATTCTCCTGCACATCCAGGGCCCGGCTGAGCAGCGGTTCGGTGCGGTAGGCGATGTGGGTGTGGAGGGCCAGGACGGTCTCGGTCCTGATCACGCCCTTGATGCGGACCACCTGGCGGAGCGCGGACTGGAGCTGGTGGGTGTCCGTGGCGGTGAGCCGGACCCAGAGATCGCCACGGCCCGAGATCTCGTGCACCTCCAGCACTTGCGGGATGAGCCTGAGGGCGGCGATGACGGAGTCCAGCTCGCGGTGGGTCACTTCGATCGTGACGAACGCGACGACGTCGTATCCCACCGCTTCGAGGTCGATCTCCCGGCCGCCTCCGGTCAGCACGCCGGAGCGCTGCAGGCGCCGCAGCCGCGCCTGCGCGGTGTTGCGGGCGATGCCCAGGACTTCACTGAGTTCGCTGACCTGGATCCGCGGCTCGCGGACGAGCTCCAGCAGGATCTTCAGATCGGTGGCATCGAGATTGTTCAATTGCGCACTCCAGCTCAAGAGACGGCAAATCTGTTGAATGTTTTGCGCAATTTTCTCTGCGCACACTGATCGATAGTACGGGAATGCCTCATGATCTGAACAGGCCTCGACCCAGGGCCTGAGAGCTTCGTGACGGCACACCCACCGTCCATAGCCGCGAGGAAGATCCCGATGACCGTCATCAGTGAACTGCGTATGCGCCCGGCCGCCCGTGAATGGGGCTGGGAAGCGTCCACCACGGCCCGCCTGGTGCTGTCCGGCGTGGTCATCTTCGTGCTCCTGGTCGGAGCCAATCTGGCCACCCCGCTCTACCCCTCGCTGCAGGCCGAGCTCGCCCTGGGGCCTTTCGGCACCACCGTCGCCTTCTCCAGTTACGTGATCGCCCTCGTGGCCACCCTCGTGCTCGCCGGCCACTGGTCCGATCACATCGGACGCCGCGCCGCACTGGTGGTCTCCGTGGTGGTGGGTCTCGCCGGCACCGCCGTGTTCGGCCTGGCCCAGAATCTGCTGATGCTGTGCGGTGGACGGGTGCTCCAGGGCGTCTCGATCGCCCTCGCCACCGGCGCGAGCGCCGCGGCCCTGCGCGAACTCCTGCCGACCCGCCCGGAGTGGGCCTCCCGCTTCACTTTGCTCTCGTCCTCCGGCGGAGTCGCAGCCGGGCCCGCCATCGGCGGTCTGCTCGCGCTGCTGCCGGGCGGCCGGACCGCGCCGTTCATCGTCCAGATGGTCGTCCTGGCGCTCCTTCTCGTGCCGCTCTGGCTCATCAAGGCCCGGCCCGCCATCATGCGCGCCGAGCATGGCTTCGACCACCGGGCCCTCGCGCCGCGCCGCCTCGGCGTGCCGTCCCAGGCCCGCGGAGCGTTCTGGCTGGCGGCTCTGGTCGGGTTCCTCAGCTTCGCCATCTTCGGCTTCCAGCTCTCCCTGGCACCCGGGTTCTTCGCCCAGGGGATGCACCTCAGTTCGCTGCCCCTGGTGGGCGTCCTGGCAGGTCTCTCCCTCGGGGCTTCGGCCCTGAGCCAGCTCACCGGCTTCTCCGGTAAGGCGACCGTTCCCGTGGGCCTCGCGGTGCTGGGCCTTTCGATGCTCCTCACCGCCTGGGCCAGCAACACCTCCGCGCTGTGGCTGCTGGTGGTGGCGTCCGTGGCGGCCGGCTTCGGTCAGGGCCTGTCCTTCCGGACCGTCTTCAACCGCGCGGCGATGGCCGTGTCCCCGGATCAGCACGCGCAGATGGTGTCCACGGTGTACGTGGTGACGTACCTGGGGAGCGCGGTACCGGTGCTCGGCCTCGGCCTCGCCGCCGCGGTCTGGGGAATGACGACGGCGGTCACCGCCTTCGCGATCCTGGCCGCCGTGGCCGCGTTCCTCCTGGCTCTCGCGTCCCTGCGCGGTCCTCGCCGGGTCTGACGGTGGCAGGGAGCCTGGACGCCCACCACCCCGGTCTGGCCGGATTTCTGTCGGGCCGCCCTCAGCTGAGCAGGCCCGAGTTCCCGTCCATGTGCTCGAACACCAGGGTGGTTTCGGTGTGTCCCACCACCGGGTCGGTCGCGAGGTTGTCCAGCACCCAGTCGCGGAGTTCCTCCGTGGTGCCCACGGCGATGTGCAGCAGGTAGTCCACTGAGCCGGAGGTGTGGAACGTGGACAGCACGGCGGGAAGCCGAGGGACCCGCGCCGTGAACTGATCGATCTGATCGCGGTCGTGCGCCCGGAGCCGGACGGCGATCAGCGCTTGGACGCTGCGGCCGATCGAGGCGAGATTGAGCTCGGCCGTGAAGGACTTGATGATGCCGCGATCCTGAAGGGTCCGGGTCCGCATCAGCGCCGTGGAGGGTGCGATGCCCACGTCCTCGGCAAGCTGCTTGTTGGAGATGCGGGCGTCCTCCGAAAGAATCCGGATGATTTTCCGGTCCACGTCGTCCAGGGTTTCGCCGTTGGCGCCTGGATTGCGAAGATTCTTCGCTGAATCGGCCATTGTTCCTCCGCTTCGAATGTCACTACATGATACGGCGGGGCGGCGATTCGCGAAATGCCGGATCAGCGCTCGGATGCGGCCGCGAGGAACGGCGCCAGAACCTCCTGCAGCGGGGCGGTGCTCGCCTGCCGCCAGCCGGTGCCGGCCCAGAGGTTCACCCCGTCCGCCAGGCCTTGCCGTGCGGCCTCGGCGCGCAGCGGCGCGGTGAGGTGGTGGATGGCGGGGTACGCGTCCGGGGCCAGGGCGTCGTACTCCCGGAGGAAGGCGTTCTCGAGGCTGCGGGCCCGTCGCCCAGTGAAGGCTCTCGTCATGCGGGTCGCGACGAAGCGGGGGTCGCCCAGGGCGTCCTTGTGGACGGGGCGTGCCCCGGACTCGGGCGTCCGCAGCAGTGCGGTGCCGAGCTGCACCGCGGAGGCTCCGGCGTCATAGGCCGCACGGGCGTCGGCGGGCGACATGATGCCGCCCGCGGCGATGAGCGGCAGGGGGATGTGCCGGGCCAGTGCGGCGACGAGGGCCGCGGCGTCGTCGGTCGCAGGCGGTTCGCCCGGGAGGAAGCGGCCCGAATGACCGCCAGCGCTCTCGTGCTGGACCACCAGGGCGTCGACGCCGAGAGCGAGCGCCGCCTCGGCCTCCGCGCGGTGGGTCACCGTCGCCCAGAGGCGAGTGCCGCCGGCCTGGAGCGCCTGGGCGTCCTCGGCGGACGGGAGGCCGAAGGTGAAACTGACCACCGGCGCCGGGTGCTCTAGCAGCAGGCGGATCTTTGCGGGGTAGTCGTCATCGTCGTCGAGGACCGGCTCGGGCACCGCGACCCCCAGACGGTCCGCCCAGGGACGCAGGGCTTCCGCGTAGTCGCGCACGGCCTGCGGGTCGACGGGCGCGGAGTCCGGAACGAACAGGTTCACTCCGAACGGGGCTCCGCCCAGCACGGCGGAACGCGCCTTGATCTCCTCGAGCTGTGCGCCGAGCTCTGCGGCACTCCGGTAGCCGGCGGCGACGAATCCCATGGCGCCGGCTTCCAGCGCGGCACTCACGAAAGCCGTGCTGCTGGCGCCTCCCGCCATGGGCGCTGCCATCACACGGGACGGCAGCGGCATGCCGTCGTGGGTTCCTGACATGGGGTTTCCTCCTGCGTACCCTTGGAGTCGTGACTACTCCAAGCCATCCTGCCACCGAGCTGCCCGAGACCGCCTCCCACGAAGCCGTGGCCATCGACATCGGGGGCACGAAGACCCGCGGCGTGCTGCTGCGGAACGGTCTGATCGCGGGTGATCTGACGGTGGGCAGCGCCAATGTGCAGAACGTCAGCGTGGACGCCGCTCAGCAGGCTTTCGCCGAGCTGTTCGCGGGCCTCGCCCCGACGGCCGTGGCCCGCGTGGTGGTGGGCGCGGGAGGCGTCGACACCGAGCAGGACAAGCACGCCCTCGCGTCCCTCATCCAGCCGCACGTCCCGGGCGCGCACATCACCGTGGTGCACGACTCCGCACTCCTGCTGGCCGCCGCGGGGGCGACAGCCGGCGTCGCTGTCATCGCCGGGACCGGCACTGCGGCCTGGGGCCGCGACACCTCGGGACGGGAATCCCGCTTCGGCGGCTGGGGCTACCTGCTGGGCGACGAGGGCAGTGGTTACTGGCTGAGCCGCGAGGCCGTGCGCCACTCGCTGCGCCGCTTCAATTCCGGTCTGGAAGCCGACGCGCTCGCGCTGGCCCTGTGCGAGTCGGCCGGAGCGCCCGACGTCGCCGGGCTGATCGCCGCTTTCCATCACCCTGACAAGGGCCGCCGCTACTGGGCGGAGCGGAGCCGCGTGGTGGTGGACGCAGCGCGGGGTGGCAACGAAGGGGCCAAGGACATCCTGCGCCGCGCCGCTGACGAACTCACGACCCTTGCTCTCGGCGTCCTGGACAATCTGGGCATCGAAGGACCCGTAGTGCTCGGCGGCGGTCTGGGTCAGCACGTCCCGGAGATCTCGGTCCCGTTCCGCGAGGGCCTGGCCGCCCGCGGCCACCACGACGTCCGGGTGCTCGATCAGGAGCCGGTGTTCGGAGCGGTCGCGCTGCTCACGGCCGGGTAAGGGCCTTCTGCCGGTTGGTCCTGGTGGTTTGGGCGCGCCCGCGCCGTCCAAGCCGGAGCGGGGCTGCTACAACTGACGCATGGGGTGGTTCGGCCGATGGCTCGGTGATGGTGTGGAGGACTGGCCCCGCGACCCCTTTCTGGATCCGTTCCGGGATGCCGTGTGGCAGCTGTTGAAGGATGGCCGCGTCGAAGGGTGGGTGACGACGTCGGTCGCCCCGATGCGGGCTCTGCCCGCCTTCTGGCTCCGGCAGGAGCAGATGTGGAGCCAGGTGCATTGGGCCGATGGCCGCCGCGAGTTCCTGGAAGAGGACTACGACCCCTGGGTGACCGTCAGCGAACTTCTCGAGGGCCACTTCACCGCCGGCGCCTCCCGATTCGAACGCGATGAAACCTACGATGCGGTGCGGGTCACGGGCGCCGAACGGAACCGGCTCTGGGAGGAACTGGACCACGGAGTGGAACCGAGCGCGCGGGGCTGAACCGGACATCGCGGGTTCACTCGCCATGATTCAGTGCCACGTGCGGCAGCACCGGAACTCGTGAGTCATCCCGACACCAGAACGTCCCGAAACATCCTGTTCTCCGTTGTCGGTGTCACGGCGTACCTTGTGGGTAGGACCCGAAGAGGAGCACGTGATGGAAGACCAGCGATTGAAGGCCAGGGAGCGGTGGCCCGAGGCTTTCGAAGGCCTGAGCGCACTGCAGACGCATGCCTTGGAGCAGGCCCTCGTGTCCTCCTGGCACGAGGGAGTCGAACCGACGACGGACCTCGTCCGGGACATCGCGGCCCGCGCCCGGAGCGAGATCAGCTTCGATGAGTTCAAACACCGGGTGCTGCGGCGCGCCGGCGTTCAGTGATGGATGTTTTGCCCGGCCCGGATGCCGTTGCGCAGGAGGACTACGTCTATCCGGAGACCTATGACCCGGCCACGGGCCGTGCGGTGCTCCGGAACCTCCACGGGATCCGGGATCACGCCACCCTTGCCACAGTCGAGTCGGAACTCGCGACCGCGCGGTTCCGGCAACTGCTGCAGGGCGTGGTCCGGATACCGATCGAACCGGACACTTCGTATCTGCAGGACGTCCACCGGCACCTGTTCCAGGACACCTACGCATGGGCCGGTGAGCTGCGGACCGTGAACCTCACCCTGGGGGAGTGGGTGTTCCCCGACAAGAACCTGCTGAGAACCCATCTCCGCCCTCTCCTGTGCACGGCGGCCACCACGGACTGGCGCAGGATCGATCACGACGGCTTCGCCCGTATGGCGTCTATCCTCTTCGCGGGGCTCAACCACGTGCGGCCTTTCCGCACGGGCAATGGGCGGATGATCATGGCCGTCCTGCATGAGATCTCGACCCTCAGCAGGTTCGAGTTCGACTTCGATCGGGTGGGACGGCGCACCTGGGACGCCATGGCGCGGGCGACGCTGCCCGCCCGGGGTGAGTTCATGCCGCGGGCGACGGAGGCGGTGGCCGTCTTCCGGGCTGCCTCGGTGAGCCGCACCACTCCTGTTCCGAACCGTACCGTCCAGGCGATGCGCGAGATCTCACGCAGGAGCACCTCCGGTCCCTTCACCAGCCCGGAGGCCCTCAGGGCGCGGCGTGACGAGGCGGAGCACCGGCGGTACCACGGCTACGGCGAGGACAGGCCCGGAGAGGGATGACCTCGACGACGGCGCGCTTCAGCGGCGCCGCACGCGCGGCCTGAGCGTCACGCCGGGCAGCGGTGGCGCGGGGATGTGCCCGACTTCCGCCTGTGCCTCGGCGGTCGCGCCTCCCTGGTGCCCGGCGACCCAGCCGAAGCGTGACCCGGCGATCTCCGTGGGTGTGGGCTCGACGCCGTCGTCCGTGTAGAGGACTCCACTGGCCTCCCAGTCGTCCCGGGCCTGCACGATCTCCTCGTGGTTGCGGCCCACGAAGTTCCACCACATGAGGAGGTCCTCGCCGAGCGGTTCGCCGCCCAGGAGGAAGAAGCGGGCGCCGGGTCCGGCGTCGACGGTCAGGCTCGTGCGCTGCCCGCCGAGGTAGAGCAGCGGACCCGGCTCGAGGGACTGCCCTTCGACGCTCAGGGTGCCGTCGATGACCAGCAGCGCATGCTCGAAGCCCGGATCCAGCGGGATCACCACGGAGCCCGCGGCGTCCACCTGAGCCCCGACCAGAGGACTGAACGCGCTCGCAGGGGAGCTGACGCCCGCGAGTGACCCCATCACGACGGTGGCCTCCCAGCCCTCACCCGTGGCGACGGGCAGGTCCTGGTGCTGCTCGAAGGCGGGTTCGCGGTGCCGGTGCTCCTCCGGCAGGGCCACCCAGAACTGGAGCCCTTCCTGGACCGGGATCTCGTCGCCCTCCACGCAGGTGAACTCGGAGTGGGCGATCCCGCGCCCGGCCGTCATCAGATTGAGCTCCCCGGGGCGGACGGTCACGTCGCTGCCGAGGCTGTCCCGGTGGCGGATCTCGCCCTTGAGCGGCCAAGTGACGGTCTGCAGCCCGATGTGCGGGTGAGGCAGCACGGTCATGGCGACACGGCCAGGGCCGAAGCGGTCCAGGAAGCACCAGGCCCCGATGGTGGGAAGGTCTTTGAGGGGGAGCGTCCGCTGGACCGTGATGGCGCGGATCCCCCCGAGGGGCACCGCGCGTTCTGGCCAGACTTCGAGGCACGGTTCCGGCACGGTGGTCCGGGCCGGGCAGGCCTGCTGATCCGGGGACGGGTCGAGGTTGGTCACAGCGCCACTCTACGCCGCCGGAGAGGCTCGGACAGCTGGCTCATCTGTGCGTAATTGTTTATTTTGTATCGATTAAGTGTGCTGCCGCTTCTAGACTGATGGCATGCCCACTCCGATTCTCAGCTACCGCGATGCCCGCCTCTTCAAGGGCGACCGCGAGCACCGCATCCTGGCCGGCGCCATCCACTATTTCCGCGTTCACCCCGAGCTGTGGGAGGACCGTCTGACCCGTCTGAAGGCGATGGGCGCGAACACCGTGGACACGTATGTCGCCTGGAACTTCCACCAGGAGCGGCGTGAGGACGCCCCCGACTTCAGTGGCTGGCGGGATCTGGGCCGCTTCATCGACCTGGCGGGTGATCTGGGCCTGGACGTGATCGTGCGCCCTGGACCCTACATCTGCGCCGAATGGGACAACGGCGGGTTCCCCTCCTGGCTGACCGGGACCCCCGACATCATGCTCCGCTCCACCGACCCGCGCTTCACCGGACCGGTCGGCGAGTGGCTCGACCACCTGGTCCCCGTCATCGCGAGCCGGCAGGCGGCGGAAGGCGGGCCCGTCGTCGCGGTCCAGGTCGAGAACGAATACGGCAGCTACGGGGACTCCGCCGCGTACATCCGGTGGAGCGCCGAAGCGCTGCGGGAACGGGGCATCACCGAACTGCTCTTCACCGCGGACGGCGGCAGCGACTACTACCTCGACGGCGGCGCCGTCCCGGAGATCTGGGCCACCGCCACACTGGGCTCCCGTGGCGCTGAGGCTATCGACGTGTGGAAGCGACGCCGGCCCACCGAACCCTTCTTCAACGTCGAGTTCTGGGGCGGCTGGTTCGACCACTGGGGCGAGGCTCACCATGTGCGGCCGGGCAGTGAGGCGGCCGCGGAGATCCGCACGATGCTCGACGCCGGCGGCTCCCTCTGCGTCTACATGGCCCATGGCGGGACGAACTTCGGGCTCGGGGCCGGTGCGAACGAGGACGGCGGCATCCAGCCGACCGTGACGAGCTACGACTCCGACGCCCCGATCGCGGAGAACGGCGCTCTCACCGAGAAGTTCCACGCCATCCGCGCCGAGTTCCTGCGCGCCCAGGGGCTGGCCGAAGACGAGTGGCCGGCCCTCCCGGCAGCCCTGCTGGAGCCGGCGGCCGTGCTGCCCGCGCGCACTCTGGAGCTGTCCCCGGCGCGCCTGCCGCTGCTGGATTCCTTGCGGGCGGGGCTCGACTCCGCCGTCGCGGCCGGGGAGCACCACCCGAGCGAGCGGC
Source organism: Arthrobacter woluwensis (assembly GCF_900105345.1). Taxonomy (NCBI): domain Bacteria; kingdom Bacillati; phylum Actinomycetota; class Actinomycetes; order Micrococcales; family Micrococcaceae; genus Arthrobacter; species Arthrobacter woluwensis. The sequence goes on from NZ_FNSN01000003.1 coordinate 1,272,212, forward strand.
CGCTGAGCTTCGAGGAGATCGGCCAGCACCACGGCCTGCTCTTCCACCGTGCGACGGCGGTCCTGCCGGGCCGCGAGGACGCTCCCCAGGAGTGCCTCCTCAAGCTTCCGGAGCTCCACGACCGCGCTCAGATCTGGGTGGACGGCGAGCCGGTGGGCATCCTGGACGATACGACCGGCACCGCGGGTCTGGCCGTGCAGGGGCACGGGCGTGAAGTGGTCCTGGAGATCCTGGTCGAGAACCTGGGCCGCATCAACTACGGCCCCTACACCGGCCAGCGCAAGGGCCTGCTGGGCGGGGTCCTCATCAACCAGCGCTTCACCCTCGGCTGGGAGCACCTGGTGGTCGACCCGACCCGGTTCGGCGCGGAGGATCTGGCCGGGCTGGCGACGGCCGCATTCGAGGCGGACGCCCCGGCGGACACGTACCTCGCGCTGCCCGGCTCGACCAAGGGCTTCGTCTGGGTCAACGGATTCCTGCTGGGCCGGTACTGGGAGATCGGGCCGCAGGAGACCCTGTACGTGCCGGCGCCGCTTGTGAAGGCCGGCCGCAACACGGTGCACGTGCTGGAGCTGGGCGTCAGCGGCGGAACGGTGGAACTCCGGGAGGCTCCGCAACTCGGGGCCACCCGCGTGGACGTCCTCACGGAGGCCGAACTCGCCTGAGCTGCGTGGCCAGGGACGGAGCAGGGCCGCGGGATATGCTGGACAGGCTCTCGCACCGTCCTGAACGCCCTCTCGAAGGAGTGCCCCCATGGCCCCGTTGCGTCCGTCTGCCGTCGTCCGGACCGTGATGGCCGCCGCCGTTCTGGCCTGTCTGCCGGCCTTCACCGCCTGCACGCCCGGACAGCCCACCCCGAGCCCCGCGGTGACGAGCGGCGCGCCCCAGCGGCCGGTCGTCGTCGGCGCGCTCGACACGGCGGAAGGCGCGGTCCTCGCGGAACTGTACTCCGGCGCGCTCCGCTCGGCCGGGGTGCCCAGCAGCGTGAAGCTGAACGTCGGAGGCCGCGCTGCGACGCTCGAAGCCCTGCGCTCGGGCCGGGTGCAGCTCGTCCCGGCCTACACCGGCAGCCTCCTGGAGGCCCTGGGCGGCACCACCAAGGACACGGGCGACGACGCGGTGAAGTCCGGCATCTCCGCGGCCCTGCGGAAGCCTCTGGCCGTCCTGGACGCCTCGGGCGCGCAGGACCGGGAAGTCGTGGTCGTCACCAAGGTGACTGCCGAGAAGTACCAGCTCAAGACGCTTGAGGACCTGGGGAAGGTCTGCTCCCAGACGGTCTTCGCCGCCGCGGCGGACTTCAGCGGCGGGGCGTACGGTTCCCAGGCGCTGAAGAACGCGTACTCCTGCACGCCCAAGCGGGTGCTCACGTACGGCATGAAGAGCGGTCCGGACGGCGGCCCGTCGCTTCCGAACCCCGACGCGCAGCCCGATGCGGCGCTCCCGCAGCCGCTCAAGTCGCTCCTGGAGGATGAGGCCCAGGTGGCGGTCCTGCTCAGCACCGACCCCGCGATCACGGACAACGACCTCGTGGTCCTGGAGGACAACCGCAGGGCCCTCCTGCCCGAACAAGTCGTTCCCGTGGTGGACGAGGGCGTGCTCCCGGACCGCGCGCGGGACGCCGTCAACAACGTCTCCCGGACACTCACGGCGGACGATCTGGTGGCGATGAACCGCGCCATCCGGGGCGACCAGGCCCGAACCCCTCACGAAGTCGCCGTGTCCTGGCTGAAAGAGAGGGGCATCACAGGGTAGAACGTGTGTCATATGGCATATTTGGTGAATGGCAGAATTCAAGCAGTCCACCAAGCTTCACAACGTCCTCTATGACATCCGGGGACCGATCCTTGAGGCTGCCCAGCAGATGGAGGCCGAGGGACACAAGATCCTGAAGCTGAACATCGGCAATCCGGCGCCCTTCGGCTTCGAAGCGCCGGACGCCATCCTGGTGGACATGATCCGCCACCTGCCCCACGCCCAGGGCTACAGCGACTCCCGTGGCATTTTCTCCGCGCGCACCGCCGTCTCGCAGTACTACCAGACCCGCGGCATCCAGAACATCGGCGTGGATGACATCTACCTGGGCAACGGTGTCAGCGAGCTCATCACGCTGTCCCTCATGGCGCTGCTCAACGACGGCGACGAGATCCTCATCCCCACCCCGGACTACCCGCTGTGGACCGCATCCGTGAGCCTCGCGGGCGGCTGGCCCGTTCACTACCTCTGTGTGGAGGAGGAGGGCTGGGCTCCGGACATCTCGGACCTGGAGTCCAAGATCACCGAGCGCACCAAGGGCATCGTCCTCATCAACCCGAACAACCCGACGGGCGCCGTGTACCCGGAGAGCACCGTCCGGGCGATCGTCGAGCTCGCGGACAAGCACGGTCTGGTGGTCTTCTCCGACGAGATCTACGAGAAGATCCTCTACGACGACGCCGTGCACGTGAACACGGCTAAGATCACCGGCGACGACGTCCTCTGCCTGACCTTCAACGGCCTGTCCAAGGCGTACCGCATCTGCGGTTACCGCGCGGGCTGGATGGCGATCTCCGGGCCGAAAGCCGCGGCCAAGGACTTCCTGGAGGGCATCAACCTCCTGGCCAACATGCGCTTGTGTGCCAACGTCCCCGGCCAGCACGCCATTCAGACGGCGCTGGGCGGCTATCAGAGCATCAACGATCTGATCCTGCCCGGAGGCCGGCTCCTGGAACAGCGGAACAAGGCGTACGAGCTGCTCAACGCCATCCCCGGCGTCAGCACCGAACAGGCCCGCGGTGCGCTGTACCTGTTCCCGAAGCTGGACCCGGAGGTCTATCACATCCGGGATGACGAGAAGTTCGTCCTGGATCTGCTCCGTGAGCAGAAGATCCTCGTGTCGCACGGCCGTGCCTTCAACTGGGTCCGCCCGGATCACTTCCGGATGGTCACGCTGCCCGCCGTGCCGGACATCGAAGAGGCGATCGGACGCATGGCCGAATTCCTGAGCCGGTATCCCGGCAACTGATCGGCTCGGTCGCTCAACAGCCCGCACATCCTGGGGAAGGAAAAGATCGATGGCATCGAAGAAGAGTCCGGTGGACTTCAAGCGTGACCCTGCGAAGACCCTGAAGGTGGGGGAGGGGTTCAGACTCGCGGACGTCGATCCGGATTCCGCGCCGGGATTCCCGGGCCGGAAGAGCGACGGCGCCGCCCACCTGGAGCGTCAGGACGCCCTCCTCGCGGGGCTGCAGGAGCGCCTTTTCGCGGCGTCGAAGGGCGGTTCCCCTGAGCGGGTCCTGCTGGTGCTCCAGGCCATGGACACCGCGGGCAAGGGCGGCATCGTCAGCCACGTGGTGGGTGCGATGGATCCTCAGGGCGTGCGCCTCAAAGCCTTCAAGGCCCCCACCGACGAGGAGAAGTCCCACGACTTCCTGTGGCGCATCGAGAAAGAGGTTCCCGGCGCCGGCATGGTGGGCGTCTTCGACCGCTCGCACTACGAGGACGTGCTCATCCACCGGGTGCACGGCTGGGCCGACGAAACCGAGCTGGAACGCCGCTACGCCGCCATCAACGAGTTCGAGGAACGCCTGATCGCCGAGGGCACGCGGATCGTCAAGGTCATGCTCCACATCTCCAAGGACGAACAGAAGGAGCGCCTTCTGGCCCGACTGGAGGATCCGGCCAAGCACTGGAAGTACAGCACCGGGGACCTCAAAGAACGCGGATTCTGGGAGGACTACCAGGCGGCGTTCCAGGCCATGTTCGAGAAGACGTCCACCGCGGCGGCACCGTGGTACGTCGTGCCGGCGAACAAGAAGTGGTACGCCCGCATCGCCGTTCAACAGCTGCTGATCGACGCGCTCGAGGACATCGATCCGCAGTGGCCGGCCGCCGACTTCGACGTGGCCGAGCAGATCGCCGCCGTCGAAGCGTCCTGACCCGGAACAGGATCGGCGGTCCGCGGGGGATCGGCCGGCGGCGTCAGACCTCGGCGTCGGGCTGAGCGGCCTTGAGCCGGGCGCGGGCGCCCTCCAGCCACTCCTCGCAGCGGGCGGCCAGTGCCTCGCCACGCTCCCAGAGCGCCAGCGAGTCCTCCAGGGTGCTTCCGCCGGTTTCGAGGCGCTGCACCACGAGGAGCAGTTCTTCGCGGGCCTCCTCGTAGCTGAGCGCGGTGACGTCCGGTGCGGTGGTGGTCTTCTCGGCCATGTCAGTTCCTCACGTCCTGGGAAGCGGTGCTGCTCCCGGTCTTCTTCTGCTGGGTGGTCTTGCGGGGGCGCGGGGCGGTCCCGGACGACGCCGGGGCGGTCGCCTGTGCCGTGAACTTGCCCCCGGCGACGCGGATGAGCAGGTCCCGGCCGCCCTCGGTCTGGGCGGGGTCGCGGACGATCGCGCCGGAGTCCTCCCTGCCGTCGAGATGGACGACGGCGTACCCGCGGTCCAGGGTCTTCTGCGGCGAGAGCGCCAGCAGCTGGGCCCGGAGGTGGGTGATCTGATCCTGGCCGCGCGCCAGGGCGGAAGTGAGCGCCGTCGTCGACGTCTGGCGGAGTCGCCGCAGCTCGTCGGCGCGCGAGTCGACCATGGTCAGGGGCTGCGCCAGGACCGGCCGGGAGCGAAGCTGCTCCAGACGTTCCGACTCCCGCTCCACACGCTGGTGGATGACCCGGCGCATCTGATCACGGGCGTAGGCGAGACCCGCGAGCTCCTCGGCGACATCGGGGACGATCCTCTTCGCCGCATCCGTCGGGGTCGAGGCGCGGAGATCCGCCACGTAGTCCAGCAGGGGGTTGTCGGCCTCGTGGCCGATCGCGCTGACCACGGGCGTCGTGGCGCGGCTGACGGCCCGGATGAGGTCCTCGTTGCTGAACGGCAGCAGGTCCTCGAGAGAGCCACCACCCCGCGCGATGACGATGACGTCCACGTCGGGGTCGGCATCGAGGTCGAGGAGGGCGGCCGTGACCTGGCCGACGGCCGTGACACCCTGAACGGCGACCTCCCGGACGTCGAATTCGACGGCGGGCCAGCGGAGCGCGGCGTTGCGCAGCACGTCCTTCTTCGCATCCGAGTCGCGGCCCGTGATGAGCCCGATGCGATGCGGCAGGTAGGGGAGCGGCTTCTTCAGTTCGTCGGCGAACAGGCCCTCGGCGGCCAGTGCCTGCCGCAGCCGTTCGATCCGGGCGAGCAGATCTCCCAGGCCCACGGGCCGGATGTCCCGCACGGACATGTTCAGACGGCCTGTCTTGAGCCAGAACTCCGGCTTGAGCTGGGCCACCACCCGCGAGCCGCGCTCCAGGGTGGTGTCCAGCCGGTTGAGGTTGTTGGCCCAGATGGAGGCCGGAAGTGAGACCTCGGCGTCGACGTCGCGCAAAGTCAGATAGGAAGCGCTGCCTCGATGGTTCAGTTCGATGATCTGGCCTTCGACCCACGCCATGGGCGTGCGATCGATGTGGGCCTTGAGCTTCTCCGACAGGAGGCGCAGAGGCCAGGGGTTGTCCGGGGAGGTCTCGCCCGCGGTGGCGGGCAGGGCCGCAAGGCTGTCCTGCGGTTCGCTCATGTGCTGTCCTCACTCTCGCCGTTCCTCCCTTCACCCTATCGAGGAGCGAGGACATTTTCGTGCCGACTAGACTGGCTGATGACCCCGGTGACCTTTCCGCAGGTCCCGCCGACCCGCTTTCCCGCCAATAGAAAGGCCACGGTGCGTACCACCATCGCCGTCCTCGCGGCCATCCTGTCCTTCGTCCTGACCCTGATCGCGGGTCCCGTGCTGTGGCTGGACAAGAACGTCGTGGACCGGGCGGGATTCGTGCAGACCATGAGCCCGCTCGGCCAGGACGACTCCTTCAAGAAAGACCTCGCCACGGCCATCGGCCGGCGGGTGGCGGCGGAAGTGCCCGTGCCGGAACAACTCGATTCCGTGGTGGGCAAGGCGGTGACGGCGGCCGCGAACACCATGTTCGACCTCCCCGGCTACCCCGATGCCTGGAACGCCACGCTCGAGCGCAGCCACGCGCTGACCATCGGCGCTCAGTCGAAAACGTCCACGACCGCCTTCACCCTCGACGTCGCGCCGCTCGTGGATCTCGTGGTGAACGAGGCGAACAAGAAGCTCCCGGTCAAGGTTGCAGGCCCCAAGGTCGCGCTCATCAGCATGGGCGACCTGAGCCAGCGGCAGATGATCGAACCGGTCCTCAAGATCGCCCCTTACGGCACCCCGCTGGCCATTGGCGCTGCGATCGCCTTCCTGCTGGCTCTCGTCAGCGCGCGACGCCGGGGCGCCTTCCTCATGGTCGCCGGCGTCGGGCTGGTGGTGATCGCCGTGATCTGGAAGGTGGTCGCGTTCGCGGGCGTCACCGTGCTGAGCCAGAGGATGAGGGGCGAACTCGAGGGGGTGGTCCTCACCCGCGTCGGTGACGTCGTCACGGCGCAGGTCGATCAGGCGTTCCTGCCGTTCGTCATCGCCGGACTCGCCGGATTCGTGGTCGGCATCGTGATCGAGTCGGTCCGGCGCCGGAAAGAGATCCGCCGGGTCAGCGCCTCCGCGCCGCACGAGCAGGACTACGACGACGGGTTCCTGCCCGGTCGCTGACCGCTCCCGCCCCAGGAATCACCCGGTGGCTGTCCCGTCCCAGATCTCCGGGGACGGGGTGATCTCCCGCGCCATCTCCTGCAGGAACCGGCTGACGACTTCCCGCTCCTCGGGCGTCAGCCCCGCCGCGACGCCGAATCGGCGCGCCTGCTGACGGCCGACGGTGTTCATCGCCGCGGCGCGGGTCTCTTCGGTGACGGTGATCGCCAGCGCCCGGCGGTCGCTGGGATGCGGCTGGCGCAGGATGTGGCCGGCCCGTTCCAGACGGTCAAGGAGCTTGGTGGTGGACGCAGTCGAGATGTTCAGGTGCGTCGCGATGCCGCCGGGGGTCGCCACGATGCCCTGGTTGCGCGCCACGATCAGATAGTGGAGCGCCCTCATGTCCGACTCGTTGAGGTTCATGTAGCGGCGCGAGGCCTCGGACAGTTCGTTCTCCGCCGCGCGGAGCGCTGCCATCGCCTCCATCAGCCGGTTGATCTGCTGGAGGTCGTCTGCGGACACGCCCGTCCTGTCGACCAGTTCTCCCTGCGGGTCGCTGGCTTCGACGTGGTACACGGAAGCGGGTCCGATGCCCTCGCCTTCGACAGAAAATGTCATAGATCAAGATTACTCCTTGGCTTTCTTTCAACCCATCTAATTGCTAGCCTGGCTAGAAACAAGGCAATGGAAGTAAGTCGGCGGACGAGTCGACGGCCCTTCCGATCGGGATGATGAGGGCTGGACATGGGAACACATCGCATCGCGGACGCACCGCCTCGTGAACAGGGGACGGCTCCGTCCTCCCGGGCCGGGAGCGGGCCGGCCCGCTGGATCAGGATCCTTCTTCCGGCATTGCTCATCGTGGGATGGCTCGTGGCCGGAAGTGTCGGCGGGCCGTACTTCGGCAAGGTGGACGAGGTCTCCTCCAACGACCAGACCACCTATCTGCCCTCGTCGGCCGAGGCCACGCAGGTCCAGCAGTTGCTGCCCGGCTTCAACGAGCAGGACCGGATCCCGGCCATCGTGCTGTTCAGTTCCGACACGGCGCTCGGCCGGGACCAGGCCCGGGAGATCACCGCGGCCCTGCAGGCGCTGAAGGGCCGTGAGGGCGTGATCGGGGACATCTCGCCGGCCATCCCGTCGGAGGACGGGAAAGCCGTCCAGGCGTTCGTGAGCATCGACTCCTCCGCCGAGGTGGGCGCGGTGGTCGAAGATCTGCGTCAGGACCTGCGTCAGACCGTCCCCTCCGGCGTCACCGTTCAGGTGACCGGACCTGCCGGGTTCACCGCGGATCTCCTCGAGGGTTTCTCCGGGATCGACGGGCTCCTGCTGGCGGTCTCCCTCGTTGCGGTCCTGATCATCCTGGTGGTGGTCTACCGCTCCTTCCTGCTTCCCCTGGCGGTGCTGCTCAGCAGCGTCTTCGCCCTGTGCGTGGCCCTGCTGACGGTCTGGTGGCTGGCGAAGGCGGGCGTGCTGCTGCTCAATGGCCAGACGCAGGGCATCCTGTTCATCCTGGTCATCGGCGCGGCCACCGACTACTCCCTCCTTTACGTCTCCCGCTACCGGGACGAACTGGCCCGCGGCCATGAGCGCTGGGCCGCCTCCCGCACGGCGCTGCGACGGTCCCTTGAGCCGATCGCCGCCTCCGGTGGAACCGTGATCGCGGGCCTGCTGTGCCTGCTCCTGAGCGATCTGAAGTCCAACAGTGCCCTCGGCCCCGTGGCGGCCATCGGGATCGTCTTCGCGATGCTGTCGGCTCTGACCTTCCTTCCGGCCCTCCTTTACGTCATGGGCAAGGCCGCGTTCTGGCCGCGCCGTCCGCGTGCCGTGGACGACGACGGCGACGCGGCCTCGGCGCCCACGCGCCGGACCGTGTGGGACCGCCTCGCGGTGGCCATCCGGCGTCGTCCGCGGCTGATCTGGAGCAGCACCGTGGTGCTCCTCGTGGCCGCCTGCTTCGGGCTGGGAGGGCTGCAGGCCTCCGGGGTGCCGCAGTCGGATCTGGTCCTCGGGAAGTCCGAAGCCCGTGACGGCCAGAAGGCCCTGGGCGAGCACTTCCCGGGCGGCTCGGGCAGCCCTGCGCTGCTGGTCGTCCCCGCGGACCGCTGGTCCGAGGCCGCCGCCGTCGCGTCCCGGGAACCGGGGGTCCAGTCGGTGAGCGTGAGTTCCAAGGAGGCCCCGGGCGGGTCGATTCCGTGGACCCCGCCAGGGGAGAAGCCGGCGGGACGTGCGCCCCAGACCTCCAAGGCCGCCCCGACCGAGGCGGACGGCCGGGTGCTGCTCCAGGCGACCCTCCGGGACGCCCCGGATTCGCAGGCGGCGGAGGACACCGTGGTGGCCCTGCGGACTGCGCTCGGTCGGGAGGTTCCGGGCAGTCTGGTGGGTGGCGTGACCGCCACGGCACTGGACACCAACACCGCCTCGGTGCACGACCGGAATCTCATCATCCCCGTGGTGCTCGGCGTGATCTTCGTGATTCTGGGCCTGCTGCTGCGCTCGATCGTGGCGCCGCTGCTCCTCATCCTGAGTACGGTGCTGTCTTTCGGAGCCGCGCTGGGAGTCTCCGCCCTCGTGTTCAGTCACGTGCTGCATTTCCCGGGGGCGGACGCGTCGGTGCCGTTGTACGGGTTCGTCTTCCTGGTGGCACTCGGCATCGACTACAACATCTTCCTCATGAGCCGGGTCCGGGAGGAGATGAAGAAACACGGCTCCCGGGAGGGCCTGCTCCGCGGGCTGAAGGCGACGGGCGGAGTCATCACGTCGGCGGGTCTGGTCCTGGCGGCCACCTTCGCGGCGCTGGGCGTGATCCCGATCCTCTTCCTGGCACAGATCGCGTTCATCGTGGCGTTCGGCGTGCTGCTGGACACCTTCGTGGTCCGGTCGCTGCTGGTGCCGGCGCTCAGTTACGAGCTGGGCCGGTGGATCTGGTGGCCCTCGCGGTGGTCGCGGAAGGCATGACCGTCGGTCGGGGAGCCGTGCACGGCCGATGGGGGGCCGTGATGGCACGCCGGCGGCCTCCGGGGGACGGCTGGGACGCAGCTCACCCTCGGAGGCCCGGCCCGGTTCAGTAGAATGGATGTCATGACCTCGGCCGCCATCTCTGTGCCCATGCCCTCCATCCCGCGTAAGCGCCGGACCCGCGAGGAAGTGGAGGCCGCTGCGCCCGTCACCGCTCCGAAGAAGGTCCTGCTGGCCGCGCCGCGTGGCTACTGCGCCGGCGTGGACCGTGCCGTGATCGCGGTCGAGAAGGCGCTGGAGCACTATGGTCCTCCCGTCTATGTGCGCAAGCAGATCGTCCACAATGTGCACGTGGTGACTTCTCTCGAGGAGAAGGGCGCCATCTTCGTGGAGGAGAACGACGAGGTGCCCGAGGGCGCCCTGGTCATCTTCTCCGCTCACGGCGTCTCTCCGGCCGTGGTGCAGTCCGCCGAGGACCGGGGCCTCCGGACCATCGACGCGACGTGCCCGCTGGTCACCAAGGTTCACCGCGAGGCCGTGCGCTTCGCGAAGGACGATTACGACATCCTGCTCATCGGCCATGACGGCCATGAGGAGGTCGAAGGCACCGCGGGTGAGGCTCCGGAGCACATTCAGATCGTCAACGGGCCCCATGAGGTGGACCAGGTCACGGTCCGCGACCCCGACAAGGTCATCTGGCTCTCGCAGACCACCCTCAGCGTGGACGAGACCATGGAGACCGTGCGTCTGCTGCGCCAGAAGTTCCCCACCCTGCAGGATCCGCCCAGCGACGACATCTGCTACGCCACCACCAACCGCCAGGTGGCCATCAAGAAGGTGGCGCCGCAGGCCGACCTCGTGATCGTGGTCGGTTCGGCGAACTCGTCCAACTCGGTCCGCCTGGTGGAGGTGGCCCTGGAGTACGGCGCCAAGCGGTCCGAGCGTGTGGACTACGCGAACCAGGTCGATGAGGCGTGGTTCGAAGGCGTGGCCACCGTCGGCGTCACCTCCGGCGCATCGGTCCCAGAGGTCCTGGTGCAGGACGTTCTCCGCCTGCTGGCCGACTACGGGTACGGCGATGTCCAGGAAGTCGTGACGGCGGAGGAGGACCTGCTGTTCTCCCTCCCCAAGGAGCTGCGCGCGACGCTCAAGGCCGCCGGCGATTCCAGCCGGGCCCTGGGTGGCCGCGGTAACCGGCCCCTGAGCTGACGGATCGTCGCTGACGGATCATCGTCTGACGACTGCTGTCCCCCTGAATCGCGATCGCGTGATTCGGGGGACTCGGCTTTCACGCGCCGTCTTTCAGGCCCCGGCTGCCAGGCATCTGACCTGCGGTGATGCCTGGGTTTCCGGTCAGTCCTTCTTCCTGACGGCTGATAGCCTCGAAGGATGAGCAGGCGATTCAGGCAAGTGGATGTTTTCGGCACGTCGGCGCTGGGCGGGAACCCGGTGGCCGTGGTGCTCGACGGCGAGGGGCTGACCACCGAGGAGATGGTCCGCTTCACTGCCTGGACCAATTTGTCCGAGTGCACCTTCGTCCTGCCGCCGACCACCGACGAGGCCGACTACCGGGTCCGGATCTTCGCACCGGGTTCCGAGTGCCCCTTTGCCGGGCACCCGACGCTGGGAACAGCACGGGCCTGGCTGGACGCCGGCGGGGTGCCGAAGACGCCGGGTGTCATCGTGCAGGAGTGCGGTGCCGGTCTGATCCAGGTCCGGGAAGAGGGCGGCCTGCTGTCTTTCGCGGCCCCGGGTCTGATCCGTGGCGGTGAGGTCGAGGAGTCCTATCTGCAGGACGTCGTGGAGATCCTGGGCATCGAGCGCGAGGACGTGGTCGAGGCCCGGTGGATCGACAACGGTCCCGGGTGGGTAGGGGTCTTCCTGGCGGACGACCGTGCGGTGGTGAACCTTCAGCCGAACGCGAGCCGCCATCCGGGCCGCTGGGACATCGGTGTCCTCGGCCCGTGCGCCGACGGCGACCAGGATGCGTTCGAGGTGCGGGGGTTCTTCTCGGACGGGCTCGGCGGCCCTTTGATGGAAGACCCCGTGACCGGCAGCCTCAACGCGTCGGCGTCCCAGTGGATGATCGAAACCGGCCGTGTGATTGCGCCCTTCAGCAACCGGCAGGGCGGCTGCATGGACCGGGACGGCCGCGTGCATATCAAGGACATCGACGGCGCGCTGTGGGTCGGTGGCACCGCTGAGGTGGTCTTCAGCGGGGCGTACCGAGGCTGAGTCCCGCGGGCTCAGTCCCGCAGGTTCAGCCCCCCAGGCTCCGCCGTCAGGACGCGGCCGTCAGGACGCCGCCCGGTTCTCCTCGTCGAGGAGTTCCGCCGAGGTGAGGACCCGCGGTGTTGTTTCGATGGTGGCCGGGGTGCTGAACTGCTCGGCATCGCCGAGGTTCAGGCTGGTCATCTTGCGGGCGGTGCTCAGGACACGGGTTTCGAGGGTTCCGACGAAGCGGTTGTAGTTCTCCACGCTCGACTTCAGGGACGTTCCCATCTTGGAGATGTGGCCGCCCATGGTTCCCAGACGGGTGTACAGCTCCTGGGAGAGGTCGTAGAGGTCCTTGGCATTCTCGGTCAGGAGTTCCTGCCGCCACGTGACGGCGACGGCCTTGAGCAGTGCCATCAGCGTGGCGGGCGACGCGAGGGCGACGTTGCGGCTGAAGCCGTAGTCGAGCAGGCTGCCATCGGCCTCCAGTGCTGCGGCCAGGAAGGACTCCGCGGGCAGGAAGCACACCACGAGTTCCGGGCTGGCGGGCACGGCGTCCCAGTAGCGCTTGCTCGCCAGGGCATCGATGTGGGCCCGGACCGCCTTGGCATGGGCCTTCATGAGGTCGTTCCTCCGCTCCGGTGAGGACGAGGACCCGCTTTCCTGGGCTTCCAGGAAGGAGCTGAGCGGCACCTTCGAATCCACCACCAGGTACTTGCCCTGAGGCAGTTGCACCACGAGGTCGGGGCGGACCGCGGCGTCACCGGACACCGAGCTGAACTGTTCGTGGAAGTCCACATGGTCCAGAAGGCCGGCGGATTCGACCACTCGGCGCAGCTGGACTTCTCCCCAGCGTCCACGGCTGGCGTTGTTCTTCAGGGCCGAGGCCAGAGAGTGGGTGCTCTCGAGGAGTGCCGCCTCCACCTGACGGGCCGATTGGAGCTGCTCGGAGAGCTGCCCGAACTGGTGCTGCCGGTCCCGCTCCAGGATGGCGACGTGCTGCTGGACGGCGGCGAGTTTCTCGGCCACGGGCGCCAGCGCATGCAGGACGGTGTTCTCCTGCTCGTCGAAGCTGCTGAGGGCCCTGTTCTGGCGTTCGAGCAGTTCAGCACGCGCCCGGGCGTCGGCGAGGGATTCGCGGCTCAGGCCCAGCTGCTGTTCCGCATCCCTCAGCTGGGCGCGCAGGAGGGGCGCGCCGTCGTCGTTCCGGGACCGTCCCCAGAGGAAACCGGCAGCGAGGCCGAGCAGCAGTGCGAGAAGAACCAGCAGGATGTTTTCCATGCTTTTCACTGTGCCATGGGGGACTGACATTAATGGCGGCGGCGGGCCGAGGGGCGGTTCCCGGTATGATGGTTGACCGTGGCTCTTACTATCGGCATCGTCGGACTTCCCAATGTTGGCAAGTCAACGCTCTTCAACGCACTGACCCGCAACCAGGTCCTCGCAGCGAACTATCCGTTCGCGACGATCGAGCCGAATGTCGGCGTCGTCAACCTCCCGGATCCGCGCCTCACCCAGCTCGCCGAGATCTTCGGCAGCCAGCGGATCCTCCCGGCCACCGTGTCCTTCGTGGATATCGCCGGCATTGTGAAGGGCGCGTCGGAAGGTGAAGGCCTGGGCAACCAGTTCCTCGCCAACATCCGCGAGGCCGAAGCCATCGCCCAGGTGGTGCGCGTGTTCGATGACCCGGATGTCATCCACGTCGACGGCAAGGTCGACCCGCGCTCCGACATGGAGACCATCAACACCGAGCTGATCCTCGCCGATCTGCAGACCATCGAGAAGGCCATCCCGCGCCTCGAGAAGGACATCCGCGCCCGCAAGCGTGAGCAGTCCGAACTGGACGCCATCAAGGCCGCCCAGACCGTCCTCGAACGCGGCGACACCATCTTCTCCTCGATCGCCTCGGACAAGCTGGACCTGGACAAGCTCAAGGAACTGAGCCTGCTCACGGCCAAGCCCTTCATCTATGTGTTCAACGCCGACGAGGGCATCCTGGGCAGCGAGGACAAGCAGGCCGAACTGCGCGCTCTGGTCGCTCCGGCCGACTGCATCTTCCTCGACGCCAAGCTGGAATCCGACCTGGTGGAGCTCTCCGAGGAGGAGGCCCGCGAGATGCTCGAGATGAACGGCCAGGAGGAGTCCGGCCTGGACCAGCTGGCGCGCGTCGGTTTCCACACCCTCGGCCTGCAGACCTACCTCACGGCAGGTCCCAAGGAGGCCCGCGCCTGGACCATCCGCCAGGGCGACACCGCCCCGCAGGCGGCCGGCGTGATCCACACCGACTTCCAGCGCGGCTTCATCAAGGCGGAGGTCGTCTCCTTCCAGGACCTGGTCGACGCCGGATCCATGGCCGAGGCGAAGTCCCGCGGCAAGGTCCGCATCGAAGGCAAGGAATACGTCATGTCCGACGGCGACGTGGTGGAGTTCCGCTTCAACGTGTAGTCACGCTACGACAAAGAGCCCCTGTCGTCTTTGAGACGGCGGGGGCTCTGCATTTGATGGTCGGCGTTAGGTCTGCTTACCGGCCTGCATGATCGCTGACTACTGCAGACTCGGCAGGACGCTCGGGAAGAAGGCGATGAGGTCTGAGATTGATGTTCCGAGCAGTGGCGTCCTGGCAACGCGAAAAGATCTGAACCGCCTCGGTTGCAGGCTCACTACGTGCACCGCGGCAGTCGTCATGTTCTTCGTCCACGCCCGGCACCCACGAGGTCGCACCGAAGTTCATGACGGCCGCCTCGAGTATCTATCTCCACGCCGCGCTCTCGGATTTCGGAACCTGAGAGCTCAGGTGGCACGCTCATTCTTCGAAGAGCGAGGTTTCAGAGCCTACCTAGACCCACAATTTCGATGGGGCCGATTTGCGGAGACTTTGCGGGGCCTTGACTGCTACTTGATGGTCGCCCTAGGCCCACTTGGATGAGTCGGGTGAGATAGTCGGGGCTAAAGTTTCTATGAAAAGGGGGGTGCAATGGCAAAAAAGAAACAAGCCCGCGAATTGCCGTCAGGGCGCATCGTAACGGCAGACAACGAAAGTCTTGCCGCGGCCGTCGCGCGTATGGGGGAGACGGTTAGTCGGATGGGCGGGACGACGAGTCTGCAGGACTACGTTGCTCGCGGACCCGAGATCATCGCGGAGCACGTTCAGACCATCGCGGATTCGCTGACGGACGCTGATGCCTTCGACATCATCGAACTCATGCGGATGCGCGAGATGCCGGTGATACTAGACGGCTACCGTGAAAGTCTTGCTGATCAGACGCCGGCAGCGGTCGAACTCGTCGCGCTCATTCTCATCGCCAGGGGCCAGCGCGCGCCCGTGTTGACGCCGACCATCAAGACCCGCCCTGCGGGATTGATTCCCGACCTGCACGAACGGGCGCTCGAAATGCTGATCCTGGGCTCGTTCGCCCTCTTTAGCGCGGGTGAGCGAAACGAATTCGGGCCGCTGACCATGCTGTCCGCCCAGTTCGTCAGCCACGATCTGGCAGTGCAGTTCATGCAGTACGCACACATCAATGACGAGATCAACGAAGAGCTGTTCTCATCACACCACCTCGGTGAATTGCTCGTCGAGACGCTTGGTTTCAGCTACGAGGATTTCTGCGCCGTGCGTGAGGCAATCGTTCGCGTCCACGGGAAGAAGTTCTTGGCCCTCCGCGACACCGTCGGTGAGATATTCGATCAGCGTGACGAGAAAAGGAACGATCCTGAGTCTGAAAAGGAAGCGCGCTCTGCCCTGGTGAGCATGCTGGAGCTTCCTGGGGAACGCGCAACTCTCACGGTTCAAGAGGTGGCTGAGGCCTCAGGTGTCCCTGCGGATCGAACCCAAGCTGTTCTGGATCGTTTCAGCTTGACGTTCAACGGCGCTGACGACGCTCTTGCCGTGGTGACGAAGTTTCTCGGCGGGGATAACCCGTTTCGCTCTGCGTCGCTGGTCAAGGACACCCACGGGAACTACATCTTGACAGGCAAGCCGATCGGCACCGACTGCTTCCGTCAGATCGTCGAAGAGGCGCTCAAGGCGGTCCCCGCAAAATTTCGCCGCTATGAAAAGCGCCGCATGTTCGTGAGCGAGAACCTCGCCCTGAAGCGTCTGGCCGCCCTGCTGGGCTCAGACGCGGCCCACGCGAACCTCAAATACTTCCGCGCCAATCCGGGCATCGAGGTTTCTGAGCTCGGATCCGATGCGAAGGATATCATTTCGATCGCCGAGCAGACTGAAGCCGACGGGCTGTTCATCATTGAGGATGTCGCGATTTGCGTAGAAGTGAAGGCAAAGAGTATCTCCAGTCACGCGCGGCGTGGGCATGTCCAAAGGTTGTCTGCCGATCTTCGGGAAACGATTGGTAGCGCGACCGACCAGGCGCTCAGGCTTGAAAACCATATCAGAACCAATCACGGGCTTTGGCTTGAAAATCGCGAATGGCTGGATCTCTCAGAGATCCGGGAGATTCGCTCGGTGACCGTCTACCTCGACGACTTCGGCCCGCTTTCCACTGCCTTGGACGAACTCGTGCGTGCCGACGTAGTCGGAAGTGATCGTTTCCCTTGGCTTGTGACGTTGCACGACCTTAGCGTCATTGCCGAGGTCATCGATAGGCCAGCGGAGTTCCTACTCTATCTGCGACGTCGCACAGAGTCAGAAGTGTCGCTGAAGTACTCAGCTGTCGACGAGCTCGATCTCTTCATGCTATTTCTCTCGGGCGGCTTGTGGGTTGAACCGGACCCTGATCGGGTAAGTGAAGAGTTCCTTGGCGTTGCGCCTTCTACGGGCAAGGAGCGTCGTCGGTATCAGGAGTCGGCCATTCCCACTCGAGTGATGACTCAAACCGACGAGCTGGACGCTTGGGTTTACTACCAGGAAGGCTCGAGCGGAGTAGAAGTCAAGAAGCCTTCCTTCAGCGTCTTACCGGGCACCGCCCGGATCGTGGACTTCCTTCAGGATGGGCGCAAGCCCGGGTGGTTCCGTTTCAGCGCCGATCTGTTGAACATTGCTGAGGAATCGCAAGAATCGCTATGCGACATGGTTGAACGCTTAGCGTTGATGACCCGACAGGACGGTCTCCACCACAACTCGGTGATGGCATTTGCCGGAGCGTGGGGCTACCCGACGTTGTTCATGGGCACCAAACCTCGAAAGATGTCTATCCAAGAGGCCAGCTACCGGCTCGCGGCCTATGGGTTCGCTAAGAAGCACCAGATTCAGTCGGATCGTGCGCTCATGGTGGTATTCGACGAGGACCAATGCATTAGATCGGTCCTTTATGACAACTCGCCTCCGGAGGAGAATAAAGACCTTGACGGTGCCATTATGAAGATGGGCCTCATCCCCCCTGCCGACATGGGGCGGCCGATCCCACCGTCGGCGCGAAGAGCGACGGTCAGGTTGAATCCGAGCCGGAAGTCGAAGAAGCGGGGCAAACGCGGCCGCTAGCGACAACCCCTGGCAATATCGCACGTTAAGGTTGCTGACCGCAGCGACGTGGTGGAGTTCCGCTTCAACGTCTCGTCCGACACGGAAAGGGCCCCGGCGCCAGTGGGTGCCGGGGCCCTTTCGCCGTCTCTGGGTCAGCGGTACGTGACCTTGACGCCGTACCGGGGGTCCCACGTGAGGTAGCCGTGCTGGAAGAACTGCCGGGTACCCCACACGTTGTTCGGATAGTACTGCCCCATGAGCAGGGGCTGTTCCTCCGTGGTCGGATATCCGAGCCGGCCCCAGGCCCAGTTGAGGGACTGATAAACCCGCGCGTCTCCACCCATCACCCGTTGTGCGCCGGTGGTTTTCGACCACCAGATCATGCCGTTCTGGAACAGCTGGTAGCAACCGCCGCCGGGACCTGAGCAGTTCTCATCGCTGGTGGGGTAGCCGAGTGACTTGCCCGCATACGCAAAAGAGTTGTAGTCGCCCCAGACGAAGTTGGAGCGCTGGTAGGTGCCCAGGATCGAGCCCCAGACGGCGCGAGCGGGGGTCTTAGGGGACCACCAGATCATCCCGTACTGGAAGCGCTGAGAGCACCCTGACTTGTCGACGTTGTTGAAAGTCAGGCCGAAACACTGCTCCGGCCCTGTCGGGTATCCGAGGTGGCCCTTTTCGCCGCCCAGAGCCCGCCACTTGGCGCGGATGGCGCCCTTGACCGGCTGTGAGCTCGTGGCCGGAGTCCACATCACGGTTCCGCCGGCGAATTCCTGGCTGCAGCCGCCCTGAGCCAGCCCGCACCGCTCATCGGCCAGCGGGGGTCCGTACAAGCCGATGGTGATCGCATCGCCGTCCCAGCGGAACATCGCACCCTTGACCACCGTGAGCGAATTCCCCTTGGTGTAAATGGAGGCGCGCTGGAAAGTCGTCTTGCAGTAGCCGCGAGCGTTGTAGAAGTCGCACCTCGAGTCGAGCGGGTAACCTGCCTGACCGGCTTCGCCGCCGAGTGCGCGCCAGCGATTCCATTCCGGGCTGCCGACGGCGACGACGCCCCGCACCGAGGAGCCCTGGGAGTACCTCTGGACGATGGCGTTGTTCCACACGTTGTTCATGTAGCCCACGTACCGTGCGGAACAGCCTCCCTGAGCCAGGCCGCACTGCACCGGAGACAGCCAACGAACGCCGCCACCGTTCGGGCCGTGCGGTTGCAGGTACTGGACGATCGGCTGGCTGCGGTCCAGCACGAATGCGGCGGCTCCGTTGGGCGCCACGATGATGACCTTCTCAAACGCTTGCTGGTATGAGCGGGGCACTGTGAACGAGTAACCGGTCCACTGGTAGTCGGCGAGTTCCTCTTCCGGCATGCCGAACTTCGCATAGCCGCCGTCGGCGAAGTACTTGGCGCCGACGCCCGTCGCCCGGGAGACCCCGTGGGCTCCGAGGGCCGACTTCCAGTAGGCGGTGCCGTACTCGAACTCCTGGGTGCAGAAGGTGCTTGTCGCGCACACCTGAGCCGCACGTGGTTTCCCGTAGAACGGCTCGACTCCATAGCTCCCGTACCAGGCAGTGAAATGGCTGCCCACAGGGATCGACGACGGCGTGGCAGTCGGTTGCGGGCTGGGCGTCGCGGTGGCCGTGGCGCTGGGAGCCGGAGTGGGTTCCGACGTCGGCGGTGCCGTCGGAGCCTCGGTGGTCACCGGGGTCGCGGAGGGAACGGGCGCTGTTTCCGTCGGAGCGGAAGTCTCCGTCGGCGTCGCGGTGGCGCTGACCGTCGGAGTGGGGGACGCCTCCGCCAGGGCGGGGGCCAGTGGCGTCACCAGCCCGCTGCACAAGGCGACCGTCGCGGTCACTGCATAGAGGGCCTTTAGGCCTCTCTGTCGAATGCTGGGCAAGTGTGCCATGGTCCCCCAAAAAAATACCGAACGGCTGGAATGCTGAACGAATGCTATCGGTTGGGGTCGTCGCTGGGAAGGGCGGGAAGTGCGATGATCAGACGCTGGTGTGGTCCACCCTGGATTTCAGCGCGGTTCGACGTCCGCGGCGGCGTCCCAACGCCAGGGCCGGTGCTGAAAGCACGTGATACTCCATATCCGACGGCGACGTGCTGGAGTACCGCTTCACCATGGGCCACGGAGCGAAGGGGAGCCGGCCGGGGCCGGAACCGTCGCCGCTCAGAAGGTGTGGTTGGCGGACAGCTCCGTCTTCGGATAGCGACCGAACTTCGCCCGGTAGGCGTCAATGAGTTCGTGTTCAGTGACCTCTTCACCCGCTGCGAGCCGCGCGAGGTACGGCACGAGCCAGTGGGCGTCACAGGCGTCGAACTCTTCGGCGAAGGACTCCTTCAGCGCATCATCGACGATCACCCATGTGACCCGCAGTTGCCCGCCGACGTTGGCGATGTGAGGCCCCTTCGAGAAATTGAGGAGCGTCATCTCGCCTAGCGGATGGACGCTGATCGACACCGGGTGTGGCCAGCCGGTGGCACCCTCGGGGGGAGTGGCCCAGGACCAGGAAATCCAGTGGTTCGCGCGAGTTGTCAGCCACTCAAGCTCCTTCGTGGTGGGGAAGCGCCTCTCGTTGTGGTTCCCGGTTTCAATCCGCTGAATCGGTCGACGGGTCCGCCGCCGCGGCCTCCGCGAGACCCTTGAGGTGCTTCGTCGTCGCGCGCCTGATCGAGGCCACCTTCGGGTTGTCCACGCGTCCCGGGGGCAGGCTGTCCAGAATCGTGACGTCCGCTCGGGCGGCGAGCGTCAGCAGGCCCCACATGCCGATCGAGTCCAGCTCCAGGTTGATCTCCTGGGGAGTGGCGGCCGCGAAAGCCGCATGGGCGACCGCTTCGACCTCAGGGTCGCTCGGCCTTTTCGCAGCGCCCTTGACGGCGTTCGGCTGATTCGAATAGTTGTCCAGCCCGGTGAGCAGCTTGTCTGCGCGCTCTGCCCCGAGCGCGGCCTCGACCCTCTCCTGGATCGGGTACGTCTCTGTCATGGTCGTCTCCTGGCCTCAGGTCGTCTCCGCGGTGATGTCCGCCGGTACGCCGGCGGGCGTTCACCGCCCATGCTAGACGACCAGGCATCGACCGCGCAGCGTCAGGCCCGCGGCGCCAGGAGCCCGTCCGCGAGGACGTCGAGCATGGCGGTGACGGCCTCCGCAGGCAGGCCACTGTTGTCGGCGACGGCGGCCACGCCGCCCACCAGGCGGCACATCTGCAGGGCTTCCGCATCGGGCCGGAGGTCTGACCCGAGGGCGTCGATGACCCGCTGATTGGCCTGCATGTAGGTCTGGCACTTGGCCTCGTAGGGGGATCCGGCGACTCCGAGTGAGGCGGTGATCCGCGCGGCAGCGCCCTGGTGCGCCGTCAGCATCGCGGTGTACTCGCGGAGCCAGAGGGCGAGCCGTTCCCGCGGAGTCCCTGGCGCCTCCATGGCGGCGTCCACGGCGGCGTTGACCTTGTCCGCCCAGGCCTCGATGACGGCGTCGTGGAGCGCGTCCTTGGTAGGGAAGTGGCGATACAGCGTGCCGGCGCCGATGCCGGCCTTCTTGGCCACCTCGTCCATGGTCAGCGCGTCATAGCCTTTGGCACGGGCCAGCTCCCGGGCCACTTCGACGATCCGGTCACGGTTCCGACGGGCGTCAGCGCGCACCTGAACACTTCCTTCGTGAAAAGTCTTGCGAAAACGGAGAGTGTCTCCGTATAGTGCTAAGCGGAGCAACTCTCCGATTAGTGTACGCCAGTCCCCGTCGTCAGAACAGGACTCCCCATGGCTCCCCTCACAGACACCCTTCTGCCCACCCGGAACCGGGCCACAGCCCGGACCACTTCCCTCGGGCTGGGCCTCGTCATGCTCGCCCAGCTCATGCTCGTCCTCGACGCCACCGTCGTGAACGTGGCGCTGCCCCGCATCGCCACGGACCTCCACTTCTCCCCGGCTCAGCTCAGCTGGGTCCTGAACGCCTACGCCCTCGCCTTCGGAGGTCTCCTGCTGCTTGGCGGCCGCGTCGGTGACGTGCTCGGACGCCGCCGGACCTTCCTGGCCGGCGTCGCCGTCTTCACGCTCTTCTCCCTTCTCGGCGGCCTTGCCACCGACCCGCTCTTCCTCGTGGTCGCGCGCGCCTTCCAGGGCGTCGGCGCCGCGTTCGCCGCCCCGAGCGTGCTGGCCCTCATCACGACCAGCGCCCGCGATGACAAGGCGCGCAACCGCGCTCTGGCCATGTTCTCCGCGATCTCCTCCATGGGTGGCGCGCTCGGCCTCATCCTCGGCGGCATCCTGACGTCGACGGCGGACTGGCGGTGGACGCTGTTCATCAACGTCCCCATCGGCCTGGCCATTCTTGTGACCGTGCCGAGGCTGGTGGCGGAGACCCCGCGCCAGACCGGGCACTTCGACGTCCTGGGAGCCGTCACCGCGACGGGTGGCGCCGTCGCGATCGTCTGGGCCCTGATCCAGGCGGCCGAGGACGGCTGGTCCAGCCCGCTCACCCTGACGGGGCTCGCCGTCGGCGCCCTTCTGCTCGTCGCGCTCGCCGTGACGGAACGACGGGTGGCCCACCCGCTGCTCCGACCGCAGTTGCTCCGCAGCCCCAGCCGGGTGGCGGCGCTCGCCGCGATGGCGGCGACGTACGCCGGAATGCTCGCGATGTTCTTCCTGATGGTGCAGTACCTGGAGGACTCGCAGGGCTACTCGCCGCTCATCACCGGGCTGATGTTCCTCCCCATGCCCGTGGGGGTGTCCACGATGTCCCGGATCGTGCCCCGTCTCGTGGAACGATTCGGTGCGGAACGTCTGGTGAACGTTGGCGCCGCACTCCGGGTGGCCGCCTTTGTGCCGCTGGCTCTCATCGGTCCGCAGACGCCGCTCGCGGTGGTGATCGCGGCACTCGCCTTCACCGGCATCTCAGCCGGCCTCACCTTCATGCCGCTGACCACGCTCGCCCTGCGCAACGTCGACCCGGAGGAGGCCGGCGCCGCATCGGGGCTGTTCCAGACCATGCAGCAGCTCGGCGGCGCGGTGGGCCTGGCCATCGTGGCGTCCGTCTTCGCGGCCTTCGCGATCCCGGGCGATTTCTACGCCGGCGGCCGGGCGGGCTTCCTTGCCGCGACGATCCTCTCGGTCATCGCGCTGCTGTCGGTGCTCGGCCTCGCGTTCCGGACCCGGAGTGCCCGACCGCTGGCGGTCGACGTCGACGCCGTCTGAGCCGTCCGCTCTCCGTTCACGCTTTTTCTTTCACACGCTGACGGGATAGACCCCGGCATCACCTGGTGTCGGGGTTTTTCCGCGTTGTGGGTCGGAGGGCGAGGCCGACGACGTCGCCGTGGAACCGGAGGTCGTGTGGCAGGCTCGTGCTGTGGCACGGTCGACGGCGGCCACGACGACGGCGACCCGTCGCCTCCAGGGGCGCGGCAGGGAAAGGGCGTGACGGCATGTCAGAGGTTCCTCGCGAGTCCGGATTCCTCGAGGTCACCGATGGCCAGCGGATCTACTGGGAGGAGTGGGGCGACCCCCTGGGAACTCCCGTCCTCTATCTGCACGGAGGTCCCGGCGGAGGACTCGGTGCGAGTGGCTATCGGCGCCGGGTGGATCTGGAGCGGACCCGGGTGGTGGGCTTTGAACAGCGAGGGTGCGGACGCTCACTGCCGCACGCCTCCGATCCGCTGACAGACCTCGGGGTGAACACGACGGCCCATCTCATCAGCGATATCGAATCACTTCGTGCCGACCGCGGGATCGATCGCTGGGTGGTCAATGGGGTCTCGTGGGGTTCCACCCTGGCGCTGGCGTATGCCCAGACCCACCCGGACCGGGTGATGGGGCTCGTGCTCGTGGCGGTCACCACGACGAGCCGCCGCGAGGTCGAGTGGATCACCGAAGGAGTCGGCATGATGTTCCCCGAGGCCTGGGACAGATTTGCTGCGTTCGCGGAGGGTTCGGGTATCGGATACCGGCGGGGCGAGGGCAGATTGATCGATGCCTATGCCCGGCTCCTGCGATCCCCGGACAGTGCGCTCCGCGACGCGGCGTCGAAGGAATGGGCGCTCTGGGAGGACACCCACGTGTCCATCGGCGCCGGCGGATTCTCCAGAGACCCGAGATGGGAGTCCGACGCCTACCGCCTCGCGTTCGCGACGCTGACGACGCATTACTGGTCGAACTCAGGGTTTTGTGAGGCCGGACTCCTGGCGGGTATGGCCGGCATCGCGGACATACCCGGCGTGCTCATCCACGGCCGGAACGACGTTTCCGGTCCTGCGGTGACCGCCTGGGAAGTGCATCGCGCATGGCCCGGGTCCCGTCTGGTGATCGATGAGGGGGAAGGCCACGGAGGCGCCGGGATGATCGAGGCGTGGTCGCGAGCGAACGACGACATCCTGGCGGCGGCCCGAGTCCGGGGCATGGCGTGAGCGGCGCAGCCCGCCGGGAGGCGCGGGTGGTCCAGAAGGCCGTCGCGTACGTCATCCACTGCGGCCGACTCCTGGTCTTCACCCACGACGACGTGTCGATCGAGGTCACGGGCGTTCAGGTGCCGGCGGGGACGGTCGAGGCGGGGGAGTCTCCCGTGGAAGCCGCTGTCCGGGAGGTGCTCGAGGAGACCGGCCTGAGGACCCGTGTGGTCCGTGAACTGGGCACGGAGATCTACGATGTGAGGCCGGCCAAGGAGGAGCGTCACCAGCGTCATTTCTTCCAGCTGGCGCCGGTGGGGGACTCCGTCCCGGAACGATGGCAGGCCGGTGAGGAGCATCCGTCCGAGGGGCCGGCGCAGCGCTGGACCTGCTGGTGGGCGCCCTTGGAGCACGGTCACGTGCTGTGCGCGGGCTTCGGGGCCCTGCTGGGGCGGGTCGTGGCTGATGCTGAACGGGCCGCCGGGCCACAAGACTCCGCATCGGAAATTCCCGCGCCGGCGGACTCCTCCACTGCGGGCACCGAAGCATTTCTCCGGCCTCTAACGCTCGAGGACACGCCCGAGGTGCTCGCGGCGTTCCGTTCGAGTCCGGATATGGAGCGCCAGGGTCGGGTGACCACCCTGGAAGAGGCCCAGCGCTACGTCACCAATCTCGTCTCCGCCGACACTCCGCATGACCCCTGGGTCATCGTGGACGGTGAGCGTCTGGTGGGGCTGGTCTGTGTGAGCGTGGACGCGGACAACCGCTCCGGCTGGTTCTGGTACTGGATGAACGCCGCCGCCCGCGGCAGGGGCCTGATGAGCCGTGCCGCGGCGACCATCGCCGACCGTGCTTTGTCGCACAGCGGCCTGGAGCGTCTCGAACTCGGACACCGCCTCAACAACCCGGCGTCGGGTGCCGTGGCGAAAGCGGCGGGCTTCGTCCGGGAAGGAACCGAACGCGGCAAGTTCCTGATCGAGGGACAGCGGATCGACGTCGCGACGTACGGCAGGCTGCGGTCCGACCGTGGGCCTTCCTTCGATCCGCTCGCTGTGCGGTTGCCGAAGGGGCCGCAACCCTGATCGAACCTGACCGGAACTATCGGGTCCCGTCCCCGGCCCGCCCCGGAGAATCATTGGTGTCAGGAGGACCACATGATCGCCACGCTCAACGCCCTGGTCGACCACATCGAGGAGAACCTCGGTGAGCCGATCGACGTCGCCGGATTCGCCCGGCGGCACGGCACCACGGAGTATCACCTGCGGAGGATGTTCGCATCGCTGGCGCAGGTGCCGCTCTCGGAGTACATCCGCAACCGCCGGATGACCCTCGCCGGCGCCGAACTGGCCGCAGGCGCGCCGCATCTCCTCGATGTGGCCGTGCGCTACGGCTACGGGTCGGTCGAGGCGTTCGGCCGGGCGTTCCGTTCCGTGCACGGCGCCAGCCCGTCCGACGTGCGACGCCATGGTGGTCCGCTCAGCACTCACACCATGCTCAGGTTCCGCCTGAGCGTAGAAGGGGGCACGTCCATGGACGTCACCATCACCGAACTGCCCGACCTCATGCTCGTCGGGCATGCCGCTCGGGTCCCGCTCCTCCACGAAGGGGTGAACCCCGACATTCAGGCGCACATCGCCGCGATCCCGGTCGAGGAGCACGTGCGCCTCAAGGCCCTGAGCAACGCCGAACCGTCAGGCATCCTCGCCGTCACCGACGGTGTCGACCCCGACGCTCCGGAAGGATCCCTGCTCACGTATGTGCACGGCGTCGCGGTGGACGCCGGTACGGAGGTTCCCGAAGACCTCGATTCGCTCCCGCTCGACGCCGGCACCTGGGCGGTGTTCGCCGCGCGGGGTCCGTTCCCGGAAACGCTGCAGAATCTGTGGGCCGCGACGGCGACCGAATGGTTCCCGTCGAACCCGTGGCGGCTGAGGCCCGGGCCGTCGATCGTGCGGTACCTGGAATTCACGGAGAGCTTCGCCTCGTGTGAGCTCTGGCTGCCGGTCGAAAAGGGGTGAGGGAGTAGTCCTGTGCGGCCGACGCCGGTCATGGCAGGATCAGTGTCCATGACCGACGTCGAGAACATCACGGATGGCATTGCGCTCCTCCGCACCCTGGAGACGATCCCCACCTGGAGGAAGCCCCGTTGGGGAGATCTTGGCCTGCCCGTCGTCGACCGAGGCGACCATGCCATCTTCCCTCTCGCGATAGCCCCTCTGAGCGAATCCGGTGACGCCGACGCGCTCCTCGAGACCGAGACCATGCTGAGGCGTCACTGCATTCACTTCTACGGCGGCGACTCCTTTCACGCCGAGTCGGTCCTCAGTCCCGACGACGGATACGGGCGGAAGGTGCTCGAGGCCGGAGCCATTCCCCACGGAAGCGCTGTGCTGTGGTGGGGGATTCAGAATCTCGCCGTCGTGCTCGTCCGCGCTGTCGATGAACGACAACGGTTGGAGACCCTCGCCCTCCATGTCCTTCCCAAGGACTGGGTCTGGGAATCCGCGGTGCCCTTGAGCACCAAACGGGCACTGTCTCATGCTCGCAGCATGGCCAGGGACTGCAGCGCCGCTGACGTGCACTGGTCCTGGCCGTTGAGCTGAAAAAGGCCCTTCAGCCGGAAGCGGCTCAATCACTCGGCGGAGTGCATGTTCCGCCCGACAATCTCAGGTGCGGGATCCCGTTCACCCCATCAACCACCCAGTCGTCGTATCTTCCGCGGTGCAGCTCCGTGATGCCGGTGTTCCCGATGTGGAGCTTCATCCAAGCATCCGGAGCGGCTCCGAGCGCGGTGCCCACGAAGGATCCCACCACGAAGGCGTGAGTCACTGCGATCACGGTTCCGGGCTGCTCAGAAACGGTCAGCGCTCGCCAGGCCTCGGCCATCATGACGCCGTTGATGTCGCGTTCTTCCGGAGGGACCGAGCGGAGGTAATCCCACTGGCGCGGAGAGTAGTCATCGGCACGGTCGTCCGACGGGTAGGGGGTGCGATCCTCCAAGAGATCCGAGAGCGTCGGGGGGAGGCCGAGTTTCCGTCCGAGGAGTTCCGCGGTCTCCCGGGCCCTCCGCCGAGGTCCGTGCAGGAGAGTGTTCGCCTGGGAGGTCGCGAGGAGTTCTCCCAGACGTTCAACTTGCTCCCTGCCCATCGGGCTGAGGCCCGGATCGGATTCGTCGGACGGCGCGGCTTCGGCATGTCTGATCAGGAGGAGGCGATCCATGGCAACACCGTACCCGTGCCGGGTGGAGGGGCGCTCTAACCCCCCAGCCCACGAGCGATGAGGGCATCGAAAGCGCGGTCGGGGAGCACGGCCCGCAGGAACACCAAAGGCTTGGCGCCGAAGCCCGGAAGATACCGCGTCCGGGGGTGCTTGACGGTCGAGGCCTTCACGACGGCTTTGGCGACCACTTCAGGCCGGGAGGCCAGGCGCGCCGTCGGACCCGAGCTGCCACCGATCGTCACGGCCATGGCGGCGGCCTGTCGGGCGTAGGGTCCGTCCCCGGAGACCTCCTGAAGGTTCCCCGCGGCGATGCCGCCCCACTCGGTCCGGATCGACCCCGGCTCGATGAGCACGACGTCGATCCCGAACGGCGCGAGCTCCATCCGCAAGGCGTCGCTGAGTCCCTCGACCGCGTACTTGCTGGCGTGGTACCACGCGCCCATCGGCATGGCGAAGCGGCCACCCATGGAGCTGACGTTGAGGATCCGGCCGCTGCCCTGAGCACGCATCCCCGGGATCACGAGCTGAGCCATCCGTGCCAGCCCCAGGACGTTGACGTCGAGCTGTGCCTGAGCCGTCGAAAGGGGAACCTCCTCCACCGAGCCGTAGGATCCATAGCCGGCGTTGTTGACCAGCACGTCGATCCGGCCCTCCGCCTCCAGGATCGCGGCGATCGCGGCGGAGGCCGACTCCGCATCCGTGACATCGAGCGCGATCGTGTGGATGCCGGATGCGGCGAGGGCGGCCATCCGGTCCAGGCGGCGGGCTGCCGCATAGACGGTGAAGCCTGCTGCGTGCAATCCGCGGGCGGCGGCCTCGCCGATCCCCGAGGAGGCTCCCGTGACCACTGCGACCTTCTGCGTCATGTGCTCGTCCTTTGCTGGCGGGTGGAGGCCCGGCCAGGCCGGCACGGGCTGAGAGGTGAAGTGCTTGTCCACCTCATTCTCACGGAGTTTCCAGGGACGAACCTGACTGCCGCAGGATCCCCTGGATGACCGCGTGCAGATTGGGGCCGTCCGCGGCAGCCGCCCGGACCACGAGTGACACCTCCCGGAAGGACGCCTCATCCGTGAGCGGCACGGCGACGACCCCCGGAGGGAGGGGTCCGCGGCCGAGCCGGGGGACCGCGCCCACGGCCAGTCCTGCGGCGATGTACTCGATGATCGACTGGAACTCCGCGGCCTCGTAGACGGGCCCGGTGGGGTTGCCGAGTCCGCCCTGCGCGGCGATCCACTGGCGATACGGACCGTCGTCCGGTGTCACGGCCCACGGCTCGTGCCGCAGCTGCTTCATGGAGACCCCTGGCTGTGCGGCCAACGGATGGTCGCCGGGGAGGATCGCATCCACCCGGTCCACCCCGAGCGAGATGCGCCGGAGGTCGGGGTCGGGCGTCTCCTCGGCGCGTCGGCCCCAGGTCTTCACGAGCGCCAAATCGGTCAGCCCGGTCCGGACGAAGAGCAGGGATTCCTCGGGCTCGAGCTCGAGCGGTTGCACCACCAGGGCCGGATGCGCGGAGGCGAGAGCCGCGACGGCGGGGATGATCAGCCCCCGCAGCGCCGTGGGGAAGACGGCGATCCGCACTCGGCCCGCCGGCTCGCCGTCGTGCGCCGCCGCCAGGTCGTCCAGCGCGAGGACGATGGGGCGTCCGCGCTCCACGAGCGACCGCGCGTACTCCGTGAGCACCACGCCGCGTCCCACCCGCTCCAGCAAGGTGCACTGGACGGTCCGTTCGAGCCGCCGGATGTGCTGCGTGATGTTCGACGGCGTGTAGCTGAGGAGCGTCGCGGCCGAGGTCACCGAACCCGTGTCGGCCACGGCGATCAGAGCGCGGAGCGAGAGGACATCGATCATTCAGAAATTCTACGATGAATGGCCTAGAAACTATTACTGGTGCTAAAAGAAAATCGCGCTCATGATCGATACATGACCTCCTCGACAGACCTTTCCAGCAGCCGCCGGCAGCCTCCATCAAGTCCCACCCCGCGGTCCGCCGTGCTGCGCGCCAAGATCTGGCTCGCGCTCGCCATGGCGGGCTGGGGCACCATCGGGGTGTTCAGCATCCAGGCCGGCACCGACCCGATCACCACCGTCGCGTGGCGTTGCGTCTTCGCCTCCGGTGCGCTGCTCCTCCTCGCCCTGGCGACGGACGCGTTCCGCAAGAGCACTTGGACCGTGAAGGCGGTCCTGCTCACTCTCGGCGGCGGCGTGGCACTCGTGGCGAACTGGGTGTTCCTCTTCCAGTCCTTCGCCACGACCACTCTGACCGTCGCAACGGTGTCGTACCACATGGAGCCGTTCCTGCTCGTTGCTCTCGGCGCGGTGATCAGCCGGGAACTGCCGAAGAGGAAGGACCTGATCTGGCTGGTCGTGGCCTTCGGCGGCCTCCTCCTCGCGACCCGGTTCATCGGAGTCGACGGGATCGAACGGCTATCACCCAGCCAGATCGGCGGCGTCCTCTCGGCGCTGCTGGCCGGTCTCCTCTACGCTCTCGCCACCCTCGCGGCGAAGCATACGACGGGCATCCGGCCGTACGTCATGACACTGATCCAGTGCGTGACCGGCGCGCTCCTCCTGCTGCCGTTCTCCGCCCAGCTGCAGTGGAGCGGCACCGGCTGGTGGTGGATCGCTGCGATGGGCGTGATCCACACAGGCCTGCTGTACTCGGCGCTCTACGGCTCGGCCCGAGTGCTCTCGACCATGGCGCTCGCGGCGCTGTCCTTCGTGAATCCGGCCGTGGCGATCTTTGCGGACATCGCTGTGTACGGCCACATCCCGGATCTGGTCCAGCTCGCCGGCATCGTCCTGATCGCGGTCGCCACCATCACCATCACGGTGCCCCGGAAGGTCAAGGCCCTCGATTAGTCTGGTGACTGTTCTGTCCCGGCTGTCCCGGGGCGATCCTGCCCTGACGAAGGAGTTCCCTGCGATGTCTTCCGTGCTCATCCGCGACTGCGGCGGATCTGAGGAGTACCCCGGGCTGGTCGCCATCTGGCGCAGTGCCGTGGACGCCACTCACGGCTTCCTCACCGCGGAGGACCGCGACGGGATCGAAGCGCAGCTCGCCGCGGCGTACTTCCCGCAAGTGCGGTTGAGCGTCGCGGAGGTCGACGGGCGGGTGGTCGGTTTCGCTGGGACCGCCGAGGACCGGCTGGAGATGCTCTTCGTCGATGCCTCCGCTCATCGCCAGGGCATCGGGAGCGCCCTGCTGGACCACGTGATCGCGGAGCAGGGCGTGCGTTCCGTGGACGTGAACGAACAGAACCCCGGGGCCGCCGCCTTCTACGCCCGTCATGGTTTCACCGTGACGGGGCGCAGCGAGACCGACGACGCCGGGCGCCCGTATCCGCTCCTGTACCTCGCCCTCGCGGCTCCTCGGCCCCGGCCGCACCTCGTCCGGCGGGGCGAGGGCACACCGCTCCTGTTCGTCCACGGCAACGGCATCGACCACCGGCTGCTCCTGGATCTGGACGATGTGTTCGACGACGGCGGCTGGGAGCGTCTGTACCTCGACCTCCCTGGGTTCGGCGGCACTCCCGCCCTGGCCGGCGACGGCGACCTGCCGGCTCTCGCGGACTGGCTCGACGACGCGGCGGGGGAGCTGACGGGCGGCCGTCCGTTCGCCGTCGTCGGCAACTCCCTGGGCGGCCTGCTGGCGCGCGAACTGGCGGCGAGGCGGCCCGACCAGGTGCTCGGGCTGGCATTGCTCGCTCCGGTGGTGGACCCGGTTCTCTCCCGCCGCACGCTGCCGGAACAGACCGTGCTGCGGCGCGACGAAGATCTGCTGCGCTCGCTGAAGCCCGGCGATGCGATGGCGTACGAGGAGCTGTCGGTGGTGCAGTCGCCGGAGAACTGGGAGAGGTTCCGGACCGCGGCACTCCCTGGGCTGAAGGCTGCGGACACGCGCGCCATGGACCGGCTGGCCGAGCGGTACGTCCTGGACCCGGCGCCGGATGCCCGGCTGACGGGGTTCGCCAAGCCGGTGCTGATCGTCGCCGCGCGGCAGGATCACGTGGTCGGCTTCGAGGATCAGGAAGTCCTCGCCCATTCCTTCCCGGACG
Organism: Arthrobacter woluwensis; assembly: GCF_900105345.1. Classification (NCBI taxonomy): domain Bacteria; kingdom Bacillati; phylum Actinomycetota; class Actinomycetes; order Micrococcales; family Micrococcaceae; genus Arthrobacter; species Arthrobacter woluwensis. The sequence goes on from NZ_FNSN01000003.1 coordinate 1,302,997, forward strand.
CGGGGTATGCGGTGCTGGAGGAAGCCGGCCACAACGTCCACTTGGACCAGCCGGAGAAGGTCCGCGAGCTGCTCCGCGAGTGGGCGGCGCGGGTCCGTCCGTAAGGAACCCGGCCCGGGCCTGTCGGCCCCGGCCGGGTAGGCGCGCCTCAGTACGAGGTCGTCGCCCCGCTGACGCCGTCGTCCTCGCCGGCCCCGGGCTGAGGGATGAAGCGCGCGGCGAGAGCCTCGGACGCCCTGGCCGTCAGCGCGACGTCGGCCCCCACGAGCAGGAAGGCCGCCCCGGCCTCCGCATAGTCGGCGGCGGCCTGCGGATCGAAGGCGTTGACGCCCACGGGTTTCCCTGCTGCCGTCACGTCGGCGAAGGCGCGGCCCACCGCGGCGACGACCTCCGGGTGGCCCTGCCGGCCCAGGAAACCCAGCGACGCGGCCAGGTCGCTGGGGCCGACGAACACGCCGTCGATCCCGTCCACCGCCGCGATCGCTCGCGCATTCTCCACGCCCTCGCCGGTCTCCACCTGCACGAAGACCGACACGTGCTCGGCGGCGTTCTGCAGGTAGTCCGGCACGCGGTTCCAGCGGGCGGACCGCGCCAGGGCACTCCCCACACCCCGGATGCCGTGCGGCGGGTACTGGGCGGCGGCCGCCACGGAGCGAGCCTGCTCCTCGGTGGAGACCATCGGGACCAGGATGGTCTGCGCGCCCAGGTCCAGGACCTGCTTGATGATCACCGGATCGGCGGACGGCACCCGCACCACGGCCGTGACCGGGTAACCCGACACGGCGTGCAGCTGGGACAGCACGGACTCGAGCCCGTTCGGCGCGTGCTCCATGTCGATGAGGATCCAGTCGAGGCCCGAGCCGGCCATGACCTCCGCCATGACGGGCGAGCCGGAACAGACCCAGCCGCCGAACAAGGGCCGCCCCGCCTCCTGCAGGCGGTGACGCAGAGTGGGGTTCAGAGGAAGCGGCATGAGATGGTTCCCAACGGTCCGTAGTCGCAGAGCACGCTGTCGCCCCGGGAGATCCAGACGGGCCGTGTGAACGACCCGGCCAGGATGATCTCCCCGGGCTCCAGCCGGTCTCCGTGATGGTGCAGTTTGTTCGCGAGCCACGCGACGCCGGTGGCCGGGTGGTTGAGGACGCCCGCGGAGACGCCGGTCTCCTCGATCGTCTCATTCCGGTACAGGAGGGCCGAGACCCACCGCAGGTCGACGGCGTCCGGCCGGGTGGGATTCCCGCCCAGCACCATGCCACCGTAGGCCGCGTTGTCGCTGATGGTGTCCACGATCGTGCGCCCCTCCAGCTCGATGTGGGAGTTCAGGACCTCCAGCGCCGGCGTGACGTACTCGGTGGCGCGCAGCACGTCCATGACCGTGCAGTGCGGCCCTTCCAGCGGTGCGTTGAGCACGAAGGCCAGCTCCACCTCGATCCGGACGTTCGAGTAGGCGTCGAAGGGCAGCACGGAGCCGTTCTCCCAGACGGTGTCGTCGAACATGACGCCGTAATCGGGTTCCGAGATGCCGGTGGCCTGCTGCATGGCCTTGGAGGTGAGCCCGATCTTGCGGCCCACCAGCCGGCGGCCTGCCGCCAGGTTCTTCTCCTGCCAGACCCGCTGGATGGCGTACGAATCATCGATCGTCGCCTCGGGGTGCCGTGCCGTGATCCGCGGGATCACGGCACGGTCGCGTTCGGCGTCGGCGAGTTCCTGGGCCAGCTGTGCGATGGTGCTGTCGTTCAGCATGGTGTTCCTCTCTCCTGCGCCGGACGTTAGAGCTGGTTTCCCAGCTTGTACTCGCCCTGCTTCCATTCGGGCATGGCCTCCTGGTCGTCCGGCCGGGTGTAGGAGAACCCGTCCGCGCCGATGGTGACGGCCATTTCGCTCGAATCGGTGCGGGCGACGACCGGCTGCGGGTTCCCGTCCAGGTCCAGGACCAGCGACGCCTCGGTGTACCAGCTGGGAACCACCGGGTTGCCCCACCAGTCGCGGCGCTGGTTGTCGTGCACATCCCAGGTGACCACCGGGTTGTCCGGGTCGCCGGTGTAGTAGTCCTGGGTGTAGACCTCCACGCGGTGGCCGTCCGGATCCCGCAGGTACAGGTAGAACGCGTTGGACACGCCGTGGCGCCCGGGACCGCGTTCGATCGCGTCACTGCGGCGCAGGGCCCCGAGCTTGTCGCAGATCGCGAGGATGTTGTGTTTCTCGTGGGTGGCGAAGCACACGTGGTGCATCCGGGGGCCGTCGCCGCCGGTCATCGCCGTGTCGTGCACGGTCGGCTTGCGGCGCATCCAGGCCGCGTAGACGGTGCCTTCGTCATCCTGGATGTCCTCCGTGACCCGGAATCCGAGGTCCTGCATGAACTTCACAGCGCGCGGGACATCCGGGGTGACCTGGTTGAAGTGGTCCAGGCGCACCAGCTCACCCGGAACGTGCAGATCGTAACGCCAGGACAGCCGTTCCACGTGGTCGGTCTGGTGGAAGAACTCGTACGGGAAGCCCAGGGGATCCTCCACACGGACCGAGTCGCCGATGCCCTTCACGAAGCCCTCCGGGCGACGCTCCACCCGACAGCCGAGCTCCGTGTAGAACGCGACGGCGCGGTCAAGGTCCTCCGGTGTGCGGACACGGTAGGAGAAGGCGGCGACGGCGGCCACGGGTCCCTTGCGCAGCACCAGATTGTGGTGGATGAACTCCTCGGTGGAGCGCAGGTAGATCGCGTCCTCGTCCTCTTCGGTCACGTGCAGGCCGAGCACGTCCACGTAGAAGACCCGGGAGGCGGCCAGGTCGGTCACCACGAGTTCCATGTACGCGCAGCGGAGGATGTCCGGCGCGGGGGACTCGGGGGTGGCCACCGGATTCGCCGTGTGGATCGGCGCCTCCTGGCTCACGTAGAAACCGGAGGAGGTGAGGGTGCGGTCTTCCAGATGCGTCATGTCATGCGTCCTTGCGTGAGATGGGGCGGTTCAGCGGGGGTCCGGGTCGTCTAGATCGTTCTCGTGAGGCGGTTCCTGCTTGCCGAAGGTCGGGTTGTGGACCTTGCCGAGGGTGATGTGCACGGCCTGCTGGTCGGTGTAGAAGTCGATCGAACGGTAGCCGCCCTCGTGACCCAGGCCGGAGGCCTTGACGCCGCCGAACGGGGTGCGCAGATCACGGACGTTGTTCGAGTTCAGCCAGACCATGCCGGCCTCCACGGCCTGCGAGAAGTTGTGGGCGCGCTTCAGATCGTTCGTCCACACATAGGCGGCGAGCCCGTACTTGGTGTCGTTGGCCAGCGCGAGCGCCTCCTCGTCGGTGTCGAAGGGGGTGATCGCCACGACCGGGCCGAAGATCTCCTCCTGGAAGATCCGCGCGTCCGGTGCGACGTCGGCGAACACGGTCGGCGCCACGAAGTTGCCGAAGGCGAAACCTTCCGGCTGTCCGCCGCCGGCCACGAGGCGACCCTCGCCCTTGCCGATCTCGATGTAGCTCATGACCTTTTCGAAGTGCTCGGGGTGCACCAGCGCGCCGACCTCCGTGGCGGGATCGTGCGGGTAGCCGACCTTGACCCGCTGGGCCTGGGCGGCGTAGCGCTTCACGAATTCGTCGTAGATCCCGCGCTGGACCAGGATGCGCGAGCCTGCGGTGCAGCGCTCGCCGTTCAGGGAGAAGACGCCGAAGATCGTGGCGTCGATCGCGGCGTCCAGGTCGGCGTCGTCGAACACCACGGCCGGGCTCTTGCCGCCCAGTTCCATGGACAGGCCCTTCAGGAACGGCGCGGCGTTGCCGAAGATGATCTGGCCGGTGCGGCTTTCGCCCGTGAAGGAGATGAGGGGCACGTCCGGGTGCTTCACCAGGGCGTCGCCGGCGTCCTCGCCGAGGCCGTTGACGAGGTTGAACACGCCCTTCGGCAGGCCGGCCTCCTCGAAAATCCCGGCCCAGAGGGAGGCGGAGAGCGGGGTGAACTCGGCGGGCTTGAGCACCACGGTGTTGCCGGTCGCCAGGGCGGGGCCGAGCTTCCAGCTCTCCAGCATGAACGGGGTGTTCCAGGGCGTGATGAGCCCCGCGACCCCGATCGGCTTGCGGTTCACGTAATTGATCTGGCGGCCGGGGACCTTGAAGGTGTCATCCGCCTGGGCCACGATCAGGTCCGCGAAGAAGCGGAAGTTCTCCGCCGCGCGGCGGGCCTGGCCGAGGGCCTGGGTGATGGGCAGACCCGAGTCGAAGGACTCCAGCTCGGCGAGGCGCTCGTCCCGGGACTCGACGATGTCCGCGATGCGGTGCAGGATCCGGGAGCGCTCGCGGGGGAGCATGCGGGGCCAGGGCCCCTCGGTGAAGGCGCGACGGGCGGCCGCGACGGCGCGGTCGATGTCGGCCTTCTTGCCCGCTGCCGCGGAGACGTAGCTTTCGTTGGAGACGGGTTCGAGGACGTCGAAGGTGTCTCCGTCGAGGGAGTCGACGAATTCCCCGTCGATGTAGTGACGGATGCGCTCGGGCAGGTCCGCGGGGACGTGCCGGCGGTCCAGGGCCGTGGGGGTCATGCTCTCCTCCAAGGTTGTGATCGTGACACCCGGATGGGTGCTCAGGCGGTGTGCCCGTCGCCGGGATGGCGCTGGGCGAGGTAGGCGTTCATCGTGGCCCAGCGGTGGTCCCGCGCAGCCATCTCGATCTCGAGAGGGCTGGCGTTGCTCCGGATGAGCTCGATGATGTGGTCGTGTTCCTCCACCGACTCGCGGGCGCGGCCGGGGATGAAGGAGAAGGTGGAGTCGCGGACCCCGGCCATGCGGGCCCAGCCCCGGTGCACCAGGTCCAGGATGTGCGGGTTCGGGCACGGCTCGAACAGCAAGGTGTGGAACTGCTGGTTCACCACGGTGAAGAGGTGAGGGTCGAAGTCGTCGAGGAGCCGGCGCAGGCGTTCGTTCATCTCCGCCGCCCGGTCCAGGTCGATCGAGGCGAGGTGCGGCGCGGACAGCGAGGTCGCGACACCTTCCACGACGCCGAGCGTCTGCATGGTGTGCACGTACTCCTGCTCGTCCACCAGCGTCACACGGGCGCCGACATTGCGCTCGAACTCCACGAGCCCCTCGGCCTCGAGCCGACGGACGGCTTCGCGCACCGGGACCACGCTCATGTCCAGGGAGGACGCGATCGACCCGAGCACGAGCCGGTAGCCGGGCCCGAACTCGTGGCGCGCGATGCGCTCGCGGATCCACTCGTAAGCGATCTGGGACTTGCTGAGGGAGGTCACGGTGCTGCTCATGACGTCATTCTCCCGTGCCGTGGTCGGCCTCGAAGCGGGCCCGCCACTCGGCGTTCAGGGGGAACAGCCCGTCCACGGGATGACCGTCGGCCACCTGACGCGCGATCCAGGCGTCCTCCGCTTCCTGGGCCAGGGCCGCGTCGGCCACCTCTTCGGCGAGCGACGGCGGCAGGACGATCACGCCGTCGTCGTCGCCGACGATGATGTCGCCGGGCTGGACGGTGGCGCCACCGCAGGAGATGGTCAGGTCGCTGTCCCACGGCACGTGCTTGCGTCCGAGGACTGCGGGGTGGGGGCCCTGGCTGAAGACCGGGAGGCCGGTCTCCGCCACGGTCACGTAGTCCCGAACGCCGCCGTCGGTCACGACGCCGGCCGCTCCCCGGACCTGCGCGCGCAGTGCGAGCACGTCCCCGAGCGTGCCGGAGCCGCGCTCACCGCGGGCCTCGATGACGATGACCTCGCCTTCTCCGACGGAGTCGAAGACGCGTTTCTGGGCGTTGAAGCCGCCGCCGTGGCTGCGGAAGAGGTCTTCGCGGTTCGGAACGAAGCGGAGCGTCTTCGCGACGCCCACCATCTTGGTGCCGGGCACGGAGGGCCGGACGCCGTCGATCGCCACATTGTCCAGACCGCGCTTGCGCAGCTGCTGCGAGAGGCCCGCCACCGGGGTCTCCAGCAGCTTGGCGCGCAAGGCGGGGGAGAGGGCAGGACCGGGTTCGCCGAGACCGGCGGCCTCACGGGAGCCCCAGGCCTCTTCGCGCTGGTGGTCGTCCACGGAGGGCAACGAGCCGAGGGCGGGGTCGAAGCCCCCCGGGCCCTCGATCACGCGGGAGACGAGGCGCCCGCTCGACGGCGCGCCCTCCACCGTGGGCGCGTCCACCTCGACCTCGATCACGTCACCCGGCACGGCCACGGAGGAGCCGGCCGGGGTGCCGGTGAGGATCACGTCGCCGGTCTCGAGGGTGAGGTGCTGGGAGAGATCGGCGATCAGCCGGGAGAAGGGGAAGATCATGGCCCCCGAGGTGTCGTCCTGCACCAAGTCGCCGTTGCGCCAGGCCCGCACGCGGAGCGCGGCGGGGTCGACCGTGCGGGCGTCGATCAGCTCTGGGCCCACGGGGGTGTAGCCGTCCCGTCCCTTGTTCCGCAGATTGGACCCCTTGTCGTTGGACCGGAGGTCGTAGAGCCCCCAGTCGTTCGACGCCGTCACCCAGGCGACGTGGTTCCAGGCCTCGCCCACGGAGATCCGGTGCGCGGGTTCGCCGATGACGAGCGCGATCTCGCCCTCGAAGGCGAGCAGTTCGGTGCCGGCGGGCCGCTCCACCGTGCTGCCGGACGCGCTCAGGGAGCTCGACGGCTTGAGGAAGTAAGAGGGAGAGGCGGGCGTCCGGCCGCGCTGCGCGGCACGCGACGCATAGCTCAGATGCACGGCGATGATCTTGCCGGGAGTCACCTGGAACGGTGTGGATTCCTTGGTCGGCACGGGCGTCCCTTCACTCGCTGACGGAGGTCGTACACCAAATCATATACGATCTGGATTTCCTGACAAGGGGGTTGTCAGGTCATATCTGAAATCGTATATTTTCTGGTGCAATGCGATGGTGCATCGCCCGAACTCGCCCCTGGAGCACCAGATGAACGAGAAATCCCCTGTCCTCACCCGCCCGGAAGCGTCCGCCACGGACCGCAGGCGGGTCCTCTTCGCCACCGTCGTCGGGACGACCGTCGAGTGGTACGACTACTTCATTTACGCCTCCGCCGCGGGGCTCGTCTTCGGACATCTGTTCTTCGAGCCCGCCGGAAAAGGCATCGGGACCATCCTGGCCTTCCTCACGGTGGGCATCAGCTTCCTCTTCCGCCCGCTCGGAGCCTTCCTCGCCGGCCATTTCGGTGACAAGTACGGCCGCCGGATCGTCCTCGTGGTGACGCTGATCCTGATGGGCGTCTCGACCGTGCTCATCGGCCTGCTGCCGGGATACGCCCAGGCCGGCCTGCTCGCGCCGATCCTGCTCATCATCCTGCGGATCCTTCAGGGGATCTCGGCCGGTGGCGAGTGGGGCGGCGCGGTCCTGATGGCGGTCGAGCACGCCCCGCGGAACCGGAGGGGGCTCTACGGGGCCATGCCGCAGATCGGTGTGCCGATCGGGCTGCTGCTCGCGAGCGCGATGCTCGCCATCATGAACGCGCTCTTCCCGGGCGAAGCCTTCCTCGGCTGGGGCTGGCGCATCCCGTTCCTCTTCTCCGTGGTCCTGATCCTCGTGGGTTACTGGGTGCGGCGCCGGGTGGAGGAGAGCCCGGTGTTCACCGAGATCGCCGCGCGCAAGGAGCAGACGGGCATGCCCGTGGTGCGGCTGTTCGCCCGGTACACGCCGCTGGTCCTCCTGGCCGCGCTCGTGTTCGCCGGCAACAACGCCGCGGGGTACATGACCACCGGCGGCTATGTGCAGAACTACGCCACCAATCCGGACGGGCCGGTGGGTCTGGACCGCGGTTCGGTGCTGTGGGCCGTGACCGCGTCGTCGGTGACCTGGCTCGTGTCCACCTTCGTGGCCGGCTGGCTGAGCGACCGCATCGGCCGCAGGAACACCTATCTGATCGGGTGGGTGCTGCAAGGATCGGCGGTCCTGGCCCTGTTCCCGCTGGTCAACACCGCGACCCCCGGCCTGCTGGCCCTGGGACTCATCCTGCTCACGCTCGGACTCGGTTTCACGTACGGCCCGCAATCGGCCTGGTACTCGGAGATGTTCCCGGCCTCGGTGCGGTTCTCCGGGGTCTCGATCTCCTACGCCATCGGCGCGATCGTGGGTGGCGCCTTCGCTCCGACCATCGCGGCCTGGCTCCAGCAGACCACGGGCACGTCCCAGTCGGTCACCTGGTACCTGCTGGGCATGACCGTCGTGGGTCTGATCGCCACGCTGCTCCTCCGGGACCGGCGGGGCATCGACCTCAGCCCCGCTGCGGAGGAGGAGCAGGCGCGCGGAGTCTACGCCTGGCAGCGCTGAACAGCGCTGAGCAGGGCGGTGAGCTGAGCGCGAGGCCCGGCGTTGACGTCGTGCGTGGTTGAGATGGCACTTTCTCGGGCGGAACCTCAGGGATTCCCCGAGAAAGTGCCATCTCGACGACGACGCCGCCCCCGGCGTCAGCTGTTCACGCGGATGACCTCGCGCTGGTAGGGAGCGATCACGGAGCGCGAGATCCTCAGGTCGAGCACGAGGAAGGGGCGCTCTCCCGCCGGTCGGGAGGTCCACTCGGCGAGCCGGTCGAGATCCTCGATGCGCCGCACGACCACGCCCTCGGCGCCCACGGCACTGCCCAGAGCGGCGAAGTCCACGTCCGGGATGAGCATGGGATCCTCTGCCAGGCCTTTGAGGCCGTAGAGGTTGACCTCGGCGCCGTACGCGCCGTCGTTCCAGACCACGCACAGGCCCCGGCCGCCGGCGGTCCGCACGGCCGTCTCCAGATCGGACAGCGCCATCAGGCCGCCGCCGTCGCCCGTCGTGAGGACGATCGTCGCGTCCGGGTCGGCCTGAGCCGCGCCCGCGACGCTGGGGAAGCCCAGCCCGATCGACTGGTAGGCGGTGCCGACCATGATCATGCGCGTGGGCGACGCCACCGGCCAGAACATGTTGGCCCACGCGATGAAGTGCCCGCCGTCGCTCACCACGATCCGGTCCTCCGGCAGCAGTTCGGCGATCCGCGCGGCTGCCAGCCGGGGATCGAGCCGGCCGTCGGCCAGCTCGGACTCTCCGGGATCCTGGGCGCGGAGGGCTGTGACGTCGACGGTCTCCCGCCAGCCCGACGGCCGGGCGCCGTCGAGAGCCGCGGTGAGCGCTTCCGCCACCAGCCGCGCGTCGCCCTGCAGATAATCACCCACGCGAGGATGGGTCGCGGCAGGGGCGATGTCCACCTGGACCACGCGGGTGCCCGGCGCGAACAGCTCGCCGAATCGCATGGTGAAGGGATTCAGTGACGCGCCGAAGACGATCGCGACGTCCGCTTCGTGGATGAGCTCCATGGCGCCCGGCGCTCCGAAGCCGCCGGTCACCCCGAGGTCGAACCGTTCGTCGGGGAAGACGCCGCGTCCGAGCGCGCTGGAGGAGGTGACGGCGCCCGTGGCGTCCGCGAGGGCTCCGAGGGCAGGGCCGGCGCCGGCGAGATGCGCTCCGCGCCCCGCGATCAGGAGCGGCCGTTCGGCCTGGGCGAGGGTCTCGGCCACGCGGGCGATGGCGGCCTGCGTGAAGGGGGCCGGCGCCTGGGGCTGTGGGAGCCGCAGCGGGGGAGTGGCGGGCACGTCGCCCGCTTCGAGCGTGGGCACGTCGTAGGGGATGGCGAGGACCACCGGGAGGCGGTACGCGAGGGCGTGCTCGATCGCGATGATGGTGGTCGCCGCGGCGTCGAGGCGCCCCACGGTGTACGTGCGGACGCCGACGGCGGACGCGAGGGCGATCTGGTCCACATCCCAGGGGCGCGGGCCGGATGTCGGCTCGTCCCCGACGATCAGGACGAGGGGGATGCGGGCCTGGGCCGCTTCCGCGAGGGCGGTCAGGGTGTTGGTGAACCCGGCGCCATACGTGGTGGTGGCCGCGGCGATGCGGCCGGATGCGCGGTAGTGGGCGTCCGCGGCCACCACGGCGCCGGCCTCGTGGCGGACCGCGGTGAAGGTGGCCTTGGTGTCGCACAGGATCGAGTTCAGGAAGTACGCGTTCCCGTTGCCCATGAGGCCGAAGACCTGATCGATGTGGCGGGAGAGGGCGATCGCGACGTGCTGAGAGACGGTGGGCATGGTCGTGCCTTTCGAGACAGACGGAGAGTTGGGGTCCGTATGTGTCTCGCGCGTGCTGCCCGCACGGCTTCGTGCCCCTTTTTCGGGCACCGGGCTCAGCCGCCTGGAGGGGCGTGCTGTGCCGGACGTCACACATCATACCCAAAGATGCGGATCGTATACGTTCTCTTGTCCCGCCGGTTTTCGGCGGTTATGCTCACTTCATTCGATAAAGGAATTGCTAGTTCTATTATCGAACTTCGACTATCGGCAACGTCTGTCACCACACAGCGACGTGAGGAGATCCACCGTGCAGTTCCACCATCATGGGTACGTTTCCGGCGACCCGCGCATCCAGCCGGCCGCCGGCGTCGGGCTCGACCGCCCGGAGGAGCTGCCGGATGAGGTGGACGTCCTCATCGTCGGCACGGGGCCTGCGGGCATCACCCTCGCCGCGCAGCTCTCCCAGTTCCCGGACGTCACCACCCGCGTCATCGAGCGCCGTCCGGGCCGTCTCGAGGTGGGGCAGGCGGACGGCATCCAGGCACGCAGCGTCGAGACCTTCCAGGCGTTCGGCTTCGCGCAACGGATCACCGAAGAGGCGTACCGGATCACCGAAATGGCGTTCTGGAAGCCGAACCCCGAGCAGCCCGGCGACATCATCCGCACCGCCGTGGCGCCGGACGACCCTAGCGGGGTCAGCGAGTTCCCCCACCTCATCGTGAACCAGGCCCGCGTCCAGGACTATTTCCTGGAATTCATGAAGAACTCTCCCACCCGCAGTCGGCCCGACTACGGCTGGGAGTTCGTGGGCCTCGACATCGACCACGACGGCGGTGAGCACCCCGTCTCGGTCACGCTGCGCCGCACGGCGGGCGAAGACGAGGGCGCGGAGCGCGTGATCCGGGCCAAGTTCGTGGTGGGCGGCGACGGCGCGCGCAGCAAGGTCCGCGAGGCCATCGGCCGCAAACCCGTGGGGGACCAGGCCTTCCACGCCTGGGGCGTCATGGACGTCCTCGCGGACACCGACTTCCCGGACATCCGCCGCAAGTGCGCCATCCAGTCCCACGACGGCGGCAGCATCCTCCACATTCCCCGGGAAGGCAACCACCTCTTCCGCATGTACGTCGACCTCGGCGAGGTGCCGCACGACGACTCCGGCAAGGTCCGGCTGACGAGCCAGGAGGAAGTGGAACGCCGCGCCAATCAGATCCTGCACCCCTACACGCTGACCGTCCGGCACGTCGCCTGGCGGAGCGTCTACGAGGTGGGGCACCGGGTCACGGACCGTTTCGACGACGTCCCTGCCGAGGAGGTCGGCACGCGGACGCCGCGCGTGTTCATCATGGGCGACGCCTGCCACACCCACAGCGCCAAGGCGGGGCAGGGCATGAACGTGTCCATCCAGGACGGCTTCAACCTGGGCTGGAAGCTCGGGCACGTGCTGGAAAGCCGGGCGCCGCTCTCCCTGCTCGACACGTACTCCGCCGAACGTCAGGTGGTGGCGCAGAATCTCATCGACTTCGACAAGGAGTGGTCCAGCCTCATGGCGGCCCGCCCGGACGAGATGGCCGATCCCGCCGAACTGGAGCGCTTCTACGTCCAGACCGCGGAGTTCCCCGCTGGCTTCATGACCGAGTACACGCCGTCGCTGATCGTCGGGACCGCTGATCATCAGGATCTCGCCACCGGCTTCCCGCTGGGCAAGCGGTTCAAGTCCGCCGAGGTCACCCGGGTGTGTGACGGCAACCCGGTGCACCTCGGACACCATGCCCGGGCCGATGGCCGGTGGCGCATCTACGTGTTCGCGGGCCGGGACGGTCTGGATCCGGCGTCGGAGACCGCCGCCCTCGGGCGCTGGCTGGCGGAGTCGCCGGACTCACCGCTCGCCGCCACCCCGGCCGGCCTCGACCGGGACGCCTGGTTCGACGTCAAGGTGATCTACCAGCAGCCCCATCTGGACGTGGACATCACCACGGTGCCGGAGGTCTTCCTGCCCCGTACCGGCCCGTTCCAGGTCACCGACTATGAGAAGGTCTACGCCGCTGACCCGCGGCATGATCTCTTCGAGGCCCGCGGGGTCGACCGGGACGGGGTCATCGTGGTCGTGCGGCCGGACCAGTATGTCGCCCAGGTCCTGCCGCTCACGGCCCGCGAGGAACTGAGCGCGTTCTTCGCACGGGCATCCTCGGGGGCCTGAGGCGGCCGACGTCGTCGACGGCCCGGGCCGCCGAGCGTGCTCAGGCGCCGTAGGCCCGCGAGATCCGCTCGCCGGCGGCTTTGAGCCGCTCGGCGATCGACTCCTCCTCATGGGGGAGCGAGACGTGGATGACCGCGATCGACGCCGGCGGCTGGCCCGGCAGGGTCAGCGGGACGGCGACCGACCACAGCGACGGGACCACCTCGTCATGGCTGAGGGCGTACCCGCGTCGGCGGCTGAGGTCGATCTCGGCGCGGAGCTGTTCGTCGACGTCGTCGGGCCAGGCTTCGGCCGGGAGGGAGAGCAGGATCGCTTTCCCGGGGCCGCCACGCGTGATCGGGTGGCGGTGTCCCGGGCGGTAGGAGACGACGGCTACGGTCTGGCGCGGGGACGCGCTGATCAGGGTGACCGCCTCCTCGTGGTCCAGCTGGACGGCGAGGAGGCAGGTCATCCCGAGTTCGTTGGCGACCGCGTTGAGTTCGGGGAGGGCGGCCTGCTGGAGGTCGCGGGACACCCCCGCGGCCAGTGCTGCCAGACCGGCGCCGAGGGCCACCCGTCCGGAGGCGTCCCGGAAGGCCAGGCCATGGCTTTCCAGCGTGAGCAGGAGCCGGTAGGCGACGGAGCGGTGGACCTCCAGCGCGCCTGCCAGCTCCGCGATGGTCGGAGGCCGGTCGGACGCGGCGATGATCTCCAGCAAGCGGATACCGCGGCTGAGGGTCTGAGATCCGGGAGTGCTCGTGTCGCTCACATGTTCGATAGTAGAACAGGTGGCGTCCGGAGCCGGGACCGGTGAACTTCAGCTGGTGGATCTCAGTGGATGATGCCGTGCGCCTGCGCACGCGCCAGCTCGACTTCGCGATGGACCAGATCGGCCTCTCGGCGGGTTCGATACTCCAGCTCCAGGCGGTCGCGGAGCAGAACCTGTTCACAGGGTGAAAGCGGCTGCCGCACCCGGCGGCGGGGGATGAGACGGACCAGGGACGGGAGCAGACGACGGCGGACGGTGGGGCTGCAGGGGAGCGGTGAAGTGACCATGTCCCCAGTGTTCGGGGGCGGGACGCCGCCGTCGTCGATTCGGCGCAGACCGAATCATCGATGCCGGCGACCCTCGGCAGTAATCTCAAACCATGTTGCTGCAGCTGACCCCCGCGGACCTGACCCGGATCCGATTCTGCGTCTCCCCGTGGTGGGAAGCGGTCACCTCGGTGCTCACGCTCGCCAAGGGGGTACCGATGCACCGCCGATGGATCACGGACTCCAAAGAGGTCCTCACGGCGAGCCCCGGCGCGGCCCGCAAGTGGGAGGTCCTGCGGACCTTCATCACGGCCAACGGCCACATCCTGGACGGGCTGACCCCCACGCCCTCGCGGGACGAGAGCTTCCAGGACAGTAAGGACCGCGTGCTGAACCAGGACGCGAACCTGCTGCTGCATGACATGCGGATCATGCGGTCCGTGGCCGATCACCCGGCCGCCCCCGCCATTCTCGACGCCTTCGAAGCGGAGCCCCATCGCGTGGTGGAAGAGCTGTGTGATGCCGTCGAGTGGGTGTGGAAACTCGCCGTCGAACCCCATTGGGAGCGCATTCACGCGCTTCAGGTGGCCGACATCGACTACCGCCTCCGGCTGCTCGCCCGGGGCGGTCTGGACGAGGTCCTCAGGACGCTCCATCCGCAGGTGCTCCGGGTGGAGGAAGGGCTCGACTTCGTGGGCAAGAGCTGCGACGTCTTCTCCGGCACGGGCTGCGACTCCACCTTCGACGCGGCGGGCCCAGGCTTGATCCTGATCCCCTGCGTGTTCGCCTGGCCGGGCACGGTGCTCCTCAACGCTCGCCCTTACACGCCGACCGTCAGCTACGCCCCGCGCGGAGTGGGGTCGCTGTGGGAAGTGCGCGACGGCGGCCGGGACGACTGCGCGCTCTCCGATCTGATGGGCGGCACCCGGGCCGCCGTGCTGGCCCAGCTGGACATCCCCATGACGACGAAGTACCTCTCGCAGCACCTGGACATCTCTCCTGCCACGGTGAGCGAACACCTCAAAGTGCTCTCGGCCGCGCGGTTGCTGGAGGCCTACCGGCGCGGGCGGGAGGTCTTCTACCGCCGTACCTCGCTGGCGGATGACCTGCTGAAAGCCTGAGCGGGTGGCCACCCTGCCGGCCGGGGCCCGGACGTCGGACCTCTTCCGGGCTGTGGCCCCAGACCCTAGGCTGGAGCCGTGAGCCTCCTCGATGACCCCTTCGATTACGCCGAGACCAAGGACGGGAAGATCCTGATCCGCCGCGGCGGGCGACTCGTGGTGACCGTCGCCGGAGGCCGGGCGCAGGACCTCGCCTCACGGCTGGCCCGTGCCGACGATGAGGGCCGGCAGCAGCTCCTGGCGCGGGCCACGGGCAATTACCGGCGGGGAAACGAACGGGGTGGCCGCGCATGAGCGCCGTCGGACACCTCGAGGCATTGCATCGCAGCCCGGTGCACGGCTTCTCCAAGGAGACGGTGGAGTCGTTGCGGCTGCTGGAGGGGCAGGGTGTCGAGGGGGATGCCCATTGCGGGGTGACCGTTCAGCACCGGTCGCGGGTGGCGGCGGACCCCTCCCAGCCGAACCTCCGGCAGGTGCATCTGATCCACGCCGAGCTCTTCGATGAGCTGCGTGCCGCGGGCTTCGCCGTGAAGCCGGGGGATCTGGGGGAGAACCTGACCACGAGGGGTGTGGATCTCCTGTCCCTTCCGGTGGGCACGCGGCTCGTCATGGGGGCGGCGGTCGTCACCGTCACGGGTCTGCGTAACCCCTGTCAGCAGATCAACGGCTTCCAGACCGGACTCCTGAAGCAGGTTCTGAAGGTCGACCGGGAGGGCAGTCCGGTCCGTCTGGCCGGGGTCATGGGCATCGTGTCGCGGGGTGGCGAGGTCTCGACCGGGGACGCCTTCGAAGTGCGGCTGCCGGCCGGCGAGCACTTTCCTTTGACACGGGTCTGAGACGCCTCGAGACGCTGAACTGCGCATTCGACAAGATGCCGGGGGAGCGGTCGAGATGTTGCGGCATACGGACGCATTGCGTCACTCGAGGTGACAATCAAGTCAACAACCCATTCGCGCGTAACAATCGGCCGGTCTGAGGATCACGGTTTGGCAACGGATGCCCACTGGGTGGACAAAATCAAGCTAAGCTTTCACGTTATGTAGGCCAAGTCACACCTGTGTGTCCTGGACCTCGTTCATGGGAATCCGCGAGATTCCCCATCTCTACTCAGGAACTCCAAAGGAGGCGGAATGCGTTTCTCGCGCACTTCCAAGGCACTGGGCCTGGCGGTCCTCGCTGCATTGGCTCTGTCGGCGTGTGGCGGCGGCAGCACCAACGGTGGCGGGTCCACCGGCGGCGATGCGGATCCGAAGGGCATCGTGCGGGCATACAGCAACGAGCCGCAGAACCCGTTGCTCCCCGGCCAGACCAACGAGGTCTTCGGTGGCCGCGTGGTCGATCTGCTCTTCGCAGGTCTCGTCAGCTACGACAGCAGCGGCAAGACCGTGAACGAGCTGGCCGAGTCGATCGAGTCCTCCGACTCGCAGAACTACACCATCAAGATCAAGTCGGGTCAGAAGTTCACCAACGGTGAGGCGATCACGGCCAAGACCTTCGTGGACTCCTGGAACTTCGAGGCACTGAGCACCAACGGCCAGTCCAACGGCAGCTTCTTCAGCTCCCTCGAGGGCTACGACGCGGTGTCCGCGACCACCGGCACCGGTGACAACGCCAAGCCCGCTCCGAAGGCCCAGACCATGTCCGGCCTGAAGGTCGTCGATGACACCACCTTCACCGTCAAGCTGAAGCAGCCGGAGTCCGACTGGACCCAGCGTCTCGGTTACACCGTCTTCTTCCCGCTTCCCTCCGAGGCCATGAAGGACCCCAAGAAGTTCGGTCAGAGCCCCATCGGCAACGGCCCGTACAAGATGGCCGGCGCCGACGCCTGGCAGCACGACAAGCAGATCGCCCTCGTCAAGAACGACGACTACAAGGGCCCGCGTGAAGCCAAGAACGGCGGCGTGACCTTCGCGTTCTACACGAACTCCGACGCGGCTTACACCGACATCCAGGGCAACAACCTGGACGTGCTGGACGTCATCCCGTCCACCGCTCTCGCCACCTTCCAGCAGGACCTCGACGGCCGCGCGGCCAACAAGCCCAGCGCCCTCAACGGCACGCTGAACATCCCGGTGTACCTGCCGGAGTTCCAGGGTGAGGCCGGTTCGCTCCGCCGCCAGGCCATCTCCCACGCGATCGACCGTGCGCAGATCACCAAGGTGATCTTCCACGACACCCGTACCCCGGCCAAGGAATTCACCGTTCCGTCCATGCTCGGCTACGACGCGAACATCCCGGGCAGCGATGTCCTGAACTTCGACGCCGCCAAGGCAAAGGACCTGTGGGCCCAGGCCGACAAGGTCAAGCCGTGGGACGCCTCCAAGACCTTCACCATCGCGTACAACACCGACGGTGGAAACAAGGAGTGGGTCGACGCCGTCGCCAACCAGCTGAAGAACAACCTGGGCATCAAGGCCGAAGGCAAGCCGTACCCCAAGTTCGCCACCATGCTGGACGATCGCCTGAGCCGCAAGCTGACCGGTGCCGTCCGCGCCGGCTGGCAGGCCGACTACCCGTCGATCTACAACTTCCTCGAGCCGACCCTCGGCACCAACGGCAGCTCCAACTACGAGAAGTACTCGAACCCCGAGTTCGACAAGCTGCTCCTCGAAGGCGAAGCGGCCAAGACCCCTGAAGAGGGCGCCAAGGTCTTCAACAAGGCTCAGGAGATCCTGTTCAAGGACCTCCCGAACATCCCGCTGTGGTCCCAGAACCAGCCCATCGGCTGGAGCACCAGCGTGAACAACGTTGAGACCGACTGGCACGGTGTGATCGAGTACTACAAGGTCACCAAGAACAAGTAGGAATCCATCATCTGATGTAGTCCAACGCCGCAAGCGAGCGTAACCTGACTGCTGTTGTCTGGTTGCGCTCGCTTGTTGGCGTTCATCTACGGAGAACTCCCTTATGAAAAACACGACTTCGATCAAGTTCAGGTGGCGCTCATGCTCCGTTATCTAGGACGACGCCTCCTGCAGATCATCCCCGTCTTCTTCGGCGTGACGCTGCTCGTCTACGCCATGGTCTTCGCGGTCCCCGGTGATCCCATCCGTGCCATGTTCGGGGACAAGCAGCCCTCGGACGCCGTCATCAACGCACTGCGTGCGCAGTACAACCTCGATCAGCCTTTCTTCGTCCAGTACTTCCTGTTCCTGAAGAACCTGCTGTCCTTCAACCTCGGCGTGGACTTCACCGGCCGCCCCATCGCCGACATCCTGGCCCAGGTTTATCCCGTGACCATGCAGCTGGCCATCATGGCCCTTGTGATCGAGGCCGTCTTCGGCATCGCCGCGGGTCTCATCGCCGGTCTGAACAAGGGCAAGTTCTTCGACGCCACGCTGCTGGTGTTCTCCCTGCTCTTGATCTCCGTTCCGACGTTCGTGATCGGCTTCGTCCTGCAGCTGGTGATCGGTCTGCAACTCGGCTGGGCACGCCCCACCGTGGGGTCGACGGTGGACTTCAATTCGCTGATTCTGCCGGCCATCGTGCTCGCTTCCGTCTCCTTCGCCTATGTCCTTCGCCTGACGAGGACCTCCGTGGCGGAAGGCATGGACGCGGATTACGTCCGGACGGCCACGGCCAAGGGTCTGTCCCGCGGCCGGGTCATCTCCGTGCACGTGCTGCGTAACTCGCTCATCCCCGTCGTGACCTTCCTGGGCGCGGATCTGGGCAACCTCATGGGCGGCGCGATCGTCACCGAGGCCATCTTCAATGTCCCGGGTGTCGGCAACAAGCTGTACCAGTCCATCATCCGTGGTGAGGGGCCGACGATCGTGGCCATCGTGAGCCTCCTCGTCCTGGTCTTCGTCATCTCCAACCTGATCGTCGACCTGCTGTACGCCTGGCTTGATCCGAGGATTCGCTATGACAAATAAGAACAACCACCGCGTGATCGAGCACTACGTCGCCCCGCTGGATGAGACGCCCCTGGCGGCCGTCGACAGCACAGTGGCGGACGCCGCTCCGAGCAGCCTGTGGAAGGAGGCCTGGGTCAATCTCCGGACCCGGCCGCTCTTCATCGTCTCGGCGATCCTGATCGTCCTGATCGCCGTCGTGTCGATCTTCCCGCAGCTGTTCACCTCTCTCGACCCGAGCAAGCCGAACTTCTGTGATCTGGGAGCCGCCCTTCAGGGACCCTCCGGCGGACATCCGTTCGGCACGGACGGCCAGGGCTGTGACATCTACGCCAAGACCATCTACGGTGCCCGGGCTTCGGTCTCCGTGGGCATCCTGACCACGTTGTTCGTGGTGATCATCGGCGGCATCCTGGGCGCCATCGCCGGCTTCTTCGGCGGCTGGGTGGACTCGGTGCTCGCCCGTCTGGGTGATATCTTCTTCGCTCTGCCCCTGGTACTCGGCGCCCTGGTGGTCTTCCAGATGCCTCTCTTCCGGGATCACCGCGGAATCCTGTCCGTCGTCGCGGTCCTTTCCCTGCTCGGCTGGCCGAACATCGCCCGCATCACCCGCGGTGCTGTCCTGTCCGTGCGGAACGCCGATTACATCACCGCCTCGACCGCCCTGGGTGTGAGCCGCTGGGGTTCCCTCATCCGCCACGCGCTGCCGAACTCCCTCGCGCCGATCATCGTGGTCGCCACGGTGAGCCTGGGCACGTTCATCGTGGCCGAGGCGACGCTGTCCTTCCTCGGTATCGGTCTCCCGCAGGAGCTGCTGTCCTGGGGCCAGGCCATCTCTGACGCCCGGACCCAGCTGAGGACCAACCCCTCGGTGCTCCTGTACCCGTCGGCAGCTCTCTGCATCACCGTGCTCAGCTTCATCATGCTCGGCGACGCTCTGCGGGACGCCCTTGACCCCAAAGCGAGGAAGAAGTGACTCCGGAGATCAACATGAACGAGGTGCCGAACACCTCCGGCGGACAGGAAGACCGTCCGCTCCTTGAGATCAAGGATCTGGAGATCGAGTTCACCACCGCCGGTGGCACGGCCAAGGCCGTCCGCAAGGTCAACTTCACCGTGATGCCGGGCGAGACCGTGGCGATCGTGGGCGAGTCCGGCTCGGGCAAGTCCACCTCCGCCCTGGCCGCCATCGGCCTGCTGGCCAAGAACGGCCGCGTGTCCGGCGGACAGATCATCTTCGACGGTGAGGACATCACCCATGTGGAGGAGAAGCGCATGATCGAATTGCGCGGAAACTCCATCGGCATGGTGCCCCAGGACCCCATGTCCAACCTGAACCCGGTCTGGAAGATCGGTTTCCAGGTCAAGGAGACGCTCAAGGCCAACGGCCTGCCGAGCGGACCTCAGGATGTGGCTCAGGCTCTGTCGAACGCCGGACTGCCCGATGCCGAGCGTCGTGCCAAGCAGTACCCGCACGAGTTCTCGGGCGGTATGCGCCAGCGCGCCCTCATCGCCATCGGCCTGTCCTGCCAGCCGCGCCTCCTGATCGCCGACGAGCCCACCTCGGCTCTCGACGTGACGGTCCAGCGCCAGATCCTGGATCACCTGGAGAACATGACCGAGGAGCTGGGCACCGCCGTCCTGCTCATCACGCACGACCTGGGTCTCGCCGCAGAGCGCGCTCAGAAGGTCGTCGTGATGTACAAGGGCCAGGTCGTGGAGTCCGGACCGGCGCTTGAGCTGCTGCGCAACCCGCAGCACCCGTACACCAAGCGCCTGGTGTCCGCGGCGCCGTCGCTCGCGTCCCGCCGCATCCAGGTGGCCAAGGAGGCGGGCCTCGAGTCCGAGGAACTGCTCAGTGGCTCGGAGACCGTCCACGAGAAGGGCAAGCCGGATGCTGTGCTGCAGATCAAGGACCTGACCAAGGTCTTCAAGCTGCGCGAAGGCGCGTTCGGACGCAAGACCGACTTCACCGCGGTGGACAATGTCAGCTTCGAGGTCACCCGTGGGACCACCACGGCCGTGGTCGGTGAATCCGGTTCGGGCAAGTCGACCGTGGCCCGCATGATCCTCGGTCTCGAGACGCCCACCTCCGGCAGCATCACCTTCGACGGCGTCGACGTCAGCACCCTCAAGGGTTCCGGCGCGCTGAAGTTCCGTCGCCGCGTGCAGCCGATCTTCCAGGATCCGTACGGTTCGCTGGACCCGATGTTCAACATCTTCCGCACCATCGAGGAGCCGCTCCGGGTCCACAAGGTGGGGGACAAGGCGAGCCGGGAGAAGAAGGTCCGTGAGCTGCTGGACGCCGTGGCGCTTCCGTCATCCATGATGCGGCGCTACCCGAACGAGCTCTCCGGTGGTCAGCGCCAGCGCGTGGCGATCGCCCGTGCTCTGGCACTGGATCCCGAAGTGATCATCTGCGACGAGGCCGTGTCGGCCCTGGACGTGCTCGTGCAGGATCAGGTGCTGAACCTGCTCGCGAACCTGCAGTCCGACCTGGGCCTGACCTACCTCTTCATCACGCACGACCTCGCGGTGGTCCGTCAGATCGCCGACGACGTCTGCGTCATGGAGCGCGGAAAGCTCGTGGAGACGGGGACCACGGACAGCGTGTTCGAGAACCCGCAGAAGGAATACACGCAGAAGCTGCTGGACGCCATTCCCGGCGCCCGTCTGCTGCTGCCGCCTGAGGTCGCCTGACCAGTCACGGCCTGAGAGAGGACGGGGTCCCACCGGTTTCGGTGGGACCCCGTCCTTTGCCGTTGTCACGGCGTGATGTGCTCGGCGGCCCGTGCCGCCGCGGTCAGCGGTTTTCGAGCGCCCGCGAAAGGTGCTCCGCGAACACCGGGGTCAGACGCTGGTGCCCACTCGGCTTCAGGTGCACGCCGTCGGCCATGTCGTTCTTGAGGCCGTAGGTGGACACCCAGCCGCCGGCGTCGACGAAGGGGATCTTGAGCTCTTCGGCGGTTCTGGCGAGCAGCGAGTCGACCACGAGCCGCCGCCCGCCGCCGTCGTTCGCCGAACGGGAGAGCACCCCCACCATCACCAGACGGGACCCGGGGTAGCGGTGGTGGAGCAGGTATGCGAGCTGTCGGGCGTTCTGCGAGACCTCCGACAGCTGCTTCCCCTGATTCGCGTCATTGCCGCCACCCTGGAGGACGATCAGCTCCGGAGCGAAGGGCGGGAGCTTCCAGACACCGCGCCGGTACGACTGGAGGTAGTTCGCGGCGCGGGGCCTGCTCGCGGCGTAGCCGGTGCCACCCGCGCCCACCCAGGTGACCGAGTACCCCAGGCTGGCGAGGCCCCGACGGGGCCACGTGTCCTCGCCGGAAACGCCCGCCGCGCCGGCGGACTGCGAATCACCGACCAGAAGCGCAGTGCCCTTCCGCACGCCGTCGGGCCCGGGCAGGTCGACGACGGCGGTGCCCCGGCCTGCGCTGACCCCGCTCCCGGCCACCTGGGCCGACGAGGTGTGGGCGGGGGAGAGGGGGGCCTTCTCGCTCACGATGTTCGAGCCCGCCACGAGGGCGAGTGCGGCCGCGGAAAGGGCGACGCGGCGGAAGGCGATGTTCACGGTGTTCCTTAGATGGGGGGTGGCCTGCAATTCAGTGTGAGGCCCGCGGATGAGGTTTGACCAGTCGTTGGGCGTATCGAAATGATCACATCCTGTCCGCCTCGACCTGGGGCGGGAAGCGCCTGACGTCGGAGGACGCCGCGGCGAGGGAACCGACCGGCTGGAGAGGCCCCTCGCAGCCCCTTCAGCCGCGGGATTTCCGGCTTGTCCGACAGCCCTTGTGCAAACCGGTAGAATTGTCGTGGAAGGGCTGTGGTGTCCTCCCCCTGCTTTGTGCCCCGTCGCTGGACAAGTGATCCGCGGGCACGGAATTCACTGTCTTGTCGTCGTTGAAACGAGTCGAAAACCGCATGTCCGAAAACACTGCCTCGCGTTCTGATCTGCGCAATGTCGCAATCGTCGCCCACGTTGACCATGGCAAGACCACGCTCGTGGACGCCATGCTCCGTCAGACGAACTCCTTCGCCTCCCACGGCGAGGTCGAGGACCGCGTCATGGACTCTGGTGACCTTGAACGTGAAAAGGGCATCACCATCCTGGCCAAGAACACCACGGTGGCCTACAACGGTCCCGCCTCCAACGGCGAGACCATCACCATCAACGTGATCGACACCCCGGGTCACGCCGACTTCGGTGGCGAGGTGGAGCGCGGTCTGTCCATGGTCGACGGCGTCGTGCTGCTCGTGGACGCCTCCGAGGGCCCGCTGCCGCAGACCCGCTTCGTGCTCCGCAAGGCTCTGGCCGCCCACAAGCCGGTCATCCTCCTGGTCAACAAGACCGACCGTCCCGATGCCCGCATCGAAGAGGTCGTCCACGAGTCCATGGACCTCCTCCTGGGCCTCGCCTCCGACCTGGCCGACGAGGTTCCGGACTTGGACCTGGACAAGGTCCTCGAAGTCCCCGTCGTCTACGCCGCGGCCAAGGTGGGGCGCGCCTCCACCGAGCAGCCCGCCGACGGCACCGCTCCGGAGAACGAGGACCTGGAGCCGCTCTTCAAGACGATCATCGATCACATCCCGGCGCCGACCTACAACCCGGACGGCGTGCTGCAGGCCCACGTGACCAACCTGGACGCCTCCCCGTTCCTCGGCCGTCTTGCACTGCTCCGCATCTACAACGGCACCCTCCGCAAGGGCCAGCAGGTCGCCTGGGCCCGTCAGGACGGCACCCTCAAGACCGTCAAGATCACCGAACTCCTCGCCACCAAGGCCCTGGAGCGCGTTCCGGCCGAGTCCGCAGGCCCCGGTGAGATCGTCGCCGTCGCAGGTATCGAGGACATCACCATCGGTGAGACCCTGACCGATCTGGAGAACCCGCAGCCGCTGCCGCTCATCAAGGTGGACGACCCCGCGATCTCCATGACCATCGGTATCAACACCTCCCCGCTGGCCGGCAAGGTCAAGGGCGCCAAGGTGACGGCCCGCCAGGTCAAGGACCGGCTGGACAAGGAACTGATCGGTAACGTCTCTCTCCGCGTCCTGCCGACCGAGCGTCCGGACGCCTGGGAGGTCCAGGGCCGTGGTGAGCTCGCGCTGGCCATCCTCGTGGAGCAGATGCGCCGCGAAGGCTTCGAGCTGACCGTGGGCAAGCCGCAGGTGGTCACCAAGACCATCGACGGCAAGGTCCACGAGCCGATGGAGCACATGACCATCGACGTGCCCGAGGAGTTCCTCGGCGCGGTCACCCAGCTCATGGCCGCCCGCAAGGGCCGCATGACCAACATGGCGAACCACGGCACCGGCTGGTGCCGCATGGAGTTCATCGTCCCGGCCCGTGGCCTGATCGGTTTCCGCACCAAGTTCCTCACCGACACCCGCGGCGCCGGTATCGCGTCGTCCATCGCCGAGGGCTACGAGCCGTGGGCCGGTCCGATCGAGTACCGCACCAACGGTTCCATGGTGGCCGACCGTGCCGGTGTGGTGACGCCGTTCGCCATGATCAACCTGCAGGAGCGTGGCTCCTTCTTCGTCAAGCCCACCTCCGAGGTGTACGAGGGCATGATCGTCGGCGAGAACTCTCGCGCCGACGACATGGACGTCAACATCACCAAGGAGAAGAAGCTCACCAACATGCGTGCGGCTTCCTCGGACTCCTTCGAGAACCTCACGCCGCCGCGTGAGCTGACCCTGGAGGAATCCCTCGAGTTCGCCCGCGAGGACGAGTGCGTGGAGATCACTCCCGAGGACATCCGCATCCGCAAGGTGATCCTGGACTCCAACGAGCGTCTGAAGGCCGCCCGCGCCCGCGCGCGTTCCTGATCACGGTCTGAGCTGAGGCGCCGTGCGCCATGGAGGCGAGTCTCCATGGCGCACGGCGCCTTTGTCATGTCCTGCGGCGGCTCGTCGGATCCTGGCCCGTGCCGGCCCTGGACGGGGTTGTCAGAGCACCTTCAGGGTGAGCGTGACACCCTCCGGGGTGCAGAGCCCGGAGGCCCGCAGGAAGTGCTGCGACACGAGGTCCTTGTCCTGTTTGCTGGGGCCGTCGCCCTCACCGGCGGCCTTGCCCTGATACGCCAGCACCACGACGCTCATGGACTTGTACAACCCCTGCAGATCGTAGGGAACGGCGTCCGAAGCCCGATCGAATTCGTCCCAGAGGTCGAGAAGCCCCTTCTTGTCCGTCGGCTGCAGACCGGCGAGCTTCTCATCGAGGGTGTTGAACTTCTCGCAGCCTTCCTTCAGGCTGAGGGCGCCGGTGCTCGCGGAGGGGCTGCCGGCGCTGTCGGATGGCGAGGATCCGTCGCCCGGCGTGGTGGCGGCCTCGCTCGGCCCGCTGGAGGCCGGAGCGGGGAGCGGTATCGTCGGGGCACAGGCCGCGAGCAGGGGGATGAGTGCGATTGCGGGCCAGATCGGGGTCTTCTTCATGGTGCCTTTTCTGCCGGTCGTGGTCTGGGCGGTGCGGTACTGTGGGCCACGCTACCGGGACCGCCCGGCCCGCGCATGTCAGCAGAATGGGGAGCCCTGCCCGTCCGCCCGTCAAGGGGCCCCAGGGTGAACCTGGGACCCGGTGAGGAGAGGAATCGCACATGTCGACCGTTCAGACCGTCGCTTGGGGCATCTGGGGAGCTTTCGTCCTCCTGATGGTGGTCGTCTCCGTGGTCCAAGTGCTCGCTTTGCGACGGCGGGAGCGGGGCATGCGCGAATGGCCACGGGTCCAGGCCGTGGTGGTCGGGCACAAGGAGGGCCCCGGCGTCGGTGACGCCGGTGACGGCCCGGCACGGTACTTCCCGATCTACCAGTTCCAAGGCCCTGACGGCCGGGTGCTCCAAGGGCGTGCCCTGCGGGGCGGGCCGAGCCCGTACCCGCTGGGAAGTGCGCTCGAGATCTGCGTCAATCCGCAGAAGCCCAGCGAGTCCTATGTGATCGAGAAGACGAGCAAGGTCCTGCTCGGCTGCACCCTGGTGTTCGCGGTGGTCTTCCTGATCGGATCGTTCTTCTTCCTCAGGATCCTCCTGGGCTGACGGGCCGGCGCTCCAGGATGCCGTCCGGGAACGGCGTCAGAACCGCGGCGCGCGGCGCGCGGGCGGCGGCGGGACGGGCTTGGCCAGGGTCACGCGGTCCAGCGGGATGCTGATCTCGCCGCTCCGCCCGGTGACGACGATGCGCGGACTCACGACGGCGACGTCGTCCCGCGCGGTCAGCTCGCCGAGAGCGTCGCTGAGGGCTCCGTCGTCGAGCCGGAAGCGCACGACCACCCGGGTGCCCAAGGGGGCGCTGAGCAGCAGGGGAACGCCCCGGAGTGTGGAGAACGACACGCCTCCATCGTAGAGCGACGTCATCCTCTTCGGTGAAGTGACCTCCGGGGTAATACAGTGGAGTCCAACGGAGGAACGCCTGCGGGACACGGGCACCGTTATCGGAAGGAATATGGGAACGTGACGTACGTAATCGCGCAGCCTTGCGTGGACGTGAAGGACAAGGCCTGCATTGAGGAATGCCCGGTCGACTGTATCTACGAAGGCGAGCGTTCCCTCTACATCCACCCGGACGAGTGCGTCGACTGCGGCGCCTGCGAGCCGGTCTGCCCCGTCGAGGCCATCTACTACGAGGACGACGTCCCCGACGAGTGGAGCGAGTACTACAAGGCCAACGTCGAGTTCTTCGTGGACCTCGGTTCTCCCGGCGGCGCCGCCAAGGTCGGCAACACCGGAACGGATCACCCGTTCATCTCAGCTCTTCCGCCGCAGAACCAGGACTGAGTTCCGCGACGATGGCGTTTCCCTCGGAGACCTTCGGTCTGAGCCTTCCTGAATACCCCTGGGAGGCTCTGGCGCCTTACCGGGCCAAGGCCGCGCAGCACCCGGGCGGTGTGGTGGACCTGTCCATCGGCACCCCGGTGGACCCCACGCCGGCCTTCATCCAGGACGCCCTGGCGGCAGCCGCCGACGCCCATGGATACCCCACGGTGCACGGCACCCCGGCGCTCCGCGAGGCCGTGGTCGACTGGTTCGCCCGCCGCCGGAACGTCTCGGGGCTGAATCCCGACGCCGTCCTGCCGACCGTCGGGTCCAAGGAGATGGTCGCCTGGCTGCCGTTCTTCCTGGGCCTGAAGCCCGGCGACGTCGTGGTGCGGCCGAGCGTCGCCTACCCCACGTATGACATCGGCGCCCAGCTGGTGGGCGCCACGCCGATCGCCGCCGATGACCTCGATGAGCTGGACGCCGCCACGCGCGCCAAGGTCCGTCTGGTCTGGCTGAACTCGCCGGGCAACCCCACGGGAGAGGTCCGGTCAGCCGAGCGCCTCAAGAAGGTGGTGGACCAGGCGCGTGCACAGGGCGCCGTGGTCGCCTCCGACGAGTGCTACGCCGAACTGGGATGGGACGCCTGGGACGCACAGCGGGGCGGCGAGGCCGTCCCCAGCGTGCTGGACGAGAGGGTCAGCGGGGGAGACGTGTCCGGTCTGCTCGCCGTGTACTCCCTCAGCAAGCAGTCCAATCTGGCCGGCTACCGGGCGTCGTTCGCGGCCGGTGATCCCGTGCTGATCGCCAACCAGGTGAACGCCCGCAAGCACGCCGGCATGATCGTTCCGGCACCCGTGCAGGCCGCGTTGCGGATCGCCCTGGGGGACGACGCCCACGTGCAGGCGCAGAAGGACCTCTACCGTGGCCGCCGCGAGCGTCTTCTGCCCGCGCTCCGCCACTTCGGCCTGGACATCCAGCACTCCGAGGCCGGCCTGTACCTGTGGAGCACCGCGGGCGAGGACACCTGGACGACGGTGGACCGCCTGGCCGAGCGCGGCATCGTGTGCGGCCCCGGCGTCTTCTACGGCCGCCGCGGCGAAGGCTTCGTCCGGATCGCCCTCACGGCCACGGACGAGCGCGTCGACGCCGCGGTGGAGCGCCTGCTCGCCTGAGGTCCGGCGTCGTCCTTCTACTCCGCGGGGGAACGCCGCGCAAGGCTTGCTGGGAAAAAGCTGTCGATTAGGGTAGCGCTTGCCGGTGGTTGTAGTTTGTTACTGGAAACCTGGCGATTCCTCCGGGAAATCCGCCCTGGCTTTGTCGGATACGGCCAACCCGCAGCCGCTGAAGCCACTGGATCACGAGTTCTACCGGGGCGACGCCCCCATGAAGGAGACTCCATGACTGAGCACAAGAGCGCAACGCTCCGCCATGACAACGGCGAGCTGCAACTTCCCCGTATCGCCGCGGTGGAAGGCAACGACGGGTATGACGTCTCCAAGCTCCTGAAGGCCACGGGCGCCGTCACCTACGACCCCGGGTTCATGAACACGGCGGCCACCTCGTCCGCCATCACCTACATCGACGGCGATGCCGGCATCCTGCGGTACCGCGGGTACCCGATCGAGCAGCTGGCGCAGCACTCCAGCTTCCTCGAGGTCTCCTACCTCCTGATCTACGGCGAACTGCCGACCCCGACCGAACTCGAGGAGTTCGATCAGAAGATCCGCCGCCACACGCTGCTGCACGAGGATCTCAAGGGCTTCTTCGGAGGCTTCCCGCGCGACGCGCACCCGATGCCGGTGCTGTCCTCCGCCGTCTCCGCGCTGTCCACCTTCTACCAGGACTCCCTGGACCCCTTCAACCAGGAGCAGGTGGAGCTTTCCACCATCCGCCTCCTGGCCAAGGTCCCGGTCATCGCGGCGTACGCCCACAAGAAGTCCATCGGACAGCCGATGCTGTACCCGGACAACTCGATGAACCTGGTCGAGAACTTCCTGCGCCTGTCCTTCGGTCTCCCGGTGGAGCAGTACGAGCTGGACCCGACCATCGTGAAGGCCCTGGACCTGCTGCTCATCCTGCACGCGGACCACGAGCAGAACTGCTCCACCTCCACGGTGCGTCTCGTGGGCTCGGCCAACGCCAATCTCTTCGCCTCCGTCTCGGCCGGCATCAACGCCCTCTTCGGTCCCGCCCACGGCGGCGCCAACGAGGCCGTCCTGAAGATGCTCCGCCAGATCCAGGCCGACGGCATCAAGCCGGAGGACTACATGGAAAAGGTGAAGAACAAGGAGGACGGCGTCCGCCTCATGGGCTTCGGCCACCGCGTGTACAAGAACTACGACCCGCGCGCCAAGATCATCAAGGCGACTGCTCATGAGGTCCTTGGCAAGCTCGGCGGCAACGACGAACTGCTGGACATCGCGATGCGCCTGGAGGAGAAGGCCCTGGCGGATGACTACTTCATCCAGCGCAAGCTCTACCCGAACGTGGACTTCTACACCGGCCTGATCTACAAGGCCATGGGCTTCCCGGAGAAGATGTTCACCGTGCTCTTCGCCATCGGCCGCCTGCCGGGCTGGATCGCCCAGTGGCGCGAGATGATCAACGATCCCGCCACCAAGATCGGCCGTCCGCGTCAGCTCTACACGGGCTACCCGGAGCGCAACTACCCGGCGGTCTGATCTTCATATCAACGACGACGGCGGCCACTCACCTTTCCGGTGAGTGGCCGCCGTCGTCGTCAGAGCGTCGGAGCGTCAGAGATGCTCCCGTCAGGAGGCGTAGCCGTTCGGGTTGTTCTTCTGCCAGCGCCAGTGGTCCTCGCACATCTGGTCCAGGGTCTTCGTCGTGGACCAGCCCAGATCCGCCAGGGCGGCACTGGCATCCGCGTAGCTCTCGGCGACGTCGCCAGGCCGGCGCGCAGCGAATTCGTACGGCAGGGAGCGACCCACGGCCCGGGAGAAGGCGGTGAGGACTTCCAGCACACTCGCGCCATTTCCGGTGCCCAGGTTCCAGCGGTGCGTGCCGCCGTGGGTGGAGATGTAGTTCAGGGCGGCGACGTGGCCCGCGGCGAGATCCACCACGTGGATGTAGTCGCGGACGCCGGTCCCGTCCACCGTGGGGTAGTCGTTGCCGAAGATCATGAGCTTCTCGCGCCGGCCCACGGCCACCTGGGCGATGAAGGGCATGAGGTTGTTGGGGATGCCGCTGGGGTCCTCGCCGATGAGGCCGGACTCGTGGGCGCCGACCGGGTTGAAGTACCGGAGAAGGGCGATGGACCAGCGGTCGTCCGAGGCGCCGAGGTCCGCGAGGATGTCCTCGATCTGCTCCTTGGTGCGGCCGTACGGGTTGTTGGCGCCCATCTCCATCTTCTCGACGAAGGGCGCAGTGTTGTGATCCCCGTACACGGTGGCGGAGGAACTGAAGACGATGCTGCGCACGCCGTGGGCGTCCATGGCGCGGAGCAGGTTGATGGTGCCGGCCACGTTCCGGTAGTAGTACTCCAGCGGGATGCTCGCAGACTCGCCCACGGCCTTGAGGCCGGCGAAGTGGATGACGGAGCTGAAGTCATACGTGCTGAAGAGGCGCTCCAGGCCTTCCGGATCGGTCAGATCCACCTGGTGGAAGGGCACGGGCTTGCCGCTGAGCTGCGCCACCCGGCGCAGGGACTCCTCGCTGGAGTTGGACAGATTGTCCATCACCACCACGTCGTGCCCGGCCTCCTGGAGAGCCAGGACAGTGTGCGAACCGATGTAGCCGGAACCGCCGGTAACCAAAATCGTCATGGCTTCACCGTATCGCAGCGGGCAGAAGAAGCGCAGGTGTGCTACAAACTAAGGGTGCCGAAAGTCGTGAATGCAGCAGCCCGTAGAGCAGACGTCGCCGATGCGGTGTTCCGGATCATCGCCACCGACGGCCTCGCCAGGGTGTCCCTCCGGGAAGTCGCCGCCGAGGCCGACCTCGTGGTCGGATCCGTGCGGCACTATTTCACCGACAGCGCCGAGCTCCTGGAACACGCGTTCGCCACGGCCAACGAACGGCTGGAGCTGCGGCTGTCCGCTCGCCTTCCCGCCGTGCAGGCGGCCGCGGAACGCGACGATGCAGACGGTCTCCGCGAAGCCTCGCTGGCGCTGCTCGCGGAGTTCCTGCCCCTGGACGGGAACAGCGCCGCCGAGTGCAGCGCCAGGACCGAGTTCCGCCTGGCCTCCCGCGGCAACGCCGGGCTCCAGGCGGAGGCCGAGCGTGGGTACCGGGCGGCGGCCGCCGTCGTCGGGCAGCTTATCCAGGCCTTCCGGCCGGAGGGACGGCTCGAGGACCTGGTGGTGGAGGCGGAACGCCTCATGTCGCTGCTGGACGGCCTTTCCCTGCACGCGCTCGTGCACACCCGATGGCTGGACGCCGCGATGTGCCGGAGCGTTCTGCTGGCCCATCTGGCGAGCCTGGAATCGCGGGAGATTTAGGGCCTGGGGCCATTAACACGACGCGCCCGCGGATCTACACTGAGAGCCGGGGCCATGAGCCGTTGAAGCGGCATGGCCAGGAGGTCTGCATGAGCGTCGATGAACCCATCGGCCCCGGACGGTCCGGGGCGGACGAGCCTGCTCCATGGAACATCACCGTGGGCACCTCCTTCCCACTGCTCGTCGCTCTGTATCTGCGGGACAGCTCAGGTATGCACGACGCCGGCATCCCGACCCTGGCGCCCATCGAACCGCGCGTCCACGGCAGTGAGCATCACCACCTGATCTCCGAGGTGGGCGGCCGCGACGCGCTCCGGATCGAATGGGAGGCCTGGTGGGAACACCTGCTCAGGACCCACCACAGCCACACACAGGCTCCCGTGATCCTGGAGACCGCGCAATTCGTGGGTTCTCCGGCGTTGCACCGCATCGCCAGCGCGCATCGCGGCGCGGCCTACAGCTGGGCCGAGGCGCGGGTCCGTGAGCACACGCAGCATCAGGCACGGCATTCCGGGGTGCTGGAAGCCGAGGTGGAAGCCGTCGTGAAGGCCCGGGAGAGGGCCGTCAGGCGACGGGCGCGGGCGTTCAGTCTCAACGTCGTGGTGCTGCCGTTCGCCGAGCCGCGGGCCTGGTACCCGGAGCCGGAGCTCGTGCTCCTCAGCCATCACCTCGTGGGGGACCCGCCGCTCCTGCGCAGCTACCTGGAACCGATCGTGGAGCTGCTCGTCTGACGAGCACGCGGTGCTGGTCAGGGAGGAGCCTGTGCTGACCTGGGAGTGCTCAGGCCCCCGGACCCGAGGCCAGGGTGATGACCACCTGCTGGCCGAGCGAATGCGTGGAACGCCAGCCATCCCGGTTCTCGCGCAGCCAAGTCTGGGTGTTGTAGTCCACGCGGTCGATGCCGTAGGTCTTGGCGTGGGCGACGGCCCAGTGCGCCACGGCCCAGCCGGTGGTCCCGGAGACATCCACCCGGACCTCCCGTCCCGACCCCTCGAGCCCGAGATGCGGGAATGCCTTCGCGAGTTCCTTCCGAACCGCTTGGGGGTCACCGGCTCCGGAAGCGGGGGCGAGGCTGCAGCTGAACGACGCCGGGGACTGTCCGGTCAGGGATGAGGCGAACGCGCGGCCCTCGCTCTCGTGATCGGCGTAGGCCTCGGGGAAGGCGGAACGCTGAACGGTCTGCGCGGCTTCCGTCAG
The DNA here is from genome assembly GCF_900105345.1 of Arthrobacter woluwensis. Lineage (NCBI taxonomy): Bacteria > Bacillati > Actinomycetota > Actinomycetes > Micrococcales > Micrococcaceae > Arthrobacter > Arthrobacter woluwensis. The sequence continues at coordinate 1,334,589 of NZ_FNSN01000003.1, forward strand.
GGGGATCGACTGGTAGTTCGGCACCTTCACCAGGGCCTTGTAGAACGTGGCCGTGGAGAAATAGGGGTCCATGATCTGGGCTTCGGTGCCCCAGCCCTGGGAGGGACGCTGCTGGAAGAGCCCGCGGGAATCGGGACCGGCCGCGTCACCGTAGTTGAGGTTCCGCAGATTCGATTCCTGGATGGCCGTGGCGATCGCGATCGAGGACGCTCGCGGCGGGAGCTCTCGGCTGACCCCGACCGCGGAGATCAGCGAAGCATAGGCCGACTGCTCGGGGGTCAGCTGGAACTTCTGGCCGGATACGTCGGCCGTGCACAGCTCAGGGCCGTCGGCGCTGATCGTGTGGGTCAGCTGGACGGCGACCCAGATGCCCCCGGCCACGAGGCTGGCGACGAGGACGAGCGTGATCCAGAGCCTGAGGTGGCGACGTCGAGACACGAGAAGCTTCCGTTGGGGGACAGGAAAGGGGGTGGGACCACTGGCCCCGCCCCCTCCATGGTAAATGGCGTTCCTGACTAGTTGGCGTGCAGCGCCTCGTTAAGCTCGACGGTCTGGCCCTTGCGGGGCAGCACCTCGACCTCGCCGGTGCTGGAGTTGCGGCGGAAGAGGAGGTTCGGGACGCCGGAGAGTTCCACGGCCTTCACGATCTGCTGCTGCTCCTCGCCATCGGCGTCCTTGGGGCCGTGCACGCGGACGCGCGTCCCGGCCGTGACGTACAGGCCGGCCTCGACGACGGAGTCGTCGCCGATGCTGATGCCCACGCCGGAGTTGGCGCCCAGCAGGACCCGCTCGCCCAGCGCGACGCGTTCTTTGCCACCGCCGGACAGGGTGCCCATGATCGAGGCGCCGCCGCCGACGTCGGTCCCGTTGCCCGCCACGACGCCGGCCGAGATGCGGCCCTCCACCATGGAGGTGCCCAGGGTGCCGGCGTTGAAGTTCACGAAGCCCTCGTGCATGACCGTGGTGCCGTCGGCGAGGTGCGCCCCCAGGCGGACGCGGTCGGCGTCGGCGATCCGCACACCGGTGGGGACCACGTAATCCACCATGCGGGGGAACTTGTCCACGCCGTAGACCGTGACGTTTCCGCGCTTGCGCAGCTTGGCGCGCACGCCTTCGAAGCCCTCGGGCAGGGCCGGGCCGAAGTTGGTCCACACGACGTTGGCGAGCTTGCCGAAGAGGCCGTCCAGGTTGATGGTGTTCGGGGCCACGAGGCGGTGGGAGAGCAGGTGCAGCCGCAGGTAGGCGTCGGCGGTGTCCGCGGGGGCCTCGTCCAGGTCGATCTGGACGAAGACCACCTGCTGCTGGGTGCCGCGGTCGGCGTCGTCCCCGGCGGCAGCCGCTTCGATCAGGTCCTGCGGGGCGTTCTCCACGGACCGCAGGGACCCGGCGGCCTCACCCAGGGCGGGAGCCGGGAACCAGACGTCCAGGACGGTGGCGTCCTCGCCGCGGACGGCGATGGTGGCGATGCCGAAACCGTGGGCGGTCCGGCTCTGGGCGGAAGCGTTCTCAGGGGCTGCGGAAGTCATGCGAGCAGTTTATCGGCGCGTCGTGCGGCCTCAAAAGCAGCGGCTCCGCGTGACGGTAGAGTGAAAAAATGACCGCTCTGGACCTTCAGCAGGACGTTTCGCTCCTCACCGCCGCCTTGATCGACATCAACAGCGTCTCCGATCAGGAGACCGCCATCGCCGACGCGGTGGAACAGGCCCTGCGGGCCCTGGACCACTTCGAGGTGACGCGCGACGGCGACTCGATCGTCGCGCGCACGACGGCGGGCCACGCCGAACGTGTCATCCTCGCCGGCCACCTGGACACCGTGCCCCTGCCGGGCACGGAGGGCGCCCGCGGCACGGTGCCCAGCAGCTGGGACGGCACTCCGGGCGAGGGAGTGCTCCACGGACGCGGCGCCGTCGACATGAAGGGCGGCGTGGCGGTGCAGCTGGCTCTCGCCGCAGCCATCGGACGCGGCGAGCTGGTCCCGCAGCGCGATGTCACGTTCGTCTTCTACGACCACGAAGAGGTCGAAGCCTCCAAGAGCGGTCTGGGCCGGCTCGTCAAGAACCACCCCGAGCTGCTGACGGGTGACTTCGCGATCCTGCTCGAACCCACCAACGGCGTGGTGGAGGGTGGCTGCAACGGCACGAGCCGCTTCGAAGTGACCACCCGTGGCGTGGCCGCGCACTCCGCCCGGGCCTGGATGGGGGAGAACGCCATCCATGCGGTGGCCCCGGTCCTGACCCGGCTCGCCGCCTACCAGCCCCGCACCGTCGCGGTGGACGGGCTGGACTACCGCGAGAGCCTGAACGCTGTGCTCATCCACGGTGGCACCGCCGGGAACGTCATCCCGGACGGCTGCGTGGTGGAGATCAACTACCGCTTCGCCCCGGACAAGACCGCGGACGACGCCGAGCTGCACGTCAAGCAGCTCATGGAGGGCTTCGACGTGGTGCGGACCGACGCCGCGCCGGGCGCCCGGCCCGGCCTCAACCACCCGGCGGCCGCGAGCTTCGTGGCCGCGGTCGGTGGCGAGCCGAAACCCAAGTACGGCTGGACCGACGTCGCACGCTTCTCCGAGCTCGGCATCCCCGCCGTGAACTTCGGGCCAGGGGACGCGCTGCTGGCTCACAAGGACGATGAGCGCGTGGACGCGCAGGCCGTCCGGACGTGCCTGGCAGCACTCACCGCCTGGCTCTCGGACTGAGACCGGCGGAACGACAGAGTTCGGCGGAACAGCAGAGAGGCCGTGACCCCTGGGGGTCACGGCCTCTCTGCTACGCGGATTCAGGATGCCGGCGTCAGGCGCCGGCACTCCCGCCTTCCAGCGTGGAACCCGGTGCCGGGTTCGCGTCCAGCACCTTGCCCTTGCGGCCCTTCCGCAGGCGGATCTCCACCAGCTTGGCGATGCCGGACAGGATGAGGCACAGGCCGATGTAGATCACCGCGGCCACCATGGCGGCCGGGATGATCGGCGAGCCGTAGAGCGCCTGCGAGCCGAAGTACTTGGCCTGGAACAGGATCTCGTTGTAGGTGACGATGAAGCCCAGAGCCGTGTCCTTCAGGATCACGACGAGCTGTGCCAGGACGAGGGGCAGCATCGCGCGGAACGCCTGGGGGAAGAGGATCAGGCTCATGACCTGGCTCTTCCGCAGGCCGATCGCCATACCGGCCTCTTTCTGGCCCTTCGGCAGTGACTCGATGCCGGCGCGGAAGGCTTCCGCGAGGACCGAGCCGTTGTACAGGGTGAGGCCGCCGACCACGGCCGCGAACGGCGTCACCCCGTGGACGCCGATCGTCGGCAGGCCGTAGTAGATCATCATCATGAGGATCAGCAGCGGCACGGCACGGAACAGCTCCACGAACCAGAAGCAGGGCACGGAGACCCAGCGGTGGTCCGAGAGCTTGCCGACGGCGAGCAGCATGCCCAGCACGATGCTGAGCACCGCGGCCAGGGCGAATGCCGAGAGCGTGGCGCCGACGGCCTGGACGATGGTCTGCTGCACCAGCGGGAAGGTGAAGATCCTCCATTTGGCCGCGGTGAACTGGCCGGTGTCGATCAGACGGATGATGACGAAGGCGATGACGCCCAGGACCACCAGGAGCGTGACGACGCCGCCGACCAGGTAGCGGGCTTTGGCCTTGGGGCCGGGCGCGTCGAAGAGTACCGAGGTCATCGTGCCACCTTCCACTTCTTCTCAAAGTGCCGCTGGAGCAGGGAGAGCAGAGCGACCAGGATGATGAAGCCGAGAGCCACCCACAGCAGTCCGGCCATCGCGGGCTCCCCGCGTTCGGACAGGTTGGCCCGGATGGCGCCGGCCTCCATGACGGAGAAGCCCGCGGCGACCGTGGTGTTCTTCAGCAGGGCGATCAGCACGCTGAACAGCGGGGGGATCACCGCCCGCACGGCCTGGGGGAGGACCACCAGGCTCAGGGTCTGTCCGAAGTCCAGGCCGATGGCGCGGGCCGCTTCAGCCTGACCGATCGGGACCGTGTTGATACCCGAGCGGATCGTCTCCGCGATGTAGGTCGCCGTGTAGAGGCTCAGACCGATGATCGCGGCCACCATGAAGCTGATCTGCGGGAGACCGAGTTTCGGATAGCCCAAAGCGAAGAAGAACAGGATCAGGGTCAGCGGGGTGTTGCGGACCAGGTTGACGTACACCGTGCCGACCGCTCGGGCCGCCGGGACGGGCGAGACGCGCATGGCGCCGACCACTGATCCGATGATCAGGGAGAAGATGGCCGAGAAGAAGAACAGGATGATGGTGTTCTTGAATCCCTCGGTGAAGAGGTCGAGGTTGTCGAGCAGCGTGTTCACGTCTCAGATCGCTTTCGCTCGCAGGGACAGGGACGGCTCGTGGGGCGGTTTCCCGCCCCACGAGAGGTGTCACTTATAGTCGTCCACCGCCGGCTGCTGCACCTTGGTGCCGGTGCTGCCGAGGGTCGAGTCGTAGATCTTCGTCCAGGTGTCCTTGCCGTCCGTGAACAGCTTGTTCACGAAGTGGCGCAGCGCCGCGTCGCCCTTGGCCATGCCGACGCCGTACTTCTCCGTGGTGAAGGGCTCGCCCACCACCTTGAGGGCCTTGTCAGGGTCCTGCGAGGCGTAGCCGAGGAGGATGGCCTGGTCCGTGGTGACCGCGTCCACGGAACCGTCCTTGAGCGCGGCGACACACTGCGAGTAGTTCTCGAACTCGACCGGCTTGGCGGACTTGAAGTTCTCCTTGATGTTCTGGATCGGGGTGGAACCCGTGGCGGAGCAGACCTTCTTGCCGTCCAGGTCCTTCTCGCTCTTGATGCTGGTGTTGTCCGACTTCACCAGCAGGCCCTGGCCGGTGACGAAGTAGGGTCCGGCGAAGTCGATCTGCTTCTTGCGCTTGTCGGTGATCGAGTAGGTGCCGACGTAGTAGTCGATGTCACCGTTCTGGATCGCGGACTCACGGTTGGCGGAGGGGATCGGCTTGAATTCGATCTTGCTCTTGTCGTAACCGAGCGAGGCGGCGATCCACTTGGCGATCTCCACATCGAAGCCGCTGAACTCGCCGGTGGCTGCATCCTTGAAGCCGAGGCCGGGCTGGTCCTGCTTGACGCCGATGCGGATCTTGTCATTGGACTTGATCTTGTCGAAGGTGGCGCTGCCCGTCAGGGAGACGTCCTTGGCGACGGTGTAGGGGGCGTCACCGCCGCCTGCGGCGCCGTCGCTCGGGGAGCTGCCGCTCGAGCCGCCACAGGCGGAGAGCGTCAGGGCGAGTGCCGCGGCTGCGGCGCCCAGTGCCGCAGTGCGGCCGGTGAAAAGCTTCCTCATGGTTGTTCTTCCCTTTCCGTGTCCGGTCGGCAGACCGGGGAGATGGAGATGAGCCGGGTGCGTGGCTCGGTACTGAGCAATCGAGTAGAAATCGGTCACCGAGCCATCGGATGCCGACAGCGTCAGTGGTGGGTGGGTCAGTGGGTGAGCAGCTTGGACAGGAAGTCCTTGGCCCGGGCGCTCTGGGGATTCGTGAAGAACGCCTCGGGCTCCGAATCCTCCACGATCTGCCCATCGGCCATGAACACCACCCGGTCCGCGGCCTTCCGGGCGAAGCCCATCTCGTGGGTCACCACGATCATGGTCATCCCCTCCTTGGCCAGCTGGACCATGACATCCAGGACCTCGTTGATCATCTCGGGGTCCAGGGCGCTGGTGGGTTCGTCGAACAGCATGACCTTGGGCTTCATGGCCAGAGCACGGGCGATCGCCACGCGCTGCTGCTGGCCTCCCGAAAGCTGGGCGGGGAGCTTCGGGGCCTGCTTGCCCACCCCCACCCGTTCCAGAAGTGCGCTCGCATCGCGCTCGGCGGTGGCCTTGTCCTGCTTCTTGACCTTGATGGGGCCCAGGGTCACGTTGTCCAGGATGGACTTGTGCGCGAAGAGGTTGAAGGACTGGAACACCATTCCGACATCAGCGCGCAGGTTCGCGAGCTGCTTGCCTTCGGCCGGGAGCTCCTTGCCGTCGATGGTGATGACACCGTCGTCGATGGTCTCCAGGCGGTTGATGGTCCGGCACAGAGTGGATTTCCCGGACCCGGACGGCCCGATGATCACCACCACCTCGCCGCGCTTCACCTGCAGATTGATGTCCTGCAGAACGTGCAATGCGCCGTAGTGCTTGTTAACGCCCTTGAGGGAGACGAGGGCCTCCCCTTCCTCATGTGCGGTCATGCCATGACCTTAGTCACATCTTTTGGGCAATGTGAACTCAAGCGCACAATCTCTGCCGGATTGTGATCCACGCTGAGCTGGGCTGATCCCGTTAGCCTAAGACCATGAGCACGCACTTCACTTCCCCCCGGCACAACGAACCCCGGCGTCGCGGCCCCGTGGAACTGCGGCGCGGGCAGGCCGGCATCGAGATGGCGGACCAGCGGCTGCTGGACAGCGGCACGCCGGGCGCCTTCGTCCACTCCGACCCGTGGCGCGTCATGCGGATCCAGAGCGAGTTCGTCGAGGGCTTCGGCGCCCTGGCGGACCTCGGACCCGCCATCAGCGTGTTCGGCTCGGCTCGCACCAAGCCAGGCTCCCGGTATTACGAGCTCGGGGTGCAGATCGGCCGCAAGCTCGCCGAGAGCGGCGTCGCCGTGATCACGGGTGGCGGGCCCGGTTCGATGGAGGCCGCCAACAAGGGCGCCGTCGAGGGTGGCGGCGTCTCGGTGGGCCTCGGCATCGAGCTGCCGTTCGAGCAGGGCATGAACGAGTGGGTGGACCTCGGCGTCAACTTCCGGTACTTCTTCGCCCGGAAGACCATGTTCGTGAAGTACGCCCAGGGCTTCGTGGTGCTGCCGGGCGGCCTCGGGACTCTCGACGAGCTGTTCGAGGCCATGGTGCTGGTCCAGACCCACAAGGTGACCTCTTTCCCGATCGTGCTCGTGGGCGTGGACTACTGGACACCCATGATCGAGTGGATCAAGGGGACGCTCGTGGCCGAGGGCATGGTGTCGCCGCAGGATCTGAACCTCATCCAGCTGGTGGATGACCCCGACGACGCCGTCCGCCGGGTGCTCCACGACGTCCACCCGGGCACTTCGGACGAGCGTCCCGAGTAGTCCGCGCGCGGGAAGCCCCGTCCTGGTCCGTTGTCGGCCGGGGCGGGGCTTTCTGGCACCATGGAGGCATGACTTTCCTCCTGGTGTTCCTTGCGATCGTGGTGCTCGGCGCGGCCTTCGTCATGGCCACGCCGTTGCTGCGCAGGATCAGGGTGGGAGGACGCTCGGTGAGCGCCCCCGATCTGGAGGACGGGTTCGAGGAACCAGTGGCGAACCTGCCGGCCGTGCTGCTCCCGGAACGCCCCACGCCCGCGGATGTGGACCGCCTGCGGTTCTCGCTCGGCCTGCGCGGGTACCGGATGGACCAGGTCGATGAGGTGCTCGACCGTCTGCGGGATCAGCTCGCCGTCCAGCAGAGCGAACTGAATCAGCTGCGTGGCCGGCTCGCGGAACTGACGGCGGGGTCCGCCGTCGTCGGGCCGGCGACCGGTGATCGTCCGCATGAGTGAACCGGTCTCCGAGGAGCTGCGCCGGGGCGGGTCCGAAGCGGCGTCGCGCGCCCGGGGCATGATCACCGCGCCGCGGAGGTGGCCCTGGTGGGCGCAGCTCAGCGCGGTCTACGTGGCGGCCCGCGTCTTCAGTTTCATCGTCTTCTCCGGCGCGGCCTTCAAGCAGGGCATGAATCCCTGGATGCCCGCGAGCCCCGGGTACTGGGATTTCATCACCATCTGGGACGGCCGCTGGTACCAGACGGCCGCCGAACAGGGGTACCCGTCGCAGCTCCCGGTCGACGCCCTCGGCAACGTCCAGGAGAACGCGTGGGCCTTCTACCCGCTGTTCCCGCTGCTGGGGAAGGCCCTCTCCGGGGTCCTGGGGATTCCGGTCCTGGCGTCCATGACGGTGATCGCGATGGTGGCCGGCCTGTGCGCCGTGCTGGTGATCTTCCGCCTCTTCCTCTGTTTCGCGTCCCACCGCACGGCCTTCTGGGGCGCGGCCTTCGTGGCGGTGTTCCCGGTCTCCGGCATCCTGCAGGTGCCGTACGCGGAGTCACTCAACCTCCTGCTGCTGGCCGCGTCCCTGCTGGCCCTCGTGCGGCAGCGGTACCTCGCCGCGATCCCGTTCGTCATCCTCGCAGCGCTGTCCCGGCCCACGGGGGTGCCTTTCGGCGCGCTCGTGGGACTGTTGCTGGTCCACCGTCTCTGGCTGCTCTTCCGCGCACGACGCCGGCCGGCCCCCGACGAGCTCGGCTCGCTGCTGCGGCACGCCGCGCTGACCGTGGTGTCCTGCGCGGCCGCCCTCACCTGGCCGGCGCTCGCCTGGCTGAAGACCGGGGACCCTCAGGCCTACACCCGCACCGAGACCGTCTGGCGCGGGACCGACCTGGTGCCCTTCAAGCCGTGGTGGGACATGGCCGTCGGGCTCCTAGGACCCGGGCTGGGCCCGGTCGCGCTCCTGGCGTTCGTGGGCGTGTTCGCGTGGGCCCTGCTGAAGGCGCCTGCGGTCCGCGCGATCGGCGTCGAACTCCGCCTGTGGTGCGCCTGCTACTTCGGTTACCTGCTGGCCTTCCTGCACCCTCAGACCAGCACCTTCCGGATGCTGCTGCCCCTCTTCCCATTGGCTCTCGCGACGGCATTCGTCTCGCGTTCGCGTGCCTACCGCTGGACGGTCGTCCTGATGTTCTCCCTGCTCCAGATCGTGTGGATCGTCTGGCTCTGGGCGTGGGCCCAGTTGCCGGGCGGTGGCGACTATCCTCCGTGACCTGGGGCTCTCCCGGTGTGCGGGTTGGTCCATCGATTAGCCTGTGACCCGCGACTCAGGGGATAATAGGCAGGACGCACTCGACGAACGCAAGGAGAATCTCCTATGGCCGCCATGAAGCCCCGGACCGGGGACGGACCCATGGAAGTGACCAAAGAAGGACGCAGTCTCATCATGCGGGTTCCGCTGGAAGGCGGCGGCCGGCTGGTAGTGGAGCTCAACGCCGATGAGGCCGCTGAGCTGAAGAACTGCCTGGAGGGCGTGACGCAGGCCTGAAGCACGGAGCGCGGCTGCTGGAAAGCGGCCGCGCTGCGGTATTTAAGGCCTCGGCCGCTCCGGGCCGAGCGCCGGAGGACTCAGCGCTTGACCGCGGCGAGGAGGCCGTCGCCCGTGGTGAACACGGTCGTCAGCACGCCCTCGTCCTCGCGCAGGCTCTTGATGAGCTGGCGCAGGGCGACGGTGGTCTGGTCGCGGTTGGCGGGATTGCTCACGCGGTCGCGGTCGAGGGCGTCGTTGAGCAGGAGGACCCCACCGGGCTTGAGCAGCCGGAGCGCCTGGGTGACGTAGAACGGGGCCTGGGCCTTGTCGGCGTCGATGAAGACGAGGTCGTAGGCGGAATCGGTGAGGCGCGGCAGAACGTCCTGCGCGCGGCCGGAGATCGTGCGGGTGCGGTTGGCGGGGACACCGGCTTCGGCGAACGCCACGCGAGCCGCACGGAGGTGTTCCACGTCGTGGTCGATGGACGTCAGCACCGCCTGCGGCGAGAGCCCGCGCAGCAGGTAGACGCCGGAGACGCCCGCGCCGGTGCCGATCTCCACGGCGGTCCGGGCCTTCGCCGTGGCGGCGAGGACGGAGAGCGCCGTGCCGGTGCCCGCGGAGACGGCGGGAACACCCAGGTCGAAGGCACGTTCCCGTGCCCGGAGGAGCACCTGGTCTTCCTCCGGCAGGCCTTCAGTGAAGGACCAGCTGGTGGATTTGTCGGTGCTCATGTGGTTCGCCCTCTGCGGAAAAGATGTATCTGGAAGAAGCTCCCCAGATATTTCACAGGGAACCTTGACATGATAACGGTCAAAGTGCTGGCGATTGAAGCCGGGGCTCGGTATGGCGCATACCCGCCATCGGGGGATGGATCGGAAGGGAGCAGGACATGCTGAACATGGCTGACAATCCTGCCACCGCGGTGGCAGTCGAGGACTCCGGCCAGGTGGAGACGCCGCTGGAGGAATGGAAGCGCCCCAGTTGGGAGGAAGTGGTCACCAACCACTCCGCCAAGGTGTTCCGTCTCGCCTTCCGTCTCACGGGAAACCGTCACGACGCCGAGGACCTCACGCAGGAGGTCTTCGTCCGTGCCTTCAAATCGCTGGACAAGTTCAAGCCGGGCACCCTGGACGGCTGGCTGCACCGGATCACCACGAACCTCTTCCTGGACCAGGTGCGCCGCAAGGCCCGCATCCGTTTCGACGGACTGCCCGAGGATGCCGATCAGCGGATCCCCGGCAACGAGACCAGCCCGGAACGCAGCTTCGAATTCAACAACCTGGACTCCGACATCCAGGCCGCGCTGGACAAGCTGCCGATCGAGTTCCGCACGGCCGTGATCCTGTGTGACATCGAGGGTTTCTCCTACGACGAGGTCGCCACCGCGCTCGGCATCAAGCTCGGCACCGTGCGTTCCCGGATCCACCGTGGTCGTGCGCTTCTGCGGACCGCACTGGCGGACCGTGATCCGCGTCGCCCGGCCACCGGACGGCCCCAGCTCAAGCTCCCTCGCGTGGCGGGAATCCACTGACCGGATCCGCTCCGTGTCACTGAAGATCGGCCCCACGTCCGGGATCGTCCGGGAGGCGGGGGAGAGGGTAGTCTTTCCAACGTGATATTCGGTATTAATGGGCCAGAATTCCTGATCCTGCTGATCATCGGCGTTCTGGTGATCGGCCCCAAGCGTCTGCCCGAATACACCCAGGGCCTGATGAATCTGGTCCGTGGCGTCCGGAAGATGGCGTCGGGCGCCCGGGAACAGATCAAGGACGAGGTCGGCATCGACATCGACGAGGTCGACTGGCGCAAGTACGACCCCCGTCAGTACGATCCCCGCCGCATCATCCGCGAAGCCCTGCTGGAGCCGGAGGCCCCGGCCGCTGCCTCCGCCGCCGTGGGTGCGGCCGCCGTCGCGACCGCCATGCCGGAGCGGGAGATCCCGCGACTGGCCGAGGGCGAGAGCGCGCCTTTCGACACCGAGGCCACCTGAGCACAGCTGCCGTACGACGACGGCGCGCCGACCATCCGATGGTCGGCGCGCCGTCGTCGTCTCCGGGGTGAGCCGTGGCCGAGGGTGGGCTCTCGGTCACCCCCGGGGGGTGACGCCGAGGGAGAGCCCGCTCAGCCCGCGTGGCTTGGCGGCCAGAGCGTCCGCCACCGAGAGGAGTGCCCGCGAGACCGCGGCGTCCGGGTGGGCCAGGACGACCGGCATCCCGGAATCCCCACCCTCCCTGAGCGCGATCTCCAGCGGCAATTTTCCGAGGAGTGGGACCTGGTAGCCCAGAGCTTCCGTGAGGCGCTGGGAGAGCGTCTCACCGCCTCCTGAGCCGAACACTTCGAGCCGCTCACCGCCGGGGGTGTCGAGGTACGACATGTTCTCGACCACGCCGACCACCCGCTGGCCGGTCTGTGTGGAGACTGTGCCGGATCGTTCGGCGACCTCGGCCGCCGCCGACTGCGGGGTGGTGACCACGAGGACCTCGGCGGACGGCAGGAGCTGCGAGACGGAGATGGCGATGTCGCCGGTGCCCGGGGGCAGGTCCAGGAACAGGTAGTCCAGGTCGCCGAAGTACACCTCGGAGAGGAACTGCTCCAGGGCGCGGTGCAGCATGGGGCCACGCCAGGCGACGGGGGCGTTGCCCTCCACGAACATGCCGATCGAGATGACCTTGACCCCGTGGGCCACGGGCGGCAGGATCAGCTCGTCCACGCGGGTCGGGGACTGCGTGATGCCCATGAGGCCGGGGACGGAGAATCCGTGCACGTCGGCGTCGACGATGCCCACCCGGAGGCCCCGGGCGGCCAGGGCGCACGCGAGGTTCACGGTCACCGAGGACTTGCCGACTCCGCCCTTGCCGCTCGTCACGGCGAACACCTTGGTGAAGTTGCCCGGCTGGTTGAACGGGATGCCGCGGGTGTCGCCGGGACCGCGGAGCTGATCCTTGAGCGCCTGCCGTTGTTCCGGGGTCATGACGGCGAGCTCCACGTCGACGGACGTCACCCCGGGGACGGTCAGCAGCGCCGCCGTCGCGTCGGCCGTGATGGTGTCCCGCAGGGGGCAGCCCTGGATGGTGAGGAGCACGCGCAGGCGGACCGCGCCGTCGTCGTCGATCGAGACCGCGTCGACCATGCCGAGCTCCGTGATGGGGCGCCGGAGCTCCGGGTCGATCACCGTGTCCAGGGCGCGCTGCAGCTGTTCAGTGCCGGGAGGTGTCATGCTCCCGGTTCCCGGCTGGGCTTCTTGATCTTCGGGATCTGCTGAGTGCGGGGACCGCGCTGACGGTCCCGTTTGTCGCGGATCTTCTCCTTGACCTTGTCCGCCGTCGTCTCACCGTCGCCGGCGCCGTCCTCACCCGAGTGGAACTCCTCCTGGGCCTCGATGATGTCCTCGAGGAGGGACCGCATCTCGGCGCGGACGTAGTCACGGGTGGCGACCTCGCGCAGCGCGACGCGCAGCGCGGCAAGCTCACGGGTGAGGTACTCGGTGTCGGCGAGGTTCCGCTCGGCGCGCTGGCGGTCCTGTTCCAGGGCCACGCGGTCACGGTCGTCCTGCCGGTTCTGGGCGAGGAGGAGCAGTGGGGCCGCGTAGGAGGCCTGAAGGGAGAGCATGAGCGTCAGGAGGGTGAAACCGAGCGCCTGCTGGTCGAACTGGAGATCCGCAGGGGCCCAGGTGTTCCAGGCCAGCCAGAACACACAGAAGATCGTCATGTAGACGAGGAACTGCGGGGTGCCCATGAAGCGGGCGAAGCCTTCCGTGGCTTTGCCGAACGCGTCCGGGTTGGGGGAGAACCGGGGGAAGAACCGGCCCCGTGCGGCGCGGGGGGTGTCCAGGCTGTTCTTCTCCGCTCCGGGGCGGCGATCCCTGTTGTCAGCCATTGCGACCCCTCAGCTTCTTGAACGGGACGTCCTCGGCGTGGGCGCGCCAGTCCTCGGGTAGGAGGTGATCCAGGACGTCATCGACGGTGACGGCGCCGACCAGGCGGCCGGTGTCGTTCACCACGGGCAGGGCGTTGAGGTTGTAGACCGCCATGATGCGGGCCACCTCGCTGATGTGGGCCTGATCCTGGACGGGCTCCAGGTTCTTGTCCACGAGATTGCCGATCGGTTCGGGCGGGGGATACCTCAGAAGTTGCTGGATGTGCACGACGCCGAGGAACCGGCCCGTGGGGGTCTCCAGCGGCGGGCGGGCGATGAAGATGGAGGACGCGAGGGCCGGGGTCAGCTCTTCGCGGCGCACGTGGGCCAGGGCCTCGGCCACGGTGGCCTCCGGCGGGAGGATCACGGGGACCGGGGTCATGAGACCGCCGGCGGTGTCCTCGTCATACTCCAGGAGGCGGCGGACGTCCTCGGCCTCTTCGGGCTCCATGAGCTGCAGGAGTTCCTCCTGCTGCGCTTCGGGGAGCTCGGAGAGGAGGTCGGCGGCGTCGTCCGGGTCCATCTCCTCGAGCACGTCGGCGGCGCGTTCGCGGTCCAGGGAGGACAGGATCTCCACCTGGTCCTCCTCCGGGAGTTCCTGGAGGACGTCGGCGAGACGTTCGTCCTGAAGCTCGCTGGCCACTTCGAAGCGGCGCTTGTCGCTCATCTCCTGCAGGGCCTCGGCGAAGTCGGCGGCCTTGAGGTCCTCGTGGCTGGCGACGAAGGCCGTGGCGGCCTGCGGTTCGGTGGCCGCGGCCGGGACGGCGTCCGTCCAGTTGATGATCATGGTCTCGTTGCGGCGCAGCCGGGCGAGCGGGGAGAACGAGTGCCCGCGGCGCACGAAGAGCTTGGAGACGAACCAGTCGCCGGAGCGGTGCTGGTCGATCGCGATGTCCTCGATCGTGGCCGAGCCCGAGCCGTCCGTGAGGGTGACCCGGCTGTCGAACATCTCGGCGACCACGAGGGTCTCCATGCCGCGCTGTTCGAAGCGGCGCAGATTGACCAGCCCGGTGCTGATGACCTGGGCCTGGTCCATGCTCGTCACGCGCGTCATCGGCACGAACACGCGTTTCTTGCCCGGGACTTCCACCACCAGGCCGACCGCATGCGGAGGCGCGTTGTTGGCGCGGGCCAGCACCACGACGTCGCGGACGCGTCCGAGCCGGTCACCCAAAGGGTCGAAGACATCCAGACCGAGGAGGCGGGCAACGAAGACGCGGGAAGTAGGGTTGCTCACCCGACTAGGCTATCCACTTCGTCCACGTTTGGCTGAATTCCGGTTGCAGCCCGGCTGAATAGGCAAGAATGTGGGTATGTCGAACTTGTTTGGTGCACCCAGGATTCCCGAGGAGCTCCGTTCCGTGCCGCAGGGCGTGACGGTGGGCTCCTACAACTCCTACCTCGATGCCCAGAAGGCCGTGGACTACCTGGCGGACCAGCAGTTCCCCGTCCAGTACGTCTCGATCGTGGGCAACGACCTGAAACTCGTGGAGCGCGTGACCGGCCGTCTGAGCTACCCGCGCGTGGCCATGTCCGGCCTGCTCAGCGGCGTGTGGTTCGGTCTCTTCATCGGTCTGCTGCTGTCCCTGTTCTCTCCCGGCGGCGCGTTCTCCGTGGTGACCTCGGTGCTGATGGGCGCTGCTTTCTTCGCGCTCTTCGGCATCGTCAGCTACGCCATGCAGCGGGGCAAGCGTGACTTCACCTCGACCAGCCAGGTGCTGGCCAGCAGCTATGACGTCATCGTGGCCCCCGAGGTCGCGGGGGAGGCGAGCCGGCTGCTCCTGCAGCTTCCCATGCGGGGCAACGACGGCGGCGCCCGCCAGCACAGTCAGCAGCAGGGTCCGCAGGGTGGCCAGCACCCCGGCTACGGGCAGGGTTACGGCCAGCCTCAGGCGCCGCAGGAACCGCAGCGGCCCGAGGGCTGGGGCAACCCGTACGGACAGCGCGCCGAGGACTCCGGCCAGCAGGCTCAGGCTCCGGAACAGCAGGCCCCGTCCACCGTGTCCTCGGACTACCGTGATCTTCCGGACGGTCGCCCGCAGTACGGCGTCCGCCTGAACCAGACACCCCCGGCCGCTCCCGCCGCGCCGGCTCAGGAACAGCAGCAGGGAGAGCCGCAGCACGTTGAGCCGCAGCACGTTGAGCCGCAGCACGGGGCCGACCGGCCGCACGACGCCGAGCAGCCCCACGACGGCGCTCCGCAGGCGGAGCAGCAGGGTGAGCACGGGCAGCACCAGGAGCGCCAGCACGGTGAAGGCCAGCACTCGGACGGCCAGGCGCAGCACGACGAGCCGCAGCAGGACCAGCATGGCGAGCAGCCCACCAAGGATCCCCGGGGCGAGTAGTCCCGGCCGGTTCCGCCGGGACCGCGAAGTGTGACGCCGTGCGTCGCACGGGTCTGGAAGGACGAATGGCCCCGCACCGGGATTCCGGTGCGGGGCCATTCTCATGCCCGGGGCGCGGTGCTCACGCTGTCGCGCTCAGCGCGCCACGACGGCGATGCGTGACGCTCAGGCGCGCAGGCTCGCCATCCAGGCCTCGACGTCGTCGGCCGTGCGGGGCAGTGCGGCGCTCAGGTTCACGGCGCCGTCCGCGGTCACGAGGATGTCGTCCTCGATGCGGACGCCGATGCCGCGGTACTCCTCCGGGATCGCGAGATCCTCGGACTTGAAGTACAGGCCCGGCTCGATGGTGAACACCATGCCCTCGGCGAGTTCGGCATCCAGGTACAGCTCACGCTTGGCCTGGGCACAGTCGTGGACGTCCATGCCGAGGTGGTGGCTCGTGCCGTGCGGCATCCAGCGGCGGTGCTGCTGACCGCTCTCCGAGACGGCCTCCTCCACGGTCACGGGCAGCAGACCCCACTCGGCCAGGCGCTCGGCCAGGACGCGGGTGGCGATCTGGTGCAGCTCGCGGAACTTCAGGCCCGGACGGGCCGCCGCGAAGGCCGCGTCGGCGGCGTCCAGCACGGCTTCGTAGACGCGGCGCTGCACCTCGGAGAAGGTGCCGTTGACCGGCAGGGTGCGGGTGATGTCCGCGGTGTAGAGGCTCTCGGCCTCGACGCCGGCGTCGAGCAGGAGGAGGTCGCCCTCCTTCACCTGACCGTTGTTGTTGATCCAGTGCAGGATGGTGGCGTTGTTGCCGGAGGCGGCGATGGTGTCGTAGCCGAGGTCGTTGCCTTCCTCGCGGGCCTTCGCGAAGAACGCGCCTTCCACGACGCGCTCACCACGGTGGTGGGCGACGGCGCGCGGCAGAGCCTTGACGACCTCGTGGAAGCCCTCGACGGTGGCGGCGACGGCCAGCTTGAGCTGCTCGACCTCCCACTCGTCCTTGATCAGGCGGAGCTCGGACAGGGCCTCGGCCAGCTTCTCGTCCAGGGCGTCGAGCTGGGAGAGATCCAGGTTCTCGGGGTCCTGGGCGGTGTTGTAGCGGGCGGTGTCCACCAGGGCGTCGATGTTCTCGTCGACCTTGCGGAGCAGACGGATGGAGATGCCGCCGATCTCGGACGCGCCGACGTTCTTGGTGATCGCCACCTCGAGCTCGTCGAGGTGCGCGGTCGCCAGGTCGAGGCGGGCCTTCAGATCGGCCAGGCTCGGGCGCGGGCCGATCCAGAACTCGCCGGACCGTGCGTCCGCGTAGAACTGCTCGGTGTCGCGGCCGGCCATGGGACGGAAGTACAGGGTGGCGTGGTGGTGGCCGCCGTCGTCGCCCTGGCCGTCATCGGTGGGTTCGAGGATCAGGACCGCATCCGGCTCGTGGTCCACGCCCAGGCCCGTCAGGTGCGCGAAGGCCGAGTGAGGGCGGAAGCGGTAGTCGGTGTCGTTGCTGCGGACCTTGTGCGGACCGGCGGGGATCACCAGGCGTTCGCCCTTGAACTGCTCCGAGATCGCACGACGACGGCGGGCGGCGTGTGCGGCGACGGCTTCCTCGGCCGGGAGCTCCTGCGAGGCGGGAGCCCAGCTGCTGGCCATGAAGGCTTTGAAGGCATCGGAGGAGGGGCGCTGCGAACGGTTGTTCACACGGTCCTCCAACGGCTGGGTGCTGGCATCAGTGGTGTGTTCTGCGTCATTCACCCTCCTATCGTCTCACTGATCCGGGGAAGGCAGGAGCCGGGCCGGGGAGTGCCGCTCCGGGGGCTTGACTCGCTTCACGGCGGAGTCCGCTGTATATGTCGTACTTCACGCCGATCCCCGGTGTGCTCAGCCCGCCACACCCTTCGAGGTCAGGTCATCGATGAGCGCGGAAATCACGGATTCGGCCCGCAGCGCCGGGCTGCCCCTTGCCTTCTTCGGCTTCCTCACCGCGGTCAGCATCTCGAACATCGGGGACAGTTTCCGGTCGCTTTCCCTTGATCTGTGGTTCTACGAGGCATCAGCGGACAAGGAGGCAGCCCGGGTCACGTTGCTGCTGATGACGATCCTCCCGGCTTTGGTGCTGGGCCCTCTCGCCGGCGCCGTTGCGGACCGGTGGGACCTGCGGCGGACCTTCCTCGTCACCAACGTGCTGCGAGGGTTTCTGAGTTTCGGACTTGCCGCTCCGGCATGGCTCGCCGGGCCGGGGTATCTGGCCGTGCTGATCGTGACCGCCTCGGCGATCTCGTCGGTGTTCTTCGCTTCGTCGGCGTTCGTCTTCCTTCCCCGGCTGGTCAAGGAAGGTCTGCTCTCCCGGGCGAACGGCTACCTCGAGTCGGCCACCTGGGCCGTGAGCTCGGTCGGGCCTGCCCTGGCGTCGGGCGCCTTCGCGCTCTGGGGTGCGGCGCCCGCCTTCCTCATCGATGGGGTGTCCTTCATGGCCGCCGCGTACCTGTTCTCCAAAGTCGTCCGGAAGACGCCTGAAGCGGGGACTGAACGCGTGCCGTTGGCGGACCGGCTCCGGGTCTTCAGGGAGGAGCTGCGGGAACTGGTGCTGGGCATTCCTCCCGCGGTGCGGTATCTGGCAGGACACCGTCCAGCTCTCGGGATACTCCTGGGTTCTTATGGGGTCACCATCACCGCCGCCGTCAACTCGTTCAGCCTGATCTTCCTGATCGCATCCGATCTCGGGCTACCCGCCGAGGTCTTCGGCTTCGTGCTGTCACTCAATGGCATCGTGGCCGTGGCCGCCGCGGTTCTCACCGGCGTCTTCCTGCGCACCGAGGCCCTGCGCCGGTGCTTCCTCGCCTGTCTGCTCCTGCTCGCCACCTCCCAAGTGATCATGGGGCTGTCGCCGAACGTGATCCTGTTGCTGGTGGGCGTGGCGGTGAGCGCGAGCGTCAATGCCCCGTACAACGTGGCCGTCACGACCTTGTTCCAGAAGTCGATCTCGGAGAAGTTCCTGGGGCGCGTCGAGGGTCTGGACGTGTCGGTGGACAACGCGCTGAGAATCATCGTCCTGCTGGCCGCCGCCTGGTCGGTGGGGTTCTTCGGGGCGCGTCCGGCGCTGATCGTGTCGGGGGTGATCGCGGTTGTCCTCTGTGGCGTCGCGTGGTGGCTCACCCGGGAGACCGGCCAAGCGGGAGAGCCCCGCCCTGCGAGGGGCGACGACGGCGACGGGTGAGCTCCGCGGGTCCGCCGGGACTACGCTGGGAGCGTGAGGATCGACCTGCATGCACACTCGAACATCTCGGACGGCACTCAGCCGCCCGCCGACCTCGTGGCCTCCGCCGCGCAGGCCGGGCTCGACGTCGTCGCGCTGACGGACCATGACACCACCGACGGGTGGGCTGAGGCGGCCGCAGCGGCGAAGGCTCTGGGCGTCGCCCTCGTGCCGGGTATGGAGATCAGCTGCCGCACCTCCGAGGGCATCAGCGTCCACCTGCTGTCTTATCTGCACGATCCCACCCACCCCGGCCTACTGGAGGAGATCTCGAAGGCCCGCGACGCACGGCTCAGCCGGGCCGAGCACATGGTCGCGCTGCTCGCGGAGGACTACCCGCTCAACTGGGACGACGTCACCCAGCACCTGGCGCCGGGCGCCACCGTGGGACGGCCGCACATCGCGGACGCTCTGGTGGCCGCGGGAATCGTGAGTGACCGGACCGAGGCCTTCGCCACCATCCTGACGTCGCATTCGCGGTACTACGTGCAGCATTACGCCGTGGAACCGGCACTCGCCGTCGAGCTCGTCAGGGACGCAGGCGGCGTTCCCGTGTTCGCTCATCCGGTGGCCAGCGCGCGCGGCCGTGTGGTGGGGGAGCAGACCTTCCACGAGATGATCGACGCCGGACTCGGCGGCCTGGAGGTCTGGCACCGGGACAATCCGCGCGAAGGCCGCGAATACCTGCTGGGCCTCGCCGCGAAGCACGACCTCATCGTCACCGGCTCCAGCGACTACCACGGCAAGGGCAAACCCAATCTGCTGGGCGAGAACCTCACGTCGCCGGAGCAGTTCGCCCGGATCGAGGACCAGGGCCGCGGCAGCGTGATCCGGGGCTGAGGGGTCAGCCCCGGGAAGGTGCGCTGAGTGCTTGCCCGGCGATCAGCCGGAGGGCGAGGCGAGCCGTCTCCAGGAGTTCGTCCCGTCCCGTTCCGAGATTCGATTGCGCGGACAGCCCGTGCCACACCGACTGAATGAAGGAGGTCAGCGTTTCCGGTGAGATGCCGCGGCGCAGTTCACCGTCGTTTGCCGCCTGGCGGAGCCGCGTGAGCAGGGCCTCCGCATTGGAGGCCTGTAGGTCCGCGACATAGGCCCGTGCGTCGAGGGTGCTCGTGCTGTCCGCCAGAGCGGCACTGCTGATGAGGCAGCCGGGATGAACATCGCTGCTCTGGGTGAACTCGCCCACCGAATCGACGAGCACCCGCTCGATGACCCCCAGAGCCTCCGGTTCGGTCACGGCGCTCTGATAGATCTCGCGGTAGCGCTCGGCATAGGTCCGCACGGCCTCCTCGAAGAGGCCGGCCTTGCTGCCGAACGCGGCGTAGAGGCTCGACGTCGAGATCCCCAGTTCCGTGGTCAGCGCCCGCGTGGAGGTCCCGGAATAGCCGTGGCGCCAGAAGAGGCGCGCGGCACCCAGGATGGCGCGATCGCGGCTGAACGTCGAGGGACGGCCCCGGGTGGTGGAAGACACCCTGGAATTATAGATCGTTTGCTCCATAATTGATTTATGGAGCAAACGATTCAAAAAACAGTGAAGCGTGACGACGGCAGCTGGTTGACGGTCGATGTCTACGGCGACCCCGGCGCGCCCGGTCTCGTGATGGTGCCGGGCGTGATGAGCGACGCGCACTCCTGGGGCGCCGTCGCGCGGGCGATCACGGCCTGGCCTTCGGTCGCGGTGCTGAATCGCCGGGGGAGAGCGCCGTCGGGACCGCTCACCGCGGACTACTCCCTGGACGTCGAGGTGGGCGATCTGCTGGCGGTGCTGGAAGTCCTCGGTCCCGTGAAGGCCGTGTTCGGCTGGAGCTACGGGGGCCTGATCGCCCTGCTCGCCGCCGGCCGGCACACGATGGAGCAGGTGATCGCCTACGAGCCTGTCGGTCGACCGTTCGCCGCGGAGGCCCTTCCGGGCCTGCGGACGGCGGAGCAGGCACAGGACTGGGACCGGAGCGTCGAGATCGTCAACCGAGACATCTCAGGCTTCACGGCCGACTATGTCGCGGGGCTCCGGGCGGATCCCGCCGTCTGGGAGAAACTCCGGCGGTTCAGTGCGCCCCTGGCCGCCGAATTGACGGCGCTGAACGCAGTGGCGCTGCCGGAGACACTGGCGCGGAAAGCCGACCGAGTGGATCTCATCGTCGGGGAACTCAACCGACACGGCGAGCCCTATGGAACGGCGTTCGACGCCGTCGTGGGCCGGGTGCCGGGCGCGCGGGTCCACGAGCTCGCCGGAGTGGGTCACCTTGCGCATCTGGAGGACCCCGCAGGGCTGGGGCGTCTCCTCGACGCACTCGCCGGCAAGCCTTGAGGGCGCGCCGCAGGACTCAGTCCAGCGTGTGAACCGTGGCGGAGTCCGCGAGCCGGGTCGCCATGACCGACACGGCGGACGGGTTCTCGTCCACGCAGACGAAGCGGCGACCGGTCTTCGCGGCCACCGCGCCGAGGGTTCCGGAGCCCGCGAAGAAGTCCAGGCACCAATCGCCAGGCCGGGTGGACGCCATGACCATGCGGCGCAGGAGCCCTTCCGGTTTCTGCGTCGGATAGCCCGTCTTCTCCTTGCCCGTGGGGGAGACGATGGTATGCCACCAGACGTCCGTAGGGAGCTTCCCGCGCTGGCGCTTCTCCTCGGTCACGAGACCGGGGGCCATGTACGGTTCGCGGTCCACCTCGGCCGCGTCGAAGTGATACGCCTCCGGGTCCTTGACGTAGACCAGGATGTTGTCGTGCTTGGCGGGCCAGCGGCGACGGGCGCGGGCGCCGTAGTCGTAGGCCCAGATGATCTCGTTGAGGAAGCACTCGCGCCCGAAGATCGCGTCGAGCATCACCTTGGCGTAGTGCACCTCGCGGTAGTCCAGGTGAAGGTACAGCGTTCCGTCCGGGGCCAGGAGACGCCATGCCTCACGCAAGCGGGGCTCAAGGAACGCCCAGTAGTCCTCGAAGGCGTCGTCGTAGCGATGCAGGTCCCCCCGGAGCGTCTGGTACGAGCGCCCCTGGAAGCCGATCCGGTCACCTTCGCCCTCCGCGCTGCGGACCATGGTGGTCTGCTGGCGGCGCTGGGTGCGACCCGTGTTGAACGGGGGATCGATGTAGATGAGCGTGAACGAGTCATCCGGCAGGGACGGCAGGAACCCGGCGTTGTCCGCTTGGACCACCAGGTTCCCGCCGTCCGGCTGCCAGAGCTGTTCAGCGGTCCGGGCCATGGATCCCGTCAGGATTCCTGGGCGGGGGCGCCGGCCTCGCGGGCCACGACCTCGCCGTTGCGGCGGCGGGTGCGGTTGCGCGGGCGGCGGCGACGGGAGTCGTCGTCGCTCTTCTTCTCGGCGGCAGGCGCTTCGGTGGTCTCCGCGGCAGGCTGACGTGTCCGACGACGGCGGCCCTCGCCGTCTCCGGAAGCCCCCTCGCTGCGCCGGCCCTCGGAGCGGCGCTCGCCGCTGCGCTGACGGTCACCACGGGAGGACGACGACGGGCGCTTGGTCACGCGCTTTCCGGTCTCGCCCAGATCCTCGAGAACTTCGGCATCCACGCCGGCCAGGACGCGCTTGTCGCGGGGCAGGCGGCCCTTGGTGCCCTCCGGGATGTCCAGATCCGTGTAGAGGTGGGCGGAGGAGGAGTAGGTCTCGACCGGCTCGGCGAAGTCGAGGCCCAGAGCCTTGTTGATCAGGGCCCAGCGGGGCATGTCCTCCCAGTCCACGAAGGTCACGGCGGTGCCCTTGTTGCCGGCACGGCCCGTGCGGCCCACGCGGTGGAGGTAGATCTTCTCGTCCTCGACGCACTGGTAGTTGATGACGTGGGTGACATCGTCGACGTCGATGCCGCGGGCGGCGACATCGGTGGCGACCAGGACGTCCACCTTGTTGTTGCGGAAGGCGCGCAGGGCCTGTTCGCGGGCGCCCTGGCCCAGGTCACCGTGCAGCGCGGCAGCGGCGAATCCGCGGTCCACGAGCTCCTCCGCGACCTTCGCGGCGGTGCGCTTGGTCTTGGTGAAGATGACGGTGCGGCCACGGCCACGGGCCTGCAGGATCCGCGAGACGACCTCGATCTTGTCGAGCGAGTGCGCGCGGTACACCAGCTGGCGGATGTCCCGCTTGGTCAGGCCTTCGTCGTCCGGGTCCGCCGCGCGGATGTGGGTGGGGCGCGTCATGTACCGGCGGGCCATGGCGATGACCGGGCCGGGCATGGTGGCGGAGAAGAGCATCGTCTGACGCGTGCCGGCCGGGGTGGCGGCCATCAGCGTCTCGACGTCCGGCAGGAAGCCGAGGTCCAGCATCTCGTCGGCCTCGTCCAGGATCACGATCTTGATGTTGGAGAGGTTCAGGTGGCGCTGCTTGTAGAGGTCGATCAGGCGGCCCGGCGTGCCGACCACCAGGTCGACGCCGTTCTGGAGCGCTTCGATCTGCGGCTCGTACGCACGGCCGCCGTAGATGGTGGCGATGCGGACCTGGTGCAGCCGGCTGGCGGTGGCGAGGTCGTTCGCGACCTGCACCGCGAGCTCGCGGGTCGGGACGATCACGAGGGCCTGCGGAGCGCCCGGGACCTGCAGCTTCGAGTACTTCGGGTCATCGCTGGTCACGATGCGCTCCAGCGCCGGGACGCCGAAGCCGAGGGTCTTGCCGGTGCCGGTCTTCGCCTGGCCGATGATGTCGTGCCCGCCGAGAGCGACGGGGAGTGTCAGCGCCTGGATGGGGAAGGGGTGGATGATCCCGGCCTGGGCCAGGGAATCGACGATCTCGGTGCGGACACCGAAGTCCGCGAAGGTCTTCTGGACCTCGGCATGCGGTTCCGCCGTGGTGGTGATGGTCTCCTCCGGCTCGACACTCTCCGTGCCGCTGGTGTCGACCAGGACTTCATGACTGTGGGTTTCGCTCACGCGTGCCTCCTTGGCATTGCTCCGCCAGCGCCGGGACGGGCGTCTGCCAACCTTGGCGACGGCACCGGTCGTTCCAGGAAAGGTCCCGGAGAAGGCGGAGTACGGGTGGAAGCCGATCGCGGTCTGCGTGGGCCGCACTGGCGGCCATCAGGGGTGCCGGGCCCGTGAAGAACGGGCGGGGCGGGGGAAATCAATGGTCAATCAACGACCGGGCATCCATGACTACCCCCTCATTCTAGGGGATGGAGGGCTGATTCCCTGGATTTCCTCCCTGGGCTGACCCCGAAGGCGCCTCCCCGGCCAGACTGAACGTGACCG
Organism: Arthrobacter woluwensis; assembly: GCF_900105345.1. Taxonomy (NCBI): domain Bacteria; kingdom Bacillati; phylum Actinomycetota; class Actinomycetes; order Micrococcales; family Micrococcaceae; genus Arthrobacter; species Arthrobacter woluwensis. The sequence goes on from NZ_FNSN01000003.1 coordinate 1,358,289, forward strand.
TACGGCGCTGGACGTCGGCGGCGTCCAGGCGCACCTTCACCCGCGTCCCGGGTTCCATGGCGCCGGTGCACCGCGCCGACACGGCGGGATCGAGCAACTGGACGGTGGCGACCGGGGCGGTGGCGTTCTTGCCGTTGCCGGTCGAGATGACCACGGCGTCGAAGACCTCCCCGAGCCGGGGCAGCATGACGGCGGCCTCGACGGTGTCGATCGCGGCACGGTCCAGACGGGACGAGCGCTGCTCGGCGGCCTTCATGAGGTCCGGCACCTGGGGCAGGCTCTCTCTCGCCCACGCGGGGACCTCGGTGCCCTGGCTGAGCGCCTCGCACACCACGAGCACCCACCGGTCGACGAGCCGTCGCAGCGGCGCGGTCGCATGGGAGTACGGGGCTGCGATGGCGGCCTGGACGGTGTCGGCAGGGACCTCGCCGTCGAAGGCCACGTAGCCCGCCCCGCGGAAGAGGGCGGCCGCCGCGTGGATGATCGCGAGGTCTTTCGGCTGGGCGGGGTCGAGTGTCCTGAGGTATTGGCCGTAGCTCATGCCACCTGGGCCGTCGGCGCTCCAGGGCTTGCCGAGAGCGGCAGTCTGGCGTTCGAAGGTCTCGAGGGACCGCGCGTCCGGAGCCGGCATGGTCCGCAGGATGCCTACGGAGCCGCGCACCATCAGGTCCGCGGCGGCCATCCCGGTCATGAGGGAGATCTGCGCGTTCCAGTCCTCCACCGGGAGCGGGACTTCGGTGATGAGGCGGTAGGCCCCGGTCTCGGGGTCCTGTTCGACCACCTGCGCCGGGAGTTTCAGGGAGGCGCCGCCCCGGAGGCGTTCGAGCTCGATCCGTTTCAGCCCCACCTCCTTGAGGAGGCGCAGGCACTCGCTGGCGGTCCCGTCGTCGATGGCCTCCTGAACACCCTGGTAGCTCAGCTTGGCGCGCGATCGGACGCGGGCCCGGCGGACCGTGGCGTTCACGACGGCGGCGGTGGAGTCGAGCGTGAACTCCCAGAGGAAGGCGCCCCGGTCGACGTCGGGCAGCAGGCTGCCCGCGTCCTCGGATATCGCTTCAGGGTGCAGGGGGATGCGGCCGTCCGGCGCGTACAGGGTGAGCCCTCGACGCCGGCATTCGGCATCCAGCGCCCCGCCGGGTGTGACGAAGGAGGGCACGTCCGCGATGGCGTAGTAGACGGTGTATCCGTCGCCGTGACGTTCTATGAACACGGCCTGATCCAGGTCCGTGGAGGACGCCGGATCGATGGTCACGAGGTCCAGATCGGTGCGGTCCCAGGACGGCAGTTCCCGGGTGCGGATGACGCGCTCGGTCTCGTCGAGGACGTCAGGCGGGAAGGCCCGGGGGACTTCGAGTTCTTCGCGCAGTGCGGTGAGCGCCTCGGCGAGACCGTCCTGAACGCCCTGGGCGCCACTGGGGATCCATGTGTTCGTCACGCTCACAGGCTAGCCCCCGGGCGGTCTCCCGGCTTCTCCGACATCCCGCCGAGTCCCGCTTCTGGCATACTGACTGCAAAATCATCACCGCGTGTCACGGCCGTCAGTGGCCAGTCAGGAGCAGGGCAAGCCATGACGAATCAGCCCGAGTCCCATCAGCCGAATCCCCAGCAGCCGCCGGTCCCCCGCAGCCCCCGCAGGGTGCGCCGACCCAGCAGCCGACCCAGCAGGGGCAGCAGTCTGGTCAGCAGAACTGGAACCAGGCCCAGCAGCAGTACGGACAGCCCCAGCAGTACGGGCAGCAGCAGGCTCAGAGTCCGTACCAGCAGCAGTACGGTCAGCCTCAGCAGTACAACCAGCCCCAGCAGTACAACCAGCAGCAGTACGGCCAGCAGTACAACCAACAGCAGTACGGGCAGGGCCAGCCCACTCAGCAGCAGGGGTACCCGCAGCAGTATCAGCAGTCCCCCCAGCAGGGGTACGCGCAGCAGCAGGGCCAGTACCAGCAGCCGGGCCAGGCCGCGCCTCAGCAGTACGGACAGGCCGGCGGATCGTATGCTCAGCCGCAGTATGGCAATCAGCAGCAGCCGGTCTACGGCGGTCAGTCCGCCGCGCTGCCCGGCCCCCTCGATCCGGGAACGAACCTCGGCTTCATGGCCGCCATCAAGACCGTGTTCCGGAAGTACGCCACGTTCACCGGGCGTGCGGGCCGTCCGGAATTCTGGTGGTGGTTCGTCTTCGTGGCCGTGATCGCGGCGGTCCTCAGCACCCTTGCGGCGATCTTCTTCGGCACCGGCCTGTCGCAGGCGGTCGCCGACGGTGACTACACGGAGATCCCGGGCACCGGCCAGGCCCAGGTGAACACCAATGCCCTGATGATCATCGGGTTCATCTTCTGGGGCATCGCGGGGCTGTTCTCGCTGGCGGTCCTCGTGCCGACCATCGCTGTCGGGGCCCGGCGCCTGCACGACGCCAACTTCAGCGCCTGGTTCCTCTTCCTCTACCTGGTCCCGATCGGCAACCTGGTGCTCCTGTTCCTGTGGGCTCAGGCGCCCAAGCCGGAAGGCGCGCGTTTCGACGTCCGCGTCTGACGCCGTCGTCGACAATCTGAACTGAGCCTGGAACGGCCGCCACGGAGTTTGTCCGTGGCGGCCGTTACTTTCCCTGACACGGATGGTGGGCGAGACTGGCGGGAGAACAGGACACCTCCAGCGAAAGCGTGATCATGAGCCAGCCTCCGAACCACTCCGGCGACTTCCCATCCCAGCCCGGCGCGCAGCCGTATCCGCAGCCTCACCCGCCGGCATACCCCCAGGCCGGCCCCGCTTGGCAGCCTCCGGCATGGCAGGCGCCGGGCTGGGGCCAGCCCGCTCCCTTCGTGATCCGCCCTAAGGTGGGGTTCGTGGACGCCATCAAGTCCGGCTTCCGGAACTACGCCACCTTCAACGGCCGGGCCGTCAACTCCGAATTCTGGTGGTGGTTCGTCTTCGAGTACCTGGTCCTCGGGATCCTCGGCTACGTGGCGTACTTCTTCCTGTTCGTCGGCTTCATGACGTCGCTGGGCGGGGCGTTGTCGGACTACTCGCGGACCGGGTACCGCAGCCGGGATGTCGACTTCATCTGGAGCGCTCCACTCGTGGCCGGAATCGTGTTGGGCGTCCTTTTCGTCGTCGTGGCGCTCGCGTTGCTCATCCCCGGGCTGGCCCTGCGGGTGCGCCGCCTGCATGATGCCGGCTACAGCGGCTGGTTCATCCTGCTGAGCCTCGCGCCGTTCGGTTCGGTGATCATCCTGGCGCTCCTGGCCATGGAGAGCAGCCCCGAAGGGATGAAGTACGGATATTAAGCCTGTTCAATGGGGAGTTTTCCCCATTGAGCGAAGGGCGGAAGTGGTGGACACTGTACGGTAAAGAAGCATCAAGCGCACCCAGTTGAGGGAAAGACAGGACCATGACGCAGCAACCCGATTGGCAGAACAACAACAACGGCGGCCAGCCGCAGCAGCCGCCGCAGGCTCCCCAGTACGGCCAGCAGCCTCCGCAGGCTCCTCCGTACGGAGCACCCCAGGCGCCTCAGGCTCCTCAGTACGGCCAGCAGCAGTCGTACGGTCAGCAGGGCTACCAGCAGCAGCCCGCCAGCCCGTACGGCCAGCCCGCATACAGCGGTGGCCTCTACCCGCCCTACGTTCCGCGCCCGAGCGTCGGGTTCACGCAGGCCATCAAGATGGGCTTCGCCAACTACGCGAACTTCAAGGGCCGTGCCAGCCGCAGTGAGTTCTGGTGGTGGTACCTCTTCCAGGCGGTCGTCGCGGCGATCCCGGCGATCCTCGGCTACGCGCTGTTCGCGGGCGGGCTTCTCAGCCAGACTGCTGTCTACGATTCCGGCTACAGCAGCTCTGCCTCGGACGTCACCTTCACCGGTGGCATGGTGTTCGGCATGATCCTTATGATCATCGGCGGCATCATCAGCCTGGCGCTTCTGGTGCCGTTCATCGCCGTCGCGTGGCGCCGTCTGCATGACGCGGGCTTCCCCGGCCCGATGTTCTTCCTGTCGCTCATCCCGTACGTGGGTGGCATCATCCTCATCGTGCTGTGCGCCATGCCCAGCAAGCCGGAGGGCATGAAGTACGAGATCCAGTAGGTTCTGCTCCAACGCCGACAGCCCCGGCCCCTTCGCGAGAAGGTGGCCGGGGCTGTCGCAGTTTAAGAAGAGTCAGGCGTCGGGGAGCTCCGCCAGCAGGCGCCGGGCGGCGTCCGCGGGATCCGACGCCTCAGTGACGGCGCGGACCACGACCACGCGGCGCGCGCCGGCCTCGACCACCTGGGCCACGTTCCGGTGGTCGATGCCGCCGATGGCGAACCAGGGGACCGAGGTCCCGGTCGAGTCCGCGTACCGGACCAGATCGAGACCCACCCCGGCGCGTCCGGGCTTGGTCGGCGTGGCCCAGAGCGGTCCCACGCAGAAGTAGTCGGTCTCACCGCGGGCCGCGGCAGCGAGGGCTGCGTCCACCTGCTCCGGCGCATGGCTCGAGAGGCCCAGCACGACGTCGTCGGTCAGCAGGGAACGCGCGGCGGGGAGTGGCAGGTCCTTCTGGCCGAGGTGCAGCACCGGGCTGCCGGACAGGCGCGCGATGTCGGCGCGGTCATTCACGGCCCAGAGCTTCCCGTGCCGCTCCGCAGCGTCGCGGAGCACCGTGAGGAGTTCCAGTTCCTCGGCCGCTTCGATCGTCTTGTCCCGCAGCTGGATGATATCCACCCCGCCGGAATACGCGGCGTCCACGAAGTCCGCGAAGTCGCCTCGGTCCGCCCGCGAATCCGTGCAGACGTACAGCCGTGCCGCGGCGAGGGAAGGTGTCGCAATTGCTCGATTACCCATGGGCTTCAGCCTAGTTCCTCTAGACTGGTCCGGTACTGCGGGAGCCGGAGCGGATGGTCACATTCGCCGGCTGAGAGGGCTTGAGCGCCGACCGCCACACCTGATCCGGTTAGTACCGGCGGAGGGAAGGACGAGGAGCATGGAGCAGGAGCCGGTGGACGTCGCCGTGATCGGCGCGGGCATCGTGGGCCTGGGCATCGCCTGGACGCTGCTGCGCTCCGGCCGCCGCGTGACCCTCATCGATCCCGCCCCCGCACAGGGCGCGACCTTCGCCGCCGCCGGCATGCTGGCCCCGGTGAGCGAGTACCACTATCAGGAGGAAGACCTCCTCGCCCTGACCTTGGAGTCGGCGGAGCTCTGGGAGGAATTCGCCGCCCCGTTCGGACCCGCCGGCGGCCATCGGACGACGCCGACGCTCGTGGTGGGCTTCGACGCGGCCGACCGGGCCGCGCTCGCCGACCTGCAAGCGGCGCAGCAGGCACACGGCCTCGAGGTCCAGGCGGTCTCGCTGCGGGAGGCGCGGCGGATGGAGCCCCTGCTCTCGCCGCAGCTGTCCGGTGCATTCCTCACCCCGGGCGACCACCAGGTGGATCCGCGGATGCTGCACGCCGCGATGCTGGAGGCCTTCCGCCGCGGCGGCGGGACGGTGCTGGCCGAGCGCGCGGACGGTCTGCAATGGGCGGCGGACGACGACGACGGCGGCTCCTCCGCGGACCGGGTGACGGGGGTCCTGCTCGCCTCGGGCGGTGTCGTGTCCGCGGGTGAGGTCGTCGTGGCCAACGGACTGGCCTCGCCCGAGCTGCGAGGGCTGCCCGAGGGACTCGACCTGCCGATCCGGCCGGTGCACGGGGACATCCTGCGCCTGCGGGTCCCGGAACGACTGCGGCCTTTCCTGTCCGCGACGGTCCGCGGCTCGGTCCGCGGAATCCCCGTCTACCTGGTGCCCCGCGAGGACGGCACGGTGGTCATCGGAGCGACCCAGCGCGAGGACGGGCAGGCAGGAGTGTCCGCGGGCGGGGTGCATCAACTCCTGCGGGATGCTCAGCAGCTGGTCCCTGCCGTGGCGGAACTCGAACTCGAGGAGATCACGGCCCGGGCGAGGCCCGGGACACCGGACAACGCGCCCCTGCTCGGGCGGGTTGCGGCGGCAGGCGGCGGCGAGGTGGCCGGACTGGTCATCGCCACCGGATTCTTCCGCCACGGCGTCCTGCTGACGCCGGTGGCGGCCCGGGCGGTCCTGGACCTGCTCGACGGACATGACGACGGGCGCTGGGCGGCCTTCCGGCCCGACCGGTTCAGCCCGGGACTTCTGAACGAACACACAGTGGAGGCGCACGCATGAACATCACCGTGAACGGCGAACGGCGCGCCGTGGGGGAGGACGCCACCGTGGCGGTCCTGGTCTCCCAGGTGACCGGACGGGAGATCCTGCCGGACGGACGGGCGGCGGACGGCCGCCGCGTCGGGATGGCCGTGGCCCGGAACGCCACCGTGATCCCGCGGAGCCTGTGGTCCGGGACCGCGCTGGAAGACGGCGATGAACTGGAACTCGTGACCGCGGTGCAGGGAGGCTGACATGACGGAGATCCTGCAGGACCAGGGGGTCGATCCTCTGGTGGTGGACGGAGTGGAGCTGGGGTCCCGGCTCATCATGGGGACGGGAGGGGCGCCGAGCCTCGACGGGCTGGGCGCCGCGCTCGTCGCCTCCGGGACGGAACTCACCACCGTCGCCATGCGGAGGTACAGCCCTGCCCAGAGCGGCTCCCTCTTCCAGTTGCTCGTGGATCAGGGCATCCGCGTCCTGCCGAACACGGCAGGGTGTTTCACGGCGCGCGACGCCGTGCTCACCGCCGAACTGGCGCGCGAGGCCCTGGAGACGGACTGGGTGAAGCTTGAGGTCATCGCCGATGAGCACACGCTGCTCCCGGATGCCGTCGAGCTCGTGGACGCCACCGAACAGCTGGTGTCCCGGGGATTCAAGGTCTTCGCCTACACGAACGACGACCCCGTCCTGGCCCTCCGCCTGGAACAGCTCGGCGCCACGGCCGTGATGCCGTTGGGCGCTCCGATCGGCACCGGGCTGGGCATCCTCAACCCGCACAACATCGAAGTGATCGTCTCGCGGGCATCCGTTCCCGTCGTGCTCGACGCCGGCATCGGCACCGCGTCCGATGCCGCACTTGCCATGGAGCTCGGCTGTGACGCGGTGCTCCTGGCCACGGCGGTCACCCGCGCGCAGGACCCGGTCCGCATGGCCACCGCGTTCCGGCACGCCGTGACGGCCGGCCGCCTGGCCCGGCTCGCCGGCCGCATCCCCCGCCGCGAGCACGCACTGGCCTCCTCCAGCATGGAGGGCCGGGCCGAGTTCCTCTGAGCCACGGGGGTCCCTCTGGGACGTTCCTCTGGCGCCCAGAGTGCAGGGGCTGGATTCCGGGGCCGGGGCTCAGAGGCGGGGGATTCGGCGCGGATCGCGGCGCACAGCGAGCCCTGAGCGCGAGGCGACAACGACGGAGGGGCGCCTCCCGGACCTGAACGGTACGGGAGGCGCCCCTCGGCGTCGGGCCTGAAGATCTCAGACTTTCAGGATCTCCGTCAGCGCCTTGGCGTCCTCGGCGGACCGCCGGGAGCTGAGGATCCAGGACACGGCGAACGACGCCGCGATGCCCAGGACCAGCGGCCCGATCCACGGCAGCCAGGTCCAGCCGGGCAGGTAGCCCAGCCCGAACGCGATGAAGACGATCCAGCTGAGTGCAGTGACCAGCACGCCCGCCCCGGCAGGGAGCGTGGCGCCCACCGTGGCGCGCTGCCGGTTGACGGCCCAGGCGAGCGCGCCGACGGCTGCCACGAGCAGGACCGGGATGATCAGGGACAGCATGACTGCCTACAGAGCGCCGAAACCGACGCGGCGCTGCTCCTCCGGGCCCATCTCGACATAGCCGAGGACCGCGGCGGGGATGATCACGCGACGGCCCTTGTCGTCGGTGAGGGAGAGCTGCCCGCCGGAGGCCAGCGCCTCGGAGACGGCGGTGGCGATGGCCTCCGCTTCCTCGGAGGACTCGAACACGACTTCGCGAGCGACGTTCTGGATGCCGATCTTTACTTCCACAATTGCCTCCTGGCAGTTTCGTGCGGGCCACGGACGAACACGGCGCACCGCAGGCTTCAACAGCTGTTCCAAGCCTAATATGGCGGGCCGGGGGAGAAGGCCCGATCGGGCACGCTGGGAGCGAACACCGGGCCGGCGGAGCGGAGACGCGCGCTCAGGTCTCCTTCGGGAAACGGCTGATACCGCGCCAGGCGAGGCGGTAGATGAGGTCGCTGGCGACGTCGAGGTCGAGCTTCCCGTCCGTCTCGAGCCAGTACCGCGCACTGACCTGGGCCATGCCGGCCAGGCCGCGTCCGAGGAGCTGCGCTTCCAGGAGCGGGAGCTTCGTGTCTTCGGCGATCACCCGGGCCACGGCGTCGGCGAAGGTCCGGTTGAACGTCTCCAGACGGTCGCTGACCTCCTCGTCATTGGTCAGACCGGACTCGAAGACCAGGCGGTGCGCCTGATCGTCGCCGGCCATGAACTCGAAGTAGGCCCGCATGACGGCCTGGACGCGGAGCTTGTTGTCCGTGGTGGAGTCGATGGCCGTCAGGAGCATGTCCGTCAGCACCGCCAGATGGCTTTCCAGGAGGGCGAGGAAGAGTTCCCGTTTGGAGGGGAAGTGCTGGTAGAGGACCGGCTTGCTGACCCGGGCCGTCTCGGCGATCTCGTCCATCGCGGCGCCGTGATAGCCGTTCGCGACGAACACCTCCTGGGCCGCCTGGAGCAGCTGTGCCCGCCGTTCGTCCCGGGGAAGACGCGCGGTACGAGCGCCCGGCCGTGCTTCGCTCACCGTCACATTCCATCCTTTACTTCCAGCGCCATCCCTGTGCGTCCGGCGTGAAGGCCAGTTTACCCATAGGTAATATGACGCGTGTGAGGCGGTGGGCATACATTGAAGACATGTCCTCCCTGACTTCCCGCACCGCCCTGCCGCCCCTGGTCGAACCCGCGGCGGATCTGACCCGCGAAGAGCTCGAGCGCTACTCGCGCCACGTGATCATCCCGGAGATCGGCTCCGAGGGCCAGCGCCGGCTGAAGAATGCGCGCGTCCTGGTGATCGGCGCCGGCGGGCTGGGCTCGCCGGCCCTGCTCTACCTCGCGGCCGCGGGGGTGGGCACCCTGGGCGTGGTGGACGACGACGTCGTGGAGCTGAGCAATCTCCAGCGGCAGGTGATGCACACGGTCGATCGTGTGGGGCTGCCGAAGACCGAATCGGCCGCGCTGGCCATCGCCGAGCTGAACCCGCTGGTGACCGTGGTCCAGCACCGCGTCCGTCTGGACTCGTCCAACGCCGTCGAGCTCTTCCGTCAGTACGACCTGATCCTGGACGGAGCCGACAACTTCGAGACCCGGTACCTCGTCAACGACGCCGCGGCGATCGCGGGCAAGCCGTACGTGTGGGGCTCGATCTTCCGGTTCGACGGGCAGGTGAGCGTGTTCTGGGAGGAGCGCGGCCCCACCTACCGGGATCTCTACCCGGAGGCGCCGCCCGCCGGCAGCGTCCCGAGCTGTGGTGAAGGCGGAGTGTTCGGCATGCTGTGCGCCGCGGTGGGCTCCCTCATGGTGAGTGAGGCCATCAAGCTGGTGACGGGGGTGGGCCGGTCGCTGCTGGGCCGTGTCGCGCTGTTCGATGCCCTGGGCGGGTCCTGGCGCGAGATCACCGTGCTCAAGGATCCAGAGGCGCAGCCCATCACCGAGCTGAGCGACTACGCCGCGTTCTGCGGCACGGCGCCCGCGGAGGAGGCGCCGTCGTCGTCGGAGGCCGCCGGTGAGGACGGAGTGATCGACGCGCGGCGCCTGGCCACGATGCTGGGGCAGCGGGACGCGGGCACGCGGGACTTCCTGCTCGTGGACGTGCGGGAGACGGGCGAGCGGGACATCGTGGCGATCCCCGGCTCGGTCCTCATCCCACAGGGCCGGATCCTGGCCGGCGACGCCTGGGACGAACTGCCGCGGGACACGGAGATCGTGTTCCACTGCAAGGCGGGCAGCCGTTCCGCGAACGTGCTGGCCGCCGCGCGCCGTGAGGGGTACACGAAGGTCAGCCACCTCGACGGGGGCGTGCTGGCGTGGGTGCGGGACGTGGAGCCGGGCAAGCCGGTCTACTGAGAGGCGAGAGCCTCAGCGCCCGGACGCCCGGGACCCAGGCATCGAGGTTTCAGCCACCGAGGTCTCAGGCGCTGAGGTCCTGGGCGGTGTCCTCATGGGCGGCCAGGTCCTGCCGGGGCGCCTCATGCGCCGGGCAGCCGGCCTCCGTCGCTGCGGGCTGCGGCTCAGCGACGTCGATCCCGTAGAGCGCCTCGATGGCGTTCACGTACTGTTCCTGCAGACCGGCGGCGGCGAGTTCGCGGCCGCGGACCATCGGGGTGTGCAGGAGCTGCTTGACCATGCGGCGCAGGGCGAACTCCACCTCTTCCGCGGCGGCGGTGCAGCCGTGCCGTGCCCGGACACGTTCCATCTCGGAGTCGAGCACGGACATGGTGTGGCGGCGCAGCGCCACGATGGCGGAGTCCACGCTGCGGGAGCGACGCTCCGCTTCGAACTCCTGAGCTGCGGAATCCACGATCCGGGTGGCCTCGGCCAGGGACTCGGCGGCTTCCTCGGGTGCGGCGAGCCGCACGGATTCCAGCGTGAGGAGCTCCACGCCGTCGAGCTCATCGACGGCGGGGTCGAAGTCGCGGCTGAGCGCCAGGTCGATCACGATCAACGGCTTGGGCTCCGGGCCGCGGACCTCGGCGAGCTCCTCGGCGGACACCCTGCGGTCCGAACCGCTGCAGCCGATCAGGACGTCGGCCTCGGCGATCGCGGCGGACAGATTGTCCGCGTCGAGCGCGGTGCCGCCACGGGCCGCCACGAACTCGCCCGCCCGGCCGGAGCCGGAGAAGACGCTGACCTGGGTGCAGCCGCGTTCCCGCAGCAGGGCCATGGTGGCTCCGGCGTAGGCGCCGGTGCCGAAGAGGACCACGCTGGTGTTCTTCCAGTCGCGGTCCACGGACAGCTCGGTGGCCAGTTCGAGCGCCACGGAGACGATCGAGAGGCCGCGGCTGCCCAGCGCGGTGCGGGTGCCGACCTCCTTCGCCGTGCGGCTGGCGGCCTGGAAGAGGCGCACCAGACCGGGGCTGGCGGTGCCGGAATCCTGGGCGGTGATGAGGGCGCGGCGCACCTGGCCGGCGATCTCCCTTTCGCCGACGACGGCGGAGTCGAGTCCGGCGCCGACCGAGAAGAGATGGCGGGCCACTTCGGGGCCGCGGCGGAGCGTCAGGGCCTGGGAAACGGTGTCCACGTCCAGGCCGCTCTGCGTGGTGATGTTCTTGAGAAGTTCGTCACGCGCGGCTTCCAGGCCGCGTTCGGTGGCGGCTTCGGCGTAGATCTCGAAGCGGTTGCACGTCGCGAGCACCACGGAGCCGTTCAGTGCGAGGTCCTCGGCGGCGTCACCGGAGCGGGCGGGGAGGGGCGGCGACATGGCGCTCCGCGAGGCGACGGCGGAAGCGCCCTTGCTCAGCCGAGCAACGGTTTCAAGGTTCAGATCGGCGTGGGTCGCCGTGAGTGAAAAGAGCACCACAGTGGCACCATCTTATGCTCTTCGCACCTTTGTAGAAAAACCGGCCGTGAATCCGCGGATCCCAGCAATGGCGCGGAAATCACTGACACTGTGTCAGTGACGAAGTGTCGTCAAGTTGCGGCCTCGAAGGTGGGCACAATCAAGATATGCCTTCCATGCTCCAGGCCCTCCCGGCTGCCCACCCGCTGGTCACCGGCGCCACGTCGGATTCCCCGCTGATCACCGCATACCGCGGGGGCAAGCCCACCCGCCGGCCCGTGTGGTTCATGCGCCAGGCCGGCCGCTCGCTGCCCGAATACCGTGAGGCCCGCCAGGGGATCTCCATGCTGGACTCCTGCCTCAAGCCTGAACTCGCCGCCGAGATCACGCTGCAGCCCGTGCGCCGCCACGACGTCGATGCCGGTATCTTCTTCTCCGATATCGTCATCCCCCTCAAGCTCGCGGGCGTGGGGGTGGACATCGTCCCCGGTGTCGGCCCGGTCCTCGAGAACCCGGTGCGCACCGCGGCGGACGTCGCCGCTCTGCCCAAGCTCACCTGGGAGGCCCTCGAGCCCATCCGCCAGGCCGTCCGCCTCACCGTCGAGGAACTGGGCAGCACCCCGCTCATCGGTTTCGCGGGCGCTCCGTTCACCCTGGCCGCCTACATGGTGGAAGGCCGCCCGTCGCGCGACCACCTCGGCCCGCGGACGATGATGCACGCGGACCCCGAGACCTGGAAGGCCCTGGCCGACTGGGCCGCCGACGCCTCGGGTCTCTTCCTCCAGGCGCAGCTTGAAGCCGGCGCCTCGGCCGCGCAGCTGTTCGACTCCTGGGCCGGCTCCCTCGGCCTGGCCGATTACGAGCGCTACGTCGCCCCCGCCTCCGCCCGCGCCCTGGACGCGGTCCGCGGCCTCGGCGCCCCGCTGATCCACTTCGGCACCGGAACGTCCGAGCTGCTGCCCGCCATGCACCGGGTCGGCGTGGACGTCATGGGTGTCGACTACCGTCTGCCCCTCGACGAGGCCAACCGCCGACTCGGTGGCGCGGTCCCGCTGCAGGGCAACATCGACCCCGCCTTGCTGCCCGCGCCGTGGGAGGTCCTGGAAGCCCACGTCCGCGAGGTCATCGCGGCAGGCGCCTCCGCACCGGGCCACGTGGTCAACCTCGGCCACGGCGTTCCTCCGGAGACGGATCCCGCAGTGCTCACCCGCGTGGTCGAGCTCATCCACTCGATCGGGTACTGAGCCCGCCATGCCCCAGCACACCCAGCCACAGCAGGGCCGCGGCCCGGCTCCGGCGACCGTGCCCACCGGGGTGCGGCGCGCCGTCGTCGTCGGCGGGGGAGTGTCGGGGTTGCTGGCCGCGTACCGGCTGAGCGCCGACGGCGTGGCCGTCACACTCGTGGAGGCGCGGCCCGTGCTGGGCGGTGCGGTGGGTTCGCACACCGTGGGCGGGCTGACGCTCGACTCGGGCGCGGAGTCCTTCGCGACGCGCGGCGACGCCATCCCTGCTCTGCTGACGGACCTGGGACTCGATCGGGACGTGGTCGCGCCGCATCCGTCGGGTGCGTGGGTGAGGCTTCCGCAAGGACCGCGCGAACTCCCGAAGACCGGTGTCCTCGGCATCCCTGCCGATCCGTGGGACGAGGAGGTCCGCCGCACGCTCGGCTGGGCCGGATCGCTGCGGGCGAGCCTCGACCGGGTGCTGCCCGGAAACCTCGGCGCGGGCGCGGACGTCAGCAGCGTGGCCCGGCTGGTCAGGCTGCGGCAGGGCCGGCGCGTGCTGAAACGCCTGGTCGAGCCGGTGGTGGGCGGAGTCCACGCCGCCGATCCGGGTCTGCTCGATGTGGACATGGTGGCTCCCGGCCTGCGGAAGCGGATGAGGGAACATGGCTCGCTCGGCGCGGCCGTCCTCGCGCAGCGGCAGTCCGCCCGGGCGATCGCCGGGGACACGGACCGGTCTGGAAGCCCGCGCCGTGCGGGGTCCGCCGTCGCGGGTGTCCGTGGCGGCATGCACCGGCTCGTGGAGGCGCTGGAAGCGCGCGTCCGGGAGGGCGGCGCCCGCGTGCTCACCTCTGCCGTGGCGCGGCCCGTCAGTCGGGACGCCGAGGGCCTTTGGTTCATCCCCGTCGAGCGCGACGGCGCAGTGGAGACCCTGCGCGCCGAGCACCTGGTCGTGGCGCTGGACGGCCCCGCCGCCGTCGAGCTGCTCGCCTCCCAGGTGCCCGCTCTCGCAGCGCACCGCCCCGAGCCGGGGGCACAGATCAAGCTCGTGACCCTCGTGGTCGACCAGCCCGAGCTGGATGCCCGTCCGCGCGGCACCGGCATCCTCGTGGCGCCCCAGACACAGGGCGTGCAGGCGAAGGCCCTCACCCACGCGACGGCGAAGTGGCCCTGGCTGGCCGAGACCGCCGGGCCGGGCGTGCACGTGCTCCGCCTCAGTTACGGCCGCCAGGACGGTGACCCGGGTCAGCGGCCCGGCCCCGCGGACGGCACCCCCGAGAGCGACGAGGAGCTCTTCCAGGCGGCCCTGGCCGATGCGTCCGAGCTGCTGGGCGTGCCCCTCGCCGCGGAGGATGTGCTGGACCACGACGTGATCCGCTGGTCCGGAGCGCTGCCGTTCGCGGCGGTCGGGCACCGGCAGCGTGTCGTGGCCGTCCGGGATCTGTGCGCCGCGGAGCCGGGACTCGACGTCGTGGGAGCATGGCTTGCGGGAACCGGCCTCGCCGCCGTGGTGGCGGACACGCTCAAGATTTTCCCTGGAACCGCGACCGGTTCCAGGCAGGGGCCCTCACGGGCCTAGAATTCTACATATCGTAGAAGTCAAAAGAAGTACCGAAGTACACAGCGGAGACGGACATCCGATCACTTCCGATGCAGGAGGACACAGCAGCATGAGCCACGCAGCAGCAGGACACCACGCCGGGGCGCCGGAGCCCCAGGGCGGCGGCAACGAGTTCTTCACCCTCTGGGCCGTCTTCAAGCGCACCGGCGCCGTGGAGCGGGCCGAGGGCGCGGTGGCCGACTTCGAGACCCTCATCGAGTCGCTCTCCGACCATCAGGTGACCCTCCGCGGCGCCTACGACGTCTCCGGCATGCGCGCCGAGGCCGACGTCATGCTCTGGCTGCACGGCGCCAAGCCGGAGGAACTCCAGGCCGCGCTGCGCCGGATCCGCCGCACCGAGCTGTTCGCCGGCACCGAGCTGGCGTTCTCCGCCATGGGCGTGCACCGCGACGCCGAGTTCGCCAAGAGCCACACGCCGGCCTTCTCCCGCGGCGTCCCCGCCGAGGAGTGGCTGTGCGTCTACCCGTTCGTCCGCTCCTACGAGTGGTACATCCTCCCCGCGGAGGAACGCGGCCAGATGCTCCGTGAGCACGGCCTGCTCGGCCGCGAGTTCCCGCAGGTCCAGTCCAACACCGTGGCGTCCTTCGCGCTGGGTGACTGGGAGTGGATCCTGGCCCTGGAAGCGCCGGAGCTGGTGGACCTGGTGGACCTGATGCGTCACCTGCGTCACAGCGAGGCCCGTAACCACGTCCGCGAAGAAATCCCGTTCTACACCGGTCGTCGCATCCCGGCGGCCCAGATTGCCGAGGTCCTTGCATGAGCACCCCAGTCGACGCCGCCCTCGAGGCGCTGCACATCAGCACCGAACCGAACCCCGTCACTGACCGCGGCCGCATGGCCCCGGCCGAGTACGACGCCGTCCTTCTCGCCTCCTTCGGCGGGCCCGAGGGCCAGGACGACGTGATCCCCTTCCTGCGCAACGTCACCCGTGGCCGCGGCATCCCGGACGAGCGCCTCGAAGAGGTGAGCCACCACTACCGCGCGTTCGGCGGCATCAGCCCCATCAACCAGCAGAACCGTGAGCTGAAGGCGGCCATCGAGTCCGAGCTCTCCACCCGTGGCCTCGACCTGCCGCTCTACTGGGGCAACCGTAACTGGGACCCCTACATCCCGCAGACGCTCCAGCAGATGTACGACGACGGCCACCGCCGCGTCCTCATGATCACCACGAGCGCGTACTCCTGCTACTCCAGCTGCCGCCAGTACCGCGAGGACATCGGCCTCGCGCTCACCGAGACCGGCCTGGACGGCAAGCTGCAGGTGGACAAGGTCCGTCAGTACTTCGACCACCCGGGCTTCATCCTCCCGTTCGTCGAGGGCACGCTCGAAGGCCTGCAGAAGATCCGCGTGGCGCTGGAAGCCGAGGACGGCTCCCGGGACTCGGAGATCCGCGTCCTGTTCGCCACGCACTCCATCCCCACCCGTGACGCCGAGGCCGCGGGCCGCAGCGAGGACGAGCCCCGCGATTTCGAGGGCGGCTCGGCCTACGTGGCTCAGCACCTGGCCGCCGCGCGCGCCATCATGGCCGTCGTGGCTCCCGAGGTCGCCTGGGATCTGGTCTACCAGTCCCGCTCCGGCGCCCCGCATGTGCCGTGGCTCGAGCCGGACATCAACGACCACCTGGAGGAGATCGCTCCGCAGGGCGTCAAGGGCGCCGTGATCGTGCCGCTCGGCTTCGTGAGCGACCACATGGAGGTCGCCTGGGATCTGGACACCGAGGCGCTGGAGACCTGCAAGGAACTCGGCGTCGAGGCCGTCCGCGTGCCCACCCCCGGCACGCACGGCACCTTCGTGGCAGGCCTCGTGGACCTGATCAGCGAGCGGACGGTGGCCCAGAACATCGCCGCCCGCCCGCACGTCACGGACCTCGGCGCCTGGTACGACATCTGCCGTCCCGGCTGCTGCGAGAACTTCCGCGGCGCCAAGCCGGTGATCGCCGAAGCCGGTGTCAGTCTCGGCACCACGCACGACGCATACCCGGCCTAGGCCGCATCACCCCGGGGAACCGGGACAGGGAGGAAGAGAAGAGCATGGGCGTCCGCATCGGAACGCGTGGGAGCCAGTTGGCTGTCACACAGTCCCAGCACACCGCAGATCAGCTGGCCGCTGTCGGCGGTTTTGAGACGGAACTGATCCGCATCAAGACCGACGGCGACGTCCTCACCGGCCCGCTGTCCCAGATGGGCGGCACCGGGGTGTTCGCCGTCGCGCTGCGCGACGCGCTGCTGGTGGAGCGCTGCGATGTGGCCGTCCACTCGCTCAAGGACCTCCCGACGGCGGCCGTCCCCGGTCTGACGATCGCGGCGGTCCCGGCGCGTGAGGACGTCCGTGACGCGCTCTGCGCGCGGGACGGCCTCACGCTGGAGACCCTGCCCATCGGTTCGAGGGTCGGCACGGGTTCCCCGCGCCGGGCGGCCCAGCTCCTGCTGACCCGTCCTGACCTGGAGATCGTGGACATCCGGGGCAACGTGGACACCCGTCTGGGCCGTGTGCCGGGCCTCCCGGGCAATGCCGCGGACGCCCCGGGTGACCTGGACGCCGTGGTGCTCGCGGCCTCCGGGCTGAAGCGCCTGGGCCGGACGGACGTCATCAGCGAGTACCTCGAGACGTCCGTCATGCTTCCCGCCCCCGGGCAGGGCGCCCTGGCCGTGGAGACGCGCAGCGCGGACGCGCCGCAGGACCTCTCGCAGGCCGCGGCGCCGGACGTCCTGGCGCAGGCCCTCGCGGCGATCGACGACGCCGATTCCCGCCTCGCCGTGACCGCGGAGCGCGCGCTGCTGGCGAGGCTCGAGGCCGGGTGTGCCGCTCCCGTCGGCGCCCACGCGTTCCGCAAGGGCAGCTTCCTGCACCTGCAGGCCGTGGTCTGCGCACCGGACGGCACCCGGCACGAGCGCCGTTCCAAGGCGACGGACGTCTTCACCGAAGTGGGAGCGACCCTCCTGGGGATCGAACTGGCCGAGGAACTCCTCGACGCCGGGGTGGCGGACTTTGCCGACCTCGGCTGAGCGGCCCTCCGCCGAGGGCTTCCCTCAGGCGTCCACGGACCAGGAGGAACGGGAGATCCAGGCCGAGCGGGAACGCCTCGGCCTGGACCCCGAGCGTCTGCCGCTCGCCGGCCGCACCGTGCTCCTGACCCGCTCCCCGGACCGTGCCCAGGCCATGAACCAAGCCCTGAAGGCGCACGGCGCCAACCCGGCGCTGCTGCCCCTCATCGACTTCGAGGCCGTGGACGAGCCGTCCGTGCTGGTCGACTCCGTGGACCGCGCGATCGCGGGGGAGTACGACTGGCTCGTGGTCAGCAGCATCACCACGGTCCGGGCGCTCGTGCAGTACGCGGGCTCTGAGCGCTGGAAGGCGCTCACGGAGGCCGCGGTCCGGGTCGCGACCATCGGGCCGACCTCGCGGGTCATCCTGGAACGGCTGGGCCTCGCCGTGACACTCGCTCCGGAGGACCAGCAGTCCGCGGAAGGACTCCTGGCGCTCTGGACCGGACAGGGTCACCGGATCCTCCTGCCCCAGGCCGACATTGCAGGCACGGTGCTTTCGGAAGGGCTCCGGGCCGCGGGGAACACCGTGGACACCGTCACGGCGTACCACACGGTGGACGCCCCGGCCCGGCCGGAACGCCGCCTCACGATCGAACTCGGCCGCAGCGTGACCGGTGCGCCGAAGGCTTCCTCCTATGCCGTGCTCAGCCCGGAGCACGCCCGGGAGGCCGACGCGCACGGGCGGCTCGACGCCGTCGTCGCGGCCTCGCCGAGTGCCGCACGGGCCGTCGTGGAGCGTCTCGGTGACGCCCTCCAGGCCCGCTTCGTGGCGATCGGGCCGAGCACCGCCGCCGAGGCGGAGCGCCTCGGCCTCACCGTGGCCGCCGTCGCGGCCACCCCCACACCCCAGGGAATCGTCGACGCCGTCATCGCGGCGCTGCGCGACTGACATTCAGGAGAAGAACCCATGGAACTCCACCACCGTCCCCGCCGTCTCCGGACCACTCCTGCTCTGCGCCGTCTGGTCGCCGAGCACCGCCTGGCGCCGGCCGAGCTGATCCTGCCCGCGTTCATCCGGGAAGACCTCAGCGAGCCGGCCCCGATCACGTCGATGCCCGGCGTCGTGCAGCACACCACTGATTCCCTCAAGCGCGCGGCCGCCGAGGCCGTGGAGCTGGGCGTGGGCGGCATCATGCTGTTCGGCGTGCCGGCGGTGCGCGACGCCGAGGGCACCGCGAGCCTCGACCCCGAGGGCGTGCTCAACAAGGCCATCCGCGACGTCCGCGCCGAGGTCGGCGACGAGCTGGTGGTCATGAGCGACGTCTGCCTGGATGAGTTCACCGACCACGGCCACTGCGGCGTGCTCGACGCCGACGGCCGCGTGGACAACGACCGCACGGTGGAAATCTACGCGCGGATGGCCGTGGCGCAGGCCGAGGCCGGCGCGCACGTCCTCGGCCCGTCCGGCATGATGGACGGCCAGATCGCCCCGATGCGCTCCGCGCTGGACGCCGCCGGGTTCCAGGACGTCTCGATCCTGGCGTACGCCGCGAAGTACGCCTCGGCGTTCTACGGCCCGTTCCGTGAAGCGGTGGATTCCCAGCTCCAGGGTGACCGCCGGACTTACCAGATGGACGCCGCCAACCGTCGTGAGGCCCTGCTCGAGGTCCAGCTGGATCTTGACGAGGGCGCGGACATGGTCATGGTCAAGCCGGCGATGAGCTACCTGGACATCCTGGCGGACGTCGCCGCGATGAGCCCGGTGCCCGTCGCGGCCTACCAGATCTCCGGTGAGTACGCGATGATCGAGGCCGCGGCAGCCAACGGCTGGATCAACCGCGACGCGGCGATCATGGAGTCCGTCCTGAGTATCAAGAGGGCCGGCGCCGATATGATCCTCACCTACTGGGCCAGTGAGCTGGCCGGGTGGCTGCGCCAGGGCTGAAGCCTGGGATGATCCGGGGTGTTCGAGACGCCTGAGACGGCGTCCCGGACGCCCCGTTCCGCGGCCGGGAATGAATCCGGCACCCCCTCGGTTTGCATGCATATGCATACAGATTCCACGCACTCGGTTCATCTCGGCGTCGACACCTTCGGTGATGTGACCCTCCACGAGGACGGCACGCCTAAGTCTCATGAGGAAGTTCTCCGTGACGTGGTGGAGGAAGGGGTCCTGGCCGATCAGGTGGGTCTGTTCGGTTTCGGTGTGGGGGAGCACCACCGCAAGGACTTCGCGGTGTCCGCGCCGGAGGTGGTCCTCGCGGCCATTGCCGGGAAGACGGAGAACATCCGTCTTTCCTCGGCCGTCACCGTGCTCTCCTCCGACGACCCCATCCGCGTCTTCCAGCGCTTCTCCACCCTCAATGCCATCTCCGGAGGCCGGGCCGAAGTGGTCCTGGGCCGCGGATCGTTCATCGAGTCCTTCCCGCTCTTCGGCTACGACCTCGAGGATTACGAGCTCCTGTTCGAGGAGCGCCTCGCCCTCTTCGACAAGGCACGCTCGCAGAAGCCCATCCACTGGGAGGGCCGCACTCGCGGACCGATCCGCGGGCTCATGGCGTACCCGCAGGTCTCGGACGGCCTCCTCGCCGTCTCCATCGGCGTCGGCGGCAGCCCGCAGTCGGTGGTGCGCGCCGCGAGCTACGGATACCCGATGACGCTCGCGATCATCGGCGGCGATCCGGCCCGTTTCCGTCCCTACGTCGACTTGTACTACAAGTCCCTCGAGGAGCAGGGCAAGGAATGGCAGCCCCTCGCCGTCCACTCCCCGGGCCACGTGGCCGAGACGGATGAACAGGCCCGCGAGGAGTTCTTCCCGCACTGGCTGGCGAGCCGCAACAAGATCGGCGCCGAGCGTGGCTGGGGTCCCGCGAGCCGTATCGAGTTCAACGAGCAGGTCGCGGCGCACGGCGCGCTCTACGTCGGTTCCCCGGAGACCGTGGCCCGGAAGATCGTCACGGCCAAGAAGAACCTCGGCATGCAGCGTTTCGACCTGAAGTACTCCAACGGCACGCTCCCGCACGCCTCCATGCTGAAGAGCATCGAGCTGCTGGGCACCCAGGTCGCGCCGCTCGTGAACGACATGCTGGCGTAGCGTTCACCCTGACCACGGGCATGCCCCGGCGCTTCGGCGCCGGGGCATGCCCGTTCTCGCGGGGGAGATCAACGCCGACGTCAGCGCGCCGACCAGCCGCCGTCCATCGTGTAGCTGGCCCCGGTGACCATGGCGGCGTCGTCGGAGGCGAGGAAGCGCGCGAGCGAGGCGACCTCCTCCGGTTCCACGAGGCGTTTGACCGCCATCTCGGTCAGCATCACCTTCTCCAGCACCTCGGAGGGGGTGATGCCGTGCGCGGCGGCCTGGTCCGCGATCTGGCGCTCGACCAGCGGGGTCCGGACATAGCCGGGATTCAGGCAGTTCGAGGTGACGCCGTGCGCCGCGCCTTCGAGGGCGGTGGCCTTCGACAGCCCCTCCAGCGCGTGCTTGGCGGTCACATAAGCGCTCTTGAACGGCGACGCCCGCAGGCCGTGCACCGAGCTGATGTTGATGATCCGCCCCCAGCCCCGGCGGCACATCCCGGGGAGCGCGGCCCGGATCAGGAGGAACGGCGCCTCCACCATGAGCCGCTGGATCCGCCGGAAGGTGTCCGGGTCGAACTCGGTGATCGGCGCGACCTTCTGGAACCCGGCGTTGTTGACCAGGACGTCGCAGTCCAGCTTCAGGGTCTCCAGCGGGGCGGTGTTCAGGAGGTCGACGGCCCACGCCTCCCCGCCGATCCGGGCGGCGACCTCCTCCGCGGCGTCGCCGTCGAGGTCCGCCACCACCACGTGCAGCCCGGAGTCCGCCAGGGCCGCCGCCACGGCGGCCCCGATCCCCGACGCTCCTCCCGTGACGAGCGCCTTCCGCTGCCGGTCCGCGCTCATCGCAGGGACTCCTTCGGATGTCCGACGACGGCGGCGGAGGCCCCGCGGCCCGGCGCGGCTCCGGCGTCGAGGGCCCTCAGGGAGATCCCGCGCGTCTCGCGCAGACACAGTGCCGCCACCAGGGTGATGACGCCGGCCACGGCGAGGTACGCGGCGGTAGGCCACCAGGAGCCGGTGCTCTTGAGCCACTCGGTGGCCAGGACCGGCGCGAGCGAGCCCGCCACGATCGAGGTCACCTGATAGGCGATGGAGACCCCCGAGTACCGCATCCGGGTGGGGAACATCTCCGCCATGATGGCCGGCTGCGCGGCGTACATCAGGGAGTGGAACAGCAGGCCGACGATGATCGTCAACAGCACGATCCACGTGGTCCGCGTCCCGAAGGCGGGGAACGCCCAAAAGCCCCAGGTGCCGCCGAGGATCGCGCCGGCGAGGTAGACGGGCCGCCGTCCGACGCGGTCGGCGAGGCGCCCCACGAGCGGGATCGCGATGAAGTGGCACACGTGCGCCACGGCGATCATGCCCAGGATCTCCGCCGTGTTCACCTTGAGGGCCGTCCCGAGGTACACGATCGAGAACGTCACCACGAGGTAGTACAGGATGTTCTCCGCGAAGCGCAGGCCCATCCCCACGAGCACACCGCGGGGGTATTTGCGCAGGACCTCCCAGACGCCGAACCCGGCGTTCTTCTCGCGGTCCATCTCCGCCTTGGCCTCCTGGAACACCGGGGCGTCCGTGATCCGGGTGCGGATGTAATACCCGACCAGGACCACCACCGCGGACAGCCAGAACGCGACGCGCCAGCCCCACGCCAGGAACTCCGGCGGCGCCAGGACCGAGGTCATGATCCAGAGGACCAGGGTGGCGAGGACGTTGCCGAGCGGCACCGCGGCCTGGGGCCAGGAGGACCAGAACGCACGCTGACCGTCGGGGGCGTGTTCGGCCACCAGGAGCACCGCGCCACCCCATTCGCCGCCCAGCGCGAGGCCCTGGATGAAGCGGAGCGCCACCAGGAGGATGGGCGCCCATACGCCGATCTGCTGGTAGCTCGGGAGGCAGCCCATCAGGACGGTCGCGACCCCGATCATCATGATGGTGATCTGCAGGGTCTGCTTCCGGCCGACGCGGTCGCCGAGATGACCGAAGACCACGCCGCCCAGGGGCCGCGCGATGAAGCCGACGGCGTAGGTGATGAATGCCGCGATGATGGCGTCGTACTCGTTGCCCATCTTCGGCAGCAGGATCTTGTTGAAGACGATGGTGGACGCCGTGGCGTAGAGGAAGAAGTCGTACCACTCCACCACGGTCCCGGCCATGGAGGCGGAGACGATGCGGGTCAGGAGCGGACGGTCGGCGGCCGCTTCGGCGGGTTGTTCTCTGGTGCTCATGGAGTTCCTCCGGTGTCTGCAGTGCGCCGGCACCACCGCGTTGTGATGCGCATCACTGGATCTCTGCCAGTATTGCTGCGCGAATTTGCCGCATCAATGACCAGTGCCGCACCACGCATGTGCAAAATCGCACAGCACGTGGCGGGCGGCGGGTCTAAGGTGGTGCCCATGACGACGCCGTCACCCTCGCCGGATCAACTGCTGGTCCTCCTGGAGGTCTCCCGCTCCGGACGGTTCACCGTGGCCGCCGGAGCCCTGGGCCTGAACCACACCACCGTGGCCCGCAAGATCGCCGCCCTGGAGAAATCGCTCGGCGGCCGTGTCCTGGTCCGGTCGGCCGGCGGCCGTGTCCTGGTCCGGTCGGCCGGCGGCTGGGAGCTCACGCCGCTGGGGGAGCGGGCGGTGGGCGTCGCGTCCCAGGTGGCCGACGCCGTCGCGCGGCTGGGGCCCGAGGCGGAGGACCCGGTGGCCGGGGTGGTCCGGATGACTGCGACGGACGGCTTCAGCGCCTACATCGCCTCGCCAGCGGTCGCGGCGCTGCGCAGGACGCATCCGGGTCTCGCGGTGGAGCTCGTCACCGTGACCCGCCGTGCTCAGCAGCAGCGCTCCGGAGTCGACATCGAGGTAGTGGTCGGCGAACCGCAGGTGCACCGGGCGGAGGCCATCCCGCTCGGCGCCTACACGCTCGGCATGTACGCGTCCCGCGACTATCTGGCTCGGCACGGGACACCGGAGTGCGAGGAGGATTTCGCCCGGCACGGCCTGGTGTACTTCGTGGACTCGATGCTGCAGGTGGACGACCTGGACGCGCCGCGCCGGCTCGCGCCGCAGATGCGGGACGCCCTGACGTCCACCAACGTGTTCGTCCACGTCGAGGCCACGCGGGCCGGGGCGGGCATCGGCTTCCTGCCGTGTTTCATGGCGGACCGGCACCCGGACCTGGTCCGGCTCCTTCCGGAGCGGTTCAGCGAACAGCTCCCGTACTGGATGGTGGTGCGAGCCGACGCGCTCCGCCAGCCCGCCGTCGCGGCGGTCGTCTCGGCCATCCGGAGCAGGATGGCGGAGGAGCGCGAAATGCTCCTGGGGCGGCCGGGTCCAGGGGTCTCCTGAACGTGCGTCAAGCCCTCCCGGAGTGGGAGAATGGACTCATGACCCACTCCGAAGAGCTCTTTGCCCGTGCCCAGCAACTCATGCCCGGTGGGGTGAATTCGCCCGTCCGGGCGTTCGGCTCGGTCGGCGGCACTCCTCGGTTCATGGCGGGTGCGAAGGGCGCCTACCTGTACGACGCCGACGGCCAGGAATACGTCGACCTCGTCTGCTCCTGGGGCCCCGCCCTTCTGGGCCACGCGCACCCCGCCGTCCTGGACGCCGTGCACCAGGCCGTGGACCGCGGCCTCTCCTTCGGAGCATCCACGGAGGATGAGGGACGCCTGGCCGAACTGGTCATGCAGCGCGTCCCCGCCGTCGAGCGCATCCGCATGGTCTCGACCGGCACCGAGGCGACCATGACCGCCATCCGCCTCGCCCGCGGCTTCACCGGCCGTGAACTCGTCATCAAGTTCGCCGGCTGCTACCACGGCCACGTGGACTCGCTCCTCGCCGCGGCCGGCTCAGGCCTGGCCACCCTCGCGATGCCGGGCAGCGCGGGCGTCACCGAGGCCACGGCGTCGCAGACCCTGGTGCTTCCGTACAACGACCTCACGGCCGTCGAAGCCGCCTTCGCCACTCACCCGGGCCGCATCGCCGCGGTCATCACGGAGGCCGCGCCCGCGAACATGGGCGTCGTCACCCCGGGCGAGGGCTTCAATGCGGGCCTGCGCCGGATCACCGAGGCCAACGGCGCCCTGCTCATCCTGGACGAGGTCCTCACGGGCTTCCGCACCGGCTGGGCCGGCTACTGGGGCCTGACCGGCGCCACCGAGGGCTGGGCTCCCGACCTCTTCACCTTCGGCAAGGTGATCGGCGGTGGCCTGCCGACCGCGGCGCTGGGTGGCCGCGCCGAGGTCATGGACCACCTCGCTCCCCTGGGCCCCGTCTACCAGGCGGGCACCTTGTCCGGTAACCCGGTCGCGATGGCGGCCGGCGTCGCCACGCTGACCCACGCGACGCCTGAGGTGTACGCCACGGTGGACGCCCGTTCGCTGGAACTGTCCACGGCCCTCTCGGCCGCCCTGGACGCCGAAGGGGTGGACCACTCCATCCAGCGCGCCGGGAACCTCTTCTCGGTGGCCTTCGGAACCTCCGCCACCGGCGTCCACGACTACGCCCAGGCTCAGGCCCAGGAAGCGCACCGCTACGCGCCGTTCTTCCACTCCATGCTCGACTCCGGCGTCTACCTGCCGCCGAGCGTCTTCGAGGCCTGGTTCCTGTCCGCCGCCCACGACGACGCCGCCATGGACCGCATCTTCACCGCACTTCCCGCCGCGGCCAAGGCAGCCGCGGGGGCTTGATCACAGGACTCACCATGGGCGCGCGCAGCCTGAGAAAAGCCCGAGGAGCGGGCATCACCGCCCTGTTCCTGGTTCTTTCCGGCTGCGTGCTCACCGGCTGCGCGTGCCAGGCGCAGCCGGTGACTCCACCGGGATCGTCGACGGCGTCCGGGAGCGCCGGCGCCACGACTGGGCCGTCGCCGACCCGCTCGGCGGCCCCCACTCCGACGCCCACGCCCACACCGACGCGCAGCACTCCGAGCCCGGCGCCGTCGTCCGCCACGCCCCGGACCAGCCCCGCCAAGCCGCCCACCGGCCTGGCGTCGCTCAGCCTGCGCCAGCGGATGGGCCAGTTGTTCCTCGTCTCGGCCAAAGCGGACGGCAGTAACCTCGGGGCGACCGCGGCGTCTCTCCAGGGCGGCGTGGGGAATTTCTATCTGAATGGCAGGACCTCCGGCGGCGTCGATGCGACGGCATCCGTGGTCGCTCAGCTGCGCGCCGCCGTCCAGTCGTCGCAGGCCGTCATTCCGCCCGCCGTCGCCACCGACCAGGAGGGCGGGCAGGTGCAGGTGCTGCGCGGACCGGGGTTCAGTGCGATTCCGAGCGCCTTGCAGCAGGGGCAATGGGCTCCCGCCGATCTCCGGTCGGCCGCCCGGCAATGGGGGAGCGAACTGAGGTCGGCCGGGATGACGATGGATCTGGCACCCGTGCTGGACGTGGTGCCCTCGGCCGATTTCGCGCCGCAGAACATCCCGATCGGCCACTATCAGCGCAATTTCGGTCTCGATCCGGCGACGGTCGCGGCATCAGGAAACGCCTTCGCCCAGGGGATGAGCTCGGCCGGTGTGGACCCCGTGGTGAAGCACTTCCCAGGGCTCGGCCGGGTCACCGCCAACACCGAC
The DNA here is from genome assembly GCF_900105345.1 of Arthrobacter woluwensis. Classification (NCBI taxonomy): domain Bacteria; kingdom Bacillati; phylum Actinomycetota; class Actinomycetes; order Micrococcales; family Micrococcaceae; genus Arthrobacter; species Arthrobacter woluwensis. The sequence goes on from NZ_FNSN01000003.1 coordinate 1,384,196, forward strand.
GTCGCCGCCGATGTGCACGACACCGTCACCACGCGGAATGACCCCTCCCTTCAGCCGTTCCGCCAGGCCGTCCAGTCAGGAGTCCAGTGGGTGATGCTGTCCAACGCCTACTACGACCGTATCGATCCGGCCCGGATGGCGCCGATGTCCCCGGTGATCATCCAGGGCATGCTGCGTCAGGATCTCGGATTCCAAGGGGCCGTCGTGTCGGACGACCTTTGCGAGGCGAAGCAGCTGTCCTCGCTGAGCGTCGAGGACCGCGCGATCGGGTTCTTCAATGCCGGCGGGTCGCTCCTGGTGTGTGCCAACAGCTGGACCGCGAGCCGGATGCTGGATGCCGTCGTGGCCAGGGCCGAGGCCGATCCCGCCTTCCGGTCGAAGGCCGAGGCGGCCGCTCAGCTCGTCGTGCGGACCAAGTCCGCGTCCTGACCCGGACGGCCGGGGCGGGGGGAGCGGCCTCAGGCGAGCAGGTGCCCGCCCTGCTCGACGAGGAGAGCGACGGAGATCAGGAGCATGAGCAATCCGCTGCCCAGCGTGACCGTGCGGGCCAGCCCGGGGCGGCTCCGGAGCAGACGGCGGGCGGCGAACGCCACTGCCCCGTAGACGAGCACGCAGATCAGGACGTGAGACAGGCCCATGACGGTCGTCTGCGCGGCCACCGGCAGGGGTGAACTCAGCGTCACGAACTGCGGCATGACCGCGGCGAAGAGGAGCACGCCCTTGGGATTGATGCCGCTGGTGCCCAGCCCCACCAGGAACTCCCGCCCGCGGCGTGGACGCTCGGCCGTCGGCGTGGACTGCAGGGTTCCCGCGTTCTGGTCCAGGGTCGGAAGGTCGCCCGAGGAGGCCGGGCCGGTCGACTCGATCCGTGCCGAACGCCACGACCGCAGCGTGCTCAGACCCAGCCAGGCGAGGTAGAAGGCCCCCGCGATGGACAGCCAGGACACGAGATCCGGCCGGGCCGCCAGGAGCACCCCGAGACCGGCCGTGACGAGGGCGGTGTGGAGGACGTAGCCCGTGCAGAGGCCCGCCACGGACGGAACCGGGGAGGAGCGGCGGAGGCCGGCGGCGATGGTGTAGGCCCAGTCGGCGCCCGGAGTCATGACGAGGGCCAGGGAGATGCCTGCGAAGCCCAGGAACGGCGAGAAGTCCATGGCGCAAGACTAGGGAAATCTCCGCGAGAAGTGCTCGCGACTTTGCGGCGGATTCGCTGGATGTGCGATAGATTCTTCTCGTGATCGACGCCATTGACAGAAGTATTTTGCGCAGCCTCCAGAAGGACGGCCGGATGACGGCCACCGCGCTGGCCGCGGAGGTCGGGCTGACCGTGGCGCCGTGCCATCGACGGCTCAAGGATCTGGAGGCCGACGGCGTCATCCGCGGCTACCGTGCCGAGGTGGATCTGCAGAGCGTCGGACTCGGATTCGGGGCCCTCGTGTTCGTCACGCTCCGGGAGACGTCCCAGGAGACGATCCGGGCGTTCGAGGACGCCGTGGTGGCGGAGGAGCAGATCGTCGAGGCGTACCGGCTGTTCGGGGATCCCGACTATCTCCTGAAGTGCGTGGCCACCGATCTGGCCGGCTTCCAGACCCTCTACGACACCCATCTCGCCGCCTTGCCCGGGGTGGCCAAGCTCAGTTCCACGATCGTCATGCGGGATCTGAAGGGCGCCGGCGTCCTGCCGCTGTGACCCGCGCGCGGTTCGCCGCCGCCGTCGTCGTGCCCTTGACCCCGCGAGGGAACAGGTGAGGCCCCCACCCGAGCCGGATGGGGGCCTCACCTGTTCCCTCGCGAACGGGGAGGGCGTCAGAGCACGTCCGAGAGGAAGGTCTTCAGACGGTCGGTCTGCGGGTCGGTGAAGAGCTGGTCCGGGGACCCGTTCTCGACCACCACGCCGCCGTCCATGAACACCACCTGGTTGGAGACGTTGCGGGAGAAGCCCATCTCGTGGGTGACGACCACCATGGTCATGCCGTCCTTCGCCAGGTCCGTCATGAGGGCCAGCACGCCCTTGACGAGTTCCGGGTCCAGGGCCGAGGTGGCCTCGTCGAAGAACATGACCTCGGGCTGCATGGCGAGGGCGCGGGCGATCGCGACGCGCTGCTGCTGCCCGCCGGACAGGGTGGCGGGACGCACCTCCGCCTTGTGCTTCAGCCCGACCTTGTCGAGCTGTGCCAGAGCCTCGGTCCAGGCCTGGTCCTTGGGCAGCTTGCGGAGCTTGCGCAGGGCGAACGCGACGTTCTCGCCCACCGACTTGTGGGGGAACAGGTTGAACTGCTGGAACACCATGCCGATGCGGCGGCGCAGCTCGTCGGGATTGTCCTTGAGCACCGAGCGGCCGTCCAGCAGGATGTCACCCTGATCGGGCTCGATCAGGCGGTTCATGACGCGCAGCAGCGTCGACTTGCCCGAGCCGGACGGGCCGATGACCGAGGCTGCCGTGCCCTTCTCGACATGGAGGTCGATGCCGCGGAGCACCTTGTTGCTGCCGAAGGCGAGGTGGAGGTTCTTGCCCGTCAGGGAACCGGATTCGAACTGGCTCATGCGTGGGATCCCTTCCCGATGACGGCTGCGGCCTCATCCGGCTCGGCCTTCTGGGCCTTGCCGGTGCGCAGGCGGTTGTCGAGGTAGTTGACCAGGTGCGTCAGGGGGATGGTCAGCACCAGGTAGAAGATGGCGGCGGCGACCAGCGGCGACTGGTTGCCGTTGTTCGCGGCGAAGTCCTGGCCGATCTGGAACAGCTCGCGCTCACGGGACATGAGCCCCAGGGTGAAGACGAGGGAGGAGTCCTTGATGAGCGAGATGAACTGGTTCATCAGGGCCGGCAGCACGCGGCGGATGCCCTGCGGCACCACGATCGAGCGCATGGACGAGCCGTAGCCGAAGCCGAGCGCGCGGGCGGCCTCCAGCTGTCCCTTGTCCACGCTCTGGATGCCGGAACGGAAGATCTCGCCGGTGTACGCGGCGGCCATCAGGCCGAGGGCGATGATCGCCATGGGGTACGGGCTCGAGAGACCCGTGAGGTCCTTGAAGATCGGGCCGAAGCCCAGGCCGATCACCAGGATGACCAGCACCGCGGGCAGGCCGCGGAAGACGTCGGTGTAGATGCGGGCGATCCACCGGGCCACGGGGTTCCGGGAGATGCCCATCAGGGCCAGCAGGATGCCGAGGACCATGCCGATCAGTGCCGAGCTGACAGCCAGGACGATCGTGTTCAGCAAGCCGTAGGAGAACATCGTGGGCAGAACCTCAGCGATGTAGTCCCAGTTCAGAAAGGTGTCCGCAAGGCGGCTCCAGGCGTCCATATGACTCCTTCGGTATCAGCCGCTCAAGCCTGGACCCCGAAGGGCCCAGGCTTGAGGGGCGGTGTTCACAGCGACGTGACCTGCGGTCAGCCGTTACTTGTCGGCGGGGACCTTGACGGCCTTGCTGCCCGGCTTCCAGCCGTCCGGCAGACGCTCGGCGTCGGTCTTGCGCTCCGGGAACCACTGCTTCACGAGCTTGGTCCAGGTGCCATCGGCGATCACGGCGTCGAGGGCGGAGTTCAGGGCGTCGGTCAGCGGCTGGTTGTCCTTGGCCACGGCGTAGGCGGAGAAGTTCTGAGTGGCGACCTTCTTCTCCTGGATCTTGGTGCCGTCGCCTTCCTTGATCTGGCCTTCGGCCTGCTGGGACGGGGCCAGCCAGGCGTCGATCTGACCGCTCTTCACGTTCGCGTAGGCGGTGTTGTAGTCCGGGTAACGGACCGGATCGAGCTTGAGCTGGTTGGTGACCATGTCGTCCTGGACCGTGCCCTGGACGACGCCGACGCGGACGCCTTCCTTGAGCTCCGAGATGGCCTTGACCTTGCTGTCCGTCTTGGAGACGAGGGCCATGAAGCCGAAGTCGTAACCGTTGGTGAAGCCGACGGTCTTGCGACGGGCGTCCGTGGTGGAGATGGAGGAGGACCCGACGTCGAACTGCTTGTTCTTGACCTGGGCAAGCAGGCTCTGGAACTTGGTGGAGGCGAACTCGACCTTGAGGCCGAGCTTGGCGCCCATGGCGCGGAGCAGCTCGTTGTCGAAGCCGGTGAAGTTGCCGGACTTGTCGATGTAGATGCTCGGCGGGGCGTCGGACAGGGTGCCGACCTTCAGGACGCCCGGGGTCAGGAGGCCGAGCTTGTCCTTCTCGATCTTGTCGAGGGGGGTCACGTCCGCCGTCGTGTACTTGTCCGGCGTCTGAGCGCCTGCGAGGGCATCCGTGGAGGCACCGCCGCTGGCCGGGCCCGAGGTCCCGCCGCACGCGGCGAGGGACAGGGAGAGGACGGCCGCGACGGCGCCGGTCTTCAGGAGTTTTCCGGTCAGTTTCAAGGGTGTGGTGCTTTCTCTCGTGGCCTGGCCCGGTCCGTTCGCGGAAGATGATCCGTGCGGACTCCGGGGGTTCCGGTCGTCGAAACGGCCCGCGCGAAGGGGTTCTGATGGTGCCACCCGGCGCGAGCCGAAGAATGAATTTAAGTATGGCACGGTGCGATTGTCGGCTTCATGAAGGCGTAACATTCGGAGTTGACTTGATTTCACCGAATTTTCTGCAACTTAAGCTGAAGATACGCTGGGAAAGCGGTGGTGAGAGGGGGCTATCTCAGAAGCACTGGACTGCGGGCCGGATCACGCCGCGCTGTGACCTTGATCTCACCGGGCGCGGGTGTCAAGGGCGGCAGGGCCAGCCCGCCACGACGACGTCGACGGCCACGGTCCGTCGTCGGGGGGGCGAGGGGAGTCAGAAACCGCCGCGCTCGGGCTCTTCGGGAGGCAGGACCGGCCACTCGCCTTCGATCACGGCGGTCGGCTTCGTCCGGCGGAGGTACTGCTGGAAATCGGCGGCCTGAGCCGCGGCCCATTCGATCTGCAGCCGGTGCAGGGACGCCGTCGGCATCACGATCTTGGGGAACTTCTGCGCCATCGCGTCCAGCAGCCGCACCGTGGCCAGGGCATCAGCGGCGGAGGTGTGGGCGTTGTCCAGGCGGACGCCATACTCTTCGCAGAGCGCCCCGAGGGTCCGGGTCCCCTTCCGGTACCGGTCCACTTGCTTGTTGATGATGAACGGGTCCAGCACGGGGAAGCGCGTGACCTGCGGAATGCCGTGGCGGGCGCATTCGGCGGCGAGGACCGTGAAGTCGTAGTTGGCGTTGAAAGCCATGACCGGCGTGCCGGCGTCGAACAGCTCCTGGATGGTGTTGCGGAGTTCGAGCACGACGGCGGCGGCCGGCCGGCCTTCGGCTCGCGCCTTGGCGGTGGTGATGCCGTGCACCTCGGCGGCTTCGGCGGGGATCTCGACACCGGGATCCGCGAGCCACTCGTGTTCCTGCAGAACGTCGCCCTTCGCGTCCACGACGATGAGCGAGGCGGTGACGATCCGGGCCGCGCGGGAGTTCTTTCCGGTGGTCTCGACGTCGAAGGCCGCGCGGGGACCCGCGTTCCAGATGCTCTCGTTCCGCTGCGTGCTGCTCATGCCTCAACGCTACCTGGACCGGCCGACGGAATTGTCCACATGCGGCGTTCAGGGCAGGGCAGGTCGGACGCGGCCCTCTACGCTGAGGAACATGCGGCAGGAATACATCGATGCGGTCCGGCGGATCGTGGCCATGGTGCCCCGGGGCACTGCGGTGGCGTACAGCGACATCTCCGATCTGCTCGGGCAGGGCGGTCCGCGTCAGATCGGCGCGATCATGGCGAGGCACTCGGAGGGCCTCAGCTGGTGGCGTGTGCTGCGGGCCAGCGGAGAGGCCCCGAGCGGCCATGAACCGGAGGCCTTCCGGCGGTACCGGGAGGAGGGGACTCCGCTCCGGGGCCAGGTGGAGGACTTCGCGCGGACCGGGGAGGGCCGCTGGCGAGTGGACTTCCCGGCAGCGCGCTGGGCGCCCCGTGAAGAGGACTTCCTGCTGATGGATGCCCTCGCCGATGCTCTGCGGCGGTCGGAAGCCGAGGAGGGTGCCGGGTCCGGAAAGAATGTCGGAGCACCGTGATGGAATGGTTCGCGTGACGGAAGAGAACTCAGGAAGGCAGGCCACGGGTGCCCGTGGCGCGCGTCCCACCTTGCTGCCGCCACTGCGCGTGGCGGGTGTTCAGCCGCGGCTGAGCGCGGACCAGCAGGCGGCGGTCGATCTCCCGCAGGGGAGCGGACCCGTGATCCTGTGGGGTGCGCCCGGAACCGGGAAGTCGACCGCGCTCGTGGAAGCCGCCGTGCGACGGGTGGATGCCGGCGAGGTGGACCCGGAGCGTGTCCTCGTCCTGGCTCCGAGCCGTGTGGCGGCCACTCGTCTGCGGGACTCCCTGACGGCCCGGCTGGGCAGGAGCCTCGGCACCACCCCGGCCCGGAGCTGGGCCGCCTACGCCTTCGACGTGATCCGCCGTGCCCACGCCGAGGGGGCGGTCGCCCTGGACGGCCCACCCCGCCTGCTGTCCGGACCCGAACAGGACCAGGTGATCAAGGAACTCCTGGACGGCGCGCGGGAGACTCCCGGCACCGGCATCACCTGGCCCCGCGACCTGGAAGCCGCCCTGCCCACCCGCGGTTTCCGGCAGGAGGTCCGGGAACTCTTCGACCGCCTCATCGAGCACGACGGCGGCGCGGAGGACCTGGAGGAGCTCGCCGAGGCGGTGGGGCGCCCGGAGTGGCTGGCCGCGGCACGCTTCTACCGTGAGTACCGGGATGTCATGGACCTGCGGAACGCCGGGGCCTTCGACCCCGCGGGGATCATCTCCGCCGCGCGATCGGTGTTCGCCGGGGCGCCGGAATTCCTGGCCGCCGAGCGGGACCGCCTCCAGCTGATCCTGGTGGATGATCTGCACGAGTCCAACCGCTCGGTGTACGAGCTCTTCCTCGACGTCGCGCAGGGGAAGGACGTCATCGCGACGGTCTGCCCGGACACCGCGGTCCAGGGATTCCGTGGCGCGCGCCCGGACCTGGTGTCCCGGGTCGCGGAGGAGCTCGGCACGGACGGAGTGGGCACGGCTGGATCCGGCACGGACGGGCGGCGCGCCCTGAACCTGGAGCTCACCACCTCGCACCGGCTGACCCCGCCCCTGGCCGAGGTGTACCGGCGTGCCGCCGCCCGGGTGCCCCGCGGTGCGGACGCCTCCTGGGCGCGCACGCTGGAGACCACGGCGGCGCCCACGGCCCAAGGAAGCGATGGCGACGCCGTCGCAGCTGAGAATTCCTGGCGGAAGGCGCCCGTCACCGGCGCGGTGTTCCGTGGGAGCGGACACGAACTGCGGTTCCTCGCCTCGGAGATCAAGTCCGAACACCTCAAGGGGAAGAAGAGCCTTGAGGACCTCGCCGTGGTGGTCCGCAACGGTGCGGAAGTCTCACGGGTGCAACGCTTCCTCCTGGCCCAGGGGATCCCCGTGCGGGTGTCTCTCGGGGAGACGGCCGTCCGTGACGAACTGGCGGTTCGGCCTTTGCTGGACGTCCTGGGCGTGGTCCTGGGAGAGCTCGCCCTGGACCCTGAACGAGCCGTGGAACTCCTGTCCTCGCGGGTCGGCGGGGCCTCGAGCCTGGACATCCGGCGCCTGCGGCAGCGTCTGCGTCATGAAGAACTGACCGCCGGCGGAACGCGGGGCAGCGATGAGCTGCTCGTGGAGGCTCTGGAGGATCCGGACTGGCTCGAGACGATGGGACTCGTGGCCCGTCACGCCCTGAGGATCGCCCGGATGCTGGCGGGCGGCAGGAAAGCGGCGCAGGAGCGGGCGGCCAACGGGGAGACCGTGCTGTGGGCCATCTGGAAGGCCTCCCGCCTTGCCGACCCGTGGGCGGAGACCGCCCTTGAATCCGGCACGGCCGGCGCACGCGCTGATCGCGACCTGGACGCCGTGATGGCTCTGTTCGAAAGCGCGGAGCGCTTCGCCACCCAGTTCCCCGGGTCGGGTGCGGCGCAGTTCTACGACTACCTGACCGCGCAGGAGCTCCCCATGGACACGCTCACCGCCCGCCCGCCCGTGGAGGAAGCGGTGGAGGTCCTGACTCCGGCCGGCGCCGCGGGACGCGAGTGGCCGGTGGTCTTCATCGCCGGGCTTCAGGAGGGGACCTGGCCGAACACCAGGCTGCGCGGTGAGCTCCTGGGCAACACCTTGCTCGCCGACGCGATGGAACACGGTCCTGCGGTCGCCGTGCAGCAGGGTCCCGGCGAGCGGCTCCGTGCCATCCGCACCGATGAGCTCCGGACCTTCGTGGCGGCACTCAGCAGGGCCTCCGAGCGGCTCGTGCTGACCGCGGTGGAGGACGAGGAATCCCGCTCCTCGGCGTTCCTGGAGCTGGCCGTCCCCGGGGCCTCGGACGAGGTGGGGACTCAGGCCATCCGTTCCCTGGATCTCCGCTCGCTGGTCGCCGAGCTGCGGCGCACGGCGGAGGAAGCGCACGCGAACGCGCAGCCCACCGTGCCGGAGGGCGCGGATCCTCGGGACGGGCGCACCGCCGTCGCGCAGGACGCTGCCCAGGTGCTCGCGCTCCTCGCCCGGCATGACGTCCCGGGAGCGCACCCCGCACAGTGGTGGGGCCTGTCTCCGGCCAGCACCGAGGACGATCTCGTTCCGGACGGCGGGACCGTGGTGGTCTCGCCGTCGAAGGTGGAGAAGGCCAGCAAATCGCCGCTCGAGTGGTTCGTCCCGGCCGCCGGCGGAGAGGCGCACACGGACTTCGCCAGGAGCCTGGGAACGCTCATCCATGCCATCGCCGCGGAGCTGCCGGAGGCCACTCTCGAGGAGTATCGGGAGCTGCTGGACCGACGCTGGCCGGAACTGGGGCTGCCGGAAGGCTGGGAGAACGACGCCCTCCGCCGGCGTGCGGATCTGATGCTCTTCAAGCTCGCCGGTTACGTCGCATCCCTGAAGGGCACAGGAGGCACGGGCGCAGGACGGTCCCTCGCAGCGGTGGAGATTGATTTCACCGTGGACCTGGAGGAGCCACTGGAGTTCGTGCCGGAGGGGGAGACCACGGCCCGAACGCTGCATACCAGGATCCGGGGCCAGATCGACCGCTTGGAGGTGGACTCGCGGGGCGGCGCCTACGTGGTCGACCTGAAGACCGGCAAGTCCAAACCGCGGAAGGAGGACATCATTCAGCACGCCCAGCTCGGCACGTATCAGGCGGCCATCAACGCCGGCGCGTTCGAAGCGGGTGTCGTCCAGGATGCCTCCTCCGCTGGCCAGAGGACCGGCGTGAACCGGGTGGTCCCGCCCATCTCCCGGAGCGGCGGCGCGGCGCTGGTCCAGCTCGGTGACAGCACCAAGGGGTTCACCGAACAGCAGCAGCCGGAGCTGGGTCCGGACGACGGATGGGCGATGGATCTCGTCCACCAGGCGGCCATCGCCATGGCCGGTCACGCATTCGAAGCCCGGCACGATTCGGCGGGGACACCCTTCGGCGGCTGCAAGACCCCGGAGGTCTGCCCGCTGTGCCACTCGGGAAGGCAAGTCACGGAATGACTGAAACCACGTCGGCGATCATCTCGCCGGAGGACCTGGCCGCGCTGCTCGGCGGCAACACTCCCACGGAGGAGCAGTCCCGCATCATCTCCGCACCCCTCGAGCCACTGCTGGTGATCGCGGGCGCGGGGTCGGGAAAGACCGCCACCATGACCGACCGGGTGGTGTGGCTCGTCGCCAATGGTCTGGTCCGTCCCGAAGAGGTTCTCGGGGTCACGTTCACCCGCAAAGCCGCGGGTGAACTCGCTCATCGGGTCCGGAAGGCCCTCCAGCAGTTCGCCCAGGTCAATCAGCGTCTCGGTATCGCCCCCGTGGAACTGGCCGTGGACGAGCTGCACGAACCACGGGTCTCCACCTACCACTCGTACGCGAATTCTCTCGTCTCCGATTTCGGCCTGCGCCTCGGGATCGAGCGTGACGTCACGCTCATGGGTCCGGCCCAGGCCTGGCAGCTCGCCAGCCAGGTGGTGGAGAGCTACGACGGCCCGATGGAATACGTCGAGGCAGCGAAGTCGAGCCTGGTCAACGGGGTTCTGAAGCTCGCGGGCGAGTGTGCCGAGCACCTCCGTCCTGCGGTGCCCGGTGCGCTGGCCGGCTCCTCGCAGCGTGTCAGCGTGGAGGAGTGGGTCGCAGACCTGCTCGCGCACTACGAGGCCCTGCCTCCTAAAGTGACCGGCCGGGCCGCCGACACCGCGGCGAGGGCTCTCCAGACGAAGTTCCGCACCCGGGTGGCCCTGGCCCGCATGGTGGGCCGTTACGCGGACGCCAAGCGGCAGCGCGGCCTTCTGGACTACGGCGATCTGGTGGCCTTGGCCGCGACGATCGCCCAGGATGTCCCGCAGGCCCGGCAGCTCGAGCGGGACCGCAGCAAAGTGGTCATTCTGGACGAGTTCCAGGACACCTCGCACGCCCAGATGGTGCTCTTCTCGGAACTGTTCGGCGACGGCCACGCCGTCACCGCCGTCGGCGATCCGAATCAGTCGATCTACGGCTTCCGCGGCGCCTCCGCGGGCCAGCTCTTCCGCTTCACCGAGGCGTTCCCGCGACGGCGGCCCGACGGCGGTCTGGAACCGTCCGGAACGGACTACCTCACCACCGCCTGGCGCAATGGCGAACGGATCCTGGAAGTCGCGAATCGTGTGGCCGGACCGCTCTCGTCCCGTGCTGCCGGGACCGAGAGCGTCCCCGAGCTCCGGCCACGCCCGGGTGCGCCGGCAGGCGCCGTCGTCCTGGCGCGCTTCGCGGACCAGTACCGTGAGGCGGCGGCGCTCGCCGACGATGTGCTCGCCCTCCGGTCTCAGGGCCAGCCCGCCCGCACGATGGCGGTGCTGTGCCGCAAGCGGTCACAGATGTTGCCGGTCCAGGATGCCCTGGAGCTGCGCGGGATCCCGTATGAGGTCATCGGCCTGGGCGGACTGCTGGAGACGCCGGAGATCATGGATCTCACGGCCACCCTGCATGTTCTGGCCGATCCAGGGCGGTCGGACAAGCTGATGCGTCTCATGGCGGGAGCCCGTTGGAGGATCGGCCCCGCGGACCTCATGACCCTTCAGGAGTGGTCGTCCCAACTGGCCCGTCGCCGGTCCGCCCGGATCCGGGAAGACGCTGAAGAACTGGATGACGACAGCGCGCTGACCCCTGACCCGGTGGACGACTCGAGTCTGATCGAGGGACTCGACTTCCTGCCCAGACCCGGCTGGGTGTCGCCGGCCGGGCGGTCGCTCAGTCCGCTCGGTCAGCAGAGGCTCGAACGGCTCTCCGAAGAACTCCGCCGGCTCCGCGGCCACCTGGGTCATGAACTGGTGGACCTGATCGCCGAAGTCGAGCGGGCGATGCTCCTCGACATCGAAGTGGAAGCGCGTGCTGGGAGGAGCCTGCATTCCGCGCGCCGGAATCTGGAGGCTTTCACGGACCAGGTGCTCCAGTTCAACCGCAGCAATGAACGGGTGGACCTGCTGGCCTTCCTCTCCTGGCTCGAGGCCGCGGCGCGTGAGGAGAACGGGCTGGCGGCAGCGCCCCCGGAACCCGATCCCGAAGCCGTGCAGATCCTGACCGTTCACGCGTCCAAGGGTCTGGAATGGGACGCGGTGTTCGTGCCAGGCCTCAACACCAAGGACTTCCCCTCGGAGCGGGCCGCGCATTGGGACACCGAGATCGACACCCTGCCGTGGCCGTTGCGCGGCGATCATGCGAGTCTGCCCTTGTGGGACACCACGGAGGCGGGTCAGGCCGAGTGGACCCGCAGCGCGAAGGTGTTCGCCGAAGAGGCGAAGGCCCACGCAGTCCGCGAGGAACGGCGGCTCGCCTATGTCGCGTACACCCGGGCGAAGGACCTGCTCTGGGTGTCCAGTCATGCCTACGCCACGGCCGGGGCTCTCCGGCCGATGTCGGACTTCCTGGCAGAGCTGCTGCCCCTGGCCGAGGACGACGAGCTCGCTGAAGTCCAGCTTCACGGCCTCAGCGTGGGGGAGGAGGACATCCCGGACACGAACCCCTTGACCGCGCAGACCCGGCGATCCCCGTGGCCGTACGACCCCCTGGAAGGCCCGGTCGACGGCGACACCGGGCAGCGCAGGAGCCTGGTGCCCGGGCGGCGCGCGGCCCTGGAAGCATCCGCTCACGCCGTGCTCGCCGCTCTGGAGCCGGGTCCGGAAAGCCGGACCGGTGGACCCGGCACTGCGGCGGAAGGCCGCGACGGGAAGAGCCCCGTCCGCACGGCGCAGGGTGAGATCTGGTGGGAGGACGCCGAACTCCTGCTCGCGGCCCAGCAGCGGCAGCCCCGGAGGCACGAAGTCCGCCTGCCCGCCCACATCTCGGCATCCACTCTGGTGGAGCTCGGGACGGACTCCGAGGCGGTCGCCCGCCGGCTCCGGCGTCCCGTTCCCCGGGAGCCGGGTCAGGCCGCCCGGAAGGGCACCGTGTTCCATGCTTGGGTGGAGGAGTTCTTCGGTCAGGCCGGAATGCTGGATCTCGACGAGCCGCTGAGTGAGGATTCCGCCTTCGACACCGCGCTGGGACTGGATGAGCTGGTGTCCCGGTTCAAGGACTCGGAGTGGGCACAGCGGACTCCGGCGTATCTGGAGGCGCCCGTCGAAACCTCGGTGGGACCCCTGGTGGTCCGTGGACGGATCGACGCTGTGTTCCGCGATGCCGACGGCGGCTGGGACCTCGTCGACTGGAAGACCGGAAGGGTCCCGCGAGACGCCCAGGACCTGGCGCGGAAGTCGGTGCAGCTCGCCGTCTACCGCCTGGCATGGTCCCGATTGCGGGGGGTCCCCCTGGACATGGTCCGGGCAGCGTTCTACTACGTCGCCGACGGGCAGGAGATCAGGCCCCACGACCTGGCGGGAGCGGAAGAACTCGAGAGGATCGTCAGCGACGCGCTCCGGCCGAAGCCGGGCGCGTCACCGTCCGATCAGCCGGTCAGCTCTCGTGCTTGATGACCGGCAGGGCCGTGGTCTCGACTCCGGCCTGCGAGGCGCCCGGTTCCCCCTCGTGCTCGGACGACGGGGAAGACGCGTTCTCGTCGGCTGCGCTGTTCGCCGTCTCCGAACCGGCCACGGCATCGGTCTCCGGGGAACCCTCGGAGTCCTGGACCGAGGCGACGTCGGCGTCACCGTCAGCGCCGGCGGCATCGGAACTGCCATCGGCAGCGTGGTCGGCCGGGGAGCCGGACGGAGTGGGCACCACGGAAAGGCGGGGGGAGTTCCCCTCGGCGACGTCGTCATCCGACCCGCCATCGGCGGCGTTCACCGATTCCCCTCCAGACGCGGCGGACAGCGAGGTCACGGTGACCTTGGCGCCCGGCCCGGTCGTGGGGGTGGGGCCGTTCGTTTCCCGATCCTGCGACGGGCGATCCTGTGCCGGTCGCTCGTACGCCAGGCGTTCGTGCTCCTCGGCGGCTTCCGCCTCGGCGGCCGCCTCCTCCGCCTCCTCGAGTTCACGGGCGGCTGCTTCGCTCTCCCGGATATCGGAGGCGAGGTCGGACAGCATGGTCTCCGCCTCGGCGATCACCGTGGCGTCGTTCTTGGCCAGACCCTTCATGAGGTACTGCGCCAAGGCGAATTCCGCGGAGAGCGCGGCACGGCGGAGCAGATGGGGGTCCGGGTCCTGCCCGGCGGGGCCGGGCAGCGCGTCGCGGTAGTGATGCAGCACGGCGTCCACGAAGGCGGAGTCGTGGGAGGCGACGAGCCAGGCGAAGTCGTCCGCCGGGTCGCCGATGTGCAGATCGGTCCAGCCGGTCACGGCGGTGACTTTGCCGTCGTCGAACAGGAGGTTGTCCTCGTGCAGGTCGCCGTGCACGACGGAGGCGTTGAAACGCCACAGCGTCACGTCCTCCAGCGCGTGCTCCCAGCGGAGCAGAAGTTCGGCGGGGATCTTTCCGCTGGTGGCGGCCTGGTCCAGTTCGTTCAGGCGGCGCTGCCGGAACTCATTGGCGCTGTAGCGGGGGAGGTCCGCGCGGTCCACCACGTCCTGCGGCAGGGCGTGGATGGCCGCGAGCACGGAGGCCACCTCCTTCGCCGCCGCATCCCCGGACCGTTCCAGCTGATCCAGCTGGAGCGACTGCCCGGCGACATGGGTGTACACGAAGGTGCTCAGCGGCCCGCGACGGACGCAGCCGAGCACGGTGGGGATCCGGAACGGCAGCTCGGCACGCAGGCCGGCCGGGAAAGCCCGGAGAATGGCGAACTCGCTCTCGAGCCGCGCACTGGCTTCTTCGTGGCGGGGCGAACGGACGCGCCAGCGCTGGTCGTCCTCGCCGAAGAGGAGCACGGCGTCGAAGTCCGAGGGGTCGTCAAGATCGGCCCGGACGGCGGTGGGGGAGAGTCCAGGCACTGCAGCGGCGGCCAGGGCCGCCAGTTCGAGGGGGGAGCGCTTCACATCTTCCACCGTAGAGGGGTGTGTCCCCGACTGTCCCCAGCACGGGCGGCGAGTCGCCAATCCCGGAGGGCAGTGGGTACGGTTGAGACATGCATTCCCCAGGGCTTTCCACCACTTCCGCAGGTCTGCTCTCACCGACGGTTCTCGGGACGCCCCCGGCCCTCATGGACCGCGTTTCGGGGGAACGAGCCGGTGCTGGAGCTCTGGCGGCGCTCCGCGAAGACCCCGCCACGCGGTACCTTCTTCTGGCCCAGCGCAGCACCCCGGTGGTCTCCGGCGAGGACACACAGCGTCTCGTCTTCCTCTCGCCCGCCGAGGTCGACTCCCTGGGTCCGGTCCGCGTTCTGCAGGAGATCCACCTGGGCCGTGTGCGCCCTCCGCACGACGACGACGCCGGCCCGGCCCCCGCGCCCGGCGACGGTGCGCTGCCGGCGGGCACCGCCGTCGTCGCCCTGGTGCTGAGCGAACCGCTCGCGGCAGATCACCCCGCACTTCCCGCGGGCACCGTGTGGCGTGGCTACCGCGAGAGCGGCGCGTGGCTCTCCGCTCTGGAGTCAGAGCTGTTCATCGAGGCCCAGGCGATCGCGGGGTGGCACGAGGGCCACGGGTTCTGCCCGCGCTGCGGGACGCCGACGGAGACCGAGCAGAGCGGCTGGGTGCGGCGCTGTCCCCGGGAGAACGTGGAGATATTCCCGCGGATGGATCCCGCCATCATCGTCAGTGTGGTGGGACCGGACGGCCGGATCCTGCTGGGCGGTGGCGGACCGGCGGACGGCAAAGGTCATTCGGTCCTGGCGGGCTTCGTCGACCCAGGGGAGTCCCTGGAACAGGCGGTCGTCCGCGAGCTGGGGGAGGAAGTCGCGGTCGAGGTGGACGCGGTCCAGTACCTCGGATCGCAGTCCTGGCCCTTCCCCGCGTCCCTCATGCTGGGGTTCACCGCGCGGACCCGGAGCAGCGACGCCCGGCCGGACGGCGTCGAGGTCACGCATGCCCGCTGGTTCACCCGTGAAGAGCTGCAGGAGGCCGTCCTGGCCGGCACGGTGATCATTCCGAGCCGCTTGTCGATCGCGAGGAATCTGATCGAACATTGGTACGGCGGTGACGTGCTGGAACCTCCGGCGCCGCCGGTGAGCGTAAGGACCTGAACCGGCGAGCGACGGTTCCCGGCACTTGCGGTTCCGACAACCAGGAGCTCAGACACCTGGAGCTCAGACACCTGGATCTGAGGCGACTGCGACCGGTGTGCATCGGCCTTGCCGCCTCACCACCGATCCGGATCCAGCAGGATGGAGGGGCGTGACACCGACCGCTCACACCGAAGCGCCGCCGGCGCCTCGACCACCGAAGCGCCAGCGGCCCACCGGTCGCAGCACCATTGCCGACCACACCGCAGCATCACCCGCAAGACCACGCACGACGCATGACACGGCACCTCACGGGCCGCAGTGACTGAAGGAGCAACCACCCTGGACGTGGAGAATGGCAGCAGCCTCGAGGAACGGATTCTCGGAGGCCTGGATGCGGAACAGCGAGCGGTCGCGACCACGCTGACCGGGCCGCTGTGTGTCCTGGCCGGCGCCGGGACCGGTAAGACGCGCGCCATCACGCATCGCATCGCGTACGGCGTCCACTCCGGGGTCTACACCCCACAGCGCCTTCTCGCGGTGACGTTCACGGCTCGCGCCGCCGCGGAGATGCGCAGCCGCCTGCGGGACCTCGGCGTTCCCGCGGTGCAGGCCCGCACCTTCCACGCGGCGGCGCTCCGCCAGCTCCAGTACTTCTGGCCGCAGGCGATCGGCGGCTCGGTCCCGCAGCTCCTGGACCACAAGGCCGGTCTCATCGCGGAGTCGGCCCGCAGGCTGCGCCTGACCGTGGACCGGGCCGCGGTGCGGGACATCGCGGCCGAGATCGAGTGGGCCAAGGTCTCGATGCTGACCCCGGCCAACTACCTCGCCCGCGCGCAGGGCCGTGGCGAGCCGGGCGGCCTGGAGCTGCCCGCCGTCGCGCGCATCTTCGAGGCATACGAAGAGGTGAAGACAGACCGCAACATCATCGACTTCGAGGACGTCCTGCTCATCACGGTGGGCATCCTGGAAGAGGACCCCAAGGTGGCCGCGACGGTCCGCGACCAGTACCGGCAC
Source organism: Arthrobacter woluwensis (assembly GCF_900105345.1). Classification (NCBI taxonomy): domain Bacteria; kingdom Bacillati; phylum Actinomycetota; class Actinomycetes; order Micrococcales; family Micrococcaceae; genus Arthrobacter; species Arthrobacter woluwensis. Next base: position 1,400,673 of record NZ_FNSN01000003.1, read on the forward strand.
TTCGTGGTGGACGAGTACCAGGACGTCTCCCCGCTCCAGGAACGGCTCCTCCAGCTCTGGCTGGGCGGCCGTGAGGAACTGTGCGTCGTGGGCGATGCCAGCCAGACCATCTACTCCTTCACGGGCGCGACCCCGCGGCATCTCCTCGACTTCCCGAAGACCTACCCGCAGGCGCAGGTGGTGCGCCTGATCCGGGACTACCGCTCGACGCCGGAAGTCGTGAAGCTCGCGAACACCCTCCTGCACAGTCGCCCCTCGGGTGGGCCGGAGGCCGACAAGATCTGGGCGAAGCCCATGGAACTCGTCGCTCAGCGCCCGCACGCCGCGGAACCCGTGTTCATCGAGTGCCCCGACGACGAGGCGGAGTCCGCGGTCGTGGCCGAACGCATCGCGACGCTCATCGCCGCCGGGACCCCGGCGGCACAGATCGCCGTGCTGTTCCGCACCAACGGACAGTCCGAGGCATTCGAACAGGCCCTGTCCGCCCGGGACATCCCGTATCAGCTCCGTGGCGGGGAACGGTTCTTCCAGCGCCGCGAAGTGCGTGAAGGCATGCTCCAGCTGCGGGCCGCGTCGCGGGCGGATTCGACCCGCGGCGCCGCCGTGGCCGGAACCGTGGCGGATGTCCTGTCGAGCCTCGGCTACACGTCCGAGGCGCCGGTGGGCGGCGGCGCCGTCCGGGAGCGCTGGGAGTCCCTGGCGGCCCTGGTCAACCTGGCGCAGGATCTGGCGGCCAGCCGCGGGGAGGAGTTCTCCCTGCTCGACTTCGTGACGGAGCTCCAGGAGCGGGCCACGGCCCAGCACGCCCCGACGGTGCAGGGTGTCACCCTCGCCTCGCTGCACTCCGCCAAGGGCCTCGAATGGGACGCCGTGTTCCTGGTGGGCATGAGTGAAGGCCTCATGCCGATCTCCTTCGCCGAGACCCCGTCCGACGTGGATGAGGAGCGGCGCCTGCTCTATGTCGGCATCACCCGTGCGCGGACCGACCTCTGCTTCACCTGGTCCACGGCGCGAACCCCCGGCGGCCGGGCCCATCGGAAGCCGTCCCGCTTCCTCGACGCCCTGCGGCCCGGTGGCAACGGCACCACGGTGCGCGAATCCGCGGCACGGCTCCGCAAGAACCGCGTCAAGGCCGTCGCGACCCAGTGCAAGGTGTGCGGAACGCAGCTCACCACCGGCCCGGAACGGAAGGTGGGACGCTGCGTCGACTGCCCGCCGTCGCTGGACGAGAAGCTGTTCGAGGCGCTGCGTGAGTGGCGCAAGGCGGAGGCCTCCTCGGCCGACGTCCCGGCCTATGTGGTCTTCACCGATGCGACCCTCACGCTGATCGCGGAGGAGAAGCCGGAGACCATGGAGGCGCTAGCGGTCCTCTCCGGCGTGGGGCAGCGCAAACTCGAGAAGTACGGGGAGGCCGTGCTGAAGGTGGTGGCGGCTCAATGAGCCGTGCGGGTCAAGCGGAGCAGCCCCGGTTCGCGCCGGACGGGACCCCCGTGGTGGTGCGCCGCTCGGCCCGCCGCAAGCGGACGGTGAGCGCGTTCTGGGAGGGCGGGACTGTCGTCGTCGCCATCCCGGCGCGCTTCACCCACGCTCAGGAGGACGAATGGGTGCAGAAGATGCTGCTCCGCCTCCAGTCGAGGGAAGCCTCCGGCAAGGCGGCCGGCCGCAACGACGACGAACTCGCCGAGCGCGCCCGGCTCCTGTCCCAGCGGTACCTAGGCGGTCAGGCACGGCCGAGCAGCGTCCGCTGGGTCAGCAACCAGAATTCGCGGTGGGGATCCGCCACCCCCGCGGACCGCTCCATCAGGCTTTCCGACAAGCTCCAGGGCATGCCCGACTGGGTGGTCGACTACGTCCTGGTGCACGAACTGACGCACTTGCTCGTGGCGGGGCACGGCCCGGACTTCTGGAAGCTGTGTTCGGCCTACCCCGATCTGGAGAAGGCGAAGGCGTTCCTTTCGGGCGTTGCGTACGCGCAGTCGAGGGGCCTCAGCGAGGACTGATGACGGCCCGGTGAGCTTGTGTGCTCAGTTGGTGCGGGTCATGCGGCGCATCATCCGCAACAACTGAGCACACAAGATCTCGGTGCCTCAGGCGCCGGGCTTGCCGTCCTCGTCCGTCGGCCCCTCGGCGGGACCGTCGAAACCGCCGGAGAGCAGCTTCTCGATCGCGTCGTCCACTTCGGCGTCGCTCGCCTCGGCCAGCTGACGGCGGGCGCCGAAGCCCTGGGGGTCGTTGAGATCCTCCGTGGTCGGGATGAGGTCGGGGTGCTTCCACACGGCGTCGCGTCCCTCGGTCCCGCGTTCCTCCTTCAGCGCGGCCCAGAGGGCGGCGGCCTCACGGAGGCGGCGCGGCCGGAGCTCCAGGCCCACGAGCGAGGAGAACGCGTGCTCGGCGGGACCGCCCGTGGCGCGACGACGGCGGACCGTCTCCCTCAGTGCCGGGGCGGTGCTCAGCACACCCTCGAGCGCTTCCGTGGTCACTTCGTCGACCCATCCTTCGATGAGGGCGAGCGCGGTCTCCAGCTTGTCGAGCGCGGCCTGCTGGGCGGGGGTCCGTTCCGGCATGAACACGCCTTCCTGGAGCGCGGCCTGTAGGGACTCGGGGTTGGACGGGTCGACGTCCTGAGCCAGGTCCTGGATGCGCGAGACGTCGATGTGGATGCCCCGCGCGTAGTCCTCGATGGCGCCCAGGACGTAACCGCGCAGCCACGGCACGGAGGTGAAGAGGCGGGCGTGGGCGGCTTCGCGGACACCGAGGTAGATCCGGACGTCCTCGGCAGGGATCTCCAGGCCTTCGCCGAATGCCGCGATGTTCGTGGGCAGCAGGGCCATCTCGAGGTCCGCCAGCGGGATGCCGATCTCGGTGGAGCCCACCACTTCGGTGGCCAGCGACCCGATCGCCTGGCCAAGCTGCATCGCGAAGATGGCGCCGCCCATGTTCTGGAGCATGGAGCCGGCCCCGCCCATCATGCCGCCGAGGCCCTGCAGCTTGAGCTCCTCGGGCAGGTTCTGCGTCATGGCGTCGGTGAGGGCCTTGGCGACACTGTTGGCCACGGGCTCCGTCAGGCGGCGCCAGGTCGGCATGGTGGCTTCGACCCACTCGGCACGGGACCAGGCCTTGCCGATGATGTTCGGCTCGGGGAAGTCGGTGACCTTGTTGAGCCACATGTCCGCCAGGCGGAGGGTCTGATCGACGTCGCGCTGTTCGACGGAGCTGGGGGTCGGGTCGCTCGACTGAGCGGCGACGTTCCGTGCGGTGTCGTGGGCCAGTTTCCAGTTCACCGGGCCGTCGGAGCTGGACGAGAGCATCGCCTGCACCTGCTGGAACATGGAGGCCAGGAACTGGGGGTCATCCGGAAGGCCGCTGGCCTTGGCGAACTCCTGGACGTCGAAGCCCTCCGGCGCAGCACCTCCCATGAGTCGCCGCAGCATCTCCTGGAACTGGTCCTGGGGATCCTCGCCGGGGTTGTTCGTGTTGGGCTCGTTGCTCATGGTCCACCGATCTTTCCTGGGCCTTTTCCTTCACGGTACCTCCGGCCGGGTGGCCCTGTCGCCGGTGCCGATGGCGGTTTCGCTGAGGGCAAAGCACGGTCCGACGGCGGGAGACACCCAGTTTCGCCGCCTACCCTTGAGTGAGCACCGTTGATCCGGAAGGAAACCATGAGCGAGCAGTTCCCGGCGACCCCGCCGGCGCAGCCCTATTCGACGCCGGCCCCGCCGGAGGGCACGCCAGGAGGGCGGCGCCGTCGTCGTTTCCCGCTGGGCGCCGTGCTCTGGGGACTGTTCTTCGCGGTGCTCGCGTTCGGCTCTCTCGTGCCCCTCCCGTATGTGATCGAATCCCCGGGTCCGACCTACAACACGATCGGCACCGTCGAGGACAAGAAGGTCATCCAGGTCACCGGGCACGAGAGTTTCCCGGCCCAGGGCGACCTCGACCTCACCACCGTGTACGTCTCGGGCGGCCCCGGCGGCAAGGTGACGGGCTTCGAGCTGATCCAGGCGTTCCTCGATCCGTCCAAGGCGGTCTACGACGAGGCCCAGATCTTCCCCAAGGGCGTCACCAAGGAGCAGAACCAGAAGGAGAACGCCCAGGCCATGACCAGTTCCCAGGAGAACGCCACTGCGGCGGCCCTGGGTGCGCTGAAGATCCCGTTCCAGCAGAAGCTCACGGTGGGCGGCTTCACCCAGAACTCTCCGGCCGAGGGCAAGCTGAAGGACGGCGACGTCCTCCTGAGCATCGACGGGAAACCTTCCACCTCGATGACCGCCGTCCGTGACGCGCTCGCCGCGTCGAACGGCAACGAGGTGTCCGTCCAGGTGCAGCGCGGGAGTGACAAGCCGACCGTCCGCTTCGCCCCCGTGAAGGACGATGACGGCCGGTACCTCATGGGCATCGGGCTCGCCTTCTCCTTCGAGTTCCCGTTCAAGGTCCAGTACCAGCTGGACCAGGTGGGCGGTCCGAGCGCCGGCCTCATGTTCACCCTCGGTCTCATCGACACGCTGACCCCGGGCGATCTGACCGGAGGGAAGCACATCGCCGGCACGGGCACCATCACCCCGGATGGCCAGGTCGGGCCGATCGGCGGCATCGCGCAGAAGATGCACGGTGCCCACTCGGCCGGCGCGGGCCTCTTCCTGGCCCCGGCGGCCAACTGCGACGAAGTGGTCGGCCACATCCCGGACGGGCTGGAGGTCGTGAAGGTGAGCACGGTGTCGGACGCCCGCACCGCGGTGGAGACCTACGCCAAGGGCGGTGACCTCGCCGCCCTGCCGCACTGCTCGGCAGGCTGAGCCTCCGACGGCGCGTGGCCGGGTGGCGCCCGGCCCGCTCCGCGGCGTCGTGCCACGTCATCCGGCAGGCCGTGCGGGAACGGCCCGGGCGGGGCGAGGGGCGGGGGAGTTAGGCTGAAGGCGGGGAACCTCACGGCCGATCCGTTCGTGGAACAGGTGTGACGGGTCCCCCGTCCATCACCGCAGCGAAACTTCCATCGAGGTACTGAGCGTGTCAGGAACACCCCATCCCATGTCAGCCCCCGGGCCCCGCAGGCGACGCGGAGCCTTCGTGCCAACACTCATCGTGGTGGCCGCACTCGTGGCCGGCTTCGTCTTCTTCGCCAATGTCTGGACCGACGTCCTCTGGTACCAGCAGCTCGGGTTCATCGGGGTCTTCGTGACCCAGAATCTGGCGCGGATCGGAGTCTTCCTGGCCGTGTTCCTGCTCATGGGACTGGCCGTCTACTTCTCGATCCGAGTGGCCTACCGGGCCCGCCCCGTCTATGCGCCTGATCAGGCCGCACAGGACAATCTGGGCCGTTACCAGGCTCAGCTGGAGCCGGTGCGCCGGGCCGTGATGATCGGCCTTCCGGCGGTCCTCGGCCTCTTCGCGGGCACCGCGGCGATGGGGCAGTGGCCGAAGGTCCTGCTCTTCTTCAACCAGGAGTCGTTCGGCCGGACCGACCCCCAGTTCAACCTCGACCTGGGCTTCTACGTCTTCTCGCTGCCGTTCCTCGGATTCCTGCTGTCCCTGCTCATGAGCATCGTGGCCGTGGCGGGACTCGCGGGTCTGCTGACCCACTACCTCTACGGTGCGATCCGGATCCAGCCGCGCGGCGTGTTCTTCAGCCATGCCGCCCGTCTGCAGCTCGGCATCACGATCGCCGTCTTCCTCCTCCTGCTGGCCGCCAACTACTGGCTCGGCCGCTACACCACCGTGCAGAATCCCAACGTCGGACGCTGGGCCGGCGCCCTCTACACGGATGTGAACGCCGTGGTGCCCACCCGCTCGATCCTGGCGGTGGCCGCAGCGATCGTGGCCGTGCTCTTCATCGTGGCCGCGGTCATCGGCAAGTGGCGCCTGCCCGTCATCGGCACCGCCATGCTGATCATCACCTCCCTCCTCGCGGGCGGCCTGTACCCGTGGGTCATCCAGCAGTTCCAGGTCCGCCCCTCGGAGCAGACCCTGGAGAAGGAGTTCATCCAGCGGAACATCGACGCCACCCGCGCCGCGTACGGCCTCGACAAGATCGCGGTCAAGGACTACAAGGCGACCACGACGGCGGCTCAGGGCGCCCTGCGCGGTGACGCGGAGACCGCGGCCAGCATCCGTCTGCTGGACCCGAACCTGGTGTCGGCGTCGTTCGAACAGCTCGAGCAGTACCGTCCCTACTACCAGTTCCCTGAAACGCTGAACGTGGACCGCTACAAGGTCAACGGCAAGGTCCAGGACACGGTGATCGCCCTGCGCGAGCTGAACCCGGACGGCCTGAACGCGAACCAGCAGTCCTGGTACAACAAGCACATCGTCTACACGCACGGCTACGGCGTCGTGGCGGCCAAGGGCAACAAGTTCACCTCGGACGGCAAGCCGGACTTCCTGCAGGCGGGCATCCCGAGCAACGGCATGTTCGGTGACGACAGCAAGTACCAGCCGCGGATCTACTTCGGTGAGAACTCGCCGGAGTACTCGATCGTGGGCGCCCCCGACGGCTCTCCGCACCGCGAGCAGGACCGCCCGGCCAGCAAGGACAAGGGCGAAACCCAGTACACCTTCACCGGCAACGGCGGCCCGAACGTGGGCAACCCGCTGAACAAGCTGCTGTACGCGATCAAGTTCCAGTCCTCCGATCTGCTCCTTTCAGACGGCGTGAACGCCGACTCCCAGATCCTCTACGACCGGAACCCGCGCCAGCGTGTGGAGAAGGTCGCCCCGTACCTCACCATCGACGGCAACGCGTACCCGGCCGTCGTGGACGGCCGCGTGAAGTGGATCGTGGACGGATACACCACCAGCAGCGATCTGCCCTACTCCCAGTCGCAGGAGCTGGACACCGCCACCCGCGATTCGCAGACCGCTGCGGGCCGCCTCTCGGCGCTGCCCGGTGAGTCGGTGAACTACATCCGCAACTCGGTCAAGGCCACGGTGGACGCCTACGACGGTTCCGTCTCGCTGTATGCCTGGGACGATCAGGACCCGATCCTCAAGGCCTGGCAGAAGGTCTTCCCCAGCACGGTGAAGCCGCTCTCCGAGATGTCCGGCGACCTGATCAGTCACGTCCGTTACCCGGAGGACCTCTTCAAGGTCCAGCGTGAGCTGCTCGGCCGGTACCACGTGACCAACGCCGACGGCTTCTACCAGAACAACGACGCGTGGAGCGTGCCCAACGATCCGACCGTGAAGGGCAATGACGTCACCCCCGTGAAGCAGCCGCCGTACTACATGTCCCTGCAGATGCCGGGCGAGTCCAGCACGGCGTTCCGCCTCACGAGCACCTTCATCCCGCAGACCGTGGGCGGCAACGCCCGTAACGTGTTGTACGGCTTCCTGGCCGCGAACGGCGACGCCGGCGACAAGACCGGCGTCAAGGATCCGAAGTACGGCCAGCTCGAGCTCCTCAAGCTGCCCACCGACACGCTGGTGCCGGGCCCGGGTCAGGCGCAGAACAAGTTCGACTCGGATCCGAATGTCTCCCGCGAGCTGAACCTGCTGCGGCAGGGCGCCTCGTCCGTGGTGAGCGGCAACCTGCTCACGGTGCCGATGGGTGGCGGTCTGCTCTACGTGCAGCCGGTCTACCTGAAATCGACCGGCAGCACCGCGTACCCGACGCTGCAGCGCGTGCTGGTGGCGTTCGGTGACCAGGTCGGCTTCGCTCCGACGCTCGATGCGGCACTCGATCAGCTGTTCGGCGGCAACTCGGGCACCAAGGCCGGCGACGCCGCGAACAACAACGGCAACGGCGGCGGCACAGGCTCCGGCTCGTCCTCGGGCAACACCGGCGGCGGCACGGCTCCCGCACCGGGCCTGAAGGCGGCTCTGGACGATGCGAAGAAGGCGATCGACGCCGGCCAGGCGGCCCTGAAGAACGGCGACTTCGCGGCCTATGGCGAGCAGCAGAAGAAGCTGCAGGACGCGCTGAACCGGGCGCTGGCCGCCGAGGGCGCTCAGGGCGGGGCGACGCCCAGCCCGTCGCCGTCGTCGAGCCCCTCGGCCAGCCCGGGGAAGTAGCCCGGAAGCCCGCCCCGCGTCGTGTGTCGCGGCAGGTGAGGCGCTGATCACGTCACCTCGATTTGGTCTGCGGTTCATCAGCCGGTAGAGTAGTTCATGCGACGCGGGGTGGAGCAGTTCGGTAGCTCGCTGGGCTCATAACCCAGAGGTCACAGGTTCAAATCCTGTCCCCGCAACTGGCAGAAGGCCGGAACCAATGGTTCCGGCCTTCTTGTTTTCCCGGTGCTTTTCCGGGGCCCGGCGCATGAGGCGGAGATCACGCGGCCCCGAATTGGTCTGGAGGGTCTCAGCGGGTAGCGTTGAGGGTACGACGCGGGGTGGAGCAGTTCGGTAGCTCGCTGGGCTCATAACCCAGAGGTCACAGGTTCAAATCCTGTCCCCGCAACGCGCAAGGGCCGGAACCATGGGTTCCGGCCCTTTTTCATACCCTGGCACGGGTCGAGCTTGCAGTTTCTCGGGAGTCGTCGGGGCGGAACCCCGAGAAAGTGCAAGCTCGACTCCACCCGGGAGGTGGCCCGTCCGCTTGCCGTCCGGCCCGGCGCCGAGCAGGATGAGCTGATGACCACCTTGCGCCCCCACACCCTGCGCCCGATCACTCTGAACGATGCCCCCGCCGTCGCCGCCCTGCTCCAAGAGAGCCGGGAGCACCTGGCGCCGTGGGAGCCCGTGCGGCCCGAGTTCTTCTTCACGGAGGAGGGCCAGCGCGCGGAGATCCGCGGCGCGCTGGACGCGCTGGCACAGGGGAGCAGGGCGCCCTTCGTCATCGTGGACGACGACGGCGCCGTGGCCGGACGCCTGAACATCAACAACATCGTGCGGGGCGCCTTCGAATCGGGCAGCCTGGGCTACTGGGTCGCCGCCGGGCGGACCGGCCGCGGCCTGGCCGGCAGGGCCGTGGGGGAGGCCGTCGAGCACGGTTTCAGCACGCTGGGGCTCCACCGACTGGAGGCGGGCACGCTGCTGCACAATACGGCGTCCCAGCGGGTGCTCCTGAAGAACGGCTTCACCGTCTTCGGCACAGCCCCCCGGTATCTGAGGATCCAGGGCCGGTGGCAGGACCACCGGCTGTTCCAGCGGCTCAACGAGGGCTGAGGCCGGGCACCGGCCCCGCCATGCCCGGCACCGGCCCCGATGAACCCGTGCCAGGCTCTCCCGTGCCAGAAGCACCCATCGGCGGGCCGGGCCGGCACCCGGCGTCGAGAGCGAACAGAAGAGCCCCCGGACCACCAAGGGTCCGGGGGCTCTTTCACGGTAGTGCGCACCCGTTCAGGCTCCGTCAGGAGCCGGTGAGCCTCAGAGGCGGTCGAAGTCCTCTTCGTTCACGGTGCCGGCGCCGGCCAGCGGCTTGGCAGCGGCGGGAGACGCCGGCGTGCCGGAGATCGCGGCGGGGCTGCCACCGGACTTCAGGGCGGCCAGGCGGGCCTCGATCTCGGTCTGCTCACCGAGGTCCTCGAGCTGGTTGAACTGGGCGTCCAGGCTCGATGCGGCGATCTCCTGCTGGCCGAGGACCTTGGCCTCTTCGCGGCGGATCTTCTGCTCGAAGCGGCCGACCTCGCTGGTGGGATCCATGATGTCGATGCTGCGGAGCGCATCGTTGACCTGGGTCTGGGCCTGAGCGGTCTTCGCGCGTGCCACGAGTTCGTTGCGCTTGGAGGTCAGCTCGTTGAGCTTGCCGCGCATCTGGTCCAGACCGGTCTTGAGACGGTCCACCACCTCGGTCTGCGCCGCGATGTTGGGCTCGGCCGCGCGGGCCTCGTTCTCGGAGCTCATCTGACGCTGGATGGCGACCTTGGCCAGGTTGTCGAACTTCTGGGCATCGGCTGCGTTGCCGGCCGCGCGGAACTCATCGGCCTTGCGAGAGGCGGCGAGGGCCTTGTTGCCCCAGTCCTGGGCGTTGCGGACGTCCTCGGCGTGGTCCTGCTCCAGCATGCGGAGGTTGCCGATGGTCTGGGCCACGGCCGACTCCGCTTCCGCGATGTTGTTGGAGTAGTCGCGGACCATCTGGTCCAGCATCTTCTGCGGGTCTTCGGCGGAATCGAGCAGCGCGTTGATGTTCGCCTTGGCCAGCTGCGCGATGCGACCGAAAATGGACTGCTTTGCCATGGTGTTACCTTTCGTGTGGCCCGTGATGCCGAAGGCGGCCGCCGCCGGCGTGGTCATGGACTCGTGGGTGATGTGGGTCTGAAAGTGTGTGACGTCGGAAGGTCTGGTCCGGCGGGGTCAGAAGCTCGAATCGCCGCCGGAGTCGCCGCCCCAGCCGCCGGAGTCGCCCCCACCGAAGCCGCCATCCCAGCCGCCCCCGCCGGAGTCGCCTCCGCCGAAGCCACCGCCCCAGCCCCCGCCGGAGTCGTGGTGGTTGCCGCTGTTCAGGATCGAGTTGATCAGGAGACCGCCGAGGATCGCGCCTCCCAGCCCGTTGCCGTTGCCTCCGCCGAACATGCCACCGCCGCCGTAGCCGCGCTGATTCATGCCGAACTGGTCGACGTCGGACTGGGCCAGCTGGGCGGCCTGTCCGGCCAGCGCGTTGGCCTGGTTGGCGTAGTTGAGGGCCTGCACCGGATCGCTCTGGGAGATGGAGATGGCGTAGTCGAGATTGCGCTGTGCTTCCGCCAGTCGGGTGCGCGCCTCGGTTCCGACACCGCCGCGGCGGGCCGCGACGTAATCGCTCGTGGCACTGATCTGCGACTGGGCCGTGACGATGCTCTGCTGCAGCGACGCGCGCGCCCGCTGGGCCTGCTCCTGCTGATCCCGCACGCCCGTGAGGACCTGATCCAGGGCGCCCGTCGAGTTGGACAGCGCCTGCAGATCCGCGACCGGATCGAGGTGGCCGTCCTGGTAGCGGGCCTTGATCCCGGCCAGAGCGGCCTCCACGCCCGCCACGGGCCCGTTCAGCTCAGGGTGCTGACCGGTCTGGGCGTAGGCCTTCGCCTGGGCGAGGTCCTGTGCGGCCTGGGACACGGCCGCCTCCAGCGAGGTCTTGGCCTGCGCCAGGTTCTGGTCGACGGAGGAGATCGCCTCCACGAGCTTCTGCGCCTGGCCCAGGGCCCCTTCCGCGGCGCGGACCGCGACGGCGGCCTGACCGCCGTCGCCGGCTTGCAGGCGCTCCTCGGCGGTGTTGACGGCGTTGCCGACGAAGTCGAGCCGCTCCCGTGCCTGCGCGATGTTGTCCTGGACCTGGGCGAGGGCCGTCGGGGCGTAGCCCTGACGGAGACCCTCGAGCTTCTGCTCGGCGTCCTGGATGGCCTGGGTGGCCGTGCCCGCGTCGGACTTGATGCGGACCACGGCCTGCGGAGCGTTCTTCTCCAGCTCACGCAGGGAGTCGAAGGACGCCTGCTGATCCGTGAGGGACGCGATCGCCGCTTCGGAGTAGCCGATGATCTGGGTCAGCCAGGTGCGCTGCTGCTCCGGGGTGTCCGGGATATGGTCGTCCAGCTGCTGCTGGAACTTGAAGGACTCGCTGAGCTGGGCCTTGGCCTGCTGCACGGCCGCGGCGAAGTCCTTCACCGCGTCGGGGCCGAACTGCGCCTCCGCGAAGCCGAGTTCCTGCTCGCTCGTCTTGATGGCGTCGTCGGCGGCGATCAGCAGAGGCCCGCTTTCGGCCCGCAGCTGCTCGATGCTCATCCGGGCGAGGCGGTCCTGCTCCGTGGGGGCGTTCTCAATGCCGGCGGCCTGCGCGGCCTGACGCCGACGTCGGACCAGCCAGAAGGCGCCCGCGCCACCGACGACCACCACGGCGCCGCCGACGAGGAAGGGCGTGGCCCCGGGGCCGGAGAGTTCCTTGTCCGTCTGCTCGGCGACCGCGACCGCTGCCGCGGTGAAGTCCAGCTTGCCCTGGGCGAGCTGGGCCGTGGCGGCGTCGCTGATCTTGCCGCGCTGGTCATTGCTGATGGGGCTCTTCGGGCCACGGGTCAGATTGGCCTTGCCTTCGGAGGAGGCCACCACGTAGAGCAGGTCCTTGGAACCGAAGCTCTTCTTCTTGGCCACCGCGTTGGCCCAATCGGTCGGGGCCGAGGGGTTGGTGAAGGTGTCCACCACCACGACGTAGAGGTTGATCTTCTGGTCCTTGTACAGCTTGCTGATGGCGGACTGCACCTTGCCGTGGTCGAGCTTGTTGCCTGGATCCACGATGTTCTGTCCCGGACCGATGGTCACGGGGTCGGCCGCCTGCGCGGCGGTGGTGCCGAGGAGAAGTGTGGCCGAGAGGCCCAGCCCCACGGCGAGAATCGTCCTGGCCTGTTTCAACAGGGTGCGCATCCGCTACCTTTCAGCAGTCACGGGACCCGCTGAGGTAGTCGGACCCGCTGCCATGAACGTCCCCCAGCCGTACTGCTCAGCCGTTGGCCGCTGTGGCATTTCCTTGATTCTAGGCATGCCCCGAAAGGGGCGTCCATCAAAGGAACTCCGCCCGTGGCGAAAAGGTTCCCTGGCCGGTCAGCCGTGCCGTCTAGGCTTTCAGCAAACAGTCAGCCAGTGCTTTCAGTCCGCTCAGACTCCTTATGGATAGTGGAAGCCAGAAGACGAATCTGAAAGGCAGAACGATGACGGAGAACCCCAGCAACGAGCACGGCGGACCGGCTTCCCAGGAGCCTCGTCCCCAGGAACACCCGACCATGCCTCTCGAGCGCGCCACGGAGCCCACTCAGGCCCTCCCGAGCCACCCGGCCGCCTCGGGGTCTCCCTCGCAGGACCAGCCCCAGGAATCGCAGGCCCACCAGGCGCCCTACCAGCAGGGCGGCTACCAGCAGCCCCAGCCGCAGCAGCCGCCTCAGCCGGGCTACGCGCCGGCGATGGCAGGTGCGGCGGCCTCGCAGCACGGGGGAGCTCACGACGGCGGCGCACCGGCACCCGGCGCCCCGTTCTACGGCCAGCAGAGCGGCTACGCGCAGCACGCGGCCCCGGCTCAGCCCTACACCACGCCGGCCGGCCAGCCGAAGACGGCGCGGAAGATCGGCGTCGGCACGCTTGTGGCGGCGGTGCTCGCAGCAGGACTGGTCGGCGGCGCCGTCGGCGTCGGAGGCAACTCCCTGCTCAACGCGGGCCAGCCCGCAGCGGCGACCCAGTCCAACAGCAGCGGTCAGGGCGGGATCGTCATCAACAACAAGGACAGCGTCACCGCGGTCACGGCCGCCGCGGCCAAGGCCGCCCCGAGCGTCGTGACCATCGCGGCCAGTGGCGGGAGCTCCTCGGGCACCGGCTCGGGCATCGTGCTCGACGACCAGGGCCACATCCTGACCAACACCCACGTCGTGACGCTGGATGGCGCCGTCTCCAAGCCCACGGTCGAGGTCCGCACGAGTGCGGGCAAGGTCCTCAAGGCCACCGTGGTCGGCACGGACCCGCTCTCCGACCTCGCGGTCATCAAGGTTGACCCGAACGGCCTGGTCCCCGCCACGCTGGGGGATTCCGGCAAGCTCAACGTCGGAGACACGGCGGTGGCCATCGGCTCGCCGCTCGGTCTCACCAACACGGTGACGGACGGCATCGTCTCCACCCTGAACCGCACGATCTCGGTGCAGTCCTCGGCTGCCCCCTCGGACGGCAGCGACTCCGGCAAGGACGACGGCGGCTACAACTTCGCCCCGCCCTTCGGGCAGAACAAGTCCTCGTCCTCCGGCGGCTCGGTGTACCTCAATGTCATCCAGACGGATGCGGCCATCAACCCCGGCAACTCGGGCGGCGCCCTCGTCAACGGCAAGGGCGAGGTGGTCGGCGTGAACGTCGCCATCGCGACGGCGGGCAGCAGCTCCAGCGACGGCAGCGGCAGCACCGGCAACATCGGCGTCGGCTTCAGCATCCCGATCAACTACGCCAAGCGGATCGCCCAGGACATCATCAAGGACGGCAAGGCGACGCACGGCCAGTTCGGCACCACGGTGCAGAGCCAGGCCGCCGGCTCCGGCGACTCCTCGGCGTTCTCCGTGGGCGGGCTCGTCATGAGCGTCGTCCCCGGGTCCGCCGCCGACAAGGCCGGCATCCGGAAGGGCGATGTGATCACCCAGTTCGCCGGGTACACCATCTCCGACGCCAAGGAACTGACCGCGGCGGTCCGCGAGCAGCCTGCCGGCGGCAAGGCGACGGTGACCGTCGTGCGGAACGGTCAGAGCAAGCAGATCGAGGTGACCCTGGACGCCGCTAAGCAGTAGGCGCCAGGCGCGGCCTGCCCCGTGAGGCCGGGTTCCGCCGCTGGTCGTGGTGACGCACCGTGACCGGCGGCAGGACCCGGCCTCCGTCGTGTGGCAAGCTTGGAGATGCAGCCGACCGCCCGCATCGTCGCGGGCAGATGCGGCTGCCCGCCCCGCGCGGTGATTCCCGTCAGCCAGGGCCTGAACCGAGGCCTGCGTGAGAACACTATGGGAGAACCATGAAGATCGTGGTCTTGGTCAAGCACGTCCCGGACGCTCAATTCGAGCGCCATCTGTCCGGTCCGGGTCACACCGTCGACCGTTCGGAGAGCATCCTGTCCGAGCTCGATGAGTACGCTCTGGAAGCGGCTCTGCAGATCAGTGAGGCGAACGGCGGTGAGAAGGGCGGCAACACCGTGATCGCCCTGACCATGGGCGCCGACGGAGCCTCCAACTCCATCAAGAAATCCCTGCAGATCGGCGCCTCCGAGGGGTATCACCTGAGCGATCCGGCCCTGGCCGGTTCGGATGCGGCGGCCACCTCCCTCGCGCTCGCGGCAGCGATCCAGCGCATCGCCCAGGACGGTCCCGTGGACCTGGTGATCGGCGGCATGGCCTCCACGGACGGTGAGACCTCGCTGGTCCCCGCGCAGCTGGCTGACCGCCTCGGCTGGGCCTATGTCGGCCACGCCAAGTCCCTCGACGTGAACGGCGCAACGGTCGCCGCGGCCCGTGAAGTGGACGGCTTCGCCGAGACCCTCGAAGCGTCCCTGCCGGCCGTGGTGTCGGTGACGGATCAGATCAACGAGCCCCGGTACCCGAACTTCAAGGGCATCATCGCGGCCAAGCGCAAGAAAACCCACCCCCTGGCGCTGGGCGACCTGGGCCTCGACGCGGCGTCTGTCGGCGCCGCGGGATCGCTCACGGTCCTGGAGGACGCGCAGGAGCGCCCGGCCCGCACCCAGGGCACCATCATCACGGACGAGGGCGACGCCGGCATCAAGCTGGTCGAGTTCCTGGCCGCCGAGAAGCTGATCTAGCGTTACCAGGAGCGAACCATGGCACATGTCCTTGCAGTTATCACCAGCCCCGATGGCGCCCTCAAGAAGAACCAGCGCGAACTCCTCACCCTCGGCCGCGGCCTGGGTGACGTCTCCGTCGCCCTGATCGGCGACGACGCCGCAGCCACCGAAGCCGCCGCGTACGGCGCCGCGGTGACCTACACCGCCCCTGCCGCCGTGAGCACGCTCGGCGGCTCCGCGCGGGCCGCCTTCGTCGCAGAAGCCGTGTCGCGCTCCGGCGCCGATGTCGTCCTGCTCGAGAACGGCGTCGCCGCCAAGGAGCTCGCCGCGAGCCTCGGCGTGAAGCTGAACGCCGGCGTCGTGACCGATGTGGTGTCCCTCAGCGCCGACGGCGCGGCCACCAAGTCCGTCCTGGCCGGGTCCTACACCACGGTGGCCCGCGCCCGCACCGCCGTGGCCGTCTACACCGTGAAAGCGCACGCGGTCGAGCCGTCCGAGGCTCCGGTCGACGGACGGACCGAGGCGATCGACCTTCCCGAGTCCGCCTACGGCACGGCGGCCCGCATCACGTCCCGCGAGGCCAAGCCGGCCACGGGCCGTCCGGACCTGGCCGACGCACGGATCGTCGTGGCCGGCGGCCGCGGCGTGGACGGCGACTTCGGCCCCGTCGAGGAGCTCGCCGATCTGCTCGGCGCCGCCGTGGGAGCGTCCCGCGTCGCCACCGACAACGGCTGGATCGGCCACGATTCGCAGGTCGGCCAGACCGGCGTCGTGGTGTCCCCGCAGCTGTACATCTCCGCCGGCATCTCCGGCGCGATCCAGCAGAAGGCCGGCATGCAGACGGCGCAGGTGATCGTCGCGATCAACACCGACGAGGACGCACCCGTCTTCGAGATCGCCGACTTCGGCATCGTGGGCGACCTGTTCACCGTGCTGCCGCAGGCCAGCGAAGAGATCCGGCGCCGGAAGGGCTGAACCACGTGAGCATCACTCATCACCCGTCCGCTTTCACTCCGCGTGAGGGCGGGCGGGTGCTCTGTTTCACCGCGCATCCTGACGATGTGGACTTCGGCGCGGCCGGCACCATCGCCGCCTGGACCGCCGCGGGGGTGGAAGTCATCTACTGCGTCATGACTGACGGCGACGCGGGCGGCTTCGAGGCCGAGGAGGACATCGCGTCCCGCCGGGTCGAGGAACAGCGCCGCGCCGCCGCCCTGGTGGGCGTGGAGACGGTCCACTCTCTGCACGAGCGCGACGGGTACCTCGAGCCGAACCATGAGGTCATCAGCCAGGTGGTCGCGCTGATCCGGGAGTACCGGCCGGATGTGGTGCTGACCATGCACCCGGAGCGCAACTGGGAGCGTCTGCAGAAGAGCCATCCGGATCACCTGGCGGCGGGGGAGATCGTCACCCGTGCGGTGTACCCCGCGGCGGAGAACCCGTTCGCATACCCCGAGCTCGAGGCGCGCGGTCTGCGGGCGTACAAGGTCCCGCAGCTCTGGTTCATGGCGGCTCCTCAAGAACGGGAGAACCACTTCGTCGACGTCACCGGGACGGTGGAGGCCAAGCTCGCCGCCATCCACATCCACGCCTCCCAGCACCCGGATCCCGAAGCCATGGACGCCCAGGTCAGGGCTCAGTTGCGAGAGAACGGGGCGCGGACCGAGGCGGGGGAACAGGCTCTGGTCGAGTGCTTCCACGTGGTGTTCGTGAACGCGGAGTCGACGTTCGCCGGCTTCTAAAAATGTGATTTATTCCACAGCGCCATCTTGCGCGAGGAGTAGGCTGGGTCTACAGTTCTAGAGAAATTAAATAATACTTATTCCTCTGAAGGGCAGACCTCAATGGAGAAGACTGCAATCGAGCACCCGGTCCTCGTGATCATGGGTGTCTCGGGCTCCGGCAAGTCGACCGTGGGCGGATTTCTGGCCGGTGCGCTGGGGTGGGAACTCGCCGAGGGCGACGACTTCCACCCCGCGGCCAATGTGGCCAAGATGGCCTCCGGCCAGCCGCTCACCGATGAAGACCGGTGGCCGTGGCTCAACACCATCGCCGATTGGATCCGTAACCGGGACACGCTGGGTGAACCCGGCGTCGTGACGTGCTCCGCGCTCAAGAAGCGGTACCGGGACGTGCTCCGCGGCCCGAACGTCGTGTTCGTCTACCTGCACGGCGGCAAGGGACAGATCTCCGACCGCCTCCAGGCGCGCCATGGACACTTCATGCCGCCGGAGCTCCTCCAGTCCCAGTTCGAGGCTCTCGAAGAGCCCACTGAGGACGAGAACGTCCTCATCGTGGACATCGAGGGGACGCCCGCAGAGGAAGCACACCGCATCATCCAGGGTCTCGGACTGAAGGCCACCCCGTATGGAGAGGCAGAAATCGCATGAACACGACGGCGTGGACAGGGCATGACACTCAGCTCATCATCGTGGCGCTTCTCGGCATCGCCGCGATCGTCCTCCTCATCACCAAACTCAAGGTCCACCCCTTCCTGGCCCTCGTGCTGGGTTCGGCGTTCGTGGGCCTGGCCTCCGGGGTCGACTTCCCGAAGGTGATCTCCAACTTCGAAGACGGCGTGGGCGGTGTCCTCAAGGAGGTCGGCCTCCTGATCGCCCTCGGCGCCATGCTCGGCAAGCTCCTCGCCGACTCCGGTGGCGCCAACCGCGTGGTCGACACCTTGCTGGACAAGGCCAAGGGCAACAAGCTCGTCTGGATGATGACCCTGGTCGCGGTCATCATCGGTCTGCCCATGTTCTTCGAGATCGGCCTCGTGCTGCTGCTTCCCGTGATCGTGCTGGTCGCCCAGCGCTCCGGGCTCAAGCTCATGCGCGTCGCCATCCCCGCGCTGGCCGGCCTGTCCGTCCTGCACGGTCTGGTCCCGCCGCACCCGGGTCCGCTCGTGGCCATCGCCGCGCTGAAGGCCGACCTCGGCCTCACCCTGATGTTCGGTCTCGCCGTCGCCGTGCCGACGGTCATCATCTGCGGCCCGCTCCTCTCCAAGCTCGCGGCCCGCTGGGTCCCGGTCGACGCACCGGCCGTGGCCGGCGGCATCGACACCCAGTCCGGTCCGGACCTCAACGAGGTCAAGCGTGTGCCGAGCTTCGGCATCACGCTCTTCACGATCGTGTTCCCGGTCATCCTGATGCTCTTCAAGGCGATCGTGGACATCACGACGCCGGCCAAGGACCCGTCCACTCTCCGGGTCTTCGCGGACTTCATCGGCGAGCCGCTCGTGGCCATGACCCTGGCCGTCATCCTGGCCATGGTGACCTTCGGCTACGCGGTCGGCTTCAACGGCTCCACCATCACCTCCAAGCTCGGCGCAAGCCTCGGTCCGATCGCCGCGATCATCCTGATCGTCGGTGCGGGCGGCGGTTTCAAGCAGACGCTGATCGGCGCGGGCGTGGGCGACGCGGTGGCCAAGTGGGCGACCGGCGCCAACATCTCGGTGCTGGTGCTCGGCTTCCTCATCGCAGTGGCCCTGCGGCTCGCGACCGGATCCGCCACGGTGGCCACGGTCACCGCGGCCGGCATCGTGGCCCCGCTCGCCAGCGGCCTCTCCCCGGCGCACGGAGCGCTCCTGGTCCTCGCGATCGGGGCGGGTTCGCTCTTCCTCTCGCATGTCAACGACGCCGGCTTCTGGCTCGTGAAGGAACTGTTCGGCCTCACCGTGGGTCAGACGTTCAAGACCTGGTCCGTGATGGAGACCCTGATCTCCGTGGTCGGCTTCGTCTGCGTCATGCTGCTCTCCTTCGTGGTCCCGTAGCAGCGCGCTGACGACGGCGGGTGGTCACCCCTCAGGGTGACCACCCGCCGTCGTCGTTTAACCGATCGATTGCTCCGTACGATGACATTCCGGGGTCCCGGAGACCTGAAAAAGACATCCTGTGGAGCAGTCGATCAGAGGGGAGCGGGAGTCAGAGCTGGGCGCCCTGGAAGCCGTTCTGGCGCCAGGCCTCGAAGAGGACGATCGACGCCGAGTTCGCGAGATTCAGCGAGCGGCGCGAGGGCAGCATGGGGATCCGCACCCGGGACGTCACGTGGGCATCGTCCTTGACCTCGCGGGGGAGGCCGACGGACTCCGGCCCGAACATGAGCACGTCACCGGGGAGGTAGTCGACGTCGGTGTAGGAGGTCTCGCCGTCGCTCGTGAACGCGAAGACGCGGCGCGGCTTGAGAGCCTCCCACGCCGCTTCCAGGGTGGGGTGGACCGTCACGACGGCGAGATCGTGGTAGTCGAGGCCGGCGCGGCGCAGCTTGGCGTCATCGAAGTCGAATCCGAGAGGTTCCACGAGGTGGAGCTCCGCCCCGGAGATGGCCGCCAGACGAATGGCGTTGCCGGTGTTGCCAGGGATTTCGGGGGTGTAGAACAGGATGCGGAACACCCGATCATCCTATCCGGACGGAGGGGAGAGCCAGGTCAGGACGGCCCGCTCAACGGCTCGGGCTCAGTGCATTCCACGGATGAGACGGGCCAGGGACGGCACGTGCACCACGTTCGGCTGGGGGCCGTTGGCCAGGAACTCCCGCAGACCCCGGATGGTCCCGGCGGCGTTGGCCACCTCCACCCCGCCCGCGACGCCCGGCCTGCGGTCGATCACGGGTTCGTGCAGATTGTCCCCAGGGCCGAGGACCATGGTCCAGCCCGTGACGTGAAGCTCCGGGAAGAGGTCCTGGAGATGGCGCACCGAGTGCTCGAGCAGCGGGGGGAGCACCGCACGTCCGCCGTGCAGCAGGCTCTCCCCGTCCCAGGCGTAGGCGCCGTGAGGGAGCACCATGGAATCGATCAGGGCCAGGCGGTACCCGGCGAGAATCGCGTGATCGATGTGGGTTTTGCCGTCCGGGGCCTTCAGACCGTTGACAAGCCGCGCGGACGGCTGCTGCGCCACCACATGGCGCAGCAGGAGCTGCATCGTCCGCTGCTCGCGCCGGATGCGGGCCTCGGCCCCGAAGATGCCGCGCTTCCGGGGCAGGCCGTGCATCTGGAGCTTCGCGAGGTCCGCGGGAAGGAGGGCTCCTGGAAGGTCGAGCGGGGGAGCGAACACCGCGGGGTCGTAGGCCTTGGGCCGCGGACCGGAGGAGCGCGTCGTGGCATGCGAATCCATGCCCGCCTCCCACGCCGTGGAGAAGCCGTCCCGGGACGGGCTGCCCCACCCGCCCTGGCCGTCTCTCTGGCCTGCGCCTCGCCCTGAGCCGTAACTCGCGTCGTAGCGCGCCCGGGCGGTGTCATCCACCAGGACCTCATAAGCGAGGGTGACGGCGCGGAAGCGCTCGGCATCGCCGCCGTGGTCCGGATGCGTCAGGCGGGCGGCCCTGCGGTACGCGACCTTGATCTCCTGGGTGCTGGCCGTCATGGCCACGCCCAGGACCTGGTAGTGGTTCTCACCAGGTACTGTGGTCATCAGCACTGCCTCTCCTGTACGACGTCCCACGTCACCGCGGCCTTCCCGCGTGCGCCGGTGGTGGTGCAACGAATCGTTCGCCGGGCCGGTTCCTGGCGTGCACAATAAAGCGTGATCAATCGCCAGCGCCCCGTCAAACCACGGCCCCTGGACGGCGTGAGGCTCGCCGTCCTGGTCAACCCCTCGGCCGGCAGCCGGCAGGGCATGCTCCGGGCCGCTCGCGCGGTCGCGGTCCTGCAGGAGGCCGGTGCCCGGACCACGGTGCTGTCCGCCGCTGAAGCGAGCACTCTCGCCGCGATGGCCGACGACGCCGCCTCCTCCGCGGACGCGCTCGTCGCCGTGGGCGGGGACGGCATGGTCCAGGCCGGCGCCGAGGCGGCTCTCCGGTGCGGTCTGCCCCTGGGCATCATCCCGGCCGGAACCGGGAACGACGCGGCCCGCGCCCTCGGAGTGCCCCGCCGGGGTGACGCGGCGGTCCACCGCTTCGTCGCCGCCTGGGCCTCCGGTGGCAGAGCGGTGGACGTGGCCCGCGTGGATCTGCCCGACGGAGCCGTGCGGCACTACGTGACCGCGCTCGCGGCCGGCTTCGACGCCGTCGTGAACCGGCAGGCCAATGAGTGGACCCGCCCGCGGGGGACGCTGAGGTATGTGGCGGCCATCTTCCGCCGGATCGGGGGATTCCGCCCGGTGCACTACCGCTTG
The DNA here is from genome assembly GCF_900105345.1 of Arthrobacter woluwensis. Taxonomy (NCBI): domain Bacteria; kingdom Bacillati; phylum Actinomycetota; class Actinomycetes; order Micrococcales; family Micrococcaceae; genus Arthrobacter; species Arthrobacter woluwensis. The sequence goes on from NZ_FNSN01000003.1 coordinate 1,421,925, forward strand.
CGGGTGGACGGCGTGACCGAGGAGACCGACGCCGTCATCCTCACGGTGGCGAACGGCTCGTCTTTCGGCGGAGGGCTGAGGATCGCTCCCCGGGCCGTCCCGGATGACGGGATGCTGGACCTGGTCACGGTCGCACCGATCTCCCGGCTCCTCCTGGTGCTGATCTTCCCGCTCGCCTTCCTCGGCCTGCATGTGCTGCACCCGGCGGTGACGGTGCGGCGGGTGCGGGAGGTGCGCCTGGAATCCGGCGGTCCCGTGTGCCACGCGGACGGGGAAGCCCTCACCGCGCCGCCACTCTCGGTCACGGTGCTGCCCGGGGCGCTGCGCGTGCTCGTCTGACGGAGGCGCTCCGCGGTCGTCATCGCGGACTTAAACTGGTGGGGTGCCTGTCTACCTCGACCATGCCGCCACCACCTCCCTGCACCCCGCCGCGCTCGCAGCCATGACGCGCGAGCTGACGCGCACCGGAAACCCGTCCTCGCTGCACGGCGCGGGACGCCGGGCCCGGAGCGCCGTCGAAGAGGCCCGTGAGGCCATCGCCGCGGCCGGTGGCGGGCACTCCTCCGAGGTGATCTTCACCTCGGGCGGCACCGAGGCGGACAATCTGGCGGTCAAGGGGCTCTTCTGGCAGCGCCGGGCCGAGGATCCGCGCCGGGTGCGGATCCTGTGCTCGACGATCGAGCACCACGCCGTCATGGACACCGTCGAGTGGCTCGAGCGTGACGAGGGCGCCGAGGTGACCTGGCTCCCCGTGGACGGTGAGGGCCTCCTGGACCTGACAGCCCTCGAGGCGGAACTCCAGCGTGATCCGGAGTCGATCGCGCTCGTCACCGTCATGTGGGCCAACAACGAAGTGGGGACCATCCAGCCGATCCGCCGGGTGGTGGAACTCGCGGAGGCTGCCGGGGTCCCGGTGCACTCCGACGCCGTGCAGGCGTTCGGCGCGCTGCCGCTGGGATTCCGCGACTCCGGGCTGGCCGCCATGAGCGTCAGCGGCCACAAGATCGGGGGGCCAGTGGGCGTCGGGGCGCTGTTCCTGCGCCGCGACGTGAAGCTCGTCCCCGTGCAGCACGGCGGGGGACAGGAGCGCGATGTGCGGTCCGGCACGCTGGACACCGCCTCGATCGTGGGATTCGCGGCGGCAGCGACCGCCTGCGCGGAGACGCTGGACGACGAAGGGGCCAGACTCTCCGCGCTCCGCGACCGTCTCATCGAGGGCGTGCGGGCCGCCGTGCCCGAGGCCGTACTCCGCGGTGCGCCGGGTCCGGGACGCCTCCCGGCCAACGCGCACTTCACATTCCCCGGCTGTGAAGGGGATTCGCTGCTCTTCCTGCTGGACATGTCCGGGGTGGAGAGTTCCACCGGTTCGGCGTGCACCGCGGGCGTTCCGCGACCGTCCCATGTGCTGGTGGCGATGGGGCTCGACGAGGAGACGGCGCGCGGCGCCCAGCGGTTCAGCCTGGGGCACACGACGACGGACGCCGACGTCGACGCCCTGCTCAAGGCCCTGCCGGGTGCGTTCGCCCAGGCACGCAAGGCGGGCATGGCCGGTCATGAGTCGAGCATCCAGACCGCGGCGACGGTCGCGCGGGGGAGCGGAGCCTGAGCGGTCGCGGGCTTTTCCGGGAATACCGCTCAGCCATGGGCGTTAACATGGAAGGACGCGCAGACCGCTTGCGGTGCGCGTCCTTCCACACTCCCTCCCCGAGAAACCTGATGAGAAAGCCGGTATGCGAGTTCTAGCAGCCATGAGTGGCGGAGTCGATTCCGCCGTCGCCGCAGCACGGGCGGTCGAGGCCGGCCACGACGTCGTCGGCGTCCACCTGGCGCTCTCCCGCATGCCCGGCACGCTGCGGACCGGAAGCCGCGGCTGCTGCACCATCGAGGACTCCCGCGACGCCTACCGCGCCTGTGACGTGCTCGGGATCCCGTACTACGTGTGGGACTTCTCGGAGCGCTTCAAGGAGGATGTGGTCCAGGACTTCATCGACGAGTACGCCGCGGGCCGGACCCCGAACCCGTGCATGCGCTGCAACGAGCGCATCAAGTTCGCCGCGCTCCTGGAGAAGGCCGTCGCCCTCGGCTTCGACGCCGTCTGCACGGGGCACTACGCCAAGGTGATCGAGGACGAGAACGGCAACCGCGAACTCCACCGTGCCGCCGACTGGGCCAAGGACCAGTCCTACGTCCTGGGCGTCCTCACCCACGAGCAGCTCAAGCACGCCATGTTCCCGCTGGCCGAGACCCCGTCCAAGGCGGAGGTCCGGGCCGAGGCGGAGCGCCGGGGACTCTCGGTGGCCAACAAGCCGGACAGCCACGACATCTGCTTCATCCCCGACGGCGACACCGCCGGCTGGCTCGCCGAGAAGATCGAGATGGAGCCGGGTGACATCCTGGACGAGACCGGGGCCAAGGTCGGCGAGCACGGAGGCGCCAACGCGTTCACCGTCGGACAGCGCCGCGGCCTCAAGCTGGGCCGCCCGGCGTCCGACGGCAAGCCCCGCTTCGTCCTTGAGATCCGCCCCAAGGAGAACACCGTGGTGGTGGGCCCGCAGGCCCTCCTGGCGATCGACGAGATCCGCGGCATCAAGATCTCCTGGGCCGGCCTCCCGATCGCCGAGGTCGCCACGGGCGAGGAATTCCCCTGCCACGCCCAGGTCCGGGCGCACGGCGACCCCGTCCCGGCCCGCGCACGGGTCGAGGAGCGCGACGGCGCGCCGCAGCTCGTCGTGACGCTCGACGAGGCGCTCCGCGGCGTCGCCCCCGGCCAGACCGTGGTGCTCTACCAGGGCTCGCGCGTGCTGGGTCAGGCGACCATCGACAAGGCCCGTTCGCTCCAGCGCGCCGAACTCTGAGGCGGGGCCGGGGGAGCCTGCGGGGTGATGTCTGTCCCGACGGAGCGGGTTCCCGGAAGCGGCGCATCGCACGCCAGAGCGAGGAACGAGCGGCGGCTAAGAGAGCAGCAGGGGTACCCTGCCGAGCTTGCGAGGCCGGGGCGGCTGCGAACGGTGTCTAAGCCGCGAGGGAATCTCCTCCGACGGTGGACCTGACAAGCCCACCCACCCCCGCCTCGCCCGTCCCACTCAGCGGACGGCCGCCCTGGTTGCCACTCGGCGTCAGTAAACTGGTTCCCATGACCGCGGAGCACCACATCAGCCAGGCCTTTGATTTCGATCCCGAAGCGAGCTCGCTCGCCGGGGAAGTGGACCAGAGCGTGATGGACGAACTGCTCACCATCCGGTCCAGCATCGACAACATCGACGCCACGCTCGTGTTCCTCCTGGCCGAGCGGTTCAAGGCCACCCAGCGCGTCGGCGTCCTGAAAGCCCGCCATAAGCTGCCGGCCGGTGACCCGGGTCGTGAGGCGGCGCAGATCGCCCGCCTGCGCGCCCTCGCCACCGAGGCGCATCTGGATCCGGCCTTCGCCGAGAAGTTCCTGAATTTCATCATCAGTGAGGTCATCCGGCACCACGAGGCCATCTCCGCCGACCATGAGCGCCAGGCCGGGCAGGCCGGCTCCCCGGCGTGACCGCCGAGCAGCGGGGCCTGAGCGGCACCCGCGTCATCGGGTCCGCCCACGGCCCCTGGCCCGGGACCGACCCGCTCGAAGCCACGCGGGCGGTGCGCGGAGAACTCGGCGCACCGCACGCGGCTCCCTTGGCCGAGCTGCCGTCCCGAGGCGTGGGCTCCGATGCGACCGGACGCAGCGCCGCCCTGCTCGCCGGACTGTCGGCCGATGTGCAGCCCCATGGCTGGCGCCTCAGTGAGGCCGGTTCCGCGGACCACCGACGGGCGCTCTCGGCGCTCGCCACGGACCTGCAGGTGCTCGCCGACGTCGCCGGGGCGGAAGAGGCCGCGCCCGGGCCCCTCAAGCTCCAGCTGCTCGGGCCCGTGACCCTCGCGGGTTCGCTGTATCTGCACCATAGTGAACGCGTGATCTCCGACCACGGCGCGCGCCGTGATGTGGCGCAGGCCCTCGCGGAGGGGGTTCTGGATCACGTGGCCGCCGCCCGGCGAGCGGTCCCCGGCGCCGAGATCGCCGTCGTCGTGGACGAACCCCTGGTGACGGAGGCACTGGCCGGAACCATCCCCACCGCGAGCGGCTACCGCACTCTGCGCTCGACACCCGGCGAGGAGGTGACCGCCTCCTGGCGTCTCCTGGTGGAGGCCCTGCACTCCGCGGGGGCCACCGAGGTCGCCATCGCCGTCCCGGGGGTCGAGGCGCCGCTGGACCGGATCGTGCAGGCGGGCGCGGACGGGGTGGGCCTGAAGACGGCGGGCCTCACGACGCGCCAGTGGGAACGGCTCGCGGGGCTGCTCGAAAGCGGCAGGACCGTCTGGGCGGACTGCGTGCCGCTGACGGTCGCCCCCGGCCAGGAAGCCCGCACGACGACGGCGCTCGCGGACTCGCTGCTGCGCACCTTCCGTGATCTGGGGCTGCCGTCCTCCCTGATGACACGGTTGCGCCTCCTGCCGGAATCACGCTTCGTCTCCGAACGGGGCGGACAGAGCCGCACCCCCGAGGAAGCCCTCCGGACCCTGCGGCGCGTCACCGCCCTGGCGGACTCGCTCGAGCAGTCCATCGCCTCCTGACCGGGCGAATCACCGCTGACGACACGGATACGACAAAGGCCCGGACGTTAAGGGAAGATGGGTGCCATGAAGGGACGCATTCTGGTAGTTGACGACGACGAGGCACTGGCCGAGATGATCGGCATCGTGCTGCGCAACGACGGCTTCGACCCGAGCTTCTGCGCTGACGGCGCCCAGGCTCTCAGCGCCTTCCGCAGCGCCAAGCCGGACCTCGTCCTGCTGGATGTCATGCTGCCCGGTTCGGACGGCATCGAAGTCTGCCGTGCCATCCGGGCGGAGTCGGACGTCCCGATCGTCATGCTGACCGCCAAGTCGGACACCACCGACGTGGTCCGCGGCCTGGAGTCCGGCGCCGACGATTACGTCCCCAAGCCGTTCAAGCCCGCTGAACTCGTGGCCCGCGTCCGCGCCCGCCTGCGCCCGGGCGACCAGAAGGCCCCGGAAACCCTCAAGATCGGGGACGTCTCCATCGACGTCGCCGGTCACACGGTGACCCGTGCCGGTGCGCCGATCTCCCTGACTCCGCTGGAATTCGACCTTCTCGTGGCCCTGGCCCGCAAGCCCTGGCAGGTCTTCACCCGGGAGCTGCTCTTGGAGCAGGTCTGGGGCTATCGCCATGCCGCGGACACCCGCCTGGTGAACGTCCACGTCCAGCGGCTGCGGTCGAAGATCGAGAAGGACCCGGAGTCCCCGGAGATCGTCCTGACGGTGCGCGGTGTCGGATACAAAGCCGGTTCCTGAGCCAGGAGATCCCGCAGGCCCCGCGACGGCAGGCCCCGCGACGTCAGGGCCGGGCAAAGCCCTGGTCCGGGTGCTGCCCGCCGCCCAGGCCTCATGGCCCGCGACTGCCGAGCCGGCCGCCGTCGTCCCCGAAGGCCAGGACACGAGCGGCGTCCTGAAACGCTACGGCGGGCGGAGCGGACGGCTGGTCCGCCTGTTCGCCCTCCGGACCCTGGCGATGCTGCGGCGCGCCGCCCGGATGCTCTGGCGCGGAGTCACGTGGCTCGGTGGATCCCTGATCCACCGCTGGCGCCGGTCCCTCCAGTTCCGCACGGTGCTCGTCACGGTGCTGCTCGCCTCCGTCGCCCTGGTGGCGGTGGGTGCGTATCTGAGCAGCCAGATCGCCAGCAACCTCTTCCAGGAGCGCCTGCACCAGGCCGAGAGTGACACCCGGAGCAGCGTCGCCACGGTCCAGAACACGTTCGACGGCGCCCAGGTCACCGACCGTGCGTCCGCCCAGAAACTCGTGGGGGACACTCTCGCGGCACTGGACAGCAGGGGAAACCAGCTGAACCGGCGTTTCGTGTTCCTGGCCGTTCCGGACCAGACCCAGCCGCGGACCCGCTGGGTGGACTCGCGGAGCTCCAACGACATCGGCCTGAGCGTCCTTCCGGACGATCTGCGGGAAGCGGTCCAGAAGGCCGGCCATGAACAGTACTGGGCTTCCACGGCGCTCCCGATCAAGGGCGGAACCGCACCCGCGATCGCCATCGGCAACAAGGTGTCCTTCAATGGCAGCGTGTACGAGCTGTACCTCATCTACGACATCTCCTCCGCCGAGACCACGCTCAACGACATCCAGAACGTGCTGCTGATCGGCGCCGGCGTCCTCGTGGTCCTGATCGGCGTGCTCGCCTGGTACGTGACGAGCGCGGTCGTGCGGCCCATCAGTCACGCAGCACATGTGTCCGAGAACCTCGCGTCCGGGCAGCTCCAGGAGAGGATGCTGGTCAAGGGAGAGGACGAGGTCGCCCGTCTGGGGGCCTCCTTCAATCACATGGCCGCGAGCCTGCAGGAGCAGATCACCCAGCTCAACACGCTGTCCCAGATGCAGCAGCGCTTCGTCTCGGACGTGTCCCACGAACTGCGGACTCCGCTGACCACGGTCCGCATGGCGGCCGATGTGCTGTACGAGTCCCGCGAGGATTTCGATCAGATCAATAAGCGTTCGGCGGAACTCCTGCACACACAGGTGGAGCGGTTCCAGTCCCTGCTGGCCGATCTGCTGGAGATCTCCCGCTACGACGCGGGCGCCGCGCAGCTGGACGCCGAACCACTCGATCTCGCCGCCCTCATGGGCCGCGTGATCGAGGGTGCGGAACCCGTCGCGCAGGAGTACGGCTCGGCGGTCCGCCTCCATGCGCCCTCCGGAGGGGTCGTGGTCGAGATGGATGCGAAACGCATCGAACGGATCCTCCGGAACCTCCTGCTGAACGCACTGGAGCACGGCGAGGGGCGGCGGGTCGACGTGACGGTCGCCGCCAACGACGAGGCGGCCGCGGTGACCGTGCGGGACTACGGCCTGGGCCTGGATCCCGCGCAGGCGGCGCGCGTGTTCGACCGGTTCTGGCGGGCCGACCCGGCGCGTGCCCGCTCCACCGGTGGCAGCGGGCTCGGTCTGTCGATCGCGCTGGCCGACACCAAACTGCACAACGGCTGGCTCGAGGCGCGCGGCCGCAAGGGGGACGGAAGCACCTTCCGTCTCACCTTGCCACTGAAGGTCGGCGGCGCCATCGTCGAATCACCGCTTCCGGTGGACAACTACCAGCCCGCTGAGGCGCCTGTGAGTCTGCCCCGCTTCCTGCCGCCCGCCTTGCCGGCCGGGTCCGGCATCGTCGAACGGCACGTCGAGGAGATCAGCCCGGAGGAGCCCCGATGACGCGGATACGGTGCACCACGGACCACCCGGCCGCTGCGCGCAAGACGCCCGCGGTGGGTGCGGTCCGGCACGCTCTGGGCCACGCGCGACGCCGGGGCGCACCCCGGGTGCGGTCTGCCCTCGCCCTGCTGCTCGCCGTCGTCGTGCTTCTGACGGCAGGAGCCTGCGCCTCGATCCCGCGGTCCGGCCCGGTCAGCAAGAGCCAGGGTGATTCCGCCCCGCAGGTCAAAGACCCGCAGGTTTTCTACCCGCCGGACCCGGCCCCCGGCGCGTCCGAGGATTCGATCATCGAAGGTTTCTACAACGCGGGCAACAGCTATAAGGACGACTACAAAGTCGCCCGCCTGTACCTGGCGCAGAACACCGCGACCACCTGGAAGCCGGAGACGGACACCTTGGTGTACCGCTCCGCGAAGGTGGTGCCCGGCGCCAAGGACCGCGAGTTCTTCTACGATCTGGACCTCGCCTATGAGGTGGACGCCCAGGGCATCGTGACCACCCATCCGAAGGGGACGCACCGGCGGGTCCCGCTGAGCCTGGCGAAGGTCGACGGCGAGTGGCGCATCACCCAGGTGGGGGACGGGACCGTCATCCCGCTGGACGTCTTCCAGCGCCTGTACGATCCGTACACGCTCTACTTCTACGATCCGAGCTTCCGCTACGCCGTGCCCGATGTCCGGTGGTTCCTCACCCGTTCCACCACCCCGACCTCGATCGTGAGGGCGATCCTGGCAGGGCCGGCGCCGCATCTGAAGGGTGCGGTGGTGAGCGCATTCCCGGAGGGGACCCGTCTCGCCAAGGATTCGGTGCCGATCGTGTCAGGCACCGCGCAAGTGGATCTCACCGCGGGACTGCTGCAGAGCTCCGTGACGGACCGGCACCGGATGCTGAACCAGCTGACCATCGCGCTCCGGGCCCCCGCGTCCGTGGTGAACGTGCAGCTGCTGGCCGGGTCCACCGCGCTGACGATGGACGGCTCCGACTCCGTGGTGCCGCCCATTCTGAACGCCACGGTCCCGTCCTGGCAGGTGTCGGTGCTGCAGAAACAGCTCGGGATCTACGACAACAACAAGGCCGAACGGGTGAAGGGACTGGACACCGCGGCGTACAACCCCCGCAATCCGGCCGTGTCCTACACACAGGACAGCTTCGCCTTCCTCAACCAGCAGCGTTCGGCCCTGTACATGGCCACCGCGGGCAAGACGGTGAAGGACGTCCTGGACGGCTCGGAGCTGCTCCGGCCGAGCTTCGATCCGCAGGGCTGGGTCTGGAGCGGGAACGGCGGCCCGGGGGATGGGAAGCTCATCGCGTTCAACTCGGACAACGCCTTCGGCCCCGCTCCGCCGGCCTCCGTCTCGCTGGCCCCCGACTGGCTGCGCGGTCAGATCGTCAAGGACGCCCAGCTGTCCCGGGACGGCACCAGAATCCTGATCCTGACCGGCAAGGGCGAGGGCACCAAGGTCCTGATCGCCGGCGTCATCCGCGGGGCCGACGGCACCCCACGAGGCCTGACGACGCCGCTCCAGCTGTCGGACGGGAAGAACGTCACCCAGGGCGCCTGGGTGAGCGACACCCAGGTCCTCGTCGCCAACACGTCGGGATCCGGCGCCGAGTCGCCCCTCCTGCTGTCGTTGCGCAGTTTCCAGAGCCAGAGCCTGTCCGACGTGGTCGGCCTGCGCGGCATCAGCGTCGGCAACGGCATCCAGGACATCTATGTGCAGACGGCCACCGGGCTGGCGCAGCGCGTGGGCAACACGTGGGTCCAGCAGGGCGCGGGCGTGAAGGACCCGAAGTTCGCGGGCTGAGGCCGTCCCTCCCGGCGTGAGGGTGGCCCGTGTCGGAAGGGGCCTTGTGGAAGTGAGCCCTGTGCGGATCGTCATCCACAGGGCGGGATCCGGGCCTTCCGGGGCCCACCGGTCCTGGCCAGGATCGACGCATGGGTTCCTTCACACAGCCGGTCCACCGGACCGGGCGGCGCGCGGCTGATCGGACCGGGCCGTCACGGGCCGTGGCGGTCTCGATCGAGGGGCTGTCCGCGATGGCGAGTCTGGTCACCGGCGCGGAATGCGTCGCTTGCGGGCAGACCGAGGTGGTGCTCTGCACGGCATGCCGCAGCGAGCTGCACGCTCAAGGGCTGTCCCCGTTCGCGGCAGGTCATCGGGCGCCGGCGCTGGCGGACCGCCCGGAGTGGACGGTGCTGGCAGCGGCGGACTACGGAGGCGTCGTCTCCCAGGTGGTGCTGGCCCAGAAGCGGCGCGGCCACCGGGTGCTGACGCGGGAGCTCGGGGCTCTGCTGCATCGGGCGATGTGGGCCTTCGCAGGAAAGGCCCGAGGCGCCGTCGGCCCGGAGCGGCCGGGTGAGCTGTGGTTCGTCCCGGTGCCGAGCAGTGGGGCATCCTTCCGCAAGCGCGGTTTCGATCCATTGGCTCTGGTGCTGAGCGGCTGTGCCGCCACCGGGCTGCCGCCCGACAGTGTCGTGGTGCCCGTGCTCGCCGTCCGTGGCCTTCCCGAGCGCCTCGCGCATGCGCTGCTGGCAGCCGCCCGTCCGCGCGACGGCGACGGCGCGCCGGAACCGCCGCTGCGCAGGCTGGGCCGTGCGCTGCTCAGTACGTTGCCGGGGCCGGGCAACGGGCAGAAGGGGCTGGGGGCTGCGGCTCGTCGACGCCGTCTGGCGGGCAGCATGCGGCTCTCCCGGGCGTTCCGGTGCGCCTACGGAGCCGATGCGCTGAAGGGCGCCCGCTGCGTCCTCGTGGACGATGTCCTGACCACCGGAGCCACCCTGGCCGAGGCCGGGCGGGTGCTGCAGGGCGCAGGGGCCAGGGTGCTCGGTGCGGTGGCGATCGCCGCCACAAGGCCGCCGGCGGACCGGGGGAGTTCCCAGGAAGAAATAAGTGAACAAGGGATGAATTACTGAGCGCTATCCACTAACGTCAGTACTGGGTACCAAGCCAAGAAGGTACCTGTCGATAGCGGCTCGGAAAGGGGCTCGACTGTCAAACAGACCGGCCCCAGGAACCAGCCGTCGTCGTGCCACCGAAACACTGTGGAGGACACCATGGAGTTCATGATCAGCGGCCGCAACGTGACTGTATCGGACCGTTTCCGCGAGTACGCGAGCGAGAAACTCTCCAAGCTGGAGACGCTGGGCGACAAGGTCCAGCGGATCGACACGAAGGTCTCCAAGAAAGCCCACTCCCGGTCGGCGGATAACGATCTCACCGTCGAGGTCACTGTTCTGGGACGTGGCCCGGTGATCCGGGCTGAGGCTGTTTCGGGTGATAAGTTCGCGGCCTTCGACCTGGCCTATGGCAAGCTCCTCGAGCGCCTGCGCCGGGCCAAGGACAGGCGCAAGGTGCATCATGGCAGGCACACCCCGCAAGCGGTGCATGAAGCCACCGCAAGCCTCGAACCACCGGCTCCGGAATCCCCTGAGGCTCCGGCGCCTTATGAGATCCCCAATGACATCCCCGCGGGTGACTCGCCCGTCCTGATCCGCCGGAAGGTCTTCCCCGCCACCACCATGACGGTGGACGAGGCCGTGGACAACATGGAGCTCGTGGGTCACGCCTTCTACCTCTTCGTGGACAAGGAGACCGAACAGCATTCCGTGGTGTACCGTCGCACGGGATGGACCTACGGCGTCATCACTCTCGATCCCGAGTGCACCGAGGCCGAGGGCCAGGAGAAGATCCACGCCTACCGCTCCGACGACGAGGATGCGGTGGTCGTCGCCTGACGGAAGCGCGCCGTAGGACGGGCGCGCAGGACAGACTAGGAGCACCGTGCCGGAAACGCTGACTCTCGCCCAGGCGAGAAGAATCGCCTTAGCGGCACAGGGACTCTCCAAGGAACGGCCCACGGGCCCCGCCACGGCGAGGTCGGTGGGCCGTTCCTTCGCTCAGATGCAATTGGTGCAGATCGACTCGGTCAACGTCCTGTCCCGCAGCCATTACCTGCCGTTCTTCTCCCGCCTGGGTGCGTACGACAAGGCTCTGGTGGACCGGATGTCGCAGAAGGCTCCGCGCAGCATGATGGAGTTCTGGGCCCACGAGGCCAGCTTCATCCAGCCCGGCCACTTCGATGCGCTGCGGCACTGGCAGCGTCGCCGCTGGGTGAGTGCCGAGCACCTCGACGCCACCCAGCGGGAGCAACTGCGGGAGAACATCCTGGAGGTGCTCGGCCGCTCACGGCCGCTGACCGCCTCCCAGCTCACGGAGCGGCTCGGACACGTCGAGGAGAAGCGCAACGACCACTGGGGCTGGAACTGGAATGCCGTGAAGGTGGTGCTGGAGTACCTGTTCGCGCGCGGCGAGGTCACGTCGGCGGGCCGGACCGATCAGTTCGAGCGCCGCTACACCCTGACGGCCCGGGCGTTCCCGCTCTTCGAAGCACAGCAGGGTCCCGATCTCCACGATCCGGCCGCCCGCGAGGCGTCCCTCGATCTCCTGGTGGAGGCTTCCGCCAGAGCCCACGGCATTGGCACAGTCAAGTGCCTCGCGGACTATTTCCGGCTTCCGGTCCGCCCCGTGGGCGAAGCGCTCGAGCGGCTGGCCGCGCGCGACGTCGTGCGTCCGGTCGACGTCGACGGCTGGGGGAGCGGGCTGTACCGGCATCTCGGGGTCAAGCTGCCGCGCACGGCTTCCGGGCAGGCGCTGCTGAGCCCGTTCGATCCGATGGTGTTCGAGCGCACCCGCCTGGAGCGGCTTTTCGGTTTCCACTACCGGATCGAGATCTACACCCCGGCCCACCGGCGTCGTTACGGCTACTACGTGCTGCCATTCCTGCTCCGTGACACGATGGCGGCCCGGGTGGACCTGAAAGCGGACCGCGCGGCGTCGCGTCTCGTGGTGAGGGGCGCCTACGACGAACCGGGTGCCCCGTCGGACACGGCCGTCAGATTGGCCGAGGAACTCCGGACCATGGCGGGCTGGCTGGGACTGGATGCGATCGAGGTCGAGGGGAGCGACGACTTCACCGTGCAGCTGAAGCGTTCGCTGTAGGCGCATTCGACCCCGCAGACGGGAACCCTGGGCGGTTCCCCCACGTGTCTCACGTAGACTGAACACGCCGTGAACGGCATGCCAAGACACGCGTATCGATTGGGAGTACCCGCACGTGGCCTCACTTCTTGAAAAACTCTTGCGCACCGGCGACAAGAAGACGCTCAAGCGTCTCCGCAACTATGCGGACGCCATCAATGCACTTGAGGATTCCTTCACAGGCTTCACCGATGCCGAACTCCGTGCTGAGACGGACCGGCTGCGGGAACGCCACGCGGATGGCGAGTCGCTGGACGCGCTGCTGCCGGAGGCCTTCGCCGCCGTCCGTGAAGCGTCGGCCCGCACCCTTGGCATGCGGCACTTCGACGTTCAGCTCATGGGTGGCGCCGCACTGCACCTCGGCAACATCGCCGAAATGAAGACCGGTGAAGGCAAGACCCTGGTCGCCACCGCCCCCGCATATCTGAATGCGCTGGCCGGCAAGGGCGTGCACGTGGTCACGGTCAACGACTACCTCGCCGAGTACCAGTCCGAACTCATGGGCCGCGTCTACCGCTTCCTCGGTCTGACCAGTGGCTGCATCCTGGCCAATCAGGACCCGGCGCTGCGCAAGGTCCAGTACGACGCCGACATCACCTACGGCACCAACAACGAATTCGGCTTCGACTACCTGCGCGACAACATGGCGTGGGACAAGTCCGAGCTGGTGCAGCGCGGTCACAACTTCGCGATCGTCGATGAGGTCGACTCCATCCTGATCGATGAGGCGCGTACCCCGCTCATCATCTCCGGTCCCGCCCAGGGCGACGCCAACCGCTGGTACGGCGAGTTCGCCTCTCTCGTGCAGAAGCTCGAAGAAGGCCGCGATTACGAGGTCGACGAGAAGAAGCGCACCGTCGGCGTCCTGGAGTCCGGCATCGCCAAGGTCGAGGACTACCTCGGCATCCACAACCTGTACGAGTCCGCCAACACGCCGCTCATCGGGTTCCTCAACAACGCCATCAAGGCCAAGGAACTGTTCAAGCGGGACAAGGATTACGTCGTCATGGACGGCGAAGTCCTCATCGTCGACGAGCACACGGGCCGTGTGCTGGCCGGCCGCCGGTACAACGAAGGCATGCACCAGGCGATCGAGGCCAAGGAGAAGGTCGAGGTCAAGCCCGAGAACCAGACCCTGGCGACCGTGACCCTGCAGAACTACTTCCGCATGTACGACAAGCTCTCCGGCATGACCGGCACGGCCGAGACCGAGGCCGCGGAGTTCATGTCCACGTACAAGCTCGGCGTGGTGCCGATTCCCACGAACCGTCCGATGCAGCGCATCGACCAGCCTGACCTCGTCTACAAGAACGAGGTGGTCAAGTTCGACGCCGTCGTGCAGGACATCGTCGAGCGTCACGAGAAGGGCCAGCCGGTCCTCGTGGGCACCACGAGCGTCGAGAAGAGCGAATACCTCTCCCAGAAGCTGGCCAAGGAGGGCGTCCGCCACGAGGTCCTGAACGCCAAGAACCACGCTCGCGAAGCGGCGATCGTCGCCGAAGCCGGCCGCAAGGGCGCCGTGACGGTCGCAACGAACATGGCCGGCCGTGGCACGGACATCATGCTGGGCGGCAGCCCCGAGTTCACCGCGGTCGCGGCTCTGAAAGCCCGTGGCCTGGATCCGGAGGAGAACCCGGAAGAGTACGAGGCCGCCTGGCCCGAGGCTCTGGAAGCCGCGAAGAAAGCGGTCAAGGACGAGCACGAGGAAGTCCTCGAGCTCGGCGGCCTCTACGTGCTCGGCACGGAGCGTCACGAGTCCCGTCGTATCGACAACCAGCTTCGTGGCCGTTCCGGCCGTCAGGGCGACCCGGGCGAGTCCCGCTTCTACCTGTCGCTGACGGACGACCTCATGCGTCTGTTCAACTCCGGCGCCGCGGAACGTCTGATGGCGTCGACCCTCGACGACGAGACCGCCCTGGAGTCCAAGATGGTCTCGCGCGCGATCGCTTCGGCGCAGGGCCAGGTCGAGGGACGGAACGCCGAACAGCGCAAGAACGTGCTCAAGTACGACGACGTCCTGAACCGCCAGCGTGAGGCCATCTACGGTGACCGTCGCCGGATCCTCGAAGGCGACGACCTGCATGAGAAGGTCCAGTTCTTCCTCGAGGACACCATCAACGCGGTGATCGACGACGCGACGGCGGAGGGTCACAGCGAAGAGTGGGACTACGACGTGCTCTGGAGCAACCTCAAGACGCTCTACCCGATGACCCTGAGCCAGAAGGACATCTTCGACGAGGCCGGTGGAAAGAGCGGGGTGACCGCGTCCTTCCTCAAGGAGGAGATCCTCTCCGACGCCCGCCTTGCCTACGAGGCGAGGGAGAAGCAGCTCGGCAGCGAGAACATGCGGGAGTTCGAACGCCGCGTGGTCCTCTCGGTGATCGGCCGCAAGTGGCAGGAACACCTCTACGAGATGGACTACCTGAAGGAGGGCATCGGTCTCCGGGCCATGGCCCAGCGTGACCCGCTCGTGGAGTACCAGCGCGAGGGCTACACGCTCTTCCAGGCCATGATGGCCGGCATCCGCGAGGAGTCGGTCGGCTTCCTGTACAACCTTGAGGTGGAGGTCACCGAAACCCCCGCCGCCGAGGCCGCTTCGGAGCCGCACATCCATGCCGCAGGCCTCGAAACGCCGGAGCAGCCCGCGCAGCTGCAGTACTCCGCCCCCGGCGAGGACGGCGAGACCGAGACCCACGTCGAACGGAAGGACTCCGCCACGGAGGCCACCCGCGACTCCAGGTCCGGAAACCCCGCACGCAGTGGCGGCAAGAAGGGCAACCGCAAGCGTCGCTAGCACCACGAGGTGACGCCCGGACGGTAAGACCCGTCCGGGCGTCACCCGATCTCCAGGGCCGTCACGATCTAGGAAGTACGCCGTGCTTCCATCCGGATCGCGACGGCCCTGGTGCGTTTCCGGCACCGGACCACGGCGGTCGCCTCGACGATCTGGGACGTGGGGCATTGGGCATGGATGCTCTGAACGTGCGCGTCGGCGTAGGGCGAAGTGCGGCTTCGTCCGAAGTGTTCCTGTGACTCCTGAACCAATGCCCTGCGGAGCTGCAGCGATGCGAACAGCTCAGGCTCCATCCAGCGGGAGAGCTGTTGCAGAGGACGACTGCCGTTCAACGCCTCCATGATGGCCTGCACGAGCCGGTGCACCTGGCCCTTGAGCTGGCTCAACCGCCGGGCCTCGTCGAGGGACGCCGGCGCCGGAGGCGGTGCCGAGCGTGGCGGGGTGATGGTGCGGAGGGTCACCGCCTCGTCGCGACCCGTCGAGGGCGTGGGGTCTGGCCTCATCGCTGGTGGATCTCCCGCCGTCGAAGGTGTCGACGCGAACGGTGTCATGTGGTGCACTCCTTTGGAGAGGGGTGGTGGCCCGCGGCCGAGGACGGATGGCTGCTCGGGCCCGAGCGACAGGCTGCGGGCCGGGATCCGAGGCGGCGTAAGGTGAGGCGCTGACTGAGGTGGCGCTGACTGAGGTCGCGCTGAGAAGCCCGGTCATGTCACTGCCGCGCGGGGACTCTCAGGACGGTTCCGGGCAGGAGACGATCCGGGTCCGGCCCGATGACCTCGTGATTGGCGGAGTACCACTGGGGCCAGAACCGTGCGATCTCCAGATCTGTCGCGCTCGGACCGAGCTCTCTGGAGGCCAGGATCCACAGGGAATCCCCGGGCCGGACCACCACCTCGCGGTGTGATGCCTGAACGCCGGAGGGGTGCCGCCGGGGTTCCGGTGCCATGAGCCCCGGCTCTGCGGTGACGGTCGAGGGCGTCCATCCGGGATCGAGCGAATCGGACCCGTGGAGAGGTACCGGAGGACGATCCCGGGTCGTCGCCGTCGTCCCGTCCAGACTTTCGGACCGAGAGGTGTCAGCAGTCCAGTTCGGATCGAGAGCATCCGTCGGATGAGATCGCCCCGCAGCCTCGGGCGTGGTGCTCAGCCCACTGACCGCATTTGCGGAACGGGGCAGAGGAGAACGGGACGGACCGGGAGAGTTCGGAGGACTCAGAGCCGGCGCGTCGAGGGCGGCCGAGCCGGCCGAGAGGGCCATACCGGATGGGGCCATGGCGGCCGCTTGAGCTCCTGAAGGGCCCAGAAGGGTGAGACCCAGGATCGCCAGAGCCAGGCGCCGCATGAACGCCGGTGTCCACTGTCCGAGCCGCTTCGAGGATACGTGCCGTCCGCGCAGCTCACAGGCGGCAGCGAGGAATGCCATCGACATGGACAGCAGCCACCAGATCACGGCGGCTGACCCGGCCCAGAAGGCGAGCGACCCCACCAGTGTCTCCAGCCGAAGGTTCGAGGCGTCCGGCCCCACCCAGCGCAGGGGGTTCACGGCCGCGCGCCCGGACCAGCCGACCAGAAGGAGCAGAGAGCCCGTAGCCAGGACGCACAAGGACAGCATCGCCTCGGTCCGCCCCGCAGCGGGCGCTGTCGGTAGGGAGTGGGTCGCTCTGAGGCTCATATAGTCTCCTTTGATGGAGTTTGATGCGATTTGATGAAAGTAGATACATCTTGATCCGCTTCGGTGGGTTTGTCCAGAGCATGTTCGATCAGGGGTGACTTTTGAATGACAAAGCACCGGCACTACCGTGCTCGCATGCGCTGGGGACTGCTGTTCGGAGACATGGAAGCCCAACTGGAGGAGGCTCTGCGCCTGGACCGCGAGTCCAGTGCCGGCGAGCTTGAACGAGCGGAGTTCGCCCGGGTGCTGTTCCTGGAACGGCTGCGGGGTGCGGAGACCCGCCTAGTCACCCTGGACATCCCAGGGGTCGGTCGCCTGGACGGTGTGGTGCGGCGAGTCGGCGCGGACTGGCTGATGGTGGAGGGCGGAACGGCGGACTGGCTCGTTCCCGTCCGCTCCATCAGGTGGGCCACGGGGCTGATGCGATCCACCATGTCCCCTGCGGATGCCGTCTGGGGGCGTTTGGGGATGGCCGCCGCGCTGAGGACGGTGTCCCGTGACCGCTCGACGGTGAGGGTGTTTCTGCAGGTTGAGGGCTCGGACCCCGTGGCGCTGTCAGGCGTGATCGCGCGGGTGGGCGCCGACTTTCTGGAGCTCTGGGACGCCGCGGGCAGCGAGTCAGGACGGCGTCAGGACGTGGCCGCGATCCCGTTCGCAGCCGTCAGGGCCGTCCGGAGCGGGATGGGGCCAGGGGCGTTCCGCGAGTCGTGATGTGAGGGTCGTCAGGCTTCAGAGCGCGGCGTCAGTTCGCCGGGGAGCTCTCCGAGGTCGACGAGGGATTCTCAATGCTGAGCCTGGTCTGTTCGTACTGCTCCTGGATGTACTCCTCGAGCTTTTCGGCTTCGATCCGCCAGACACCGCGGCCGCCCACCCGGATGGCCTTGAGCTGCCCGCTTCTCACCAGCGCGTAGGCCTGCGAGGAGTTGATCTGGAGAATCTCCTCCACATCGGCGAGGGTCAGGAAGCGGCGCATGCCCCCATTCTGCCATCTTGTGGACACGCGCGGTGGTCGGTTATCCATAGAGACGGATCACAGGGAGTCAATCGACTGAAACTTTCGTCAATGATGATGAATACTGATCCAGCACAGGCGCGATCCTCGCCTGTGGAAAGGAGAGATTCGTGAGTGAGACGCCTTCGACCCGGCTGAGGAAGCCGTCCTGGAAAGATCCTCGTCTGCTACTGGGTCTGCTTCTGGTGCTCTTGTCCACGGTGGGCACGATCAGCCTGGTCGCCGGGCTGGACAGAGGCGTGGAAGTCTATGTGGCGCGGAAGGGGATCCCTGTTGGCGAGCGGCTCACGGCGGACGACTTCGACCGGGTCACGGTCCGACTCGGAAACGCGGAGGGGCAGTATGTCAGGGCGGATGAGGCGATCCCGGACGGAATGATCGCCACGGCATTCGTGGGGAAGGGGCAGCTCGTTCCCCGGAGCAGTATCGGCGCGGTGCGCGCCCTCACCAGCAAGCCCGTGGCCGTGTCCGTCGACGGGGTGCTGCCCGAGCAGCTTCAGGAAGGCGCCACTGCCGACCTCTGGGTGGCGGCTCCGGACGAGCGCAATGGTTTCAGAGAGCCACGTCTGGTGGTGCGTGCCGGGGAGGTGGTCAAAGTGGTGCAGAGCCAGCAGACGTTCGGCTCGACCGCGTCCCAAGTCGTCATCGTGCTGATTCCTGACGCCCAGTTGCCACAGGTCCTCGCGGCGCAGGCGAACAAATCCAGGATCTCGCTGGTCTGGAACCCTGCCGGGCGGGCCTCGTGACGGTGAGCATCGCCGCCCACGGCTCTGGTTCGGGGGTTCTGGCGGAGCAGTTGAACGGTCGGCGCCATGGCGCGTTCCGGGTGGTCCGGCAGAGTGAGAGCCTCGAAGAGCTGATGGGGGCGTGTCAGGCGGGCCTTGCCCAGGTCGCGCTGTTCGTCGGCGACGACCATTCCCTCGACGCCACCACGGTGGACCGGCTCAGGGCTCTCGGAGTCATCGTGCTCATCCTGAGCCCTGACCGGGTCGAGCGAGAGCGTCTGTCCAGGGTCGGGGCGGTGACG
Organism: Arthrobacter woluwensis; assembly: GCF_900105345.1. NCBI lineage: Bacteria > Bacillati > Actinomycetota > Actinomycetes > Micrococcales > Micrococcaceae > Arthrobacter > Arthrobacter woluwensis. The sequence continues at coordinate 1,440,721 of NZ_FNSN01000003.1, forward strand.
CTGCCGGCTGACGCAGGCGTCGCGCAGGTGGAGGAGATCCTCTCTTCTGCGTTGGATGTGCCGGGCCGGCGGTCGGACCCGCCTGCTGTGACGGGCGACGGCGGTGCGCCGGGTCCCCGGATCCGGCCTGGTATTTCGTGGGCGAGAGTGGGACACTCGGGCTTCGCCGTGCAGCCCTCGCCGGATTCGACAGGGCCGACAGCTCCCGTCAGCGCAGATTCCGGCGGCGTGGAGTCAGAAGGCACGGATTCAGAAGGCTCGAACCCCGGAGAAGGATCGCGCGTGACCAAGGGCTCGGGCCGCAACCGTCCCGACGGGACGAGGTCCGCGGAAGAACATCCGGGGCCGCCCGGAGTCCTCGCCGTGTGGGGGCCGGCCGGAGCACCCGGAAGGACGACGGTGGCGGTCAATCTCGCCGCCGAGCTGGCGATGGAGGGGCGACGTGTCGTCCTTCTCGACGCCGACACGTACGGCGCGAGTGTGGCGTCCCACCTCGGACTGCTGGACGAGTCCGCGGGTCTCGCGCAGGCCTGCCGGCTGGCGGACCAGGGCCGGTTCGATGGGCCGGCACTCGAACGCTGTCGTGTTCCGCTGACCGTGGGGCAGGGCTCTCTTGACGTCCTCAGCGGGCTCACCCGCCCGGAACGGTGGACGGAACTCAGGGGGCCGGCGCTCTCCCTCGTCATCGACCTCTGTTCCTCGACCTATGACCACGTGGTCATCGACGTCGGATTCTGCCTGGAAGCGGACGAGGAACTCAGCTTCGACACGATGGCTCCCCGGCGGAATGCCGCCGCTCTCACGGCCCTCGGCGCGGCCGAACGGGTCTATGCGGTGGGGGAGGCGACGGCGGTGGGCCTGCCGCGACTGGTGCGCGCCATCCCCTCCCTGCTCGACGCTGCGCCGCAGGCCCAAGCGGTTGTGCTGATGAACAAGGTGCGACAGGATGCCGTCGGACGGTTTCCAGAGCGGCAGGTCCGGGAAGCGTGGGAACGCTTCGGACCCTCCCTGCCGATCGGGTCATTTCTGCCGTTCTCTCCGGAAATTGTGGACATCGCGCTGAGGAATGGGAACGTCCTGGCCGAGTCGGCTCCGCAATCGGAACTACGCCGGGCGGTCCGATCCGTCGTTTGTGCACCTGCACAGCGTTCTCGGAAATCCTCTGTGTTTTACACCACGACGCGGTGGATGGGATCGCGCTAGGCTCGCCACTAAGACCGCAATGAAGCGGTGAATCATTCTCCCTGGAGGCGTGCAACGTGTCGCTGGCAGACAGCAATCCGACGATGACCAAGGAAACGGTCGACACTTTCCTGGACAACTACTACCAGCACCTCGCTCCCGAGGACCGGGCGCGCTACGACGCGGATGTGCTCCGCGAGCGGGCGCTCGCCCATCACGGTCTCGGAAGCCGCCGCTCTCCGGAGCAGGCACTGGTCGAGGTCCGGACCGAACCCGGCTGCAGCGTGGTCCTGATCGTCACGGATGACATGCCGTTCCTGGTGGACTCCGTCGTCGCCGAGCTGGTCCGTCAGCACCGCGCCATCCGGCTCGTGGTCCACCCGATGCTCGTCGTGCAGCGCGACTCCGACACCCACGAGGCCGGGAAGATCTCGCAGGTCCCCGCGCACGTGGGCCAGACCAGTGGTGACACCGCCGCCATCCCGTCGCTCGCCGCCTTCGTCGCCGCCGAAGGCGCCACCACGCGCCTCGAGTCCTGGATCGCCGTCGAGATCGATCGTGCCGGCGAGGACGAGGCCGCAGAGCTGGTCTCCGGCCTCGAAAAGGTCCTTCACGACGTCCGCACCGCCGTCGAGGACTGGCAGAAGATGCGCGACAAGGCCTCCGAGGTCGCCGATGAGCTGGGACAGCTCCCCGCGACGGCCGGCATCCAGGACGTCGCCGGCGCCCAGGCGCTCCTGCGCTGGATGGAGGACGACAACTTCACCTTCCTGGGCTACCGCGAATACGACCTCCTCGACGTCAATGGCGAGGACGTCCTGGAGGCGCACGAAGAAGGCGGCCTCGGCCTCATGCGGAGCCTCGGCGATTCGCCGAAGATCCAGCACCTGACCGATTCCGGTCGGTCCAAGGCCCGCGAGAAGCGCGCATTGGTGATCACCAAGGCCAACTCGCGGTCCACGGTGCACCGCGCCGCGTACCTCGACTACATCGGTATCAAGAGCTTCGACGCCGCAGGCAATGTGACGGGCGAGCGCCGCTTCATCGGACTCTTCTCCACGAACGCGTACACCGGTTCCGTGCGGACCATCCCGATCATCAAGGACAAGGTACGGGCCGTCCTCGAAGCGTCCGGTTTCCCGACCGAGTCGCACTCGGGCAAGGACCTCCTCGGCATCATGGAGACCTACCCCCGCGATGAGCTGTTCCAGATGGATGTGCCGGAGCTCGTCGCCACCACGCAGGCCATCATGCTGCTGCAGGAGCGCCGCCGCACCCGCCTCTTCCTTCGCCCGGACATCTACGGACGCTTCATGTCCGCGGTGGTCTTCATCCCGCGCGACCGGTACACCACCTCGGTGCGTCTCCGCCTGCAGGACGAGCTGACCCGGACCTTCGACGCCGTCTCGATCGATTTCGAGGCACGCATGAGCGAGTCCGCTCTCGCCCGGGTGTTCTTCCGCATCCGTCTGCCGAAGGGCGCCGATCTGAGCGCATTCGACACCGAAGGTCTCGAAGAACGACTGGTGCGGGCCGCCCGTTCGTGGTCCGAAGGTCTGGGAGAGGTCCTCGGCGAAACCTATCCGGAAGCGGCGGCGGAACGTCTGGCCTCCCAGTGGAGCGAAGCCTTCCCCGCCAGTTACCGCGTGGATTACGAGGTGGAGGACGCGCTGGTCGACATCCAGCGCTTCGAAGACTGCCTGGCCAATGCGGCCGCGCAGGGCGGCGACCACGCCGTCGAGCAGCAGATCCAGCTGCACGCATACCTTCCCGAAGGCGCCGGCGAGATCCTCGAAGAGGACGCCCGCGTCAAGATCTACTTGCTCGCTCCGAGGAGCCTCAGCAAGATCCTGCCGGTGTTCCACAACCTGGGTCTCGAGGTGCTCGACGAGCGCCCCTTCGAGATCGAGACCAAGGACGGCCAGGACTTCTTCCTGTACGACCTCGGCCTGAAGTACCCGGCCGGCACCGATCCGCTGGGCAGCAGCGACCTGCTCGCGGAATCGTTCTCCGCCGCACTGAACGGCACCATCGAGTCCGATCGCTTCGACCGCCTCGTGCTCGCCGAGGGCATGACCTGGCGCCAGGTGCTCATCCTGCGCAGCTACGCCAAGTACATGCGTCAGATGGGCAACACGAACTCGTACGGTTTCATCGCCGACACGCTGCTGGCCAACGCCGAGGTCACCCGTGGCCTCGTGGCCCTGTTCGAGGCCCGCTTCGATCCTGCGCTGCCCACCGCCGGCGGAGAGCTCGACGACGACGGCCGCGCCGCCGCCATCGAGCAGGCTCACGCCGCGCTGGAGGAAGCCGTGGCCGGCGTCGCGACGCTGGACGCCGACCGCGTCCTGCGGACATTCATCAACCTGATCGATCAGACGCTCCGCACCAACTACTACCAGGGCAAGGACTACCTCAGCTTCAAGCTCAACCCGGCCGGCATCGAAGGGCTTCCCTTCCCGCGCCCGGCGTTCGAGATCTGGGTGTACTCGCCGCGGGTCGAGGGTGTCCACCTGCGCTTCGGCGCCGTGGCCCGTGGTGGCCTGCGCTGGTCCGACCGGCGCGAGGACTTCCGGACGGAGATCCTGGGTCTGGTGAAGGCCCAGATGGTCAAGAACGCCGTGATCGTTCCGACGGGCGCCAAGGGCGGGTTCTTCGCCAAGCAGCTGCCGGATCCCTCCGTGGACCGTTCCGCCTGGATGGCCGAGGGCATCGAGAGCTACAAGACCTTCATCCGCGGTCTCCTGGACATCACGGACAACCTGGTGACCGACGCTAACGGCGAGCACGTGGTGGCGCCGCGCGACGTCGTCCGGCACGATGCGGATGACAGCTACCTGGTGGTCGCCGCCGACAAGGGCACCGCGTCCTTCTCCGACATCGCCAACGCGATCTCGGCCGAGTACGGTTTCTGGCTGGGCGACGCCTTCGCCTCCGGCGGTTCCGTGGGCTACGACCACAAGGCCATGGCGATCACCGCCCGCGGTGCGTGGGAGTCCGTGAAGCGGCACTTCTCGGAGCTGGACCTCGACACCCAGAGCGAGGACTTCACTGTGGTGGGCGTCGGCGACATGTCCGGCGACGTGTTCGGCAACGGCATGCTCCTGTCCAAGCACATCCGGCTGCTGGCCGCCTTCGACCACCGGCACATCTTCCTGGACCCTCAGCCCGACGCCGCGTCCTCCTTCGCGGAGCGCAAGCGCCTGTTCGAGCTGCCGCGTTCGTCCTGGGACGACTACAACCGGGATCTGATCAGCGCCGGTGGCGGGGTCTTCCCCCGTTCCGCGAAGTCGATCCCGATCTCCGCTCAGGTCCGCGTGGCCCTGGGTCTGCCCGACGGCACCGAGGCGATGAGCCCGCCGGAGCTCCTCAAGGCGATCCTGCTGGCCCCGGCCGACCTCCTCTACAACGGCGGCATCGGGACCTACGTCAAGGCCAGCACCGAAAGCCACGCCGAGGTCGGGGACAAGGCCAACGACGGCATCCGCGTCGACGGCCGTGACCTGCGCGTCAAGGTCGTCGGTGAGGGCGGCAACCTCGGCATGACCCAGCGCGGTCGTATCGAGGCGGCTCTCCAGGGCGTCATCCTCAACACCGACGCGATCGACAACTCGGCCGGCGTCGACTGCTCCGACCACGAGGTCAACATCAAGATCTTCATCGATCGCATGGTGTCGGCAGGAAAGCTCGATCCGGCGGAACGCGCCGCCTTCCTGGCGTCCATGACGGATGAGGTCGGCGAGCTGGTGCTCGAGGACAACATCGAGCAGAACATCCTCCTGCTCAACGACCGCACCCGCGTCGCCGAGTGGAGCCCCAGCTACGAGCGGCTCATGGACTGGCTCGATGTGAAGGCCGATCTCAACCGTGAGCTCGAAGCGCTGCCCTCCACCGAGGTGCTGCGCCAGCGCCTGGCACAGGGCCAGGGCCTCACCTCACCGGAGCTGTCCGTGCTCGCGGCCTACGCCAAGATCGAACTGGCCGACGCCCTGCGCGACAGTGACCTCGCGGATGACCCGTGGTTCGGCTCGACGCTCCGCGCCTACTTCCCGAAGGCTCTGGCGGAGCGGTTCGACGCCGAGCTGGACAGCCACCCGCTGCGCCGCGAGATCATCGCGACCGTGGTGGCCAACGAGATGATCAACGTCGGCGGCATCACGTTCGCGTTCCGCGCGATCGAGGAGACCTCGGCGACCGAATCCGCCGTGGCGAAGGCCTTTATCGCCCTCCGCGAGATCTACAAGCTGCCGGAGATGCTGAACGCTCTGAACAGCCTGCCGGCGTCGTTCCCCACCGCGCACTGGACCACGGTGCACCTGGACATCCGGCGGCTCCTCGACCGTGCCGTGCGCTGGCTGGTGGCTGACGGCGCGACGAGCGCTCCGGTCGCCGACATCGTGGCGGACTTCGGCCCGAAGGTCGCCGCTCTGCGCGGCCGGCTCGCTGACTACCTCCGGGGCGAGGACCTCGTCCGCTTCGAAGCCTGGCGGAACCGTGCCAGCTCCTGGGGTCTGCCGGAAGAGCTCGGCATCCGTTGGGCCGAACTCTTCGAGAGCTTCCCGCTCCTCGAGATGGCGCGGATCTCCCGCCAGACCGGCGAGAACATGGACGATGTGGCACGCGTGTACTACACGGTCTTCGATCGCTTCCACGTGGACTCCCTGCTCGAGCGCATCAGTGCCCTCCCGCGGGACGACCGCTGGCAGGCCCTGGCCCGTGCGGCGCTGCGCGACGACCTCTACTCGACGGTCGCCGACATGACCACGTCGGTCCTCGGGGTCAGCCAAGGGGAGACCGCTCCTGACGACCGCCTGGCTCAGTGGGAGGAACGGAACGCCGAGCAGCTGATGCGTGCCCGGAACATGTTCGAAGAGGTCAACTCGCTGGAGAAGGACGACATGGCGTCTCTCTCGGTAGCATTGAGGCTCTTGCGTTCCATCGTCCGGCACTGATCGAGGAGACTCCCCGTGGCCATATTCACTGATCCCATCAAGGAACATGCTGATTTCGGCCCCGGGGACGCGGAGTGGCTCCATCTGCTGGTCGGTGACTGGCAGATGGTGGCCGACCTCGCCTTCGCCGACCTTGCTCTGTGGTTCCCGGATCCCGAGCTCGGGTTCGTGGCCCTCGCTCACGTGAGGCCGTCCACGAGCCACACCGTGTTCCACACGGACTTCGTCGGCGAAGGCATCCGCTCCGATCTTCAGCCCCTGGTGGAGCGGGCCTGGAAGTCCCGCCACATCGAGCGGTCCTCCGAGGCGGCCTGGAGCAACGGTGACTCGGCACTTCGGGTGGAGGCCATCCCCATGGTCCGCAATGGCCGGACCCTGGCGGTGGTCACGTCTCACCTGGATCTCTCGAGTTCGAGGATGCCGTCACGGCTCGAACTCACCTACCGGCAGTGCGCCTATGACCTGCTCAAGATGGGCACGCAGGGTCTCTGGCCGGATTTCGCCTCCCCCACGGGATCGCGCCGTGGCGCACCGCGCGTGGGCGACGGACTGATCCGCTTGGACGCGGACGGCATCGTGCAGTACGCCAGCCCCAACGGAGTGTCCGCCTTCCGACGGCTCGGTGACATCGAGTCGTTGGAGGGCCGGTCCCTCGCGGAGGTCACCGCCGGCCTGATCAAGGACCGACGGCTGGCCGACGAGACCCTGCCGCTCGTGGTCACGGGCCGGATGCCGCTCCGCAGCGAGATCGAGTCACGGGGTGTTTCGCTGACGCTGCGGGCGATCCCGCTGCGCGATGGAACCCACCGGTTCGGCGCCCTCGTCCTGTGTCGCGACGTCTCCGAGCTCCGGCGCCGCGAGCAGGAGCTGGTGAGCAAGGACGCCACCATCCGGGAGATCCATCACCGGGTCAAGAACAACCTCCAGACCGTCGCGGCTCTGCTACGGATGCAGTCGCGGCGCATGGTGAGTGACGAAGCCCGTCAAGGCCTGGAGCAGGCGATGCGCCGGGTGGCGACGATCGCACGCGTCCACGAGACCCTGTCTCAGGGGCTTTCACAGGTGGTCGATTTCGACGAGCTCATCAGCCCTCAGTTCCGGCTGTCGGCGGAGGTCGCGTCTCCCTCGCAGAAGGTGAGCACGGAACTGACCGGTGAATTCGGCAAGCTGCCGAGCGACCTCGCCACCCCGCTGGCCCTGGTGATCAACGAACTGGTCACCAATGCGGTCGAACACGGCCTGCAGGATCGTGAAGGCACCGTCTGGCTCGACGCTCGGCGCAGCGTCACCGACGCGGGGGAGCGTCAGCTCACCGTGACCATTTCCGACGACGGCGTGGGGCTGCCGCCCGAGGCGGAGCCGTCCGCAGGTCCCGGCCTCCTCGGCGGGACCAGTGGGGGACTCGGCCTGCAGATCGTGCGGACCCTCATCACCTCGGAATTGCGGGGCACGATCCGATGGCTGGCCCGAGAGGGCGGCGGAACGGACGTCCGCTTGGTGATCCCCCTCGACGCCTGACGCCATGCGGTCCGCCGGGGCTGTCCCGGATAACCCGGGCCGGGTTCATCTTCGACGCCGACCTCCAGCAACATGTTCGGCCGGAGACACCACGACAACGCAGTGGCGGGCCGGAACCCTCAGGTTCCGGCCCGCCACTGCGTTGTACTGCTCAGAGTTGTACAGCTCAGATGTTCGACTGCTCCGCTGCCCCCTAGGAGGCTCGGCGAGCCCTCGCGGCGCGGCGCTTGAGTGCGCGGCGCTCGTCTTCGCTCATGCCACCCCAGACGCCGGCATCCTGGCCGGATTCGAGGGCCCACTGCAGGCAGGTGTCCACGACGGGGCACCGACGGCAGACGCTCTTGGCTTCTTCAATCTGGAGAAGCGCTGGGCCCGTGTTGCCGACAGGGAAGAAAAGCTCGGGGTCCTTGTCCAGGCAGGCGGCACGGCTACGCCAATCCATGCGATCACTCACTCCAAATCTGTGTTTCAGGCTTTGTGAAAAATTTCACTTGGCCCTTCATAGGAAAGGGGCCATTTCTGGCCCCACGACTCTATTAACAAGCGTGTCACGTTAACGCGGAGCAAACAAGGGGTGAAAGCCGTCAAATCGCCGGAAAACATGAGTGGTGCATCACATCCCCGGCTCAGTGATGTCCCGAATTTGACTATGTCCGGTAGGGTGCGACTGTGTCAAGGGTCCTGCCGTACGGCGCCCGTCCCAGCCATGTGGCTGAAAGAGAAAGCATGCAGATGAATCCCACCCAATCCGGTGCCCCCTCGTCCAGGCCTTTGTCGGTCACGGTGGTCTCTCTGGTGGCGTTGGTGGAAGGCCTCGTCCTCCTGGTGCTGGCCGGGATCTACGTGGTCAATCTTCTGGCGGGGACGCCGGTCCTCACTCTCGCGGGCGCCATCTTCCTCGCGGTGCTCTTCGCCGCGCTCGGCGTGGGCCTCATGGCGATCGGCCATTTTCTGTTCCGTGGCTACCGCTGGCCTCGGTCGGGCGCCTTGGTCGCGCAGCTCTTCATTCTGGCGATCGGAATTCCGACCCTCCAGGCGGGCCTGATCTGGCAGGGTCTCCTCATCATCATTCCCGCCGCAGTGTCGGCCGTGCTGATCTTCGACCCGCGGGCCGTCGCCTACGGGCGATGGAGCACACAAGCTGCGGACCCCGACGAAGAGACCGGCGCCGAGGAGAAGCGGAACGGCGGACCGGGGAACGGTCAGCCGACGTCCTCTCAGTAAGGGACGGCAGCCGTCGTCGCAGAAGCCGATGGTTCAGCTCCTGACGTCGCCTTCGGGGCGGGACTGAGTGCATGGCAAGCCGCTCGGGCGCCTTCTTCACGCCTTGGCCGGCAGCTCTTCACTCGCTGCTTTTCACCCACCGGTTTTTCATCCACGGGCTCTTCACTGAAGGGCATTTCTCTGACTGTCCTTTCATCGACCGGCTCTTCGCCCGCTGTCTTCTCATCGGCCGCCCGTTCATCCATCGGCCGGCCACGGGTCCTGGTCGTGGTTCCGTCCCATCAGGGGCTGAGCGATGGATCATGGGTCCGGGTTGTGCCGATGCGCGTATTGGAGACGGGCTGCGCAAGGTGCAGACCTGTTCCCCATCGTGAGCTTCTGATCAGCACACGGGGAGAGGACGGGTCGAGCGCGGCAAGCGCTCGGGAGAGCCGAAGATCGTCCTCGGCCCTGGTGGACGGCAGATAGATCGTATGATCCAGGGCTCCCAGGGCCCCTGAAGCGGCCAGACCTTCGTCGCCGCCCAGCAGGAACCGGATCCCGGAGTTCCCGCCGTCGCGGAGCAGTTCCAGCAGTTCCCCCTCCAATCCGTAGTGCTCGGAGTGCCGTATCGCTGCGAGCGTGGCCTCCCAGGACTCGAGGTGCACGACGTGCTCCCACCCGGCGCCGGATGGGCCATCGCGCAGCTCGCGGACCAGCACCGCGAGACCAGCGGTGTCCCGGGCGGAGATGAGCCGGTGCGGCATGATCCGGGCCCGGTTCTCCTGCGCGAACGAGTCTGAGCTGGGTCCGTCCTGAACTTCCTGATCGTGCTGAACCTCGTGGCCGCCTGGCCCTTCGTGGCCGTTTGCAGGGGCCCGGGCGACCCGCTGGGTGTCGTGCCGTGCGGCAGTAGCGCCGGAGGGGGAGTGCGTGGTGATGGAGGTGAGGCGCAGAGAGGAGTGTCTCAGGACTCCGCCGAGGAGGTGCGCGGTGAGTGTCGCCCGGTCCTGGGGAGCCCCGAGCAGGCCCACCGATTCGCCCCGCGACCAGGTCAGGACCGTCAGCCGTTGGGACGCGGGGAGGTCTACCAGCGCCAGAGCGGGTCGATCGTCGCTCGAGGCCGATCCGAGATCCGGGTACGTCGCCGGATCGAAGCGGGTGGGAAGAGAGGGCGCGAGAACTCGTCGCGGCTGGGGCGACCGATGGTGTGAGGGCAGCGAACGACTGGCGCCGGAGCTTCGGCGGTGCTGCCTTCGGCTGTCTTCCCCCTCGCGTGGCTCTCGCGAGTCGTCAAGCCGTCCACGAGGGGATCTGTCGTCATGCTGCAAGGGGCCGCCGCTCCAGGCGTCCCACGCCGAGGAGATCGCCTCACACCACGTCACAAGGTGTGAGTCGTTCCGGACCCCCTGGGACGACCCCGCTGTTCCGAAGGGGCCGGTCGCGCGGATTCCCTCTGGATTCGATCCCGGATCGTGCCAGTCGGCCACGTGCACCTCGTCTTCGCCCAGTGCCGGCACCGACGCCACGTCGGCGACCTGGATCAGCGTCCGAACGCCACCTTGGGCCACCACGGCGCGGCCGGGGATGTCCGAGGCGATTCCAGCAGCCGCAGTTGTGCCGATCACGTCGAGGGAGTCGAGGTCGGACTGCAGCCTGAGAGCGATACTCGTACCCAGGTTCGCCCGGATGTCGGCGCTGACGGCTCCTTGCGGTCGCTGGGTGGCCAGGATCAGGTGCACGCCCAGAGACCGTCCGATACTCGCGAGCCTGACGAGCTCGCGGAGACTGTCCGGTGCGTGATCCATCATCATCCGGAATTCGTCGATGACCAGGCAGATCCGGGGGAGTGGTGGTTCGTGGGCCCGGCGGACTCTCCGATACCCGGTCCAGTCCGGGACGCCCAACTCTCGGAAGCGTTGTTCCCGGAAGGTGACCTCGGCCCTCAGCGAGATGAGGGCACGGTCCAGCTCGGTCGGCCCGAGGTCGGTGACCACGCCGTGCACATGGGGCAGGCTGCTCAGCCCATCGAACGCGGCGCCCCCTTTGAAGTCGACCAGGATGAATCCCAGCTCCGACGGCGGCAGGTGGCTGGACGCGGAAAGAACGAGGGTACGAAGAAGCTCCGACTTCCCCGATCCGGTGGTTCCGGCCACGAGGAAGTGCGGGCCGTCCTGGACGAGGTCCAGGCCGGCGGGCCCAGCCTCCTTGGCGCCGATGGGAAACAGGAAGGAGCCTGACCCGCAGGAAGCGCCCCAGGCATCCAGGATCATCGAGCGCGAGCTGGGAGCAAGTGCGACGAGAGGAACCCTGCGGCCCAGGGCCGGGTGCCCCTGGGCGGCTCCCGGAACTTCGTCGGGGGAGAGATCTCGAAAGCTTCGGCAGAACCGATCCAGGACCTCCGACGACACGAAGTCGGGTATGAAGGTCCGACGCCGCTCATTCGTGGTGCCACGCTGCGCCGTCCCGCCGGGAACGCCGCGTACAGACGAGATCGAACCCTCGGTGCGGTGGACCTTTGCGAGGGCGAATCCCCGAGGCGCGCGGACAGCCGGATCGCCGTGGCCGGGCGACCCGTGCAGCAGAAAGGTGACGGCCGGGGAGGTCACCCGGCGTCCGGACTGACTCGGGAGCGAGGATCCCGGCGCGCCGACCACGACGACACCGGTCGTCTCCGCAGCGTCCTCGCCCTCCGGAAAGAGCCCGGTCCATTCTCCGGCCCACCGGACACCGGGAAGGAACCGGAGCGACGACGGCAGGACCTTCCCGGGATCCACCAGGACGATTCCTGGTCGACTGCCGGCGGGTCTCCGGACGAGCTGGACGATGAGGCCGCATACGAATTCCACGTAGTCGGAAGGGTCGGCCACGACCACGAGCCCGGGGTCGGCCCGGACGCTGACCGGGGCATCCCGATGAACCAGCGGGGAAGATCCTGTGAACGTTCCTCGCGATCCACCCGGGCGCCGGGCTCCGAGCACCCGGGGGAGACGCGGCGTTCGCCAGGGTGCACGTACCTGGAAGGGCCCCTTCCTTCTCTGCCGAGCCTCCGTGTGGAGTCCCGAGGGCGACGGCGCTCGCCGGACCCGATGTCGTCCCGCCCACGCCTCACCTCGAGTACTCCTCTGATCCTGTCCGACCTCTCCCGAAGACGCATTCCACGTGCGGATCACCCGAGCGGCGAGAGGCGAGTCCGGCCGGCAGATCACATCGGCCTCGGCGTCCCCGGTCCCGAGCCGCAGCCAGAGGCCCCCCTCCGAAGCGTTCCGGATCCGAGGTGCACTCTCTGCAGAGCCACTTGAGGTATCGGCTCCGGGGCGCAGATCGCCTCCCTGACCTGCCGGCGACGAGCCGAGCTGCGGCGGCGTGGACGCCGTACGGGCGAGGAGCAGTGTTCCCAGGGGAGGGAAGGCGCTTTCCTGGCGCTCGCGGTCCACGCTGACCGCCTGGCTCAGCTGCGCCCGGAACGAGCGCGCGGCGCCGTTCCCCGCGATGGCCGGATACAGGAACGGCACTGACGACAGCAGGGAGAGCAGAGCGAACTGCCACGATCCCGAGCCCCAGGCCAGGGCCACGCCACCGAGCAGAGGGGCGGCTGACAGCAGCGCCGTCGCCAGCCGGTTCTGGTGCTGGTGCGGCGCCGGAACCTCGCGGGGCGGTCCGGGCGGCTGCCCGAGTGAGCCCAGATCCGCTTCCCACAGTGCTGTCGGTCTGATCGCGAAGGAGGTCGCGCCGCACCGGAGGACGGCCTCCGTCGAAAGGTCCGTGGTGCCGCGGATCTCGACGCCGTCCAGAGTGGTGCCGTGCAGGCTCCCACGATCCGTCCACCGGATGGCGTCGGGCGACACGGAGAGAACCGCGTGATTCCGCGAGAGGCTCGGATCGGTGAGATGGAGCGGCGGACCTCCCCGTCCGAGGTGATGCTCGCCACGTCGCAGGGGAAGAGTGGACCCCGCATCCGGGCCGGAGAGCACCACCAGATCGAGATGGGCCTCGGCGCCGTCAGGATCGCGGCCTCCCTGGCCGCCCAGCACGGACGGCGCGAGGATGACGCAACCCGTCACGAGTGGATTCCGGCCCGGGGAGAGCTCGTCCAGGGGCTCGCCTGCGACAGTGTAGGGACCCGGTCCATAGCGGCGACCGAGCGCGGCGGACACGTGCCTTCCGCTTGCAGCCGGACCGCAGGCGAGGGTGAGTTCCACCTGCCGTGAGCCGAACCCGGAAGGCGCCTGTGCGCCGTCGTGCATCACGAGCGTGCACTCCAGGATCACCGGCGGCTTGAGAGCTTTCATCACCAGAACGCTAGGGATGGATTTCGTTTGAACAGACCCCTTCGTCTCGCTATGTGGACAAACCGGGCCTCCGGCCTGTGTACATAAACTCGGGTACCCTAGTTCAGCAGGCGCATGCTCCTCCGTGCATGGGCGCCGTTCCGCCCCGAGTAGTTCAGGAGAATTGGTGAACGCTGATCTGGTTGTTGTCGGTTCAGGCTTTTTTGGTCTGACCATCGCGGAACGGGCCGCGCGCGAGCTGGGACTCAAGGTGGTGGTCCTGGACAAGCGTCATCACATCGGTGGCAACGCGTACAGCGAGACCGAGCCCCAGACCGGGATCGAGGTGCACCGCTACGGAGCACACCTCTTCCACACCTCCAATGAGAAGGTCTGGGAGTACGTCAACCGCTTCACCACCTTCACGGATTACGTGCACAAGGTCTACGGCGTGCACAAGGGCGAGGTCTACTCCCTTCCGATCAACCTCGCCACGATCAACCAGTTCTTCCGGGCGAATCTGACGCCGGGTGAGGCCAAGGCCCTGATCCAGGAACAGGCCGGCGAGCTCGCGGGCACGGATCCCCAGAACCTCAACGACAAGGGCATCCAGCTGATCGGCCGCCCTCTGTACGAGGCGTTCATCAAGCACTACACCGGCAAGCAGTGGCAGACGGATCCCAAGGACCTGCCGGCGAGCATCATCTCCCGCCTCCCGGTGCGCTACAACTACGACAACCGGTACTTCAACGACAAGTACGAGGGTCTGCCCACCAACGGTTACACCGCGTGGATCGAGAAGATGGCGGAGCACCCGAACATCGAGGTTCGCCTGAACACGGACTTCTTCGACGACTCGCACGAGTACTCCAAGTCCAAGGTCGTCGGCCGGATCCCCGTGGTCTACACCGGTCCCGTGGACCGCTACTTCGACTACGTCGAGGGCGATCTGTCCTGGCGCACGATCGACTTCGAAGAGGAAGTCCTGCCGATGGGCGACTTCCAGGGCACGAGCGTGGTGAACTACAACGACGAGGACGTCGCTTACACCCGCATCATCGAGCCGCGCCACTTCCACCCGGAGCGCGGCTACCAGGAGGAGAAGACCGTCATCATGCGCGAATTCTCGCGCTTCGCTGACAAGGGTGACGAGCCGTACTACCCGATCAACACTCCTGAGGACCGCGAGAAGCTCCTCAAGTACCGCGACCTCGCAGCCGCGGAGGACATGGTCCTGTTCGGCGGCCGGCTCGGCACCTACAAGTACCTGGACATGCACATGGCCATCGGCTCCGCCCTTTCCATGTTCGAGAACAAGATCCGTCCGGCTTTCGCGGACGGCGCCAAGATGGAAAGCGGTGGGGTGGACGCATGAGCTCCGAAACGACGGCAGCAGCGAACGAGTGGACCTGTCTCCAGCGGGTGATCCTGCCCGAGGTGACGCAGATGGACACCGCTCCTCTGTACATCGACATGGGGTCCGCCATCGGACGCTCCATCCCCACGATCCCGGGCGCGGCGCAGTCGGACACCCCGCGGGTCGGCGTGAGCGCTCCGTCCCGCGAAGTCCACTCCGAGGACTTCCTGAGCCGTACCTCGACGAAGGTCCGTGAGGGCGAACGTGCCTCCTTCGGCACCTACTTCAACGCTTTCGCCGCGAGCTACTGGCGCCGCTGGACCACGCTGGAAGCCGTGCAGCTCCGCGTGCACACCTCCGGCACCGGCACCGTGATCGTCTACAAGTCCAATGCGAGGGGCTCGCTCCAGCGCGTGGCCACGCAGCGGGTGTCCGGGACGGCGGAGTCGATCTTCGATCTCACCCTCGCCCCGTTCGGCGACGGCGGCTGGTACTGGTTCGACCTCGTGGCCGGCTCCGAGGCGCTGCTCCTCAAGTCCGCCGAGTGGGGGACCCCGACGCGGGGTCCGGAACTCGGTTCCGTGACGATGCAGATCACGACGCTCAACAAGACCGATTACTGCATCAACAACCTGCGTCTCCTCGCGCAGAACGAAGACGCGCTGACCCACGTCAAGGAGATCCTGATCGTCGATCAGGGCACGCAGAAGGTCTCGGAAGCCGCAGGGTTCGACGAGGTCAAGGAGCAGCTCGGCGACCGTCTCCGCATCATCAACCAGGACAACCTGGGCGGGTCCGGCGGTTTCGCCCGCGGCATGTTCGAGTCGCTCGAGAACGGCAGCGACTACGTGCTGCTCATGGACGACGACATCGTGGTCGAGCCGGAGTCCATCCCGCGCCTGCTGACTTTCGCGGCCTTCTGCCGCAAGCCCACCCTGGTGGGCGGTCACATGTTCGACCTCTACAACCGCACGGTGCTGCACACCTTCGGCGAGGTCGTGAACCCGTACCGCTTCCAGCCGGACTCCCCGCACCCGGACATGCAGATGGGCCACGACTTCATGGCCTCCAACCTGCGGCAGACCCCCTGGCTGCACCGCCGCGTCGACGTCGACTACAACGGCTGGTGGATGTGCCTCATCCCCACGTCCGTGATCCGCGAGATCGGTCTCTCCCTGCCGGTCTTCATCAAGTGGGACGACGCCGAGTACGGCCTGCGTGCCAAGGCGAACGGTTACGCCACGGTCAGCCTGCCCGGCTCCGCCGTCTGGCACGTCTCCTGGATCGACAAGGACGACCTGGTCGGCTGGCAGGCCTACTTCCACGCCCGGAACCGCGCCATCGCGGCGCTCCTGCACAGCCCGTACGAGCTGGGCGGCCGAGTGCTCAAGGAGTCCCAGTTCGCGGACATCAAGCACATCGTGTCCATGCAGTACGCGACCGTGGAAGGCCGCCAGTGGGCCCTCGACGACCTCATGGCCGGTCCGGACCGTCTCCACGAGATGCTGAACACCCGGTTGCCGGAGATCCGCGGGATGCTGTCGCAGCACCAGGACACGGTCTTCAAGAGCGACCCTGAGGCGTTCCCGACGCCCAAGATGGCCAAGCCCCCGAAGAACGGCAGGGGCTTCAGCAAGCCGAACCTGGTGACCCTGCTGCCGTGGACGGCCAAGACCGTGATCCGTCAGCTGTTCGTCCCGGTCAACGAGCTCAGCAAGGAATACCCGCAGAGCAAGGTGGCCCACCAGGACAACAAGTGGTGGACGGTCTCCCAGTACGACTCCGCCGTGGTCTCCAACGCGGAAGGCACCGGCGCGTCCTGGTACCGCCGCAGCCCGGAGAAGGTCCGCAATTACCTGGCCGGCTCGAGCCGCCGTCACGCGTCGCTCCTCAAGGAGTGGAAGAACCTCCGCGAGGTCTACCAGAAGGCTCTGCCGGAGATGACCTCCGTCGAGTCCTGGCGGAAGACCTTCGAGAAGCACACGCAGCCGGGGGCTGAATGACGCAGGCAGAGACGGGCCTGGTCCAGCCAGGCCTGGGACGTGGCCTCCGGGACGTCTTCAGGGAGCGGTATCTCCTGAAGCTCCTGGTGGGCAAGGAACTGAAGATCCGCTACCGCGGCTCGATCCTGGGGCTCCTGTGGTCCTATGTGAAGCCCGGTGTGCAGTTCGCCGTGTTCTACGTGGCGCTCGGGATCTTCCTCGGCCTGGAGAAGGGCCTGCACAACTATGCGGTGTACCTCTTCTCCGGCATCGTCCTGGTGAACTTCTTCTCGGAGTCGCTGAGCAACGCGTCCCGCTCGATCGTCAGCAACTCGGGCCTGATCAAGAAGATCTACCTCCCGCGGGAGCTGTTCCCGGTCAGTTCCGTCTGGGTCTCCGGGGTGCACTTCGTGCCCCAGCTCGCGGTGCTTCTGATCGCCTGTTTCGCGACCGGGTGGAAGCCCGACTGGCACAGCGCCATCGCGATGGTGGGCGGATTCCTGGTCGTGGCGATGTTCGCCATCGGTCTGGGACTGTTCTTCAGCGCGGTCAACGTGTTCTTCCGAGATGTGGAGAACATCGTCGACCTGTTCCTCATGGTCGCCACCTGGGCCTCGCCCGTGATGTACCAGTGGACCATGGTGCGCAACGCTTTCGGCAGCACCTGGTACACGGTCTATCAGTGCAACCCGCTGACGATCGCCGTCGAACTCTTCCACTATGCGTTCTGGATGCCGACGACGGACGGCCGGGCGCCTGCCGCTCCCGACCACCTGCTGAGCCTCTGGCTGCCTGTCGGCCTCGTGGTCTCGGCACTCGTGATGCTGCTGGGCCAGTGGACGTTCCGCAAGCTCGAATCCCGTTTCGCCCAGGAGTTGTAGACCGTGAACGAATCTCCGATCGCCGTCGAGGTCCGGGGCATCAGCAAGCAGTTCGTGCTGAGGCATTCCCGCTCCATCAAGGAGGCCATCGTCTGGCTGTTCAAGGGCCGGAAGGGTGATCTCTCCAGCAAGTTCCACGCTCTCAAGGACATCAACCTGGAGATCCGTCAGGGCGAGAGCGTCGCGCTGCTCGGCCTGAACGGGTCCGGCAAGTCGACGCTGCTGAAGCACATCTCCGGTGTCATGACGCCGGACGAGGGCACGGTGCGGACCCGGGGCCGGGTGGCCGGTCTGATCGAGGTCGGCGCGGGCTTCCACCCGGACCTCTCGGGCCGGGACAACGTCTTCCTCAACGGCGCCATCCTGGGGATGACCGAGGAGCAGATCACGGAACGGTTCGACTCGATCGTCGAATTCGCCGAGATCGAGCAGTTCATCGACACCGAGGTGAAGTTCTACTCCTCCGGCATGTACCTGCGGCTGGCCTTCTCGGTGGCGGTGCACACCGACCCCGAGGTGTTCCTCGTGGACGAGATCCTGGCGGTGGGCGACGAGCCCTTCCAGCGCAAGTGCCTCACCAAGATCGAGGAACTGGTCAATGCCGGGAAGACGCTCGTCGTGGTGAGTCACGATCTGGACCTGGTGCAGAGGATCTGCCGCCGGGGCGTGCTGCTGGAACACGGCAACCTCGTGATGGACGGCCCGAGCCACGACGTGGTCGAACTCCTGCGCAGCCGTGAGAATCGCTGATGTTGCCGACATGCGCTCCGCGACACCAGCCGCTTGGCTATTCTTGGACATGAAGAAGACGACGCCGGTCAGATCCTGACCTGGCGGGTAGAAGATGAGGATCACCGACACGTGAAAATTGCAGTCATCGCCCTGGGCAAGATCGGGCTCCCGCTTGCCGTCCAGTTCGCGTCGAAGGGCCACGAGGTGGTCGGCGTCGACGTGAACCAGACCGTGGTGGACCTGATCAACCAGGGGCAGGAACCGTTCCCCGGTGAGGCCCACCTTCAGGAGAAGCTCTCCGAACTGGTGCCCGCAGGCAAGCTGAAGGCGACCACCAGCTACGCGGAGGCCGTCCCCGGCGCCGACGCGATCGTCCTCGTGGTCCCGCTGTTCGTCGACTCCGAGGCCCGTCCCGACTTCGGCTGGATGGACGCTGCGACGGCGGAACTGGCCAAGCACCTCACCCCGGGAACCCTGGTCTCCTATGAGACGACCCTGCCCGTCGGCACCACCCGCACCCGCTGGAAGCCGGCCCTGGAAGCCGGTTCCGGTCTGGTGGAGGGCAAGGACTTCCACCTGGTCTTCTCCCCGGAGCGTGTCCTCACGGGCCGCGTCTTCGAGGACCTCCGCAAGTACCCCAAGCTCGTCGGTGGACTGAGCGAGGAAGGCGCCCGCCAGGCGGTCGAATTCTACGAAGCCGTGCTCGACTTCGACGAGCGCCCCGACCTCAAGCGCCCCAACGGCGTCTGGGACCTGGGCTCCGCCGAGGCCTCCGAACTCGCGAAGCTCGCCGAGACCACGTACCGCGACGTCAACATCGGGCTCGCCAACCAGTTCGCCCGTTTCGCCGGATCCCAGGGCATCGACGTCTACCAGGTCATCGAGGCGTCCAACTCTCAGCCGTACAGCCACATCCACATGCCCGGCATCGCCGTCGGCGGCCACTGCATCCCGGTGTACCCGCGCCTGTACCTCTGGAACGACCCGGAGGCGACCGTCGTGCGTGCGGCTCGTGCCGCCAACGCCGACATGCCCGACTACACCGTGGGCCTGCTGGAAGGCGCCTATGGCGACCTGAGCGGCGCCCGCGTCGTCGTGCTCGGCGCCGCCTACCGTGGTGGCGTGAAGGAGACCGCGTTCTCGGGCGTGTTCGACGCCGTGCGCTCGCTCGAGGCCCGCGGGGCCACCGTCACCGTGCACGACCCCCTGTACACCGACGCCGAGCTGGAGAAGCTCGGCTTCACGGCACATCACCTGGGCGAGCCCGTGGACGCGGCCGTCGTCCAGGCCGACCACGCCGAATACCGAGAGCTGACGCCCGAGGCGCTGCCCGGCATCAAGGTCTTCGTCGACGGCCGCCGGGTCAGCAGCGCGGAGCAGTGGCCGGGCGTGACCTACCGGGTCATCGGCAAGGCCTGAGGCCGGAAGGGAACAGTCATGAGCGCATTCATCGCGCCCGGAGCGGACGTCTCCGACGCCGCGGTCCTGGGCGAAGGGACCAAGGTCTGGCACCTCGCCCAGATCCGTGAGGAAGCCACTCTCGGTGAGAACTGCATCGTCGGCCGTGGCGCCTACGTCGGCACCGGGGTCCAGATCGGCGACAACACGAAGATCCAGAACTACGCCCTCGTCTACGAGCCGGCGAAGCTCGGCAAGGGTGTCTTCATCGGGCCGGCCGTCGTGCTGACCAACGACACCTACCCGCGGTCCGTGAGCCCCGACGGCTCGCTCAAGAGCGCACATGACTGGACCCCGGTGGGCGTGACCATCGAGGACGGCGCGTCCATCGGCGCCCGTGCGGTCTGCGTCGCCCCCGTCACCATCGGCCGCTGGGCGACCGTGGCAGCGGGCGCCGTGGTGGCCAAGGACGTCCCGGCGTTCGCGCTCATGGTGGGCGTCCCGGCACGCCGGGTCGGCTGGGTCGGCAAGGCCGGCGAGCCCCTGAAGCAGGACGGCGAGTACTGGGTCTGCCCGGCCACGGGTCAGCAGTACCGCGAAAACGGAAACACTCTTTCGGAAGTCGAGGACAACGCATGAGCACGGAATTCATCCCGGCAGCCAAGCCGATCATCGGGGACGAGGAGCGCGCAGCCGTCGACGCCGTCCTCGCGTCGGGCATGCTGGCCCAGGGCAAGGAGGTGGCTGCCTTCGAGAAGGAGTTCTCCGACGTCCTGCTGGACGGCCGCGCCTCCGTGGCCGTGAACTCCGGCACCTCGGGCCTGCACCTCGGCCTCCTGGCCGCCGGAGTGGGCCCGGGCGATGAGGTCATCGTGCCGTCCTTCACCTTCGCCGCCACGGGCAACTCGGTCGCCCTGACCGGCGCCACCCCCGTCTTCGCCGACATCGAGCTGGACCACTACACGCTGGACGTGGATCACGTGGCCTCCCTCATCACGGACAAGACCAAGGGCATCCTTCCGGTGCACCTGTACGGTCACCCCTTCGCCGCGGAGGCCTTCGCCAAGCTGGCCGAGGAGCGCGGCATCGACCTTTACGAGGACGCCGCCCAGGCGCACGGCGCCAGCCTGAACGGCCGCAAGGTCGGCACCTTCGGCACCTTCGCCATGTTCAGCCTCTACCCGACGAAGAACATGACCAGCGGTGAAGGCGGCATGGTCTCCACGCCGGACGCCGACGTCGAGCGCCGCCTGCGTCTCCTCCGGAACCAGGGCATGGAGAAGCAGTACGAGAACGAGCTCGTGGGCTTCAACGCCCGCATGACCGATCTGCACGCCGCGATCGGCCGCGTGCAGCTGACCAAGGTGGAAGGCTGGACCGCGCAGCGCCAGTCGAACGCCGCGTTCCTCGACGCGAACCTCGAAGGCGTGGGCACCCCCAAGGTCGCCGACGGCGCCGTGCACGTCTACCACCAGTACACGATCCGCGTCCCCGA
Source organism: Arthrobacter woluwensis (assembly GCF_900105345.1). Lineage (NCBI taxonomy): Bacteria > Bacillati > Actinomycetota > Actinomycetes > Micrococcales > Micrococcaceae > Arthrobacter > Arthrobacter woluwensis. The sequence goes on from NZ_FNSN01000003.1 coordinate 1,461,692, forward strand.
AGACCGCGACGGCCTGGCCAAGGCCCTCCGTGAGGAGCACAACATCGGTTCCGGCGTCTACTACCCGGTCCCGAACCACCGGCTGCCGTCCTTCAACCGCACGGAGGACCTGCCCAACACGGAGACTGCGGCCCTCGAGGTGCTGTCCCTCCCGGTGCACCCGTCCCTCAGCCAGGACGACCTGGAGCGCATCGTCACCGCGGTGAACACGCTCGTCAAGGCAGGTGCCTGAGCCATGGCGAATCTGCGCGCAGGCCTGATCGGCCTCGGCATGATGGGGCGTCACCACGCCCGCGTGCTGAAGGAGATCGACGGCGTCGACCTCGTGGCCGTCGCCGACTCCTTCGGCGATCCCCACGGCGTGGCCGGGGGAGTGCCGCTGCTGTCCTCCGTGGAGGAACTCATCGCCCAGGGGCTCGACATGGCCGTGGTGGCCGTTCCGACCGGTCTGCATGAGGAGGTGGGACTCGCCCTCGCCGAGGCCGGTGTCCACACGCTCGTGGAGAAGCCGATCGCGGCCTCCGTCCCCGCGGGGGAGCGTCTCGTGGAGGCCTTCGACGCGAAGGGTCTTGTCGGCGCCGTCGGGCACATCGAACGCTTCAACCCGGCCCTGCAGTCGCTGCGGGCGCGGATCGAAGCCGGCGAGCTCGGCGACGTGTACCAGATCGCGACGCGCCGCCAGGGCCCGTTCCCGGCCCGCATCGCCGACGTCGGCGTCGTCAAGGATCTCGGCACCCATGACATCGATCTGACGGCGTGGCTCGCCCAGAGCCCGTTCGCCACGATCTACGCGCAGACCACGACTCGCAGCGGACGTCCGCACGAGGACATGGTGGTGGCGACCGGCCGCCTCGAGGGCGGCGTGATCACCAACCACCTCGTGAACTGGCTTTCGCCCATGAAGGAGCGGATCACCATCGTCACGGGCGAGAAGGGCGCCTTCGTCGCCGACACCGTGACCGCTGATCTGACGTTCTTCGAGAACGGCACCGTGGCCACGCAGTGGGAGTCCATGGCGGCTTTCCGCGGCGTGTCCGAGGGCAATGTGACCCGCCTGGCCATCGCCAAGCCGGAGCCACTGCGCACCGAGCACGAGGCCTTCCGCGACGCCATCCTCGGCATCCGCAACGATGTGGTCACGATGCGTGAGGGCCTGGCGACGCTGCGCGTGGCCGAGGCGTGCCTGGAGTCCGCCGCGACGGGCAGCACCGTGGAGCTCTCCGCGTAGTGTCAGTGCCCACGAAGACCCTGATCGCCACCAGGCTGTTCACTCCTGAGGTCGGGGCCGCGGCCTTCCGGCTGCAGGCTCTGGCGGACGGCCTGGTGGAGGACGGACTGGACGTCGAGGTCCTCAGCACCACGCCGCCGCGGTCCGCCGGGCCCTGCCGGGATTCGGTGCGGGTGCGGCGCTGGCCCGTCCTGCGGGACGCCGGCGGCAATGTCCGCGGCTATGTGCAGTACCTGAGCTTCGACGTGCCGCTGTTCTTCCGCCTGCTGCTCAGCCGGGCGGACGTGGTGGTCTCGGAGCCGCCGCCCACCACCGGACTGGTGGTGGCGGTGAGCTCCCTGCTGCGGCGGCGTCCTTTCGTCTACTACGCCGCGGACATCTGGAGCGACGCCCTGCAGGCGATGAACGTCGGCGGGCCGGTGCACAGGGCGCTCCGGGGGATCGAAGGATTCGTGCTGCGCCGGGCGCGCGCCGTGATCGCGGTCTCGGACGGCGTCGCGGATCAAGTGGCGTCTTTCGGCGTTCCCCGGGACAGGATCCACTCCGTGGGCAACGGCATCGACATGTCGACCTTCGTGCCGGACGGCCCCGTCGCCGATCAGAACGCCAAGCCCTATTTCGTCTACACGGGCACCATGTCCGAGTGGCAGGACGCCGGAATCTTCATCAAGGCCCTCGCGCAGCTGCCCGGGAACGTGGAGCTGCGCTTCTTCGGGCAGGGCTCCGATGAGGAGGCGCTCAAGGCCCTCGCGGAGCGCGAAGCCCCCGGCCGGGTGCATTTCGGCGGGGTCATCCCCGCAGAGGAGGCGGCCCGCTGGATCCGGGGCGCCGCTGCCGCGGTCGTGAGCATCAAGCCGGGCCAGGGTTACGACTTCGCCAAGCCCACCAAGATCTACGCCGCGGCGGCCTGCGGCACGCCCGTCCTCTATGCCGGGACCGGCGATGCCGCGGTGCTCGTGTCCGACGGCGGGCTCGGCGCGGCGAGCGACTTCACCCCGGACGCGGTGGCCTCAGCCATGCGTGCGGTGCTGGACGACCCGACCTTCGGGGGGACGCAGAGCCGCGACGGCCGGGTCGACTGGGTCCGGGAGAACGCCTCGCTCGCGGCCGCGGGGCGTCGTGCCGCCGCGGTCGTCCGGACGGCGGCCCACGGCGCGGGCTGACGCAGCGACCCTTTCCGGGGAACCTCCCGGCAGAACAGACGACGGCGGCGGGACACCATCAGGTGTCCCGCCGCCGTCGTCTGTCGTCAGGGGTGGGTGTCACTCGCCGCCGAAGGTGTCCAGGAGTGCCTGGGCGGTGCGGGCGGCGGCCTGGCCGTCGCCATACGGCGCGGCGTCCGTCGGGGCCGGCGCGGGACGCTGGACGGTGGAGGCCAGAATGCTCAGGTCCTGATCGACCAGGACGTTCCAGCCGAGGTCGACGGTCTCGACCCACTCGGTTTCAGGGCGGATCGTCGTGCACGGGACGCGGAGGAGGAAGGCCTCCTTCTGGAGCCCGCCGGAGTCGGTGACCACGCCCGCGCTGCGGGAGACGGCGTCCACGAGCTGCGGGTAGGCCAGGGGCTCGTTCGGGACGAGGGAGCCCGCCGCGAGATCGATGCCGTGCTTGTCGGCCAGGGCCCGGAGCCGCGGGTGGGCGAGAAGCAGCACAGGCTTGTCGAGGCCGGCGAGCGATTCGATGATCGCGGAGAGCCGCTCGGGGCTGTCGGTGTTGTCCGGGCGGTGGATGGTGCACACGTAGTAGCCGCCGTCCTCCAGACCGTGGGGGAGCGGAGCGGGCTCGGTGGCCAGGCGATCGCGGACGGCGTACAGCACGTCCGTCATGACGTCTCCCACCAGGATGGACTTCCCGCTCAGGCCTTCGGTGGCCAGGTGGTCCATCGCGACCTGGGTGGGGGCGAGGAGCAGATCGGAGGCATGGTCCGTCAGGACCCGGTTGTGCTCCTCGGGCATGCGGCGGTTGAAGGACCGCAGGCCGGACTCCAGGTGGGCCACGGGGATGTGGATCTTCACCGCGGCGAGTGCCGCCGCGAGGGTCGAGTTCGTGTCGCCGTAGACGAGCACGACGTCGGGCTTCTCCTCTTCGAAGACGCGCTCGAGACCGGCGAGCATCGCCCCGGTCTGCTCGCCGTGCTTGCCGGAGCCGACCGCCAGATTGTGGTCGGGCTGGGGGATGCCCAGATCGCGGAAGAAGACGTCGCTCATCAATTCGTCGTAGTGCTGTCCGGTGTGGACGATCACGTGATCCGCCTTGCCCTCCAGGGCTTTGGCGATGGGTGCGAGTTTGACGAATTGGGGTCGCGCGCCGACGACACTGAGAATACGCATGGACACGAGTCTATAAGGGAATCCCGCCCGGCCCGAGCCGGTGGGCCTCTCAGGCGTGCGGCTCAGGAGCCCTGAAGATCCCCTGCCGGGTACGGAGCTTCTCCAGGACGTAATGGGTCAGGACCGCGTCACGGGAGAGGACCGCGGAGAGCCGGAGGGGCAGCAGTTCGCCGGCGCGGCCGGCACGGGCATGGCGGTCCGCCGCGGCGCGGAGGGAGGCGAGGTCGCCGGCGTCGCAGGCTTCGCGGACCAGGGCGGCGTCCCGTCGGCTCAACGCCGGCGGCAGACCGTGGGCGAAGGACTCCAGACGCTTCAGCAGCTCCGTCCAGTGGCGCTGTTCCTCCGCGTTCCAGAGCCGTTCGGTGTTCCCGGCGTCGGATTCCGTGCCCGCCGTCCGGCGCAGGAGCGCCCCGACGCCGTGGACGCGGAGCACCTTCAGGGCGATCGCCCGGCGTTCGGCACGGGTGGCGTCCTTGAGCCAGGGATCTTCGAGCAGAGCCTCGAGCCAGCGGAACTCCTCGCCGATCGGCAGGACCGTGCTCGTGACGCGTCCCTCGCCGGAATCGTCGGTCTGGTGGTAGGCCGGGGCGCCGTACGGGTAGCAGATGGTGCCAGAACGGAACCAGAGCTTGAGGGTGGTGGAGAGGTCCTCGCCGGTGCGGAGGCCTTCCTCATAGCGGTAACCGACGAACTCCAGTGCCGACCGGCGGAGCAGACCGTAGGGGACACTGCGGTAGACGAGCCCGTCCTTCAGGGCGTCGAGGGTCCGCGGGGCCGACGGGCGGATGCGGGGAGACCGGAGGATGGCGCCCGATGGAGTGCGCAGCGGCGCGATCACCGCCGCGGCACGCTCGTCCTCCGCGCAGGTCCACCAGGCCGCCAGAGAACCCGGCTCGAGGTGATCGTCCGAGTCCAGGAAGCACAGGAACGTGGCATCGCTGTGGTCCAGCGCCCAGTTCCGGGGACCCGCGGCCGAGTGCAGGCCGTCGCGGAGGACCTCCTGCCGCAAGCCGTCGCCGCCGGGCAGCGCCTTCGCGGCCCGGGCGACGTCCTCGTCGCCGAGGTTGTGCCAGACGAGCATCACGCGGAGGTCCACGCCGAGCGCGAGGAGGGCGCTGCGCTGGTCCAGGACCGAGCGGACGGCGCGGGCGGCGGGCCTCCGGATGTCGTGGACGGGGATGACGACGTCGATGGATTGGTTCATGGCTGAGTGAGCTCCTGCACCGGTTAGGGGTTCCCGCGATAACCTTACTGGGTGGAAAACCGATCCCCCGCTCCCGTCCTGCTCGACATGGTGATCGCGGTGCACACCCCGGACCGGCCGGTGGGCCGGGCCGTCGCCTCGCTGATCGAGGGCGGACTTCCCGTGGACGCTCAGGAACCGGGACGTCTGCGGATCACGGTGGTCTGCCACAATGCGGATCCCCGGGAGATCGAAGAACAGGTCAGCCCGGAACACCGCTCCCAGGTCCGGTTCGTCTCCCACCAGGACGGCATCCGCAGCCCTGCCGGGCCTTTCAACCGAGGGATCGCCGAAGCCGATGCGACCTGGGTCGGCATCATGGGGAGTGACGACACGGTGGAGCCGGGCGCGCTGGCGGCCTGGGTCGACGCCGCCGAAGCCGACGGCGCCGACGCCCTCATCGCGCCGATGGCCCATGCCGGGGGAGGGCCTGTCCGCACCCCGGTCGTGCGACGTGGCAGACACCGGGATCTCGATCCCGTGGCGGACCGCCTGAGCTACCGGACCGCGCCGCTCGGGGTGCTCCGCCTGGCCGTCGTCCGAGGTCTCGGACTCGAATTCCCCACGAAGTACGCCACCGGCGAGGACCAGAGCTTCTCGGCCCGCCTGTGGTTCTCGGGCGCGCGGATCAGTTACGGGCGCGGCCTGCCGCGCTATCTGGTGCACGACGACGCGCGGTTGCGGGTCACGCACACGCCCCGGTCGATCACGGAGGACCTCGCCTTCGCCACGGACCTGGTGCAGACCGACTGGTTCCTCGGGCTTCCCGCGAGGTCCGGGGAGGCGCTCGTCACCAAGCTGATCAGGGTCCACCTCTTCGGCCACGTCTGGCTCCGTGCGCAGGCGGGGACGTGGACCGCGGCGGACGCCGCCGAGGCCGCCGTGGCCGCCAGGATCCTGCTGTTCGCCGCACCGCGGGCCGCCAGGCCCCTGTCGCTGGCCGACCGCGCGCTTCTGGATGCGGTGGCCCGCGGCGAGGAACGTTCCGAGGTCATGGCCCGACTGTCCGAGGCCCGGAGGAAGTTCAGCCATCCGCGGGCCTTGGTGCCGCGCAGTCTCTCCCAGGTGTTCCACCGGGAGGCCCCGCTGAGATTCATGAGCGCCTCCGCTCTTCTCTGACCCCGCTCATCGCCCCGCACGCCCGGACCACCTCCGGCCCGTTCTCCAGTCACCCGAGGAACCCATGAAGATCCTGGTAGTCGCCACCTGGTACCCCAGCGCGGACAAGCCCACCGAGGCGCCTTTCAACGCCGAGCATGTGGACGCCATCCGGCGGCAGGGACACGATGTCCGTGTCATCCACGCACGGCTGGGGAGCGCGCCGGCGGCGGGGGACCGCGACGGCCTCTGGGAAGGCACTCCGGTCCTCCGGACCAACGCGGATCCGCGGCGCCCCCTCAGTCTGCTCCGGACCGCCCGGACGGTCGCCCGCGAACTGCGGTGGGCTGACGTGGTGCACACGATGGCGTTCTCGTCCATCCTGGTGGCGATGGCCCCCTGGAGCGGGCGCACTCTGACCGGCCGCACCACGCCGTGGGTCCACACCGAGCACTGGAACGGGGTGGTCAACCCGGCCAGCGTCTCGCCGCTCTGGGAGAAGCTGTCCGGCCTGCGCGCCGTCCTGCGCCTTCCGCACGTGGTCACCGGGGTCACCGGTCAGCTGGCGCGGGAGATGCAGCGCTTCGCCCGGCCGGACGCCGCCGTCGTGGTCCCGTGTGTGGTCGAAGGACCCGCCGAGGTGCGGCCCGCGGAATACGGCAGCCCTCTGAAACTGGTGGCCGTCGGGGGTCTCATCCCGCGCAAAAGGCCGCTGACCGCCATCGAGACCGTCGGCTGGCTGCGCGATCAGGGCTTCGCCGCGGAGCTGAACTGGGTGGGCGACGGGCCCCAGCGCGCCGAATGCGAGGCGCTGGTCTCCTCGCTGGGCCTGGAGGAGCAGGTGCGGTTCGCCGGGTCGGTCCGTCCCGCCGAAGTGGCGGAGCAGCTCTCGGATGCCGATCTGTTCTTCCTGCCCACCGCGCAGGAGAACTTCTTCACCTCCGCGGCGGAGGCGCTCGCCGCCGGCAGGGCCGTCGTGGCGACCCGCGTCGGCGGGTTCTCCGATTACGCGGGACCCCAGAACAGCCGGCTGGTCGACGACGCCACCCCGGAGGCACTCGGACGGGCCATCCTCGAGGCGAAGGACGCGTTCGCGGAGGTGCCCGCGGAGGACATCGCGACGCCCATCCGTCAGCGGTTCTCACCCGAGGCCGTCGGCGAGCTCTTCCAGGAGAGCTACGCCGCCGCCGTCGCCCGAGCCTAGACCGACAGCGTGCGGACCGGATAGCCCCGATCCGCCGCCGAAAGGACACGAACCATGAGCGAGCAGCCCAAGGTCCTGCAATTCAACGACTGCGCCTTCGTCGCACGGAACATGGTGCGGGCGGCGGAACGGGAGGGCATCCACTGGGACTACCTCCCGCCGGAACAGGTCCGTCCCCTGGGAGCCGCCCCGGCGAACCCCGTGCTGGCCAAGGCCCGGTTCCTGCCGTTCGTCGCGCGCCGTCTGGCCCATCTGCTCCCGGCGGAGGTCGTGCACGTGCATTACGCGACGAGCGCCCGCCTGCTCAAGGAACGGGGCATGCCGCGCAGGCCGTATCTTCTGACGCTGCACGGCACGGACATCCGCCGGCAGTGGAAGGATCCGCGATTCCACACCGAGATCCAGACCGCGATCGACGGGGCCGAGCACGTGTTCTTCGCCAACAACGACACCGCCGGGAATGCTCGTGAAGCCCGCCCGGACGCCGAGTTCCTCCCCGCTCTCGTCGACGCCAGCAGCCTCCCGGCGTGGGCGCCTGCTCAGGAACCCACCGTGTTCTTCGTGTCCCGCTGGGACGAGGACAAGGGTGTGGAGCGGCAGCTCGAGCTCGCCGCGGCGCTGCGGGCCGCGCTGGGGCCGGAGGTCAGGCTTCAGGGACTCGACTGGGGGCCGGGAGCCGCCGCGGCCCGGGACGCCGGGGTGGAACTGCTGGGCCGGATGAGCCAGCCCGAATACCACGCGACGATCGCCCGCTCTCACCTCACCATCGGCCAGGCGAGTGACAACTTCGCCACGAGTGAGTTCGAAGCCCTCTGCATGGGCGCGCCCATGGCTGCGGTGGGACATCGGCTCGCACGGCCCGACGACGGCACCACGCCGCCCGTGCTGGAAGGCTCGACCGAGGAGGTCGTGGAGCAGGCCCTGGAGGCTCTGCGGGACCCGGCCGCAGCCGCCGGGCGCCTGGGAGGGGCCGTCTGGGCGCTGCCCCGCTACGACGCGGCGGCCTACGTCCCGCGCCTGTGCGAGCTGTACGAGGCCGCCGCGCGCCGCTCTTGAGGGGAACTCAGCCGGCGGCGGCTTCCTCCTGCGAGTGCAGGCCCGCCAGGGCGGCCTGCTGGGCGAAGTCGGGGTTGTCACGGACCACCTCGGCGAAGGTGCCGCGCGTGACGATGGTGCCGTCCTTCATGAAGCAGATCTGATCGTTGCCTCGCACGGTGGACAAGCGGTGTGCCACGGAGATCACGGTCATGTCGCCGTGCAGCTCGTTGATGGCTTGGGCCACGGCGGCCTCGGTGGCCGTGTCCAGTGCGCTGGTGGCCTCGTCGAGGACGAGCACGAGGGGGTCCATGTAGAGGGCACGGGCGATGCCGAGCCGCTGGCGCTGACCGCCGGAGAGCGCCAGGCCGCGCTCGCCCACGCGGCCGTTGATGCCGCCGTCGCGCTTCTCGACGGTCTCCAGCAGCTGCGCCCGCTCCAGGGCGATGCGCACGCGTTCCTCGTCCAGGTCGTCACCCCAGCTCAGCGCCACGTTCTGGGCGATCGTGCCGTCGAAGATGGCGACTTCCTGGGGGACATAGCCCACGCGGCTGCGCCAGGCGGACAGCACGTCCTCGAGGGGGACTCCGTCGAGGGTCATCTCGCCGCGGGACGGGGTGAGAAGGCCCAGGAAGATGTCGATCAGCGTGGACTTGCCGGCGCCCGACTGTCCGACGATGCCGAGCGACGAGCCGATCGGCAGCGTCAGGTTGATGTCGGTGACGGCGGGGTGCTCCGAGCCGGGGTACCTGAATTCCACGTTCTTGAGCTCCAGAAGGCGCGGCGCCTGCGCCAGCGGCTGCTTGCCCAGCTTCTCCGCGTTCCGGCGGTACTCCTCGGCGTCCTTGATGTCCCGGATGACCGTCTCGGTGTAGGGGAGGGTCGACTGCACGAGCGTCAGCTGGGACTGGACCTGGGTCAGGGCCGGGACCATCTTGAACCCTGCGAGGCCGAAGATGGCGACGGAGGACATCGCGGTCTCGAATCCGCCGATGAGGTAGCCCATGGTGCCGATCAGGAGGAAGCCGCCGATGAGCGCCATGTCGATGACGAACTTCGGAACGGATCCCATGAAACGGATGTTGGAGCGGGACCGAGCGGCGCGCTCACGGCTCTCCATCACGATGCCGCCCACCTCGTCCGCCTTGTCGCGGAGGGTGATCTCCTTGAGCGCGGCGAGCATCTCGGTCACCAGGGCGGACATCTTCATGGCGGCGTCGCGGTTGATGCGGCCGGCCTGGTACGACTTCTTGGACAGCCAGAAGTAGAGGAAGGCGGCGATGCAGCCCAGGTAGATGACGGTGACGAGGGCGGTCTGCCAGGAGGCGCCCACCAGGACGATCAGGACCGTAGCGAAGGTCAGCACCTGCGCCGGGAGGGTGACCGCCGGGAACAGGACGCCCGAGACGGTGTTCGCGATGCCGACGTCGATCATGCGCACGAGCTCGGGCGTGGACCGCTTCATCCGTTCGGTCCACGGCGCCCGGATGTAGCTCTGGAAGAGCACCGTGCCGATCTGGAGCTCGTAATCCGCGAACTTGCGCGTGGAGACCCACTGGAGCCAGATGTTCAGGACGGACTTGAGGATCATGACACCCGCGGAGGAGACCAGCACCAGGAGCCCGAATTCACGGCTGACGGAGCCGATGATCGGCAGGGTCATGTCGCCCGCCTTGAGCACCTGATTCAGCACCAGGGCGAACACGCCCAGCGCCGCGGAGTCCAGCAGTGCCAGGACCGCCGAGAGAACGCCGAAGAGCAGGAGGAACCTGCGGGCATTCCGGGGCAGGAGCGGCAGCAGTTCGCGCATGGTGTGGCGCAGTTGTCTCAAGTGGTACTCCGTGACGCATGGGAAGGGATTCCTCTCATACTACCGGTGGGCCGCCCGGACCGAGGCGGCGGGACCGGTCTCCGGCCGCGCGGGAAAGGGCGCGAGGACGCCCGCGGTGAGGCCCCGGCCCGTGGCTGATGAGAAGATGAGGACCATGAATGAGCGGATCCGGGTGACACAGCTGTTCGATTGCGCAGACGTCGGACGGACCTTGGTGCAAGAGGGCAGGCGTCACGGCATGCCCTGGCGGCAGATCCAGGGGCCCTGGACGCGAGGCGGCGGAAAGTCCGCGTACTACCGTTTCCGCGCCGAGCAGGCACTGGCGTACCCCCTGACCCAGCTGTGGCACGTGAACATGGGCGGACGGGCGAAGTGGGCGCGGGGCGCATTCTCCCGGCCGTATGCGCTGACGCTGCATGGCACGGACATCCGTGAGAACTATTGGCAGGAGCAGCATCACGCCGCGATGAAGCAGGACATCGACGGCGCGGCGCACGTCTGGTACACCACTCCGGATCTGCGCGAGAAGGCGGAGCGGGCCCGCCCGGACGCCGAGTATCTCCCTGCCCCGGTCGACATGTCCGAGCTGCCCGCGTGGAACCCGTCCGGCCGGCCCACGGTGATCTTCCCGTCGCGCTGGGATGCGTCCAAGGGCGGCGACGCGCTCCTCGAGACCGCGGCCGAGGTGGTCTCCGCGGCCGGGGGACAGGCCGACATCGTCGGGCTCGACTGGGGAGACCGGGCCGCCGAGGCGCGTGACCTCGGGGTCCGCCTGCTGCCGAAGATGAGCAAGGCCGCGTTCCTGCAGGCTCTCTCGACCGCGCACGTCGCGGTGGGCCAGGTGGCCGGGATCCTGGCGGTCAGCGAGCTCCAGGCCATGGGCATCGGGGTGCCGCTCGTCTTCGCCGACGCCGTCGACGGCTACCCCGAGAAACCCGCCGCGGTCCACGTCAGCCGCGGCGAGGTGGCCGGCGCGGTCACCGAGGCGCTCCAGGATCCCGCCGCGCTCTCCCGCACGCTGGACGGCCCCGGTTATGTCCGGAGGAACCACGGCGCGGAGGGGATGATCCCGAAGCTGAACGCCGCCTACGCGAGGATCCTGGAGGAGGCCCGATGAGGAAGCCGCATCTGCTCTACATCTCCTTCGCCTTCCCGCCGAGCACGGCGTCGTCGGTCTACCGCTGCACCGCGGTGGCGAACGCCTTCGCCGCGGATGGCTGGGACGTCACCGTCCTCACGCTCGATCCCGGGACATGGTCGGAGATCTCCGGCATCGATGAGAAGCTCGCCGCTTCCGTCGATCCGCGGATCACGGTGGTCCCGGTGAGCGACGGCGGGGCTGAGGAACCGGCCCGGGGGAACCTCCGGGGCTACTCGCGGCTGCGGATCGAAGCGCCGTACCTCTGGAAGGAGGCCCTGCGCCGCAAGAGCCGGAAGGAGTTCCCCGAGGACTTCCACGGTGCGTGGCTCGGGCCCGCCGGCGAGGCCGCACGCCGGGTCCACCGGGACAAGCCCGTCGACCTGGTGATGGCGTCGGCCAGCCCCTACGTCTCGTTTGCGGTCGCCCGCGTCCTGCCCGGCGTCCCGTACGTCATGGACTACCGGGACGCCTGGGCGTTCAACACGATCAGCGGCGCCGAGGACTTCGGCCCCGCGAGCGACCGGGGCCGGCTGGAGGCCTCCTATCTCCGCGACGCCGAGCAGATCTGGTTCGTCAATGACCAGATCCGGGACGAATACGCGCGCCGGTACCCGGAATCCGAGGCGCGCATGCGCGTGGTGGCGAACGGATTCGATCCGCAGCCCGGCCATGCGAAGCCCCAGGCCCGGGCGACCGCCGAACCGCGGTTCGGGTACCTGGGCACTCTCCAGTACGTCAACATGCCGCTCCAGGAGTTCCTGGACGGCTGGAGCTCGGCCGTGGGCCAGGGCATGGCCGGTGAGGCGGTGTTCCGTGGCAAGCTCAGCGCGTCCGGAGCCGCCGGTGCGGAGATCCTCGACATCTTCGGGTCCGGGCGCTACCCCGGGCTCCGCTACGACGGCCCGATCTCGAAGCGCGAGGTGGCGGGGTTCTATCAGGAGATGGACGCGCTGCTCCTGCTCTTGTCCACGGGCCGGTACGTGACCGGCGGGAAGACCGCCGAGTACCTCGCCACGGGACGCCCGATCGTCTCGGTGCACGACCTGGGCAACGCCGCCACCGATCTTCTGCGGGACTATCCGCTGTGGTTCCCGGCCAAAGACCTCAGCGCGGACGCGATCGCGGAAGCGCTGCGGGACTGCGCCCGCGAAGTGGCGTCCCCGGATGCCGCACGATGGGACGCGGCGTGGGAGTACGGGCAGCAGTTCCTCCGCAGCACCATTCTCGAACCGGTCATCGCCGAGCTGCGCTCAACGGCCGGCGTCCCGGCCGTGGCGCCCGCCGTCGTGGACGGCACGGATGCGCGGACCGGAACCGTGGAGACCGTGGCCACGACGGAAGGACGGGAAGCCTGATGGCGGACACGCTGAAACTGGGAATCCTGGTGGCGCAGGGCGCGCACCGGGAGGCCGTGATCGAGGATCTCCGGAGCCGTGCGGAATCCGCCGCCCGGGCCGAAGGCAAGGAACTCGTGGCCCTGGCGGTGTGCCTTGACAGCCCGGGGCTGCGGGACGCGGTCGACGGGCTGGAACTCGTCGTGATCCCCGACGCCGGCGGACCGCTGGCGCCGGTCCTGGCACGTCTGGCCGGTTTGCCGGGTCCCGCCGGGGTCGCCGGGCGTCTCGTGAGGGACAACGCCGCCTCCCGCGCCTTCGCGCGTCAGGTCCGGAAGCGCGGGCAGCTGGTCCGGGCGCTGGCCGCCTGCGATGTGATCGTGGCGGCGGATCTGACGGCCGATCGAGCGGTCTGGTCACTGCGCCGCCGGACCCGGGCCTGGCTGGTCCATGGGCCCATGACGATGCTCCACGCGATCCGCCGGATCGCACGGTCCGGGGCCGACGGACTCGCCGAGGCCAGGGCGTGAGGGGCATGGCCGGACGGCCCGTTGGGAAGGTCCCGTCCTGCGGCTGTGGGATACTGGTGCCGTGAGCCGCACCTGGATAGTCATTCCGATGTACAACGAAGCGTCCGTGGTCGGCACCGTGATCAGCGAACTCCGGGAGGTCTTCCCGCACGTCGTCTGCGTCGACGACGGAAGCAGTGACGGTTCGCAAGCGGTGGCCCGCGCCGCGGGCGCCGTCGTCGTCCAGCACCCGGTCAATCTCGGCCAGGGTGCGGCGCTGCAGACCGGGATGGAATACGCGCTGCAGGACCCCGAACTGGACTGCATCGTGACGTTCGACGCCGACGGGCAGCACCGGGTGGCGGACGCCGCTGACATGGTGGCGCGCATCCGCTCCGGCGAGGCCGACGTCGTCCTGGGATCCCGCTTCCTGGACGGCCGCACCAAGATCTCCCCGGCCAAGAGGCTCGTGCTCCGGACCGCCGCCGCGCAGTTCCGGATGGCGACGGGCATGGCCCTCACGGATGCCCACAACGGTCTCCGGGCCCTGAGCCCTCAGCTCGCTTCCCAGCTGGATCTGAAGCAGAACCGGATGGCGCACGCCTCCGAGCTGATTCACCAGATCGCCGCGCTGGAGCCCCGCTGGGTGGAGCATCCCGTGGAGATCATCTACACGGATTACTCCAAGTCCAAGGGCCAGTCGCTGCTGAACTCGGTCAACATCATCGCGGATCTCTTCTTTAGGTGACATTGTGCAGATAGTCGTTCAGATCGCTCTTGTGATCGCCGTCGTGATCGTGTCCCTCGCCTTGATGCGGGGTGGCTCGAATGCACGTCACCTGGCCATCCGCCGGCTCATGCTGGCGCTTTTCGCCTGCGTGGCGGTGTTCTCCATCTTCTTCCCGGAGCTGCTCACGATGGTGGCCCGCTCCCTCGGGATCGGCCGTGGCACCGACCTCGTGCTCTACGGGCTGATCGTCAGCTTCCTCGTCTTCATGGCCACGACGTACCAGCGGTTCCGCCAACTGGAGTCCATGGTCACCAAGCTGTCGCGCCGGATCGCCCTCGACGAGACGCCCGCTCCTGAGCAGCTGCTGCGCGGCGATGAGGTGCGGTCCTCCGTCGCAGGCTCGCCGGCTCCCGAGGTCTCCGAGGCCGAGCGACCGGCCGAATGAGGCTTGCGCAGGGCCACGGGCAGGCTCTGGTCCGGTGGGCCGAGCCCGTCGCGGAGAGGCGTCACGCGCTCGACATCCTGCGGATCGTGAGCATCTGCGGCGTGGTGGCGATCCATGTCTTCGGGCATGTCGTGGGGCAGGCTCCCGACGGCGGGCGGAGCTGGTGGCTCGCGGCCGGCGTCGACATCGCGTTCATCTGGGTGGTCCCGGTCTTCGTCATGATCTCCGGGGCGCTCATCCTCGGATCACGGCAGGCGCTGGAGGACCCCAGGGCGTTCTACTTCAAACGGGCGGCCAGGCTGCTGCCGGCGCTGATCGTCTGGAACCTCGTGTATCTGATCGGTGTGCGCGTGCTGCTCCGTCATGAGCAGCTCACTCCCGGCCGCATCGTGCAGCTGCTCGTGGACGGTTCCGTCTTCACTCAGCTGTACTTCCTGTGGCTGATCCTCGGACTGTATGCGGTGGCCCCGATGCTGGCGGCCTTCCTGAGCCGCGGAGGCAGGATGCGGCCTGTCATCACCGGCTCGGTCATTCTCGGCGTCACGGTCCTGGCGTACATGGTCCCCGGCGTGGCCGGGCTGTTCGGCGTCGCGCGCCCGATCGCACTCAACATCCTCACCCAGTGGCTGCCTTATGTGGGCTACTTCGTCCTGGGGTATGCGCTCCGGGACCTGCGCGTGAGCCGCGGTCTCCGCGTGGCCCTGGCCGCGGTGATCGTCGTGCTCGCGGCCTTCAGCATCTGGCACTTCGGCCACAAGGGCCAGTCCAGGATCCTCGACGCCGTGGTGTCGGTCTCGTACCTCGGCATCGGAGTGGCGATCCTCTCCGTGGCCGTCTTCGTCTTCACGGTCTCCGTGCCGCCGCCAGGGAAGCCGTGGCCCGCTCGCCTGACCCGGAGCATCTCCGCTCTCTCGCAGGCCTCCTTCGGGGTGTTCCTGGTGCATCTGGTGATCTTCGAAGTCCTCAAGAGGCTCAGCCCGGCCATCGCCTCCGGCACCGCGTTCGCGCCGGCCGTGGGTGCTTTCGCGGTGACCCTGGTGCTGAGCTTCGGTGTGTCCCTCCTCGCCGCCTGGATCCCGTATCTCCGCGCGATCTTCTGAGAGAACCGCGCCCCACCGGCCTCCCCTCGTATGACGCCGCCCGCGCCATCTGGGACAATGAAGGCATGACAGAACTCCCTCGCCTGCTGATCCTGACCTTCTCACCGATCCGATCGGATCCCAGGGTTCTCAAGCAGGTGGAGTTCTTCAAGGACAAGTACCAGGTCGCCACGTGCGCCTACGGTGAGGCCCCGGACGGCGTGACGGAGCACTATGCCCTTCCCTCGGATTCGCGGGGCTGGCCGTCCGACAAGGCGGGCCTGCTCACGCGCCGCTTCGAGCGGGTGTACGAGAGCATGACCGCGGTGCAGGCCGCCCGCGCCCTGCTTCCTCAGGGCCGCTTCGACATCATCCTCGCCAACGACCTGAACAGCCTTCCCGTGGCCCTCGACCTCAAGCCGCGGCTCGGGGTCCACTCCGACCTCCACGAGTTCGCCCCGCGGGAGAAGGAAGACGACCTGAAGTGGCGCTTCTTCGTCGCACCGTTCATGCGCTGGCTCTGCAGGACCTACCTGGGCCGTGCCGCCTCGGTCACCACGGTGTCCCAGGGGATCGCGGAGGAATACACCAAGGACTACGGCGTGGACGCCGGTGTGGTGACGAACGCGGCGCCGTACGCGGAGGCCGAGCCGAAGCCCACCGGGACGTCCGTGCGGCTCATCCACAGCGCCGCCGGCCAGCGCTACCGCAAGCTGGAGAACTTCATCGAGGCGATGCGTGACGCCCCGGAGTGGCTCACCCTGGACATGATCGTCATGCCGAACGAGCCCGACTACGTGGCTGAGCTGCGTGAGAAGGCCGAGGGCCTGCCCAATCTGCGGTTCCGGGACCCCGTGCCGTACCGTCAGCTGGTGGCGACCCTCAGCGAGTACGACGTGTCCCTGGTCTTCCTCCCGCCGACCAACTTCAACCTGAAGAACGCCCTCCCCAACAAGTTCTTCGAAGCCGTGCAGGCTCGGCTCGGCCTGATCGTGGGCCCGTCGCCGGCCATGGAGTCCCTGGTCCGCGAATACGGTCTCGGCGACGTGACGTCGGACTTCACCGCGGAGTCGCTGCGGCAGACCCTGCAGGCCCTCACCCCGGAGCGGATCGACGCCTGGAAGGCCGCTGCCCACGCTGCCGCACGGCCGCTGTCGGCCGAGGCCCAGGTCGAGATCTGGGGCGGGTACATCGACCGCCTGGCGGCTCGCGCCTGAGCCCACCGGACTTTCCCGGCCACACGACGACGGCGCCGCCGCGGCTTCCCAGCCGCGGCGGCGCCGTCGTCGTTCAGGGTGTTCTTGCGTCGAGTGCGTTCCTGTCGCCCAGTGTGCTCGTGATCCGCTCGCCGCGGGCGGCCGGCTACTTGCAGCCCGTGATCTTGTACAGCTTGGCCTTGCCCTGCTGGTCCAGCAGCTGGACCTTGTGCAGCTTGGCGATCTCCTCCGGCGTGGGGAAGGTGTACTTGACCGTGTTCGGCGAGAGCTCGGTGCCGAAGTCCAGGATGTAGTAGGCGTTGAGGCGCTTCACGCTCGAGCATACGGCCGGGTCGGTGTCGAGGCCGGTGAGTTTCGAGGTCAACTGGATGTCGTCCGCGCTGGGACTTGAGCCGAGCGCGGGGAGGATGACGGCGCGGCCCGTGTAGGCGTATGCGAGAGCGGCGCCCGAAGCGGGGTGACCGATCAGCACCGAGCCCTCCGGGACCTTCGTGTCCAGCCGCTCGAGGAGCTTCTCCTCGTCGGGGCTGAGGAGGTTGCCCGGGAAGTTGGGGTCGAACGCCCACTTGCTGCGCAGCACCACGCCGTTCAGGTTCGGGTTGAACCGGCTCGACTGGAGGGCGAGACCCGCCACGGAGGTCAGCAGGATCGCCAGGACCGCGGTCCCGGCGGTCAGCACGCGGGCGTCGATGACCTTTCCGAGCCGCCCGATCTGCTGGGCGAGGAGCTTCCAGAGCTCCCACAGTGTCACGGCGCCCAGGGGCAGCGCGAAGACGACCGTCAGCGCTGCGAGGCGGTGGGCGTCGTGGTACCAGATCTGGCTCCAGAAGTCCCTCCAGGCGCTGTCCGGGAGGCCCGAAGCGGAGATGTAGAGGAAACAGGACATGGCGAACCACGCGACCAGATACGTCGCGCGGTGCTGACGCAGCAGCATGACGCCGCCCGCCACCACCAGGATCGTGAGGATCCATGCTTCGGCGAAGCCGTTGGTGGAGAAGGTGAGGCTCTCGCCCAGGGCACGGCCGGACGAGGTCACGGGAGGCCAGTGCGCGCCGAATTTGGACGGGCGCAGCTTCATCCAGGCCACGGTGAAGGCCGCCAAGTACAGGGCGAACGCGAGCGAGACCCAGAGCGCCCGGCGGCGGTCGCGGGTGCTGAAGTACCTGCGGATCTCGCGCCACCAGGCCACCACGAACAGGACGGCGGCCAGCAGCAGGAGCGTGAGGATCGCGGAGGGGTGTGCCAGGGCCATTCCCGGCAGCACCGCCAGGAAGAGGAGCAAGGGGGCCACGCGCTGCGTCCAGTGCCCGAACGGCGCCTTCGTGACGCCGAGCAGGAGGGCGATCCCGACGGGGAGGAGGAGCAGGGAGAGCAGGTTGGGGTAGAGGGTTCCCCAGTCCAGGAGGTGGAACGGGAGGAGGCCGAACGCGCCGCAGAGCACCGCCGTGGTCAGCGCGGCGCCCGACGTCGACGGCACGACCGTCCGGACCAGCAGGAAGCAGGCCAGGGGCCAGACGACGGCCAGGAGGGCGATCGTCGTGCCGTTGATCGCGAGCGGGATGTCCGCCGACGACAGCTGGGCGACGAGTGCCACCGTGTCATGCCAGGCGCCGGGGTAGAAGCCCGTGGTGTTGGACGGGTCCATCGAGGCGAGGGTGAGGGACGAGCCCTTCCCCGTGTCCAGGATGAAGCGGATCGCGTTCATGTGGAACACGTTGTCGTAGCGCTGGGAGAAGTTCTCCGGGACCCCGATGATCTGCATGATCCGGCGCACGATGAACGCGCCGGACAGCACCACGGCGAAGAATCCCACGAGGAATCCCTTGATGTTCGACGGCGACCGCCAGGATCCCGCGTGCTCCGCGTCGGGGCCGCTCATCCAGCCCACCCGGATCAGCGCCCGGCGCACCAGCACCGCCAGCGCCCCCACGATGACCGTGGTGCCGATCAGGGTCCAGACGTTCCAAGGGATCCGCAGGAACCCGCCCAGGATCGCCGCGATGCCGATCAGGCTGACGGACACGGGGCCGGAGACGGAGGCCCAGGTCAGTCCACGCGCACCCAGGAGCCGGCTGACCAGCGCTCCCGGGAGCAGGAAGACGGCGAGAGCCGCCAGAGTGGCAGGGAGAGCTGGTATCCAGGAAATCAGCAAGGGGCGCCTTTCTGACTACGGTCCAGGGGACGAACGCGTAGGACGCCGGTAATCCTACCAAGTGGTCAGCGCAGGGTGCCGATCAGACGCCCCGTCCCCAGGGAAGATTCGGGCATTCCCGTGCCCGCGTAGAACCAGAGGGATCCGTTGGTGTTGATGCCGACGAAGTCCGCACGGCCGTCGCCGGTGAGATCCCCGGTGGGGGCGAGCGCCTTGTACGCGGTCCACCCGCTCCGCCCGACCTGACGGCCCGGGGCGATGTACGGCGAGGTCCCGGTGCCCTGGTAGAACCAGAGGGTCCCGTCCCGTCGCACGGCGTACAGATCGGTCCGGTTGTCGCCGTCGGCGTCGATCGGCAGCACCGAGGTGAAGGTCTGCCAGGAGGAGTTGCCGATCTTCTGCGGCGTGGAGAAGGAGACGTTCCCAGTGCCGGGGTAGAGCCACAGGGTGCCGTCGGGCTTGATGGCGATCAGGTCCCAGCTGCCCTTGCCGCTGAGGTTGCGCACGGCCTGGACCGATTGGTAGATGTTCCAGCCGGACCCGATCTGACGTGGCGTGGCGAAGCGGGGGAGACCGTTGGCGGGTCCGTTGTTGGCGGAGAACCAGAGGGTGCCGTCGGGGCGGATGGTCAGGACGTCCCCTCGTCCGGTGCTCGAGAAGTCGCCGAGGAACGCCGACTTCACCGGGCCGAAGGAGGTGCTCAGAGCCGTGCCGGTCCCGAGCTGGCCCGAGGAGGTTCCGGCGTAGAGCAGGGCCTTCCCGTTCGCGTAGATCCCGAGGGTGTCGGCGGGGCCGGCCCCATTGAGGTTGAAGCCACCGGTCACGGCGGCGAAGGACGTCCAGCCGCCGTTGCCGATCTTGCGGGCCGTGGCGTACCCGTCGGAGTCGCCGGCCACGCCCGGGTAGAAGAGGGAGGACCCGTCGGGCCGGAGCGCGAGCAGATCGGGCTGGCCGTCCAGATTGGAGTCACCGGTGCTCAGGAGGCCGCTGAACTGGCCCCAGCCGCTGTTGCCGATCCGCAGCGGCGCTCCGAACGCGTTCCCGGAAGCGTCGACGCTTCCGAGTGACGGGAAGAGCAGCAGTGCGCCGGTGGCGTCGGACGCGATGAGGCCGGGCGTGTTCGACTTGGTGAAGGACCCGCTCAGGGCCATGAGGGGGTAGGCGCCCCAGTTCGTTCCGGCGAGCTTCCGTGCCGGCCCGAAGCCCGACGAGCCCGCGCTCGGACTCGAGAGGCCGGGGATCAGGTAGAGGGCGTTGTCCTGCCCCAGGGCGAGGATGTCCGGCCGGCCGTCCCCGGTGAGGTCGGACCCGCCCAGGATCCTGCTGTAGGAGGACCACTGGAGGCCGGGGAGCCGGACCGCGGGCGCGTAGCCCTGGTTTCCGGAGTTGACCGCGCCGGTGCCCGCGTAGAACCAGACGGAGCCGTCGGGACGGACGCCGAGGAGATCGGGCCGGCCGTCGCCGTTCAGGTCTCCGGCGCCGATGAGCTGCTGGTAGATGTTCCAGCCGCGTCCGATCACCGTGGCCGCGCCGTACCCGCCGGAGCCGTTGCCGGGGAGCAGTGCGAGGGTGCCGTCCGGCCGGATGCCCACCAGGTCGGGCCGCTTGTCGCCGTTGAAATCGCCGACGGCGGTGAACCGCGTGGAGTCGCCATAGGTGGCGAAGCGTGAGAGGCCGGTCAGGTCGCCGTTCCAGACATTGGAGTCGCCGGCGAAGGGTCCTTCATCGCTGTACTGCCAGATGCTGTACTGCTGCCAGCTGGCCGGGAGAGTGCCGGGGGTGTTGCTCGCGGACGAGGGGTACGCCGCGATCCACAGCGGGTAGGAGGAGAATGCCGCCGAATTGCCCGTGCAGCGCTTCCACCAGTCGGTGGTGGTGTAGATGACCGGGTAGCGGCCGGTCAGCTGCCGCATGGTGTTCCCGAAGTCGGTGATCCACTTGACCATCGGGGCGCCCGCCAGGTTGTAGCAGGTGTCGCCCGAGTTGTATCCGAGGTCGGTGCGCCCCACATAGGGGTTGTATTCGATGTCGAGGACGGGAGGCAGGGTCCGGCCGTCGCCGCTCCAGCCGCCGCCGTGGGAGGCGAAGTACCGCGCCTGGTCCGCGCCGGAGGACCAGCTGGGGATGGCGAAGTGGTAGGCGCCGCGCACCATGCCCTGGTTCGCGGACCCGTTGTACTGCGAGGCGAAGTTCGCGTTCGTGTAATAGGTGCCCTCACTGGCCTTCACATAAGCGAAGCGGGAGCCGAGGCTCCACTGACTCGCCCAGTCCACCGTGCCCTGCCAGGCACTGACGTCCTGGCCGGGCACCCCGAAGGTCGGCCGCCAGTGCGAGGTGCTGAAGGCGGCGGGGACGGTGCGCGACAGCCCGGTCGCGGAGCCCGAGAGCCCGCTCGTGGGTGAGCCCTCGGCCGTCTTCTCTGCCGTGAGGGCCTCGGGCTTCGGCGCGGGTCCGTCGGCGGGTGGCGCCAGGAGCCGCTTCTTCTCGCCGTTCGTGCGCATGGTCGCGCCCTCGCGACCGACGGCCTGGCGTGCGACGGCGGGGTCACCGGCGGTCTGGCCGTTCGGCAGCGGTTCGGACGGCGCCTGGGGGAGCTGGGTGGGCGCCGGCGCGGCGGTCGACGGTCCGCTCGGCTCAGGCGTGGGGGCCGCGGCCGCGGTGTAGGCGACGGAGACGAGCAGCACGGTGGACATCGCAGCCGCGGTCAGGCTCCTGGTCAAGGCTCGACGACGGTGGGCGGGGGCGGCGGGCTGGAACCCGTGGTGCATGAGACGTCTCCGTGGGCAGAGGAGGAGGGGGAAAGGCGGGAGTGGGGCGGACTCACGCGTGCCACCAGACTAACAGCGCGCTCTCGGATGAGTCAGAGGGCGTCGAGAGGTTGTCCACAGGAAAGCGGACTGCCACTTGGCACGATAAGGGATCTTTCATAACATGACATCGACATGACAAGAATCAACGAAGGGCGGTCCGTGGAGGCGGCGGAACTCATCGAGGCTGAGGTGCGGGAACTGGTGCGTCGGCGGGGGATCGACCCGTGGGCGGACGGGGAACGGATCCGCGACCTGGTCGTGGAAGCGGTCACGGACTACGAGGAGCGGGCGGTGCGCGGTGGGCTGCCGCCACTCCCAGGGCACGAGGACACGGTCCGCCACCTCCTGGACTCCGTGGCGGGGTTCGGTGAATTGCAGGCGTATTTCGACGACCCCGAGGTGGAGGAGATCTGGCTGAATGGGCCCGGCGAGATCTTCGTCGCGCGGGGCGGGGAATCCGAACGGACGGGCCTGGAGATGTCCCAGGCGAGGGTGGAGGATCTGGTGGAGCGGATGCTCAAGACGTCCGGGCGCCGTCTCGATCTGAGCTCCCCCTTCGTGGACGCCTCGCTCCCGGATGGGTCCCGTCTGCACGTGGTGATTCCGGACATCACTCGGCGGCACTGGGCCGTCAACATCCGGAAGTTCGTGGTGAGGGCCAGCCGGTTGGAACATCTGGTGGAGTTAGGTTCTTTGACGCGGGTGGGGGCTCGCTTCCTCGGCGCCGCCGTGAGCAGCGGGCTCAACATCCTCGTCTCGGGGGCGACTCAAGCCGGCAAGACGTCACTCCTGAACTGCCTGACGTCGGCCATCGGAGCGCGGGAACGGGTCATCACGGTGGAGGAGGTCTTCGAGCTGCAGTGTCCACTTCCGGACGTGGTGGGCCTCCAGTGCCGGCAGCCGAACCTCGAGGGGGAAGGGGAGATCCCCCTGCGACGGCTCGTGAAGGAGGCCCTGCGGATGAGGCCGGACCGCCTGATCGTGGGGGAGGTCCGCTCGGCGGAGAGTCTCGACCTGCTGATCGCCATGAATTCCGGGGTGGGAGCCATGGCCAGTGTCCACGCCAATTCGGCGAGGGACGCCGTCACGAAGATCTGCACACTGCCGTTGCTCGCCGGGGGCAACATCAGCAGTGACTTCGTCGTTCCCACGGTCGCCTCCTGCGTCGACCTCGTCGTGCACTGCCAGAGGCAGCCCAACGGCCGGCGGCTGGTGTCGGAGATCGTGGCTCTCGGCCGGCGCGTGGAGAACAACGTCATCGAATCCAGTGTCATCTTCGCGCTGCAGGACGGCGCGCTCGAACCGACGGGCCAGCTCCCGCCCGAGGACAAATTCGTCCGGGCGGGCTTCCGGCTCCACTCTCTGGTCGGTGCCGCCTGATGTCGGCGGTGCTTGGACTGGCTCTCGGTCTGGGTTTTCTCCTTATCTGGTGGTCGTGCTGGCCGCGCAGCGGTGGGGGCGCCGTCCCCGCGCGTCCTTCCCGTCTGGCGCAAGCCCTTCAGTCGGCCGGCGTGCAGAAGGTCTCACCGGCCGGACTGGTGGGTTCCGCCCTCATCCTCGCGCTGGTGGCAGGACTCGTGGTCCTGGCCTTCACCCGGTCTGTGCCGATCGCCTCATGTTTCGCGGCGTTCGCCGCGTGGGTTCCGTGGTCGCTCGTGTCCTGGCGCGCACGACGACGGGTGGCCGCCCTCCGCCGGTGCTGGCCGGATGCGGTGGACCACCTGCGGTCGGCGATACGGGCAGGATTGTCGCTCCCGGAAGGACTCATGCAGCTCGCGCGCAAAGGGCCCGAGGATCTTCGCCCGTTCTTCGAGGAGTTCACGGCGGACTATCGATCGGGCGGAAGCTTCGACCGTTCCCTGGCGCGGCTGAAGGCCCGGCTCTCCGATCCCGTCGCGGACCGGATCATCGAAGCCTTGAAGCTGACCCGTGACGTCGGCGGAGCCGATCTGGGAATTCTCCTCTCCGCACTGGCCGACTTCCTCCGGGACGATGCACGAACCCGGAGCGAACTCGAGGCCCGTCAGTCGTGGACGGTCAACGCGGCCCGGCTGGCGGTGGCGGCGCCCTGGCTGGTGCTGCTGATGATGTCGACCCGGCATGAGGCGGTCAGTGCCTACAGCTCCGTGGAGGGCCTGGGTGTCCTCGGCGGAGGGCTCGTGGTCTCAGTGCTCTGTTACCGGGTCATGCAACGGATCGGTGCGCTCCCGTCCGATGAACGAGTCCTCGGATGAGCACGGGACTCTGCGCCGCGCTGTGCGGTCTCCTCTTCGGGTCCGGTCTGTGGCTCACCGTGGTGCGGCTTCCGTTCATGCGAGCCATGACCCTGGCCGAACGCGTCGCTCCACAATTGCGCGCCCAGGACACCGGCTCCCGCCTGCTCACGACGGCCCCGCACACCATCACTCCCTTCGGGCCGCTGGAACGGATCCTGACTCCGGTTCTCCGCGATGCAGTCGCGTGGCTGGGACGGTTCCGTGCGGGCAACTCGGCGCTCCAGGAACGTCTGGCCCGCGCCGGGAGTGCCAGGACCGCTCTGGATTTCCGGGCGGCCCAGCTGCTTCTGGGCGGTGCGGCCTTCACCACGGTCCTCCTGGTGTGCCTGCTGGGGGTGTTCTCGGGGCGCGTCGCTCCGCTCCAGGCGCTGCTCGCTGCGCTGAGTGCGGCGGCGCTCGTCGCCCTGGGGCAGGAGCAACGGCTGAGCCAGAGAATCAGGTCACGGGAGGCCAAGATCCTGAGAGAGTTCCCGGGCCTGGCGGAGATGATGGCGCTCGCGGTCGGCGCCGGGATGAACGCGCGTGGCGCAGTGGAGAGAATCGCGCTGATCGCCCACGGTGAGCTGGCCGCGGAGTTCGCCCGGACGGTGGCGGATGCGAGGTCTGGAACACCATTCCTTGACGCACTCCGTGGGCTGGCCCGGCGCGTGAGGCTTGTCCCGGTGGAGCGCTTCGTGGACGGTCTCATCGTCGCCATGGAACGAGGCACCCCGCTCGGCGATGTCCTGCGGGCCCAGGCCCAGGACGTTCGGGACCTCGGGAAACGCGAACTCATGGAGTCGGCGGGGCGCAAAGAGATCCTCATGATGGTGCCCGTCGTGTTCGGTGTGCTGCCGCTGACGGTCCTCTTCGCCGTGTTCCCCGGCCTGGCCGCCATCACCCTGATGCTGTGATGCGTCGTATCAGCCACCTTGCCGCCGAAGGCACTGAGCCCCACACGAGCGCGGGCAGCAAAGTGCGTTGGGGAACCCATGAGCACAGCGTCGTCAGCAACGAACACGACAGAAGGAAGGGCGCACCACCGATGAAAGCAATCCCCATGAACCATCTCCGGAGTCATCTCGATCGGCCTGCCCAGATGATGCGGACTCTGCGGTGGCGCCACGCGTCGCCACGGCTCGCGGATGGTCGCCATGGCAGTCCCGTTCCCGAGTCCTGGTCGGGGCCGCGCCGGTCCGGCACGCAGCGGTCCGTGAGGTCCAGGCGATCGCCCGTTGCGGCTATCGCTTGGACAATGTTCCTGACCCTCTTCGTGAACGTGAGCAGCCTGCTCGCCGTCCGGCTCCGCGAGGAGAGGACTGATCGGAGGCGTCACCCGGACCGTGGAGACGTGCCCGGCTGGGTGATGGTGACCTTGATGACGGCCGCGCTCGTGGCGCTCCTGCTGGCTGTGGCGGGCCCGGCGCTTGAAGGGCTGTTCCGGCAGGCCATCGACACCGTCACCCGGAAGTGACAACGCCTGGAAGCTGGCGTCCCCGGGACCTTGCACAGCAGGCTCGGGGAACCGCTCAGCCGGCTCCGGACCGCAGGCTCCCACGGCGACGCCTGCTGGGGCCGTTCCGAAAATCGTGCCCCCGTCAGGAACAGGGCTCGGCGGTGGTGGACTTCGTCCTGGTCTCGGGCTTGCTCACTCTGTTGTTCCTGGGAGTCCTGCAGCTCACCTTGATTCTGCATGTCCGCAACTCGCTGATCGACGCCGCGTCGTCCGGCGCGCGCTACGGTGCGCTCGCGGACCGGGTTCCGGATGATGCGGTGGCCCGCGCCAGGGAACTCATCTCCGGGGCCGTGGGACCCGCTTTCGCACAGGACATCACGGTCGCCGAGGCACGGGAGGGCGACGACACGCTGCTCACCGTCACGATCCGCGCGCCGTTCCCTGTCGTCGGCCTGCTCGGGCCGGATCGGGTTCTGGAGGTGACCGGCCATGCTGAACGCGTGGGGTGAGGGCGGTGGACCGGATTCCCGGAGCAGTTCCGCGACGGCGCGGTGGGAATCGCCGGCCCCCGCGCACGAAGCCGGCGGGTGGCACGCAGGCAGCCGCTCCGGCGAGGAGGGGGGTGCCGCCGTGGAGTTCGTGTTCCTGTCCCTGCTCGTGCTCATCCCGGTCCTGTACTTCATCCTCGCCGTCACCCGGATCCAGGCCGCGGGGTTCGCAGTGAGCGGGGGCGCTGACCAGGCCGCCCGGCTGGCCGTTCACGCGAAGGACGAAGGTAGTGCCCGGGCCGCGATGGAGCGTGCCGTCGACCTCGCGCTCGCTGACCAGGACATTCCGTCCGGCACGGCCCAGATGACCGTCACGTGCCAGCCCGAAGAGTGCCAACGGCCCGGCACCGCCGTGACGGTGCAGGTGACGGTCGACGTCGAGCTGCCGTTCACTCCACCGGGTCTCGGCCTTGACGTCGCCCACGTCAGCGCGAGCGGGACTCAGATCGTCGGCAGGTTCAGGTGACACGCCGAAAGGGTGCGTCAAACGTGCCGTGGCCGAATCCGCGGTGGGGGCGGGCCGACGGGCGACAGCGATCCGGGCCAGGGCGGGGATTCAAACCCCGCATGCAGGCCGACCCGTCGCAGAACACGCGGCGAAGCACATGCCGGAATGCGGCACAGACGGGGAGCATCAACATCCTCACGCTCGGCTACGTGGTGATCGCTCTGCTCGCGGCCGTGGTCCTGCTGGATGTCTCGTCGGTGTATCTCGACCACAAGAAGCTCCTGTCCCTGGCGGACGGCGCGGCATCCGCGGCGGCCGATGCGTTCGACATCACCGGTATCGAGGGGGAGGGGCGGGGCCATGCAGCCGTGCGATTGAACGACGCCAGGGTCCGCGCGACGGCGGCGGACTACCTGCGCCGCAGCCCCGCAGCGGCGACTCTGGAAGGGTTGGCGCTCATCGACGCATCGGGCAGCCCCGATGGACGCAGCGCCACGGTTCGCCTCACAGCAGTGGCGCGCCCACCGCTGCTCGGGGTGTTCGTCCCGGACGGCATCCCCCTCGAGTCAGGCTCGACGGCGCGGGCCCGGCTCGTGCGGTGAAAGGCGGCGGCCTGTCAGCGCGGATGTGGAGGCCGCGTCCGCCGCGATCGTCGGTCGATCCACAACACCGACGCCGCCCCGGCAGGTCGAGCTTTCACACCGGGTTCGGCTCTCGTCCTGGGAAGGGCGAGGCGCCGCACGCACCCCGGACGCTGACCGCCGTACATGCCGTAGTCTTGGAAGACCATGGCTGAGATTGATTTTCCTGCAGAGATCCGTGCACTGAGGGCTACTTACGACTCCATCGCACAAGTGTCAGACGTCGATTCCTTGCGACGGGAGATCGCCGAACTCAGCGAGAAGGCCGGCGTCCCCGATCTCTGGGACGACCCCGCCGCCGCCCAGGTGGTGACCTCGCAGCTGTCGCACCGTCAGTCGGAACTCGAGCGTCTGACCACGCTGGCCGGCCGCATCGATGACCTGGAGGTCCTGGTCGAGCTCGGTCAGGAAGCCGGTGACGAGGACTCCCTGGCCGAGGCCGGCACGGAGCTCGCCTCGATCCGCTCCTCCCTGGAACAGCTCGAAGTCGTCACGCTGCTGTCCGGTGAGTACGACGAGCGCGAGGCCGTGGTCACCATCCGTTCCGGCGCGGGCGGCGTGGACGCCGCCGACTTCGCCGAAATGCTCATGCGCATGTACCTCCGCTGGGCCGAGCGCCGTGGCTACCCGACGAAGGTCATGGACACCTCCTACGCCGAAGAAGCGGGCATCAAGTCCGCCACCTTCGAGGTCAACGCCCCCTACGCCTTCGGCACCCTCAGCGTGGAGGCCGGCACGCACCGCCTCGTGCGCATCAGCCCCTTCGACAACCAGGGGCGCCGCCAGACGTCCTTCGCCGCCGTCGAAGTCATCCCGCTGATCGAGCAGACCGACTCCATCGAGATCCCGGACAACGAGATCCGCGTGGACGTGTTCCGTTCCTCCGGCCCGGGTGGCCAGTCGGTCAACACCACCGACTCCGCCGTCCGCCTGACGCACATCCCCACGGGGATCGTGGTCTCCATGCAGAACGAGAAGTCCCAGATCCAGAACCGCGCGGCCGCCATGCGCGTGCTCCAGTCCCGTCTCCTCCTCCTCAAGAAGGAACAGGAGGACGCCGAGAAGAAGGCGCTGGCCGGTGACATCAAGGCCTCGTGGGGCGACCAGATGCGGTCCTACGTCCTGAACCCGTACCAGATGGTCAAGGACCTCCGCACCAACCACGAAGTCGGCAACACGAGCGCTGTCCTCGACGGCGACATCGACGCTTTCATCGACGCCGGGATCCGCTGGCGCGCCGACAGCCGCAAGACCGAGGCCTGAGCGATCCCCGAGTAGCACCCGGCGCGAAAGCCGGGGGTGCCACATCCCGGTTCCGGGCCGGAAGACACCGGCCTCACCTGCGGCGCAGTGCAAGCCTTTGCACGACACGCCGCCCGAATGGGGCGGCGTTCCCGCGGTGCGACCATAAACTCGAGGAGCCGGTGCCATCACTTCCCCCAACACTAGGCCCAGGCCCCGGCCGCTGGAGCGGTTCCGTCGCGCCTGCCGACCGGGCTGTGTGAAGCCATGATTCGATTCGAAAATGTCACCAAGATCCACGACCCCAAGGCCAGACCCGCGCTCGACTCGGTGAGCGTGGAGATCGAGGGCGGCGAATTCGTCTTCCTCGTGGGCGCTTCCGGTTCCGGTAAGTCGACCTTCCTCAAGATGGTGTACCGCGAAGACGTGGCCACCACCGGGTCCGTCTACGTCGCCGGCCACAACGTCTCCACCCTCTCCAGCTGGCGCGTGCCCAAGCTGCGCCGGAAGATCGGCGTGGTGTTCCAGGACTTCCGCATCCTGCCGCAGAAGAACGTGTACCAGAACGTCGCCTTCGCCATGCAGGTGATCGGCGCCAGCCGTGCGCGCACCAAGGAGCGCGTCTCCGATGTCCTCGCGATGGTGGGGCTCGAAGGCATGGAGAAGCGCATGCAGCACGAGCTCTCCGGTGGTGAGCAGCAGCGCGTCGCGATCGCCCGCGCCGTCGTCAATCAGCCGGACATCCTGCTGGCCGACGAGCCGACCGGCAACCTGGACCCGACCACGAGTGTGGAGATCACCGAGGTGCTGAAGAAGATCAACGCCAACGGCACCACGGTCGTGATGGCCACGCACGATGATGACATCGTGGACCAGATGCGCCGCCGCGTCATCGAACTCACCAAGGGCAAGGTCGTCCGTGACGAAGCCAAGGCCACGTACACGTCCCTCATCCCCAAGGTGAAGACGTCCGCCGGCGCTCCCGAGACCGCCGCCACCGCAGGGGAGGAGCGCGCATGAGGCCCATGTTCATCCTCGGGGAGATCGCCAACGGCCTCCGCCGGAACCTCTCCATGTTCATCTCCGTGGTCCTGGTGACCTTCGTGTCGCTCACCTTCGTGGGCGCCGCCGGGATGCTCCAGATGCAGATCAACCAGATGAAGGGCTACTGGTACGACAAGGTCCAGGTGGCGATCTTCCTCTGTAGCCCCGGCTCCACCACCGCCAACTGCTCCTCCGGCCCGGTGACCAAGGAACAGCAGGACAATCTGCGCAAGACCCTGGACTCGGATGCGATCCGTCAGTACGTCAACGACTTCCAGTTCGAGTCCCAGGACGAGGCGTACAAGCACTTCAAGGAGCAGTTCGCCAATTCGCCGATCGTCGATTCGGTGACCCCGGACCAGCTGCCCTCCTCCTTCCGCGTGAACCTGAAGGATCCCGAGAAGTACAAGGTCATCTCGGAGACCTTCTCCGCCCAGCCCGGCGTGGAGAGCGTGATCGACCAGCGCCAGATCCTGGAGAAGCTCTTCTCCGCCATGAACACGGCGTCCTTCGTCGCCATCGGGATCGCGGCGATCATGATCATCTGTGCGGCGCTGCTGATCGCGACCACCATCAGACTCTCGGCCTTCATGCGGCGCAAGGAGACTGCCATCATGAGACTGGTGGGAGCTTCCAAGGCGGTGATCCAATTGCCCTTCATCCTCGAAGGCGTGATCGCGGCCGTGATCGGGGCGCTGCTCGCCTCCGCGGCCATCTGGGGGATCTCGCACTTCTTCCTGACCGGCTACCTTGCCGAGCAGTACAAGCAGACCGCCTTCATCTCGGATGCTCAGACGCTCTGGCTGGTTCCCGGCCTGATCGCCCTGGGCGCCGTGATCGCCGGCGTCTCATCCCTGTTCACCCTCCGCAAGCCGCTCAACGCCTGAGCGTGGGCCCATGGAAAGGAACGTCATGAACGTTGCAGGACCGACACAGAGGGCTCTCGCGAAGGCTGCGCGTCTCCGTTTCCCGTACGACGGCGAGCTGTGCCGCAAGGCCGCGCGCCGCACCATCGGCGCGTCCGCCGTCGTCGTGCTGCTGCTGGGGCTCGGCCTCACACCCAGCCAGGCCGACAACCTGGATGACCAGCAGCAGGCGCTCCAGAACCGCGCGAACCAGGTGCAGTCCTCGCTGGAGTTCCTGGACGGCAAGATCGCCAAGTCCGCGGCGGACCTGACCCTCTTCCAGGGCCGGCTTCCGGGCGCGCAGAAGGCCCTGGCGGATGCTCAGGGACGGGTCGCGGCGGCGGCGTCCGAGGCGCAGTCCCTCGCCGTGCGGGTCGATGCGGCGCAGCAGAGCAAGGCGAAGCTGGCGCAGGAGATGACCCAGGACAAGGCGAAGTCCAGCGAGACCAAGAAGCTGATCGGGCAGATCGCCACCCAGGCCTACAAGTCCGGCGGCGTGCCCAATGACCTCACGCTGTTCTTCGGCGCGACGGACACGGAGAAGCTGGTCAGCAGCATGGACCTGGCCGATCAGGCTCTCCGCACCCAGAACGCCGCGATGGAGAAGCTCAACCAGCAGAGCGCCGTCAACGTCAACCAGCCCGCGCGTCTCGCCGCCGTCGAGCAGGAGATCGCAGATCTCAAGGCGCAGGCGGACGCGGCGCTGGCCCGTGAGCAGTCCGCCCGCGACGAGGCCGCCCGCCAGAAGGCGGCCGTGGACAAGCTCGTCTCGGACACCACGCGACTCAACAAGGAACTCGAAGCGTCCAAGCCCGCCATCCAGGCGCAGCTGGCCAAGGTCAATCAGGCTCAGGACCAGGTGGCCGCCCAGATCAAGGCCCGCGACGAACGGCTGCGACAGGAGTGGCTGGCCGAGCAGCGCCGGAAGGCGGAGGCAGCAGCGGCCGCAGCCGCCGCGGAGGCCGCGCGGCAGGGCCAGGCGCAGCCTCCGGCCCAGCAGCCGTACGTGCCGCCGGCACCGGGACCGATCTCCTCCTTCGGGATCCGGGCCCCGTTCGACGGCAACCCGCCGATCACGTCGGGCTGGGGCTGGCGCGCCGTGCCGCCGGGCACCATCGACTTCTGGGGCACCGGCGGCTACATGCACACCGGTGTCGACTTCGGCGTCGGCTGCGGCACCCCGGTGCACGCGGCGGCGTCCGGCACCGTGACCCTGGCCGGCTGGATCACCACCGGTGGCGGCTGGACCGTTCAGGTGTCCCACGGCGTCGTGCAGGGCAACGCGCTGACCACGGTGAACTACCACAACAGTTCCGTGGTCGTGTCGGCGGGCCAGCACGTGGAGCAGGGTCAGGTCATCGCGTATTCGGGCAGCTCCGGCAACTCGACCGGCTGCCACGCCCACTTCGAGACGTGGGTCAACGGCTCGCCGGTGGATCCCATGACCATGCTTTAGATGTCCTGGAGCATCACCTGGAAGGCCCGTTCCCCGAGGGGGAGCGGGCCTTCCGGCGTCTGCCGCGTTCTTCCTGAGCGGACAATGCGCGGTACGGCGCAGTGCATGGGTAGACTGGAAGGACTGTTTTCAGACCGAAGGAGTCAGCCGTGCCGAAGGAAAGTGGCCGGAAAGTCGTGGCCACGAACCGCAAGGCGCGCCACGACTACGAAGTGCTGGACACCTATGAGGCGGGTATCGCTCTCATGGGGACCGAGGTGAAGTCCCTCCGCGAGGGGCACGCCAACATGGGCGATGCGTTCTGCACGTTCTACAACGACGAGCTCTGGATGGAGCAGGTCAACATCCCGGAGTACAGCCAGGGGAGCTGGACCAACCACTCCTCCCGCCGCCGCCGGAAGCTGCTCCTGCACCGTGCCGAGCTCATCAAGATCTCACACAAGATCCGGGAGAGCGGCTTCACGATCGTCCCGTTGCAGCTGTACTTCGTCGACGGGCGGGCCAAGGTCGAAATCGGCGTGGCCCGCGGTAAGAAGGAGTACGACAAGCGCCAGAGCCTGCGCGAAGCGCAGGACAAGCGCGAGGCCCAGAGGGTCCTGCGGGCGCGCAACAAGCGCTGAGCCGGCCTGTCCGGGGCCAAGCTTCCGGGCTTGGCATCGTGCTCCAGTGGAGGTATGCTGGAGAGTCCTGTCGGGGAGACCTTGCAGGTGTTTGGTAAATGAACATGGGGATGATCGGTTTCGACGATGTCTGTCGACGCAGGTGAAGCGGGCCGAGGATGCAGGCTTATCTCGTAAACGATGTCTGCAAACCAATAAGTGCCGAATCTAAGCGCACTGACTTCGCTCTTGCTGCCTAAGCAGTAAGACAGTCCGTCAGCCCACGGTTGCTATCGCCGTGGAATCTGGCGTCGTCTAGATAGCCACTGCCAGGAGCCCTCGTCATCGGGGCTTCTGGGACTTTCAGATGACTGGGCCCGGATCAGCCAGCTGTTTGCAGCATGGCTGGGGCCGAGAAAATCCGACGCAAACTGCGCCCGGAGAAGCCCTGCAGAAGCAACATCGGACGCGGGTTCGATTCCCGCCATCTCCACCATGGAAAGGCCCTGGATCTTCACGATCCAGGGCCTTTCGTCGTCTCCTGGTGCCGTATTCCCAGGAGTTGTTGGTGCGACAAGACCCTCTGCGACACCCGCTACTCAGGGGACCGGAGTCTGTGATCCCAGCTACCGCCTCCTCGCGACCAGGCCACTGCTCCGCCCGCTCCAGAGGTCTTGCACATTGATGCTCGAACATGGGTATGCGTAAAACTGACGCGCCAAGGCGCAGCCCCGGAATGAGGGCTGCTGCTGAACTGGTGCACAGCCTGGCAGGCAATTGAAAACGAGGTCCTTCACACCCTGGCGTATGAGGCGGTTT
Organism: Arthrobacter woluwensis; assembly: GCF_900105345.1. NCBI lineage: Bacteria > Bacillati > Actinomycetota > Actinomycetes > Micrococcales > Micrococcaceae > Arthrobacter > Arthrobacter woluwensis. Next base: position 1,494,491 of record NZ_FNSN01000003.1, read on the forward strand.
CGGCTCAGGAAGTCGCAGAATTGCTTGTTGTCTTGCCTGATGCACTTCGAAGGTTCCCTCCGAACGCTTACAGAATCGCAGTTGGACCCTACACCTAACACAGGTATCTGGAGCAAGGAACGCTCACTCTAGTTCCTTTCAAGTGTGCTCCTGGATAGCCTTGGGTCAAACCGTGGACTTGGAGAGAGTGGGGGAGACAGTGCTTCCGGTGTATCCGATAACTGCCAGCAGTAGCACGTGGGCGAATGTTGACGTCGTGGGTGAGTATTACCGCTTGGATGAACTCACGGCGGCCGCCGGCGGTGTTTTGCCGCTGAATCAACAAATCGTCGTGGAGGATGTCCAGTGCCTTCTCGTGCCCGAGCCATTCAATGCCCATGATCCAAACGCTGTAATGGTGATTGCCAACGGCTACCATGTTGGCTATTTGTCAAGGGAAGATGCAATCCGGTACCGTCCGCTGGTCCGACGCATCGTGGCGAGTGGTTATCTTCCAGGCACGATTGGAAGGATTTGGGCATTCCGAACTTCAAGCGACATCAGCACCAGAGTTCAAGTTGCAATTCCTCATGCCGACTTGCTTCCTCTCAACCAACTTCCTGATCGAGAACACAAGCAACTGCCATGGGGGAGCGGCTTGCAGGTCACTAAGGAAGAAGAGCACTTCGATGTTCTGTTCAACTTCGTGCCACCCAGCGGAGAGGGTTTCTTGTACTCGACGCTTCATAGGGGGGTTCGCACCCTAAGAAATGGACAGGAGCGCCCCTATGTTGAGCTGCGGATTGACGGCGAGCGTGTAGGTGAAATGTCGCCTGTGACCTCGCAGCATTTTCTCCCGACCATCGAGCATCTAGAAAGTTTAGGGATTGCTCCAGTGGCGACTGTCAAGATAAAGGGGTCAGCCTTGGCCGCCCAGCTAGTGCTCCAGGCCGCAAGAGCATCTGAAATCCCTGACGAATGGGTAGAGGCCGGACCGGACCATGCGATGAAGCTCGTTCCTTGGAGTCTTGAGTACGAAATTCCTGCTGGCTGGGATAGCGGGTTCGTAGCTTCGCCTGGGCGAGATCCGAAAGCTGGCAGGAGCCAGGTTCGCACGGTTGTTGCTGCGCAATCTCTGGCGAAGGGTGCCAAGCAAGGGTCTTTGGGGTGGGCCGTCTTTTGGCTCTGCGTCGCAGGGGTCTTCTTGATATGCGTTATTGGCACGCCGATCGCAATTGTTCCGGCTGCATGGTGTGGGTTTCTCGGCTGGCGTCAACTGCGAAGATGGCGGGTCAACTCCGCCACCGGCACAGGAACTGGCACAAAGGGCTAAGTGTTTTTGCTTTGGGTGCTGATCGCATCTGTGTCGGACAGGCGCGTCTCAGGGCTGCCGTAGGCAATCCGAACCCCGGGTACGGCCTCCACTGCTCGTCTGGTGCTTCGTCACTCCAGGTTTGTAGCATTACAACGTAGAGCACGAGAAGGGTCTCATTGGGTTCGATTCCCGCCATCTCCACCCTTGAAAGGCCTCGGATCTTCACGATCCGGGGCCTTTCGCTGTCTTCAGGGTGGTTGCTCAGGACTCTTTCACGCCATGAGCGCGTAGGCGCCCCAGACGAGCAGTCCGGCCGGGACGCCGGCGAGCACTTGGGCGACGGTGTGGTCACCCAACCGGACCCGCGACCATCCGACGGCGACGGGGATGAGCAGGAGCGGAGCGCTCCACGGCCCCAGGGCGGTCACCAGCGCCACGGTGGTGAACACGACGACGGCGGTGTGTACGCTCAGCTTCCAGAACGCGTTGACGGCTCCCACCACGATCATCCCGAGCGCCACCCCGAGCAGGCCGAGCACAGCGGACCACGGCGCGTGCAGGAGGAGGAGAACCGCCCAGCCGATCGCCGCCGAGCCGAGCGAGGCGATCAGCACCGGCAGACGCTGCTTGCGGTCGCCCACGTGATGGTCGCTGAGCTGCCCGCGCCGGGAGGCGATGACGATGCCGAGGAACGGCCCGATCGCGGTGAAGACGGCGGCGAGCAGGCCGAACCACAGACCGCGCCAGCCGTCCGCCACGGCACAGCTGATCAGCAGGAAAGCGGTGACGAGGACGGTGGGGGAGAAGACCTCAGTGAGGATCCGGGCTAGACGGCGCACGCCGCCCATCGTATCCGGCGGCGGACGGCCTCGGAGAACCGCTGGAATGCCGCTGGAGAACCGGTCACCGCCGGGGCTTGGCCTTCTTCTCCGTGTCCGGCTTCTTCTGATCCGCCTTCTTCGGGGTGGCCTTCTTGGGCAGCGTCGGCGGATCGAAGTTCCCGTGGTCGTACAGGCCGTAGACGACTTGCATGTACCGGGCCCACTGCGGTCCCGCGATGTCCGCACCGTCGACGGCGGGGTACGTCCTGCCGTTGAGGGTCACGTTCCGTCCGGGTCGCGATTCGCTCGCGTTGAATGGGTCACCGAAGAAGGACGCCGTGGCGAGCCCCCGCGTGTAGCCGACGATCCAGGTCTGGTTGTTGTACTGGTTCGTGCCGGTCTTGGCGGCGGCGGGCGCGGTCACCTTGTCCGGGATCAGGAGGCCGGACCCCTTGGACAGCACATCCTGCAGCACGTTCGTGGCGCGCTTGGCCACCTCGGGCGTGATCGCGCCGGCCTTGCAGGACGGGTTCTGACCGCCGAGGCGCTTGCCCTTCCCGTCGTCGACACGGGTGATCGAGATCGGGGTGCAGTAGGTGCCATTGCTGGCGAAGGTGGCGAAGGCGTTCGCCATGGTCAGCGGGGCCACGTTGGCGCCGCCCAGAAGGTTTCCGAGCGTGTTGAGCTGGAGCTTCTGACCCTTGCCCGCGCCGTCGTGCATGCCCAGGGCATCGGCCGCCCGCTGGATGTCGCAGAAGTCGTTCAAGCCGGCCGCCGAGGCGAAAGTGGCCGTGTTGATCGAGTAGTAGATGCCCATTCGGACGGTCATGGGACGGTAGAACCCGGGGGTGTCGTTCTGGAGGTCCGGCGCAGCGCCCTTGGACATCTCCTGAGAGTTGTATGCGCCTGCGACGGGACCGCAGGTGCTCTTCCACGGGAAGTTCAAAGGGTAGACACGGCGCGCAGCATCCACCGTCTGATCGGGGGACTTCCCCTCCCCGAGCCAGGCCGCGAGGGTCACGGGCTTCATGGTGGAACCGGGCTGCATGCCGCCGACGCCGCCCAGGGCCTGGCCGGCCTCGTCCGTCTTGTCGACGTTGAAGTTGTAGGCCGTGACGAATCCGGAGCCCTGTTTGGCGAGCATCCGGGAGTTCTGAGCCATCGCGACCACCTTGCCGGTGCCGGGCTGGATCGTCACGAGCGAGGCGCCCCACTTGTCCGGGTTGGCGCCGGTGGTCGCGTCCACCTGGCGCTGGGCCGGTCCCTGCAGACGGGGGTCGAGTGTCGTGCGGATGGTCAGACCGCCGCGCTGCAGCAGCTTGAGGCGCTCGTCCGGCGTCGCGCCGTAGGCCGGGTCGTTCAGGAACTGGTGCAGCACGTAGTCGCAGAAGTACGGCGACTGCGAGGCGTACGCACAGCCCTGGCGCGGCTGTTTCACGGCGAGCTTGAGCGGGGCCTTGACGGCGGCGTCGTGCTTCTTGGCGGTGATGTAGCCGTGCTTGAGCATCGCGTCCAGCACCAGATTGCGGCGGTCGACGGCGCGGTCAGGGTGGGCGATGGGGTCGTAGTAGCCGGGGCCGTTCACGAGTCCGGCCAGCAGGGCGGCCTGCGGCAGGCTGAGTTTCGCGGCATCCACCGAGAAGAAGTACTGGCTGGCGGCCTGGACGCCGTAGGCGTTGCCGCTGAAGGCCACGATGTTGAGATAGCCCTGGAGGATCTGGTCCTTGCTCAGCCGCTTCTCGAGACCGAGGGCGAGCTTCATCTCGCGCAGCTTGTCCCCGGTGGTCTTCTGACCGTTGAGCACGACGTCGGACGCGTCACCCCGGGCGGTCCGGCTGTCGTTGAGAACATTGGTCACATACTGCTGGGTCAGGGTGGAGGCGCCCTGCCGGCCACCCGACGCGTTGCTGACGAGGGCGCGCATGATCCCCATCGGATCGATGCCGCCGTGTTCGTAGAAGCGGTAGTCCTCGATCGCCACGAGCGCGTTGCGCATGTCGGGAGCGATCTGCTTGAGCGTCACATCCTGGCGGTTCTCGCTGAAGACGGTGGCGATCTGCGAGCCGTCGGCGGCCAGGATCCTGCTCACCTGGCCCGGCGGGTTGATGGTGAGCTCCTCCGGCAGGCTGTCGAAGAACTGCACCGAGCCCTTGGTGGCGGCGTCCGTGGCGGCCACCAAGGGCGCCAGGAAACCGACCAGAAGCGCTCCGATCACGGCACTCACGGTGGTGAAGGCCAGGAGTCTTCCACCCACTCCGGCCACGGACTTCAGGACATTTCTCGCAGGACTCATCCCTTCGAGCCTAACGGAAGTGCCTGGACGGACGCTTCGAAGGTGACGTCCGTCAGCGGTAGAAGCCCTCCCTCAGACGGACTCCGTGCTCCAGCCAGGCCTTCATCGCGGCGAGCATCCCAGTCCAGCCCATGCAGTTGCCGAAGGCCGCTGCGGCGCCGTCGTCGGTGGGCTTCCAGGCCTGTTCCCGCACCGCGACCTTGGTGCGGGCGCCGTCGTCCACGGAGGTGAACACGAAGTCGACCACCGTGCCGTCCTGCTCGACCGAGGTGCCGGGAGCTGCGCCCCAGCGCAGGGAGATCATCTCAGCGGGCTCTGCGCGAAGGACCGTGACGGGAAACGCCCCCGGGAAGTCCGCGAAGTCCCACTGGACGGTGGCGCCGGTCTCCAGGCGTCCGATTGCGCCCCCGGTGGTGAAGTACTCACTCAGGATGGCCGGATCCGCCACCGCTTCATAGACCTCTTCGATGGGACGCGCGATGAAGCCGAAGACCTCGAAGCGAAGGTCGGTCACCGGGGCGCCGCCGCTGGGCTTCTGCGACATGCTCGGCTCCTGTTGGGTGTCGTCCTGGTCTTCCATGAACTCTCCTTTTCTCAGGGCCCGCAGTCCGGACCGCGGGCGATGTCCACCAGTGCTTCGTCAGCCCGCGGTCTGGCGTCGTTCCGCGGGCCGCCGTCGCACGGCGATGGTCTTGAGGTGGTCGGGCCGGGCCGGGTCGAACCAGAGGTCCACGAGCTCACCCGTGATCACGGGATCGTCCGCGGTGATCATGGCCGGACGGCGGACGAACCGGCGGGTACCGTTGAGGTCGTCGAAGGAGTAGGTGACGGAGGTGAGGATGCGGTTGGACTCGTGGAACCGGTCGTAGCCCTGGTTGGTGACCACGCCCGTGGTCAGACGGCCACTCCGCATGGTCTCGTCCTCACGGCGTCGGTCGGCGGCCCGTGCGCCCCAGGAGACCACGGACAGGATCCCCAGGAACAGGGCGATCCCGGCCAGCCACCAGGTCCCGGGAATCATCCGCGGTTCCCGGAACCAGACCGGGGCGGGCGCGACGACGGTCGTCCCGAAGGCGGCGGAGGCGCACGCGAGGGCCTGCGCGGCGCCGAACCCGGGCAGTCGGGGATTGCGCACGGAGCGGGCGACCCAGGTGTTGAGGCCCACGATCGTTGCTCCTGCGGCGACCGTGAGAGCGGTGATCCGGAGGATCCACTGCCAGGGCTCCGGATCCGCGTTCTCCGTGTCGAGCACGGTCACGAACGCGGTGATGCTGTACGCGGTCACGAAAGCGCCCACGAGTACCGTGAGGCCTGGTCCCCACAGGTCCTGCGCCTGCGGGATCCTGGCAGCTTTGGCACGGGAGGCGGCATCCGGGTCGATGGTGCTCATGCAAGGATGCAAACACGATGACCCGCGATCCGCAATGTCCCGGCGCCCCCGAGGGCTGGGCCGGGGAGGATGTCAGGGGAGGATGCAGCCCTCGTGCGGGGAGTCGTCCGCGACCCAGAGGGCGTGCAGCGCCTGCTCGCCCAGCTCCGCGGTGTGGCCCTCCTGGCCGCCGGGAGGGGCCACATGAACCTGCAGCGCGCCGCTGAACGGCTTGCGTTCGCCGACCTCGACGACGGCGTCGACGTCCACACCCTCGCGGCTGAGGTAGCGCAGAAGCTCCGGGTCGTCGTCGCTGATGCGCGTGATGTGCCCGTGGTGCCCCTCATCCAGCTCAGAGAGCAGCCGGGCCTCGGGCAGCGCGACGGTGCCATCGGCCGTGGGGATGGGATCGCCGTGGGGATCACGGTCCGGGTGTCCGAGTTTCTCGGCCAGGCGTTCCACGAAGGTCTCGGAGACGGCGTGCTCGAGGAGCTCGGCTTCGTCGTGGACCTCGTCCCAGGCGTAGCCGAGCTCGCGCACGAGGAACGTCTCGATGAGGCGGTGACGCCGCACCACGGCGAGGGCCAGGGTCCGCCCCTCCGCCGTGAGCGTCACGGCGCCGTAGGGCTTGTGGTCCACGAGCCCGAGGTCCTTGAGTTTGCGCACCATCTCGGACACGGACGAGTTCGCCACGCCCAGCCGCTGGGCCAGCTGCGTGCTGCTGATGGGCTTGTCCTGCCACTCGGTGAACGAGTAGATGACCTTGACGTAGTCCTCGATCGAGGAGGAGGCGACGGCAGACTTCACGGCCCCAGTTTAGTCGAGGCCGGTGACGGCGCCGGGGCGGCGACCGGCCGCCGTCGCGCCGGAGGCGCGCTTGTTCACCCGCCAGAGACGAACGTCAGCCAGATCAGGACCCCGTTGAGGACGATCACGAGGAGGGCGCTCACGGCCGCCGCCACCTGGAGCGCGGGATGGTCCGCGTGACGGCCCATGACGCGGCGGTCCCGGCTGAGCAGGAAGAGCGGGATCAGGGCGAAGGGGATGCCGAAGCTCAGGGCGACCTGGCTCAGGACCAGCACCTGGGTGGGGTCCATGCCGACCGCCAGGATGATCACGGCGGGGATGAGGGTCAGGACCCGGCGCAGCAGAAGCGGGATCTGCACCTTGAGGAGCCCGCCCATGATCGTGGCGCCGGCGTAGGACCCGACCGCGGTGGAGGCGAGGCCTGAGGCGAGCAGCCCGACGGCGAACACGGCGCCGATGACCGGGCCGAGCGTCGTCGTGATGGCGGCATGGGCGCCCTCGATGCTGTCGGTGCCCTCGCGGCCGCTCAGGGCGGAGGCCGCGAGCAGGAGCATGCCGATGTTCACGGCGCCCGCGATGGCCAAAGCGGAGACGACGTCCCAGCGGGTGGCCCCGATGAGACGGCTCAAGGTGCGCTCGTCCGGGGCGTCACTTCCCACGGGGCGGTGCCGGTCGCGGGAGAGGGCGGAGTGCACGTAGATCGCGTGGGGCATGACGGTCGCGCCGAGCATGCTCGCTGCCAGCATCACGGACTCGGTGCCCTGGAAACGGGGGACAAGGCCTCCCAACACACCGCCGGCGCTGGGCGGGCTCACGATCAGCCCGCACAGGAAGCCCACCGTGATGACGCCGAGCAGGACGATGATCGCGTTCTCGAAACTGCGCTGCCGCCGCCGGTTCTGCATCAGGAGCAGGGCCATGGACGCCGCGCCGATGATGATGCCGCCGAGGGGAAGGGGGATGCCGAACAGCAGGTTGAGGGCGATGGCACCGCCGACCACCTCCGCGAGATCCGTGGCGACGGCGACGGTCTCGGCCTGGAGCCAGAAGAGCCGCCGTCCCCAGGTGGGGAAGCGCTGCCCCAGGAGTTCCGGGAGGGAGTGTCCGGTGACCAGGCCGAGCTTGGCGGACTGGTACTGGACCATCACGGCCATGATGTTGGCGGCGACGAGGACCCAGACCAGCAGGTACCCGAACTGGGCGCCCGCGGTGAGGTTGGCCGCGACATTGCCCGGGTCCACGTAGGCGATGGCCGCGACGAAGGCCGGTCCGAGGAGGAGGACTCCCGCGCCACGGCGCGGTGCGACGACTCCTGGGGACAGCTCGGTCTTCATCTCATCTCCTCCTGCTTAGGCAGGCCGAACTCAATAATTTCGGCTTGCCTAAAACTCTAGAGTCGGAGTGCTGTTGACGCAAGTGTGACCGTCAGCGCCGCGTGGTCTTCCAGGCGTAACAGCGATAGGGGAGCGTGAGGACCTCGCCCGGATGATGGCCGAGATGCTCGTAGAGGTACCACTGGAGGTTGCCGAGGACCTTCTCCCTGGTCGCGGGAGACGCGCGCAGATAGTAGCTCCGGGATTTGGTCAGCTCCAGGAGGTCTTCCGGCGTCACCTCGTCCTGCCACGGGATTACGGCGCCCTCCAGCTCGGTGAAGCCGGGCCCGACGGCGGGCACGAAGTGCGGCTTGATGACGTCGCCGGCGTGCATGATGCGGGACAGCCGGTGCACCCAGGGGACGGACGTGTCCAGTTGGTTCCAGATCAGGGCGAGGGTCCCGCCCGGCCGCAGGACCCGGACGGCTTCCGCGCTCGCCGCGAGAGGATCGAACCAGTGCCAGGCCTGGGCCACGGCGAGCAGATCGGCGCTCTCCGCGGGAAGGCCGGTGGCCTCCGCTGTTCCCTGCACGGTCGCGACGCCGGGGAGTTCCGCATGCAGCTGAGCCAGCATGTCCGCGGAGGGCTCCACGGCCGTCACGTCCAGGCCGAGCTCGACGAGCAGCGCCGTGTACTTCCCGGTGCCCGCGCCCACGTCGACGGCCGACCGCGCGCCGTCGGGCACGCACCACGTGGCCGACTCGCTGGGATAGGAGGGCCGGACCTGGGCGTAGTGCTCGCCGCCCCGTTCGAATGCGCGGCCCATCTCCCGGCGGGTGGTGGTGTCCATGCGGGGACCACCGGGCGGGGACACGTGACGGGCTGACATGCGGGCTCCTGGGCGACGACGGGGTCCGCCCGCGGAGCGCGCGGGCGGCTTGCCGTTTAAGGGTCGCACAGGGGCGGCCACGCCGGCCCCTGTGCGACCGGACATGCCGCCTCGGAGGATCAGTCCGTGGTGCTGCAGGGCGCGGCGCCTGCCGTGCCGGGGGTGTTCGGCGCCCAGTGCGGGTAGCTGCGCTGGTCGTTGGCGGGAACCCAGCGGCCGGCGTCCACGACGTAGTCCCAGCCGAGGCCGCGTTCGCGCAGCTGCCGGATCCCTTCGATGAGGCGCTCTGCGTCCTCGAGCCGGGAGCCCAGACCGAAGCTGGCGCGGAGCGACCCCGCGGGCAGCCCCAGCCGCTTGAGCAGCGGGTGGGCGCAGAACTTGCCGTCCCGGAGCCCGACCCCGTGCTCGGCGGAGAGGTATGCGGCCACGAGGCCGGCGTCGTAACCCTCCACGGAGAAGTTCACCACGCCGATCGAGTCGGTGGAATCGCTGAAGATCCGGTGCACGGTGACGCCGTCCAGAGCAGCGAGCCCGTCCTCCAGGTGGCGGCGGATGTCCGCCTCGTGCTGCTGCCAGGAGTCATGGTCCAGGGACGCCAGGACCTGGGTCGCCCGGGCAAGGGTGGCCGCGCCGAGGACGTTGGGGGAGCCGCCCTCATGGCGCGCCGGGCCGGTGGTCCACACGACCGAGTCGAGGCGGGCCTCCCGCACGGCGCCGCCGCCGAGCAGGTGGGGAGTGCCGGCGTCGAGCCAATCGGCACGGCCCACCAGGACTCCGGCGCCGAAGGGCGCGTACAGCTTATGGCCGGAGAAGGCGAGGAAATCGACGTCGAGCGCGGTGATGTCGATCCGGCGGTGCGGCGCCAGCTGAGCGGCATCCACGACGATCCGGGCGCCGTACTCATGGGCCAGGGCGGCGAGCTCGGCGATGGGCAGGATTTCGCCGGTGACATTGGACGCGCCCGTCACGGCCAGAAGCGCGACGCCCCCGGTTTCGAGTTCCTCCCGGAGGGCCTCCACGGTGGCTGCGATGGTCTCCCGCGCCACGAGGCTGCGGTGACCGACCCGCTGCCAGGGGAGCAGATTGGCGTGGTGCTCGATGTCCAGGTAGAGGACGTCGCCGGCCTGCTCGCCCTGACGCTGCGGCAGGCAGCCCGCCAGCACGTTCAGGGAGTCGGTGGTGTTGCGCGTGAAGATCACCAGGTCATCCGGCCGCCCGCCCACGAAGTCGCGCACGATCTCCCGGGCGTTCTCATACACCGAGGTGCTGATCTGCGAGGCGTAGCCCGCGCCGCGGTGCACGCTCGCGTAGTACGGCAGGATCTCGTTCAGGTAGGCGGAGACCACGCTCAGCGCGGGGGCGGAGGCGCCGTAGTCGAGGTTGGCGTAGCGGACCGTGCCGCCCTGGATGAGCGGGGCCTGGATCTCCGCGCCGGTCACCGCGGCGAACGGATTGGCGGCCAGCGACGGCGCGTGGGCGCGTCCGGTTCCGGCGACGGCGGAGCGGGGGGCAAGGGTGTTGACGGACATGCTGGGACCTCTGCATCGTGGAGGGGGCCCGCACAGGCGGGCACCGCGCTTGCCGCACCACTTTCTGTGGCCGGCCTGGTCGTCACCCGGGGCACCCCACCGCGTCTGGAGGGTTGCCGGCCAGCAAACCGGGGTTTAGCGCTGGCACTCGTGACCTGATTACGAGAGTAAAACAGCGGCGCGTCCCCGGAGGAACGCGCCGCGAATATTACGTGGAATATGACCTGCTCAGGGGGCCTGCAGCAGATCGTCGAGGCCGGGATTGAGGCGGCGGAGGAACTCTGAATGCAGGATGCCGTTGCTGGCCACCGCGTTGCCGCCGAACGGTCCGTCCTGCCCGTCGAGCGAGGTGAACCGGCCGCCCGCCTCGGTGACGATCGGCACGAGCGCGGCCATGTCATAGAGGTTCAGCTCCGGCTCGCAGGCGAGGTCCACGGCGCCTTCGGCCAGGAGGCAGTAGGACCAGAAGTCACCGTAGGCGCGAGTGCGCCAGACCGTGTCGTGGAGGTCGAGGAACTCATCCCGCAGGCCGAGCTCCTTCCAGCCGCCCAGGCTGGAGTAGGAGAGGGAGGCGTCCTCGAGGCGGTGCACATCGGACACCTTCAGCCGGGTGGCCGAGGCGAGCGAACGGCCCGTGTAGGCGCCGTGGCCCTTGGACGCCCACCAGCGGCGGCCCAGGGCGGGCGCGCTCACGACGCCGACCACCACCTGGTCGTCCTCGATGAGGGCGATCAGCGTGGCCCAGACCGGCACGCCGCGCACGAAGTTCTTGGTGCCGTCGATCGGATCGATGACCCAGCGGCGGGAGGAGTGGCCCGTGGTGCCGAACTCCTCGCCGATGACGGAATCCCGGGGACGGGCCCGGGACAGCTGGGCGCGGATGTACTCCTCGGCGCTCCGGTCCGCGTCGCTCACCGGCGTCAGATCCGGCTTGGTCTCGACCTTCAGATCCTGGGCTTTGAAGCGCGCCATGGTCTGGGCATCCACCTGGTCCGCCATGACATGGGCAAGCCGGAGGTCATCGGTGTAGTTCTGGGAGGAGTCCATCATGGGTTAAACCGTACCCACAAAGCGCGCGTCCCAGCTCATCCGGGGCACGGACGTGACCGCGCCGTCAGGGAGCGCCGAGCTCCTTGGCCTCGCGTTCCTCCTGCGTTCCGGCATCCAGCACCCGGCGGAGCGACTCCAGGCGGGAGGCGCCGGCGGGCCCGGCGTGTCCCTCGGCCACCCAGACGTCCAGGCCGCAGCCGATCGCCTGCGCGCCGTGCTTGCAGCCGCGCTCGCAGGCCTCGGTGCCGGGCGCCAGATCCGGGAACGCCTGCAGGATGCGTTCGGGATCCACGAGCGCGAGGCCGAATGACCGGACACCGGGCGTGTCCACGATCCACGTCCCGGGGCGCGCCCCCGGCATCTGAAGTGCCAGGGCGGAGCTGGAGGTGTGGCGGCCACGTCCCGTGACCGCGTTGACCTGGCCGGTGGCCCGTTCGGAACCGGTGAGGGCGTTGACCATGGTCGACTTGCCGACGCCGGAGTGCCCCAGGAGGACGCTCACGGAGCCGTCGAGCTCCTCTCGGAGCTCCTCGACGGCGGTGCCGAGCAGCGAGGCGGAGCCGCCGTCGGCGCTCCGGGCGTCGATGCCGCTCGCGCCGGCCTCCGTGGTGCGGCTGATGATGACTTTGAGGTCCAGGGCCTGATAGTTCGCCAGCAGTTCGGCGGGGTCCTTCACATCGGCCTTGGTGATGAGCAGGATGGGCTCGATCCCGGCGTCGTAGGCCGCCACGAGGGCGCGGTCGATGAAGCCGGTGCGGGGCTCGGGGTTCGCGGCCGCGACCACGACCACGAGCTTGTCCGCATTGGCGACGACGACGCGCTCCACCGGATCGGTGTCGTCCGCGCTGCGCCGCAAGAGGGTCTTCCGGGGTTCGATCCGGACAAGCCGTGCCAGCGTGTCCGGATCGCCCGAGACATCGCCCACCAGCGCCACGAAATCACCGACCACCACCGGATTGCGCCGGAGCTCCTTGGCTCGGGCGGCGATGATGGTGCGCTCCTGCGGTGTGCCTTCATCCAGCACGGCGGTGTAGCGACCGCGGTCCACCGTGATGATCCGCCCGATCACCGCGTCCGAATGGCTCGGGCGGTCCTTGGTGCGGGGCCGGGAGCCACGTTTGCTCGGCCGGAGCCGGACGTCGGATTCATCCCACGAGGACAGCGACCGCGCAGAGTTTCCACGCCCCACGTCAGGAGACCGCCTGGGTTCCGGGGGCCGTGGTCGCTCCCGTGCTGCCGGAGGCGCCGTTCAGCATGGCGCTCCAGAGCGCGGGGAAGTCAGGCATGGTCTTGGCGGTGGTGGCGATGTCCTCCACGAAGGTGTCCGGCACGGCCAGACCCCAGATCGCGCCCGCGGTGGCCATGCGGTGGTCCGCATAGCTGTCCAGCACGGCGCCGTGCAGGGCGGCGGGCCGGATGATCAGGCCGTCGGCGGTCTCCTCGGCGTCACCGCCCATGCGGCGGATCTCCGTGACGAGGGCTTCGAGCCGGTTGGTCTCGTGCCCGCGAAGGTGCGCGATGCCGCTCAGGCGCGACGGCGAGTCGGCCAGGGCACACAGCGCGGCCACCGTGGGCGCCAGCTCACTCGTGTCCGCGAAGTCGCCGCCCAGGATGCGGGGCCCGCCCTGTACCACGAGCGTGGTGCCGTCCAGGGTGACCGTGGCGCCCATCCGGGGGAGGATGTCACGCCAGAGGTCGCCGACCTGCGTGGTGGGACTCGGCCAGTGCGGCACGCGGACCGTGCCGCCCGTGACGAGCGCCGCGGCGAGGAACGGACCCGCGTTGCTGAGGTCTTGCTCGATCCGCACGTCGAAGGCGCTGATGGGACCCGGCGAGACGAACCAGTGATCCGGCACGGAGTCGTCCACCGTGACACCGAGCGACCGGAGGACCTCGACCGTCATCCGGATGTGGTCCAGGCTGGGCACCGGCTTCCCGGCGTGCTCGATGTGGAGCCCGTCCTTGAAGCGGGCGCCCACCAGGAGGAGGGCCGAGACGAACTGGCTGCTGCCGCTCGCGTCGATGATCACGTGGCCGCCCGGGACGGAGCCCTCGCCGCGCACGGTGAAGGGGAGCGACGCCGGGGCGCCGCCGTCGTCGGACGTCAAAGTGATGCCGAGCGCCGAGAGCGCCTGGATGATCGCGCCCATGGGGCGCTGACGGGCGTGGGGGTCTCCGTCGAAATGGGTGTCACCCCGGCGCAGGGCCGCCAGTGGGGGGACGAACCGCATGACCGTCCCGGCGAGCCCGCAGTCCACGCTCACCGGTGAGGCGGGGGCGTCCTGGGGGATCGGCGTGATGAGCAGATCGGGACCGAAGGACCCGTCCCCGGCCACCTCCTCCACGGTGGCGCCCAGGCCGCGCAGGGCCGCGATCATCAGAGCCGAGTCGCGGGAGTGCAGAGGTGCGCGGAGCCGGGAAGGGCCGTCCGCCAGCGCGGCCAGCACCAGGTAGCGGTTGGTGAGGGACTTGGAACCCGGCACGGAGACGGTCGCGTCGACCGGTCCGGGGGCCAGGGGAGCCGCCCAGGGCTGAGCGGCGGGGACTTGCTGCGGCACGAATCAGTCTCCCTTGGCGGCGCCGGCGCCACCCTCGGGCCGGTGCTGCACACGCCAGACGAGGCTCGGCTTGCCCGCGGTGTCCACCACGGCGAGCAGTGCGGCGCCGTTGAGCGAGAGGTTCTTCAGCAGCTGACTGCGGCGGGCCGCGCGGCCCTCTTTGGTGGTCGCGTCGGCGGCGCGGTACTCGAGGGCAGTGGTGCACGCGGCGGAGGCGGCGAGCACCAGGGCGGCGAGCCGCGGCAGCTTGCCGAGCGCGAAGAGCGCGCCGGCGCCGAGCTGCGCGCCACCGGCGGCGCGGTTCAGGAAAGCGTCTCCGAGTTCCACAGGCAGGGTGTCCGCCACGCGGCGCGCCAGCACGGCGGGCCGGACGGTGGGATCCTGCGCCTTCTTGATCTTGTGGATGCCGTCAGCGATGAAGCTGCTGGCGAGGAGCGGGCGGGCAAGGAATCGAACCACGGACACGAGACCTCCTGGAGAGATGGTTCACCTGGTGGGTCGCGGGACAGGAGCGCCCGGACTATCTCTAGTCTTGCATCTTTGCGGAATAATTGCGCCGCGGCAGCGGTTGTCCGAAGCAGTGATGACACGAGGAGAAGCCTCGTGCGGAGGATGTTTCAGGAGTGCCCATGCCCGTGGTCTTGGATCGCCCGGCAGCACCCGTGGTCCGGGCCGGTGGCTCCCGGGTTCCGGCGCTGCCTGCGGGGCTAGACTGGGACGCGATGAACACCACGGAATCGGAGAACCCCGGGTCCGGAGCCGCCGCGGCCCGGACGACGGACGAAGAAGCAACGGGGCGGTCCGCCTCGGACAGCAGTGCGGTGGACGTCGCGTCCGAAAGTGATGACCAGCGACGGGCCCGTTTCGAGCGGGACGCCATGCAGTACGTGGACCAGCTGTATTCGGCGGCCATGCGCATGGCCCGGAACCCCGCCGATGCTGAGGATCTGGTGCAGGAGGCCTACACCAAGGCGTTCTCGGCCTTCCACCAGTACAAGCCCGGAACCAATCTGAAGGCCTGGCTGTACCGCATCCTGACCAACACGTACATCAACCTCTACCGCAAGCGCCAGCGCGAGCCCCTGCAGTCTCATGGCGAGACGATCGAGGACTGGCAGCTCGCGCGGGCGGAGTCCCATACGTCGACCGGCCTCCGCTCCGCAGAGACGGAAGCCCTGGACCACCTGCCGGACTCGGACGTCAAGCGGGCCCTGCAGGCCATTCCGGAGGAGTTCCGGCTGGCGGTGTACTTCGCCGACGTCGAAGGCTTCGCCTACAAAGAGATTTCAGAAATCATGAACACCCCGATCGGGACGGTCATGTCCCGCCTGCACCGTGGACGCCGGATGCTCCGCGAGATGCTGGCGGAGTACGCGGCTGAGCGGGGGATCGGCGTGCGGCGCACCGCAGCTGACACGGCACCAGTGGAGAAAGCGAAATGAAAGACTGCCAAGGCCTGGGCGATTGCGAAGACGCCCGTATTGAACGCATCTACGAATACCTCGACGGCGCGCTGCCCCGCGCCGACGTGGAGGAGATCAAGGATCACCTGGCGAACTGCCCCAACTGCCTGGAGCAGCATGACCTCGAGTGCATGATCCGCTCCATGGTGAAGCGTTCCTGCACGGAGGCCGCTCCGGATCAGCTCAAGCAGAGCATCCTGGAGAGGATCCACGCCGCACGCGCTTGATCCCGTGAATCTCCGGGTGCCGCGCGCCGGCCGCGCCTGATGTCGAGGGAAGCCCCCGTGCCCGTCCTCTGGGATGGGCGCGGGGGCTTCTCGCTGCCCTGCGACTCGGCCGTGAGAAGGCAGTCGTCCGTTGTTAAATGTTTAACTTTTTCTGTAACAGTCATTGAAGGGGGCTGTGACGATCTGGTCTTGTGGAAGTGATCACAGCCCGGCCGAACCGGCCCGGGCGTCCTGTGGTCCTCGCACCTCCACCCTGAAAGGTGACCACCATGAGAAACAAGATCGTGAGCGCGGCCTCCGCGGGCGCCCTGACCCTGGGTCTGGGGCTCTTCGGTGTGCTGCTTCCCGCCAGCCCGGCGCAGGCGGCCATCACCCCGACCGCGACGGACTCCGACGGCGACGGCCTGCCCGACGCCTGGGAGACCAACGGCGTCGACACGAACGGGGACGGGGTCATCGACCTCGACCTCCCCGCGCTGGGGGCCGACCCCCACCGGGCGGACCTCTTCGTCGAGCTGGACTACATGCCCGGCCTCCTGCCCTCCACCGCGGAGCTCGACAGGATCCGGCAGGGCTTCGCCGACCTTCCCGTCAACAACCCCGACGGCACGACGGGCGTGTCGATCCACCTCGACGCGGGATCAGCACGTGGAGCGGCCTACGACCTGGGCGGCGGCAATGAGATCCCCTACAAGCAGAACCTGAGCGGAGTGGACGAGGTCCGCACGCTCCGCCAGCAGTACTCCGATGCGAACCGTGCCAATGTCTTCCACTACGCGGTGTTCGGGGACAGCTACGGCAACAGCTCGTCCTCGGGACAGGCCTGGATCAACGGGCTGGAGCTCCTGGTGACGGTGGGACCCCGCTACTGGGGCAACGCCAGCAGCGACACCCGCGTGGGCACCTTCATCCACGAGCTCGGGCACAACCTCGGCCTGACGCACGGCGGCGCCGACAACGTCAACAACAAGCCGAACTACCTGAGCATCATGAACTACTCGTACCAGCTCACGGGAGTCCCGCAGACCGCCGGTGGGGCCTACTTCGGGTACTCCACCCGCTCGCAGATCAGCTTGAATGAGGCGGCCCTCAACGAGGCGGCCGGTCTCGGCGCTGCGGCGGCGGGCAACCAGCTGTACTGGTGGACGAACGGCACGCGGCATCAGGCCCGGGCCGACGCTGCGATCGACTGGAACTGGAACGGCGCCATCAACGCGGGCACCGTGAGGCAGGACATCAACAAGGACAATGCGGTGGGCACCCTGAACGCACCGAACGATCTGCAGAACCTGAGCCTCGCCGTCGGCACCAAGGGCAAGGCGTACAGCGGTCGCACTGCCCGCAGCGCACCGGTCCCGCTCGTGGCCGAGTCGAATGAGCTCACCTACGAACTGGCCCGGCAGCTCCACCCGGACAAGGTCCCGGCCAAGCGCTGAGTGGCGTGAGCGTGCCGAACGCCTGCTCACACCCTGAACGCCCGACGTCGGCCCTCACCCTGCGCCGACGGCGCGGTTTCGCTCCGGTCCCCTCCATATGGGAGACTTGAGGGCAGCTCTTTGAGAGTCGAGAACAGAAGGAGTCCAGCTATGAGCAAGCGTGCACGCAAGCGTCGTGATCGTAAGCGTGGCGGTGCCAACCACGGCAAGCGCCCCAACACCTGAGACTGACTGCCGCCCGGTGCGGCAGATCATCTCAGCGTGACGCTGAACAGTCGGGCCCTGGAACCATCGCGGTTCCAGGGCCCGACGCGTCGGTCCGCCACGCGGATTCCGGGTGGGATCAATTCCTGAAGAGCTCCTTCGCCTCCGCGCGGGCCCTGTCCAGGATCGTGCGCAGGGATTCCAGCTCACTCTCGGTCAGCTCGCCATGCGCCTTGCGGAGCCTCACCAGCATCAGGAGCTCCGACCGGAAGCCTGTGATGAGCTGTTCCGCGGCCTGACTGAGTGCGGTGGCCCGGGCCTGCGATGCGGAAGTTCCCGGCTTCACATACCCGTGATGCGCGGCCTCGGCGCGGGCCTGGCGGGTGGTGGAGGCCAGTTCCTCGCGGAGGGAGCGCATATTGCTCCCGATGTCCTCCCGGAGGGTGTCCGCCAGGCGCCGGACGGACGCCGAGATGTCGTTCTCGACCCCGGACAGCTCCTCCCGGCGGCTCTCGAGTTCGCGCCGGCCGGCGTCGGTCAGGCTGTAGCTCGTGCGCCGTCCGTCCACCTGGGTGCTGACGAGTCCTTCCTCCTCGAGCTTCGCGAGCCGAGGATAGATGGTTCCGGCGCTGGGGGAGTAGGTCCCGTTGAAGCGGTCGCTCAGGGCCTTGATAAGGTCGTAGCCGTGCTTGGCGCCGTCCTCCAGCAGGGCCAGAAGGTAGAGGCGCAAGGCGCCGTGGGCGAAGACGGGGGGCATTACCGTGCTCCTTCCTCTGCCGGGGCGTGGACCACCGAGACGTCGCCGGACACGGAGTTGGTGCGGAGCACCAGGAGATGCTCCTCCGGGCCGACGATCGTGGCCACGGTGTTCTTGACGGGCATGTAGCGCTGCGTGTCGATGATGACCTGGCCGGAGCCGGTCTTCGCCTTCAGGTCGACGCCCACGGTGTGGGGGAGCCGGATGGTCATGTCGCCCGAGACGGTGTTCGCGCCGATGTCCTGGGTGTCCTCGGAGACGTCCAGGAGGATCTCGCCGCTGACGTTGTTGAGCCGGACGTGGTTGAGGGCGCCGGTGGCCGTGACAGCTCCGGACACGGTGTTCACGGACAGGCTGCCGCGGTGATTGCGGATGATCGCTTCGCCGCTGACCGAGTTCACGTCCAGGTGGGAGGCGGTCTGATCGGCCACCACGTCACCGGACACCGTGTTGAGGGAGGTCTTGGCCGTGGTCCCGGAGACCAGGCCGCCGCCGGCGACGGTGGATGCATCCACCTGGATGCCCGCGGGCACCGCGATGCTGATGGTGACCGAGTTCTCCTGGGACTGGGTCACGGTGTTCATGACGTTCTTGAACCAGCCCTGGGGGCCCGGCTCCTGGTGCCGGACCTCGAGCCGTCCGGCATTGAAGCTGACGTCGAGGGGATCCCCGGAGATCTCGGACACCTCGATGCGGGTGATGCTGTCCTCGTGGGTGACCACGTCGAAGCGCCCGTGCACGATGCCGAGCTTCAGGGACGTCACGCCTTCAATGTCGATCGTCTGTGGACCGGTGACGGACCAGCGTTCCTCTGCCATGTTCTCCTCCTCGAATCTTGCGATATATCGCGTTTGTGATTTCACGATATATCGCGATATATCGCGAGTCAAGAGGTTCCTTAAACGTACTGAGTGCTCAGTTGTTGCGGGTGTCGGCGTTCGACACCCGCAACAACTGAGCACTCAGTGTGGGAAGCGGGAGGGGGTCAGTCCGTGGGCTCCGCGATGTTGAGCCACTGGAACCAGCCGCGGTGCAGGACGAGCCAGGCCATCAGGCCGTAGCCGGCCTGGCCGGGAGCGCCGGCGTTCGCTGCGAGATCGTTGCGCCACTGCTCGTGATTGAGCAGCGGAGCGAACGTGTCGACATACAAGTGGTGCCGGCGGGTGGTCACGTCCGCGAACGCCGTGTTGAGTTCGGCCAGACGCCGGTTCTTGGCAGGGTCGAGGCTGGGCGGAGGACCCACCACGAAGACGGAGACGCTCGCCTGCGACGCGTGATCCAGGATGTTCGCCAGATTCAGGCGGCTGCGCGCGGTGGAGAGCCCGAAATCGATGTCACGTCCGGAGAGGCCGATCACCAGGCGGTTCTCGTAACCCTGACCGAAACGGCGGCCCGTCTCATCCGCCCAGCGCGCGGACAGGCCCTCGGTGCCCTCTTCGGGACAGGGGAGCGAATAGCTCTCCAGGGCGAACTGGTCTCGCGGCGTGCGCGCCAGGACCCGTCCGTACCAGCCCAGCGCGCGGGGGTCCCCGAGTCCTGCCAGCAGTTCATCGCCGATCGCGGCGATTCGAAGTTTCCTGTCCTCCACAATGTCCTTTCGCGCAGCTGAAGCGCCGTGTCCGGCGCAGCGTCCCCACTCCATTAAACGACAGACGCCCGCCGCCTGTGCCACGAAGCGCAGGTGACGGGCGTCTGTGAGCCGCGACGCGCCGCCGTCGTCGTCAGTCGCAGGACATGACGACGACGGCGCGTCGGCCGGGTCAGGCGCGGTGGTCGAAGGCCTGCTGCAGGAGCAGTGCGTTCTCGGCCGCGTGCCGCTTGCCGGTGCCGGCAGCGGTCGAGGCGGAGGCACGGCGGCTGACCAGGCGGACCGGGCGGTCCAGGGACGGCACCAGGTTCAGGGCCATGAAGCTCCACGGACCCTGGTTGGCGGGCTCGTCCTGGGCCCAGACCACATCGGCGTTCGGGTACTTCGCCAGCTCCGCGCGGATCTCCTCTTCGGGCAGCGGGTAGAGCTGCTCGACGCGGACGATCGCCGTGCTGGTGTCCTGGGCCTTGTCGCGGTTGGCCAGCAGGTCGTAGTACAGGCGTCCTGCGACCAGGATGACACGCTTCACGGCTGCCGGATCCAGCTCGGCGTGATCGCCGATCACCGGCTGGAAGCCGCCCGTGGTGAAGTCGCTCACCGAGCTGGCGGCACCCTTCAGACGGAGGAGCTGCTTCGGGGTGAAGACGATCAGCGGCTTGTGCGGGCGGCTGTAGGCGTGGCGGCGCAGCAGGTGGAAGTGGTTCGCCGCGGTCGTCGGCTCCGCCACCACCATGTTGTTCTCCGCGCACATCTGCAGGAAGCGCTCGATGCGGGCCGAGGAGTGGTCCGGGCCCTGACCCTCGTAGCCGTGGGGCAGCATGAGGACGAGCGAGGAGCGCTGGCCCCACTTCTGCTCGGCGGAGGAGATGAACTCGTCGATCACGGTCTGAGCGCCGTTCACGAAGTCACCGAACTGCGCCTCCCACATGACGAGGGCGTCCGGACGCTCGACCGAGTAGCCGTATTCGAAGCCCATGGCCGCGTATTCGGAGAGCAGCGAGTCGTAGATCCAGAGCTTGGCCTGGTCCTCGGAGAGGCTGTCCAGCGGGGCCCATTCCTTGCCCGTCTTGCGGTCGTGGAACACCGCGTGACGCTGCACGAACGTGCCGCGGCGGGAATCCTGGCCGGTCAGACGGACGGGGACGCCCTCCATGACGAGCGAGCCGAAGGCCGCGATCTCGCCGAAGCCCCAGTCGATGCCGCCGTCGACGGACATCTGCGCACGCTTCTCGAGCAGCTGCTTGAGCTTGGGGTGGACGGTGAAGCCCTCGGGGATGTTGAGGAAGGCCTTGCCGATGTGGGCGAGGGTCTGTGCGCTGATCGCGGTGGTGCTCGGCGTGTTGACCATGCCGTCGTTGCGCTGCGCCATGGGCCGTTCGATGCCGGACACGGCCGCGGAATCCGAGGTGATGACCGGGATCGGGGAGGTCTGGGCGGCGTGGGTCTCCGCGAAGACGCGCTCCAGGCGCTCCTGGTAGTCGCGCAGCAGCTGCTCGGCTTCTTCCTCGGTGATGTCGCCACGGCCGATCAGGGCCTCGGTGTACAGCTTGCGGACGCTGCGCTTGGCTTCGATCAGGTTGTACATGAGCGGCTGGGTCATCGAGGGGTCGTCCCCCTCGTTGTGACCGCGGCGGCGGTAGCAGACCATGTCGATCACGACGTCCTTGTGGAACCGCTCGCGGAACTCGAAGGCGAGCTGCGCCACGCGGACCACGGCCTCCGGGTCGTCGCCGTTCACGTGGAACACCGGAGCCTGGATCATCTTGGCGACGTCCGTGGAGTACGTGGAGGACCGAGAGGAGGATGGCGACGTGGTGAAGCCGACCTGGTTGTTCACGATCACGTGGATGGTGCCACCGGTGCGGTAGCCGCGCAGCTGGGACAGATTGAGCGTCTCCGCCACCACGCCCTGGCCCGCGAAGGCCGCGTCGCCGTGGACCAGGATGGGCAGGACCGGGAAGGCGGTGCCCTGGTCGAGCAGATCCTGCTTGGCGCGGACGATGCCTTCCAGCACCGAGTCCACGGCCTCCAGGTGGGACGGGTTGGCGGCCAGGTACACCTTCGTGGTGTTGCCCGACTCGGAGGTGAAGGTGCCCTCGGTGCCGAGGTGGTACTTCACGTCACCGGATCCCTGGACGCTGCGCGGGTCCTGCGTGCCTTCGAACTCGCGGAACACCTGGGCGTAGGTCTTGCCGGCGATGTTGGTCAGCACGTTGAGGCGGCCACGGTGGGCCATGCCGATCGCGACCTCGTCGAGGCCCTTGTCCGCGGCGTCCGAGATGATGGCGTCCAGCAGCGGGATGAGGGACTCGCCGCCCTCCAGCGAGAAGCGCTTCTGCCCGACGAACTTGGTCTGAAGGAAGGTCTCGAAGGCCTCCGCGGCGTTCAGGCGGGAGACGATGCGCAGCTGCTCCTCGCGGCTCGGCTTGGAGTACGGGTGCTCCAGCTCATCCTGGAACCACTGGCGTTCCTCGGGATCCTGGATGTGCATGTACTCGATGCCGGTGGTGCGGCAGTAGGCGTCGCGGAGGACGCCGAGGATCGTGCGGAACTTCAGGAACTGCTTGCCGCCGAAGCCGCCGGTGGGCCACTCGCGGTCCAGGTCCCAGAGGGTCAGGCCGTGGTTGAGCACATCCAGGTCCGGGTGCTTGCGCTGGACATACTCGAGCGGATCGGTGTCCGCCATGAGGTGGCCGCGCACGCGGTAGGAGTGGATGAGCTGCTGGATGCGGGCGACCTTGTTGATCTCGTCGGCCGGGTCGACCTGGACGTCCGGGCTCCAGCGCACGGGCTCGTACGGGATGCGGAGCTCTTCGAAGATCTCGTCGTAGAAGTTCTGCTCGCCCAGCAGGAGCTGGTGGACGATCCGCAGGAATTCGCCGGAACCGGCGCCCTGGATGACGCGGTGGTCATAGGTGGAGGTCAGGGTGATGATCTTGCCCACGGCCATCTCGGCGAGCTTCTTCTCGCTGGAACCCTGGAACTCGGCCGGGTACTCGAGAGCGCCGACGCCGATGATCGCGGCCTGGCCCTTGGACAGACGCGGGACCGAGTGCACCGTTCCGATGCCGCCCGGGTTGGTCAGGGAGACCGTGGTGCCGGAGTGGTCGTCAGCGGTCAGCTTGCCGTTGCGGGCGCGCTTGATGAGGTCCTCATAGGTGCGCCAGAACTCGGCGAACCGCAGGGTCTCGGCCTTCTTGATGTTCGGCACCACGAGCAGGCGGCTGCCGTCGGGCCGGGGCATGTCGATCGCGATGCCGAAGTTCACGTGGGCGTTCTCGACCGCGACCGGCTTGCCGTCCTGCACGTCGTAGGTGACGTTCATGGAGGGGAACTGCTTGAGCGCCTTGACCACGGCGAAGCCGATGAGGTGCGTGAAGGAGACCTTGCCGCCACGGGCGCGGGCCAGGTGGTTGTTGATGACCACGCGGTTGTCGATCAGGAGCTTGGCCGGGACGGCGCGCACACTGGTCGCCGTGGGGACCTCGAGGCTGGTGACCATGTTGGCCGCGATGGCCTTCGCCGGGCCGCGGAGGACCTGGACCACGTTCTCTTCCTGCGGACCGGACTCCGCGGGAGCGCTCTTGGGCAGCTGGGCGGGGATGGGCGCGGTGGCCGTGGTGCGGTTGCCGTCCTTCGCGACGACGCGCGGCGGGGCCTTGGGCGCGGGTGCGGCGGGGCTTTCCTGGGCCGGGGCGGAGGGTGCCGGAGCGGCAGGCGCCGGTGCAGCGGCGGCGGGCGGCGCCGTCGCGGGAGCAGGGGAGGCGGGGGCCTCGGTCGCAGTGGCGGTCTTGGTCGCCGTGGCCACGGTCGGCAGCACCTGAGTCTGCGTCGACGGGGCCGGGTTGCCTGAACCGTAGTTCTCGAAGACAGACCACCACTTGGAGTCCACAGAGTTCTTGTCTTTCAGAAACTGCTCGTAGAGCTCATCTACAAGCCACTCATTTCCGCCGAACTCTTCGGGTAGACGGTGGTTTGGCTGCTCTGGCACGTGATACGCCTCTTCCATTTTTGTTTGCCCGCTGGAATGAGAGCCGGCCTCGGTGCCGGCCTGGTCCAGTGCCGGGTTGCGTGAACCCAGACCTTTGCCAGTCTAGTGACGACGCTTGCTGAGGGCTAATCTACAGAGCGTAAAAGTTTGCGTGCCATTCGGGCCCGCCTCTGGATAGACTGGTCTTCTTATGGACAGTCATTCCAGGTGCCGGCCTGGACGCTCCCGACGCCGCCGCAGCCATGCTGCCCCCGCGGCGTCCGATCCAGCCGGCAGACCCCGATCCCATGCCCATCCACCCACCCGCGGACTGACCGCTGCCAGTCGAGGGGGTGACCACGCTCCATGGAATGGCTCTTCCTCGTCTTCGGCATCCTGCTGATCTTCGGCACCGGCTTCTTCGTGGCCGTGGAGTTCTCCCTCGTGGCGCTCGACCAGGCGCAGGTCCAGGCCGCCGTCGACGACGGTGACGAGGCCGCGAAACCCCTGCTGGCCTGCCTGAAGTCCCTTTCCACTCAGCTCTCCAGCTGTCAGCTGGGCATCACCCTGACCACGCTCCTCACGGGCTACGTGCTGGAACCGTCGGTCGGCAGCCTGCTGAAGGAACCCCTCCGGGGGCTCGGCCTCGCCGATCCGACGCCGGTGTCCCTCGTGATCGCGATGATCGCCGCCACCGTGTTCTCCATGATTTTGGGCGAGCTGGTGCCGAAGAACCTCGCGATCGCTCAGGCGATGGCGGTCGGCAAGGCGGTGGCACGCCCGCAGCTGGTGTTCACCATGATCTTCAAGCCCGCGATCATCGTCCTCAACGGCTTCTCCAACAAAGTGCTCGGCATCTTCGGCCTGGAGGCCAAGGAGGAGATCTCCGGCGCGCGCACCCCGGACGAGCTCGCGTCGCTCGTGCGCCGTTCCGCGGAGATGGGGACGCTGGATCCCGGCACCGCCGAGTTCCTGGCGCGGACCCTGCGCTTCTCCGACAAGACCGCGGCCGATGTCATGACCCCGCGTTTCCGCATGGAGACGCTGGACGCGGTGGAGCCGGTGACCGCCGTCGTCGACGCGGCCCGCGCCACCGGCTATTCCCGCTTCCCCGTCACCGGAGAGTCCGTGGACGACATCAGGGGAGTGGTGCACATCAAGAAGGCCGTGGCCGTGCCGACGGCCAAGCGCGCCGAGCTGGAGGTCGGATCCCTCATGACCGAGGTGTTCCGGGTTCCGGAGACCATCCCGCTGGACGATCTGATCGCCGAGCTGCGCGCCTCCAACATGCAGCTGGCCGTGGTGCTGGACGAGTACGGTGGCACCGCCGGCGTCGTGACGCTGGAGGACCTGGTCGAGGAGATCGTGGGCGAGGTCGCCGACGAGCATGACCGGCGGAGGCCGGGCGTGCTCCAGGGCGCCGACGGCCGGTGGTTCTTCCCCGGCCTGCTGCGTCCGGACGAGGTCGGGGCTCAGATCAAGGGCCTCGTGATCCCCGAGGACGGTTCGTATGAAACGGTGGGTGGCTTCGTGATGAGCAGCCTGGGACGCATCCCGGTGGCCGGCGATCACGTGGCGGTCCACGGCGGCGAACTGCGCGTGGTGCGGATGGACGGACGCCGGGTGGACCGGCTCGCCTTCCTGCCCCGTGACGAGGAGACCGCGGAGGGGGAGCGCCATGAGTGACTGGATGGGAATCCTCTGGCTGGTGGTGCTGCTGCTCGGCAACGCGTTCTTCGTGGCGGCGGAGTTCGCCATCATGTCCGCGCGGCGCAGCCAGATCGAGCCCTTGGCCGAGGCGGGGTCGCGACGCGCGGCCACCACCCTGAAGGCCATGGAACAGGTCTCGCTCATGCTCGCCTGTGCGCAGCTCGGCATCACGGTGTGTTCGCTGCTCATCCTGCAGGTGGCCGAACCGGCCATCCACCACCTGATCGCGGAGCCGCTGGAGCATCTCGGCATTCCGGAGACGCTCGCCGGCGCGCTGGCGTTCGCCGCGGCACTGATCGTGGTGACCTTCCTGCACGTGACCTTCGGCGAGATGGTGCCGAAGAACATCTCGGTGTCCGCCGCGGACAAGGCGGCCCTGCTGCTGGCCCCCGTGCTGGCGGCACTGGCGACCATGCTCCGTCCGGTCGTGGCCACGCTGAATTGGTGCGCCAACCACGTGCTGAAGCTCATGCGCGTGGAGCCGAAGGACGAGGTGACCTCGACCTTCACGCTCGAGGAGGTGCAGTCGATCGTCCACGAATCCACGCGGCACGGCCTCGTGGAGGACGACGCCGGCCTGCTCACCGGGGCGCTGGAGTTCTCCGAGCGCCGCGCCTCCCAGGTCATGGTCCCGCTGGACCGCCTGGCCACGCTCAGTGAGGACGCCACCCCGCAGCAGTTCGAGCGGATGGTCGCCAGGACCGGGTACTCCCGCATCCTGCTCAAGGATGACGAGGGGGAGCTGTCCGGGTATCTCCACATCAAGGACGTCATCTCCATCCCGGAGTCCCAGTACGACCAGCCCATCGCCGTGGTCCGCCAGCGTTCGCTGGTGAACATCGACCCGGAGATGGAGATCGAGGACGTGCTGGCCCGGATGCAGAAGAGCGGGTCCCACGTGGCCCGGGTGGTGGACGGACAGGGGCACACCCTGGGCGTCCTCTTCCTCGAAGACGTCATCGAGGAACTCGTGGGGGAGATCCAGGACGAGACGCAGGCGAAGGACGCCGTGCGGTACTGGGAGAGTCAGCGGACGCCTGAGGATCAGTGAGTTCCGCCCTTAAATGGAAATGATTCTCATTTAGGTCTAGGCTGGGGGAAGCAACCTTCCCCCAGCCTGAACCAGAGGTGCCCGTGCAGTCCCGAAAGAACGTGCAGTTCCGTAAGACGACCTTGTCCCTGACCGCGCTGTCCGGCGTCGTCCTCCTCGGCGTCGCCGCCTGCTCCACCCCCGGCAGCAGCGCCGCGGGCACGGAGAGCGCCAAGTCCGGTGAGATCACCGTCGTCGCGTCCACGAGCGCCTACGGCAGCCTCGTCAAGGCCATCGGCGGCGACAAGGTGACAGTCGAATCGATCGTCTCCAAGATCAGCCAGGACCCCCACTCCTACGAGGCCACGGCGCAGGATCGCCTCAAGGTCTCCAAGGCCGGTCTCGTCGTGGTGAACGGCGGAGGCTATGACAGCTTCATGGACGGCATGGTGGCCGACGCCAAGCTCGACCCTGCCAATGTCATCAACGCGGTGACCGTCTCCGGCCTCCAGCAGGAGAGCGCCGAGAGCCCGGCTCCGAGCGCCTCCGCGGCGGACGACCACGGGCACGATCATGACCACGGCTCCTTCAACGAGCACGTCTGGTACAACTTCCCGGCCATGCAGAAGGTCGCGGCCCAGGTGGAGCAGCGGCTGAGCGCGCTGGCCCCGGCGTCGGCGGCGGAGTTCAAGCACAACGCGGACGCCTTCACCTCCCGCCTCGGCGACTACCAGCAGACCCTGGAGAAACTGACGAAGGGCAGCCATGTGGATGTGGCGGTCACCGAGCCGGTGCCGCTCTACCTCCTTGAGGCGGCGGGCCTGCACAACGTCACCCCGGAGGAGTTCACGAGCGCCGTGGAGGAGGGTCATGACGTCCCGGCCTCCGTGCTCGACGAGACTCTCAAGCTCTTCTCCTCGAAGAAGGCCGCCTTCCTCGCCTACAACGAGCAGACCTCCGGCCCGCAGACCGAAGCGGTGAAGAAGGCCGCCACGGACGCCGGAGCGCCGGTCGTGTCCTTCACGGAGACCCTCCCGGACGGCAAGGACTACCTGAGCTGGATGTCGGACAACGTGAACGCCGTCCAGAAGGCCGTGGAGAAGGTCCGGGGCTAAAGTGAGAGTGGTGCGCCGCTGCGCACCCTCCATCGTCCCGTGCTCAGGGAGAACATGAACGAGAAAACGATGCACCCGGCCCCGGCCTCCCTGATGTCACTCAGGGGGGCCGGGCTCGGCTTCGGTCAGCGCGTCCTCTGGGAGGACCTGGACCTGGACCTCAAGGCGGGCGAATTCCTCGCCGTCCTCGGCGCCAACGGCAGCGGCAAGAGCTCGCTGCTCCGCGTCCTGCTGGGGCTCCTCCCGCTGACCGCCGGAACGCTGGAGAGCCGGGTCCCCAAGGAACGCGTGGGCTACGTGCCCCAGCAGAAGTCCTTCGCCCCGGACACCGCCCTGCGGGCGCGAGATCTCGTGGCGCTCGGCGTCGACGGGCACCGCTGGGGCGTCCGGCTGGAACGGCGCGGAGTCCATCGCAAGGTCGATGAGCTGCTCGCCCACGTCGGGGCCTCCGACTACGCCAAAGTCCCGGTGGGCCAGCTCTCCGGCGGCGAACAGCAGCGCCTGAGGATCGCGCAGGCGCTCGCCGCGGATCCCGCCATCCTGCTCTGTGACGAGCCGCTGCTCTCCCTGGACCCGCGCCACCAGAACATCGTGAGCGAACTGGTCAACCGTCAGTGCCGTGATGAGGGCTCCGCCGTGGTGTTCGTGACCCACGAACTCAACCCTGTGCTGCCCTATGTGGACAAGGTTCTTTACCTGGCCGGAGGACGATTCTGCATCGGCACCCCTGACGAGGTCATGAACACCGAGACCCTGTCCGAGCTGTACCAGGGTCATGTGGAAGTGATCCGGTCCGGCGACCGGCTGATGGTCTCGGGCATCCCCGAACAGGTGCACCACGAACAGGAGAGCGAGTAAGTGGACTTCAACTCCGTTCTGAGCGCCATCTTCAACTTCGAGAACTACGGCGAACTGCTGGCCCTGCTCCAGAACTCCCTCTGGGCCGGGGCGGTCCTGGGTGTGCTCGGTGGGCTGGTCGGCGTGTTCGTGGTCAAGCGGGACCTCTCCTTCGCAGTGCACGGCATCTCCGAGCTGTCCTTCGCCGGCGCCTCCTTCGCCCTGCTGATCGGGGCGGACGTGGTGTTCGGCTCGCTGCTCGGCTCCGTGGCCGCGGCCCTGCTCCTGGGCGTGATGGGTCTGAGAGCCCGCGAGAAGAACTCCCTCATCGGGGTGCTCATGCCCTTCGGGCTCGGCCTCGGCATCCTGTTCCTCTCGCTCTACGAAGGCCGAGCAGCGAACAAGTTCTCCCTGCTCACGGGGCAGATCGTCTCCGTGGACGCCGTGCAGCTCCAGATGCTCGCCGTGACCGCCGCCCTCGTGATGGTGGCGCTCGTGGTGCTGTGGCGGCCGCTCAACTTCGCCAGTGACGACCCCGAGGTGGCCGAGGCCCGTGGCGTGCCGGTCAAGGGCTTGTCCATGGCCTTCATGCTGATCCTCGGCGTCTCCGTGGCCCTGTCCATCCAGGTGGTGGGCGCTCTGCTGGTCCTGGCCCTGCTCATCACCCCGGCGGCCGCCGCCTTCAAGGTCACGGGTTCCCCGGCGCTCGTGGTGCTGCTGAGCGTCGTCTTCGCCACGACCTCCACCGTGGGCGGCATCCTCCTGGCTCTGGCCGGGCGCATCCCGATCAGCCCCTACGTCACGACCATCTCGTTCCTCATCTATCTCGTGTGCTGGGGCATCGGGTCCTGGCGCAAACGGAAGGGCCGCAACGGGCGCCGCGTCGAGGTCGAGGCACGTGCCTGAGCCGTCGGCGGCCCCGGCCCGCACGCTGACGGACGACGGCGACCGGGCGCGCGTGCAGCGGCGGACCCTCGCCGTCGTCGTGATCAGTCAGGTCCTGGGCGGCGCGGGGCTCGCGGCCGGCATCACGGTGGGCGCTCTTCTGGCGCAGGAGATGCTCGGCAGCGACGGCGTCGCCGGGCTGCCGACGGCGCTCTTCACCCTGGGTTCCGCCCTGGCGGCCTACCTGGTGGGCCGGACGACGCAGCGCTTCGGCCGGAGGCCCGGGCTGGCGTTCGGCTTCGGCGCGGGCGCCCTGGGCGCGGCCGGCGTGGTGCTGGCCGCGATCCTGTGGAACCCGGTGCTGCTCTTCGTCTCACTGTTCCTGTACGGCGGCGGCTCCGCCACGAACCTCCAGGCCCGTTACGCCGGGACCGATCTGGCGACCGCCGATCAGCGCGGCCGGGCCGTGAGCATCGCCCTGGTGTCCACCACCCTGGGCGCGGTGGCGGGTCCCAACCTGGTGGAGCCGCTCGGCACGCTGGCCGGGTCCTGGGGGCTGCCGGTCCTCTCGGGTCCGTTCCTGCTGGCCGCGGTGGCCTATGCGGCGGCCGGCCTCGTGCTCTGGGTCCTGCTGAGGCCCGATCCGTACCGCCTGGCCCACCAGCTGCGGCGGGAGGCGGAGGACGCGGCGGTTCCGGAGGACGCGGAGTCGCCGACGCCGGGCGCCGCGGGAGCGGCGCCGGAGAAGAAGCCCGCGCGCCACGGCGTCGCTCTGGCCGCGCTCATCATGGTGCTCACCCAGGTGACCATGACCGCGATCATGACCATGACCCCGGTGCACATGCGGGCGCACCACCACGGTCTGGGTGAGGTCGGGCTCGTGATCGGCGTCCACATCGGCGCGATGTACCTGCCGTCGCTCGTCACGGGCTGGCTCGTCGACCGGATCGGCAGGGTCTGGATGGCGTGCGCCGGCGGGCTCGTGCTGGTGGCGTCGGCCGTCCTGGCGACGCTCGCCCCGAGTGACTCCCTGGGGCTGCTCCTGCTCGCGCTGGCCTTGCTGGGTCTCGGCTGGAACTTCGGCCTCATCACGGCGACCGCTCTGCTGGTGGACGCCACCGAGCCGGACAGCCGCGCACGGGTGCAGGGCGGCGTCGACGTTCTGGTCGCCTTGTCAGGAGCAGGCGGAAGCGCGATGGCCGGTGTGGTGATGGCTGCGGGGGATTACTCCGCTGTCACGATCGCGGGCGGGGTGCTGGCCCTCCTGCTCATCCCTGTGGTGCTGTGGTCCCAGAGGACTGGGAGCATTCGGCGCACAACCCCATGATCTCGACCGTGTGAGTGACGGCGGTGAAGCCGTGCTCGGCGGCCATCTTCGCGGCCCAGGCCTCGACGGCGGGCGCCTCGATCTCCACGGCCTTGCCGCAGCGGCGGCAGAGCAGGTGGTGGTGATGGCTGTCGGCCTCGCAGCGGCGGTAGACGGCTTCGCCGTCGGTGCTGCGGAGGACGTCGACGGCGCCCTCATCCGCCATGGACTGCAGGATGCGGTAGGTGGTGGCCAGGGAGACGGACACGCCGGAGTCCTGCAGGGAACGGTGGAGCTCCTGCGTGCTGACGAAGTCCTCTAGTTGGTCCAGGGCGGCGTCCACTGCGAGACGCTGTTTGGTCACCCTCGTCTGCACGCGGGCCTCTGAACTCTGCTCCACGACTACTCTCCTGGTTGTCCTGTCCTGAACATTCAGTTTAACAAGGAGCAGGCGGGGATTAGTCCCATCGGACCCCGGGGCGGTGAGAGGTTCGCCTCGGGCGTTCGGCACAGGGTGTCCGGCTGAGGGGGAATGGCAACAATCGGGTTCCCAGCACACCACGGTGGTTCACGCAGTAGGCTTCACTGCCATGGCCGCTTTGAAAACCGTCACGCTGTCCGATGGCACCGTTCTGCCTGCGCTGGGTCAGGGCACCTGGTTCGTGGGGGACGACCCCTGGCGCCGCGACGCCGAGATCGCCACGCTGCGGGAGGGGATCGACCTCGGCCTGACCCTGGTGGACACGGCGGAGATGTATGGCGACGGGCGCTCGGAGGACCTGGTGGGGGAGGCCATCGCCCCGGTCCGGGACCGGGTGTACTTGGTGGACAAAGTCCTTCCCTGCAACGCCTCGCGGCGAGGGACCGTGCAGGCCTGCGAACGGTCCCTCGAGGTGCTCGGAACCGACTGGATCGATCTGTACCTGCTCCACTGGCCCGGCTCCCACCCGGTGGAGGAGACCGTCGAAGGTTTCGAGGAGCTGATCCGGCGCGGGCTGATCGGCGCGTGGGGGATCAGCAACTTCGACGCCGACGCGCTGGACCGCTTCCCGAGCGCCCCCGCGGTGAACCAGGTGCTCTACAACCCCTCGCGGCGCGGCCCCGAGTTCGACCTGTTCCCGGCGCAGGCGCGGCTCTCCAGCCCGGTGAAGACGATGGCGTACTCGCCGATCGAACAGGGCCGTCTGCTGGACGACCCCACGCTCGGGGACATCGCGGAGGAACGCGGCGTGAGTGTGGCGCAGGTGCTCCTCGCCTGGGCGATCCGCTCCGGGGACGTCATCGCCATCCCGAAGGCGTCCACTGTCGAGCATGTCCGTGACAATGCGGCCGCCGCCGGTCTGGAGCTCAGTGCCGCCGAACTGGGCCGCATCGACGCCGCGTTCCCGGCTCCCACCCGCAAGGTTCCGCTGGAGATGCTGTGAGGGTGCCGGATTCGCCGATGCCGTGACAGCCTGCAGGCGTACCCTGAGGTCATGCAGCTGACCAAGTACACCCATTCCTGCGTCCGCCTCGACAAGGAGACCCCTGAGGGGCCCCGCACCCTGGTCATCGATCCGGGGTCGTTCTCGGAGACCGGACCCGCTCTCGAGGGGGCCCACGCCATCCTCATCACCCACGAGCACGCGGACCACGTGGACGTGCCGGCCGTCGTCTCGGCGCTCGTGAGTTCGCCGGACCTGGTCGTGTATGCGCCGGCCGGGATCGCGGGAACCTTGCGGCAGGAGGCCGCGGCAGCGGGCGCCGCCGACCCGGACGGCCGGGTGCACGACGCCGGGGACGGACTCGACGTCGTCGTGGCCGGTTACTCGGTGCGGGGCTTCGGCAGTCAGCACGCGCTCATCCACCCGCTCGTGCCGCTCGTGGCCAACACCGGATACCTCGTGGACGGGACGCTGTTCCACCCGGGTGACAGCTTCACGGTGCCGTCAGGGGTCGAGGTGGACACGCTGCTCGTGCCGGTGCACGCGCCGTGGTCCAAGATCCAGGAAGTGGTCGACTTCGTCATCAGCGTCCGGGCACGCCGTGCGTTCAACATCCACGAGGCGCTGCTCAACCCCGCGGGCCTGTCCATGCTGGAGGGCCATGTCACCCGGCTGGGCGGCCTCTACGGCACGAGCTACGAGCACCTCGATCCGGGAGACACTCGCGACCTCGGATAAGAACTGTCCTCCGTTGTGTGCTCAGTAGATGCGGGTGATCCCGCCTGGAACCCGCAACTACTGAGCACACAACAACCACTGAGCACGCAACGGGAGGGACGGCGCCCCTGCGGATCATTCCGCGAACGGCTCCCACACCCCCGTGTCGAGGAAGCGTTCGATCGTGCGCTCGTGCGGCGAAGGGTCCAGGCCCTTGCCGGCGAGCCACGCGTCGCTCTGGTGGCTGCAGGCGTAGCGGTTCCCCGGGTCGCACATGAGAGTCACCACGCTGCCCTGTTCGCCGCGCGCGACCATGCCGGCGATGAGCTGCCACACGCCCCAGAGGTTCGTGCCCGTGGAGGGGCCGGCGTCGAGGTTCGCGTAGCGCTTGAGGTGACGCATCGCCGCGATGGACGCCGCGTCCGGGATCGGGATCATGGCATCGATGACGGCCGGGACGAAGCTCGGTTCCACGCGCGGACGGCCGATCCCCTCGATGCGGGACGGCATCCCGGTGGTGAGCTCCGGATCCCCGTCCCGCCAGGAGGGGTAGAACGCGGAGTTCTCCGGGTCCACCACGGCGAGCTTCGACGGGTGCCGGTGGTACCGCAGGTAGCGCCCGATCGTGGCGCTCGTGCCGCCGGTCCCGGCGCCCACGACGATCCATTCCGGGACCGGATGCTTCTCCCGCGACATCTGCTGGAAGATCGATTCGGCGATGTTGTTGTTGCCGCGCCAGTCGGTGGCCCGTTCGGCGTAGGTGAACTGATCCATGTAGTGGCCGCCGGTGGTCCGGGCGACCTCCTCCGCGGTCGAGTAGACCTCGCCGGGGTGGTCCACCAGCAGGCACGAGCCGCCGAAGTCCTCGATGAGGCGGATCTTCTCCTCGCTCGTGCTACGCGCCATGACCGCGATGAAGGGCAGGCCGAGCAGCCGTGCGAAATAGGCTTCGGAGACGGCCGTGCTGCCGCTGCTGGCCTCCACGATGGTGGTCCCCGGCCCGATCCAGCCATTCACCAGGCCGAAGAGGAAGAGCGAGCGCGCGAGCCGGTGCTTCAGGCTGCCGGAGCGGTGCGTGGATTCATCCTTGATGAACAGCTCGATGCCCCACTGCTCCGGAAGCGGCACGCTGTACAGGTGGGTGTCGGCGGAACGGTTGGCCTCCGCCGTGATGATCCGGATGGCTTCGTCGGCCCAGGCCCGTTCGCCGGAACGGACCACCTGCGGGAAATCTGCTGCGCTCACGGGCACTAGCCTACTGGGCGGGCGCCTCCTCGTCGGCGTGGCGGACGTGCCTCCGGAATCGGTTCCCGCCCTGTTCAGCCTGTGGTGGGGTGTTGCCGGAGAGCGCGTCGACGGGCATAGAGTGTGCCTCATGGACCAAGAATTCCCCGTGACCATCGCCCCTGCCGACGTCCACGATCTGGACCCGGACAAGCTCGTCCTGCTCGACGTCCGGTGGAAGCTGGGCGATCCGCTGGGCCGGGAGAAGTACCTCATGGGCCACCTGCCGGCCGCCGTGTTCGTGGACATGGAGACCGATCTGGCGGGTCCTGCCAGTCCGGAGGACGGCCGTCACCCGCTGCCCGATCTGGAGAGCTTCCAGGCCGCGGCGCGGCGCTGGGGCATCAACGACGGCGACACGGTCGTGGTCTATGACAACTCGGGGTCCATGGCGGCCGCGCGTGCCTGGTGGCTGCTGCGAGCGCACGGCCATGCGGACACGCGCATCCTCGACGGCGGGCTCATGGCCTGGGTCCAGGAGGATTTCCCGATCGAGAAGGACGAAGTGGTCCTCCCCGCGGGGAACGTCACGCTCCGGCCGCTGGCGGACGACGCCGCGATCACGATCGATCAGGCCGCCGAGTGGCCCGCTGACGGCATCCTCCTGGACGCGCGCGCCGGCGAGCGATTCCGCGGCGAGACGGAGCCCATCGACCCCCGAGCGGGCCACATCCCGGGCGCGGTCAGCGCACCCACCACTGAGAACGTCGACGAAGATGGGCTGTTCCTCGAGCCGGAGGCGCTGCGGGAGCGCTTCGCGGGCCTCGGCGTCGAGCCCGGCAGCCGCGTGGCCGTCTACTGCGGTTCCGGCGTCACGGCGGCGCACGAAGTGGCGGCTCTGGCGCTCGCGGGCATCGACGCCACGCTGTATCCCGGTTCGTTCTCCCAGTGGTCCCACGACGCCTCCCGCGAGGTCGCCACGGGGGAATGAAGCGGGCCGGGCGGCTCCGTCAGACCCGGCTGAGGCCGAACGACGGGGTGCGATGGCTCCAGGGGCGCAGTTCCTCGAGGGCCGCGCCCAGGGAGAACACGGTCGC
Organism: Arthrobacter woluwensis; assembly: GCF_900105345.1. NCBI lineage: Bacteria > Bacillati > Actinomycetota > Actinomycetes > Micrococcales > Micrococcaceae > Arthrobacter > Arthrobacter woluwensis. Next base: position 1,529,404 of record NZ_FNSN01000003.1, read on the forward strand.
GTCGTCGAAGGGATGACCCACGATCTGCACCCCCGTGGGGATGCCGCACGTGGCCATCCCGCTCGGCACCGCGAGCACCGGGCAGCGGTTGGCGATGTTGAACGGCCCGGTCATGTGAGCCTGCCAGTAGTGCTCCAGGTGGACCCCGTTCACGTCGATGCCGTCGAGGTACAGGCCGTCGGCTTCCAGCGCGGCGACGGCGGAGGCGGGACAGAGCAGCGCGTCGAAGCCGGCCATGGCCTCGGCGAGCTGGGCCTGGATCCGTGCCTCGGCGCGGATCCCGTCGAGGAGACGGTCCCGGGCCGCGGCGGCACGTGCGTCCGCCATGAACCGCCGGGTGTACGGCGCCAGGAGGTGCTCCGAGCCGGCCGTGTCGTCCTCCATGGCCGGTCCCAGGAGATGGCCGAAATGCGTGAACATGGTCCGACTGATCTCTTCCGTGGTCCACGGCAGGGAGACCTCCTCCACCACGGCGCCGGCGGCCCGCAGTGCCGCTGCGACCTCGCGGGTGTTGGCCTCGACGTCGGGTTCCACGGGGTAGTCACCGAGCCGCACGCACAGCGCGATGCGGCGGCCCCGGACCGCGTCCACCGCCGAGCCCGGGAGACTCAGCAGGGGCGGAGGGTCCGCGAGCGTGGCGTGATCACCGGGGTGCCGGCCCGCCAGGACGGAGGCGAGGAGCGCCGTGTCCGCCACGGTCCGGGCCATGGGTCCGTCGCCGCGGTAGTGGTCCGCGGCCAGGGGCGCCAGCCCCGGAATCCTCCCGTAGGGCGCCTTGAATCCGACCGTGCCCGTGAAGGAGGCCGGGAGGCGGGTGGAGCCGGCGATGTCCGACGCCGTGGCGAGCGGCGACATCCCCGCGGCCAGCGCGGCCCCCGCCCCGCCGGACGACCCGCCGGGTGAGTACCGCGGGTTCCACGGGTTCCGGGTGACTCCCCAGAGCGGGCTGTGGGTGACGGTGGCGCAGCTGTACTCAGGGGTGGTCGTCCGGGCGTGGACGATACCGCCGGCCGCGCGGATCCGTTCGATGACGGGGTGGTCATGCTCCGCGATCACATCCCGGTGGGCCACCAGCCCCTGCGACAGGGTGTGGCCGGCAATCCCGTGCTTCTCCTTCGCCGCCACGGGAAGGCCGAGCAGCGGGGTGATGCCGCGCCCTCGGGCGTAGCGGTCGGCGGCCTCCCGGGCGGAGGCGAGCGCCGTGTCGAAGAGCCTTTCGCTGAGGGCGTTGACGGCGTCGTCGACGTCCTCGATGCGTGTGATCAGCGCTTCCATCAGCTCGACCGGGGAGAGCTCCCGGCTCCGGAAGAGGCGGAGTGCCGTGGTGGCGTCCAGCCGGTGCAGTTCGGCGGAGCCGCCCGTCACGAGAGGGCCCCGGAGACGAGTTCGCGGGCCACCCCGGTGAGCATGGCGAGGCCGGCGGTCATGTCGGCGTCCGTGGAGAACTCGCGCTCGCAATGCGAGACGCCGTCCACGCTCGGGATGAACAGCATCACCGTGGGGGTCATCGTGTTGAGCGCCACCGAATCATGACCGGCCATCGTCTGGATGCGGCGGGCGGACAGGCCGAGATTCGCCGCGACCTTCTCGGAGAGTTCCAGACCGTTCTCCGGGAAACGGCGGATCGGGCGGATGTCGAAGTCCTTCACGGTGATGGTGAGGTCGTGCTCCCGGGCCAGCCGGTCGATGTCCCGGAGAAGACTCTCCCGGGCCGCCGCCACGATCGCGGGATCGCCGGAGCGCAGATCGGCCACGAGGTGAACCCTCCGTGCCACGACGATGGGGGAGTTGGGCTCCAGGGTCAGCTGCCCCACGGAGGAGACCAGCGCCTCCTCCGGGAAGTCGCCCGTCACGTCGTGCACCTGGAGGATGATCTTGGCTGCCGCCACGAGGGCGTCGTGCCGGTCCGCCATGGCGGTGGCCCCGGTGTGGGACTGTTCGCCCAGCACCTCGATGTCCAGTTTCTGGGTGTACCAGCTCGAGTCGACCAAGCCGATCGTGTGCCCCTCGCGCTCCAGGATGCGGCCCTGCTCGATGTGGATCTCGGCGTATCCGGCCACGTCCGGACCCTCGTCCGTGCCGAGGTACCCGATCATGTCCAGCGCCTGGCGGACTGCCGTGCCCTCCACGTCGCGGACCCGGAGCATCTCATCCCGTTCGAAGAGCCCCGCGAAGACGGAGCTGCCCATGATACTCGGGGCGAAGCGGCTGCCTTCCTCGTTGAACCAGTTGACCACCGCGAGATTGAACCGGGGGCGCTCGCCGGACGCGGACACTTCGGCGTCGAGCGCCTTGGCGGCATGCAGCGCGGCGAGGACACCGTAGGCGCCATCGAAGCGGCCGGCGAGTGGCTGGCTGTCCAGATGCGAGCCCAGCAGGATGTACGGGGCGCCGGGAGTCCATTCGAGCAGGCCGAACATATTGCCGATGCCGTCCACGCGGAGCTCCCACCCGGCGTCGCGGATGGCGCCGGCGAACCAGTCACGGGTCTGGCGGTCGGTGTCGGTCGCGGCCTGGCGTTCGACGCCGTGGCGCGGCGTCGCGCCGATGGTCGCCACGTGGTGGAAGTCGCTGAGGAATTCGGAAGCATTCATGAGCTTCTCCTTTGTCGTGAAGGCGTGAAGGAAGGTGAGTCAGCCGAGGCGCCCGCGGGTCTCGGGGACCTTGGTGAACAGAAGCAGCAGGAGCACGACGGCGGCGGCCGCCGCCATGTACACGCCCGGCATGAAGGGCACGCCGCTCGCTCCGACCAGGGCTGTGCCGATGAACGGCGCCGTGCCGCCGAAGAGGGCGTAGGCGACGTTGTAACTGACGGCGGCCGAGGTGAAACGTGTCCTGGTCGTGAAGATCTCGACGAAGAAGGTGTAGCAGCCGCCGCCGTAGACGCAGAGGGCCACCACGAAGAGGGACTGGCCCAGGAGGGCGAGCATCGTGTCGCCGCTCGTGACGAGGGCGAAGCTCGGCACCGACAGGACGGCGAGCGCGGCGGCCCCCGCGATGAGCAGGGGCTTCCGGCCGAACCGGTCGCTGAGCCGTCCGCCGAACGGGAGCAGGATCGCGTACAGGGCCAGGGCAGAGGCGTTCACCAGAAGGGACTGTTCCCGCGTGAGGTGCCCCGCGGTCTGGACGTAGGAGACGAAGTAGGCGGAGAGGAAGTAGAAGCCCATGGCCGTCAGGCCCATGACGATGATGACCTGCACCATGCGGAGACCGTTCTCGCGGAACGCGGCGCGGACGGGGCTGAACTCGGGGTCCCGTTCGGCGCGTGCCTGGTGGAACGCTTCGCTCTCCTCGGTCCGGCTGCGGATCCACACCCCGACCAGGGCCAGTGGCAGCGCCAGCAGGAACGGCAGGCGCCAGCCCCAGGAAGTGAACGCCTCGTCGGGCAGGGAGCGGCTGAGCAGAAGGATCATGCCGCCGGCCACCACGGAGGGGAGGGCCGTCGCGGCGATGGTGATGTTGAGCCAGAAGGCCCGCTTGCGCACGGGGGCGTGCTCGAAGACGAAGGACGGCGCTCCCACGGATTCGCCGCCGGCCGAGAACCCCTGGATGAGCCGGCACAGCACGAGCAGCGCGGGCGCCCACGGGCCGATCTGCGCATAGCCCGGCAGCATGCCCATCAGGGCCGTGGCCCCGCCGATCGCCATGAGCGTGATGGTGAGGACCCGGCGGCGTCCGATGCGGTCGCCGAGCGCGCCGAAGAACAGGCCGCCCAGGGGCCGCACCACGAAGGCGACGCCGAAGGTCGCGAAGGTGGCGAGCAGGCCGACCACCGGATTTCCGCTCGGGAAGAACAACTGGGAGAAGATGACGGCGGTGAGGCCGTACAGGGTGAAATCGTAGAACTCGATGAACTGGCCGACGCTTCCTCCGAGGAGGACCCGCCGCTGCATGACGGTGCTCTTGCCGGCTGCGGCGGTGGCTGCGGCTGTGATGGTGGGGGCTGGGGGTTCCGTGGTGCTCCCGGAGGGGGTTCCGGTGAGGTCGACGGCGTGCTTCAGGACCATGGGGATCTCCTTTGAAGGACTTGCCATCAACGATCAGTGGCGCGGATCACATCTGTCTAATTGATTGTTTTTAGTCCTCTTATAGATTTCCTTTATGAGTCGGGTGAGCCGGCCCGTCCATAGATGAGCCGGCAGGTCTCCTCGAACGCGAGGGCGCGGCGCGTGGCCTGCACTCCTGCGGGGCGCACCAGCATCACCTCGATGGGAGGGAAGTCATCGCTCAGTTCCAGGGCGACGACCCGGCCGCCGGAATACGTGCGGTCATTGTGGAGGCGCTGATTGAGGACGGCGTAACCGTGGCCCTTGGCGACGAAAGAGCGCACCGTCTCGTAGCCCGAGAAGCGGTGACGCACCCGCGGGCTGATCCCGGCGCTCCGGTACAGCCGTTCGTAGTATTCGCGGCTGTGCGGGAGATCCAGCACGATCGCCGGATCGTCCTTCAGCTCGCGCAGCGCGATCCGGCTCCGACCGGCGACGGCGAGCGGGTGGTCCGCGTAGACGAGGACGTGCGGCGGGATCCGTTCCAGCACTTCGAAGGTGAAGCCGGAGCCGAGCCCGAGCCCGTACATCAGCGCGACGTCGCACTCGCCGCGGAGCAGCACCTCCTGGAGGCGGGCGAGGTCGGCCTCCACGATCGACACCGACACCTCGGGGTGTTCGGCTTCGAACGCCTGCAGGATGGTCGGGAGGCGGAACGGTGCGAGCGGTGCGAAGACCCCGAGTTTCAGTTCGCCGCTGAGGGAGGCGGACATGCCGTTGACGGACTCGTAGAGTGAATCGGCCTGCTCGAGGATCGGTTTGAGGTCCTGGGCGAGCTGACGTCCACTCGCCGTGAGTCGCACCCCGCGCGGCCGCTGGCGGACCAGCAATTGGGTCTGCAGGGCGGACTGGAGCTGCGCCATCGCCGTGGACAGGGCGGGCTGTGAGATGTTCAGGGCCTGCGCGGCGGCCGTCATGTTCTGGAGTTCGGCGACGACCGCGAAGTAGCGCAGCTGGGTCAGCGTGAAGGGGCGTGACATGCCTCCATGGTGGCATCCCGGTCATCCCGCCGCGCCTCCTGACCGGCCGTCTGGTCAGCCGCGTGCCCCGGGCGGTAGCGTTTCGGGTATGACTCCCGGACGTCCCGTGCCCCCTCCGCTGGGCAGGCCTCTTCCCGATCTCGACTCCCCGCTCGGCGATCCGCGCGACGACGAAGGGCGGCTGGTCGCGGCCCTCGGCGCCCGCTCGGCGGAGGGCGGCCTGGAACCGGTCACGCTGGCGCGGAGGGCCCCGGCTCCCGACGACGTCGAGATCCTGATCGAGTTCTGCGGCCTGTGCCATTCGGACGTCCACTCGACCCGTGGCGAGTGGGGGAGCGCGAACTATCCGCTGGTCCCCGGCCACGAGATCGTGGGCCGGGTCCTGCGCGTGGGGCCCGCGGTCACGGACTTCGCCGTCGGGGACCGTGTGGGCGTGGGGTGCATGGTGGACTCCTGCCGGGAGTGCGAGGCCTGCGAGGACGGCCTGGAGCAGTACTGCTCCCGCGGCATGGTGGGGACCTACGGGGCCACTGATGTGCGGCACGGGAACGAGCGGACCCAGGGCGGCTACGCGCGGACCGTCGTGGTGGACCGGAACTACGTGCTGCGCGTGCCCGAATCCCTCGACCCCGCCGCTGCGGCGCCGCTGCTCTGCGCGGGGATCACGACGTACTCGCCCCTGCGCCATGCCGGCGTCGAGGCAGGCGACGACGTCGGCGTCGTCGGGCTGGGCGGGCTCGGCCACATGGCCGTGAAGCTGGCCAAGGCCATGGGCGCCACGGTCACGGTCTTCACCACCTTGGAGTCGAAGCGGCAGGCGGCGGCCGCGCTCGGCGCGGACCGCGTGGTCAACTCCCGCGACGAGGAACAGATGCGGGACGCCTCGGACTCCGTGGACGTCATCATCGACACCGTCGCGGCGCCGCATGATCTCAACGCCCTGCTGCGGACCCTCCGGCGGGACGGCGTGATCTATCAGCTCGGCCTCCCGTCCGGCGAGATGCCTCCCGTGGACCCCGGACTGCTCATCCGCAAGCGGGCGGCCTACGCGGGGTCTCTGATCGGCGGGATCGCGGAGACCCAGGAGATGCTCGATTTCTGCGCGGAGCACTCGCTCACGAGCGACATCGAACTGGTCGGCGCGGAGCAGGTCAACCAGGCCTTCGACCGGATGGTGGCCGGTGACGTGAAGTACCGTTTTGTCCTGGACAACAGCACATTGCAGCCCGCAGGGAAGGAAGCAGACGCGTGAGCACGCTCTTCACCAAGATCATCAACGGCGACATCCCCGGACGGTTCGTCTGGCGCGACCCGGAGGTGGTCGCCTTCCTCTCGATCGGCCCGCTGGCCCCCGGCCACACCCTCGTCGTCCCGGTGGAGGAGGTCGACCGCTGGACCGACGCCTCGCCGGAGACCCTCGCGAAGGCCATGATCGTGGCCCAGCGGATCGGCAAGGTCCAGGTGGAGGCCTTCGGCTCGGAGCGGGCAGGCCTCCTGGTGGCCGGCTACGAGATCGACCACCTGCACGTGCACGTGTGGCCGTCGAACTCGATGAAGGATTACGACTTCGCCGCGGTGGACACCGACCCGGATCCCGCGGAGCTGGAAGCCAACGCGGAGAAGATCCGCGAGGGCCTGCGTGCGGCGGGCTACGCCGAGTTCGTCCCGGAGGCGTGAGGCCTTAAACCCATCGACCGCTCCACAGGACGCGCATCTCCCCGGTTTTCCGGGGATTCCAGCATCCTGTGGAGCGGTCGATGCGGGGAGGGCTGTTACTTCTTGCGCGGGGTCATGGCGACCATGCCCGCGAACGTGAAGCCGCCGCCGAAGCCGAAGAGCAGGGCCGGGACGTCGGACGGGATCTTGCCCGCGTGCCACCACTTGCTGTAGCCGAGGGGGACGCTCGCGGCGGACGTGTTGCCGGACTCGGTCACGTCCGTCACCACCACCTTGTCGGTGAGGCCGAGGACCTGTGCCATGGGCTCGATGATGCGCAGATTCGCCTGGTGCGTCACAAGGACCTCGATGTCCTCCATCTGCAGCCCGGCGCGCTCGACGGCGGCGCGGGCGTGTTTCTCCGCATCCTTGAGCGCCCAGCGGAGCACCTCACGGCCGTTCTGCCAGAACTTGTTGGTGGGCGGCGCGATCAGCACGGCGTCGGCGAGGTCGCCCTTGGAGCCCCACACCACGGGGCCGATGCGCGGCTCGTCGGTCGCGCCGATCACCATGGCGCCCGCGCCGTCGGCGGTGAGCACGGCGGTGCTGCGGTCGGTCCAGTCCGTGACCTTGGAGAGCGTCTCGGCCCCCAGGACGAGGGCGTGGCTCGCGGTGCCGGAGCGGATCGACTGGTCCGCCAGGCCGAGCGCGTACTCGAAGCCCGAACAGGCCGTGTTGATGTCGATGATGCCCGGGCCACGCTTGGCGTTGCCGAGCCCCAGAGCCTGTGCCACGCGGCCGGCCGTGTTGGGGGAGCGTTCCGCCGCGGTGGTGGTGGCCACGATGACCAGGTCGATCTGCTCGGCGGCGATCCCGGAGTCCTCCAGGGCCATGCGGGCCGCGGGGATGGCCAGGTCCTTGACCGTCTCCTCCTCACCGGCGATGTGCCGGGTGACGATGCCGGTCCGCTGACGGATCCATTCGTCGGAGGTCTCCATCATCCCCTCGAGTTCATGGTTGTCCATGACCCGTTCCGGCTGGGCATGGCCGAGGCCGAGAATTTCAGTGCCGGCGTTCGGCGCAGGGAAGCTGAGCTTCATATGGAGTCCTTAGGTTGCGGATGGGCGGACCATCCAAGTTTATTTGACCGGGCCGCATCCTGGCTTCCATGACGTCCGGTGCGGAGGGTCAGGGTGAGGAAGGTCAGGGTGCGAGGGCCTTGTTCAGTGCGACGCGGATCCGCTTCTCACTCACCGAATACTGCGTGCCGAGCTCGACGGCGAACAGGCTGACCCGCAACTCCTCCAGCATCCAGCGCACATGGGTCAACTCGGGGCCGGGTCCTTCGCCCGAGCGGAGTGCCGCCACGGCGTCGTCGTACTCGTCCTCCAGGCGCTGGACGACGGCCATGTTGTTGGCGTCGCGCTGGACGTTCGTCGGCAGCTTCTCGAGTCGGCGTTCGATGGCCTTCAGGTACCGAGGCAGCTGCGCGAGCTGCTGGTAACCCGTCTGTGCCACGAACCCTCGGTACACGAGCTGGGACAGATGGCTCTTCTCGTCGTTCAGGGCGCTGATGAGGGCCAGGCTCGTGCTGCCCTTGAGCTGCTTCTCGATGCGGCGGGCGCTGGCGAGGATGCGCTCGACCACCGCGGTCACCGTGAACACCGTGTCGATGAGCTCGGCCCGCACCTGCTCGTAGAGCGCGTCGAACGCCTTGGCGTCCCACGGGAGCTGGGCCGGCACGAGCTTGTCGATCGCGGCCTGGGCGCAGTCCGCGATCAGCTCGCTCACGCTGCCGTGCGGGTTCTGGCTGAACGTCAGTTTCTCGGTGTTGCTCAGATGCTCCAGGACGTAGCGGTCCGGGGCGGGGATCTTCAGGGCGAGCAGGCGGATGACACCGGCCCGCATGGCGGCCTCCTGGCGTTCCGCGGTCTGGAACACGCGCAGGCCGACCGTGGCGCCCTCGTCCACGAGCGCCGGGTACCCCGTGACCGTGTGGCCACCGAACTGCCGGCTCACGCTGCGCTGGATCACGCCGCCGCTCGCGGCGGTCAGCGTGGCCCAGTCCTTGAGTCCGCTCAGCTCCGCGATGCCCGAGGCGTGCAGGCCCGGCTGGGCGCCCGCCTTCGTCGAGCCGTCCGGAGTGCGGGCACCGGCGGCGCCCTTCCCCCCGGCCTGGGCAGCGCGACCCGGCGTGCCGTTCACGGACTTGGGCGTGGCGCCCAGGCTCTCCGCAATGGCGCGGCGTGTGGCGGGGGCGAGTTCGTCCTGGAGCGCGCCGAGGTCCTTGCTCTCCCCGAGGACCTTGCCCTTCGCGTCCACCACGCGGAAGCTCATGCGCAGATGTGGCGGCACGGAGTCCCAGGAGAAGCTGCCCTCGGGGACCACCTGGCCACGGAGCCGCCGCAGCGTCAGCGCCAGGGCGTCCTCGATCCGGTCCTCGGTGGGGGAGAAGTCGGCCTCCAGCGCCGTCACGGCCTGACGGGCGACGTCCGGCGCCGGGACGAAGTTCTTCCGGACCGCCTTGGGCATGGACTTGATCAAGGCGGTGACCAGCTCGACGCGCTGGCCGGGGATCTGCCAGCGGAACGGCTCGGGATCCACCTGGTTCAGGAACAGCGTCGGGATCTCGACGGTGGCGCCGTCCGAGGGATCCGGCGTGGCGCCCGGAGCGACGGGATGGAACTCGTAGCTCAGCGGGAATTCGAAGCCCTGCTGATGCCACGTCCGGGGGAAGGCGGACTCGTCCAGATCATCGGCGTCGTCGCTCATGACGAGGGCGCGGTCGAAGTCGAGCAGCCCCGGATCCTGCTGGCGTGCCTGCTTCCACCAGGCGTCGAAGTGCCGCTCGGAGACGACTTCGCGGCCGATCCGCTGGTCGTAGAACTCGAACAGCGTCTCGTCATCCGCCCGGATGTCGCGGCGGCGCATGCGGGTCTCGAGTTCCTCCACCTCCCGCAGGAGGGCGCGGTTGCGCTGGAAGAACTTGTGGTGGGTGCGCCACTCGCCGTCCACCAGGGCATGCCGGATGAACAGTTCGCGGCAGAGTTCCGGGTCCACCGAGGCGTAGTTGATCCGTCGTTTGGGGATGATCGGCACGCCGTAGAGCGTGACCTTCTCGTACGCCATGACGGAGCCGGACTTCGAGGACCAGTGCGGTTCGCTGAAGGTCCGCTTGACCAGCTGCGGGGCCACCTGCTCGGCCCACTCCGGGGCGAACGCCGCGGCGACCCGCGCCCAGAGACGGCTGGTCTCAACCAGTTCGGCCGCCATGACGAAAGCAGGGGACTTCTTGAACAGCGCCGAGCCGGGGAAGATGGCGAAGCGGGTGCCGCGGGCGCCCGCATATTCGCGCTTGCGCTCGTCGTACAGGCCGATCTGGCTGAGCAGACCGGACAGCAACGACTGGTGGATCACGTCGTGCAGGCCCACGGGATCGGTGTCGCGGCTGTTGTCCACCGTGATGCCGAGCGGCTTCGCGAGCTGCCGGAGCTGCGCGTAGAGCTCCTGCCACTCCCGGACGCGCAGATAGTTGATGAACTCGGTGCGGCACAGCCGGCGGAACTGGCTCGAGGAGAGTTCCCGCTGCTTCTCCTGCAGATAGTTCCACAGGTTCAGATAGCCGGTGAAGTCGCTCTTCTCGTCCTTGAAGCGGGCGTGCTTCTCCGCGGCCTGCTGCTGCTTGTCCGTGGGCCGTTCCCTCGGGTCCTGAATGGTCAGCGCGGCGGCCAGCACCATGACCTCGCGGGCGCAGCCGCGGCGGGCTGCCTCCACGATCATGCGGCCGAGGCGCGGATCCACGGGGAGCTGCGCCAGCTGATGCCCGACGGCGGTCAGCCCGGACGGCTTGCGGCCCCCGGAACGCTCGCTACGGCCTCGTCCGCCGCCGCGCCCGCGCCGGCCGGCCTGGGTGGTGCCGTCAGTTCTGGTCCCCTCGGCGCCCGTCCCCTCGGAAGGGGCGCCGTCGGCCGACTCGCCGGGCGCCGGAAGGGCTCCGAGCTCCCGCAGGAGGGTGACGCCGTCGTTGACCGCGCGCGTGTCCGGCGACTCGACGAACGGGAAGCCCTCGACGTCCTTCGGCGTGCGCGCGACGCCGATCGCGATCATCTGGAGGATGACGGCGGCCAGATTGGTGCGCAGGATCTCGGGGTCGGTGAACTCGGGACGGCCGAGGAAATCGTCCTCCGAGTACAGCCGGATGGCGATGCCGTCGCTGACACGGCCGCAACGGCCGGAGCGCTGGTTCGCGGATGCCTGGGAGACGCGTTCGATGGGCAGCCGCTGCACCTTGGTCCGGTGCGAATACCGGGAGATGCGGGCGGTGCCGGTGTCGATCACGTACTTGATGCCGGGAACGGTCAGGGAGGTCTCGGCGACGTTGGTGGCCAGGACGATGCGACGACGCGGTCCCGGGTTGAACACCTTGTGCTGCTCCGCGAGGCTCAGCCGGGCGAAGAGCGGCAGGATCTCGGCGTCGGCCAGGCGGGGATTGCGGGGGAGACGGCCCTGCAGCGCTTCCGCGGCCTCGCGGATCTCGCGCTCGCCGGAGAAGAATACCAGGATGTCGCCGGGGGCCTCCCGGGAGAGTTCATCCACGGCATCGCAGACCGCGTCCACCGGGTCACGGTCCTCTTCGAGCTCGTCGTCCAGCTCCTCGTCGCTGCCCGGTTCGGACAACGGACGGTAACGGATCTCCACGGGGTACGTGCGGCCGGAGACCTCGACGATCGGCGCCGGGGCGTCCTCACCGCCGAAGTGCCGGGCGAAGCGCTCGGGATCGATCGTGGCGGAGGTGATGATGATCTTCAGATCCGGGCGCTGGGGCAGCAGGCGCTTGAGGTATCCGAGGATGAAGTCGATGTTGAGGCTGCGCTCGTGAGCCTCGTCCACGATGATGACGCTGTACTTCCGCAGCAGGCGGTCCCGCTGGATCTCCGCGAGCAGGATGCCGTCCGTCATGAGCTTGACCTGGGTCTGCGGCCCCACCTCGCCCGTGAAACGGACCTGGTAGCCCACTTCCTGGCCGAGTTCCACGTCCAGTTCCTCCGCGATGCGCTCCGCGACGGTGCGGGCCGCCAGACGGCGCGGCTGAGTGTGGCCGATCAGACCGTGCTCGGCCAGGCCCAGTTCCAGGCACATCTTCGGCAGCTGGGTGGTCTTGCCGGAGCCGGTCTCGCCGGCCACGATGACCACCTGGTTCTCCGAGATGGCGGCCATGATGTCCTCACGGCGTTCGGAGACGGGGAGCGCGGCGGGGTATGTGATGTTCAGAGGCATGACCTGATCAGTCTAGTTGTCCCGGATCGCCCGGCTGAATGGAATGCTGCAGCGCGGGGGGGCCGGAGTGGCCGAGGTGCTCTGCTTGCTTTCCCCGCGCTCTGTGGCCGGGTGACGCGGGGGTTGTGGCGAGGGGCTCCTTGACGCAAGCTGCCGCACCTCCGCCGCTCCGGCTGCGCCGATCGCGCGGTCCTGCCGGGTCGCCGGCGCCTTGCGGACTGCTTGGTCGTGCCGGACTGGAAATGATCGGAGATGACGAGAGCCCCGGTTCCGTGGAACCGGGGCTCTCGCTGTATCTGGTGCCCTCGATAGGATTCGAACCTACGGCCTTCTGCTCCGGAGGCAGACGCTCTATCCCCTGAGCTACGAGGGCGGGCCAGGGATCCCGGGGTGGCCCCGGAACGTCCTCGAGCTTAGCAGGAATCCACCTCCGGATGCGAAATCGGCGCGGCCTGGACGCGCCGACCGCGGACCGGTTCACACGGAAGGGTCAGTACCCCAGGAAGGAATCGCTCTTCACCCGTCGGACGCCCGCGGCGCGCAAGGCACTCCGAAGGGTGGTGACGAAGTCCGGGGCGCCGGACACGAGCGCGTGCCGCCCCGCGGCGTCGGGCACCAATTCGGCGATCCGGGCGGCGCTGAAACGTTCGCTGCCCACGTGCTCGACGCCGTCGGGCAGCCGGGTTCCTTCGGGCAGGGGCGCGGAAGTCCGCAGCAGGATCCGCGCGCCGGAGCGGGCCAGAGCACCCAGGTAGGCGGCGTCGTCGACGTCCCGCACCGAGTAGAGGACCACCGTGTCCGGGAGAGACCCGGCGGGTGCGCCGTCCAGCATCCCCACGAAGGGGGTGATCCCGATGCCGCCGGCCACCAGGAGCGCAGGGCGGTCCGACGGGCCGAGCAGGAACTCGCCCCCCGTACGGCTCAGGCGCAGCGCGGCGCCGGTCTCTAGGTCATAGAGGGCCTTCTTGGCGGGCGACGGCTGGCTGGGCAGACGCGTGGCGATACGGAGGACGCCGTCGCCGGCCGCGACCGGGCTGAACACCCGCCGTGACGAACCGATGCCCGGCACCGGAATCGTCAGTTCCACATACTGGCCGGCGGCGAGACGTGCGTCGCCCGAGGCCTCGAACGTGAACTCCGTGATGTCCTTGCCCACGGGCCGGTGATCGAGGAACGTCACCACGCTGGACCCCTTGGGGCGCAGAGCGAACGCGAGGATGTTGCCCACCAGCAGGACGGCCTCCGGGGCGTTCGAGAGGATCACGGCGCCGAGCTGGAGGGAGAACGGCAGACTGAAGAGCAATCCCACCACGGCGCCCACCAGGATCCGCTGCCACCGTCGCGGCGGCAGCGTGAGCGGTTCACTGAGCATGAAGCAGGCGAAGAACACGGTGGCCTGACTGGTGAACCACAGCGCGGGGACGTCGGCCGCCGGCATCCCGCGGCTCAGGGCGATGGAGACGGCCGTCAGCAGCGAGACGGCCAGGAAGGTCAGGGCCACCGGGAACTGCCCGGCCCGGTAGAGGACCAGCAGGCCCAGCGGCACCACGGCCCAGAGCAGCAGAGGCGACCCCACCCACCACGTGGCCGCGTTGAGGCCGGTCAGGGACACCACGAACGCGCCGAGTGCGGCGGGGTTGAACAGATGACGGCCTCGCCAGGCGAGAGCGTATTTCGACGCGGAGGCCAGCACGGCGGCCAGGGCCACGCCCAGTCCTTCCCGGAAGCCCGCCGCCGGCCAGAAGAGGAAGTACAGCAGTCCCGCAGTGACCAGCGACGAATCCCAGTAGGGGCGCATCCGGAACAGCAGAGCGCAGGCGCCGTTGGACAGCGCGGTCGCCGCAAGGCAGAGCATCAGGTGCAGGCACAGCTCGGGAACGCCGAACTCGGTCCAGCCGAGGGCGTCCAGAACGAGGCTGTAGACGATCAGGACGCCGAGGGACAACGCGACCACGCGGGTCATCGACAGGCGACCCAGAGGCCGGGTCACACGCTGCGTGACGCTCAGAAGTGCGGACATCAGAACAAGCCTTCCAGGAAGTACTCGGAACCTTCGGCGTGCCCATCGCTGTGCACGGTCAGCCACTCGACGCCATAGCGCGCCGCCAGCTCGTGGCCGGGGACGAAGAACAGCGCCGTGGCGAGCCCGTCGGCCTGCAGGGCGTCGGGTGCCAGAACCCAGCTTGCCACCACTCGCCGCACGGGTTCGCCCGTCAGGCCATCCAGCACGTGGTGCAGCCCGCGCCCCCACGCACGGCGCGCGGTCCCGGAGGCCGCGAGCGCCTGCTGATGGACCGCGACGACGCCGATCGCCCGGCTGCCGTCGAACGGGCTCTCCAGCCCGATCCGGTCCGCCTCGGGGCCGGAGTGCCGGAGGTCACCGCCGGCGTCGACGAGGTAGTCGGACACCCCGGCGTCCCCGAGGATCCCGCAGACGAGGTCCACCAGAAGTCCCTTGCCGGCGGCTCCGATGTCCACCAGGACCGGGCCACTGGCCGTCACCGTGCGGTCCTCCCAGCGCGCATCCGGGCCCCAGGCGGGCGCGGCGACGGCCGGTCCATGCGGGGTCAGCGAGTAGGAGGCGTCGTAGCCGAGCCGCACGAGGGATTCGCCGATGAACGGGGTGACGGAGCCAGCACTCAAGTCATGGAGCTCCCGGTACAGGCGTCCCAGGGGTGCCGCCTCGGCGGGGAGCGTCAGGGTCCGCTCGGCGCCGTCCGGGTCGACGGGCCCGGCGGCCCAGCGCGCCACTGCGGAGTCCGGGCGGAACCGGGACCACACGGCGTCGAACTCGTCGATCCGCTGCCGGATCCGCGACTCGATCCGGTCGGTGAGTCCCTCGGCTCTGATCCACCACCGCGTTCCGATGGCGTCGAATTCCAGGGGATTGGTCGTCACGGGCATACGGGAACTCAGCCCGCCTGCTTCTTGATGGCCTCCACGGCGTCGTTGAACCCGCCGCTGGTCAGGCTCGAACCGGCCACCCGGCTCACGTCGAGCTGGTCGATGCTCTTGCCCACGACCAGGTCCTTGATGCCCCCGGCGAACCGGTTCTGGAACAGCTGGGTGTTCGCGCTGGTCGGATGGGTGGCGATCTTGACGTCGCTGATCTTGCCGGAGGCGAGAGTGAGGGTGACCCCCACGGTCTCTTCGCCGTTGGGTGAGGTGTAATGTCCGTCCGCGCTGTAGGTGCCGTCCTTGTAGTGGCCGGCGGTGGCAGGAGCCCCACTGCTGCCCGCGGCACTCGACGCTCCGGACGTGGGGGACACGTCGGCGGTGGAGGTGCCCTGCTTCGCCGGGGCGCAGGCGGTGGCCGCGGCCAGCACGGCGAGTCCTGCGGCGGTGCCGGCCAGGATCTTCAGAGAAGGAGTGGAGGTGGTCATCGATGCTCCTGAGGGGAAGAAGGGATGGAGACCCAGGGGGCTGGCTCCACCGTAATTCGGCTTGCTGGGCGTATGTCCAGAGTTTCCTGAGAATGAATGCTCCATGTGGACAGACCTGTCCGGGGCTGTCCACATAGCGGGTTCATGCTTTTCCGCCGGGCAGGCCCCTCCCCGTAGGATTGAGGGGTGACTCCCGAACAGCTTTCCGCAGCAATCACCGCATGCCTGAAGGACGCCGTCGCTGACGGCTCGATCAACCTCCCCGCCGAGGCGCTGGAGGCCGAGGTCCGTGTGGAGCGACCGAAGAACCGGGAGCACGGTGACTGGGCCACCAACGCCGCCATGCAGTTCGGGAAGCGCGCCGGCCTGTCGCCCCGCGACTTCGCCGCCATTCTGGCCGCGAAGCTCGAAGATGTGGACGGCGTCGCGTCGGTGGACATCGCGGGCCCCGGCTTCATCAACATCACCCTGGACGCCGGCGCCGCCGGCGAGCTGGCACGCACCATCGTCGAGGCAGGCGCCACCTACGGGAACAACGACGCGCTCGCAGGCCACACGGTCAACATGGAGTTCGTCTCCGCCAACCCGACCGGCCCGCTGCACATCGGACACACTCGCTGGGCGGCGCTGGGCGACTCCATCGCCCGCGTGCTCCGTGCCGCCGGCGCCGACGTCACCGCCGAGTACTACATCAACGACGCCGGCAGTCAGATGAACGTGTTCGCCAACTCGGTGCTGTCCCGCCTGCGGGGCCGTGACGTGCCGGAAGGAGGCTACCCCGGCCAGTACATCGTGGACCTGGGCCACGAGGTGCTCCGTGAACACCCCGCCATCCGCGAGCTGACCGATGAGGCCGCGCTGCCCATCATCCGCGAGGCCGCCTACCAGGCGCAGCTTGAGGACATCAAGCAGACGCTCGCCGATTTCGACGTGCATTTCGACGTCTACTTCTCCGAGCGGACCCTGCACGAGTCCGGCGCGCTCGAAGCCTCGGTGGACCGCCTGCGCGAGCAGGGCCACGTCTTCGACCAGGACGGCGCCGTCTGGCTGCGCACCACGGACTTCACGGATGACAAGGACCGCGTCCTCATCCGTGCCAACGGCGAGCCCACGTACTTCGCCGCCGACGCCGCCTACTACCTCACCAAGAGGGACCGCGGCTTCGAGGAGAAGATCTACCTGCTCGGCGCCGACCACCATGGCTACGTCAACCGCCTGAAGGCCATCGCGGCCTGCGCCGGTGACGATCCCGAGAAGAACATCGAGGTCCTCATCGGCCAGCTCGTGTCGGTGAACGGCGCGAAGCTGTCCAAGCGCGCGGGCAACATCATCGAGCTCAAGGACCTCATCTCCTGGCTCGGCAAGGATGCGGTGCGCTATTCGCTGGCTCGCTTCCCCGCGGATTCCCCCATCACGCTGGAGCCCGAGGTCCTCAAGAAGAACAGCAACGAGAACCCCGTGTTCTACGTGCAGTACGCGCATGCCCGGTCCCGTGGCACGGCGCGCAACGCGGCGGCGGCCGGTGTGGACCGGAGCGAGTTCGACGCGTCGCTGCTGACCGATCCCACCGAGAACGAGCTGCTGTCCCAGCTGGGCAGCTTCCCGTCCATCGTGGCGAAGGCCGCCGAGCTCCGTGAACCGCACCGCATCGCCCGTCACCTCGAAGTCATCGCCGGGGCGTACCACCGCTGGTATGACGCCTGCCGCGTGACCCCGCAGGGCGACGAGGAAGTGACCACGGTCAACCGCACCCGCCTGTGGCTCAACGACGCCACGAGCCAGGTCCTCGCGAACGGCCTCGCCCTCCTCGGCGTCTCCGCCCCGGAGCGCATGTAGTGAGCGGCGCGGATGTGACAGGGGCCAGCCCGCTGGCCCCCGACTGGCTGCAGCTCCCGTCGGACCTCAACGCTTTGCACGCCCCGAGCTGGGCGCACGACGTCGAGCGGTCCGGCACCGGAGAACTCACGGTGGGCGGAGTGACGGTCAGTGCGCTCCAGGAGCAGTTCGGCACGCCGCTCTTCGTCCTCAGCGAAGGCGACTTCCGGGCTCGTGCGCGCGCCTTCCGCGACGCCTTCAACGAGGCCTTCGCCGACCTGTGCGGGGGAGTGGATGTCTACTACGCCGGCAAGGCGTTCCTGAGTGTGGAGGTCGCACGGTGGGTCCGCCAGGAGGGTCTCCGCCTTGACACCTGTTCGGGCGGAGAGCTGGCGGTCGCCCAGCGAGCCGGTTTCCCCGGTGAGCTGCTCGGACTGCACGGCAACAACAAGTCGGCCGCCGAGATCAACCGCGCCCTGGACATGAACCTGGGCCGGATCGTGGTGGACAGCATCGACGAGCTGGAGCGCGTGGCCGGCATCGTCCAGCGCCGGCGGGCCGAAGACGCCAAGAAGTCCGGTCATCAGGTGACCGCCAAGGTCATGCTGCGGCTCACCCCGGGCGTGCACGCGCATACCCACGAGTTCATCGCCACGGCCCACGAGGACCAGAAGTTCGGTCTCTCCATGGCGCCGGGCACCGCGGAGGACGCGGAACTGCGCGGTATCGACCCGGCGTTGTCCGCGGCCGAACAGGCCGTGGACGCGGCCGTGGCGCTGGACGGCATCGAGCTTCTCGGCCTCCACTGCCACATCGGATCGCAGATCTTCGAGGCGGACGGCTTCGCGGTCGCGGCCCGGAAACTCCTCGGGTTCCATGACGCGATGCAGCGCAAGCACGGGATCGTCCTGCCGGAGATGGATCTCGGGGGAGGCCACGGGATCGCCTACACTCCGGTGGACACCCCGCGGCCGGTGTCCGAGATCGCTCAGGCGCTGGCCGGCGTCGTAGGGGAGACCTGCCGTGAGCTGGCCATCGAGTGCCCTCGCATCTCGATCGAGCCCGGGCGGGCGATCGTCGGCAGCACCACGTTCACGCTGTACGAGGTCGGCACCCGCAAGACCGTCCAGGTTGAGGCGCCGGACGATGCGGAGAGGACCTACCCGCGGCGCTACGTGTCCGTCGATGGCGGCATGAGCGACAACGCCCGTCCGGTGCTTTATGACGCCGACTATTCGGCCGCTCTGGCGAGCCGTTCCTCGGACGCGCCCGCTCAGTTGTCCCGAGTGGTGGGCAAACATTGCGAGAGCGGGGACATTGTTGTTAAAGATGTTTACCTGCCCTCGGACGTCAGCGCCGGTGATCTCCTGGCCGTGCCGGGGACCGGTGCCTACTGCTGGGCACTCGCGAGCAACTACAACTACCTGGCACGTCCGGGAGTGGTCGCGGTCTCTGACGGGACCGCCCGGTGGATCATTCGTGGGGAAACCGAGGAAGACCTCTTGAACCGAGACATGGGAGCCGGAGAGCTGTGAACACCGACGTTGTGAACACCGACGTGAATGAGACCAAGACCCTCAAGGTCGCGCTCCTGGGGTGCGGCAACGTCGGATCCCAGGTGGCGCGCATCCTTCTCGAGGACGCGGACACGCTGGCGGCCCGCACCGGCGCCCGGTTGGAACTCGTCGGCATCGGCGTCCGCACGATCGACGCGCCCCGTGACGTCGAGCTTCCCCGGGAGCTCTTCACCACCGACTCCGAGTCCCTCGTGGCCGGCGCCGATCTGGTCATCGAGCTGATGGGCGGCATCGAGCCCGCCCGCAGCCTGATCCTCTCCGCTGTCCGTCACGGCGCGTGCGTGGTGACGGGAAACAAGGCGCTGCTGGCTCAGGACGGCCCCACTCTCTACGAGGAGGCGGACAAGGCGGGCGTGCAGCTCTCCTACGAGGCCGCCGTCGCCGGTGCGATCCCGATCCTGCGTCCCATCCGCGACAGCCTCTCCGGTGACCGGATCACCCGCGTGCTCGGCATCGTCAACGGCACCACGAACTTCATCCTGGACCAGATGGACTCCACCGGCGCCCAGTTCGAGGACGCCCTGGCGGAGGCGCAGCGTCTCGGATATGCCGAGGCGGATCCGACCGCCGATGTGGAGGGTCACGACGCCGCGGCCAAGGCGGCGATCCTGGCCGCGCTGTCCTTCCACACCCGCTTCTCCCTCGACGACGTGTACTGCGAGGGCATCACCAAGGTGAGCGCGACGGACATCGCCGCCGCCAAGGACGCCGGATTCGTCATCAAGCTGCTCGCCATCGCGGAGAAGCTGACGGACGACGCCGGCGACGAGGGTGTCAGCGTCCGTGTCCACCCGACGCTCCTGCCGCGGGAACACCCGCTGGCAGCTGTCCGCGGCGCGTTCAACGCCGTGTTCGTCGAGGCGGAGAACGCCGGCGAACTGATGTTCTACGGCCAGGGCGCGGGTGGCACTCCGACCGCGTCCGCCGTCCTGGGTGACCTCGTCTCCGCGGCACGCCGGATCGTGCTCGGCGGCCCCGGCCGCACCGAGACCACCACGGGCCATGTCCCGGCGCTGCCCATCTCGGCGAGCCGGACCAGCTATCACGTGGGTCTGCGCGTGGCGGACCAGCCGGGCGTCCTCGCCCGCATCGCCCAGGTTTTCAGCGACAACGGCGTGTCCATCGAACTGTTCCGGCAGAGCATCAGCAGCGCTGATCAGTCCGCCGAACTGCGGATCGTGACGCACCGGGCCAGCGAGGCCGACCTCGCGGCGACCGTCGCATCCATTTCTCAACTGGACGTCGTGCAGGACGTGACGTCCGTCCTCCGTGTGGAAGGTGTCTAAGTGGCTCATCAGTGGCGCGGCGTGATCCGCGAATACGCCGAACGTCTCCCTGTCGACGAGAGCACCAGGGTCATCACCCTGGGCGAGGGCGGCACTCCTCTGGTGCACGCCCAGAAGCTCTCCGAGCTCACCGGCAACACCGTCTACCTCAAGGTCGAGGGCATGAACCCGACGGGTTCGTTCAAGGACCGTGGCATGACGATGGCCATGACGGCCGCCGTGCAGGCCGGAGCGCAGGCCGTGGTCTGCGCCTCCACGGGCAACACCTCGGCCTCCGCGGCGGCGTACGCCACCTCGGCTGGTCTCCGCTGCGCCGTGCTGGTCCCCGAGGGCAAGATCGCGATGGGCAAGCTGTCCCAGGCCATCGCCCACGGCGCCACCCTGCTGCAGGTGGACGGCAACTTCGACGACTGCCTCGAGATCGCCCGCAAGCTGAATGAGGCGTACCCCGTGTTCCTGGTGAACTCGGTCAACCCGGCCCGCATCGAGGGTCAGAAGACCGGCGCCTTCGAGGTCGTCGATGCTCTGGGCGACGCCCCCGACATCCACGTGCTGCCCGTCGGCAACGCCGGCAACATCAGCGCGTACTGGAAGGGTTACCAGGAGTACGCGGCACCGTACCAGTCCGCGACCGCCGGTGAACTGGCCGCCGTCGCCACGCGCACGCCCGCCATGTGGGGCTTCCAGGCCGCCGGCGCGGCGCCGTTCGTCGCCGGGCACCCGATCACGCACCCCGAGACGATCGCCACCGCCATCCGGATCGGCAACCCCGCCTCCTGGGACACCGCCGTCGCCGCGCGCGACGAGTCGGGCGGCCTCATCGAGGCCGTCACCGACGAGGAGATCCTCGAGGCCCACCGCTGGCTGTCCAGCAAGGAGGGCGTCTTCGTGGAGCCCGGCTCCGCGGCAGGTGTCGCCGGTCTGATCAAGAAGCACGCCGCGGGCGAGGTCCCCACGGGCAAGACCATCGTCATCACCGTGACCGGCCACGGGCTCAAGGATCCCCAGTGGGCCCTCCGCACCGAGGACGGCAGCGATGTCTCCCCGGTCAAGGTGCAGAACGACGTGGTCTCCGTGGCCGCGGCCCTCGGCTTCGAAGGCTGAGTGTTGACGCCTCATCACGACGGCGGTGCGGCGTCCCTCGCCGCACTGCCGTCCGGTCTTTCCGTCACCGTCCGTGTCCCGGCGACGAGCGCGAACCTCGGCCCCGGTTATGACAGCCTCGGCCTGGCCGTCCAGCTCTTCGACACCGTGACGGTCGAAACCCTGGACTCCGGCGAACTGGAGTTCACGCTGTCGGGCGAGGGGACGGAGTCCGTGCCCCGCGACGGCAGCCACCTGGTCATCCGGTCCCTCGAAGCGGCCCTCGCCCAGCTCGGGCACCGCCACCAAGGTCTGCACCTGAGGGCCGAGAACGTCATTCCGCACGGACGCGGGCTGGGAAGCTCAGCCGCCGCCGTCGTGGCCGCAGCTCTGGCGGCGAACGGCCTGGTGCCGGAGGAGTCCCGCCGCGGGTCCGATTGGGTGCTGCAGTTCACGAGTGAGCTGGAAGGCCACCCGGACAACGTCGCGCCGGCGATCTTCGGCGCCCTCGCCCTCTCCTGGCAGGACGGGGCGGAGTTCCGCAGTGCCCGTGCCGAGGTGCACGCGGACGTGATCCCCGTCGTCGCGATCCCGGACTTCGAACTGTCCACGGAACTCGCCCGTACCCTGCTGCCGGCTCAGGTGGATCACCACGCGGCGGCCATGAACTCGGGACGGGCCGCGTTGCTCGTGGCCGCCCTGACGACGCAGCCGGATCTGCTCGTGCCGGCGACGCGGGACTATCTGCACCAGGACTACCGTGCGAGGGCCATGCAGCCCAGCGCGGATCTCATCGCGGCCCTGCGCGAACGCGGCCACGCCGCCGTCGTATCCGGAGCCGGTCCCACGGTCATGACCCTCGCCCGTTCGACGGCAGAGGCCGCCGAGGTGGAGGAGTTCATCCGGCAGCGGGAATCCGTGGCGGTGTCGTGGCGTGTTCTGCGACCGGCGGTGGACCGTGAAGGTGCTAAAGTGGAAGTGCATCCGCGGTAAATCCGCAGTGGATGCCACTTTTTGCGCGCGGGGAATCCACCCGCGGATCCTCTTCTTGGACCGTGTGTTTCGCGCGGCAAATTCCTTGCAAAAACTCGTGCTCCGCCCCATTGCGCGGTCATGAGCAGCCCAGGATGATCTGAAGGCCTGTGCTGTCAACCCAACCGTCCGGCTCCAGCCCGGACGCCATCGAGGGGGAAGGATCCTTCGTGACTGAAACCACTGTCCTGACAACGGATGTGGACAAGACAAGCTCCGCTGCACCGGCAGCGAAGAGCAGCGGCCTGGCGGGCCTCAAGCTCGCCCAGCTGCAGGCGCTTGCCAGCCAGCTCGGCATCTCCGGGAGTTCCCGGATGCGCAAGGGCGACCTCGTGACCGCCATCTCCGACCACCAGCGTGGCTCCTCCGTCGCCGACCGCCCTGCCAAGGGTGAGGAAGCCGCCAAGGCGCCCGCCGCCACCAAGGCAAGCGCCGCCAAGGCGAACTCCGCCAAGACCGCCGCGCCTCAGGCTGAGGCCGAGGCCCCCGCCGCTTCCGCCGAGCAGGATGCCCCCTCCGAGGCGGCGCCCGCCCGCAGCCGGACCCGTGGCCGCTCCCGCCGCGCAGGCAGCGACGGCGTCGTCGCCGCGACGGAGACCGCAGCGGAGACCGCGCCCGCCGAGACGGCTGCTCCGGCCGCCGAGCAGCGTGCCGACAACGCCGACAACGCCTCCGGCGAGCAGGGCTCCGAGCGCCGCAACACCCGCACCCGCAACCGCAACCGCCGCGCCGAAGGCGCCGAGAACGCCGGTGAGCGCGCCGAGGCTCCCGCGGAATCCGCCGAGGCCCCGGCTGAGCAGGGCGAGGCTCGTGAAGGCGAAGGCAACCGCCGCAACCGCCAGCGCTCCGAGCGCGGTCCCCGCAACGGCGAGGGCAACGGCCAGAACAACGGCAACCAGCAGGGCGCCCGCCAGCAGGAGAATCGCCAGCAGGACAACCGGGCTGATGAGGAAGAGGGCGGCAACCGCCGGAACCGTCGCAATCGCCGGGACCGCAACGAGCGGGGCGATCGTAACGATCGCAATGACCGTAACGATCGCAACGACCGTTTCCGCGATCGCAATGAGCGCCGCCGTGGCCGCAACCAGGGCCCCGAGGTGGACGACACCGAGCTGAGCGACGACGATGTCCTGGTCCCCGTGGCCGGCATCCTCGACGTCCTGGACAACTACGCGTTCATCCGCACCTCCGGCTACCTGCCGGGTCCGCAGGATGTGTACGTGACCCTCAACCAGGTCCGCAAGTACAACCTGCGCAAGGGCGACGCCGTCGTCGGTGCGATCCGCGCTCCCCGCGAGGGCGAGAACAACAACCAGCAGAACAACCGCCAGAAGTTCAACGCCCTGGTCCGCGTCACGAGCGTCAACGGCCTCCAGCCCGAAGAGCTGAAGAACCGCGTCGAGTTCAACAAGCTCGTTCCGCTCTACCCGTCCGAGCGCCTGCGTCTGGAGACCGATCCCAAGAAGATCGGTCCGCGCATCATCGACCTCGTGGCTCCCATCGGCAAGGGCCAGCGTGGCCTGATCGTCTCCCCGCCGAAGGCCGGTAAGACGCTCATCCTGCAGTCGATCGCCAACGCCATCACCACCAACAACCCTGAGGTCCACCTCATGATGGTCCTGGTGGATGAGCGTCCGGAAGAAGTCACCGACATGCAGCGCACGGTGAAGGGTGAGGTCATCGCCTCGACCTTCGACCGTCCCGCCGACGACCACACCACCGTGGCCGAGCTCTCCATCGAGCGCGCCAAGCGTCTCGTGGAGATGGGCAAGGACGTGGTGGTCCTCCTGGACTCCATGACCCGTCTGGGCCGCGCTTACAACCTGGCCGCGCCGGCTTCCGGCCGCATCCTCTCCGGTGGTGTCGACTCCGCCGCGCTGTACCCGCCCAAGCGGTTCTTCGGCGCAGCACGCAACATCGAGAACGGCGGCTCGCTGACCATCCTGGCGACGGCCCTCGTGGAGACCGGTTCCAAGATGGACGAGGTCATCTTCGAGGAGTTCAAGGGCACCGGCAACATGGAGCTCCGCCTGTCCCGCCACCTGGCGGACAAGCGCATCTTCCCGGCCGTCGACGTCAACGCGTCCAGCACCCGCCGCGAGGAGAACCTGCTCTCGGCCGACGAGGTCAAGATCATGTGGCGCCTGCGTCGCCTGCTCTCCGGTCTCGAGCAGCAGCAGGGCCTGGAACTGCTCACGAGCAAGATCCGTGAGACGCAGAGCAACGCCGAGTTCCTGCTCCAGGTGCAGCGCACCACCCTGGCTGCCAAGTCGGAGAACGACAAGTAGCTCCTGACGGGGATGGGACCGGCCGAACGCCGGTCCCATCCCCGTTTGCCGTCTCCCGATAAACTTGTCTGCAGGTTGAAAGAGGTTTAGAACATGTTTGAGTCCGTCCAGGGTCTGCTCGACGAGCACGCCGCGATCCAGGCGCAGCTGAGCGATCCCGCCGTCTATGCCGACCAGTCGCTGGCCCGCAAGCTGGGGCGCCGTTCCGCGCAGCTCAACGGCATCGTGGAAGCGTACAAGACCTGGCGCGGACTCAGCGATGACCTGGAGGCCGCCCGGGAGATGGCCGCCGAAGACCCCGACTTCGCCGAAGAGGTCGCCCAGATCGAGGAGAAGCTGCCGGCGGCCCAGGAGAAGCTGCGCCGTCTGCTCATCCCGCGTGATCCCGACGACGCCCGCAACATCATCATCGAGGTCAAGGGCGGCGAAGGCGGCGAGGAGGCGGCCCTGTTCGCCGCCGACCTGCTCCGCATGTACACCCGTTACGCCGAGTCCCGTGGCTGGAAGACCGAGCTGATCTCCGCCACCGAGTCGGACCTCGGGGGCTACAAGGACGCTCAGATGGCCATCAAGGGCTCCTCCAACGATCCTGCCGAGGGTGTCTGGGCCCGCCTGAAGTTCGAGGGCGGCGTGCACCGGGTGCAGCGCGTCCCCGCGACGGAATCCCAGGGCCGCATCCACACCTCGGCCGCCGGTGTCCTGGTGTTCCCCGAGGTTGATGAGCCGGAGGAGATCGAGATCAACCAGAACGATCTCAAGATCGACGTCTACCGGTCCTCGGGTCCGGGTGGCCAGTCCGTGAACACCACGGACTCTGCCGTCCGCATCACCCACCTGCCCACGGGCATCGTGGTGGCGATGCAGAACGAGAAGTCCCAGCTGCAGAACCGTGAAGCCGCCATGCGCGTGCTCCGGGCGCGTCTTCTGGCGCACCAGCAGGAACAGCTGGACGCGGAGAGCGCCGAGCACCGCAAGTCCCAGATCCGGACCATGGACCGCTCCGAGCGCATCCGCACCTACAACTTCCCGGAGAACCGCATCGCGGATCACCGCACCGGGTACAAGGCCTACAACCTGGACGCCGTCATGAACGGTGATCTGGAACCGGTCATCCAGTCCGCCATCGAGATGGACGAGCAGGCCCGCCTGGACGCCATCGGCGAATAGCGGAACACCGTGTACGACGACGACGCGCTGCGCCCCGGCGTGCCCCTGGCCCCCGCGGTCCGGGCCGCCGCGGCCGTGCTCACCGCGGCGGGCGTGCCGAGTCCGCGCCGCGACGCCGAGCTGCTCCTGGCGCACACCCTCGGTCTCGACCTCAAGGAATTGCAGCACGCGGTCCTCATGGGTTCCCGCACAGTGCCCGAGGGGTTCTCGACCCTCGTGGCTCAGCGTGCGGAACGCATCCCGCTCCAGCACCTGACCGGGGTCGCCTCCTTCCGGCACCTGGAGCTGTCCGTGGGGCCGGGGGTCTTCATCCCGAGGCCTGAGACGGAGACCGTGGTCCAGTGGGCCGTGGACCGGTGCGCCGAGCTGCGGGCCGAGGGGATCCTCACACCCCTCCTGGTGGACCTCGGCACCGGCTCGGGAGCCATCGCCGCGTCCTTGGCGCATGAGGTTCCGGGTTCGCGCGTGCACGCCGTCGAGCTGAGCCCGCTGGCGATCGCCTGGGCCGAGCGCAACAGCCGGCCCCACGGCGTCGAACTTCATCAGGGGGATCTGCGGGACGCGCTGCCGGAGCTGAACGGTCTGGTGGATGTCGTGGTGTCCAATCCTCCGTACATCCCGAGTGAGGCGGTGCCCCGCGAACCGGAGGTCGCCGAACACGATCCCGAGATGGCGCTGTATGGCGGGGGAGCGGACGGCATGGAGCTGCCGCTCGCCGCGGCGGCCAGTGCGGCGCGTCTGCTCAGGCAGGGCGGCTGGTTCATCATGGAACATGCCGAGGTGCAGGCGCCGTGGCTCGCCACGCGCCTGGGCCACGACCCCGCCTGGACCGACGTGACGACCCACCAGGACCTCAACGGCCTCGACCGCGCCACCTCGGCCCGCCGCGCCTGAAGCGGTCGCCGGGCCGATCACCCCGGCGGACGTGCGACGTGGCACGGACTGTGGACCCGAAAAGAATGGGAGAATGTCAGCGTGACTTCTAGCTACGACTGTTCAACGGAAGAAACCCGCTTCGAGGGACTGGCGCACGCCCAGCGTGCCATCGCCGAACAGCAGTGCATCGTCTTCCCGACGGACACGGTGTACGGCATCGCCGCGGACGCCTTCTCCCCGCTGGCCGTCCGGCTGCTGCTGGCCGCCAAGGGCCGCTCCCGGACCATGCCTCCGCCCGTGCTCATCCCGCGCGTCCAGACCATGGACGGGCTGGCCGTGGACATCGGCGACGACGCCCGCAAGCTCGCCGAGAAGTTCTGGCCCGGCGCCCTCACCTTGATCCTGCATGCCCAGCCGTCCCTGGAGTGGGATCTGGGCGAGACCAAGGGCACCGTCGCGCTGCGCGTGCCCGATGACGAGCTGGCGCTCGAGATCCTGGCGCGGACCGGCCCGCTGGCCGTGTCCTCGGCCAACCGGAGTGGTCAGCCGGCCGCGCAGACGGCCGCCAACGCTCAGGAACAGCTCGCCGAGTCCGTGGAGGTCTACCTCGACGGAGGACCCCGTCCCGCCGAGTCCGACATCGACGAGGTCGCCCTGCCGTCCACGATCGTCGACTGCACCGGCAGCCGTGCCCGGGTGGTGCGCCAGGGCGCGATCGCCCTGGAGGACCTCCGCGACGTCGTCCCGTCGATCCTGGCGTTCGGTCAGGAGGTCCCCGTCTGGCAGCCCGGCGCCGACAGTGCGCTGAACGCCACCGCGTCGGAGGAGACGGTTTCCGAGGAGACCACCGGCGCCGCGCCGGCGGCGGAGGACGCGCCGGAGACCTCTGCTGAGGACGGAGCAGCGGCACCTGGGGCGACTGAGACCGCGGCGGACGACACGACCGCCCTCGTCGACACTGCCGACGCCACTACCGACGCCACGGCTGACGAGACCACGGCTGCCACAACAC
The DNA here is from genome assembly GCF_900105345.1 of Arthrobacter woluwensis. Classification (NCBI taxonomy): domain Bacteria; kingdom Bacillati; phylum Actinomycetota; class Actinomycetes; order Micrococcales; family Micrococcaceae; genus Arthrobacter; species Arthrobacter woluwensis. The sequence goes on from NZ_FNSN01000003.1 coordinate 1,556,882, forward strand.
CGGCTGCCACCGCGGACACCCCCGTCGTCGAGCAGCCGGCAGAGTCCGCCGCTCCCGAAGCGGCACCCGCCGCCGAGACCGAAGACTCCCAGCGTCAGGACGCCGAGACCCCCCGGGCCGCCGGGTCGGAGAGCTGAATGCGGAAGGACCGCCTTCCGCTCCTCGACGTCGAAGTCACCGCGCTCACCGCGGACGAGGCCGCACAGGAGATCGGCCGCCTGGTCGCCTCCGGGGAGCCGCACACCGTCGTCGGGCACAATCTGCACAGCGTGACGCTGTATCACAGCGATCCGGCCTTCGCCGCGTTCTATGACCGCAGTTCGGTGGTCCTGCTCGACGGCGCGCCCTTGGCCAAGCTGTGGGCGCGGACGTTCAACCGCGGCCAGGGCGCCGGGGCGCATCGCGTGGGATCCGTCGACTGGCTGGCGCGGCTGGGGGCCGTGCCCGGCCTGAAGCGCATCGCCGTGCTCGGCGCCGGGTCCGAAGCCAATGCCGGGGCGGTCGAGGAACTGCGCCGGCGTGTTCCGAACGCCGTCGTGGAGGGCCGCCCCGGAGCAGGCTGGTCCGCGGATGCGGAGCGTGATGCGGTCGCCTGGCTGCGGGAGTTCCGGCCGCAGTTGGTCCTGACCGGCCTCGGGATGCCCCTGCAGGAGCAGGTCATCACGCGGCTGCTGAGCGAAGTTCCGGCTGTGCACTGTGCTGTGGGCGGTGCGATCGACCAGGTGGCCGGCATCCAGAGGCTCGCCCCGCGCTGGATCGGCCGTCTTGGCTTCGAATGGGCGTGGCGTCTGCTGTTCGACCCGCGGCGCGTGGCGTACCGCGTGTTCGTGGAGCCGTGGAAGCTCGGCTATCTTCTCCTGCGCCGCCGCGCAGGCCGCGGGATCAAACGACAGGATGTGAATTCGTGACCGAGCAGGCCCCGGCCGAGACGGGCCCGCGTCCCCGCGTGGCCGCCGTCGTGGTCACCTACAACCGCAGAGACCTGCTGGAAGGCACTCTCAGGGGGCTGCTGACGGCCACGGTGCGGCCCGACGTCCTCATCGTGGTGGACAACGCCTCCGATGACGGAACACCGGAGTTCTTGAGCGACTGGGCCGTCGGCGAAGGCGCGGAAACCGCCCGCGGCACCGTGCTGGATCTGGTGCGCCTGGAGACCAACACCGGTGGCGCCGGAGGCTTCGTGGTGGGCATGGAGCGCGCCGTCCTGGATCATCGGGCGGACTACGTCTGGATCATGGACGACGACACGGAGCCTCAGGCCGATTCCCTGGCCGAAGCCCTGTCCGCCCTGGCGACCATCTCGGCCCAGGGCGTTCCGGAGCCTGCATACCTGGCCAGCCTGGTCCGGTGGACCGATGGCCGTCCGCATCCGATGAACCGGACGAAGGAGCGTCTCCGCCTCGACGCCGCCGGCAAAGCCCGCGCGGAGTCGCTGGGCCTGACGAGCATCCGGACGGCATCCTTCGTCTCGATCTTCATCTCCGCCGATGCGATCCGCCGGCACGGCCTGCCGATCGCGGACTACTTCATCTGGAACGACGACTTCGAGTTCACCGCCAGGATCACCCGTGCGGGGGAGGCCTTCGCCGTGCCGTCGTCGGAGGTCCTGCACCACACGAAGACGTTCGGAGACGCTCAGGCGGATCCGGGGGACCGCTTCTACTACGAGGTGCGCAACAAGCTGTGGGCGTACTTCCGTTCGCCCGCGCTGCACTGGTGGGAGCGCGGGCTGTTCCTGGGCGCCTCGGTGCGCAACTGGAGCCGGACGATCGCCCGCTCCAGCCGTCGCGGCCGCCTGTTCAAGGGTCTGGCCCGTGGCGTCAAGGACGCTCTGCGGGGTCCTCGTCCGAACAGCGAAGTCCTGGACGGCGTGTATCCGCTCCGCGGGATCCCTGCGCCGGGGGCGTCAGCCGCCGTCGGCGAGTGAGCGGATCCCTTCGTCGAAGGAGACGGGGGGAGCCCAGGAGAAGTCCGGAGCGCTGCCGCTGACCCGGACTTCCAGGTCCTCGGTGAGCCGGTCGGCCTCCGCGCCCTTGCCGACGAGGCGGGCGGCTAGACGCAGCAGGGCCGGGGGACAGGGCGCCAGGCGGGCCGGCCGGCCGGCGGCCGCGCCGAGTGCGCGGCAGAGCTCCGCGGTGGAGACCGGCCGGGCGTCGGCCGCCAGGATCAGCTGGTAACGCTCTGAATCGTCGTCCAGGGCGTACCGGATCGCCGACACGACATTGCCCACGGCCACCATCGTCCTGCGGTTGCGCACCGAGGCCAGGGGAAGCGGGAGCCCACGCCGGATCGCCCCCAGGAGCCGCTGCACGTTCCCCTTGTTTCCGGGGCCGTACACCATCGGGATGCGGACGCTGGTGCCGCGCAGTGCAGACCGTGCGCACACGGCGGCCAGGGCCTGTTCCGCCTCCCACTTGGAGACTCCGTAAGGATCGGCGGGCCGCGGCGCGTCCGAGGCCGAGAACGGTGTTCCGGTGGTCCGTTCGCCATTGACCTTGATGCTGCTGAGGAAGACGAACGAGGAGACTCCCGCGGCGGCGGCGCCGTCGGCCAGGCGGCGGGTCAGGTCCGTGTTGGCGGCGCGGTGCGCGGCGAGGGGGTCCTCGCTGTCCTCGGCCATGCGGTGGACGCGGGCGGCGAGATGCACCACGGCGTCCACGCCGGCGAAGAGTGAGGCGCAGTCGTCGATCCGTTCGAGATCGCCGGTCTCCCGCGTCGTCGCGCCGTGCAGCGCCGCGGCCGTGGAGTCACCCAGCGGCAGGGTCCTGACCAGCGCCACGACCTCGTGGCCGGCGTCGAGCAGCCCGCGCACCACATGGCGTCCCACGAACCCCGTGGCTCCGGTGACTGCGACTTTCATGGAGCCCCTCTCGACGGCGTGCTGCCTGCACAGCCGCGGGGGCTGCCGGAAATCCACAATAGCCGATGCCCGGCGCGCTAAGCTGGACGAGGTGTCCGATGCCGCTCCCTGCGGTCTTCACGTCCTCCGGGCGTTACCGCACAGCGCGGACACTGCGGGCGGGAGGTCTCTTTCGCCCGTTGGTTTTTCGAGCAAGGTGGCCATTGTCGTACTCCAAGACTGCTGAGAGCAGAACCGGTTCCTGGGAGTGGATCCAGTTCGTCCTCGACGCCCTTTGCTGGTTCCTCGCGATGGGCCTGGCCCTCGTGCTCCGCTACGAACTCCATGTCGAGTGGGCCCAGCTGCCCGGCCTCCTGGCCGTGACCGGCGTCGCCGCACTCGCCCAGCTCATCTTCGGTTATCTCCTCTCCGTGTACCGGGGCCGCTATCAGTCCGGCTCCTTCGGTGAAGTCCAGGCGCTCCTCATTGCCACCTTGCTCGTCGCGACGGCGGTCACCGGGCTCCTGCTGGTGGCGTACCGCCAGCTCGACGTCGGCCGCAGTGTCGCGCTGATCGCCGCGCCGATCGCCCTGATCGGGATGGCCGGCATCCGCTATCTCCGCAGGCTCTACCGTGAGGCCAAATCCCGCCCGGGCGACTCGGCGCGCAACACCCTCATCTACGGTGCGGGCTTCGTGGGCAACTCCCTCGTGACGCGCATGCTGCAGGACCCGGATTCGCCGTACTACCCCGTGGGCCTCATCGACGACGATCCCAGCAAGAAGCACCTGCGCCTCTCCGGCGTGCAGGTGCTGGGCCGCGGCGAGGACATCCGCTCGATCGTCCACCGGACCAAGGCCGAAGTGCTCGTGCTCGCCTTCGGCAGTGTGGAGCGGGACGTCGTCACCCGGGTCTCCGACAGCGTCGCCGGTCTGAACGTCCGGGTGCTCGTGCTGCCGCCCCTGAACCAGATGCTCAGCGGCGGTGCGCCGCAGGGCTTCTCCGACTTCCGCGACATCTCGGTGGAGGACCTGATCGGCCGGCGTCCGGTCGACATCCAGGTGGAGAAGATCGCCGGATACATCTCGGACCGCCGCGTCATCGTCACGGGTGCGGGCGGGTCGATCGGCAGTGAGCTCTGCCGCCAGATCAGCCAGTTCAGCCCCGCCGAACTGATCATGCTGGACCACGATGAGACGGCTCTCCAGCAGACCCAGATCTCCCTGACCGGTCACGGGCTCCTGAACGGCCAGGACACGGTCCTGTGCAGCATCCGGGACCAGGCCGGCCTCGAAGCGGTGTTCCGGGAGAGGAAGCCGGAGGTCGTCTTTCACGCCGCGGCTCTCAAGCACGCCCCGCTGCTGCAGCAGTACCCCGGCGAAGGCTGGAAGACCAATGTGCTGGGCACCCTGAACGTTCTGCGGGCAGCCCGTGCGGCAGGGGTGAGCCGGTTCGTGAACATCTCCACGGACAAGGCTGCGAATCCGAGCACGGCCCTCGGCCACTCCAAGCGGATGGCGGAACGCCTGACGGCCTGGATGGCCCAGGAGACGGGCCTTCCGTACGTCTCGGTGCGCTTCGGCAACGTGATGGGCAGCCGCGGTTCCATGCTGCCGCTGTTCACGCAGCAGATCCAGGCCGGGGGACCGGTCACGGTGACCCACAAGGACGTCACCCGTTTCTTCATGACCATCCCCGAGGCCTGCCAGCTGGTGATCCAGGCCGGCGCCATCGGCCACGGCGGGGAGGTCCTGCTGCTGGACATGGGCGAGCCCGTGCGGATCCTGGACGTCGCACAGCGCATGATCGCCATGTCCGGAAAGAGCGTCGACATCGTCTTCACCGGCTTGCGGCCGGGGGAGAAGATGCACGAGGAGCTCATCGGCGACGGCGAAGTCGACGCCACCCGCATCCATCCCAAGATCTCCCACGCCCGAATCCAGCCGATCGATCCCGAGGACCTCGATCTGGAGTCCTGGCTGGAGGCCTGCCGGTTCGATGAGGAGAGGCTGAGCGCCTCGGGCATCGCCGACGAGGAGTCCGAAGACCCGGTGGACCTGGGGCGGGTCGGGTCGTGAACCCCGTCGTCCTCACCGCGTCCGTCACGTTCGCGGTGGCGCTCGTGGCACCCTGGGTGGTCAAGCCGTTCCTCGTGAAGCTCGGAGTCATCGACGTGCCGACGGCGCGTTCCTCCCACACCGAGGTGACGCTGCGCGGCATGGGACTGGCCACCAGCCTGGGGGTGCTCGCCGGTGCGGTCACCGCGCTGTTCAGCCATGCGGTCCCCACCAACCGGTTCCTCGCCCTCGCCGTCGCCGGGTGCGCACTCTGCTCCGCACTGCTGGGCTGGATCGAGGACATCCGCGGCCTCTCCATCCGCGTCCGGGCCTCCGCTCAGCTCCTGCTCGGCCTGGTGGTCACCGTTGCGATGACCGCGAACCTCCACGTCACGTGGTGGTGGCTTCCCCTGGGCGTCCTCGCGGTGAGTGGCTACATCAACGCGGCGAACTTCATGGACGGCGTGAACGGCATCTCCGGCATCCACGGGCTCGTGGTCGGTGCGCTGTACTCCGCCGCCGGCGTGCTGTCAGGGCAGCCGTGGCTCACCGTGGCCGGGGCGATCCTGGCCGCCGCGTTCGCCGCGTTCCTGCCCTGGAACCTCGGCCCCGGCAAGGTCTTCCTGGGGGACGTCGGAAGCTACCTTCTGGGCGGAGGCATTGCGGCCATGGCCGTCGGGGGCTTCCTTTCCGGGATCGCCATCGAATACCTGCTGTCGCCACTCATGATCTACCTTGCCGACACCGGATACACCCTGGTCCGCCGGTACCGGCAGGGCAAGCGGTGGTACGAGTCCCACCGGGAGCACGTCTACCAGCGGCTCACCGATGTCGGATTCAGCCACGTGGGCGTCGCCGTGCTCGTCGGGGCGTTCAGCGCCGCGACGGGGATCTGCGGCATCGTGGCCGCCGGCGCCCCATGGTGGGGCGCTCTCGTCGCGCAGGTGCTGACCGTCGCCGTCCTGGTCACGTACCTCGCCCTGCCGACCGTCCTCGAGCGGCGCCGTGCGCGCCGGGTGGTGTGACGGCCGTCCGGACGGATGCCGGCACTTCTATCTCGTGTAGAATTTAACCCCGGAAGTTCATTTCAGCTTCCGACCCCTCACCCGCTCGCTGATAGGCCGCCATGTCTGCATCCTCGCCCCGCCCTTCCCGGGCTTCCCGGCGTCGGCTGTCGACGACGGCGGCAGGGGAGACCGGGTCCTTGTGGCTCCGTCTCCTGGCACTCAGCTCGGCGACGGCGGCCGTCGGCCTTCTCGTCACCGCGGTCATCGCGGCGGTGCTGAACGGCGGACTGGGCGCGCTCTCGGTGCTCTGCGGCGGTGCGCTGGTCATCGTCTTCTTCGCGATTTCCCTGCTCGCCGGACATTTCGTCGGCAGGAACAACCCGTCCGGAGCCATCGGCCTCATGGTCGCGCTGTACTTCGTGAAGGTCGTCGTGTTCGGCGTCGTCTTCCTGGTCCTCGGCGCCCCGGGCTGGCTCCATGGCCGGTGGTTTGTTACAGCGGCGGTCGTGACCGTCGTCCTGTGGCAGATCGCGGAGCTCTACGGCTTCTCCCGGGCCAGGCTTCTGATCTTCAACGAGCCCGCGCAGGCCGCTGAACAGGGCCGGGACACCTCCGGAAGCCCGGAAGGCGGCCGCTGACATGGCGAAAGAGAACAAGCGACTGTCGGAAGCCGATCCCGCGCACGAAGGCGACGGCGGTTACAACGCCGGAATGGCGGTCTTCAGCTATATCGTCGGCGGAATCCTGGTCTGGAGTTTGATAGGGTGGGGACTGGATTCACTGTGGGGGACCCGCTGGATCGTGCTCGCCGGAGCGTTGCTCGGCGCAGCCGGCGGTTTCTATCTGGCCCAGATGCATGGATTCTTCAAACACCGCGCTGACAGTTCCGGCGCGGACTCGAAGAAGCCTCACACACCTTCCGAATAATTTCACATGGGGGAGCCGCTCACCGAGCGTGGAGCCCCGCTAATTTGCCCAACGATGGACACTGCAGAGAGGAAACGCGTTGTTCGCGCTTACGCTCCCCGCTCAGGATTCGGGTTCTTTCAACCCGCCTGGTATTGACGAAATGCACCTCCCGGCGATCTTGCCCTGGGGTGCAGCGGACGGCTTCTCCAAGCAGATGCTCCTGGTGATCCTCTCCGTGGTCATCATTGCGGCGTTCTTCGTGGCCGCCGCCCGCAAGGGCCAGCTGGTGCCCGGAAAGCTCCAGTTCGCCGGCGAGTCCGCCTACGGCTTCGTCCGCAACGGCATCGCCAAGGACATCATCGGTGGCAAGGACTTCATCAAGTACGTCCCGCTGCTGTTCAGCCTGTTCTTCTTCATCCTGGTGAACAACATCTACGGCGCGATCCCCGTGATCCAGCTGCCGTCCTTCTCCCACGTGGGCGGCGCCTACGTGCTGGCAGGTCTGGTGTACGTGACCTGGATCGTCATCGGCGTCAAGAAGAACGGCATCCGCTACTTCAAGCTGGCGACCGTCCCCTCGGGCGTTCCGTTCTACATCCTGCCGCTCGTGGTCCCGATCGAGATCATCTCGAACTTCGTGGTCCGCCCGATCACGCACAGCCTCCGTCTCTTCGCGACCATGCTGGCAGGCCACCTGATCGTGATGATCGCGGGCTCGGGCATCGAGTTCCTCATCGCCCAGGAGAACGTCCTGCTGAAGGGCACTTCGCTGCTGGTGCTGGCCGGCGCCGTGGCCATGTACATGCTGGAGGCGCTGATCATGGTGCTGCAGGCGTACGTGTTCACGCTGCTGACCGCCATCTACATCGAAGGCGCGCTCCACGCGGACAGCCACTAAGTCTTCACCCACACTTCCCCTCTCGGGGAAAAACAACCCCGTAACAGCCGCTCCGCGGCGACTGAAAGGAAAACCATGAACGGCGAAATCAACGGCTCCCTCAACCTCGTCGGCTACGGCCTCTCCGCCATCGGCGGTGGCATCGGTGTGGGTCTCGTGTTCGCGGCCTACATCAACGGTGTGGCTCGTCAGCCCGAGGCGCAGCGTGTCCTGCAGCCGATCGCATTCCTCGGTCTGGCCCTGACCGAAGCTCTCGCCATCCTCGGCCTGGTTTTCGCGTTCGTTCTGAAGTAAACCTTCAGCCCCTACGCCAAATCAGTTACGAGTAGATAGGACGGGTGAATATGGATCAGCTGATCCTTGCTGCAGACCAAGCCCATGAGTCTCCGAACCCGCTTGTTCCCAATGTCTGGGAAATGGGCGTGGTCCTGGTCGGCTTCCTGGTTCTGCTCTTCATCGTGGTCAAGTTCGTTGTCCCGATGTTCGAGAAGACCTACGCCGAGCGCGCTGAGGCCATCGAAGGCGGCATCGCCAAGGCTGAGAAGGCCCAGGCCGAAGCCACGGCCGCTCTCGAAGAGTACAAGCAGCAGCTGACGGACGCCCGCACCGAGGCCAATCGCATCCGCGAAGAAGCCCGTGCTGAAGGTGCCCAGATCCTCGCTGAGCTCAAGGAGAAGGCCGCCGCCGAGGCTGCCCGCATCACCGAGCAGGCCCATGTACAGATCGAGGCAGAGCGTCAGGCCGCCGTCGTCTCCCTGCGCAGCGAAGTCGGCAGCCTTGCCACGACGCTCGCCGGGCGCATCGTCGGCGAGTCGCTGGAAGACGACGCCCGCGCGTCCCGCGTGGTCGATCGCTTCCTTGCCGATCTGGAGAACCAGAGCGCAGGTGCAGCACAGTAATGGCAGGTGTATCGAGCGAATCGCTGAAGGCGGCGCTGGCCGAGGTGGAGCCCAAGCTCCCCACGGCTCCGCTGTCCCTGGCAAACGAGCTTTTCGGAATCCTCGAGGCGCTTGACGGCTCGGCCGGTCTGCGCCGTGCTCTGACCGATCCTTCGCGCAGCGCGGAGGAGAAGTCGGGCCTGATCCGTGGACTCCTGGCCGGCAAGGTCTCGGCCGACGCAGAGCAGATCGTCAGTTCGCTGGCGGCCTCCCGCTGGGCCGACTCCCGTGACATCGGCGATGCGCTCGAAACTATCGCCGCAACAGTGGCGATCGCCGTCGCTGAGTCCAAGGGCGCCGCCGCAGGTCGTGGCGCCTCCGGGCTGGAAGCACTGGAGAACGATCTCTTCGCATTCAACACGGTGGTCGAAGGCAGCCATGAGCTGCAGCGCGCCCTCGTGGAACCGGCTGCCGCACCGCAGCAGAAGGCGGACCTGGCACGCAAGCTCGTGCCCGGAGCCAGCGAAGAGGCACAGCTCCTCATCCGTCAGGCCGTCGTCGCCCCGCGTGGCGTCAAGCCGGCCAAGCTGGTGGAGCGCTTTGCAGAGTTGGCCGCCAAGCGCCAGGAGCGCTGGATCGCCACGGTGGAAGTGACCCGCCCCCTCACCGAAGAGCAGCAGGCCCGCCTCCAGGCCGGTCTGAACGCGCTCTACGGCCGGGAGCTCAAGGTCAACACCGTCGTGGATCCGGAGCTCATCGGCGGTATCCGCGTCAAGGTCGGTGACGAAGTGGTTGACGCTTCCGTGCTGACCAAACTCGGCGAACTGCGCCGCAAGCTGGCCGGCTGAGCCAGGCAAGCACAACTTACCGACAGAACACCAGGTCATCGTGAGCAGCGATGATCACGAAACAGGAGAGCAGGGACTGCAGATGGCCGAATTGACCATCAATGCCGACGACGTCCGCAATGCCTTGAACGAGTTCGCGGCGTCTTACGAGCCCGGCAACGCCGAGCGCGTCGAGGTCGGCCGTGTGACCACCGCCAGCGACGGTATCGCCCGTGTCGAGGGTCTTCCCTCGGTCATGGCCAACGAACTCCTTCGCTTCGAGGATGGAACTCTGGGCCTGGCCCAGAACCTTGACGTCCGTGAGATCGGCGTGATCGTACTCGGTGACTTCACCGGTATCGAAGAAGGCCAGGAAGTGCACCGCACGGGTCAGATTCTGTCTGTCCCCGTCGGCGACGCGTTCCTCGGCCGCGTGGTTGACCCGCTGGGCCAGCCCATCGACGACCTGGGCGACATCAAGGCCGAGGGCACCCGTGCACTGGAACTCCAGGCACCGGGCGTGACCCAGCGTAAGTCGGTCCACGAGCCGATGCAGACGGGTCTCAAGGCCATCGACGCCATGATCCCGATCGGCCGTGGCCAGCGTCAGCTGATCATCGGTGACCGCCAGACCGGTAAGACGGCCATCGCGGTGGACACCATCATCAACCAGAAGGCCAACTGGGAGTCCGGCGACGTCAACAAGCAGGTTCGCTGCATCTACGTCGCGATCGGCCAGAAGGCGTCCACCATCGCCGCTGTCCGCCAGACCCTGGAAGAGAAGGGCGCCCTGGAGTACACCACGATCGTGGCCTCCCCGGCATCCGACCCCGCGGGCTTCAAGTACCTGGCTCCGTACGCCGGCTCGGCCATCGGCCAGCACTGGATGTACGGCGGCAAGCACGTCCTCATCATCTTCGATGACCTCTCCAAGCAGGCCGAAGCCTACCGCGCCGTGTCGCTGCTGCTGCGCCGCCCGCCGGGACGTGAAGCCTACCCGGGTGACGTGTTCTACCTGCACTCCCGTCTGCTCGAGCGTTGCGCCAAGCTCTCCGACGACCTGGGCGCGGGCTCGATGACCGGTCTGCCGATCATCGAGACGAAGGCGAACGACGTGTCCGCCTACATCCCGACCAACGTCATCTCCATCACCGACGGTCAGATCTTCCTGCAGTCGGACCTCTTCAACGCCAACCAGCGTCCGGCCGTCGACGTGGGCATCTCGGTGTCCCGCGTGGGTGGTTCCGCTCAGGTCAAGGCCATGAAGAAGGTCTCCGGCACCTTGAAGCTGGACCTCGCTCAGTACCGCGACATGCAGGCCTTCGCCATGTTCGCCTCGGACCTGGATGCGGCTTCCCGCCAGCAGCTGACCCGTGGCGCCCGCCTGATGGAGCTGCTCAAGCAGGGCCAGTACCAGCCGTACCCGGTCGAGAACCAGGTCGTCTCCATCTGGGCCGGCACCAACGGCTACCTGGACGATGTCCCGGTCGAGGACGTGTCCCGCTTCGAGTCCGAGTTCCTCGAGCACCTGAAGCACAGCACGTCCATCCTGACCACCATCGGCCAGACCAACCTGCTGGAGAACGACACGGTCGAGGCTCTGAAGACGGCGATCACCGACTTCAAGCGCGGCTTCTTCGGCGAGGGTCACAGCCAGCTGGTCGGCGCCGGTCACGAGGAGCACGAGGCCATCTCGGGCGACTCCGTCGACCAGGAAAAGATCGTCAAGCAGAAGCGCTAGAGGCAGTCACCCCGGGGCCACCTTCACGGGTGGCCCCGGGGTACCGCACCGGAGCCTTGGATCCGCTGGATCCTAAGAAAGGACAAGTATGGGAGCCCAGATCCGGGTCTACCGCCAGAAGATCGCCTCGACCACGTCGATGCGCAAGATCTTCAAGGCGATGGAACTGATCGCGACCTCTCGCATCGGTAAGGCACGTGCCCGTGTGGCTGCATCGCAGCCCTATGCCCGCGCCATCACCCGTGCCGTTTCTGCAGTCGCCAGCCAGAGCCAGGTGGAGCACCCGCTCACCACCGAGCCCGCTCAGGTGCGCCGCGCCGCCGTCGTCGTGATGACGGCCGACCGTGGTCTCGCCGGCGCGTACTCGGCGAGCGTGCTCAAGCAGGCCGAAGGCCTGATCGAGCTGCTCCACAGCGAAGGCAAGGACGTCAAGACCTACCTGGTGGGTCGCAAGGCGCAGGCCTACTTCGATTTCCGTTCCCGTCCTTACGCCCGCGTCTGGACCGGCGGCACCGATGCTCCGGAGTTCGCAACCGCTCAGGAGATCAGCAAGGTCCTCCTGGAAGACTTCGCCACCGACTTCGAAGAGGGCGGTGTGGAGGAGATCCACGTCGTGTACACGCGCTTCAAGTCCATGGTGACCCAGGAGCCGACCGTCGTCCGCCTCCTGCCCCTGGAGGTCGTGGAGGAGGAGAACACTCCGGAAGCGGAGATCCTGCCCCTCTACGACTTCGAGCCCGAGACCGAGCAGGTGCTGGACTCGCTGCTGCCGCGCTACATCGAATCCCGCATCTTCGCGGCGATGCTGCAGGCCGCCGCGTCCGAGCTGGCTGCCCGTCAGCGTGCCATGAAGTCCGCAGGCGACAACGCGACCGAGCTGATCAAAAAGTACACGCGACTGCGCAACACGGCCCGTCAGGCCGAGATCACGCAGGAGCTCACCGAGATCGTGGCCGGTGCCGACGCACTCGCGTCGTAACCGCCCGAGGATCCCGGCGCAGCCTTCGCGGCTGTACCCAAAGCTAGACTTAACACACGCCATCTACTGAGTGAAGTGAGAGAGATGACTGCCACCGCTACCGAGCACGCAGCCACCGCGGCCGGCGCCACCGGTCGTATTGCCCGCGTCATTGGGCCGGTTGTCGACGTCGAATTCCCGGCCGACGCCATCCCGGAAATCTACAACGCCCTGACCACTGAGGTCACCCTCAACGGTGAGACCAAGACCATCACCTTCGAGACCTCGCAGCACCTGGGTGACAACCTGGTCCGCGCCATCTCGCTGCAGGCGACCGACGGCCTGGTCCGCGGCACGCAGGTGGTCGACACCGGCGCCCCCATCTCCGTGCCCGTGGGCGACGGCGTGAAGGGCCACATCTTCAACGTGCTCGGCAAGCCGCTGGACGTCGAAGAGTCCGAGCTCCAGGTCTCCGAGCGCTGGCCCATCCACCGCAAGGCACCGAGCTTCGCGAGCCTCGAAGGCTCCACCGAGATGCTCGAGACCGGCATCAAGGTCATCGACCTTCTCACCCCGTACATCAAGGGTGGCAAGATCGGCCTGTTCGGCGGCGCCGGTGTGGGCAAGACCGTGCTCATCCAGGAAATGATCACCCGTGTCGCCCGTAACTTCGGTGGCACCTCCGTGTTCGCCGGTGTCGGCGAGCGTACCCGTGAGGGCAACGACCTCTGGGTCGAAATGGACGAGGCCGGCGTTCTGAAGGACACCGCCTTGGTGTTCGGCCAGATGGACGAGCCGCCGGGAACGCGTCTGCGCGTGGCCCTGTCCGCTCTGACCATGGCGGAGTACTTCCGCGATGTGCAGAACCAGGACGTGCTGCTCTTCATCGACAACATCTTCCGCTTCACCCAGGCCGGTTCCGAGGTGTCGACCCTGCTGGGCCGCATGCCGTCCGCCGTGGGTTACCAGCCGAACCTGGCCGATGAGATGGGTCTCCTCCAGGAGCGCATCACCTCGACCAAGGGCCACTCGATCACGTCCATGCAGGCGATCTACGTCCCTGCTGACGACTACACCGACCCGGCTCCGGCGACCACCTTCGCCCACCTGGACGCGACCACCGAGCTCTCCCGTGAGATCGCTTCCCGTGGTCTGTACCCGGCCGTGGACCCGCTGACCTCCACTTCCCGCATCCTGGATCCCCAGTACATCGGCAAGGACCACTACGACACCGCTGTGCGCGTGAAGCAGATCCTGCAGAAGAACAAGGAACTCCAGGACATCATCGCCATCCTCGGTGTCGATGAGCTTTCCGAAGAGGACAAGATCGTCGTGGCCCGTGCCCGTCGTATCCAGCAGTTCCTGTCCCAGAACACCTACACCGCCAAGCAGTTCACCGGCGTCGAGGGTTCGACCGTGTCCATCAAGGACACCATCGAGGGCTTCAAGGCGATCTGCAACGGCGACGTCGACCACATCGCCGAGCAGGCGTTCTTCAACGTCGGTGGCATGGACGATGTCGAGCGTCAGTGGGCCAAGATCCAGTCTGAGACCCGCTGATCATGGCTGAGCTCGACGTTGAGGTCGTCGCGGCGGACCACTTCGTGTGGTCCGGCGCGGCCAAGGTGGTCAACGCCCGCACCAGCGATGGCGCGATCGGCATCCTCCCCGGGCACGCGCCGGTTCTGGCGATCCTCGCGGAAGGTGAGCTGTCCATCGAGCCGGTCACGGGCAGCCGCATCCACGTCACCGTGGATGGGGGATTCTTCTCCGTTGACAATGACCGAGTGGTGATCGTGGCTGACAATGCTCAGCTCAACGATTCCGCCGCGGCGTAGGGCTGAATAGTCCGCGCTAGATGGGTGATTCGGTCATTGTCACTCTGGGCATCGCAGCGATCCTCGCGATCATCATCGGTGCTCTGTGCCTGGTAGGGGTGCGCCGCGTCAATCTGCGGCGCGCCCTGGGCACCATCGACGCCTCCATCTGCCTGGCCAACGGCCGCTGGCAGATGGGGGTTTGTCGTTTCCAGGGGTCGGAACTCGAGTGGTTCAAGATGTTCTCCCTGAGTCCCACGCCTCGGTACAGCTTCGAGCGCAACCAGCTTGATCTGGTGCGACGGCGCGAGCCGGGCGAGGTGGAGTCCTCCAGGATCCAGCCGGGCTCGGTGATCGTGGAGCTGAGCTACGAGGGCCAGGAAGTGCTGCTCGCGATGCGTTTCGACGAGTACACCGGGCTCTCCTCCTGGCTGGAGGCCGGGCCGAGACCGGGACTCAACCGGCTCGACTGAGCACGCGCCCGGGAACAGCTCTCGAGGATGACGAAAGGCCGGGCCGTGTGCCGCTGTGGGATTCTCCACGGCGGCACACGGCCCGGCCTTCGGCGTCTCTGACGGGCGCGCGGCTCAGACGAGCCATTCCCCCTGGCGCATGACGCGCTGGAGCTGGAGGTCGGCTTCGAGCACCACGACGTCGGCGCGCAGCCCGCGGCGCAGGCTTCCCACCTCGTCATCGAGTCCCAGGACGTCGGCGGGTACGGCGGTCGCCGAGCGGACGGCATCGGCGAGAGGGACGCCCGCGGCGACCGTGCGCTGAACCACCTGGAGGAGCGTGGCGGTGCCGCCCGCGATCGAGCCGGTGGTGTCGAGGGTGGCGACCCCGTCCGCCACGGTGACGGGGGAGGGGCCGAGCATGTAATGCCCGTCGCTCAGACCGGCTGCGGCCATGGAGTCCGTCACCAGCAGGACGTTCGCGGAACCCACCAGATCGAAGACCGTCAGTGTGGTCTGAGGGTCCAGGTGCGTGTTGTCGGCGATGAGCTCGACGGCGGCGCGGCCGGCCTGGGCGGCCCGGAGGCACGCCGTCACGGGGCCGGGATCGCGGTGGTGGATGGGCCGCATGCCGTTGAACAGGTGGGTGACGGTGGGACGGCTCGTGGAGCCGTCGAACCCGGCGGCCGCGAGGCCGTCCCGGGCCGCGGCCAGGGAGGCGGCGGCGGTCGCGTCGTCGGAGTCGGTGTGCCCGAGGGACGGGACCACACCGTGGGTGGTCAGCAGGTCCACGAGTTCCGCGGCGCCCGGCAGCTCCGGGGCGTACGTCATGGTGCGGAGCTTGCCGCTGGCGGCGAGGATGAGCTCCTCGGCGAACTCCAGATCGGGGCTGAGCAGGAAGGCCGGGTTCTGGGCGCCGCAGCGTGCCTCGGAGAGGAAGGGCCCCTCGAGGTGGATGCCCTCCAGGAGACCCTCCTCGGTCAGACCCACGTAGAGTCCGATGCCGTGCAGGAGATCCTCGCGGGACGCGGTCACCATGCTCGCGAGCAGCGACGTGGTGCCGGAGCGGTGCAGGAAGGCGATGGCCGTGCGCGCCGAGTCCTCCTGGCCGGACGGGAAATCACCGCCGTCGCCGCCGTGGCAGTGGATGTCGACCAGGCCGGGGATCAGGATCGCCCCCTCCGGCAGGGGAGTGGGCTCGAGGCCCTCGAAGGCGGGGTCGGAGAAGCCGGCCGCGGGCCCGGCGTGGACGATCCGTCCGTCCGCGATGGCCACCAGCCCGTCAGCGAGGGAATCGCCGTCGGAGACGATGCGGCCGCGCAGGATGACGCGCTGTCCATCAGGGGAAGAGGTGCTGTCCAGAGGCATGCCATGAGTCTACGGGCAGCACCGTGGAGGGCTGAAGCGTGACCGGGGCGCGGCGTCACCCGCTCGCGATCCGGCAAGCACGCGGGAGCCGCCCGGGAGCGGGCGCTCAGGGCGGGTGAATCAGACCAGGAGCCTCAGAACGGACAGCTCAGAACGGACAGCTCAGAACAGGCGGCTCTCCGCGTCGTCCACGCCGCGCATCGCGTCGTAGTCGAGCGTCACGCAGTCGATGCCGCGGTCCTGCGCCAGCACCCGGGCCTGCGGCTTGATCTGCTGAGCGGCGAAGATGCCCCGTACGGGGGCCAGCACCGGGTCCCGGTTGAGCAGTTCCAGGTACCGGGTGAGCTGCTCGACGCCGTCGATGTCGCCGCGGCGCTTGAGCTCGATCGCCACGGTGGCGCCGGCGGCATCGCGGGCCAGGATGTCGACGGGCCCGATCGCCGTGAAGTACTCGCGGCGGATGAGGCTGTAGCCGGCGCCGAGCAGTTCGATCTGCTCGGCGAGAAGACGCTGGAGATCCGCCTCGACGCCGTCCTTGATCAACCCGGGATCGACGCCGAGGTCATGGGCGGTGTCGTGGAAGATCTCGTGGATGTTGACGATCAGCCGGTCATCGGTCTTGGCGGACTGCACGACCCACTGCTCAGAGACCCCGGTCTCCAGCTCAGTGTCCTCGGGGGCCTGGACCCGCAGGGTGGCGGGCGGGCTCATCCAGTTGAGGGGCTTGTAGGAGCCGCCGTCGGAGTGGACGAGGACGGAGCCGTCCGCTTTGACCACCAGGAGGCGCTTAGCCAACGGCAGATGGGCCTTGAGGCGGCCGACGTAGTCCACGGAGCACTGAGCAATCACCAAACGCACGCACAGAACAATACCGGCTCGCGCCGCGAACGGACGTGCGGGGCGCGGCCCCGTGCGTCCCGGCCGCCACGGGTGAACCTCCCGGGTGCCCGACGAACGTCGTCTGAACAGCGCGCGAGCGCTCCATGAACTCTTCGCCGGAAGGCCGCAGAGCCTCTGGGCAGCCAGGTTACCCGTTGGTAATTTCAGTCTCGGCCCCACCGCCGGGGCCGTCCACCGGACCTCACGATCCGGGGACGCGTCACCGATCAGGAGTCTCCAGACATGCAGCATCATGCCCGCGGGATGCGTTCCCGTCTCGTCCCAGCACTCATCTCGACGCTCGGCGCAGCCGCCCTCGTCTGCGCCGCCCTCCTGTCGGCTCCGCCTGCCGCGAGTGCCGACGGCGCCGGCGCCGGTGACCCCTGGGTGGTCTCCGTCGGGGACTCGTACATCTCGGGCGAGGCGGGACGCTGGGCCGGGAACACGAACGGCAGCGCCGGGGCCATTGACGCGCTGGGGGCCACCGCTTACAACGACAACGCCTCGAACACGGCCGAGACCATCGCCCGGTGCCACCGGAGCCACGCCGCGGAAGTGAGCATCGGGGGAGGGGTGAACAGCCTGAACCTCGCCTGTTCCGGAGCCCGTACCTCGACCTTCACCAATTCGAGCGGCTACTTCAAGCCCGGCCTGGACTTCTACAGCTCCGGCGGGCAGCAGGGCCAGGCACTCATGCTCCAGAACTTCGCGGCGAGCCACCACGTGACGATGGTGGCGCTCTCCATCGGAGGCAATGACTTCGAGTTCGGCACGATCATGCAGGAATGCGTCACGGACTTCCTGACGTCTTTCAGCTGGAGCCCGAAGTACTGCAAGAACGGCAGCACCGTCGCGACCGCCATGAGCTCCGGCACGGTCACCGCCAACACCGCCAAGATCGCGACGGCGATGCAGAACATCCGCACGGCGATGCGGAACGCGGGGTACAGCGACGGTTCGTGGACGCTGCTCGTCCAGAACTACCCCTCGCCGCTGCCGGCGAGCGGCGCGATGCGCTACAGCCAGAGCGGGTACACCCGGCAGAACACCGGCGGGTGCGGACTATGGGACGCCGACGTCGACTACGCGGCGAACACCCTCCTGCCCACCATCAATGGCGCGGTCGCCCAGGCCGCCGCCCAGAGCGGGCTGAGCAACGTCAAGACCCTCGACGTCACGTCCCTCTTCTCCGGACGACGGCTCTGCGAGAACACCGTGGGGCTGCTGGAGGAGAAGGGCGTGACCTCCTGGGCTCAGGCCGGCGCCGCCGACGCCACCGAGTGGGTCAACCAGATCCGCACCGTCAGCACAGCGAACTCGGACTACTTCGTCCAGGAGTCCCTGCACCCCAACTACTGGGGCCAGCTGGCGCTGCGCTCCTGCCTGCGCCAGGCCTACAACCAGGGCGCGCCGAAGGGTGGCAGCTGCGCGCGTTCCGGCACCGGGCTGCTCGGTGGGGAACCCGTCGTCGCGCTGCGCTGACCGGCCCGGCTCCGGTCCGGTTCCGGGCACGACCCGAGGCGACACAGCGGCGACCCGGGGGCGGCGGCTTTGGCACAATGGAGTCATGCCCCGCAGCAACCGCCCCCGCCGTCGTCCGGGGGGTTCCTCCACCGGGAGCGGGAAGCGTGGTGCGGCGCCTGCTCCGCTCGAAGGACTGGAGCGCGCGCGGATCGGCATCGACCGGCGCGAGGTCGCCCCGGACGGCGTCTGGATGGTCCGCACGATGACGGCGCTGAGGGCCGGCAAGGAGTACACCTGCCCCGGCTGTCACCGCCAGATCCCGCCCGGGCTGGCCCACCTGGTGGTCTGGGAGGAGGACCATCTCTTCGGCGAGCAGGCGGGGATCAACGAGCGCCGTCACTGGCACACGCGGTGCTGGACCGGGCGCAGTTACCGCTATCGCTGAGCCGGCGTCGTGCTCCGGCACCCCGGCACAACGGCGGACGCTCCTGACTTAGGCTTGAAGGCATGACAGCAGTGCCCTCCGCTTATGACCCCGCCGATCCGGCGACGCTCACCTTCACCGAATCCGCCGGACCCCAGCCCCTCCGGGCGAACACGGTCCTTCCTGCGGTGAGGGAGAACATCGAATTGCGGACCGAGGACGGGCTGACCCTGTACGGCGAACTCGCCCTCCCGGCGGACGGACAGATCCGCGCCACCCTCATCACGCTTCATCCGCTGCCCACCCACGGCGGATTCATGGACTCCCACGTCTACCGCAAGGCGTCCTACCGTCTGCCGGCCCTCGCCGGGATCGCGGTGCTGCGCTTCAACACGCGCGGCACCTCTTCCCCGCGCGGCACGAGCGACGGGGAGTTCGACGGCGGCGTGGCGGAACGTCTCGACCTCGAGGCCGCGGTGCGGTTCGCCGTCGAGCGCGGGCTTCCGAGGCTCTGGCTGGTCGGGTGGTCCTTCGGCACCGAACTCGCGCTCCGCTACGGCAGCGTCAGCCCGGCCGCCGAGGAGATCGAGGGGGCGATCCTGCTGTCGCCGCCTTTGCACCGCGCGGACGATGACGACCTCCGCCGCTGGGGCGCGACCCCTTTGCCGTTGAAGGTCCTCGTCCCCGAGCACGACGATTACCTGCAGCCCGCGGAGGCCGCGCAGCGCTTCTCGCTCGTGCCGCAGGCGCAGGTGATCGGCGTCGACGGCGCCAAGCACCTCTGGGTGGGGGAGAAGCACGTGCAGCGGGTCCTCAACGAGATCGTGGCCACCGTGACGCCGGAGGTCCCGACACCGTTGCCGACCGAGTGGGCCGGACCGGTAGCGCAGGGACAGTAGCGAGGACTCCTCACCGACGGGAAGGGCCCCACCGCATCGGCGGTGGGGCCCTTCTTCATCAGTGCTGGTTGTGAGTGCTGGTTGTCAGTGCTGGTCGTTCCTCTCGGAGACTACTTCCGGTCCTGTTGAGGGACCAGCACTTCCTTGATCAGGAGCATGATCGCGGCGGCGGTCGGGATGGCGATCAGGGCGCCGAGCACCCCGAGGAGGCTGCCACCGGCGATCACGGAGATCACCGCCACCGAGCCGGGGACGGACACGGCGCGCTGCATGATGCGCGGGGAGACGAAGTACGCCTCGAACTGGAGGTACGCGAAGTAGCAGATGGCGTAGATGACGGCGGTCTGCCAGCCCATGGTGAACGACACCAGCGTCACCAGGATCCCGGCGATCAGACCACCCACCAGCGGGATGAAGGCGAGCAGCGCGACCACGAAGGCGAGCAGGACCGAGAACGGCACGTTCAGGATGGACATCACGATGAACGCGAAGGTGGCGTTCAGGAGGGCCACGCAGACCTGGCCGATCACGTAGTTGCCCACCGAGCGCGTGATCTCCTCGGACAGTTCCATGACCCGCGGACGGCGCGAGCGCGGGGCCAGGCGGTAGGCGAACGACTTCATGGACGGCAGAGCGGCCAGGAAGTACAGCGTCAGAACGAGGACGATCAACGCGCCGAACAGGCCGTTCGCCACCGAGGTGCCGAAGCCGACGATTCCCCCGAACACCCCGCCCACGGCGCTGGAGTCCTTGATGAACTTCTGGATCTCCTCCGTCACACGGTCCTTCAGCCCGAACTGCTCGTTCAGGTTGTTGTAGAAGTCCGAGCGGAGGAAGTCATTGATCCAGACCGGACCCTGCGTGATGATCTGGTTGACCTGATCGACCACGGTGGGGATCAGGGTCGCGAAGAAGCCGCCCACCACGGCGAGCAGCCCGAGCAGCACGATCACGATGCCGGCGGGGCGCGGGATCCGGCGGTTCTCCAGGGTGCGGACCACCGGGTCGAGCCCGAGCGCGATGAACAGCGCCGCGATGATCCAGAGGATCAGCTGAGTGGTGTGGCTTCCGACATAGAACAGCAGCAGCGCCAGCCCGACGCCGACGGTGAGCATGAAGCCGAGCAGCACGGGGCGCTGGACCGCGAAGCCCTGCGCGGTCGGCTCCGTGAGGCCGCCCTCGTCGTCGCTCGCCTCGGGGAGAGCGAAGTGAGCGCGGGGAAGTGCGCCCGGCACCGGCTTCTTGAGCTGGCCGAAGGCCCGCTTGACCCGGCCGAGAAGACCCGTGTCCACGACGGCGGCTTCCGGCGCCTTCGCCGCGGCCGCCTCGACGCCCTCGCGGGAAGCGGGGGCGGCCGGCGTGGGTGCGGGGACGGACGCGACGGACTCCGTCTCGGGAGACGGCTGCTCCGTGCCCTCGGTGGGCGGGGTGTTCTCCGGCTGGTGTTCACTCATGGGGTCTTCCTTGGGTGGTCAGGCGAAATGGTGGGCTGGGGCCGGATTCACACTATCAGCGCAGCCCTTTCCTCCCTGCTTCCCAGTCTCAGCGGATACCATGAAAGAGACCATGACCCCGATGTTAGGTGCATTTGTGCGTTTGAAGTCAGCGATCGCCGTCTTTGTCCTGGGACTGGTAGTCCTGTTCCTGGGCATCGGCCAGAAGACCTTCTGGGCTCCGCCCGAGAGGGTGAGCGTTGCGCTCCCGTCCTCGGTGCAGCAGGCCCCGCTCACGGTGGTCGACCCTGCGTTCGCGAAGTTCGGCGACGGCAAGGTCGACCTGGACATCAAGGGCGACGGCGCCTTCACGGTCGCCGTCGGACGCCCCGACGATGTCGCGGCCTGGGTGGACAAGACCGCTCACAACACCGTCAAGGGCGCGGACGCGGAGGGCAAGGCTCTCGATGTCCAGCACGTCGACGGCGAGGCGAAGGCTCCGAACCCTGCCGGCGCCGACATCTGGGCCAGCACCCAGTCCGGCAACGGCGACCTCAAGTTCGCCTGGTCAGCGCCGGACCAGGGCGACTGGTCCCTGGTGATCGCGAGCGACGGCACCAAGCCCGCTCCGTCCCAGCTCGAATTCAGCTACGCCAATGACACCAGCACGCCGTGGAGCGTGCCGCTCATGGTGCTGGGCGGCCTGCTCATGCTGGGCGCGCTCCTCTTCGCCTTCCTCTTCGGCAAGGGCGGGTCCACGCCGGCCAAGGCCACCGCAGCGGGACCCGCGTCAGGTGGGGGCACGAAGACTCCGTCGAGCAAGGACGCCGTGGCGGACGCCCCGGCTTCCGACGCCGGGACCCCCGTCTCGGATGACAAGGCCTCGGACGTCGCCGAGCCGAAGGCCGGCGAGGCCGAGGACGCCGAGGCTCAGGACGCCGAGCCCAAGGACAAGCCGTCGGCCTTCCGCAGGATCCCCGCGATCGCCGGCGCGCTGAGCCTCGCCGTCGTCGGCGCACTGGGCGGCGTGGCGCCCGCTCACGCCGACAGCGCTTCGCCGAGCCCCGCAGCCTCCGCCGCCGGCTCCGGTGACCTGCCCGTCGTGACCGACGACCAGCTCAAGCGCATCCTCTCCAGCACGGCTGATGCCGTGAGCAGCGCCGACGCCGCCAAGAACGCCAAGGACCTCGGCGACCGCGCCACCGGTGAGGCCCTGACGATCCGCACGCAGAACTACAAGATCCGCGCCTCGGCCACGAGCCACCCGGCGGTCGCACCCGTCGCGGCTCAGAAGCTGCTGACCCAGGTCGTCCCGACGGATCGCGCCTGGCCGCGCACCGTGACCGCCGTGACCCAGGGCGCCAAGAACCCCACGCCCCTGATCCTCACGCTGACCCAGAAGTCGGCCCGCGAGAACTACAAGCTCGTGAGCGCGTCGTACCTGCTGCCCGGCAACACCTTCCCCGCGATGAGCGCGGACGGCGTCAAGACTCGTGACGCGAAGAGCGCCAACGGTCTGACTGCGAGCCCCTCGGACGCGATCGCGGCTCTCGTGGCCCGTCTGAAGGATCCGAAGGGATCGGCGAAGACCAAGTTCGGTGACAACACCTACTTCCAGCAGACCGAAGAGCTGAAGAACAATGTCATCGACCCGAAGAACAACGGCGCGGACGTCAAGCCGGCCTTCGACTTCAAGCTCGTGGGCCAGCCGGACGCCGTGTACACGTCGGACGACGGCGGCGCCGTGGTGGTGGCGGACCTCGAGTTCACCGTCACGCTGACCTCGCCCAACGAGGGCGACACCGTCGACCTCGCGGATGAGGCCGTGTCCACCCTGGCGGGCACCAAGAAGACGAACAAGAAGGTGACGGAGCACTTCATCGACTCGGTGACGCTCCGGATCCCGCCGTCCGGGTCGAAGGAGAGCTTCACGCTGCTGTCCGCCGACCGTTACCTGACGGGCGTCAAGCTGGGCTGAGCCCGTCCACGCATCGTTCCCCGGCCGGTGAGGTGATCCCTCACCGGCCGAACACCGAGGAGGACAGTTGCCCCAGGCAGCACAGAACCCATTCGATTCCCTCGCCAGTCTGCGCGGCGCGGTCGATCTCTCCGCCGTGAAGGCGCGAGCCCAGGCCCCGGCCCCGGCTCCGCGGCCTGCCGCGCCTTCCGCCGACGGGACGGACGCGCCCGCCGGCGTCGCCGGGTCCTACCGCGCGAACGTCACGGAGGCGAACTTCCAGGACGTCGTGGAACTCTCCGTCCAGGTTCCTGTCATCCTGGCACTCTGGGCACGGTACTCGCCGGAGTCGCAGCGCACGCTGGGTCTCGTCGAGGATCTCGTCAACCGCCAGGACGGCGCGATGGTCCTGGGCGCCGTGGACGTCGAGGCGTTCCCCGAGATCATGCAGGCCATGCAGATCTCCGGTGTTCCCGCCGCGGTCGCCGTGGTGAAAGGCCAGCCGGTGCCGCTGTTCCAGGGACCGGTGGAGGAGGCCCATCTCGAGGCGCTCTTCACCGAGCTGCTGCAGCTGGCCCAGGCCAACGGCGTGCACGGGCGGATCGGCCCGGTCTCCGGGGACGGAGCCGGTGCGGAGCCTGCCGAGGCGCCCCTGCCTCCGCTGCACCAGGAGGCTCTGGACGCGATCGAATCCGGCGACTACGCCGCCGCCGAGCGTGCGTATCAGCAGGCGCTCGACGAGCAGCCCGCCGACCACGAGGCCAAGGCGGGACTGGCACAGGTGCGCCTCCTGCTCCGCCTCGAAGGCTTGAGCGCCACGGACGCCGAGGCGTTGCGCCAGCAGGCCGCAGCCGACCCCGACGACGTCGAGGCGCAGTTGCGCCTGGCGGATCTGGACGTCTCGGGCGGCCACGTCGAGGACGCCTTCTCGCGGATCGTCACCTTCATCGGCCGGCACTTCGGACCGGAACGTGAAGCCGCGCGCGTCCGCCTGCTGGACCTCTTCGAGGTCGTGGGGGTCAAGGACCCGCGGGTGGCGGCGGCGCGACAGGCCCTGGCCAGGGTGCTGTTCTGAGCTGACGATGGGCTGACGCCGCGGGGAGGGCATTCCGGAAGGGTGCCCTCCCCGCGGCGCGTCCGGCGGGGTCGCCGGCATCCGGTGCGCGGCACCCGCTGGGCGTAGGCAAAGATCGTCCTGAAGTAGCATCCCGGAGTGTCATCACACTTGTTAGCGTGAAACGCATGACTCACTCGCATCCGGAATCCCAGTCATTCTCCCCGGTGGAAGTCCCCAGGACCCCGTCGCACCTCCCGGCCATCGCCCTGAGGGGCCTGGCCAAGCGCTTCGGTGAGAAGATCGCCGTCGACGGCATCAATCTGGATGTCCCCGTGGGATCCTTCTTCGGTCTGGTCGGGCCGAACGGCGCCGGCAAGACCACCACGCTGTCCATGGCGACCGGTCTCCTGCGCCCCGACTTCGGGACCGCCGAGATCCTCGGCGTGGACATGTGGCAGGACCCGACCGCGGCGAAGAAGCTGCTGGGGACCCTTCCCGACGGCGTCCGTCTGTTCGACCGTCTGAGCGGCGAACAGCTCATCACGTACTCCGGTCTCCTGCGGGGGATGGACCGGGAGACCGTGGCCGTCCGTGCCCAGGAACTGCTGGCCGCCCTCGACCTCACGGCGGACGCGGGCAATCTCGTGGTGGACTACTCCGCCGGCATGACCAAGAAGATCGCCCTGGCGTCGGCGCTGATCCACGCTCCGCGGGTCCTGGTGCTCGACGAGCCGTTCGAAGCCGTGGACCCGGTCTCCTCCGCGAACATCACGGACATCCTGAAGGGCTTCGTCGCCTCGGGCGGCACGGTGGTGATCTCCAGCCACGTGATGGACCTGGTCCAGCGGCTGTGTGACCACGTGGCCGTCGTGGCAGGCGGACGGCTCCTGGCTGCGGGCACCGTGGACGAGGTGCGTGCGGGGCAGAGCCTCGAAGAGCGCTTCGTCAGCCTGGTGGGCGGCCGTCACGAGGGGGAGGGGCTGGCATGGTTGCGACACTCCTGAGGCTCAAGCTCCAGATCCTGGCCAACGGATTCCGCCGCAGTCCGTGGCAGATCGTGGGTCTGGTCCTCGGCGGGCTGTACGGCCTGGGCGTCCTGACGTTCATGGTCATCGGACTCGTCCTGCTCCGTCTGGCGGACGTTGATCTCGCCAGGACCATCCTGGTGCTCGCCGGATTCGCCGCCGTGCTGGGCTGGACCGTGGTCCCGATCCTCGCCTCTGGCATGGACATGACGCTGGACCCGCAGCGGTTCGCCGCCTTCGGCATCCCGCAGCGTGAGCTCATGACCGGCATGGCGCTGGCGGGTCTGGTGGGGATTCCCGGGCTGCTGACGGCCATCCTGAGCCTGACCACCGTGGTGAGCTGGTGGAGGTCGCCGCTGCAGGTGATCGCCGCGCTCGTGGGCGCGCTCCTGGGCGTGGCGAGCTGCCTGCTCTACTCACGCTGTGCCGCCGCCTGGGGCAACAACCTCTCCCAGTCCCGCCGCTACCGGGAGATCGGCACCATCCTGATCTTCATCCCGCTCGTGCTCCTGGGCCCGATCATCAGCGGCGCCGCTCAGGGCCTCAAGGACAACGCGCGGTATCTGCCGGATCTTGCGGCGGCCTTGGCGTGGACGCCCTTCGGCGCCCCGTGGGCGCTGCCCGCCGACGTCGCGGCCGGTGAATTCGGCGCCGCCGCCCTCCGGATCCTGATCTGCCTCGCCATGATGGCCCTGGCGGTCTGGCTCTGGAACATCGCTCTCGTGCGGTCCATGGTCAACCCGCCGCGCGCGTCCGGCGCCAAGCGCGCAGCGGGCAAGCTCGGCTTCTTCTCCTGGTTCCCCGCCACGCCCACGGGTGCTGTCGCGGCGCGGACGGCGACGTACTGGTTCCGCGATCCGCGGTACTCGGCGTCGCTGATCGTGGTGCCGCTCATGCCGGTCCTCCTGTACTTCATGGGCATGCAGAACGGGAACTTCAGCACGCTGCTGGTGGTCGGCCCGCTCGTGGCGTTCCTCATGTCCTGGAGCATCAGTTCGGACGTGTCCTATGACGACACCGCCTTCGCCCTGCACATCTCCACCGGCACACCGGGACGTGCGGACCGCTGGGGCCGCGTCCTCGGCTGCTGCATCCTGGCGGTGCCGGCCGTGCTGGTCGTGGTCTTCGCCTCCATCGCGCTCAGTGGAAGGTGGGAGCTCCTCCCGGGCATCCTGGGCGCTTCGGCGGGTGTCCTCATGGCGGGCCTGGGCCTGGCCTCGGTGATCTCGGCCCGGTACGTCACAGCCGTTCCGAAGCCCGGCGAGAGCCCGTTCAAGAATCCGCCGGGCGGCAAGGGCCTGACCCTGGCCGTCCAGGGCCTCGGCATGCTCGTGCTCCTGGTGATCTGCCTGCCGCTGGCGGGCCTGCTGATCGCGGAGCTCGTGACGGGGAATCACGTCTGGGGCTGGGTCAACCTCCTGGCCGGATCGGCTTGGGGAGCCTTCCTGCTCTGGCTCGGAGTGCGCCTGGGTGGACGTGATGTTGAGCGCCGAGGGCCGGAACTTTTAGCGCAATTGATTAAAAATAGCTGATTCCACTCACTTTCTATCGTTTTTTGGGGGCGGACTGTATAAGATCGAAGCAGTTCACAGCTCCTGAGTAGGAAATGAGGCCGCAAGAGCATGGAAGTTGTCATCCTCCCCGATGCTGCTCACATCGGTGCCATGGCGGCGGACGCCATCGAAGCGCTTCTGAAGCGCAAGCCGGAGGCGGTGCTGGGCCTGGCGACGGGCTCCTCACCGTTGCCGATCTATGACGAACTGGCCCGCCGCCATACCGAGGAAGGCCTGGATTTTTCCCGTGCGAGCGGCTTCGCGCTGGACGAGTACGTCGGTCTGCCGCTGGGGCACCCGGAGTCCTATCGTGAGGTCATCCGCCGCGAGTTCAGCGACCGGGTCAACATCGATCCGGACAAGGTGCACAGCCCGAACGGCGCTGCTAAGGATCTCGAGGCGGCCTGCCGGGAGTATGAGGAGTCCATCGCGGCGGCGGGAGGTGTCGACCTGCAGATCCTGGGAGTCGGCACCGACGGTCACATCGGGTTCAATGAGCCGGGTTCGTCGCTGGCCAGCCGGACCCGGATCAAGACTCTTCTGGAGCAGACCCGCAAGGACAACGCCCGGTTCTTCGACAGCATCGACGATGTCCCGCATCACGTCGTGACCCAGGGGCTCGGCACCATCATGGACGCGCGGCACGTGGTCCTGGTGGCGACCGGGGCCCAGAAGGCCCAGGCGGTGCGCGACTTCGTGGAGGGCCCTGTCGCCGCGATCTGCGCGGCCTCGGTGCTGCAACTGCACCCGCACGCGACGATCCTGATCGATGAGGCGGCCGCCTCCTCGCTGCGCCTGGCGGACTATTACCGGCACGCCTTCGAGAGCAAGCCGGAGTGGCAGGGTCTCTGATCCGGCCTCCCGACGAAGGGCTCCCGGCGGACGTTCAGACGTCCGCCGGGAGCCCTTCTTCGGGCCCGGGCACGGTAGAGTGGATGTCATGACGTTGCCTCCCGATCCTTTTGAGAACGACCCCTCGCGCGAGCTCTCCGGCCCGGGCGGTTCGACCGCGACGATCGAGCGCACCGAGCAGCGCGAACAGGTGGAACCCGGCGATCACGAGCGCTTCTCGCACTATGTGCGCAAGGAGAAGATCATGGAATCCGCGCTGACGGGCGAACCCGTCATCGCGCTCTGCGGCAAGGTCTGGACCCCGGGCCGCGACCCGCAGAAGTTCCCCGTGTGCCCCACGTGCAAGGAGATCTACGAGGGTCTGCGTCCGGGCAAGGACGACGACGGCGCCAAGTAGCGTCCGCCCTCCCGCGCCACCGGCGCGGGCCTCCTGACGGATCGGCCGGGCCTCGAGGCGCCCTGCCGTCCCCACTCCGTCACTTCTCTTCCGCTGACGACCGACGACCCTAGCGAGGCTCTTTTCCCCATGACTGACACGCTCTTCGGCGGCCCCACCCTCCCACCGGCCTACCCTGAGCGTGCCGCCTGGGGCACCGCGCCGAAACTGCGTGCCTGGCAGCAGGAGGCTCTGGACAAGTATCTGAGCGAGCGGCCCCGGGACTTCCTCGCGGTGGCCACACCGGGCGCCGGTAAGACGACTTTCGCCCTCCGGGTGGCGACCACCCTGGTGGATTCCGGCGTCGTGAATCGCATCTGCATCGTGGCGCCCACCGACCACCTGAAGCGGCAGTGGGCCGATGCGGCCGCCCGCGTGGGCCTGGCGATCGATCCGAACTTCAAGAATTCGGACGGCCGGCACGGCCAGGGGTTCATCGGTGTCGCGGTGACGTACGCCCAGGTGGCATCGAAGCCCATGCTCCACCGGGCCCGTACCGAAGCGGCCCGCACGCTCGTCATCCTGGACGAGATCCATCACGGCGGCGAGTCCCTCTCCTGGGGCGACGGTCTCAGGGAGGCGTTCGAGCCGGCCGTGCGGCGCCTGTCCCTCACGGGCACTCCGTTCCGCTCGGACACCTCGCCCATCCCGTTCGTCGAATACATCGAGGACAAGGACGGCATCCGTCGCTCCAAGGCCGATTACAGCTACGGCTATGGCAACGCGCTCAAGGATCACGTGGTCCGTCCGGTCATCTTCATGGCCTATTCGGGTCAGATGCGCTGGCGGACCAGCGCCGGTGAGGAGATGGCCGCATCGCTCGGCGAGGCGGCGGTCACCAAGGACGTGACGTCGCAGGCCTGGCGGACGGCGCTGAATCCCCAGGGCGAGTGGATCCCGGCTGTCCTGTCCGCGGCGGACAAGCGGCTCTCCGAGGTCCGCCGCACCGTGCCGGATGCGGGCGCCCTGGTGATCGCCACAGACCACGAGGATGCCCGTGCGTACGCCGGACAGCTCCGCCGGATCACGGGGGAGTCGCCCACGGTGATCCTCTCCGATGACGCGAAGGCGTCGAGCAAGATCGAGGAGTTCTCCGCCGGACAGAGCCGCTGGATGGTGGCGGTCCGCATGGTGTCCGAAGGCGTCGACGTCCCGCGTCTCGCCGTCGGCGTCTACGCCACGTCGACCTCCACCCCGCTGTTCTTCGCCCAGGCCGTCGGCCGCTTCGTGCGTGCCCGGAAGCGCGGCGAGACCGCCTCGGTGTTCCTGCCGTCCGTCCCGCAGCTGATGGGCCTCGCCAACTCCATGGAGGCCGAGCGCGACCACGCGCTGGACCGGCCCCGGAACGAGGACGAGGACGGGCTCTTCAACCCCGAGGACTCGTTGATGGACGAGGCCAACCGCGAGGAGAAGGCGTCGGACTCCCTCATTAAGGGCAAGTTCGAGGCGCTGGACTCGCAGGCCTCCTTCGACCGTGTCCTGTTCGACGGCGGCGAGTTCGGCACCGGTGGCGACATCGGCAGCGAGGACGAGCTGGACTTCCTCGGGATCCCCGGGCTGCTCGACGCCGACCAGGTGGGTGTGCTGCTGCGGCAACGCCAGGCCGAACAGCAGTCCCGCCGGAGGAAGCCTTCCGCCGCCGCTCCCGCGGAGGCGCCCGGCGTCGCGGACCACCGACGCCTGATGGACCTGCGCAACGAGCTCGCGAAGAACGTCTCGGCATGGTCGGCGCGCACCGGCACGCCGCACGGCATGGTGCACAACACGTTGCGCGAGGTGTGCGGCGGACCGGCCGTCGCGCAGGCGAGCGAGGAGCAGCTCAAGGCCCGTCTGGCGAAGATCCAGGGCTGGTTCGTCGGCCGGAAGTAGTGCCCAGGCGGCCCGCCCAGCGGCGTGCGTGGCCGAAAAACTGTGTGCTCAGTTGTTGCGGGTGTTCCGGAAGAACACCCGCAACAACTGAGCACACAACGCCGGATCAGGCGATGGCGACGCCGGACTCCTCGAGCTCGTCGAACGTCGGCTCCGGGTCGTCCGCCACCGAGGCGGTCAGCTCACGGAGGACCGTGACGGCGTAGCCGGCCTGGACGCCGTCGAGCGCGGTGGCGCGGACGCAGTGATCCGTGGCGATGCCGACCACGACGATGTCCTCGACATCCCGTTCCTGGAGCCACTCGTCCAGGGACTCGCCGTCATCGTCCTCCGAGGGCAGCGCGCCGGGCTGCCGGTCCCCGGTGGACACGGCGTCCTCCGGGGCGAGCAGCCCTTCGAAGCCGGAGTAGGCGGCGGCGAAGCGGCCCTTGCGGAAGATCGCCTCGATGTACTCCTGGTCCAGGTCGTGATGGAGCTCCGCGCCGCTCGTCCCGGCGACGCAGTGGCGCGGCCAGGAGTCCTGGAAGTCCGGCTCGTCGGAGAAGTGGCTGCCCGGATCGACGTGCCAGTCCTGCGTCGCCACGACGTGGTCATACAGGTGGCCGTGATCGTCCAGGTATTCGCTGATGGCCGCGGCCAGGGCGGCGCCGCCTTCGACGGCGAGCGATCCTCCTTCGCAGAAGTCGTTCTGCACATCCACGATGATCAGGGCTTTGCTCATGGTGCCTCCTCATAGAGGGTGGGAATGACCGGTTCTCCTCGCTGGAGCCTGTTCACGGCCGGCGGCATCTCGGCCAGGGACGCGGCATGCCGCTCGCGGGCGCGCGTCACCGCCTCTGGGCCGGTCCAGCCGGGGAGGACTTCGCCGTCGGCCACGAGCTGCACGAGGAGGGGACGGTCGTTGCCGTCGTTCTCCGGCTGGTGTCCGATCCCCACGAGCTCCGCGGTGGCCGTGCCCCGCTCGTTGAGCCGTCGCAGCGCGTACTTGCGGCCGCCGACGCTCGCCTTGTTCTTGGCGGCCTTGGCCACGGACACGAACTCGCCGTCGTCGTTCGTGCGGCTCACGAGCTTGTAGACCATGCCCGCGGTCGGGGCGCCGCTGCCCGTGACGAGGGAGGTGCCCACGCCGTAGGAGTCCACCGGCGCGGACTGCAGGGCGGCGATGGCGTACTCGTCCAGGTCGCTCGTGACCACGATCCGGGTGTTCACCGCGCCGAGTTCGTCCAGCAGCTGACGCACCCACTGGGCCTGGGCCACGAGGTCGCCGGAGTCCAGGCGCACCGCGCCCAGCTTGTCCCCGGCCAGGTCCACGGCCGTGCGGACGGCCGTCTCGACGTCGTAGGTGTCCACCAGGAGGGAGGTCTCCGGGCCGAGCGAGCTGAGCTGCGCGGTGAACGCATCGCGTTCGGTGTCGTGCAGCAGGGTGAAGGAATGTGCGGCGGAGCCGAAGGTCTTCAGGCCGTAGCGCAGACCGGCCTCCAGGTTGGAGGTGCTGACGAAGCCGGAGATGATGGCGGCGCGGGCGGCCGCGACGGCGGACTCCTCGTGCGTGCGGCGCGACCCCATCTCGATGCAGGGGCGACCGCGGGCGGCCAGCGCCATCCGGGACGCCGCCGAGGCGATGGCGCTGTCGTGATTGAGGACCGAGAGGACATAGGTCTCGAGGATGCACGCCTCGGCGAACGTCGACTCGATCACCAGCAGCGGGGAGTTGGGGAAGTACAGCTCGCCCTCGGCGTAGCCCCAGATGTCGCCCGTGAAACGGTACGAGGCGAGGAAGGCCAGGGTCTTCTCGTTGACCACGCCGGTGCTGCGCAGGAACTCGAGTTCCTCCGGCCCGAAACGGAAGTTCCGGATGCCCTCCAGGAGACGGCCCGTGCCCGCGACGACGCCGTAACGGCGGCCGTCCGGAAGGCGACGGGCGAAGACCTCGAAGACGGAGCGCCGCTGGGCGGCGCCTGACTCCAGAGCCGCCTGCACCATGGTGAGCTCGTAGTGGTCGGTATACAGCGAAGCGCGGGGTTGCTGCCAGGGTGTACTCACGCAACACACTTTATCCCCACGCCGTGATCCGGCGCTGGTCCGGTCCGCGACCGGCGGCGGCCGACCCGCCGCGGACACGGCGGACCCCGGACACTGCCTAGAATGGACTAATGAATCCCACAGCCACGGCAGAGGTGCGGCTTGCCGCCCTGACGGACCCGGAGGTCCGTGAGGAGCAGGGCCTGGAGGAACGGACGCTCACGGACACTCCGTGGAATCTGGTGGTCTGGAACGACCCCGTGAACCTCATGAGCTATGTCAGCTACGTGTTCCGGAGCTATTTCGGCTACTCCCAGAAGAAGGCCGACCGGCTCATGATGGAGGTGCACCGCAAGGGCCGTTCGGTCGTGGCCCACGGTGGCCGGGAGCGCATGGAACAGCACGTGGTGGCGATGCACGGGTACGGCCTCTGGGCCACCGTGGAACGCGCCGGCGCCGGTGGAAAGGGACAGCATGGCTAAGACATTCGTGCCGGGCAGCCGGGGGATCACCGGTTACCTCGAGGAAGAGGAACGGGAACTCCTGCGGAAGCTGTTCTCCGACGTCATCAGCATGCTCGAACCCGAGGCTCTGGACTCGGAGGATCCGCTGGTGGCGCTGGTCGGCTTCGACCCCCACATCGCCCCTCCTGAGGACGCCGCGCTGCGCCGCCTTCTCCCGGATGGCGTGAAGGACGACGACGAGGCCGCCCTCGAGTTCCGCCGCTTCACCGAGCGCTCGCTGCGGGAGAGCAAGATCGGCACGCTGCGTGCGGCCTCCTTGGCGCTGGAGAGCAACGAGCTTCATCTGGACGAGAACCAGGCCCGGAACTTCGCCATGGCCCTGAACGATGTGCGCCTCGTGATCAGCGAACGTCTTAACATCCGCACCCAGGACGACGCCGAAGCCGTGTACGCCATGCAGGAGTGGTCGGACGCCGACGACCTCGAGACCTATCTCTCCGTGGTCTACAACTTCGTGAGCTGGCTCCAGGAATCCCTGGTCCAGGCCCTCAGCTACAGCCTGGAGGACGCGCCGTCCCGGGCCGGGGAGACGGGCGAGGGGGAGAGCCGCGCATGAGTCTTCCGGGCTCCGAACAGCTCGTGTCCGTCGGGAACGAGGGAACGCAGCTGCCGCGTTCCGAGCGTCCGATCGGGATCTTCGATTCCGGCGTCGGCGGTCTCACGGTGGCGCGTTCCGTGATCGACCAGCTGCCCACCGAGGCCGTGCTGTACGTCGGGGACACCGCCAACGGTCCGTACGGCCCTCTGCCGATCGCGGAGGTGCGGGCCAATGCCCTGGGCATCATGGACGAACTCGTGGACTCCGGGGTGAAACTGCTCACGATCGCCTGTAACACGGCGTCGGCGGCGGTGCTCCGTGACGCCCGCGAACGCTACGAGGCCCGCTACGGGATCCCGGTGATCGAAGTCATCCAGCCGGCGGTGCGACGCGCGGTCTCCTCGACCCGCAACGGGCGGATCGGCGTCATCGGGACCTCCGCCACCGTGGGGTCACGGGCCTACGAGGACACCTTCGCTGCCGCCCCTGACCTGGAGGTCCTCTCCGTGGCGTGCCCCGAGTTCGTGCCCTATGTGGAGGCCGGGATCACGACGGGGCCGGAACTCCTTGCTCTCGCGGAGTACTACCTCGCGCCACTGAAGGGCGCCGGGGTCGACACCCTGGTGCTCGGCTGCACCCACTACCCGCTGCTCACCGGCGTCATCTCCTATGTCATGGGGGAGGACGTCACCTTGGTCTCCAGTGCCGAGGAGACGGCCAAGGACGTGTACCGTTCACTCATCAGGCACGGTCTGGAACGCCAGGACCCGGCGCCTCCGAAGCACCATTTCGTCGCGACGGGTGACGCCACCGGGTTCGGGAAGCTGGCCCGTCGATTCCTCGGACCGGAGGTGGTCAGCGTGGAGCACGTGGATCACGTCTCGGCGAGCTACCCCACCGGAAGCCTGGCCAAGATCACACCAGAGATGCTGGAGGCGGCACGGGCGGCGGCCCGGCAGCCGCGCATCTCCCACTTCGTGGCGAACGCCACGGCGGACGGGGGACAGGGATGAAGCTGACCATCGTGGGCTGCACGGGGAGCTTCCCCGGGCCCGGTTCGCCGGCGTCGTGCTATCTCCTGACCGCGGACAGCGGCGGCCGCCGCTGGAAGATCATCCTGGATCTCGGCAGCGGCGCTCTCGGCTCGCTTCAGCGGTACACGGATCTCGAGGACATCGACGCGATCTTCCTGAGCCATCTGCACCCGGACCACTGCATGGATCTGTGCGGCCTCCACGTCGCCGTGCACTGGAAGCCCGGTGGCTGGGACCGCGGCCGGATCCCGGTCTGGGGACCCGAAGCGACGGCGGACCGCCTCGCCACCGCTTACGGCCTGGAACTGGACCCGGGCATGCACGAGGACTTCGACTTCGGTTCCTGGACCGTGGAGAAGCCGGTCCGGGTGGGTCCGTTCACCGTCACGCCCTACGCCGTGAACCACCCGATCGAGGAGGCGTACGCCCTCCGCGTCGAGTGCCGTCAGGAGCTGGAGGACGGGACCGTCAAAGAGACCGTGCTCAGCTACTCGGGTGACACGGACAGCTGCCCCGCGCTGGTGGAGGCAGCCCGCGACGCCGATCTGTTCCTCTGCGAGGCCGCCTTCCAGGAGGGCCGCGACGACGCGATCAAGGACGTGCATCTGACCGGCAAGAGGGCCGGCGAGGCTGCCGTGGAGGCCGAGGCCAAGCGGCTCCTCCTGACCCACATCCCGGTCTGGACGGATCCGAACACCGTCCTCTCGGAGGCCAAGGAGGTCTTCGGCGGTGGCGTCTCGGTGGCCGTGGCGGGCGTGCATTACGAGCTCTGACCGCCCGCGATAGGCTTGGGGTCATGACCCCCAACCTTTCGAACGAGTCATCCCTGCCCGGCACCGTGGTGCGCGCCGACGGGCGCAGCCCCGAGCAGCTGCGGCCCATCAGCATCACCCGCGGCTGGTCCAACCAGGCCGAAGGGTCCGCGCTGATCGAGTTCGGCAACACCCGGGTGCTGTGCACCGCATCCCTCACCGAAGGGGTGCCGCGCTGGCTCAAGGGGGAGGGCCGCGGCTGGGTCACCGCCGAATACGCCATGCTGCCCCGTGCCACGAACACCCGCTCCGACCGCGAGTCCGTGAAGGGCAAGATCGGCGGCCGCACGCACGAGATCTCCCGGCTCATCGGCCGTTCGCTGCGCTCCATCATCGACACCAAGGCGCTGGGCGAGAACACCATCGTCCTGGACTGCGACGTGCTCCAGGCCGACGGCGGCACCCGCACCGCCGCGATCACGGGTGCCTTCGTGGCGCTCGCCGAGTCCATCCGCTTCGCGCGGGAGAACAAGCTCATCGCCCCGAAGGCCAAGCCGCTGACCGACACGATCGCCGCGGTCTCCGTGGGCATCATCGACGGCGTGCCGATGCTGGACCTGCCGTATGTGGAGGATGTCCGCGCCGAGACCGACATGAACGTGGTCGTCACCGGCGGCGGCAAGTTCGTGGAGGTCCAGGGCACGGCCGAGGGCGCGCCGTTCGACCGTGACGAGCTGAACCGTCTCCTGGATCTGGCTCTGCTCGGCACGAGCCAGCTGGCCGCGATCCAGCGGGAGACGCTCGGCGAAACCCTGGACGGCATCCTGTGACGGCCCCCGAATACACCGTTCCCGAGGGCGCCCGCCTGGTGCTCGCGACCCGGAACGCCGGCAAGCTGAACGAACTCCGTGACCTCCTGCGCGGGCAGGTACCAGGCCTGGACGTGGACACCCAGGTGATCGACGCCGCGACGGCGGGCGTGCCCGATGTGGTGGAGGACGGCACGAGCTTCGCGGAGAACTCCCTGCTCAAGTCGCGCGCCGTGGCGGCGGCCACCGGGCTGCCGTCCATCGCGGACGACTCCGGTCTGAGCGTGGACATCATGGGCGGCGCCCCGGGGATCTTCTCGGCGCGCTGGGCCGGCCGTCATGGCGATGACCAGGCGAACCTCGATCTTCTGCTGGCCCAGCTCGGGGACATCGCCGAGCCGCACCGCGGCGCCGCGTTCGTCTGCGCCGCCGCCCTCACGGTGCCGGGGACGGACGAGGAGGCGTACGACGTCGTCGAGTACGGCACGCTCAACGGCACCCTGCTCCGCGAGCCGCGGGGTGAGGGAGGTTTCGGTTACGACCCCGTCCTGCAGCCGGAGGGGGAGACCCGGAGCTGCGCCGAGCTGAGCCGCGAGGAGAAGAACGCGATCAGCCATCGCGGCAAGGCGTTCCGTGCTCTGCTGCCGGCGATCGTGAAGGCGCTGTCCTAGCCGCTGATCCGCCCGCGGACCACGTGAGCCCCCACCGGATTTGAACTGCTCCCCGGAAGGTGGACTGTAAATTCAGTTCGACTTCCGGGGAGTTTTTCGTATGGACCCACGTAGTTTGTTGACCGAGGCGCAGCGCGAGGCCTTGGTAGCTCTGTACGAGCAGGGCAACGGTTACAAGGCAGCGGCCGCCATCTCAGGGGTGGGGGTGCATTCGGCGAAGCGGCTCCATCATCGGTGGCGCTTGCATGGTAGAAGTGCTCTGGTGAGACGTGAGTTCCAGCAGCGGTACACGTTCGAGGTCAAGCTTGAGGCGGTCCAGCGTTTCGAGCGCCAGGAAGCCACACTGTCTGAGCTGGCGGATGAGTACGGGATGTCGTCGTCGGTGCTCTTGAAGACCTGGGTGAGGATCCACCGGCGCGAGGGTGAAGAGGGGCTGCGCTCCAAACGGAAGGGCCGTCCGCCAGGTGCCGTGGGTAAGCAGCTGACTGAGGTTCAGAAGCTCGAGAAGGAGAACGAGCGGCTCCGCGCCGAGGTTGCGTACCGGAAAAAAGTGCGGGCCTTGAGGGCCCAAGGACTGCAGTGAAGGCTCTCGCAGTGTCCTCCCTCAAGGCCGAACATCCACTCCCGGCGCTGCTGGAAGCCGCTGGGCTGGCCCGATCCACCTACTTCTACCACCAGGCCCGCATGAGCCGTCCCGACCCTCAGGCGCAGCTCAAGGACGCCGCCAGGGAGGCCTTCGCTCAAGCAAGGGGCCGCTACGGTCATCGCCGCATCCACACGATGCTGGCCCGGCAGGGCTGGGTGGTGGCGAAGAAGACCGTGCTAGCGTTGATGAGGAAGCTTCGGCTGGTCTGCAAGGTGCGGCGTCGGCGGCTCTACAACTCGTACAAGGGCAGGATGGGCAAGGTCGCTCCCAACGTGCTCAAGCGGGACTTCAACGCCAGTGCCCCGGGCCAGAAGCTCGTGACCGACGTGACCGAGTTCCACCTCCCTGACGGCAGGCTCTACCTCTCCCCGGTCATCGACCTGTTCGACCGCCCCGTGGTCGCATTCACCATGGGCCCATCACCAACCCTGGACCTAGCCAACGGCTCTCTCCGCGCGGCACTCAAGACTCTCCCGCGCGACCAGAGCCCAATCGTCCATTCCGACCAGGGCACGAACTACCAGCACCGGTCATGGGGCAAACTCCTGGTCAAGGCCGGCGCAACCCAATCGATGTCCAGGAAGGGCAACTGCCTCGACAATGCGGTGGCAGAGAACTTCTTCGGTCCCCTCAAGTCCGAGATGTTCCACGGCGAGAAGTTCACCATCCGAGACGAGCTCGCCGGCGAGATCCGCGAGTATATCAACTGGTACAACCACGAACGCATCTCGACAACACTGAAGGGCCTGAGTCCGGCGCAATACCGGGCCCAGGCCCTTCAAGGAAGTTGTGAGGGTTTCCTCTGTGACGGGTTCGCCTCGTTCGTCATCACTGCCGGCAAATTGCCTGGGTCTTGGTGGCGCGTTGTCTAGCTACGGGGCTTCTGGGTGAGTGAGAGCGTGGTGCGGGACGGCTCACCCGTCGATTCCGGAGTGCAGCAGGAACACCCGTGATCCGGCATCGTCTGCACATTGGCGGAAACATCAGGTTCCTTGACAGGGGCACAGCAGTCATCGACCTCGCCGCCGGCCTGCGCGCCGGGAACGGTGCAGCAGACATCCCCTTTCCAGGCGTTCAGGCCTTCCTTGACTGCGATAGCGGCGATGATCAGCGCCGCCCCGGCGTCGGCCCACCACCAGCCGAACAAGCTGTTCAGCAACAGCCCCACCAGCAGGACCGCGGAAAGGTAGGTGCACAGCAGGGTTTGGTGAGAATCAGCGACCGCGGTCCGGGACCCGAGTTCCCGGCCAGCACGGCGCTGCAGCCAGGACAGGACTGGCATGATGGCCAGACTCAACGCCGCGATCACGATCCCGACGGAAGAATGCTGAGCTTCCCCACCCCCAAGGAGCGAACGGATCGAATCAACCGTCACGAACAATGCCAGGGCGAAGAATGACAGGGCGATCAGGCGTAGCGTCAGGTGCTCTCGCCGTTCGGGGTCCTTGGCTGAGAACTGCCAGGAGAGCGCTACGGCGGAGCTGACCTCGATCACCGAGTCCAGGCCAAAGCCGATCAGCGCCGACGAATCAGCCACACCCCCGGCCCAAAGCGCCACGACCGCTTCAATGACGTTGTAGGTGATGGTGGCCGCAGCGAACCAGCGGATCCTGCGCATCAACACCAACCGGCGATCCGGGGCGGGCGAGACCAGGGCGCTCATGCGACACACGTCCCGTCGGGCGCGCAGCACTCCGGATCCACGGCCAGGACCACGCCGAGCAAATCCCGCAGCGCATGCCCCAAACGTTGATCCGCGAGCTCGTACCGACTCCGGCGACCGTCCGGGACGGAGACGACCAGACCGCAGCCCCGCAGGCACGCCAAGTGATTCGACATGCTCTGCCGCGTCACACCGAGCATCTCGGCCAGATCCGAAGGGTAAGCCGGCGCCTCCGCCAGGGCCAGCAGAATCCGTGCTCTCGTAGCATCCGAAACGGCGTATCCAAATCGCGCCAGGACCGGGGCGTGCGTCAGAGTCTCCACACCCCGACTATACACCAGACGCTGAATTCAGAATTCGATGAACGTCGGAAATCGCTCCAACGAAGGCCGTCGAAACCCACCGCCAACACCTTCGGAGAAGCACGTAGGGAGTCGGAAGGGCCCCATGATCACTCCGAGGCTTACTCTAAAACCAGTCCAACTTCCGGGGACCAGTTCAATTCCGGTGGGGGCTCACGTGCGCCCAGGGTGTGCCGGGGCCGGCGGCCGGACCGGCCGCGAGGATCAGGCCTGGCCGGACTTCTTCCGGTCGAGGTAACCCTTGATGCCCTCGATGAGGATCGGCAGGACCGAGACGAGGACGATCACGATGAAGATGAGGTCGAGGTTCTTGGAAACCCACGGCACGCGGTCGCCGAGGATGTAGCCGAGCAGTGTGACGCCGCCGCCCCAGAGCACGCCACCGATCACGTTGAACAGGAAGAACTTTTTCCTGTCGTACTCCGCGACGCCCACGATGACGGGGACGAAGGTGCGGATGATGGGCACGAAGCGTGCCAGGATCAGGGCCTTGCCGCCGTGCTTCTCGAAGAAGATGTGGGCTTTTTCGACATTTTCGTGCTTGAACAGGCGCGATTCAGGGCGGTTGAAGAGCGCGGGTCCGGCCTTGCGGCCGATCAGGTAGCCGCACTGGTTGCCGATGATGGCCGAGATCACCACGAGGGTGATCAGCGCGACGATGTTGAACTTGATCGTTCCGGTGGCCACGAGCAGGCCGGCCGTGAACAGCAGGGAATCACCCGGCAGGAAGAACCCCACCAGCAGACCGGTCTCCGCGAAGACGATGCCACAGACCAGCAGGACCACCCAGGGAGCCAGGGCCGGA
Organism: Arthrobacter woluwensis; assembly: GCF_900105345.1. Classification (NCBI taxonomy): domain Bacteria; kingdom Bacillati; phylum Actinomycetota; class Actinomycetes; order Micrococcales; family Micrococcaceae; genus Arthrobacter; species Arthrobacter woluwensis. The sequence goes on from NZ_FNSN01000003.1 coordinate 1,596,307, forward strand.
TCGGCCAGGAAGATCTGTGGGTTCAGCCAGTCCGGCAGGAAGGAAGCGGTCGGTACGGGTACACGCGCCATGGCGTGCAGGGTATCGGCGGCAGAAGAGGCATCAATCACCGTCCCAGCCTACGGGTCTCCACTGGGGTTTCGCTGGACGTTCCCTCCATGGGCTTGCGGGCGGGGTTCCATGGTTCTATGGTTAGTTACATGAGTAATGAACCAGTGTGGTTGGGAGGTGCGCAGTGATCGACGACTCCGGCCCGATCTTTCTTCAGATCGCGGCTCTGATTGAGAACGACATCGTCTCCGGGGCCCTCCCGGAGGAATCCCAGGTGCCTTCGACCAACGAGTTCGCCCAGTACTACCGCATCAATCCGGCCACGGCAGCCAAAGGAGTGAACACCTTGGTGGAAGAAGGAATCCTGTACAAGCGCCGCGGCATCGGCATGTTCGTCGCGGCCGGAGCGAGGGACAAGCTGCTCGGCCGGCGTCGCGAGCATTTCAAGTCACAGTTCGTCGAGCCGCTCTGCCTCGAAGCCGGGAAATTGGGCATCGCTCGCGCGGAGCTGCTGGCGATGCTGACCGCGGCGCTGGACGGCGAGGCGCCGGCCGGACACGACACGAGCACTCAGGGGAAGGCATGACCATGAACGAACAGACAGTGGTCCAGGTACGCGGCCTCGGACGCAAGTACAAGGACGTCACCGCGCTGGACGAGGTGGATCTGGAATTCCGGCAGAACCGGATCTACGGCCTGCTGGGCCGTAACGGGGCGGGGAAGACCACCCTGATGTCGATCCTGACGGCCCAGGGGTTCCCGACCAGTGGCACGGTCCGCGTGTTCGGCGAGGATCCGTACGAGAACGAACGGGTCCTGCGGCGGATCTGCTTCATCCGCGAGTCCCAGAAGTACCCGGACGATTTCACCCCGGCCCAGGCATTCCAGGCCGCCGCCCTGTTCTTCGCGGACTGGGACCAGGCCTTCGCCGAACGCCTCGCCGAGGATTTCCAGCTGCCTCTCAAGCGGCGGATCAAGAAGCTCTCCCGAGGCCAGCTGTCCGCCGTCGGCATCGTGATCGGCCTGGCCAGCAGGGCGGAGCTGACGTTCTTCGACGAGCCGTACCTCGGGCTGGACGCCGTGGCCCGCCACCTGTTCTACGACCATCTGGTCAAGGACTTCGCGGAGCACCCCCGCACCGTGGTGCTCTCCTCCCACCTGATCGACGAGGTGGCGAACCTGCTCGAGCACATCGTGGTCATCGACCGGGGACGGATCATCATGGACGACGAGGCCGAGGAGATCCGTGGTTCGGCGGTCAGCGTGGCGGGTCCGGCCGATGTGGTCGCCTCCTTCATCGAGGGGTATCCGGTCCTGTTCGAAGAGCGCCTGCTCAACACGGTGTCGGTGTCGATCGCCGGACGCCTCAGTGCGGCGCAGCGCCGCGAGGCCGCCGAACTCGGCCTGACACTCGGCCAGGTCTCGCTCCAGCAACTGGTGGTCCACGCCTCCTTGTCCGCTCAGGGCGCGGAGAGCTCATTGAACGACGCCGCCGGCTCCGGCCGCGGCGCGGACAGCAAGGAGGTGGCCCGATGAACAGGGTCCTCGCGGTCAGCCGCATGCAGCTCATCAACAAGTGGACGTTCCTGGGCATCCCGGCCGTCATCCTCGGCGGGGCGTTCGCCCTCTGTCTGGCCCTCTTCGCCATCATCCCCACCGGCACGAAGATCAGCGGCGGTGCGCCCTTCGCGCCTCTCTGGTACTTCTTCGCCCTGGGCATCCAGAGTCTGACGATGACCTTCCCGTTCTCGCTGGGCATGAGCGTGACCCGCCGTGCCTATTTCCTCGGCACGTATGTGACATTCACCGCCGTGGCGCTGGGCATGGCCGTGGTCTATGCGATCGGCACCCAGGTGGAACTCGCCACGCACGGCTGGGGGATGGACGGGTACTTCTTCCGGGTCCAGTTCCTGTTCGACGGGCCGTGGTGGCAGAGCCTGATCGTGTCCTTCGTGATCACGCTGTTCTTCTTCACGCTCGGGTTCTGGGGCGCCACGCTCTACAAGCGCTGGGGCGTCACCGGGGTCCTCCTGGTGAGCATCGGGCTGGCACTGCTGGTGGTGGCCGCGATCTTCGTCATCACCCTCGGCGGTCTCTGGGGAGCGGTGGGGGACTTCCTCGTCCAGATCTCGATCCTGGGGCTCGCCGGAATCCTCGCGCTGCTGGCGGTCGCGATGGGACTGGGCGCCTTCCTCACCATCCGGCGGGCGGTGCCCTGACGGTCCTGAGGTGACGGTCCGGCCTGCCTCGGACCGTCCCCGCGAAGGCGTAGGCTTGAGGAGTGCCCCTGAATTTCACCGCGATCGACTTCGAGACCGCGAACGGATTCTGGGGCTCTCCTTGTGCCCTGGGCATGACCCGGGTCCGTGACGGCCTGGTGGTGGAGGAGGACTGCTTCCTCATCCGGCCGCCCGCCGGGCACGATCATTTCGACCCCCGCAACATCGCGATCCACGGGATCCACCCGCATGAAGTGGCCGGGGAACCGCGCTTCCTCGAGCTCTTCCCCCGGATCCAGGACTTCATCGGGGATGACGTGGTGGTCGCCCACAACGCCGCCTTCGATCTGGGGGTCATCGAGGCCGCGCTCCGGGTCTCAGGCGAGCGCGCACCCCGCTACCGCTACGCCTGCACCGTGGTGCTGTCCCGCCGGTGCTACAGCCTGCCGTCCAATTCGCTGCCCTTCGCGGCACACCAGGCAGGCGTCCCGCTCATCAACCACCACGACCCGGCCGAAGACGCGCGGGCGTGCGCCGGAATCCTGGTCGACATCGCCACCCGGCAGGGAGCCGGCTCGGTCGCAGAGCTGTATCAGGGTCTCGGCATGGCGTTGCCCCAGACCGCGGGCGTGCCGACCCGCTGAGCGGTGCTGTGATCTCGGACCGGCACCGAAGCCCAGGGCCGGCGGCGAAGCCCAGGACGGGCGGCGCTCCTATTCCGCCACGAGGCGGGCGAGCTCGTCCGCGATGTGCTCCACCACGTCCAGACCCGTGACGCCACTCAGCCACGCCTCCGGAAGCGCCTCCTCGCCGTACAGCACGCCGAGGATGTTGCCGGTCAGGGACGCCGTGGAATCGGAGTCACCGTCGTGATTCACGGCCAGCGCGACGGCGGCGCGGAAGTGCCGCTGGGACGGCGCCACGGCGGACGGCCCGGCAGCCTGCTGCGCCTCCCCCGGTGCGTCGCCCGGCGTCGTCGTGGTGGAGTCATCACCCGAGGGGCGAGTGGCCAGCACGGCGTACAGGGCGATGGCCAGCGCTTCTTCGGCCACCCATCCTTCGCCGAGCTCCGCGCACAGTTCCTCCGGGGACAGGAGACGGCGCTCGGCGGCGAGCTCCAGGGCGCGGGCGACGCGGAGCCGGAGCGCCGGGTCGGTGGCGGGATCCTCCTGGAGCCTCGCGGCCAGCGCCCCGATGGCGTCGTCGAGGGAAGCTCCGAGGAGCAGCTCGTGGATGAGCAGCGAGAAGTGCGCCGCCGACTGCCGGGCGGAGGGGTGCCCGTGGGTGAGGGACGCGGCATCGGCGCTCAGGCGCAGGACCGCCTCGGGGGTCAGCTGGGGGACCAGGCCGAACGGGGCGGACCGCATCACGGTGCCGCAGCCTTTGCTGTCGGGATTGACGGGGCGCGCCGGGGTGCCCATCTGACCGGTCGACAGGCCGGTGAGGCACGCTCTCCCCGGATGGCGCTGGTGGCGGAGGATCTCCTGGGCGTCGATCCAGCGGGGCTGCGGGTGCGGGGCGGAATCGGGCAGCTCAAGGCCCTGGGTCTGCAGCCACCGGAGGTAGGCGAGCCAGACGCACGCCAGTTCATCGGCGGCCACGCCGTCCCGGGCCCACGCGAGCACCTCGGAGAGGCCGTCCGCGCTGTAGAGGGTCATCTGCGTGTCATCGGAGAAGTCGACGGGGCCGCTCAGCTGCTCAAAACCCTGGAGTCCCTGGGCGCCGAAGCGCTCGCGGATGACGGGGATCCTGTCGAACTCGACGACGTAACCGAGGGCGTCTCCCAGGGCTCCGCCCAGGAGCGAGCCGCGAATCTTCGATGCGATTGCCATGGTGCCAATCTATCGTCCCCGAGCGATGCCGGACGCACGGCGGCCGGGGCGGCGACGGTACCCTGGAGACATGCGACAACCCCGGTGGCGGCAGCGCGGCACTGCCCCTGACTACCGCTTCTCCCTGGCCAACGAGCGGACCTTCCTGGCATGGCTCAGGACGTCGCTGGCACTGCTCGCCGGGGCCGTCGCCGTCGACCAGCTGGCGCCCGGGATCGCCCCGGTGTTCCTCCGCATCACGCTGTGCGTGGTCCTGGCGCTCATCGGCGCCGGGCTGGCCGGGATGGCCTACCGCCGCTGGGCACAGGCCGAGGACGCCATGCGCCAAGGCCGGGAACTGCCGTTCTCCTGGATCCTGCTCGTCATGAGCGTGGTGGTGGTGCTGGCCGCGATGGTGCTCGCCGTCCTGATCGTGGTGCGGCACTGAGCATGGAGGAAACCGAGCGCGACCCCGGACTCCAGCCGCAGCGCACGGCGCTCGCCTGGCGCCGCACGCTCCTCTCCCTGCTCGTGGTGGACTTCTTCATCCTGCGCTCCTGGCTCTTCCCCCGGGCCGACGGCAGCGGTCCCGTGACCGTGGTCAACGGCGTCGCCGTCGCCGCGGCGGCCGTCGCCACAGTGGTGGTGTGCGCGTTCGCAGTCCTCCGGGTACGTCACTTGCGCGACGGCGAGGGCGCGCCTCGCGCGCTGGCGATCGCCGGGACCTCCGCCGCGGTGTGCCTGCTGGCATGCTGCGCCGTGGCGGTCATGCTGGTGCGCTGAGCGGCAGAGCTCAGGCCGGGGACCCCTGGCACCAGCGTCCAGTGCCCGCCCCCAACTTCGCAGAGCTCAGCCCGGGGACCCCTGGCACTAGCGTCCAGTGCCCGCCCCCAACTTCGCAGAGCTCAGCCCGGGGACCCCTGGCACTAGACTTGGAGACCACAGGGGGCTCACAGGCTGTGATGCCATGGTGAGGTGGTCCGCGTGGCCGGAACCTCGCCGCGCACCCCCACCAAGCCGACTTTCGAAGGACAGGACATTCATGACTTCCGTCGACGCTGAGCGCGCCGAAACGGCCCCCCGCACGATTCCCGGCAACGGACAGCAGCCGGCCACCGGCCTGCTGCTGCGCGCCGGAGCCGAACTCCTGGGCACCTTCCTGGTGGTCCTGGCCGGGGCGGGCGTGGTGATCTTCACCAACACCTCTCTCGCGCCGTTCCCGGGACCCATCGCGACCGGTCTGGCGACCATCGCGGCCATGTACGCGCTGGGCCGGATCAGCGGCGGGCACTTCAATCCGGTCCTGACCCTGGCCTCCGCCGTCGCGGGCCGTTCGGGCTGGCGCGACGCCGCGGTGTACCTCCTGGCGCAGCTCGTGGGCGCCTTCGGAGCCGCGCTGGCACTGGTCGCCGTGCTCCGCAACGTGGACGGCACCAAGGTCGATTCGGTGTTCCGCGTGGTGGCCGCCGGGTATGCCGAGCACTCGCCGTTCCAGGTGCAGCTGCCGGGCGTGCTGATCGTGGAGATCATCGGCGCCGCCGTGCTCGCCGCGGTCTACCTGGCCGCCAGCAAGGACGGGAAGGGCAACAGCCTCGCCGCCGCCGCGGTCTCCGTGGGTCTGACCGTGGCCGTCCTGGGCCAGTTCGCTCAGAGCCTGTCCAACAGCCAGTTCAACCCCGTGCGCGCCCTGGCGACGGCGGCGTTCGCCGAGCCGTGGGCCCTGCAGCAGCAGTGGCTCTTCTGGGTCGCGCCTCTCGCCGGCGCCCTGCTGACCGGCATGGTGGCCCGCCTCATCAGCCTCTCCAGCGCCGCTCCCACGACGCCGGAGGCCGCTCTCTCCGCCGACGCTGAGCCGGTCGCCGTCGTGGTCGAGAAGGTCGAGGAGACCGTCGTGGTGGAGGCTCCGCAGGAGCCGGCGGAGAGCGACCGCGCCGCCGCCGAGCACGAGGAGGCCCGGGACTTCTTCGACAAGAAGTAGTCCGACCCGCCCCGAGCAGAGGCCGCCGACCCCGAGGTCGGCGGCCTCTGCCGTCCCTGCGGTGCGCCCGGCTCAGTCGTCGCCGGGGGAGTGCGGCGCATGGCGCCGGGCCAGGTCCTGGGCGAGCCGGTGGATCACCTCGCGCGCGGGATCGGGGGAGAGGACCTCGAGGTGGTCGCCGAACTGGAGCAGCTGACGCACCGAGGCCAGGTCCGGATAGCGGACGACGGCGGTGCACCAGCCGTCCTGCGCGACGGCGACGGATCCGAGGCGCGTGCCGAGGATCCGGTGGGCCAGGTCGACCCGGCTCGCACGGAGCCGGACCGTCACGCTCACCCCTCCCGCCGACTCGGTGCGTTCCTTCAGCGCCGCCCAGACGGACCGCAGCGTCTCGCCGTCGCGCAGCACCGCCGGAGTGTCCACGGACCGGTAGCCGGACAGCCGCTCCAGGGCGAACAGCCGGCCCTCGCCGTCCACGTCACCGACCAGGTACCAGCGGCCCGATTTCGCGACCAGGCCGTAGGGATCCACCTCGAGGGTGGAGGCCCGCGTCTCGGCGCTGCGTCGGTACTCGATCGTCAGCCGTTGGGCGGCCCGGAGCGTCCACGCGAGGTCCGCGACGTCGACGCCGGCGCCCGGGCCGGCGAACCAGGCCGCGCTCTCGACATGGACCAGATCGGCGAGGCGCGCCAGGGCCGGGTCTTCCGCGCCCGCGGCGGCCCGTGCGTCGATCTTGCGTGCGGCCGCCTGGTGCGCGGCGGACAGTCCCAGCATCTCGAGCTGCCCGGCGTCCAGGCCGGTGAGCGAGAGCGCCTCCAGTTCCGCGGGGTCGAGGTGGGAGGCGTTCAGCCGGGCGCCTGAGAGCAGCACGATGCCGCCGCGGCGGCCCCGTTCCGCGTAGACCGGGACCCCCGCCGCGGAGAGCGACTCGACATCCCGCAGGACGGTGCGGCGGGACACCTCCAGACGCTCCGCGAGCTCCGTGGTGGTGACGCGCTGGCGGACCTGCAGCAGGAGCAGGAGGTGCAGCAGCCGGGATGCCTTCATGGTCAGCAATACTCCCAGAAAAGGTGACAAGTGGTGTCGTGATTTCCTGGTCAGCTGGTCCGGTACTGATGATCAGCGACCCGAGGAGTTCTCATGTCCGCACCGAACCTGTTCCTGTTCTACGTCCGCGACGCCGAGGCGGCGACCGCCTTCTACAGCGATCTGTTCGAGATGTCGCCCACCTTCACCAGCCCGAGGTATGTCGCCTTCGAGGCGGCGCCGGGCGTGCTGTTCGCGCTGTGGACCGGCCGGAGCGGACACGCCACGCCGGACACGCCCCGCACGAGCGAGATCGGTCTCATGGTGCCCGGCTCGGCGGCGGCTGTGGACGCGGTCTTCGCACGGTGGGCCGCGAAGGGTGTGACGGTCCTGGAGGAGCCGCACGACGACGTCTTCGGCCGCACCTTCGTCATCGCCGACCCGGACGGGAATCTCATCCGGGTCTCACCGGTGGATTAAAGGGCCGCCGACGCAGGGCGGGAGCCCGGGGCGGCCCCCGGGTCGCCCTGCCCGCCCGGGGGCGCCCCGCCCGCCGGGGGCGGCCCTTGCTACTCCAGCGTGGGCTGTTCCGGGCCGTCCGGCCGCGAGAGCTCGGCGAACTTGGCCGCCATGGTCGGGTTGCCGCGGGTGAGTTTCTTGATGGTCACGTCCTGCGCCTTGTCGTTGGCCAGCCGCAGGTTCCGCTCCGACCCGAGCAGCGACTCCTTGACCTTCTGCAATTGCGCGATCGACTTGTCGATCTGGTCGATGGCCTCGTGGAAGCGGCGCGACGCCAGCTCGTAGTTCTTGCCGAAGCGGGTCTTGAAGTCCTCCAGCTGGTCCTCGAAGTCCGTGATGTCGATGTTCTGCGCCCGGACGAGCTCCAGCTCGGTCTTGTACTTCAACGAGTTCAGCGCGGCATTGCGCAGGAGCGTGATGATCGGGATGAAGAACTGCGGCCGCACGACATACATCTTCGGGTAGCGGTGGGACACGTCCACGATCCCGCCGTTGTACAGCTCGCTGTCGGCTTCGAGGAGGCTGACCAGCACCCCGTACTCGCAGCCCTTCTCGGCCCGGTCCCGGTCGAGTTCCTTGAGGAAGTCCTCGTTCTTGTGCTTGGTGGCCGTGCCGTCGTTCTCGTTCTTCATCTCGAACATGATGGACACGATCTCGGTGCCGTTCTCATCGCTGTCGCGGAAGATGTAGTCGCCCTTGCTGCCGCTCCGTGCGTCGTTGTCCTTCTCGAAGTACGCCCGTGGGAACGCCGTGGCCCGCAGGCGGTTGAATTCGGTCTCGCAGTGCTGCTCCAGGGTCTCGCCCACCATCTTGGTGGAGAGGCGGGCCTTCATGTCCCGCAGGCGCTCGATCGCGTCGTCCCGGTCCCTGAGCTGGGTCTCGTACTTGTCCTTGAGCGCCTGCTCCGCGAGCTTCTTCTCCAGGGCCGCGCGCTCCAGCTCGTTGCGCAGCGCATCCCGGTCCTTCTCGACATCGCCCACCGCTTCGGTGATCGCCAGCCGCCGGGCGGTCTCGCCGGCGTCGAGCTTCGCCTTGAGGTTCTGGATTTCCGCGTCCTTGGCGGCGGCAGCGGCCTGCAGTTCGCTGCGGAGCTTCGTCTCGAGCAGCTCGGTGGCGGTCTGCTGTTCGCGCCGGGCCTGCTGGAGTTCATTCCGGAGCGCGTCGCGCTGCTTCTCCACATCGCCCAGGGCCTCCGCGACGGCGAGGCGCCGCGCGGTCTCCTCGGCCTCGAGGCGCGCCATCAGGTCCTGGATCTGGGAGTCCTTCGCGGTGGCGGCCTTCTGGAGTTCCTGGGCCATCCGGGACTCGGCGAGCTCGACGGCCGCGGCCTTCTCCTTCTCGGCCAGCTCAAGCCGCTGGTGGAGCTGCTCCTCGAATTCGCGGTCCCGGACCTGCCGGACGATCTCGGCGTAGCCCGCCTCGTCGATCGTGAAGGCCTTCCCGCAATGGGGGCAAACCACCTCGTGCATGTCCGTGTTCCTTCCGCGTCGCCAGGATCCATTCCGCAGCCCCCAGCCTATAGCGGACGGGTGACTCCCCGACGCGGTGCACGGACGGGAACCCCGGTATACTGGAGGGAGTACAAAGGGTCGGGCGCATCGGGTGGCAGGGACGGTGCGCACTGCGTTCCGCAGTATCACCTTTCAGGAGTTCTGCCCATGACAGCACCCTCCCGTACCTCTGAAGACCGCCCCTCCGTGGCGGCATCCCCGGTCTCCGCCTGGGAGCGCATCGTCGGCATGTTCCGGCAGTACGCGCAGCTTCCCCGCCTGAGCGGCGGCTGGTACATCTTCCTCACCATGCTGGCCCGCCTCCCGCTGGCCATGCTCACCATCGGCACCATGAGCCTGGTCACCGCCGTCACGCATTCCTACGCCTCGGCCGGCCTGGCCGCCGGCGCCGTGGGCATCGGTTCCGCCGTCGGCGCGCCCCTGGTCGGAATGCTCGCCGATCGCCTGGGGCAGCGTCCCGTGCTCCTCGGCTACGCGGCCGCCAACGTCGTCTCTCTCGCCCTGCTTCTCGGGGCCTGCCTCACCTCGCAGGAGCCCTCCGTGCCGTGGATCGTCGTGGCGGCCTTCGCGAGCGGCTTCACCTCGCCGCAGGTCGGCCCGCTCTCCAGGGTGCGCTGGCTCGCCCTGATCGGCCGGAAGCGCGGCTCACGCGCCGGCATGAACGACGTCGCCATGTCCTTCGAGGGCACCACGGACGAGCTCACCTTCGTCCTCGGCCCCGCCCTGGTGGGCGTGCTGGCGGCGTTCCTCGCCCCTTGGCTGCCGCTCGCGCTCGCCGCGCTCCTCACCTTGGTGCTGGTCCCGCTCTTCGCCCTTCATCCGAGTGTCACCGCGGTGCAGGGCACGCGGAACGCGCCGGCGGGAGCGACGACGGCGGAAGCCCCCGACGGCGCGGCCCGCCTGCGTCTGGCGATGGTCGTCGTCGCCGTGCTGGCCATGGTCTGCATGGGCACCTTCTTCGGCGGCACCCAAGCCGCACTGAGCGCTTTCGCCGGTGAATTCGCCAACCCGGAACTCGCGGGACTGCTCTACTCGGCGATGGGGCTCAGCTCCGCGGTCATGGCGCTGTCCATCGCCGCCTGGCCCGAGAAGTTCCGCCACGGCGCGCGATGGGTGTTCTGTGCCCTGCTCCTCACGGCGGGCAGTGCGCTGCTGCTCCTGCCGCTCACGCTCGGCAGCATCATCCCCGTGCTGCTCCTGCTGGGCGTCGCGGTCGGGCCGCTCATGGTGACCGTGTTCGCGATCGGAGCCCAGGTGGCTCCCGCGGCGCGCATGTCGACCGTCATGACCGCTCTCTCGAGCGGGATCGTCGCCGGGACGGCTCTGGGCTACGCCGTGGCGGGCGCCGCGGCGCAGGCCGGCGGTTCGCATCCGGCGTTCCTGGTGTCCGGCTCGGCCGCGCTGCTGCTCATGCTGCTCGGCCTCGTGGCCGGCCGGATCCTCAAGGCCCTGTCCCGCTGAGGGGCGCTTTCCCCTCGAACGCCGTTTCTCCTTGAGTGCCCAGTTTCTCCTTGAGTGCTCAGTAGTTGCGGGTCCGGGGCGTCGGAACCCGCAACAACTGAGCACGCAACGGGCGGAACGCTTTCAATGGGCGGAGCGCACGCAACGCACTGGGCGGGGCGCCCCGGGATCAGCGCGCCAGGAACTCCAGAGCGGCTTCCTTGAACACGCGGCTTGTGACGGTGTTCGTGTGGTTGCGTCCGGGGATCAGGAGCGTCTCGGCGTGACCGCCCGCTTCCTCGACCAGGGCCGCGAGGGTGGGCAGCGATGCCGCCCGGGGATCCTCCGAACCCGCCGCGAGCAGCACGTCCTGGTGGGGCACGGCGTCCTCGGGGTCGAACGGCTCCACCTTGGCGGCTTCGATGAGCTGGAGGAACGCGAAGATGTTGTTGCTCGGCACGAGCTGCGCCATGGTGAGCAGTGCCGCGGTCGACGCGTCGGCGATCGGAGTGCCGTCGGCGAGGTGACGCTGTGCGGCCACGACGTCGAACTCCGCGAGCGGGTCGTTGTGGCTCGGGCCGCCGAGCACCGCACGCCGGACGAGCCCGCGCTGCGTGCCGGCGATCTCCCAGCCGATGCGCCCGCCGAGCGAGTAGCCGATCACGTCGAGGCCGCTGCCCGGGTCGCCGTCGCGCAGTGGCCTGGCTCCAACGTCGGTCACGGCCTGCAGCAGATCGGCGCGGATCTTGCCGGGGGAGTAGGAGTCCATGTCGGCGGGGGCCTCGCTGCGTCCGTGACCGGGCAGATCCACCGCGATGGCCCAGCGGCCGGCCTTGAGGAGGTCGCGGATCCAGCCGCTCTGAACCCAGTTGAGGTCGATGCTCGAGGAGAAGCCGTGCACGAGCAGGATCGGCGGCAGCCCGGCGTCGGTGTCGCCGCGGAACACCTCGACGTTGAGGCCGGGGTCGCGTCCCTCCACCGTGTGCGGCTGGTTCTGGCCTGCGTGCCGGGTCATGTCCGTGTCCCTCCTGGGTGATGTCGCGGCCGTCGCGCCGGACGCCTCCGAGGCGCCGTCGTCGGGGTCCGGGGGCCTCCTCCGGCCCGTGCAGTCACTCTACCGCTCACGCGGCTCCGAGCAGGAGCCCGCAGGGACGGGCTTCATCCGCTTGTCCGTCGGGCTGGTGGAGGTCTATCCTCAGTTATAGTCATAGTGACTTTAACTCGGCGGAGACGCCGAGGAACCGGGATCGCGGGAAGGAGCGGCGATGGATCAGTGGCAGCCCCTAACGGTTCCCGTGCAGGCCAATCCGGTCGGCAACGTGGAGGAGCGCCGCCTCGCAGCGCCCGGGCTGGCGATCTCCACGGTCATCTTCGCGCTGAAACCCAGCGAGACCTCCGGTCGTCCGACGCTCTGGCTTCCCTTGGTCCGCCGGATCCGGGAGCCGTTCAAGGGACAGTGGGCACTCCCTGGCGGTCCTCTCCGGCACGATGAATCGCTGCCCGAGGCCGCCTCGCGCAACCTTCTCGACACCACCGGTCTCGCCCCGCGGTACCTGGAGCAGCTCTACGCCTTCGGCGGTCTGCACCGGTCACCCGCCCAGCGTGTGGTGAGCATCGTCTATTGGGCGCTGGTCCAGCCGGAAGAGGCCGAGCTGCCCGGCGAAGAGGAGAACGTCCGCTGGTTCCGGGCGGACAAGGTCACGGACCTCGCCTTCGACCACCAGGAAATCGTGGATTACGCCCTCTGGCGGCTCCGCAACAAGATGGAGTACGCCTCGATCGCGTTCCACTTCCTCGGCGAGTACTTCACGCTGGCCCAGCTGCGGGAGGTCTACGAGGCCGTCCTCGACAAGCCTCTCGATCCTGCGAACTTCCGCCGCCACGTCACGAACGCCGTCGGCATCGAACCCAGCGACCGCTACCTCCAGGGCGGCAAGCACCGCCCGCCGCGCCTCTACCGCTACACCGGCCCCGCGCCGTCGAGCACTCCCCGGACAGCACCGAACACAGCAAGGAACCCCTCATGAGCAGTGTCAACGCCACCATTCAGCTCCTGACCCGCGAGCAGGCCGAGAGCGCGGCGCTGTCCCGGGCCGCCGGGCAGAGCACGTGCAGCACCGAACTGGCCAGCGGGCCCTGGGAGTATGACGCCGCCGAGGCCGCACGTGGCGTTCCCGCGTACGGGCCGGGCGCCTCAAGCGCCGACATCGCGCCCGCGAGCACGCCCCGGCAGGGCGAGATCCCGGCGGAGTACAAGCAGGCGAGCGACGCCGAGCTCGACCGCCGCATCCTGGCCGCCAAGGAGGCGCTGGGGGACCGGGCGGTCATCCTGGGGCACTTCTACCAGCGCGATGAAGTGGTCAAATACGCCGACTTCGTAGGGGATTCCTTCCAGCTCGCGAACGCGGCCCTGACCCGGCCCGAGGCGGAGGCGATCATCTTCTGCGGGGTCCACTTCATGGCCGAGACCGCAGACATCCTCTCCACGGACCGCCAGGCCGTGATCCTCCCCAACCTGGCGGCCGGCTGCTCCATGGCGGACATGGCGGACATCGACTCCGTGCAGGACTGCTGGGAGCAGCTCGAGGAGATCTACGGCACCGCGCCGGATGCCGACGGCAGGCTCCCGGTCATCCCCGTCACCTACATGAACTCCTCGGCCGCGCTCAAGGCGTTCTGCGGCGAGCACGGCGGGATCGTCTGCACCTCCTCCAACGCCGCGACGGTCCTGGAATGGGCCTTCGAGCGCGGGCAGCGGGTCCTGTTCTTCCCGGACCAGCACCTGGGCCGCAACACGGCGAAGGCCATGGGCGTGCCGCTCGAGCACATGCCCCTGTGGAATCCGCGGAAGGATCTCGGCGGCAACAGCGAGGCCACCCTGGAGGAGGCCGAAGTCATCCTCTGGCAGGGCTTCTGCTCGGTGCACAAGCGCTTCACCGTCGCGCAGATCGAAAAGGCCCGTCAGGACCACCCGGGCGTGACCGTGATCGTCCACCCCGAATGCCCCATGGAGGTGGTGGACGCGGCGGATTCGGCCGGATCCACCGACCACATCAGGAAGGCCGTCGCGGCCGCCACCGAACCCACGACTTTCGCCATCGGCACCGAGATCAACATGGTCAACCGGCTCGCCGCGGAGTACCCGCAGCACACGATCTTCTGCCTCGACCCGGTGATCTGCCCTTGCTCCACCATGTACCGCATCCACCCCGCCTACCTGGCCTGGGTGCTGGAGGAACTGGTGCAGGGCCGGGTCGTGAACCAGATCGTCGTGGACGACGCCGTGCAGCAGGGCGCCCGCGTCGCCCTGGAACGGATGCTGGCGGCACGGCCATGACAGCCCGCCCGGACCTTCCCAGTGCCGACGACGCCGCCACGCCGCAGTCCGCCGGTCGCGCGCCGTCCGCGGGCCTCGCCGTGGTGGGGGCCGGGATCGCCGGCCTCTACGCCACCCTGCTCGCCGCCGAAGCCGGGATCCCCGTGGTGCTCCTGACCCGGAGCGAGCTGGAGGCCAGCAACAGCTTCGCGGCCCAGGGCGGGATCTGCGCCGTGCTGGACGAGGCCCGCCGGGCCCCCGGGGACTCGGTCGAGGCCCACGTCCGCGACACGCTGGCCGCCGGCGCCGGGCTGTGCGATCCGGAGGCCGTCCGCATCCTCTGCTCGGGCGCCCAGGAGGACGTGCTGAATCTGGAACGGTTCGGCGTGCGCTTCGACGCCGGGCCGTCCGGTGATCCGGCGCTCGGCCTGGAAGCCGCGCACTCCCACCCCCGGATCCTCCATGTGGGCGGGGACGCCACCGGAGCAGGGATCGTACGCGCCCTGGTGTCGGCCGTCATCGCGCAGGTGCTGGCCGGACGAGTCAGCCTGGTGGAGAACGCGTGGGCCACGGCACTGCTGACTGACGCCCGCGACGCCGGCAGGGTCCGTGGCGTCGTCTTCGAACGGGACGGCATGCGCCACGAGCTGACGGCCGAGGGCGTGCTGCTGGCCACCGGGGGAGCCGGGCGCCTCTTCGCCCGGACCACCAATCCGTCCGGGGCGTTGGGGGAGGGCGTGGGTCTGGCGCTGGAGGCCGGGGCCGTGGTCACCGACGCCGAATTCCTGCAGTTCCATCCGACGGCGCTGCGGCTCCCGGGCCAGGCCCAGGACGGCTGGCTGGTGTCCGAAGCCGTCCGCGGTGAGGGCGCCGTGCTCCTCGATGACGAGGGCCGCCGTTTCATGCCGGATCTTCACCCTCTGGCCGAGCTCGCCCCTCGCGATGTGGTCTCCCGGGCGGTCGCCGCGCACCTCGCCGGGCGCGGCATCCCGGACGGCGCGGTCTTCCTGGATGCCCGGCCGATCGTGGAACGCGAGGGCCGGGGATTCCTGGCGCGCCGTTTCCCGAGCATCAGCGCGGCCCTGGCGCTCGCGGGGATCGACTGGGAGCGCGAACCCGTCCCGGTGGCTCCCGCCGCTCACTACTGGATGGGCGGAGTCGCCACGGACCTCTGGGGCAGGACCTCCCTTGCCGGACTCTGGGCCGCCGGCGAGGTGGCCTGCACCGGGGTGCACGGTGCGAACCGGCTCGCCTCCAACTCGCTGCTGGAAGGTCTGGTCTTCGCCCGCCGTGCCATCGAGGCTCTCGTCGAGGAGCGGGCCGGGGACGGCGGCGCCGCGGTGATCCCGTGGTCCGCTCGCAGTCTCCCGGTGCGTGCCGTGGAGCTGCCCGTGACGACCGTCAGCGAGGACACAGCGGGCGGCGTGGCAGTGCCCGCCAGCACCGTGCCGCGCCTTGTGGCCCCCGGGCTGGAGGCGCTGCAGCAGCTCATGACCGCGGAGGCCGGCATGTCCCGCACTGCGGAAGGGCTGTCCCGCGCCGCGTCCGTGCTGGACGACTGGCTTGCCCGCACCGACACCCCGGCATTCCGGCACAGTCTTCTCGCCGCCCGGGTCCTCGTGGCGGGAGCCCTCTCCCGTGAGGTCAGCGTCGGCGCTCATTTCCGCGCGGACGCCCCGGACGGGCGGCCCGCCGACCCCCGGCACCTCAACTGGCGCGCCGAGCCGCGCGCCGTCGTCGTCTCCTCGCCTTCCGGAAGGATCCCCACCGCATGAACCAGACGCTGACCACCGGGTTCTTGGCAGGCCCGGATGAACGGGCCCTGGACCGGGTCATCCTGACCGCGCTCGAGGAGGACGCCGCCCACGGAGACCTCACCAGTGAGGCCTTCATCCCGCTCGCCGCCACCGCACAGGCGGTCGTGCGGGCCCGGGTTCCTGGCGTGCTGAGCGGAGGACCCGTGGTGCAGCGGGTCTTCGCGTTGGTCGATCCCCGGGTCCGGGTGACGGCGCTCGTGGAGGACGGCGAGCCGTTCGAGCCGGGGGACCGGCTGGCCGTGATCGAGGGCCCGGCACGGTCGGTGCTGTTGGGCGAGCGCATCGCGCTGAATCTGATGCAGCGGATGAGCGCGATCGCCACCGCCACTCAGGAGCTCGTGGCGGCGGTGGCCGGGACGCGTGCGCGGGTGGTGGATACCCGCAAGACGACGCCGGGCCTGCGGAACCTCGAACGGTACGCCGTGCGCTGCGGCGGCGGGCACAATCACCGCTACAGTCTGTCCGACGCGGTCATGGTGAAGGACAACCACCTGGCGGTCCTCACCGGCGGAGACTCCGGGAAGATCACCCAGGCGCTCCTGGACGGCAAGTCCCGCCTGGGCCACACGGTGCATCTGGAGGTGGAGGTCGACGGGCTGGAGATGATCGAACCCGTGCTGGCCGCAGGCGTGGACACCATCATGCTGGACAATTTCTCCCTCGAGGACCTCGCCGAGGGCGTGCGCCGGGTGGCGGGTCGGGCGCTCGTGGAGGCGAGCGGCAACGTCCGGCTCGACACCATCGCGGCGATCGCGGCCACCGGAGTGGACATCATCTCCTCCGGCGCGATCACGCACAGCGTCGCCAATCTGGACCTGGGCCTCGACATCGACATCCACCCTCAGGGCACGCCGTGATCTACCTGGACGCGGCAGCCACCACCCGGGTCCGCCCCGAGGTGCTGCAGGCGATCTGGCCGGTCCTGTCCGGGACGTTCGGCAATCCGGCGAGCCACCACGAAGTGGGCGAAAGCGCCCGGGCGGTCCTGGAGGACGCTCGACGCCGGGTGGCCGCCGTGCTCGGCTGCCGCCCCGCAGAGGTGCTCTTCACCTCCGGCGGAACGGAAGCCGACAACGCGGCGCTGAAGGGCATCGCCCTCGCCCGCCGGGCCCGCGATCCCCGGTTCGACCGTGTCCTGATCAGCGCGATCGAACATCCCGCGGTGACGGAATCGGCGGCGTATCTCGCCAGGGTGCACGGCTTCACGGTGGATGTCGCCCCGGTGGACCACCAGGGCGTGGTCCTCGTCGAGGAGTTCGCCGCGCTCCTGGGGGAACGCACGGCGGTGGCGAGCGTCATGTACGCGAACAACGAGGTGGGCACCGTCCAGGACATCCCGGCCCTGGCGGACCTCGCGCATCAGGCAGACGTCCCGCTGCACAGTGACGCCGTGCAGGCGGCCGGAGCACTGCCGCTGGATGTGCGGGAGCTGGGTGTCGCCGCGCTGTCGCTCGCAGGTCATAAGCTGGGCGCGCCCAAGGGCAACGGCGTGCTGGTCCTGAAGGCCCGGACCCCCTTCGAGCCGCTCCTGCATGGCGGCGGCCAGCAGAGGGACCGCCGTTCCGGCACCGAGGACGTGGCGGGGGCAGTGGCGTTCGCGACCGCGCTGGAACTGGCGGAGACGGAACGCCGCTCCGCCGACGGCGCCGCCGCGGAAGGTCGACGCGACCGCTTCATCCGTGCCGTCCAGGACGCCGTCCCGGGCGCGGTCCTCACGGGTGATCCCGTGAACCGGCTTCCCGGTTCGGCCTCATTCTGCTTCCCCGGCGTGGCGGGGGAGACGATCCTGCTGGAACTGGAGCGACGGGGCATCGTGTGTTCGAGCGGCTCGGCGTGCGCAGCCGGCTCCAGTGAGCCGTCCGCCGTCCTGACAGCCATGGGCCTTCCCGCGGACGTCGCGCTCACGGCGGTGCGCTTCAGCCTGCCGCGGGACACGAGCGACGAGGACCTCGAGATCACGGCGCGAGCTGTAGGGGAGATCCTCGGCCGTCTCGGCGCCGGAACCGTCTGAGGCCGGCTCAGGGAGCTTTTGGCTCCGCGTTCACGCGTTCCGTGCGCGGCGGAAGATCCACTGCCGGAACAGGGTGAAGCGGACCACTGTGGCGAGGAACCCGGCCAGGGTGGTGGTCCAGAGTTCCTCGGTGACGGTCGCCTGCGGCTGGACCCAGTGCAGCAGCGCCAGGCTGGAGGCCGTGATGACCCAGGCGATGCCCATCACGAGGAGCCCGCGCGCGTGATCCCGGGCGGCGCCCTGTCCACCCTGGATGCGGAACGTGGCGGCGCGGTTCAGGGCCGTGTTGAGGATCGACGTCGAGACCAGGGCGAGCGCGTTGGCCCACTGGGGTCCGACGGAGGGGCGCAGCAACGCGTACAGTCCGATCGACGCCGCCGTGCACAGGACGCCGACCACCGTGAACCGGCCGATCTGGCCCCAGAGGCGGGAGGCCGCCGTCGTACGCCGCTCAGTGGACGCGGCTCCGGTCTCCGTGGCGACGGCGACGGCCGCCGACCCGGGGACGGGTTCAGCGGCGGCCGTTCGTCCGACGGTCCCGGTGGTCCTGCTGCTCATGGCCTCAGTCTTTCACGGCACCCTGTGGCGTGCCGGTGGATTGCTGTGCGGTGGCTGGGTATTTCCTGACCCGCCGATGCCGTCACCGAACCCGGGCCGAGAAATTGTTGGACATTTACCGACTTTTCTCTTGTGTTGACAAGATTTGTCAGTAATTCTTAACGGGTCATGATCCAGAACATCAGCGCCGCTGGCGGCGCCGAGAGGAGTTTGCGTGAAATCGTTATTCCCTGGAATTCGCAAGACCCTGACACTGTCGGCGTCGCTGCTGACGGCTGTCCTCACTTCATCTCTTGGATTGTTGGGGGCGCCGGCGGCCCAAGCGGCGCCCACTTCCTGGTACCTCAATTACACTGGTCAGACTCAGGAGCAGACCAACTGGTGCTGGGCTGCCACGGGCAACAGTGTTGCCAACTACTTCGGGTACAAGCAGTATTCGCAGAACCAGTTCTGCGACATGGCGTTCGGAAATGCGCTGAGCGTCGACTGTCCCAACAACCAAGCCACGCTGGCTAACGATCAGACCGCCTTCAAGACCATCGGCATCTCGGCTGGCACCTACATCACAGGCACCGTCGCCTTCAGCAAGGTGCAGAGCGAAATCGGATCCAACCGTCCGGTCATGACCCGTATTGTCTGGGCTTCCGGCGGGGGGCACATGATGACGCTGATCGGTTATGACGCGTCGGCGAGTACCGTTCAGTACCACGATCCCTGGCCTGACGATCAGCGCATCAACACCTCGACGTACTCCTGGTACACGAGCAATAGCGAATTCACTTGGACGCACTCTCTCTACGGAATCGGGGCCTGACCATGAAGAACATTGATCGCACAGGCCGTGTCGCTCTTCGCATGATGGCTGTCCCTGCGCTTGCCGCCGCGGCCCTCGCAGGCGGCAACGCCGCACAAGCATCGCCACTCGGGTCGGGGGACCAGGACAAAGCGAGAGCCGCTGCCGTGTCGCCCGAGGCCACGGCTCTCCTCCAGCATTCGCTGGCCGCGCAGGGTGGCACGACGGCTTCTGGGGCCCAAGGTGTGGTAGGCGCGGATGTGGCATCGTCGGCAGCCCATCGGTCGGTGGTTGTAGATCCTACTGCGATCCCGGTCTTCGCCCTCAACCCGGACTTCGTCAGAGGTGCGTCCCAGGATGCGGGGAAGCTCTGGTACGTCGCGTTCACCGCCGACCAGGGAGCCGCACATCAGACATTGTTCACCGCACCGGACGCTTCAGGCGCGTGGAAGCCGGTCAATGTGGCGAGCGGCGACACTGAGCAGCGGATGGCGGCGCTGGCTAAGGGCGGGGAGCTCCTGTTCGAGCCGCAGATCGGCGCCTGGTACGCGGTATCCGGTCACCAGGTTCGTGCGCTGAGTCATTCGGCGGTGGAGTCCATCGGGACGGCGCCGATGAGTCTGACCGCATATCAGCACAAAGTCGCCTCAAGCTACGGCGACAAGCTGCCGGGGAGTACTTACGATCGCGGCGGAGCGGCAGGTGGTTTCGATGCCAAAGGCAGCGTGGGGGTTTCGTCTCTCGGATCCGCAGCGCCGGAGGGAGGAGCGGCCGCGACCTCGGGAGATCAAGCAGCTCTTGCCGCGGGGGGAACAGCAGCGGCGCTGGCAGGTGCGGGGGTCGGGCTGGTGATGATGCGTCGCCGGTCGGTCCGGTCCTGACAATGGGTGTCAGTGCTGACCGCTGAGTGGGCCGTATGAAAAGGGTGGTGGTCGGAGAGTATCTCTCCGGCCACCACCCATCTTTTCAGCCCCCACCGCACTACTCCGGGTGCCCGAGCCCTTGCCGCAGTTTCTCGGTCAGGCGCATGAGCTCGGTCATCTCGTCCTCACTGAGCGCCGGGCCCACGACGGCGGCGATGTCCCGGACGTGCGCCCGGCCGATCTCCTTCTGCACCGCGCGGCCTTCCGGCGTGAGGCGGATCAGGATGCCCCGGCCGTCGTCCGGCGCGGTCTGACGCTCGATCAGCCCCCGGTTCTGCAGGCGCTCCACCAGTCGGCTCAGGCTCGACTGGCTGAGAAGCACGCGATCGTTGATCTCGTGCAGGCGCAGCCAGCCCTCCGGGCAGCGGCTGAGCGTGAACAGGACGTCGTACTCCTTCACGCTGACCTTGTGGGACACGCCGACCTGACGGAAGGCGGGAGCCTCATTGAGGCGCCGCATGACCGCCACCTGGGCCCGGAAGAGGGACTCCCAGGTGGCGGCGGCCGTGCGGACGTGCGGTGCCTTGGTCATGACGTCGCGACCTGCCCGGCCGGTTCGTCCTGGCCCGCGCCCTCACCCTCGGCCTGCTTGGCCTCCTTGGCGGCCACGAGCGAGGCGTGCGTCGGGGCGTCCGGCACGGTGGCGGGACGGCCTTCGGCGAAGCCCTTGCGGAGCTCCGGCAGGATCTCACCGAGCAGGTCCAGCTGCTCCAGGACCGTCTTCAGCGGGAGACCGGCGTGGTCCACCAGGAAGAGCTGACGCTGGTAGTCGCCGAAGGTCTCACGGAAGCTCAGGGTCTTCTCGATGACCTCCTGCGGACTGCCCACGGTGAGCGGCGTCTGCGAGGTGAAGTCCTCCAGGGACGGGCCGTGGCCGTAGACGGGGGCGTTGTCGAAGTACGGGCGGAACTCGCGGACGGCGTCCTGCGAGTTCCGGCGCATGAAGAACTGTCCGCCGAGACCCACGATGGCCTGCTCCGCCGTGCCGTGCCCGTAGTGCTCGTAGCGCTCGCGGTACAGGGCGATCAGCCGCTGGAAGTGCTCCTTCGGCCAGAAGATGTTGTTGGCGAAGAAGCCGTCACCGAAGTAGGCCGCCAGCTCGGCGATCTGCGGGGTGCGGATGGAACCGTGCCAGACGAACGGCGCCACGTCGTCCAGGGGGCGCGGGGTGGAGGTGAAGTTCTGCAGCGGGGTGCGGAACTTGCCCTGCCAGTTGACGATGTCCTTGTCCCACAGCTCGCGGAGCAGGCTGTAGTTCTCGATCGCCAGGTTCACGCCGTCCTGGATGTTCTTGCCGAACCAGGGGTAGACCGGCGGGGTGTTGCCGCGGCCGAGCATGAGGTCCACGCGGCCGTCGGCCACGTGCTGCAGCATCGCGAAGTCCTCGGCGATCTTCACCGGGTCGTTCGTGGTGATGAGCGTGGTGGACGTGGAGAGGATGAGCTTCTCCGTCTGCGCCGCGATGTACGCCAGCGTGGTGGTGGGGGAGCTGGAGAAGAACGGGCGGTTGTGGTGCTCGCCGAGTGCGAACACGTCCAGGCCCACGTCCTCGGCCTTCTTGGCGATCTCGACCGTCGCCTTGATGCGCTCGTGCTCCGTGGGGGTGGTGCCCGTGGTGGGGTCCGTGGTGATGTCACTCACGGTGAAGATTCCGAATTGCATTGCTGCCTCCTTGGCCACGTCCAACTCTACCAAATTATATGCATTTGCATCTAATTTCACTCGTGTCAGCGCTGGAGGGTCAGGATCTATTCCCGGGGGATCCGGAGCCGGAACGGAGCGGCCCGTCCGGGGCGCCGGCGTGCTGCCGAGGCCCCGGACGGGCCGGATCGTGCGGAGATTCCCCAGGTCAGTCCAGGGTGAACGAGCCAGTCCTGGACGGCGACGTGCCGGTGGTGCTCCTGCTTCCGTTCCTGACGCCGTTCCCTCCGCCCCTCGACGAGGCGGTAGAGGACCGGCACCAGGACCAGGGTGAGGAGCGTGGAGGACACGAGACCGCCGATCACCACGATCGCCAGCGGCTGCGAGATGAAGCCACCGCCACCCGTCAGGCCGAGCGCCATCGGGGTCAGGGCGAACACCGTGGCGGCCGCCGTCATGAGGATCGGCCGCAGACGGCGGCGGGCGCCGTGTTCGATCGCGTCCGCCACGGACATCGCCTCACGGCCCGGCTCAGGCCTGCGGTACTGGTTGATGAGGTCGATCAGCACGATCGCGTTCGTGACCACGATGCCCACGAGCATGAGCATGCCGATCAGGGACGGCAGGCCGAGCGGCACGCGGGACACGAGGAGCAGGCCGATGGCGCCCGTCGCGGCGAACGGGATCGAGACGAGCAGGATGAGCGGCTGGACCAAGGACTTGAACGTCGCCACCATGATCACGTACACGATCGCGACGGCGGCCAGCAGCGCCAGCCCCAACTGGCGGAAGGAGTCGGCCTGCTGCGTCGTCGCGCCGCCGACCGCCGCTGTCGTGCCGGCCGGGAGGTTGATGGACGCCAGACGCTTCTGCACCTCCGTGCTGACCGCGCCCAGGTTGCTGCCGTCCGGGGTGACCGAGACGACGGCGGTGCGCTGGCCGTTGCTGCTGGTGATGCTGGACGGCACGTTGACCTGCTTGACGTCGGCCACCGCGGAGAGCGTCAGGGGAGTGCCCGGGATCTTGCTGTCCTTGAGCTCCTGGATGCTGCGGAACGGCTGGGCCTCGCCCACGCGGACGGAGTAGTCCGTGACGCCGAGGCGCAGCTTCACATCGAGCGGCGGGTTGGACGCGCTGGCCAGCAGGCCGCCGATCTGCTGCTCGGACAGACCCAGCGCCGCGGCCTTGGCCCGGTTCACCTCCACCTGGACCACAGGGTAGGAGGACGCCAGGTTGCTGGTCACGGAGGTCGTGTTCGGCACGTCGCCGAAGGCCGTGACGAGCTGCTGGGAGGCCTTGGCGAGGGCGTCGGAGTCGCCCGAGCGGATGGTCACGTCCACCGTGTTGGAGCTGCCGAAGCCGCCCTGCTGTGAGCCGATCGTGAGCTTGCCCGCGTCCTTCAGGTCGGTGAGCTTGGCCCGTGCGGCGTCCTGGAGCTTCAGCTGGTTCTTCTTCTCATCCGTGGTCACCGTGAAGTTGGCGTCGGAGGAGCCGCTGGAGACCATGGCGCCGTACCCGGTCCCGGCGTTGCCGAGGATGACCTGGACGTCCTTGACGCCGTCGACGTCCTTGAGCGCGTTCTCCACCTTCGCAGCGGCCTTGCTGGAATCGTCCAGCGTGGTGCCCGCGGGAAGGGACTGCCGGATGGTGAAGCTGTTCTGGCCCGAGTCGCCCAGCAGATTGGTGGGCAGCAGGGGTGTCATGGCGAACGTCGCCACCAGGATCACGACCGCCGAGACCAGGGTGACGACGGGATGGCGCTGCGTGGCGTGCAGGACAGGGACGTAGCCACGGGCGAGCCAGGAGCGCTCCTCCTTCGCGTGGGCCTCCCGCTCGATCTCCGCCTGCTCGCGGCCCTGGACGTTCCCCGACTTCAGGAACCAGTACGCGAGGACAGGGACGATGGTGAGGGAGACGAAGAGCGAGGCGAGCAGGGCGATGGTGACCGTGAGGGCGAACGGCCGGAACAGCTCGCCCGCGATGTCGCCCACGAACGCGATCGGCAGGAACACGGCCACCGTGGTGAGGGTGGAGGCCGTCACGGCGCCGGCGACTTCGCGGATGGCGGTCAGGATGGCCGTCTTCTTGTCCTCGCCGTAACTGAGGTGCCGTTTGATGTTCTCGATCACCACGATCGAGTCGTCCACCACGCGCCCGATCGCGATGGTCAGGGCGCCGAGGGTCAGGATGTTGAGCGAGTACTTCGCGGCCCCGAGACCGATGAAGGTGATGAGCAGGGAGAGCGGGATCGAGATGGCCGTGACCAGCGTGGACCGCACGGAGAGCAGGAACAGCAGGATGATGACCACGGCGAATCCGAGACCCAGGAGGCCTTCCGTGGTGAGGTCCTTGATGGACTTCTCGATGAAGGGCGCCTGGTCGAAGACGGAGGTGAACTTGGCGCCGTGGCCGAGTTCGTCCTGCAGGGCCGGGATCTCGTCCCGCACGGCGTGGGAGAGCGCCACGGTGTCCGCTTCGGGCTTCTTCGTGACGGACAGCGCCAGCGTCTGCACGCCGTTGGTGCGCGTGATGGAGGTGGCGGGGTTGTCCTTGAGCTGGACCTGGGCGATGTCGCCGATCGTGGTGGGGGTGTTGGCGCCCGTGAGCGGCAGCGCCTTCACGGCGTCCAGGGTGTCGACGCGCGTCCCGACCTGGAGTGACAGCTCCTTGCCCTGCTCGGTGATGGTCCCGACCGGGATGACCGAGCCGTTGTCCTTGAGCGCCTGGCGGATCGACTGGGCGCTCAGACCGCGCTGGGCGAGCGCTCCGGCCCGGGGCAGGATCGAGACGTACTGGCCGGTGGCGCCGCTGACTTCGGCGCCGCGCACGCCGTCGAGCTTGAGCAGGCGCGGCACGCTCAGGCGGTTCAGCTGCTCGCTGAGCACGCTCAGCGGCTGGTCCGAGGACACGGCCAGATAGACGACCGGGAAGTCGTTGATGTTGCCCGCATAGGACTGGGGGTCGACGTCGGCGGGCAGGTTCCGCTTGGCGCTGGAGATCGCGCGGTCCACCTGATTGCGGGCCCGGTCCAGATTGGTGCTGTAGGCGAACTTGAGGCTGACCGTGGAGACGCCGCTGCGAGAAGTGGAGGTGGTCGACTCGACCGACTCCACGCCGCCCAGAGCCTGCTCCAGGGGCTCGCCCACCTGCTTGTCCACCACTTCAGCGGAGGCGCCCGGCATGGTGCTGAGGACGGAGATCTGGGGGAACTCGATCGACGGGATGAGCTCCTGTTTGAGGGAGCCCATCGTGATGACGCCGAACACCGCGGCGAACACCGTGATCAGCGCGATCAGGGCCCTGTTGGCGAGGGAGAGCTGGGAGAGGCGGAACACGGTACTCCTTGAGCAGGAACGGTCAGTGCGGGACTCGGCCGTGAATGCAGAGAACCCCCGCCACAGGGCGGGGGTTCATCACGGGTTCAAGGACCCGCGCTGCCAAACACTGTTGCTGAGGGCAATCTTACTGTGCGGTCCTGACGGTGTTCGCCTCGTCCAGCTGGAGCACGGTGGCGGTGTGGGTGGCCAGCTCGCGGGCCAGTTCCGGGTTGTCATTCAGGCGCACGCCGTAGCCGGGCAGCATCTCCTTGATCTTGCCTTCCCAGCCCTTGAACTGTGCGGGGAAGGAGCGCTTGAGGAGCTCGAGCATGATCGGGACCGCGGTGGAGGCTCCGGGGGAGGCGCCGAGCAGGGCGCCGATCGAGCCGTCCCGGCTCGTGATGACCTCGGTGCCGAACTGCAGGGCGCCGCCGCGCTTCGGGTCCTTCTTGATGATCTGCACGCGCTGGCCGGCCGTGATGAGCTCCCACTTGTCGCCGTCGGCTTCGGGGTAGTACTCGCGCAGGGCCTCGACCTTGGCGCCGTGGCTCTTGGTGACCTCCTTGACGAGGTACGCGACCAGGTCCAGGTTGTCCTTGGCGACGCCCAGCATCGGCACGATGTTGTTGGGGCGCACGCTGCCGGGGAGGTCCCAGTAGGAGCCGTTCTTGAGGAAGTTGGTGGAGAAGCCGCCGTACGGGCCGAACAGCAGGGAGCGCTGGCCGCCCACGTAGCGGGTGTCGAGGTGCGGCACGGACATGGGCGGGGCGCCCACGGAGGCCTGGCCGTAGACCTTGGCGTTGTGCTGCGCGGTGACGGTCTCGTCGGTGCAGCGGAAGAACTTGCCGGACACCGGGAATCCGCCGTAGCCCTTGGACTCGGGGATGCCGGAGGCCTGGAGCAGGTGCAGGGCGCCGCCGCCGGCGCCCACGAACACGAACTTCGCGTCGATGCTGCCGCGTTCGTTCGAGCCCAGGTGGCGGGTGGAGACCTTCCAGCCCCGGCCGAAGGAGAGACGCTCCAGGTCAGTGACGTCGTGGAAGTAGTTGACTTCCACGCCGGAGCGTTCCAGGTACGCGGTGAGTTCGCGGCTCAGGGCGCCGAAGTCGACGTCGGTGCCCTCGGCCACGCGAGTGGCGGCGAAGCGGCCCGGCTGACGGCCTTCCATCACCAGGGGTGCCCAGCCCCCGATGACCGCGGCGTCCTCACTGTGCTCCATGGTGGAGAAGAGCGGGTGCGGCTTGAGGGCCTCGTAGCGCTTCTTGAGGTAATCGGAGTGCTCGTCACCGAGGACGAAGCTCATGTGCGGCACGGTGTTGATGAAGCCCTTGGGGGAGCCGATGAGCTGCTCGGACACCAGGTGGGACCAGAACTGGCGGGAGAGCTGGAAGCCCTCGGCGATGCCGAGCGCCTTGGCCGGGTTCACGGAACCGTCCTTGGCCTGCGGCATGTAGTTCAGCTCGCAGAAGGCGGAGTGGCCGGTGCCCGCGTTGTTCCAGGGGTCGGAGCTTTCCAGGCCCGCCTGGTCGAGGCGCTCGTAGAGCACGATCGACCAGTCCGGCTGGAGCTGCTTGAGGAACGCACCGAGGGTGGCGCTCATGATGCCTCCACCGATGAGGACGACGTCGGCGGAGGAAGTCTTGGAAATGAAGGTCACAGTGAACTCCGATTGCAGCAACATTGGGCAGTAGCAGAATATCCCCTGGCGGTCTCTATCAAAAATTGCCCCTGGGAGTTATCCTTTGAGTTTTACCTTCGAAAAGACTTCGTTCAGAACGGGGGACGAAGGGTAGCTCACGACGCGGTCCGACATCGCCAGAGCCGAGATCGGATAGGCGATGGGCAGGGCGGGCAGTGCCTTGGCGATCCGCTCGTTGATGGAGCGGTAGAGCGTCGAGCGCTCGTCGCCGTCGGGGAGGGTGCGGGCCCGGGCGATGTCCTTGAATACGTCTGCGTCGGTGTAACCGAACTCACTGCGCGTGGACCCGAAAAGCGGTGAGAGGAAGTTGTCCGGATCGGCGTAGGAACCGTTCCAGCCGAAGAGATGAAGTCCGTGGTTTCCGGCCGAAGTCACCTTCTGCGCGTAGCCTTCCGTCCACGGGACGGGCACCGGCTTGATCACCAGCCCGACGGCGGTGAGCTGGCGTGCGATCTCGGCGTACACCTTCTCCGGGGACGGCAGGTACGCCCGGGTCACGTTGACCGGGTAGTAGAACGGGATGGGCTTGCCGTCGTAATTGGCCTCCTTGAGGAGGGCCTTGGCCTTGTTCGGGTCGTAGCCGAGTGCCGGGGCGCCGTTGTTGAAACCGGACAGCCGCGGCGGGACGAACTGCGTCGCCTGGGCGGTGCCGTCCAGGTAGAAGCGGCGCACGATCGTGTTCTTGTCCACGGCGTACTCGATGGCCTGCCGGACCTTGAGATTGTTCAGCGGGGCCACGGACTGGTTCATGCCCAGGTACATCACGGAGAACGGGTCGCGCTGGACCACCTGCTGGCCCTTCTTGACCAGCGCCTCCATGGTGTCGACCGTGATGTTGTCGTAGGCGTCGATCTCGCCCTTGTCGAGAGCCTCGCGGCGCACCTCGGGGTGCGAGATGACGCGGAACGTCACGGTGCCGATCTCGCCACGGTCGCCCCAGTAGTGCGGGTTGGAGCTCAGCGTGACCTCGGATTCGTTCCAGGAGGTGAACTGGAACGGGCCGGTGCCCACCGGGTGGGTGCCATACGTGGACACCTTGGTGCCGGCCTTGGTCTGCGTGAGCGAGTCGGCTTTCCCTTGCGCGAGGGCCTTGGGTGAGGAGATCGCGAGCGACGGCATCGTCAGGGCCTGGAGGAAGCCGGTGAAGGGTTCCGACAGGTCGATCGAGACGTGGTGGGCGTCCCCGGCCGTGCAGCCGCGGTAGATGGACTTGGCCGGCTCGTCCGAGTAGCCGCGGAAGATCGTGCCGAAGGTGGCGCTGCTCTCCTTGCGGAGAGCCGGGCTGAGCTTGTACCAGCGCTGGAAATTCGTGCAGACCGCCTGAGCGTTGAACGGTGTCCCGTCCTGGAAGGTCACGCCCTGGCGCAGGGTGAAGTCGTAGCGGAGGCCGTCGTCGGACGCCTTCCATTCGGTGGCGAGCGACGGCGCGGGCTTGCCCGTGATGGCGTCGACGGTGAGGAGGCCCTCCAGCACCTGCCGGGTCACCCGGTAGGACTCCAGATCGGAGGTGAGGGCGGGGTCCAGTCCCACGGGCGGAGCCGGCGTTCCGAAACGGAAGGCCTTGGTGGGAGCCGAGGAGGAGCTCGTGCTCGGCTCGGGCGTCACGGGAGACGTGCAGCCACTGAGAAGGACGACGGCGGCGCTTGCGGCCGCCAGCAGGCGCCGCGTGCGCGGAACACGGACGGAGCGGGCTGGGGCCACTGGCTTCATCACCTCACGTGTGGAAAGGCCGCCGGCTGTCCGGCGGCCCGTGGACTGCTTGGTGTTCTGGGGTCATGCTGTGTCACTGGTGCGCAAGGTGGGACTTGAACCCACACGCCCGAAGGCACAGGAACCTAAATCCTGCGTGTCTGCCAATTTCACCACTCGCGCTGGTGCTGTGCGGCGCTGAACGCCACGCTCAAGTCTAGACGCAATCGCCGGGGAGTCGGCTCAGCGAATTGCGTGATGTGGGTCCTGATGCGGCGGCCCTGGCCACCGCATCAGGACCCGCGCCGGCTCAGGCGGGGAGCTTGAGGTCCCGGCGCAGCTTGGCCACGTGGCCCTTGGCGCGCACGTTGTACTGGGCCACCGCGACGTTGCCGTCCTCGTCGATCACGAAGGTGCTGCGGATGATCCCCTGGTACGGCTTGCCGTAGTTGAGCTTTTCGCCCCACACGGCGTAGCGGTCCGCCACGAGGTGGCCCTCGTCGGCGAGCATCGTGTAACCGAAGTGCTCCCGCTGGTCCCAGGCGGCGAGCTTGTCCACCGGGTCCGGGGAGATGCCCAGGACCGTGTAGCCCTCCGCGCCGAAGCGCGCCAGATTGTCGCGGAAGTCGCAGGCCTGCTGCGCACACGCCGGGGTGTCCGCCTGGGGGTAGAAGAAGAGGATGACCCGCCGGCCCCGGAGCGAGGAGAGGGTGACGTCCTCGCCCTGAGCGTTCTTCAGCGTGAAGTCCGGCGCCGGGGTTCCCGGCGTGAGACGGGTGGTGTTGGACGTGGGCAAGGGTCTCCTCCTTGGGACGGTGATCCGGGGACGGGCAGCCGGCTGAGCGGGGCCGTCGGTGTCTTTCAGCCTATAAGTCCGGGCCGGGGCCGCCCTAATCAGCCGGGGCGCCGTGGGCGCGGTTTCAGGAGGCCCGGGCGAGCCGGATTCCTCGCAGGACGATGCCGACGGCGAAGACCGCCGCCCCTGCCACGACGGACGGCAACGGAAGAGTCGCGGCCAGTGCCACGCAGGCCAGTGCTCCGAGCACCTGGAACACGCGGGGGTACCGTCGGTCGGCGCCGTTCTGGGTGAACGCCGCCACGTTGGCCACGAGGTAGTAGATGAGCACTCCGAAGGACGAGAAGCCGATCGCCCCGCGGAGGTCGGCCACCGCGATGATCCCGCAGATCGCGACGGCGACCGTCACTTCGGCGCGATGCGGCACCCGGTACAGGGGGTGCACGGCAGCGAGCCAGTGCGGCAGGTCGTGTTCCCGGGCCATCGCCAGACTCGTCCGTCCGAGACCGGCGATGAGGGCGAGGAGTGCTCCGAGCGCGGCGACCGCCGCGCCCGCGCGCACGACCGGCGTCGCCCATCCGGCGTCTCCGGACGCGACGGCCGCGGCGAGCGGCGCGGGCTCCGCGGCGACGCCGGACGGCCCGAGCGTCGTGAGCAGCGTGACGGCCACCCCCGCGTACACGACGGCGGTCACGGCCAGGGCGATGAGGATGGCACGGGGGATGGTCCGCCGGGGTTCGCGGACCTCCTCGCTCAGGGTCGCGATCCGGGCGTATCCGGCGAACGCGAAGAACAGTAGCCCCGCTGATTGCAGGATGCCATACCACCCGTGGGCCAGGAGTCCCTCTCCGGCGATCTTGCCCGGATCGGGGGAGGAACCCGTCCAGCAGGCGGCGACGATGATGGTCAGCGCGGCCAGGACGAGGACCATGAGAATGAGGGTCAGCCGAGCGGTCCGGGTGATGCCGTGGTAGTTCACCGCGGCCAGTGCGATCACCGCCAGGATGGCCACAGGGCGCTCCCAGCCCGGCGGGGCGACATACGCGGCGAAGGTCATGGCCATGGCGGCGGCGCTCGCGGTCTTGCCGATCACGAATCCCCAGCCGGCCAGGAAGCCGGCCCACGGTCCGATCCTCTCCCTGCCGTAGAGGTAGCTGCCGCCCGAGGCCGGATACGCCGCGGCGAGCTGCGCCGACGAACTCGCATTGCAGAAGGCCACGAATGCGGCCACGAACAGCCCGATCAGCAGACCCGAACCCGCGGCGGCGGCCGCCGGGGTGAAGGCGGCGAACACGCCCGCGCCGATCATGGACCCGAGCCCGATCAGCACGGCGTCGACGGTGCCGAGACGGCGTGCCAGCGCAGGGGTCTCACTCATGCGGGGTTCCTTCTCAGATGTCGTCGCTCAGGAGGCGGAGGTCGGCTCCGTGCCTTCCCCACAGATCGTTGCACGCTCTCGCTGCGGGGCGCATCCCGGGGCGAATGCGCGCCGTGGTCTGTGACTACCGCCCGTCACGGTGGCGTGCTTGGATTGGAGGACGGTTCACGTCAGGACATCGCATCACGTCAGGACATTGCACCGTGCGCACGACGCCGTCGGGCCGACTTGCACGCGACGCGCGGAAAGCGCCACGCCCCGGAGTGGGCGCGGCCGGAGAGTCAGGGGGAGGACCACGATGAGCTACTGCAAGAAGGTCGCATTCTGGCAAGGTTCACTGTTCATCTTCCTGGCGGTGTCCAACGCGCTGTCGGACCACAGCCCGGGGTGGAAGATCGGGCTGGTGACGGCGAGTTCGGTGCTGGCCGTCGTGGTCATCGTGGGCTGGTTGTGGCGCGACCGTCGCGAACCGCCACCGCGGGGGTCGGCCCGGGAATAGCTCCGATCCCAGGTGTTTCCAATCCGCCTTCAGGCGGGGCTCCGAATCGTTGCATATCGACCCGGACCACACCAGAAGGCGGCACATCGTGAGCACCCTCTCTTTCATCCACCGTCTTCCGTCGACGCATCGCCTCACCGGCGACCATCGCGACGGACTCAGCCCCCAAGTGCTGGCCGCCGTCGACCACATCCTGTCCGGGGGAGCGGTGTACCTGCCGTTCGCTCGGCTCGGGCACCGGACCGCAGCGGACCGGGGGATGAGCCCGCAAGTGGAGTTCCTCGGTCAGTTCTCCGCGTCGTCGCCCTACACGGCGGGCATCCTGCTGAAGGTCCGCTTCGCGGACGATCCGTTCGTGTCCTTCTGGGTCCCGGCGGACTATCTTGCGCACGGGGAGTGCCGGATGTGCCGGCCGTTGTGGGACGAGGTGGAGGCGCTCGCCGTCGACGCCGCGCCGGGGACGATGCTGTACGGCCTGACGAGCGCGGAGAACGGAGTGCTGGTCAAGGAAGCGGACCTGGTGCGGGCGCACGCGGGGTGAGGCTGTCGATCGCGGTGGTCCTGACCCGGCAGGGACTCCGACTTGAGGAAGCCCTCGGCCGGCAGGGTGAGAGATCCCGGGAGGCGACGTGAATGCGCCGTCGTCGCTGCGCTATTTCCTGGGCAAGCGCCGCAGGATGAGGACCCCGACGATGATGATGGTGATGGTCGGCAGTAGAGCTGGGACGATGGTCCCGAAAATGCTCCATGCCATGACCTCATTTCCCTGCACTCCACCCATGTCTTCAATCCTGTCTCGCTGGTGTGGCGGCCGGAGCGAGAAACACGTGTGCCCGGCCTTTGATCGTGAGATGCGTACGTTTCATCGCGCTGTGTGATGGGGGCAGCCGCTCGCCGGCGACAGGGGCCGCGGCTCCCTGGCGGATGACGAGGAGCAGCAACGGGTGAAGCCGCTGTCCTGCCCTCGTGTGGAGTCACAGCAGATGTTGCTCAAACGAGTGTCATGCAATCCCGCATTCGCAACGCTGTCAAGTAACTGCGGAATGCTGGTTTCATTCTGTCCTGCTCAGGGGCTGGTGCTCGGGTTTCGGTCCGACCTCCTTGCTGGATGGGCGATCTCGACTCGACTGTTCTCCAGGCGGCGACCCAGCTGAGCCGGATACTGCCATAGCACCCCCGGTCTATCGCTGGACCGGGGGTGCTTCTGCTTGCTGCCCCTGCGGCTCAAGGCCGGGACGAAGTCCATCGAGCGGGTGCAGCCCTGCACCCCGCGAACGCACCCTTATGATTTCAGGACGGCCGGTACGGGAACACCAGCCACCTCGCTCGACCCCTGAAGGACCACGATGCAGTATCCACAGCCCCAGCCGCCGCATGCCCACGGTGGGCCGGCGGAACACGATCACCCCGTGGGCCCGAAGTCTTTCGTCATCACGTGGCTCCTTGCCCTCGTCCTGGGTGGTGTTGGAGCGGATCGCTTCTATCTCGGCAAGGCCGGTACGGGCATCCTCAAACTCATCACGCTCGGCGGCTTCGGAACCTGGATCCTGATCGACCTGTTTCTTGTCCTGGGGGATGAGCAGACCGACAAGCAAGGGCTCAAGCTCCGCGGCTACGGGCGTCACAAGACCACGGCGATCATCGTCTCCTCGGTGGTGATCATCGCCGGCGTCATCATCGGTGCGGTGAACGGGTTCGGCGCTGGCCTGGAAACCCCTGCGGTGCCTGACAAGCCGGCGTTCTCCATCCAGGACCAACCCGGAGCGGCCTGACGCCCCGTGATCGACGCTCAGCCGAGGGCGCCGGTGTGACGTGGAGCCGCTGGCAGTGGCTCAAGTGTTCGTTGGGGACTCAGTCAAAGGTGACTGCGGGCCCGCCTCCTCCAGGCAGCCTGGGGTGTTGGGACCTTCCTCGAACCCCTTCGGATTTACGTGGCATTTCCGTGGGAGCTGACCAGGACCGGGCACGAAAAAGTCCCGCCCGATCTTGCCTTTCAGCAGATCGAGCGGGACTCGTTGGTGCACCCCCCGGGACTCGAACCCGGAACCCATTGATTAAGAGTCAATTGCTCTGCCAGTTGAGCTAGAGGTGCATCGTTGTGGCTTCTCAGCCGGGCTTTTCTTCCCGTCTGCGTTCCCCGCAACGAGTAAGAACTCTACTGGAGTTTTCCGCAAAAGTGAAATCGGGGCCTCCGGGGCGCCTCGGAGCGGTCCCGCAGGCCATTCCGGCCCGGTTTTCCGGGGGAGTGGATGGCATGCGCTGTCGCAATCAGACCGCCAGGAACTCGTCCGGTGTCATTCTGTGAGGCACGTCATAGACTGGCCGCAACGTGCCGGGCCTGCCCGCTGGGCCCTGGCTCCCGAGCGACGGAGGATGCCATGACCGCAGAACCCACTCCAGACATCAAGCCGCGTTCCCGGGTGGTGACGGACGGCATCCACGCGGCTCCGGCGCGCGGCATGTTCCGCGCCGTCGGCATGGGCGACGAGGACTTCGCGAAGCCGCAGATCGGCGTCGCGAGTTCGTGGAATGAGATCACCCCGTGCAATCTGTCGCTTAACCGTCTCGCCCTGGCGGTGAAGGAAGGCGTGCACGCCGGAGGCGGGTTCCCGATGCAGTTCGGCACGATCTCGGTCTCGGACGGTATCTCCATGGGTCACGACGGGATGCACTTCTCGCTCGTCTCCCGCGAGGTGATCGCGGATTCGGTGGAGACGGTGATGCAGGCCGAGCGGATCGACGGCTCGGTGCTCCTCGCCGGCTGCGACAAGTCCCTCCCGGGCATGCTGATGGCCGCTGCGCGCCTGGATCTGGCGAGCGTCTTCCTCTACGCGGGCTCCATCATGCCCGGCTGGGTGCGTCTGGAGGACGGCTCTGAGAAGGAGGTCACCCTCATCGACGCCTTCGAGGCTGTGGGCGCCTGTGCCGCGGGCCGGATGAGCAAAGGCGACCTGGACCGGATCGAACGCGCGATCTGTCCGGGGGAGGGCGCCTGCGGCGGCATGTACACGGCGAACACCATGGCGTGCATCGGCGAAGCACTCGGGATGTCCCTGCCCGGTTCCGCAGCGCCGCCGTCGGCCGACCGCCGTCGAGACGACTTCGCGCGGCGCTCCGGTGAAGCCGTGGTCAATCTCCTGCGGCTGGGCATCACCGCACGGGACATCATGACCAAGCCGGCGTTCGAGAACGCCATCGCCGTCACCATGGCCTTCGGCGGCTCGACCAACGCGGTGCTGCACCTTCTCGCGATCGCGCGGGAGGCCGGAGTCGATCTGGTGCTGGACGACTTCAACCGCATCGGCGACAAGGTGCCCCACCTGGGCGACCTCAAACCGTTCGGCCGCTATGTGATGACCGACGTCGACCGGATCGGCGGCGTGCCAGTCATCATGCGGGCGCTGCTCGACGCCGGCCTCCTCCACGGCGACTGCCTCACCGTCACCGGCCGCACCGTGGCCGAGAACCTGGAAGCGATCAACCCGCCGGACGTGGACGGGAAGATCCTGCGGGCCCTCGACAACCCGATCCACAGGACAGGTGGCATCACCATCCTGCACGGCTCGCTCGCCCCGGAGGGCGCCGTGGTGAAGACCGCGGGCTTCGACGCCGACATCTTCGAAGGCACGGCCCGCGTCTTCGAGCGGGAGCAGGGCGCCCTCGACGCGCTGGACCGCGGCGAGATCCGGAAGGGCGACGTCGTCGTCATCCGCTACGAGGGACCCAAGGGAGGCCCCGGCATGCGCGAGATGCTCGCCATCACCGGAGCGATCAAGGGCGCGGGCCTCGGCAAGGACGTGCTGCTGCTGACGGACGGACGCTTCTCCGGGGGCACCACGGGCCTCTGCATCGGACACGTCGCGCCGGAAGCCGTCGACGGCGGACCGATCGCCTTCGTCAAGGACGGCGACCGGATCCGTGTGGACATCGCCGCCCGGTCCTTCGATCTCCTGGTGGACGAGGAGGAGCTCGCGGCCCGCAAGGTCGGCTGGGCGCCGCTCCCGGCGCGCTTCACCACGGGCGTCCTCTCGAAGTACGCGAAGCTGGTCAATTCGGCGTCCACGGGGGCGTACTGCGGCTAGCCCACGCGCTCGCAGCGACGACGGCGGTGAGCCGCCGCCGTCGTCGCCATGCCCGCATGCCGGACGCGGCCGTCCACATTGTGAGACGAGGCGTCCAGCAGTTGACACTAAATCGCGCCACGGGGAACACTGTAGCCATGACTGAAACCGTGATCGTCGTAGTCCTTACCAAGCGCGTGGCATAAGCCAAGCTGGTAACGGTCAGTCACGCGCAACCCCTCGAAGAGCCTCACGGCTGAGGGGTTTTTTTGTTGCTAAAGACGTCACGGCCAGTCATCCATCCGAAATCGCCCCGAACGGGGCACCAACGAGGAAGAGTCCGATGAGCAAAGGATCGCCCATCAGCCCCACGCTGTTGGCTGCAAAGTCCGCGAAGAACGCGGAAAAGTCCGAGCGCGCCGTCACCGCTGCCGATGACGCAGCGGCCCTCTCTCCTGTCCTCGGGCCGAACAACGTTGTACCCCCAACGGAGATGACCGGCTCACAAGCACTCGTCCGCTCGCTCGAAGAACTCGGCGTCAAGGACATTTTCGGTTTGCCCGGTGGTGCCATCCTGCCCACCTACGACCCGTTGATGGCTTCCAGTTTGAATCACATCCTGGTCCGTCACGAGCAGGGAGCCGGCCACGCCGCGCAGGGCTATGCCATGGTCACCGGAGAGGTGGGCGTGTGCATCGCCACCTCCGGCCCTGGCGCCACCAACCTGGTCACCGCCATCATGGACGCCCACATGGACTCCGTGCCGATGGTCGCCATCACCGGTCAGGTCAGCAGTGGCGTGATCGGAACGGACGCCTTCCAGGAGGCGGACATCGTCGGCATCACCATGCCGATCACCAAGCATTCGTTCCTGGTCACGGACCCGGACGAGATCCCCCGGGTCATGGCCGAGGCCTTCCACCTCGCCTCCACGGGCCGTCCCGGCCCCGTCCTGGTGGACTTCGCCAAGGACGCCCAGGTCGCCAAGACGATGTTCTCCTGGCCGCCGAAGATCGACCTGCCCGGATACCGTCCCGTGCTGCGCGGTCACAGCAAGCAGCTCCGCGAGGCCGCCAAGCTGATCGGCGCCGCCAAGAAGCCCGTGTTCTACGTGGGCGGCGGCGTGATCAAAGGCCATGCCTGTGAAGAGCTGAAGGAACTCGCCGAGCTGAGCGGCGCCCCCGTGGTCACCACCCTCATGGCCAAGGGCGCCTTCCCGGACTCCCACCCTCAGCACGTCGGCATGCCCGGCATGCACGGCTCGGTGTCGGCCGTCACCGCGCTGCAGCAGGCGGACCTGCTCATCACGCTGGGCGCCCGCTTCGACGACCGTGTGACCGGCGTGCTGAAGACCTTCGCTCCGAACGCCAAGGTCATCCACGCGGACATCGACCCTGCGGAGATCTCCAAGAACCGCACCGCGGATGTGCCGATCGTGGGCAGCGTCAAGGAGATCATCCCCGAGCTGACCGAGGTCCTCCGGGCCTACTTCGAGGCCAACGGCAAGCCGGACCTCGGCGCCTGGTGGGCGTTCCTGAACAACCTCAAGGAGACCTACCCGCTCGGCTGGACCGAACCGGAGGACGGCCTGATCGCCCCGCAGCGCGTGCTGCAGCGGATCGGCGAGCTGACCGGCCCCGAGGGCGTCTTCGTGGCCGGCGTCGGTCAGCACCAGATGTGGGCCGCGCAGTTCATCAAGTACGAGCGCCCGCACGCCTGGCTGAACTCGGGCGGCGCCGGCACCATGGGTTACTCCGTCCCGGCCGCCATGGGCGCCAAGGTCGGCAATCCGGACCGCGTGGTCTGGGCCATCGACGGCGACGGCTGCTTCCAGATGACCAATCAGGAACTCGCCACCTGCGCCATCAACAACATCCCGATCAAGGTCGCGATCATCAACAACTCCTCGCTGGGCATGGTCCGCCAGTGGCAGACCCTGTTCTATGAAGGCCGGTACTCGAACACCGACCTCAACACCGGCCACGACACCGTCCGGATCCCGGACTTCGTCAAGCTCGCCGACGCCTACGGCTGCGCCGCGCTGCGCTGTGAGCGGGAAGAGGACATCGACGCCACCATCCAGAAGGCCCTGGAGATCAACGACCGCCCCGTCGTGATCGACTTCGTGGTCAGCCCCAACGCCATGGTGTGGCCGATGGTGCCCTCCGGCGTGAGCAATGACCAGATCCAGGTCGCCCGGAACATGACCCCCGAGTGGGAAGAAGAGGACTGATCATGAGCCGTCACACTCTCTCCGTGCTGGTGGAGGACAAGCCCGGCGTGCTCACGCGCGTCTCCGGCCTCTTCGCCCGCCGGGCCTTCAACATCAATTCCCTCGCCGTCGGCCCCACGGAGGTGCCGGGCACGTCCCGCATCACCGCGGTGGTCGAGGCGGAAGGCGACCTCATCGAGCAGGTCACCAAGCAGCTCAACAAATTGATCAATGTGATCAAGATCGTAGAGCTCACGAGCGACGCTTCCGTGCAGCGCGACCATATCCTGGTCAAAGTACGGGCCGATGCCGCAACGCGTCTGCAGGTCACCCAAGCCGCAGACCTGTTCCGCGCTTCCGTGGTCGATGTGTCCACCGACTCATTGATCATCGAGGCCACCGGTCATCCGGAGAAGATCACAGCACTGCTGTCAGTCCTGGAGC
This sequence comes from Arthrobacter woluwensis, assembly GCF_900105345.1. Classification (NCBI taxonomy): domain Bacteria; kingdom Bacillati; phylum Actinomycetota; class Actinomycetes; order Micrococcales; family Micrococcaceae; genus Arthrobacter; species Arthrobacter woluwensis. The sequence continues at coordinate 1,634,016 of NZ_FNSN01000003.1, forward strand.
CCTTCGGCATCCGCGAGATTGTGCAGTCCGGCACCTTGGCCGTTGGACGGGGACCCCGCTCCATGAGTGACCGCGCTCTGCGGTCCGCCTGAATCCCACACGAGACACCGTTCCACCCCCACCATTCCAAGGAGAATTTCCATGACCGAGCTGATCTACGATGACGATGCAGACCTGACGATCGTCCAGGGCAAGAAGGTCGCCATCGTCGGCTACGGCTCTCAGGGCCACGCCCACGCCCAGAACCTGCGCGACTCCGGCGTCCAGGTCGTCATCGGCCTGAAGGAGGGCTCCAAGTCCATCGCCAAGGCGGAGGACGAGGGCTTCGAGGTCAAGAGCGTGGCAGATGCCGCCGACTGGGCCGACCTCATCATGATCCTGGCGCCGGACCAGCACCAGCGCGCGATCTACAACGACTCCATCAAGGACAAGCTGACCGCGGGCAAGACCCTGGCCTTCGCCCACGGCTTCAACATCCGCTTCGGCTACATCCAGGTTCCCGAAGGCGTGGACGTCATCCTCGTCGCCCCGAAGGCTCCCGGTCACACGGTGCGCCGCGAATACGTCGCCGGCCGTGGCATCCCGGACATCATCGCCGTCGAGCAGGATGCCACCGGCACCGCCTGGGAGACCGCCAAGTCCTACGCCAAGGCCATCGGCGGCACCCGCGCCGGCGTCATCAAGACCACCTTCACCGAGGAGACCGAGACCGATCTCTTCGGCGAGCAGGCAGTCCTCTGCGGTGGCGTGTCCCAGCTGGTCCAGTACGGCTTCGAGACCCTGACCGAGGCCGGCTACCAGCCGCAGATCGCCTACTTCGAGGTGCTGCACGAGCTCAAGCTGATCGTCGACCTCATGTGGGAGGGCGGCATCGCCAAGCAGCGCTGGAGCGTCTCCGACACCGCCGAGTTCGGTGACTACGTCTCCGGCCCGCGCGTCATCGACCCGCGCGTCAAGGAGAACATGGCGGCCGTCCTGGCCGACATCCAGAACGGCGCCTTCGCCAAGCGCTTCATCGACGACCAGGACAACGGCGCCGTCGAGTTCAAGGAGCTGCGCGCCAAGGCGGAGCAGCACCCGATCGAGGCCGTGGGCAAGGACCTCCGTGCCCTGTTCTCCTGGAAGCAGCAGGACTCCGACTACGTCGACGGTTCCGCCGCTCGCTGATCCCCGCCCGGGGGATCGCGATCCTTCACAAAAGGGAAGCCGATTCCCGGCACGCCGCACCGAGCCAGTAATCTCGGTGGCAGGCGTGTGAAGCAAGGACGCCGGGCTCGCACACTGTGCGGGCCCGGCGATTCCACGCTCAGGACACCTGAGACAAGCCACTGCAGTATCGATCGCCACAAAGAGGTCACCGGTGACAGACACCAAGCCCGTAGTACTCATTGCCGAAGAACTATCGCCTGCCACCGTGGCGGCACTGGGACCGGATTTCGACATCCGGCAGACCGACGGCGCTGACCGTTCCCAGCTCCTGCCGGCTCTGGCCGACGCCCACGCCATCCTGGTCCGCTCCGCCACGCAGGTGGACGCCGAGGCCATCGCCGCCGCGCCGAACCTCAAGGTGATCGCCCGCGCCGGCGTCGGCCTGGACAACGTCGACATCAAGGCCGCCACCCAGGCCGGTGTCATGGTGGTCAACGCGCCCACCTCGAACATCATCTCCGCCGCCGAACTCACCGTCGGCCACATCCTCAGCCTGGCCCGCCACATCCCGCAGGCCTGCGGCGCCCTCAAGGCGGGGGAGTGGAAGCGCTCCAAGTACTCGGGCACCGAGCTGTTCGAGAAGAAGATCGGCATCATCGGCTTCGGCCGCATCGGCGCCCTCGTCGCCGCCCGTCTCCAGGCCTTCGGCACCGAGATCCTCGCCTACGACCCCTACGTCACCTCGGCCCGTGCCGCGCAGCTCGGCGTGAAGCTCGTGACCCTGGATGAGCTTCTGGCGCAGTCCGACTTCATCACCATCCACATGCCGAAGACCCCCGAGACCGTGGGCATGCTCGGCGCGGACGCCTTCGAGAAGATGAAGGAGACCGCCTACGTGGTCAACGTCGCCCGTGGCGGCCTGGTCGACGAGACCGCGCTGCACGAGGCGCTCGTGGCCGGCAAGATCGCCGGCGCCGGCATCGACGTGTTCTCCAAGGAGCCGTCCACCGACCTGCCGTTCTTCGGCCTGGACAACGTGGTCGTCACCCCGCACCTCGGCGCGTCCACCGCGGAGGCCCAGGAGAAGGCCGGCATCTCCGTCGCCAAATCCGTGCGCCTGGCCCTGGCCGGCGAACTCGTCCCCGACGCGGTCAACGTGGCCGGCGGCGTCATCCACTCCGACGTCCGTCCGGGCATCCCGCTCATCGAGAAGCTCGGCCGGATCTTCACCGCGCTCACGCACGACTCGGTGACCCAGATCGACGTCGAGGTGGCCGGTGAGATCGCCGCGCTGGACGTCAAGGTCCTCGAGCTGTCCGCGCTCAAGGGCGTGTTCGCCGACGTCGTCTCGGAGCAGGTCTCCTACGTCAACGCCCCGGTGATCGCCGAGCAGCGTGGCATCAACGTCCGGCTGATCACCACCGAGAACGCCGAGGACTACCGCAATGTGCTGACCCTCCGCGGCGCGCTGAGCGATGGATCCCAGATCACGGTGTCCGGCACGCTGACCGGCCCCAAGCAGGTCGAGAAGCTGGTGGGAGTCAACGGCTTCGACATCGAGATCCCGATCACCGATCACCTGATCGTGGTCAGCTACCAGGACCGTCCCGGCGTGGTCGGCACCATCGGCCACATCCTGGGCATGAACAACATCAACATCGGCGGCATGCAGGTGGCCCGCAGCGCCGAAGGCGGCGACGTCCTGGCCCTGCTGACGGTCGATTCCTCGGTGCCGCAGCAGGTTCTCGACGCCATCAAGGCGGGCGTGGGCGCGAACGCCGTGCGTGAGGTCGACCTCGAGTCGTAGGGCCACACTGACGGGACCGAGGGTCCCGGGAACCCGGGCCGGTCTGCCTACAATAGCTATGGCGCTGTGAGCGTCGTAGCGGTCGGCAGGCCGGCCCGAAGTCTTGAACCACCCCGTCGGAGCGTGGGCGAAGCCATGTCTGCAGTGCAGCCCTCTCCCGTTCCCTCACCCCAGGAGTGCAATGAACGCCGTTGAACGGTTCATCAGGAGCCGCGTGCTGCTGCTGACCGCGACCATCCTGATCGCGACCATGGCGCTGTCCGTCCTGGTCCAGAGCAGCTCACAGGCGGCTCTGGTCAAGACCGTGGACCAGAACTCCCGTGGCCTTTACGACATCCTGGTGCAGGCGCCGGGACAGGGCGAGGGCAAGCTCATGCAGCCGGACATCGTGACCGGCCAGGGCGGGATCAGCTTCGATCAGCTGGACAAGATCCGCCAGATGGACGGCACCGCGGTGGCCGCGCCCATCTCGCTCGTGTCCCGCGTGACGCAGAACCTTGAAGCCCCGCAGCTGCGGGCCATGGACTACCTCGGGTACAACTCGGGCCTCGTGGGCCTGCAGCAGACCAGCACCCCCGGCTCCACCGACGGTTCGAAGTGGCCGCAGGCCGAATCCGTGCTCCCGGACAAGGCCACGAAGTACCGGATCACGGCCAGCGCCACCAGCTCGGACGGGGTGACCGAGCGGCAGCTGTTCAGCACCGTGGGCGAGGGGACGCTCGGCAAGGCCAAGGTCGTGCAGACCACCGTGGCCGGCGGCAAGTCCGTGCAGATCCAGGCACCGGAAGGTGAGACGGGCATCAAGTTCCCCGCTCCCGCCGGCAACTCCACCCACACCCTCTTCAATGCCAACATCGCGCTGCCCCTGGCTCCCGAGATCAGCGAGTCCGTGGTAGCCGTGGACCCGACCGCGGAGCGCGCCCTGCTCGGTGAGGCCGGCGCGTTCCTCGCGCCGCTCGAGAAGGCCCCGCCCGCGGACGGCCGCAACGCCGGCGCCATCGGCCGCTTCTTCCAGGAGAAGCTCTCCTCCGGCATGTCCCAGCAGGACATCCAGGACGGTCCCGACTTCCTCGGCGTGCGCCTGAAGTACTGGGCCCCCACGCTCATGCAGTACGAGGCCAGCGTGCGCAGCAAGCAGATCACGGACGACTCCCAGGCCATCCCGCTGGTGGTCCGTCAGGGCACCGATCTGGACGTCAAGTACAACGTCAAGATCGAAGAGCTCGACGACGCCGGCAACGTCACCAAGGAGATCGGCACCGTCTCCAAGAACCTCGGTGACGGCTACCTCCCGTTCGTCTCGAAGTCCCCGTTCGTGCTGCAGTGGCCGGGCGGCACGGACCACTCCGACCTTCTGGGCTCCACGTCCAGCTTCGCGTCCGGCCTCTACGACCCCGCCACCTGGAGCACCCAGTTCGCGGCCGCGCCGGACTACTCCGCCAAGAGCACCGAGGCCAATGGCTCCGAGGAGAAGCAGGCCGTCCCCGGTGACTGGGTCACGGTGAACAGCCTGCCGGAGCGTGCCCTCGACGGCACCGCGGTCGACCAGGGCCAGCGCAAGCCGGTCCAGGACCGTTCCTACCGCAAGGACGTCGCCCGCGGCGACGCCAAGGCGACCCCGCTGCCCATCGTCTACGGCACCTTCGACCCTTCCGCAGTCCAGAAGGCCGCGGGTGACATCAACCGCCTGCCGCTCGGCGGCTACGATCCCGTGCCGTTCAGCCTCGCGAAGGACGCCTCGGGCAACGACGCCGGCTCGAAGGCCCTCAAGCCGAGCCTGAGCGCCACGGGCCTGGTCAGCCAGTCCGCCGGCGCGATCACGGACTACTACGGCCTGGCCGCCGCCCGCGGCTACACCAAGGACGCCGACGTCGTGGACGCGATCCGTGTGCGCGCCAAGGCTGAAGGCGGCTGGCGTCAGGCCGGCGGCGACATCGCCAAGCTCGCCGACCAGATCCGTGCCCTGGGCCTGAAGGCCACCATCGTCTCCGGGTCCGCCCGCGAGGACGCGAACATCTTCGTCCCGGGCTACAGCAAGGACGCCTCGGGCGCCGAGCAGGCGCTCGGCACCGTCCAGCAGTCGTGGGTCCGCCAGGACGCCGCGGCCGCGGTGAGCAGCTCGCTCTCCGGGACCAACATCATGCTCCTCTTCCTCGCCCTGCTGGGCGCCACGCTGCTGACCGCGGCCTCGACCGTCAGCTATGTGCGCAAGCGCCGCGCCGACGCCGGGATCCTGCGGGCCATGGGCTGGAACCAGAAGCAGATCAGGAAGTGGGTCCTTCAGGAGTTCGGAGTGGGCGCCGCGGCACTGGCCGCCGCCGGCCTGATCCTCAGCCTCCTGAGCTGGAACCTGGCCACCGCGATCGTGTCGCTGCTCGTCCTCGTCATCTACGCCGTGGCGGCCTGGCTGGCCGTGCGCCAGTTGCGCCACCACCACGTGGTGGACCAGGAGGTGGTGGACGACTCGAGCCTCATCACGATCGATTCGCCGCTGACCTTCGCGAACCGCCAGCTGAAGACGCACCGCTTCAACACCCTGGCCCTGGCTGTGGCGGTCGGCGTCTTCGGCGCCGCGGTCGGCGCGCTCGTGTCCGTCCTGGTGGACATCCCGCGAGCAGCCGGCGCTTCCGCCCTGGGCGGTCTGGCGGCGGGGAGCATCGTCCTTCCGGCCATCATCCTGGCCGTGGCGGGCGCCGTCGTCGGCCTCTTCCTGACCATCGTGACGGGCCGCTTTGAACTGGGCGCCAAGCGCGAACAGATCGGTGTGCTCAATGCGATGGGCTGGAACCCTGACATGCTCCGTCAGGTCCGTTTCTTCGAACACGCCCTCGTGGGCCTGTACGCCCTCCCCATCGGCGTGCTGGGTGCCGCGCTCCTGGGTATTTTCCTCGCCCCCTACGCGGCTGTCTGGGCCGGCATTGCCGGTCTGCTCGCCGTCGTGGTGTGGGTTCCCGTAGCGACAAGGATCATTCGATGACCATTGAACCGGAATCCCGGAAGAACCGCCGCGCCGAAGAGCGCCCCGCCCCGACCCAGGACGAGGAGAACACCGTGAGCGTGGAGCAGTCCGCCGTGGACGGCGCCGAACTCCAGACCCGTGCGAACACCATCATCAAGGTGGCCGACCACGAGACCCCGTTGCGCCTCGAGGATGTCACCATCCGCTACGGCGGGGAACGCAACGGCGCCGAGCGCGTCACCGTGGTCGAAGGGTTCAACATGGACCTCGACGCCGGTGAGATGCACTGCGTCGCGGGCCGCTCCGGTTCCGGCAAGACGTCCATCCTGACCGTGAGCGCCGGCCTGACGCTGCCCACGAGCGGCCGTGTCTTCTGGGAGGACGCCCCGCTCGACGCCATGAACGACGACGAGGTGGCCGACCGCCGTCGCGCGCTCATCGGCTACGTGGACCAGGGCGGCGCCCTCATCGAGGGCATGAGCGCCCTGGAGAACGTGCTGCTGCCCGCCGTCCCGGACGGCGAGGTGGAACAGCGCACCGAGATGGCCAAGGACCTGCTGGAGCTGGTGGGCCTCGGCAAGCGCATCAAGCACCGCCCGGCCCAGCTGTCCGGCGGTGAGCGTCAGCGTGTGGCGATCGCCCGCGCGCTGATCCTCGGCACCCGCGTCCTGGTGGTCGACGAACCGACCGCCAGCCTGGACCGTGCCGCGGCCAACAAGATCATCGGCATCCTCAAGGACACCACCAAGGACGGCATCTCGGTCCTGGTCGCCTCGCACGACCACGAGCTCATCCGCGTGTCCGACTCGATGACCGAACTGAACTGATCACCGCCCAGCGCCCCGCACGCACCGCAGGAGAGAACACACCGTGACGCAGCAGAAGCCGTCCTACTACCTGACCACGGCCATCACGTACCCGAATGGCGTCCCGCACATCGGGCATGCCTACGAGTACATCGCCACGGACGCGATGGCCCGCTTCAAGCGGCTGGACGGCTATGACGTCATGTTCCTCACCGGGACGGACGAGCACGGCATGAAGATCGCGCAGGCCGCCGAGAAGGAGGGCATCACGCCCAAGGAGCTCGTCGACCGCAACGCCGAGATCTACAAGGCCACGCACGCGGAGCTGGGCATCAGCTACGACCGCTTCATCCGGACCACCGACGAGGACCACTACGCGGCCAGCCAGGAGATCTGGCGCCGCATGGAGGCCAACGGCGACATCTACCTCGGCAAGTACGAGGGCTGGTACTCGGTGCGGGACGAGGCGTTCTACGGTGAGGACGAGACCGAGCTCCGCGAGGACGGCAAGCGCTACTCCAAGGCCACGGACACCGAGCTGACCTGGACCGAGGAGGAGAGCTACTTCTTCCGGCTGTCGCAGTACCAGGAGAAGCTCCTGGCGCTCTATGAGGAGCAGCCGGAGTTCGGCTACCCGCGCGGCCGGTTCAACGAGGTCATCAGCTTCGTCAAGGGCGGCCTGGAGGATCTTTCCATCAGCCGCACGACGTTCGACTGGGGCGTCCCGGTACCGGGCGATGACAAGCACGTCATGTACGTCTGGGTGGACGCGCTGACCAACTACCTGACCGGCGTCGGGTTCCCGGATGAGTCCGGCGAGAAGTTCCAGAAGTTCTGGCCTGCGGACGTCCACGTGATCGGCAAGGACATCTCCCGCTTCCACGCGATCTTCTGGCCGGCGTTCCTCATGAGCGCCGGACTGCCGCTGCCGAAGCGCGTGATGATCCACGGCTTCCTGCACAACAACGGCGTGAAGATGTCCAAGTCGCTGGGCAATGTCGTGGCGCCGGCGGACTTCGTCGCGCAGTACGGCCTGGACCAGGTGCGCTACTTCTTCCTGCGGGAGGTCCCGTTCGGCGCCGACGGCAGCTACAACCACGACGCGATCGTGGGCCGCATGAACGCCGATCTGGCCAACAACTTCGGCAACCTCGCGCAGCGGTCGCTGTCCATGGTGGCGAAGAACTGCGACGGCGCCGTGCCGGTCCCCGGTGACTTCACCGCCGCGGACGAGGCCATGCTCGCGCAGGCGGACGCGCTGCTCGGCACCGTGCGCGCCGAGTTCGAGGAACAGCAGTTCTCCCGGGCCCTGGAGGCCATGTGGCATGTGCTGGGGGAGTGCAACGCGTACTTCGCCGAGCAGCAGCCGTGGATTCTGCGCAAGACCGACCCGGCCCGCATGAACACCGTGCTCTACGTGACCCTGGAGGTCCTGCGTCAGGTCGCGATCCTGAGCCAGCCGGTCATGCCGGGTTCCGCCGCCAAGGTCCTGGACCTGCTCGGCCAGGAGTCCGAGGAGAGCCGCCTGTTCTCGGCACTGGGCACGCGTCTGGTGGCCGGCACGGCGCTGCCCGCCCCGGCCCCCGTCTTCCCCAAGTACGAGGAGCCCGAGGAGGCCTGATCCTCCGTCTTCGTCCACGCGTTTCGCGAAGGAACAGCTGAGGCCCGGAAAACCATGTTTTCCGGGCCTCAGCTGTTCTCTCGCGTCAGGGGCCGCCCCGACTCACGGAGCGGATCAGCTCACGGCCAGTCCCTCCACGGGGGAGAGCCGTGCCGCACGCCGTGCCGGGACGATGGAAGCGAGCAGCGCCGCCACGATCGCCACCAGGAGCACTCCGGCGATGCCGAGCCACGGGGCGTCGAACGGCACGGGACCCATCACGCCGAGGGCCGACTTCGCTCCGAGCCAGCCGAACGCGCCGCCGAGCAGCACGCCCAGGAGCGCCGAGACGCCTGCGATCAGCACCGCTTCGAGGGCCAGCATGAGCCGGAGCTGGCGCCGTGTCAGACCGAGCGCCCGGAGGAGCGAGTTCTCACGGGTGCGTTCCAGCACGGACAGGCTCAGCGTGTTCGCCACGCCGATCAGGGCGATGAACACCGCCACCGCCAGCAGGGCCGTGACCACGAGCAGCATGACGTTGATGACCTCTTCGAACGCGGCCCGTTCCATGACCGCCCCGCTCACATAGGCCGCCGGGACGTCCAGCGTCGTGGCGATCGTGTTGACCACGCCGCGGATGTCGCTCGCCTGCACATCGGCGTTGAGCTTCACCCACAGCCGCTCGCCCGTGGTGGGGAGGGCGTTGTTGATGGTCTTGGCGTCCTCCAGGGTCATGACCGGGAGCATCTCGTCGGTCTTGGTGCGGACGGCTTCGAGGACGATCTTGCCGCGCGGACCGTTCACGGTCACCGGACCCTTGGGCCCGGTGCGGGAGACCAGGAGCGTTCCGTTCTGCGGCTGGCGGTTCTGGTCGTTGAGGACCGTGCGGGCGGCGGCCGGATCGACCGCGTAGACCGTCATCTGGGAGCCGTTGGCGCCGTCGGAGGTGTCGACGAAGTTGCCTGCGGTGACGAGCAGCGCGCTGGACGCCACGCCCTTCAGCCCGGAGACGCTCTGCGCGGAGGCCGGGGTGAACGCCTTGGAGGCGGAGCCCGGCTGACGCTCGGACGGGCCCGACGGCGAGCTGACACTGATGTCGACGGGATAGCGCTCGGCCAGCCCCTGACCCAGGGCCGCCTTCGCCGAGCCGGCGCCCACCATCATCATGGTCACGAGCGTCACGCCGATGAGGAGGGCGGACGCCGTGGCCGAGGTGCGGGCCGGGTTGCGGACCGCGTTCAGCGCGGCCAGACGGCCGGGGACACCGCTCGGATGGGCCAGACGACCCACGGCGCGGACGGCCCCCGGGATGAACAGTCCGGCGCAGAACAGCACGCCCAGGAAGGTCAGCAGACCGCCCGGAAGGGCCACGAACAGGCTGTTCAGCCAGGCTCCGCCCAGCAGCATCGGCAGACCGATGACCAGCAGGATGAAGCCGATCACCAGACGGACCCGGCCGCGGCGGTTGCTCAGCGAGGCGTCGTCGAGCGGGCGGAGGGCCGCCAGCGGGGCGACTCGCGTCGCGGCCCGGGCGGGCACGAGCGCCGCGATGAACGTCATGATCACGCCGATGAGAACGCCCGCCACGAGGGCCAGCGGATCGACGGCGAGGGTGGCGAAGGCCCGCGTCGGGTCCGTCTTGGCCAGGGCGATCAGCCCGGCCATCACGCCGACACCCACGAGTGCGCCGATCACCGAGGAGACGAAGCCCACGATCGCCGCTTCCACCAGCACGGAGGAACGGATCTGGGAGCGGGTGGCGCCGATGCAGCGGAGCAGTGCCAGTTCGCGGGTGCGCTGGGCGATGATCACCGAGAAGGTGTTGGACACCACGAGGGCGGAGACGAACAGGGCGATCACGGCGAAGGCGAGCAGCACGACGGTCAGCTGATCCTGGCCGTCCGTGAACTGCTGGACCTGCGCGACGGCGGCCTCCTCCGGGGTGCGGATGGCGGACGCCACGGGGCCGGAGGCGAGGGCCTTCGCGGCCTCCTGCTTCACGTGACCGACGTCGGCGCCGGCGGCGAGGCGGAGCTGGATCAGGGAGACCTTGTCCTCACCGCCCGAGAGCTGGGAGACCACGGAGGCAGGTGCCAGAAGCTGCGCGAAGCTGCCTCGCAGCGGATCCGAGCTCGGCTCCAGGATGCCGGAGATCTTGAGCGCGATCTGCCCCGGTTTGGGGGAGCCCGCGCTCTCCTCGGCGCCACCGCCCGGCTGGAGTTTCAGCACGGACCCGACGCTGAGCCGGAACTGTTCGGCCGTGCTGGCGTCGATGGCCACTTCGCCGGTGGAGCCCGGCAGATGACCCGAGCGTGTCTTGGCGGATTCCAGCTCGGCGGGGGCGGAATTCCGGACCATGCCCAGGAAGGAGGCGTTGTGGCCGTCCACCAGCGCGATGGCGTCGGCCTGGCCGTAGACGGATTCCACGCCCGGCACCTTGGAGAGGGTCGTGACGTCGCCCGGCGTGAAGTTCTCGGTGCTCTTCAACGGGGCCACTACGAGGCCGGCCCGGTGATAGCTTTCGCCGAGGCTTGCGGCCAGGGAGGCCTTGGTGCTGGAGGAGACCAGGAGGGTGCTGACCAGGAAGGCCACCGCGAGCATGATGGCCAGGCCCACGGCGATGAAGCGCCTCCCGTGGGTGCGCAATTGAGAGAGTGCGACGCGCAGCATCAGGCCCCCAGCTCGCTCATGGCGGCGAGAACCGACTCGGCCGTGGGCTGCTCGATCTGGCCGACCACCTGGCCGTCGCTCATGAGGATCACGCGGTCGGCGTAGCTCGCGGCGACCGGGTCGTGGGTGACCATGATGATGGTCTGCCCCAGTTCCTTGCTGCTGCGGCGGAGCAGGGAGAGGACCTCCGCGCCGGAGCGGGAGTCCAGGTTGCCGGTGGGCTCATCGCCGAACAGCACGTGCGGCCGGGTGAGCAGGGCGCGTGCGACGGCGACGCGCTGCTGCTGCCCGCCACTGAGCTCGTGCGGGCGGTGCTTGAGCCGGTCCTTCAGGCCGAGGACGTCCACGATGAAGTCGAACCACTCGAGGTCGGCCTTGCCGCCCGCGAGTTCGATGGGGAGCAGGATGTTCTGCTCCGCCGTGAGAGTGGGCACGAGGTTGAAGGCCTGGAAGACGAAGCCGACGTTCTCACGCCGCAGGGTCGTGAGCTGGGTGTCGTTCAGACCGGTGATCTCGGTGTCGCCGAGGTGGATGTGGCCGGAGTCGGCGGTGTCCAGGCCGGCGAGAAGGTGCATCAGGGTGGACTTGCCGGAGCCGGACGGCCCCATGATGGCGGTGAAGCGGCCCTTGGCGAAGTCGATGCTGACGTCCCGCAGGGCGGCCACGGCGGTTTCACCCTTGCCGTAGTTCTTCACGAGATGCTGGGCGCTGACGGCCAGTTGCGAGGTCCCGGAGGGCGAACCGGGCGAAGGGAATTGGTGCGTTGTCGTGGTCATGCTTCCACGCTATGGCGCGGCACGGGCCCGGCGGATCGGGCCGTGGTCTGCCTTTCGGAGACGGTGGGCTCATACCGGGGGATGAGGCCGGGGCTGGAAGCCTCCGCCCAGGGTCAGCCGACGCCCGGGGTGACCACTCCGGCCTCGTACGCCATGACGACGAGCTGCACCCGGTCGCGGGCCTGCATCTTGGCCAGCACGTGACCCACGTGAGTCTTGACCGTGGCTTCGGAGACGAACAGCCGGGCGGCGATCTCCGGGTTGGAGTCACCGGCTGCGATCATCTCGAAGACCTCCCGCTCGCGCGGCGTGAGGGAGTCGAGCTCCTCCTGATGGTTGCCACGGGCCTGGGGGCTGTTGCGGAGCATGGGCGCCACATGGTCCAGAAGCCTGCGGGTGGTGGAGGGGGCGATCACGGCGTCGCCGCGGTGCACGGTGCGGATGGCCTCCAGAAGTTCTTCCGGGGGCGCGTCCTTGAGGAGGAAGCCGCTGGCGCCGGCCTGGATGGCTTCGAGCGCGTACTCGTCGAGGTCGAAGGTGGTCAGCACCACGACCTTGAGGCCGGCGCGCTGCGAGCCGGGGTTCTGGCGCGACGAGTCGTCCAAGAGGCGTCGGGTGGCTTCGATTCCGTCCATCCCGGGCATGCGCACGTCCATGAGCACCACATCGGCGGTCGTGGCGGCGAGGTTCTGGAGGGCTTCGAGGCCGTTGGACGCCTCGGCCACCACCGTCAGATCCGGCTGGGAGTTGATGAGCATGCTGAAGCCCGAGCGGACCAGTTGCTGATCGTCCACCAGGGCGACGCGGATGGGGGTGGGTTCCTGCATGCTCAGGCCTCCGAGTAGGGGATCAGTGCTTCCACGGTGAATCCTCCGCCGGGGGCGGGTCCTGCCGTGACCTTTCCATCGTAGAGCGCCACGCGCTCGGCCATCCCGCGCAGCCCGTTGCCGCCCCCGGCCGACGGCGGATCGGCGGCGGCGCCGCGTCCGTCGTCCTTGATCGTGAGATGCAGCCCCTTGGCGCTCCACCGCAGCGTGGCGTTCACCGAGGCGGCCGGTCCGGCGTGCTTGAGGCAGTTGGTCAGCGCCTCCTGCACGAGCCGGTAGGCGGTCAGCCCGGCCCCGGCGGGCAGCGTCGAGCGCGGCGCGCCCTCCTCCTGGAGCGCGACGGCGAGCCCGCTGGCCCGCATGTCCGTCACGAGATGGGGGATGTCCTCGAGCCCGGGCTGGGGACGGTATTCCGTGTCCTCTTCCTGTCGGAGCACTCCGAGGAGCCGTCGCATCTCAGCCAGCGAGGCGCGGCCGGTCTGAGCGATCGTCTCCAGGACCTTGCGTCCCATCTCCGGATCCGCGACCGCCGCGTACCGGCCGCCGTCGGCCTGGGTGATGATCACGGACAGTGAGTGAGCCACGATGTCGTGCATCTCCCGGGCGATGTGCGCCCGTTCGTCTGCGGCGGCCAGGGCACGTTCCTGCTGGTTTTCGATCTCCAGCCGCCGCGCCCGGTCCTCCAGAGCCTGGATCCTGATGCGTCGTGCCCGGGTGAGGGCGCCGAGGGTCCAGCAGAAGAGGACGACGAGCCACAGGGTGACGGCCGCCATCGCGACGCCGAAGATCTCGCCCCGGGAGAAGTCGTTCACGTTCTGCGCGAGGATCTTGGCGGGGAGCAGGACACCGCCGAGGAGACCGAGGATCAGGGCGAAGCGGCCGTCCCAGCGCCGGCCGTACGCCGCAGCGGCGTAGATGATGAAGGGAACGGCGAGGATGCCGCCGGCCAGGTCGTACTCGATCCCGAGGCTCGCGAGGCAGAGCACCGCGAGGGACCACATGGCGATCCGTGGGCGCGTCCGGCGCCAGGCCAGGGTCGCGAGCATGGGGAGGCTCAGAATGGCGCCCCAGATCCTGCTCGTGTACATCGGATCGCCGGGGTCCGGGGAGGTGACCATCGACAGCAGGTAGATGGACTCGACCCCGAGGATGACGAGGACCGCCACGATCACGTCCACGACGAAGTGGTGCCGGTGGGTCCAATGGGTGATGCGCTGCCAGAATTCCATCGTTCCCGACCTTATGCCACCATCCCGGCGCGGGTCCTCAACCCTGGGTCGGAAATGAGGGCACGGCGGCTCCTTCAGGAGCGCGGTCCACGATGTGAGATGCGTTGACCATATTCTGGATGCTCTGGCACTGTGGAAGCATGAGCACGAGCACCATTGATCTGGCAGTCATCCCCGGCGACGGCATCGGACCCGAAGTCACCGCTGAGGCGCTCGCCGTGCTCACCGCCGCCGTCGAACGTGACGGCGTTCAGGTCTCGCCCACGCACTATGCGCTGGGCGCCCAGCACTGGCTCGAGACCGGCGAGACCCTGCCGGAATCCGTGCTGGAGGACCTCAGGACCCGGGACGCGATCCTGTTCGGAGCCATCGGCGCCGCGCCGGGCGACACCCGCATCCCGTCCGGACTGATCGAGCGCGAGCTCCTGCTCAAGCTGCGCTTCTCCCTGGACCACTACGTGAACCTGCGGCCCTCCCGCCTGTACGGCACGGTGGGCAGCCCCCTGGCGAACCCGGGGGAGATCGACTTCGTCGTGGTCCGTGAAGGCACCGAGGGCCCGTACGTGGGCAACGGCGGCTCCCTCCGCACGGGAACCCCGCAGGAGGTGGCCACCGAGGTCTCGCTCAACACGGCCTACGGCGTCGAGCGCGTGGTCCGGGACGCCTTCCGGCGTGCCAGCCAGCGCCCTCGCAAGAAGGTCACCCTGGTGCACAAGCACAACGTCCTGGTGTTCGCCGGGCACTTGTGGAAGCGCACCGTGGAGGCTGTCGCCCAGGAATTCCCTGAGGTCAGCCACGATTACCTGCACATCGACGCGGCCACCATCTTCCTGGTGACCGATCCCAGCCGCTTCGATGTGATCGTCACGGACAACCTCTTCGGTGACATCCTCACCGACCTCGCCGCTGCCGTCACGGGTGGCATCGGCCTGGCGGCGTCCGGGAACATCAACATGGACCGCACCGCACCGTCCATGTTCGAACCCGTGCACGGCTCGGCGCCCGACATCGCCGGCCAGCAGAAGGCGGACCCCACGGCGGCCATCCTCTCCGCCGCGCTCCTGCTCGATCATCTGGGCCACCACGAGGCGGCCCGGCGCATTGAGACGGCCGTGGCGGCCGACGTCGAGTCCCGCACGGGTGCCCCGCGCACCACGAGCGAGATCGGCGCAGCCATCACCGAAGCCGTCCGCAAAGCGTAAGCTTGGCAAGGACAACTCACCAGCCGCAGGCGGCGTCCCCTCAGCGATGAGCAGGCGCCGCTTCAGCGGCACTTTTTGGAGGAATCATGACTGCGACGGCTCAAGACGTCACCTTCACCATCCAGCGCTCGGAGACCCCGAAGTCCGCTGAGGAACGCGCCGAGATCCTGGCGAACCCGGGATTCGGCAACCACTTCACCGACCACACCGCCGTCGTCGACTACACGGTCGACGCGGACGGCAACGGTTCCTGGCATGACGCCCGCGTCGAGCCCTACGGCCCGATCAGCCTGGACCCCGCGGCCGGCGTGCTGCACTACGGCCAGGAGATCTTCGAAGGCCTCAAGGCGTACCGTCACGCCGACGGTTCCATCTGGACCTTCCGTCCCGACGCCAACGCCCGCCGTCTGAACAAGTCCGCCGAGCGCCTCGCGCTGCCACAGCTTCCCGAAGAGGTCTTCGTCGAGGCGATCAAGCGGCTCGTGGCCGAGGACCAGGACTGGGTCCCGTCCGGCGACGGCGAGGCCCTGTACCTCCGTCCGTTCATGATCGCCACCGAGGCCTTCCTGGGTGTCCGCCCGGCGCGTGAGGTGTCCTTCCGCGTCATCGCGTCCCCGGCCGGCAACTACTTCGGCGGCGAGCTGAAGCCCGTCTCCATCTGGATCTCCCGCCAGTACGCCCGTGCGGGACGCGGCGGCACCGGTGCGGCCAAGTGCGGCGGCAACTACGCCGCGTCGCTGATCGCCCAGATGGAAGCCGAGTCGCACGGCTGCAAGCAGGTGCTCTTCCTGGACCCGTTCAATGACAACGCGGTCGAAGAGCTCGGCGGCATGAACGTCTTCTTCGTCCTCAAGGACGGCTCCCTGGTGACCCCCGCCCTCAGCGGCACCATCCTCGAAGGCGTCACCCGATCCTCGATCATCACCGTGGCCCGCGAAATGGGCCGCGAAGTGGTCGAGCGCAAGATCACCCTGGATGAGTGGCGCGACGGCGTGGCCTCCGGCGAGATCGCCGAAGTGTTCGCCTGCGGCACGGCCGCGGTCATCACCCCGATCGGCCTGCTCAAGGACGAGACCGAGAGCATCGGCAGCGAGGACGCCAAGGCCGGCGAGGTCACCATGGCCATCCGCGAACGCCTGCTCGGGATCCAGACCGGCAAGGTCGAGGACACGCACGGCTGGCTGACCCGCCTGGCCTGAGCCCGTTCTTCCCGGCCCTCCCTCTGAGGGCCTCCCGTGGCCGCCCCCGGTGACGCATCGCGTCGCTGGGCGGCCACAGCCGTTTCTGGCAAGCTGTCCTCATGCCCGACACCACTCCTGACGCCGTATCGCCCGTGTCTGAACCGCAGACGGGGTCTCCCGCCCCCGGCCGGCCCTCGCCCGCCGAGGTGCCTCTGCCCGCCGAGCTGCTGTCCGGTGTCCTGACCGACGCCGGTCCCGGCTTCCGGGTGCTGCTCGCCCCGAACCCCGGGCCCATGAGCCTGCGCGGCACGCAGAGTTACGTGATCGGGCCGGACGGCGCGTGCGTGGTCGTTGATCCCGGGCCTGAGGACGAGACTCATCTGGCAGCGCTGGCCGCCCTCCGGCCGGTGCTGATCCTGGTCACGCACCGCCACGCGGACCACACGGCGGGCATCGACCGGCTGCGGGAAATGACCGGCGCTCCCGTGCGGGCCGCGTCCCCGGACTTCTGCCGAGCCGCAGGACCGTTGCTGGACGGGGAGACGTTGCGAGTGGGTGACCTGGAGATCCGCGTGATCGCGACGCCGGGCCACACCTCCGATTCGCTCTGCTTCCATGTGCTGGGTGTCCGGGCGCCCGGCGAGGACGGGGGACAGGAGGGCGGCGGCCTCCTGAGTGGCGACACGATCCTCGGCGCCGGCACCACGATGCTGGACCACCCGGACGGCACGGTCGCCGACTACCTCGCCAGCCTCGGGAAGCTGGCCGCCCTCGCGGAGGACGCCGGGGCTCCGGTGACCCTGTTCCCGGCCCACGGCGGGCTGGGCGGGGACCTCGGCGTCGTCGTGCGGGAGTACCGCGAGCACCGCCTCTCCCGGCTCGGCGAGGTGCGCCGCGCTGTCGCCGCCGTGGGCGACGACGTCGACGCGGTCACCGCCGCCGTCTATCCGGACGTGCCGGACGGCGTGAGGCGTGCCGCGCGCCTGAGCGTCGAGGCGCAGCTGAGGTACCTGCGGGACTCCCGCGACGACTAGGCGCGGGTGACGACGAGCGACACGTTCTGCCCGCCGAAGCCGAAGGAGTTGCTCAGCACCGCGGCCTGCGGAGTGTCGCGCCGTTCGAGGGCGACGTCCAGGTCGATGCCGGGGTCCACCGTGTCCGGAGAGAGGTTCCGGGTGGGCGGGACGACCCCGTGTTCCACGCTCAGGACCGCCAGGAGTGCCTCGATCGCGCCCGCGGCGCCGAACAGATGGCCCAGCGCGGCTTTCGGTGCCGTGACCGTGGCCCGGCCGAAGACCTCGCGGATGGCCTCGGCCTCGCCGGAATCGCCCACCGGTGTCCCGGTCGCATGAGCGTTGACGTGGGAGATGTCCTCGGGGCGCAGTCCCGCCTGGGCGAGGGCCTTGCGCATGGCGGCGGTCTGCCCCGAACCGTCCGGAGCCGGGGCCGTGATGTGGTGTGCGTCGGAGGTGATGCCCGCCCCGGCCAGGACCGCGTGAACGGCCGCCCCACGGCGTCGCGCATGCTCGGCGCTCTCCAGGACGACGACGGCGGCGCCTTCCGAGAGCACGAAGCCCCGCCGGTCGGCGGCGAACGGCCGGGAGGCTGAGGCGGCGTCCTCGCCGGGCTGCGCGAGGGCGCGGGTCTGCGCGAACCCGGCGACGGTGATCGGCGCGATCGCGGCCTCGGTTCCTCCCGCGATCACCACGTCCGCCTCCCCGGACCTGATGAGCCGGGCCCCGAGCGCGATGGCCTCGGCTCCCGACGAGCAGGCCGACACCGGGGTGTATGCGCCGCCGCGGGCGCCGTACTCGATGCTGATGGTCGCGGCCGCGGCATTGGGCATGAGCATGGGGATCGTCCGTGGGGAGACGCGGCGCTGCCCCGAGGTCTCCAGCACGTCGTCCTGCTCGAGCAGCGTGGTCACCCCGCCGATGCCCGTGCCGATGGCGACGGCGAAACGGTCCGGGTCGACGTCGGGCATCCCGGCGTCCACCCACGCCTCCGCCGTGGCCACGAGGGCCGCTTGCTGGGAGCGGTCGAGCCGCTTGGCCTGGACAGGGTCCAGCAGGGTGGCAGGATCGACCGCCATCCGGCCCGCGACCTGCCGGGCGAGCTCCGCGACACCGGTGCCGGGGAGCGAGACGACGCCCAGCCCCGAGCCACCGGCGAGCAGGGCGGCCCAGGTCGTGGGAACGTCCGGGCCCAGGGGAGTGATGGCGCCGAGGCCGGTGATGACCACTGCGGAGGATTCCATGGGATCGCCTTTCTTGTATGTGATACAACAATGTTTAAAGTTGTATCACATACAATTCAAGGATGATCGCGGAACGAAGCACGGCCACCGCCGTACCCTCGACGGGAGGGGAGCGCGGCCGCGCCACCCGGAATCGGCTCACGGCCGCCGCCGCCCGGCTCTGCTCCGAGCGGCGGAGCCTCGACGTGAGCGTGGCGGAGATCGCCCGGGAGGCGGGGGTCTTCCCGAACCAGGTCACGTATCACTTCGGTTCCAAGGACTCCCTGCTGCTCCACGCAGCCTTCCTGGTGCTGCTGCACGAGACGCGGCGGGTCGAACGCATCGGACGGCAGGCGCACGACGCCGAAGCGTTCCGGCGCAACATCTCTCGTGCCGTGCTCGCTCTTCCCGCGCTTCCCCTCGTGGCGAAAGCCCTCGCGACCGGGGTCGCCAAGCCGGAACTCGCTCCCGTGGTCGATCATCATCTGCACCTGCTGTTCCGTCAGTCGGAGCGGTTCCTGCGGCAGCAGATCGACGGCCGGGGGTGGGCGACGGCGCGGCCCCTCGAGGCCGAGGCCCGCACCTTCTGGAGCACGGCGCTGGGGGCGGCGCTCCTCTCCCGTGCCGGCGCCGACGGCACGGCCGATGATCTGGACCTGGCCGGAGTGCTCACCGTCCGGGACGAGGCTGACCCGCTCGGCTGAGGCGCCGGACTGAGACCGCGTTCTGCGCCCGGAATCGGTTTCCGCGCCCCAATTGAGGCGCGCTCTGCGAATCAGGGCGCAGAACCATGGGGGAGGCGCTCGTCGGGGGCCCCTCGCGCCCTAGCGTCTAGTGCGCTCCCCGAACTCGCTGCGCTCGTCCGGGGCCCTCGCGCCCTAGCGTCCAGGGCGCTCCCAACGCTCGCAAGCTCGCGTCGGGCCCCTCGCGCCCTAGACTTAGCACCATGCGTATCGCCCGTTTCGTCCTTGACTCCGAACCCCAGTACGGCATCGTCGACGGCCCCGCCGGGTCCGAGACCGTGACCGTCATCCACGGCGACCCGTTCTTCAACGGTGTCGAGCGGACCGGAACCACCCACCCGCTCGTCGACGTCCGCCTCGTGGCCCCGATCATCCCGCGCAGCAAGGTGGTGGGTGTCGGCCGCAACTACGCCGAACACGCCGCTGAGCTGGGCAATGAGGTCCCCGAGGAGCCGCTGCTCTTCTTCAAGCCCAACACGTCCGTGATCGGCCCGGGTGAGCCGGTCTTCCTGCCCGAATTCAGCGACGAGATCTCCTTCGAAGGCGAACTCGCCGTCGTGATCGGCCGTATCTGCAAGGACGTCCCGGTGGAGCGCGCCGACGAGGTCATCTTCGGGTACACCTGCTCCAACGACCTCACCGCCCGCGACGTGCAGCGCCGTGAGAAGCAGTGGGCGCGCGCCAAGGGCTTCGACGGCTCCGCGCCCCTGGGACCGTGGATCGAGACCGAGCTGGACACCGAGTCGCTCGGCCTGCGCACGCTCGTCAACGGCGAGGTCAAGCAGGACGGGAACACCGCGGACATGGTCTGGGGTGTCAAGGAACTCGTCGCCGAGGTGTCCCGCGCGTTCACCCTCCTGCCCGGCGATGTCATCCTCACGGGCACCCCGGCCGGCGTCGGGCTGCTGAACGAGGGGGACCGGGTCTCCGTGGAGATCGAGGGCATCGGGACGCTGACCAACCCGGTGGTGCGGCGCTAGGCGGCCCACCCGAGCCTCCCGGACGGCCTGTCCGGGCGCGACGGCGCGTGGCGGCGGAAGCCGCTCCGCGCCGTCGCGCTGTCCGGACTGAGCCGGGGCGTCCGTGGATGCTCTCGGGAAGTCGTAAAGTTAGAACCACTATGACTACCGCTGAACGCCTTGGCTCCGATATCCCCAGCGTCGATGACACCACGCCTGTCCGCGTGCGCTTCTGCCCGTCTCCCACGGGCACCCCGCACGTCGGCCTGATCCGCACCGCCCTGTTCAACTGGGCCTATGCCCGCCACACCGGCGGCAAGATGATCTTCCGCATCGAGGACACGGATCAGCAGCGCGACTCGGAGGAGAGCTACCAGCAGCTCCTCGAGGCCCTGGCCTGGCTCGGCATCACCTGGGATGAAGGCGTCGTGACCGGTGGCCCGCACGAACCGTACCGCCAGTCGCAGCGCGGCGAGATCTACCAGGACGTCATCGCCAAGCTGGTCGCCGGCGGGCACGTTTACGAGTCCTACTCCACCCCGGAGGAGATCGAGGCCCGGCACCGTGCCGCAGGCCGCGACCCGAAGCTCGGCTACGACGGCTTCGACCGCGAGCTGAGCGAGGAGCAGGTGGCGGCGTTCAAGGCGGAGGGCCGTGAGCCCGTGCTGCGCCTGCGCATGCCGGACGAGGACCTCACCTTCACCGACCTGGTGCGCGGCGAGATCACCTTCAAGGCCGGATCCGTGCCGGACTTCGTGGTGGTCCGCGCCAACGGCCAGCCCCTCTACACCCTGGTGAACCCGGTGGATGACGCGCTCATGGGCGTGACGCACGTGCTCCGCGGCGAGGACCTGCTGTCCTCCACGCCGCGTCAGATCGCGCTCTACCGCGCGCTGTTCGCCATCGGTGTCGCCGAGTACATGCCGCTCTTCGGCCACCTGCCGTACGTCATGGGCGAGGGCAACAAGAAGCTCTCCAAGCGCGACCCGCAGTCCAGCCTCTTCCTGCAGCGCGACCGCGGCTTCATCCCGGAGGGCCTGCTGAACTACCTGGCCCTGCTCGGCTGGTCGCTGTCCGCCGACGAGGACATCTTCACGGTGGACCAGCTCGTGGCGAACTTCGACATCCACGACGTCCTGGCCAACCCGGCGCGCTTCGATCAGAAGAAGGCGGACGCCATCAACGGCACCCACATCCGTCTGCTCGGCGCCGAGGACTTCCGCAACCGCCTGGTGCCGTACCTGCGCGCCGCGGGCCTGGTGGGGGAGACCCTTACCGGCCGCGAGGAGGAGATCCTCACCGAGGCCGCGCCGCTGGTCCAGGAGCGCATCACCCTGCTGGGCGAGGCCCCGGAGATGCTCGCCTTCCTCTTCAAGGCCGACGACGCGATCGACGTCGCGGATGACGCGCTGAAGGGTATGCCGGAGAACGCCGGAGAGGCCCTGGACGCCGCGGTCGACGCCCTGGACGCCTTGGAGGACTGGAACGCCCAGACCATCCAGGAGGCCCTGCGAGGCGCTCTGGTGGACGGCCTGGGACTCAAGCCCCGCCTGGCCTTCGGTCCGGTCCGCACGGCCCTCTCCGGCCGCCGGATCTCGCCGCCGCTGTTCGAGTCGATGGTGATCCTGGGGAAGGACTCCTCCCTGGCCCGTCTCCGCGCCTTCCGCGCCACCCGCTGAGGCCGGCCATGGTCCCCACGGGAGTCCTGTTCGACATCGATGACACCCTCGTGGACCTGGCCTCCGCCATGACCCGCGCCCTGGGCGGCAGCCTCCTCGAGGTTCTGCCGCCCGGGGCACTGGCGTCTCTGGGGCTGGGTTCCGGCGTGCCCGCCGCGGACGGCGCGGGACTTTCCGCGCACGACGTCGAGGCCCGCCGTCGCTGGCTGGCGTTCAGTGAGCACTTCGTGCAGGACGTCACGGGCGCCTACGACGACTACCTCACCGGCCGCCTGGACTTCCGGTCCATGCGGATCCTGCGGCTGCACCGGGCGGCGGAACCGCTTGCCCTGACGGTCGACGACGAGCTGGCCCTGCGCTGGGTCGCCCGGTTCGCCGAGCTCGCCGAGTCCGGGGTGACCCCGTTCCCGGACGTGCTCCCCGTGCTCGATCTCCTCGACGCGCACGGTATCCCGTATGGGGCTGTCAGCAACAACGTGGAGGCGTTTCAGCGGGCCAAGCTGGGCTACGCCGGGCTGTCCCGCATCACCGTGGTGGTGGGGACCGACACCCTCGGCGTGACCAAGCCCGACCCTGCCATCTTCCACGAGGGTGCCCGCCGGCTGGGCGTGGCGCCAGGGGACTGCTGGTACGTCGGGGACAACCCGGTGGTGGATCACGACGGCGCCGTGGCCGCCGGGCTGAAGGGCGTGTACCTGGATCGCGGCATCCCTGGGAGCGGCAGCTCCGGGAACTCTCCCGTGCCCGGATTCGTACGGCCTGCCGGGGAGCGCCTGACCATCCGGTCCTTGTCCGAGGTGCCGGCCCTGATCGAGCTGAACGACCCGGCGCAGGAGTCCCTGAGCGTCGGTGACGCGGTGTGATCCACCGCTCCGGCCGCCGATTTGTCAGCGGCCAGGCGAGCAGGTAAAGTAATTACTCGTGCTGAGGGGCACGGTGAACCGCAGGGGGAACCGGCGAATGCCCTGAGATGCCGATGGGATATGGTGTAATTGGCAACACTACGGTTTCTGGTACCGTCATTCTAGGTTCGAGTCCTGGTATCCCAGCGCAGGTTTTCCTTCGGGAAAACAGCCGGAAGGTCGAGTTTTCTCTGATCCTCCGAAAAGTACTGGCCCCATCGTATAGCGGCCTAGTACGCCGCCCTCTCACGGCGGTAACGCGGGTTCGAATCCCGCTGGGGTCACGAAATCCATTCACGCGGCATGCCGGGTGGATGGTCTTCACGTCTGTTCGCAGGCGACAATCGGTGCGGCGTTGTTCTCCGGAACAAGAGCCGTAAGTGCTCGGCCCCATCGTATAGCGGCCTAGTACGCCGCCCTCTCACGGCGGTAACGCGGGTTCGAATCCCGCTGGGGTCACCACGAAGAATCCCCGGTCCACATGGGCCGGGGATTCTTGCGTTTAAGCCTGGCCGTTCGCCGAGTTCGGGGGTTCGGTTGCCTGTTCCACTCGCCCGTTTCGTGAGTTCGGGGGTTCGTTCCGAGAACAGGGGCTGCAGGCACCGCGCTCGGAACGAACCCCCGAACTCGACAGATGGGAGCCTGGGCGTGGGCGGCGCGACCGGGGCGCGGCTCTCAGGCGAGGGCGGCCTGGACCTTGAGGAGCGTCCGGAGGTTCCGGGTGGTGGTGTAGGGCTTGTAGGCGGCCCGTGCCATGAGCTTGGAGACGGGTGCGTCCGTGCTGGACCCCACGGCCACCTGGGTCGCGATGGCGCCTGGCGTCAGGCGGACGATGCCCGTGGGGCCCAGGGCCGAGGCGGCCTCGATCAGGGAGTCCAGAACTTGAGGGTCGCTGGCCAGGGTGACGTAGGAGTGCTGCTCGGGATCGTCGGCCGGATACGGGGTGGCCTCGACGATCCGGTCGATCTCGTCGCGGTCTGTGACGATCACCCAGGCGTCATAGCCGAACCGGGCCCGCAGGGCGTCCTCGCAGGCCTTCTTTACGGCTTCAGGCCCGGAATCCGAGTCCAGGATCACGTTGCCTGTGGCCAGCAGCGTCTTCACGTTCCGGAACGGCCCCTCGCTCAGGCAGGCTTTGAGGTCCGCCATCCGGATGTTGATCCCTCCCACGTTGATCCCGCGGAGGAAGACGGCGTAGCGGTGCGGCTCGGTCATGACCTCAACCGTGCCTCAGTCGTTGCCTTTGCGCAATGCTTCGGTGAGCAGGCGCCCGGCGTTGCAGACGACCTCGGCGTGCATCCGGCCCGGCTGGCGCGTGAGGCGTTCGATCGGTCCGGAAATCGAGACGGCGGCGATCACACGACCGGACGGGCCGCGGACGGGGGCCGAGACGGAGGCGACCCCCGGCTCGCGCTCGCCGAGGCTCTGAGCCCAGCCGCGGCGTCGTACGCCGGCAAGGACGGTCGGGGTGAAGCGGGCGTTCTGCAGGCCCTCCAGCAGACGGTCGTGGTCCTCCCAGGCGAGCAGCACCTGGGCGGCGGAGCCGGCCTTCATGGACAGCTGGGTGCCCACGGGGATGGTGTCCCGCAGGCCGACCGGGCGCTCGGCGGAGGCGACGCACACGCGCCATTCGCCCTGGCGGCGGAAGATCTGGGCGGATTCGCCGGTGGCGTCCCGCAACTGGAGGAGCACCGGGCCGGCGGAGGCGATCAGGCGGTCCTCGCCGGCGGCGGAGGCCAGCTCGACGAGGCGGCTGCCGAGCACGAAGCGGCCCTGCATGTCGCGGCTCACCAGGCGGTGATGCACGAGGGCGAGGGCGAGCCGGTGCACCGTGGGACGTGCGAGTCCGGTGGCAGCGACCAGCTGTGCCAGGGTGGTCGGTCCGGCCTCGAGAGCGTCGAGAACCTGAGCCGCTTTGTCGATGACGCCGACGCCACTTGAAGTGTCCATACAATGATATTGCCGTCTCAATATCTGAGATGCAAATCATTTCGCTGGCACTCTCCGGTGCAGGCTGGAACAGTTGAAATACAGCATCAGCACACCGCGGGGCCACCGGCCCGCGCAATGAAGGGAGAAGGCCATGCCGAAGACACTGGCCGAGAAGGTCTGGGACGCGCACATCGTGCGTAAAGGCGAGGGCGAAGGAGTCAACGCCCAGCCCGATCTCCTCTTCATCGACCTTCACCTGGTGCACGAGGTGACCTCTCCGCAGGCCTTCGAAGGCCTGCGCCTGGCGGGCCGTCCGCTGCGCCGCCCGGACCTGACGATCGCCACCGAAGATCACAACACCCCGACGATCGACATCGACAAGCCGATCCCGGATCCCACCAGCCGCACCCAGATCGAGACGCTGCGCGCCAACTGCAAGGAGTTCGGTGTCCGTCTGCACTCCCTGGGCGACAAGGAACAGGGCATCGTCCACGTCGTCGGCCCGCAGCTCGGTCTGACGCAGCCCGGCATGACCGTGGTGTGCGGCGACTCCCACACCTCCACGCACGGCGCGTTCGGCGCGCTGGCCATGGGCATCGGCACCTCCGAGGTCGAGCACGTCATGGCCACCCAGACGCTGTCTCTGAAGCCGTTCAAGACCATGGCCATCAACGTGGAGGGCACCCTGAAGCCGGGCGTCTCCTCAAAGGACATCATCCTGGCGGTCATCGCCAAGATCGGCACGGGCGGCGGACAGGGCTACGTCCTGGAATACCGCGGCTCCGCCATCCGGGCGCTGTCCATGGAAGCCCGCATGACCATCTGCAACATGTCCATCGAGGCCGGCGCCCGCGCCGGCATGGTGGCGCCGGACCAGACCACCTACGAATTCATGAAGGGCCGCCCGCACGCCCCCGAAGGCGCCGACTGGGACGCCGCCGTCGAGTACTGGAACACCCTGCACACCGATGAGGGCGCCGTCTTCGACGAGGAGGTGTTCCTGGACGCCGACACCCTCGAGCCGTTCGTCACCTGGGGCACCAACCCGGGCCAGGGCGTGTCCCTCTCGCAGACCGTCCCGGACCCCGAGTCCTTCGGCGACGAGAACCAGAAGGCCGCCGCACGCCGCGCCCTGGAGTACATGGACCTGGAAGCCGGCACCCCGATGAAGGACATCCGGGTGGACACGGTCTTCCTCGGCTCCTGCACCAACTCACGCCTGGAGGACCTGCAGGCCGCCGCGGACGTCATCCGTGGCCGTCGCAAGGATCCCAACGTCCGCATGATGGTGGTCCCCGGTTCCGCCCGCGTCCGTCTGGAGGCGGAGGCGATCGGCCTGGACAAGGTCTTCAAGGAGTTCGGCGCCGAGTGGCGCTTCGCGGGCTGCTCGATGTGCCTCGGCATGAACCCGGACCAACTGGCCCCGGGTGAGCGCTGCGCCTCCACCTCCAACCGCAACTTCGAAGGCCGCCAGGGCAAGGGCGGGCGCACGCACCTGGTCTCGCCCGTGGTGGCCGCCGCCACCGCGGTCCGCGGGACGCTGAGCTCCCCGTCGGATCTGGAACCCCTGGCCCAGGACGCCGCCGGCGCTGCCGCCGCCTGAGCCCGCCGCGACACGAATTCCCAGGAGCAAACGATGGAAAAATTCACCACCCACACCGGGATCGGCGTCCCGCTGCGTCAGAGCAACGTCGACACGGACCAGATCATCCCCGCCGTCTACCTCAAGCGCATCACCCGGACGGGCTTCGAAGACGCCCTGTTCGCCGGCTGGCGCAAGGATGAGAACTTCATCCTGAACCGGGAGCCCTTCAACCGCGGGTCCGTGCTGGTGGCCGGCCCCGACTTCGGCACCGGCTCCTCGCGCGAACACGCGGTCTGGGCGCTCAAGGACTACGGTTTCAAGGCCGTGCTGTCCTCCCGTTTCGCCGACATCTTCCGCGGCAACTCCGGTAAGCAGGGCCTCCTGGCCGCCGTGCTGGAGCAGGACGACATCGAACTGATCTGGAAGGTCCTGGAGAACGCTCCGGGCACCGAGGTGCGCGTGGACCTGGAGTCCAAGGTCGTCGAGTGCGGCAACGTCGTGGCGCCGTTCCAGATCGACGACTACACCCGCTGGCGTCTGCTGGAAGGCTTGGACGACATCGGGCTGACCCTGCAGCACGAAGAGGACATCACCGCCTATGAGGCGACGCGCCCGTCCTTCAAGCCGAAGACGCTCCCCGCCAAAAGCTGAGCGGCAGAGCGCTGAGCGGCCGCGTGCTGGTCGGCCGCACGGCCGGCCAGGCCTGACGTGCCACACGACGACGGCGGCCCCTCCCGCGGGAGGGGCCGCCGTCGTCGTGCGGAGGGAGCGTCAGCCGGTGCGCGGCTGGTCAGGCCCGCAGCCAGGCGGTGGTCGCGCCCGGGAGGGAGTGTCCCTCGAGAGGGCCGCTGCTCAGCAGGACCTCGCCCTCCGGGAGTGTGGCCGGGGCGTCGCCGAAGTTCGTCACGCTGATCCAGCCGCCGGGACGCCGGAAGGCGAGCACCGAGGGCTCCTCCGTGGGCAGCCATTCGAGATCCTCGGCGCCCTGGAGCTCGGCGCGAAGAGCCAGGGCCTTGCGGTAGAAGTTCAGCGTGGAGTCCTCGTCCGCTTCCTCCGCTTGCACCGAGTGCTCCGCGAACCACTGGGGCTGGGGCAGGTGCGAACCGCCCGCCCCGAAGCCGAAGGACGATCCGGACGACGTCCAGGGCAGGGGCACACGGCAGCCGTCGCGGCCGATCTCCACACCGGGGTTCCGGAAGAACGACGGGTCCTGCCGCTCGGCGTCCGGGATCTGGCCGACCTCCTGGAGGCCGAGTTCCTCGCCCTGGTACAGATAGGACGAGCCCGGCAGGGCGAGCATGAGCTGGGTCGCGGCGCGGGCGCGGCGCAGGCCGAGGGCGGCGTCCACGACGGCCGGGTCACCGCCGTCGAGCAGCCAGGACTTGCCGGCGTTCGCCATGATGGCGCCCGAATCCGCCGGGCCGGACTCGGGCAGCCCGTAGCGCGTGGCGTGCCGGACCACGTCGTGGTTGGAGAAGACCCACGTGGAGGAGGCGCCGCTCGCCGCAGCCTCGGCGAGGTTCTTCGTGATGATCTCGCGGAAGTCCTCGGCCCGGAAGTCGGCCTGGAGCAGGTCGAAATTGAACGCCTGGCCGAGGCCCTCCGGGCTCGCGTACCGGGCGCGGCGGTCCGGGTGCACCCAGGCCTCGGCCACGGCGGTGCGGGCGGGGGAATACTCGTTGAAGACCGCGCGCCACTCGGCGTAGATCTCGTGCACCGCGTCGCGGTCCCAGAACGGGTGGGAGCCGTCCACGAACCCGTCCGTCCCGGTGTTCAGCGCCTGGAGGTCCGCCTTGGACGGCATCGGCTCGGAGAAGTCCTTGACCATCCCATGCGCCACGTCCACGCGGAAACCGTCGACGCCGCGGTCGGACCAGAAGCGCAGGGTCTTGAGGAAGTCCTCGCGCACCTCCGGGTTGTCCCAGTTGAAGTCCGGCTGTTCCTTGGCGAACAGGTGGAAGTACCACTGGCCCGGGGTGCCGTCCGGTTCGGTGATGCGCTCCCACGCGGGTCCGCCGAAGACCGAATCCCAGTCGGACGGCGGCAGCTCGCCGTGCTCGCCTTTGCCGTCGCGGAAGATGTACCGGTTGCGGGCGGGGGAGCCGGGCTCCGAGGTCAGCGCTTCCCGGAACCACTCGTGACGGTCCGAGGAGTGGTTCGGCACGATGTCGACGATGAGGCGGATGCCGGCCGCGTGGAGGGCGGTGACCATGTCGTCGAAGTCGGCGAGGGTCCCGAGCCGGGGATCGACGTCGCGGTAGTCGTCCACGTCGTAGCCGCCGTCGGCCAGGGCTGAGGGGTAGAAGGGGCTCAGCCAGACGGCGTCGATCCCCAGCTCGCGGAGGTAGCCGACCTTGGAGGTGATGCCGGGCAGATCGCCGATGCCGTCACCATCGGCGTCGGCGAAGCTGCGCGGGTAGATCTGATAGACGGCCGCCTGGCGCCACCACTCGGGGTCGCTCAGGTGATCGGCGTCGCGGTGCTGTGCCTCGGGTGCGGTGGTGCTCACAATGCTCCTTGTGGGAAGGTCGGGGGTGTTCCCGGCCCAGGGGATCGCCTGAGCCGGGAACGGGATCGAAGGCGGTCAGGCCGAGGCCGCTGCGTCCGGGACGCGCAGCCACGCGGTCGCGGAGCCGGGCAGCAGGCCGTTCTCCACGGGCGCGCTGGCGAGCAGCAGTTCCCCGACGGGCAGCTCCACGGGTTCCTGGCCGAAGTTGGTGATCGTCAGCCAGCCGCCGGGACGGGTGAAGCCGAGTGCCGTGCCGGGCGTCTCCACCCAGTCCAGTGTCTCTGCGCCCTGCAGCGTGCTGCGCAGGCGCAGAGCCGTGCGGTACAGATGGAGGGTCGACGCCGGGTCCGACTCTTCGGCCTCCACCGAGTATGCGCCGAACCACTCCGGCTGGGGCAGATGGGCGCCGCCCGGACCGAAGCCGAAGGACGGTTCGGACGATGTCCAGGGGAGTGGCACGCGGCAGCCGTCGCGCCCCAGACCGTCGTAGGACCAGGCAGGCTGATGCACCGAGCGGTGGTAGGCCGGGTCCTGCCGCGCCTCGGCGGGCAGGTCGCCGACCTCCTGCAGGCCGAGCTCCTCTCCCTGGTAGAGGTAGGTGCTCCCGGGCAGGGCCAGGAGGAAGAGCGTCGCGGCGCGGGCCCGGGCGAGGCCGAGCGCGGGATCGACGCCATCGGCCGGCGCCCCGGCGATCATCCACTCGATGCCCTGCTTCACGCCCTTGCGATCGCCCAGCGGCGGCAGACCGTAGCGGGTGGCGTGCCGGGTGACGTCGTGGTTGGAGAGCACCCAGGTGGAGGACGAGCCGGTGGTCGCCGACTGGGCGAGGTTCTCCGTGACGATCCGCCGGAACGCCTCCGGGTCGAAGTCCGCGGTCAGGAGATCGAAGTTGAAGGCCTGGCCCAGACCGTCCGGCGAGGCGTACTTCGCACGGCGCACCGGCGAGTCCACCCACGCCTCGGCGACCGCCGTGCGGGGCGGGTCGTACTCGTTGAACACGGCGCGCCAGTCCGCGTAGATCTCGTGCACCTCGTCCCGGTCCATGAGCGGGTGCGTGCCCGAGTCGCGGTCCAGGGCGTCCAGTTCCGCCCGGCTGGGGAGCGTCTCCGGAAGGTCCTTCACCAGGAGGTTCGCCACGTCCACGCGGAACCCGTCGACCCCGCGGTCGGACCAGAAGCGCAGGGTCTTCAGGAAGTCCTCCCGGACTTCGGGATTGTCCCAGTTGAAGTCCGGCTGTTCCTTCGCGAAGGTGTGCAGGTACCACTGGCCGGGAGTGCCGTCCGGTTCGGTGATGCGCTCCCAGGCGGGTCCGCCGAACACGGAGTCCCAGTCCGACGGCGGGATCTCCCCGTGCTCACCCAGCCCGTCGCGGAAGATGTACCGCTCCCGGGCCGCGGAGCCGCAGGGCGAGACCAGGGCCTCCCGGAACCATGCGTGCTCGTCCGAGGAGTGGTTCGGCACGATGTCCACGATGACGCGGATGCCCGCCGCGTGCAGGGCGGTCACCATCTCGTCGAACTCGGCGAGTGTGCCGATCCGCGGGTCGACGTCGCGGTAGTCCGCCACGTCGTAGCCGCCGTCCGCGAGAGCCGAGGGGTAGAAGGGACTGAGCCACACGGCGTCGATCCCCAGCTCAGCCAGGTACGGGACACGGGAGATGATGCCTCGCAGATCGCCGATGCCGTCGCCGTTGGCGTCCGCGAAGGAGCGGGGGTAGATCTGGTAGACGGCGGCCTGACGCCACCAGGTGGCCTCGGGAAGAAGGACGGGTTCTGCTGCCATGGGGATTCCTCGGAGAAGTCGGTGTGACGGATGCGGCGGAGCGGGCGTCAGCCCTTGACGGCGCCCTGGGTGACGCCCGCCATGACCCAGCGCTGCGTGAACAGGTAGGCGACGATCGCGGGGGCCATCGCCATGAGGTAGGACGCGAAGGACACGTTGTAGTTATTGCTGAATTGAGTCTGGAACAGGTTCTGCCGAACCGGAAGGGTCTGCAGCGCCGGATCCGAGATGATGAGGGACGGCATCATGAAGTCGTTCCAGGCGTACAGGAACGCGAAGATGCCCACCGTGGCGCTCATGGGGGCGAGCAGCGGGAAGATGATGCGCCAGAACGTCACCCAGGTGCTCGCCCCGTCGATCCGGGCGCTCTCCTCGAGCTCGAGCGGGATCGATCGGAGGAAGGCGGTGAACAGCAGCACGCTGAAGCTCAGCTGGAACATGCTGGCCAGCAGGATGACACCGAGCGGGTTGTCCAGGTGCAGGAGCCCGGTGAGCTGGATCTGCGGCAGCGCCACCACCGGGAACGGGATGAACATCGCGGCCAGCAGGTAGTAGAACGAGTAACGGAACACCTTGCGGTCCCAGTTGCGCACGATCGCGTACGACGTGAACGCCGAGAGCACGATGGTGAGCAGCACGGTGCCGGCCGTCACCAGGAGGCTGACGCCTGCCCCGACGGGGAAGCTCGTCAGGTTCCAGGCCTGCACGAAGCCGTCGACCGAGAAGGGCGCGGGCAGGGAGAAGGCGTTGCCGTCCACGGCCTGCGCCCCGGTCTTGAACGCCATCGAGAGGGTGACGTAGAGCGGCAGGAGCACGGTGACCGCGCAGAGCAGGAGCAGGACGGTGGCGGGCCAGTTGACCCGCTCCATGCGGACGCGGGGCGTGCGGACACGGTCCTTGCCGCGCTCGCCGTCGGTGGCGTGGGTCTCGGGGGTGAGAAGCGTCTGCGTCGACATCAGAGTGCGTTCCTTCCGCGGGTCAGCGAGAGCTGGAGCAGGGAGATGAGGACCGCGACGACGAAGAAGATCGTCGCGTTGGCCATCTGGTAGCCGTAGTCGCCGCCGTTGAAACCGGCGATGATGCTCATGGCGATGCTGCGGGTCGAGGTGCCTGGCCCGCCGTCGGTGAGGCCCTTGATGATGTCGTAGGCGTTCAGGAATCCCTTGAAGCCGAGGATGACGTTGATGACCACGTAGCCGGCCACGAGCGGCATGGTCACCCGCAGGAGCTGCTGCGTCTTGCTCGCCCCGTCCAGATCGGCCGCTTCGTAGACGTCGCCCGGGACCGAGAGGAGTCCGGCGATGTAGATGAGCAGCGTGCCGGGGATGGCCTGCCAGGCGGTGACGGCCACGATCGCCACCCAGGCGAGGTCCGGATTGGCGAGCAGGCTCGTCTGCAGCCAGGTCACGCCCGTGGCCGAGCCGACGGCGGGCAGCGAGTTCGAGAACAGGAAGTTGAAGACGTACGCGATGATGATGCCGGAGATGACCATCGGGATCACGAAGACGGTGCGGAGCCCGGTCTTGAACCGGATGCGGGCCGTGAGCCCGATCGCCAGGAGGAAGGCGATCACGTTGACCACGAGGACGGTCACGATCGAGAAGCCGAACGTGAACAGGTAACTCTGGAGGATGGCCGGGTCGCTGAACAAGGCGATGTAGTTGGTCAGGCCGTTGAAGCTCCAGTCGCCGACGCCGATGGAGTCGGTGAAGCTGAACGTGATGCCGATGATGCCGGGCACTGTGATGGCCAGGGTGAACAGGACGAGGCTCGGCAGCAGGAAGAGCCAGTAGACGGGTTCGACGCGACGGCGGCCGCGCCGGACCGTGCGCCCCGCGGCGCTGGTGGAGGTGCTCATTTCGTCTTCTCCTTCGGGGCCGGCGCCCGGAACGCGAGGCGCGCCCAGTCGGCGTCGAGGGTGCGCAGGGTGGCTTCGGGCTGGGCGCCGAGGGCGATCGCCTGGGCGTAGTTGAAGACCGGGATGGTCTTCGGGATGAGGACCGAGGGGCCCTGGTAGACCTTGCCCTGGTCGACGTAGGGGATCATCCCGGCGACCCGGGGATCCTTCGGCGGCGCGGCGCCCTTGAGCGGGGTGAAACCCAGCTGGGAGTCGTTGTACGCCTGGATGTGCTCGGGCTTGTAGAGGTAGTCCAGGAACGCCCGGGCGGCCTCCTGGTGCTTCGAGGCCTGGGGCACCATGGCGGCGAGGTCCAGATTGACCCGCACGGCCAGGTCCTTCTCGTCGTTCGTCATCGGCAGCGGGAAGGTGCCGAGCTCCAGATCGGGCGCCGTCTTGGCGATCTCGCTGAACGCCCACGGCCCTTGCAGGTACATGGCCGCCTTGCCCTGCGCGAAGGCGAGGTTGCCGTCGCCGTAGGTCTGGCTGGAGGCGTTCTTGTTGGTGTATTTCAGGAGCTGCTGCATCCGGGCCATCGGCGCGGCGAAGGCCTGGGAGAAGGACGTCTTCGACGTCGTGCCCACCGTGTCGCCTTCGGCGGCGAGGCGCTGGTAGAAGTCCACGACATCGAGCGAGCCGCCCACGGCGTAGTCGAACCAGCCTTGGCCGACCGTCCAGTTGTCCATGATGGTGGCCTGGAACGGCGTGACGCCGGCGGTCTTGAGGGCCTCGCAGGCGGCGAGGAGCTGGTCCCAGGTCTTCGGCACGGCGATGCCATGGGCGGCGAAGATCTTCTTGTCGTAGATGACCGAGGACGCCATGACGGAGTAGGGGAGTGCGCTCTGCCGTCCCTCGCAGTGGCCGTACTGATCAAGCAGGGGCTGGTAGTCCTCGCGGATCTGCCCCGCGGCGGCCGTGCCGCTCAGATCGCTGAGCGCGCAGCGGTCGATGAACCGTGAGACCTCGGTGTTGTAGTTCGCCAGCATCAGATCCGGCGGGTTCCCGCGGACGAAACTCGCCGAGACCACGTCGACGCCGGAGGTGTCCAGCACGACGCGCGTCTTGTCCTGCGAGGCGTTGTACTCGTTCACCATCTTGGTCATGAAGGGAATCGCTTCGCGCTTGCTGAACGTGAAACGGATGGTCTCCGTCCCGCCGTCGCTCGCACACCCTGAGAGCAGGCCGCCCAGCAGGGCGAGGCTCAACGCCAGCCCCGCCGCGCGCTTGGCCCGTGTCGGTTTCACAGACACCGTTGTCCTTTCGTCGTGCGGTGCTCGGACCGCAGGCGCCGGGCGGGAAGTCCTTCTGAAAGTTGCCGGGCGAGTTTAGATAGGAGGTAAATTTATAACCCATCAGCAGTATAAGCGTGATCCGTCTCACGCCGTCAAGCGCTGCCGGGCCATGTTTCGCCGCCTCGTTTCATGAGCTAGATTTCAGTGCAGGCCCGCCGACGGGCCTCGCAGGCAGAAGGAGTGTGGGGCGTCGATGATGAGCGAGACCGCGCCTTCGACCCAGGTGGTGCGCAGGATCAACGCGCGGGCCATGCTCCAGGCCATGCGCGGAGCCGGGGTCCTCACCGGGACCGAGCTCATGGCGGGAACCGGTCTGTCCCGTGCCACCGTCATCTCGATCTGCGATGAACTCGTGCGGCTCGGCTGGCTCCGGGAGCTGGAGAACCAGCGGGACGCGGGCGACTACGTCAAGGGGCGGCCTGCACGTCGTTTCGTGTTCGACGACCGCGCCGCGAGCGTGCTCGGCATCGACATCGGCGCCCACAAGATCACCGCCATCGTCGCCGACATGGCCGGCACGCCCCTGTCCCAGGTGACCCTCCCGTTCCGCGCCGACAACATCGCCGCCGACGAACGGGCCGACGTCCTGGACCGCCTCGCCGCGCAGGCGCTCGCCGACGCGGGCATCACCGCGGACTCCGTGCTCGCGGTCGCGGTCGGCGTGGCCGCTCCCGTCGGCCGGGACGGGAACGTCCTCACTGTGCAGGAGTTCTGGCGGTCCTTCGACGTCCGGGCGATCGTCTCCGAACGCCACGGCTGGCACGTGCTTCTCGAGAACGACGCCAATCTCGCCGCGCTCGCGGAACGCTGGATCGGCGTCGCGCGGGGCATCGACAACCTCGCCGTCATGCTCGCCGGGGACCGTCTCGGGTCCGGTGTGCTCGAATCCGGCCGCCTCCTGCACGGGCAGCTCGGCGGCTTCGGCGAACTCGGCTACCTGGAACACCTCGACGGGGTCGGCGACACGCACGGCATCGCGCATCACGTGGCGGAGTGGGCGCGGGAGGCGCTCGACGACGGCGAGGACACCGCCCTGCGTGCCCTCTGCGGCGGGGATCCCTCCGCCCTGAGCGCGGAAATGGTGTTCTCGGCCGCGGCGGACGGCGACGCGACCGCCGTCGGGATCCTCGACAGGGTGGCCCGGCGGATGGCCCGCGTCATCGGTGCGCTGAGCACCATGGTGAACCCGGAGGCCGTGGTCATCGCGGGCGCCGTGGCCGAGTCGGCGGGGGTCCTGCTGCCGGGCATCGAGCGGGAGCTGCCGCGCTACACCCACACCCCGCCCCGGGTGCTCGCCTCCTCGCTGGGGGAGGGCGTCGTGTCCCTCGGAGCCGTCCGCCACGCCCTCGATTACGTCGAGGAGAACGCGCTGGACGTGTACCCTGCGTCGCTGCGCGCGGGCTCGTCGGAGCGCGCCTGACCCACGCCGGGGCAGGCGCGCGGGGTCCCGCCCGTGCGCCGTCGGGGCTCTATGCTTGATGAGGAGCTGGGACCCAGCTCCGAACGTAGAAGTGCGAGGGCAGATGTCGATGAGTAGTGTGCTGACCATCCGGGGCGGGGTTCCGCTCAGTGGCAAGGTTTCCGTGCGGGGCGCCAAGAACCTGGTGCCCAAGGCGATGGTCGCGGCACTGCTCGGCAGCGAGCCCTCCGTGCTCCGCAACGTCCCGGAGATCAAGGACGTCGAGGTCGTCACCAGCCTGCTCCAGCTGCACGGCGTGACGGTGGTGAAGGACCCGGTGACCGGGGACCTGAGCCTGGACCCGGCAAACGCCCGGAACGCCTCGCACACCGAGATCGACGCGCACGCCGGTGACTCCCGCATCCCGATCCTGCTCTGCGGACCGCTCATCCACGCGATCGGCGCGGCCTTCATCCCGGACCTGGGCGGCTGCCGCATCGGCGACCGGCCCATCGACTTCCACCTGGCCGTGCTCCGCAAGTTCGGCGCCGTGGTGGAGAAGACCGGCAACGGCATCCACCTCTCCGCGCCGGAAGGCCTCAAGGGCGCCAAGATCACCCTCGACTACCCGAGCGTCGGCGCCACCGAGCAGGTCCTGCTCTCCGCCACCCGCGCCGAGGGCATCACCGAGCTGCGGGGCGCCGCCATGGAGCCCGAGGTGGTGGACCTCATCGCGGTGCTCCAGAAGATGGGCGCCATCATCAGCATCCAGACGGACCGGACGATCCGGATCGAAGGCGTCTCCGAGCTGCGCGGCTACGATCACCGAGCACTCCCGGACCGCAACGAGACGGCCTCCTGGGCCTCCGCCGCGCTCGTGACCCAGGGCGACATCTTCGTCGAGGGCGCCGCTCAGCACGACATGATGACCTTCCTGAACACCTACCGGAAGGTGGGCGGCGGCATGGACATCATGGACGAGGGCATCCGCTTCTACCACCCCGGCGGCAAGCTGAACCCGCTCGTGCTCGAGACCGATGTGCACCCCGGATTCATGACCGACTGGCAGCAGCCTCTCGTCGTGGCCCTGACCCAGGCGGACGGTGTCTCGATCGTGCACGAGACCGTCTATGAGAACCGCTTCGGCTTCACCCAGGCCCTCACCCGCATGGGCGCGAGCATCCAGCTGCACCGTGAATGCCTCGGCAGTGTGCCGTGCCGCTTCGGGCAGCGGAACTTCCTGCACTCGGCCGTCATCTCCGGCTCCACGCCGCTCGTGGGACGGGACATCGACGTCCCGGATCTGCGGGGCGGCTTCAGCCACCTGATCGCGGCCTTCGCCGCCACGGGCGTCTCCCGCGTCACCGGCACCGAGGTGATCCAGCGCGGTTACGAGCGTTTTACCGAGAAGATCGCCGGGCTCGGCGCCGATTTCGAACTCACCGGAGCGTAGAACCGCATGGGCAAGACCGAGACGACTCAGCACGGCATGAAGGAGAGCCTGGGGACCCGGGCCACCTTCGCCTTCCTGGCCGGTGTGCTCCGGCCTCTCATGAACCTGGTGCTCTCCAAGCGCTGGGAAGGCCTGGAGAACCTGCCCGAGGGTGGCTTCATCGCCGCGCCCAACCACGTCACGGAGATCGACCCGGTCGTCGTGGGCCACATGCTCTACAACGCCAAGCGCCCGCCGCACTTCCTGGCCAAGGCGAGCCTGTTCAAGATCCCGGTGTTCGGACGCCTGTTGCACAGTTCGCGGCAGATCCCGGTGGAGCGGACCACCGCGGGAGCGAACAATTCGCTCAAGGTGGCCCAGGAAGTCGTGGACGCCGGCGGCTCGATCATCATCTACCCGGAGGGCACCCTCACGAGGGATCCCGATCTGTGGCCCATGAAGGGGCACACGGGCGCGGCCCGGCTGGCCCTGCAGACCGGGGCGCCCGTCGTCCCGATCGGTCACTGGGGCGCCCAGGAACTGTTCCCGCGCTACGCCAAGAAGCTTCACCTCTTCCCGCGGAAGCGGGTGCGCGTGGTCGTCGGACGCCCGGTGGACCTGGAGGACCTGCGGGGCAAGCCGATGACCAAGACCGTGCTCACCGAGGCCACGACCCGCATCATGGATGCCGTGACCGCGCTGGTCGCGGAGCTCCGCCAGGAGCCGGCGCCGGCCGAGCGCTGGGATCCGGCCGCCCACGGGCAGGGCGCCACGGGCCGGCTGGATCCGACGGGCACCGTTAAGGAGCCGAAGAACGACGACGGCGGCGCCGCGTGAGCGCTCGCGACACCGTCACCGCACCGGGAGAGGCAGCTGTGGAGAAGATCGCCGTCATGGGCGCCGGTTCCTGGGGGACCACTTTCGCGAAGGTCCTGGGCGACGCCGCCCTCGCAGCGGGCGAGCCCCGGGACATCGTGCTCTGGGCCCGGCGTGCCGAGGCCGCGGAGGAGATCAACCGTGAGCACCGCAACAGCCGCTACCTGCAGCAGATCCCGCTGCCGGACGCGGTGCGTGCCACGGACAGTGCCGTCGAGGCCCTGCGGGACGCCGCCGTCGTCGTGCTGGCCGTCCCTGCCCAGTCCCTGCGCGAGCAGCTGCGCGCCTGGAAGGACGCCGTCGCGCCGGGGGCGCTCGTGGTTTCGCTCATGAAGGGGCTGGAACGCGGCACGGATGAGCGCATGAGCGAGGTGATCGCCCAGGAGTGGGGGACGCCCGCGTCCCAGATCCTGGTGCTCTCCGGCCCGAATCTGGCCATGGAGATCGCCCGGGAGGAACCAACGGCCTCCGTGGTGGCATGCGCGGACGAGGCCATGGCGCAGCGCGTCGCGGAACTCTGCACCGCGCCGTACTTCCGCCCGTACATGAGTTCGGACGTGGTCGGGGTGGAGATCGGCGGGATCGTCAAGAACGTCATCGCGCTGGCCGTCGGCATCTGCGAGGGCCGCGACATGGGGGACAACACCAAGGCCTCCGTCATCACCCGTGGCCTCGCCGAGACCACCCGACTGGCGCTGGCGCTGGGCGGCGAAGCCCACACCCTGGCCGGTCTGGCGGGTCTG
Organism: Arthrobacter woluwensis; assembly: GCF_900105345.1. Classification (NCBI taxonomy): domain Bacteria; kingdom Bacillati; phylum Actinomycetota; class Actinomycetes; order Micrococcales; family Micrococcaceae; genus Arthrobacter; species Arthrobacter woluwensis. The sequence goes on from NZ_FNSN01000003.1 coordinate 1,672,188, forward strand.
GGCGACCTCGTGGCGACCTGCGCGTCGCCCCTCTCCCGCAACCACACCGCGGGCAAACTGCTCGGCCAGGGCCTGACCCTGGACGAGGTGGTGGAACGCATGACGCAGACGGCGGAGGGCGTGAAGTCCGCCGACGCCGTGCAGGAACTGGCGGCGCGGCATGGCGTCGAGATGCCGATCACCGCAGCGGTGGTGGCGGTGCTCGCCGGTAAGCTGGCTGTCGAGGATCTCGGCCCGCTGCTCCTGAACCGCTCCTTGAAGTCCGAGGACGGCTACTGAGCCGGCCGCCCGCACCACTGATCCGCATCACGAATCAACCGCACCACCGACGACCTGCATCACCGACGACCTGAACGGAACCACTCACTGTGACTGACGCCCGGAAGCCCCGCATCGCCGTCCTCTTCGGAGGACGCTCCAGTGAGCACGCCGTCAGCTGTGTCACCGCAGCGGGCGTCCTGGGAGCCATCGACCGGGACAAGTACGACGTGATCCCGATCGGCATCGCCAAGACGGGCCAGTGGGTGCTGCCCGAGGGCGATCTGGATCAGTGGTCGCTCACGGCGGACGCCCTGCCCGAAGTCACTCCGGGGGAGGCCACCGTGGCGCTGGCCGAGATCGGGGGCGAGCACCAGCTGATCGTGGCGGCGCCGGACCAGGTGCCGACCGAGCTGGGTCAGGTGGACGTGGTCTTCCCGCTCCTGCACGGACCCTTCGGCGAGGACGGAACGGTCCAGGGCCTGCTGGAGCTCAGCGACACCCGCTACGTGGGCGCCGGCGTGCTGGCCTCGGCCATCGGCATGGACAAGCACTTCATGAAGGTGGTCTTCGAGGCCGCCGGGCTGAAGGTCGGCCCCTACATCGCCGTGACCGACCGCCAGTGGCTCCGTGATCCCGCCGGGGTGCGCCGTCAGGTGGAGGAGCTGGGGTTCCCCGTCTTCGTCAAGCCCGCACGTGCCGGCTCCAGCATGGGCATCTCCAAGGTGGACCGCGTGGAGGATCTGGACGCAGCCATCGAGGAGGCCCGCAGGCATGATCCGAAGCTCGTGATCGAGGCCGGGATCGTGGGCCGGGAGATCGAGTGCGCCGTGCTGGAAGGCCGGGGCACCGACGAGCCTCGCGCCTCGCTGCCCGCCGAGATCGCCGTGGCCGTGGGGGAACACTCCTTCTACGACTTCCAGGCCAAGTACGTGGACAACGCCGCGTCGCTCAGCTGCCCTGCGGACCTGCCGGAGGAGGCCATCGCCGAGGTCCGGAAGCTCGCGGGCGTCGCCTTCGACGCGATCGGGGCCGAGGGACTGAGCCGTGTGGACTTCTTCTACACCCCGGACGGCGAGTTCATCATCAACGAGATCAACACGCTGCCCGGCTTCACCCCCAAGAGCATGTACCCGCAGATGTGGGCCGCCACGGGCCTGAGCTACACCGAGCTGATCGACGAGCTCATCCACCTGGCGCTGCACCGCAAGACCGGGCTGCGCTGAGCCGATTGCGCTGAGCCGACTGAGCTGCGCGACGTGCGCTGAGCGGGTTCAGCTGAGCGGGCTCATCTGAGCCAGGCACACGGAAGGCCCCCACCGTTCGCGGTGGGGGCCTTCGCCGTCGGTGCGGTCTTCCCGTAGTGGGCGACCGCCTACTTGCCGCTACCAGGGAGGTTCTGCAGATCCTCCTGGCCCACGCACTTCTTAGTCGCCTTGATCTTGCTGGCGGGCGCCGAGAGATCGGCCAGCACCGTGGCGGAGGAGATCTTCCCCGGGTCCAGAAGCACCTCCACGGCGGGTGTCCGGCCGAACGTCGTCAGGGTGTAGATCGGGTTGCCCTTCTCGCCCTCCTTGATGACCCAGTCCACGCCGTTGACGGTGGCGCAGCGGTCCTTCGTGGGGCCGGGCGGGGTGACGCCGCAGCGCAGGATCACCAGGGACGGGTCGCCCCACGCGGCCGTGGCCTGGGCATTGGTCTTCCGCAGCGCCGCATCACCGATCTTGTCCGGAAGCGCCACCATCATGGGGGCGCAATCCGGGTTGGCCGCATCCTTGGCCGGGGTGACGTCGACGGCGGGTGAACAGGCGCTGAGGGCGAACACGGACGCCAGCGAGAGGGCCAGCACGGCGGCCGGTTTCGGGAGCTTCCGCGCCGCGGACCGCGGGGCAGGACGGGTGACACGCATGGCACCAGCCTACCGAGCTTCGCTGGGAGGTCCTCCCAGGAGGCCATGACAGGGCTGCTCGACCGGCACGTCCGCCGGACCGTGTTGCACCGGCCTGCCCACGCCGGATGACAGGTCCTCGCCGCGAACGGTTGACGCTCCGGGCCGGAAGTTGGATAGCGTTGCCGTGTGCCAGAGAACCAGCCGACCGTCGCCACCGTGGGGGAGTCGGGCCTCCTCGCGAGAATCTTCCCCCTCCTGCCACAGGGCCCCGCCACCCTCCTGGGCCCCGGGGACGACGCCGCCGTGGTCGCCGCTCCTGGAGGCAGCGTGGTGGTCTCGATCGACACCCAGACGCAGGACCAGGACTTCCGCCTGCGCTGGAACAACGGCTATGCGAGCACCGGCTACGACGTCGGGTGGAAGTCCGCGGCCCAGAATCTGAGCGACATCAACGCCATGGGCGCGGAGCCTCACTCGCTGCTCATCAGTCTCACCCTGCCCCCGGAGACGCCTGTCGCCTGGGTGGAGGACTTCGCCCGCGGAGTGCACGACGCCGTGCGCGCGCTGGGGGCGGAGGTCGCCGTCGTCGGGGGTGACCTCGGCCGTGGCCGGGAGATCTCGGTGACCGCCACGGCGATGGGCCGGGAGGTGGCCGGGAAGGTCGGACTTCGTTCGGGAGCCATGGTCGGGGATGTCGTGGCCGTGGCCGGGCGGCTGGGCCGTGCCGCCGCCGGGTGGTCCCTCCTGGAGAGCACCGTTCCAGTGGGGGATCTCACTCCGGCCCAGCGTGCGCTGATGGATGCCCAGTGCCGGCCGTGCCCGCCCCTCGGCAGCGGTGCGGAAGCCCTCGCGGCCGGCGCCACCGCCATGATGGACCTCTCCGACGGTCTGCTGAAGGACTCCGGGCGGCTTGCCCGGGCGAGCGGCGTGACGCTCGAACTCGACCCGCTTCTGCTGGCCGTCTTCGGCCCGGAACTGCGTCCCGCGGCAGAGCTGCTGGCCGCCGTGCCGGGGTCCGGCGAGTCCGCGGAGGACCTGGTCCGCGGCTGGGTCCAAGGCGGGGGAGAGGACTTCTGCCTGCTCAGCACTTTCCCAGGAAACGGTCCCGTACCGGACAGCTTCACTGTTGTAGGCTCAGTGGTGCCCACCCCGCCGGGACAGGAACACCGTTCCCGGATCCGCGACGGCGAGGGACATTCAGCAGGGCATGCGACGCAAGGATGGGATCACTTTGGGGCACCATAAGATTGCCGCCAACGCTCAGGCGATGAGGCGCTGGCTCTGCGCCGCCGAGCAGGTGGTGGGCAATCACAGCGACCGTCTGAATGCCATCAATATCTTCCCCGTGGCCGACGGCGACACCGGAACCAACCTCTACCTGACCCTCCGGGCTGCGGCACGAGCCATCGGCACCGAGGAGTACGCGGTGGGCGTCGACGTCGGCGTCGTGCTCTCCGATGCCGCAGGCGCCGCCATGGAGAACGCCCGCGGGAACTCCGGCACGCTCCTGGCCGTCTTCCTCGCCGCGCTCGCGGAATCCGTGCAGGGACACCCGCGCCTCAGCGCCCCCTTGCTGGCCTCCGGTCTGCGCCGGGCCCGGATGCGCTGCTGGTCCGCGCTGAGCGAGCCCGTCGAGGGGACCATGCTCTCCGCTCTGGCGGCCGCGGCGGACGCCGCCGAGGAGATGGACTCCGCCCTCAACGGCGACGACAGCAATCTGGCCCTCGCGCAGTCCCTGAACCACGTGGTGGAGACGGTCCAGCAGGCCGTGGTCCGCACGGAGGAGCAGCTCGGCGCCCTGCGCCAGGCCCAGGTGGTGGACGCCGGCGCGGTCGGGTTCCTGCTGGTCCTCGACTGCCTGCGCGGCACCATCCTGGGCACGCAGACGAGCGAGACCGCCTGGGACGAACTGCACGGATATCAGACCGAATTCCCGCACATCCACGGCGACATGCCTGCCGACGACGGTTACGAGGTCATGTGCACCATCGAGCTGTCGCCTCTGGACGCCGCCACCCTCCGGCAGCGCCTCGACGAGATCGGCGAGTCTGTCATCATCTCACCGGTGAAGGCCGTGTCCGGACACCGCGACGGCGTGGACGTGCAGGAAGGCGAACTCAGTTACCGCTGGCGCGTCCACGTGCATGCGGCGGACCCGGCTCCGGTGCTCGAACTGATCAACGCCCTGGGTGAGCCCGCCAACGTCACCTTGTCGGAGCTCGCCGCCCCCCGCGAGTCCTGAATGGGACGGCGGAACGCACGCGTGCCCGCGGTCCTGGACCCTTCCGGCCGGAGGCGGTGACCCGTGGAACAGCACACCTCCCTTGAGCTCCTGCTCGGCAAGCGCGTGGCCGGGAGCCTGGAGAAGAATCTGGGCCTCCATACCGTGGCGGACCTCCTGGACGACTTCCCGCGCCGGTACCTGGACCGCGGAGAGCTGAGCAGCATCGAGACCCTGCCGTTCGACGAGGACGTCACGATTCTCGCCCGCGTCATCTCGAGCAGCACCCGCACCATGCGTGCCCGTCGCGGCTCCATCACCGAAGTGGTGATCAGCGACGCCGAGGACGAGTTCGGGCCGTCGCTCTCCTCCGTGAAACTGAGCTTCTTCAACGGCTTCAAGGCGAAGCAGCAGCTCCAGCCGGGTGTGCTGGCGCTGTTCTCCGGCCGGGTCGGCTCCTATGCCGGCAAGCTCACGCTCACCAATCCGGACTTCATCCTGCTGGACGAGGCGGTCACGAGCACCGCGGACGCCGAGGCTCTCGCGCGGATGCCCATCCCGGTGTACGCGGCCACCGCGAAGGTGAGTTCCTGGACTGTCCAGCGGGCCGTCGGGATCGTGCTGGACCAGGTCGACACGGGCAGCTGGGGCGACCCGATCCCCGCGGAGATCCGCCGCCGGAAGCACCTTCCCGGTCTGTCCGAGGCGTACCGGATGATCCACCAGCCCGCCACCGCCGAGGACTACTGGCGCGCGCGTCACCGCTTCCGGTACCAGGAAGCGCTGGTCCTCCAGACGGCGCTGGCCCGTCGCCGTGCCGAGATGGCGCAGGAGGTGGCCACCTCCCGTCCCGGACGGCTCGACGGCGCGCTCCAGGCCTTCGACGCCCAGCTCCCCTTCACGCTCACCGCGGGTCAGCGGCGTGTGGGCGAGGAGCTCTCCCGTGACCTGGCGACCTCCCATCCCATGAACCGGCTCCTGCAGGGCGACGTGGGCTCGGGCAAGACCCTCGTAGCGCTCCGGGCGATGCTCCAGGTAGTGGATTCGGGCGGTCAGGCCGCGCTTCTGGCCCCCACGGAGGTCCTCGCCGCCCAGCACGCCGAGTCCATTCGCAGGACCCTCGGAACCCTCGCGCGCGACGGTCTCCTCGGCCCCGGTGACGGCCCCTCCGTGAGCGTCGCCCTCCTCACGGGTTCACTCTCGACGGCGGCACGCCGCCAGGCGCTCCTGGACGCGGCCTCGGGCGACGCCGACATCGTGGTGGGAACCCACGCCCTCCTGGGGGAGAACGTCACGTTCTTCGACCTCGGGCTCGTGGTGGTGGACGAACAGCACCGTTTCGGCGTGGAGCAGCGCGACGCCCTCCGGGCCAAGGCGGACGCGCCCCCGCACCTGCTCGTCATGACGGCCACGCCCATTCCGCGGACCGTGGCCATGACGGTCTTCGGCGATCTGGAGACGTCGGTGCTGGACGAACTGCCCGCCGGGCGCGCGCCGATCGTCACCCACGTGGTGGGGCTGCAGGAACACCCCTCCTGGGAGGCTCGGCTCTGGCAGCGGGCCCGGGAAGAGGTCGACGCCGGCCGCCAGGTGTACGTCGTGTGCCCCAAGATCGGCGATGGCGACGTCTCCAACGATGACGGCGGCGAGGGCCTCGCCGACCCGTCCGGCGGCGAGCAGGGCACGCAGCAGCTGGCCGGCGTCGTCGGCATGCTGGAGACGCTCCGCGCGGCCCCGGCCCTCCAGGGCGTGCGGGTGGAGGCCCTGCACGGGCGGATGGCCCCCGAGGAGAAGTCCGCCACCATGGCCGCCTTCGCCGCCGGAGAGGTGGGCGTGCTGGTGTCCACGACGGTGATCGAGGTGGGCGTGGACGTCCCGAACGCGACGCTCATGGTGATCCTCGACGCCGACCGCTTCGGCATCTCCCAGCTGCACCAGCTGCGCGGCCGGGTGGGCCGTGGCGGCCTGCCGGGCACGTGCCTCCTGGTCACGCGCCTGGAACCGGATCACCCCAGCAGGGAGCGGCTGACCGCCGTCGCCGCCACGACCGACGGTTTCGCGCTCTCCCAGGAGGACCTCAAACTGCGGCGGGAAGGCGATATCCTGGGCTCCCGGCAGTCGGGCGGGCGGTCGACCCTCAAGCTGCTGCGGGTCATCCAGGACGAGAAGATCATCGCGGAGGCCCGGGACGACGCCCAGGATCTCGTGGCCGAGGACCCCACCCTGCAGCAGCATCAGGCGCTCCGGGTGGCGATGGAGAATTATCTGAACCCGGAGAAGGAAGCCTTCCTTGAACGGGGCTGAGCACGGACACCGGTGCGCGGCGGGACCCGAGGCCCCTCACGCACTCGAAGGAAGGAACCCATGAGCCGGATCATCGCAGGCGCCGCCGGAGGTCTGAGCCTGGTCTCGGTGCCGGGCACCGCCACGCGCCCCACCACCGACCGGGTCAAGGAGGCGCTGTTCTCGCGCCTGGAGTCGTACGGGATCCTGCAGGGCGCCGAGGTGCTCGACCTTTTCGCCGGCTCCGGAGCGCTCGGGCTGGAAGCCGGGAGCCGGGGCGCCGCCTCGGTCACGCTCGTGGACTTCGACGAGAAGGCGTCCCGGGTCTGCCAGAAGAACGCCGAGCTCGTGACAGCCTCGGCCAAGGGGCTGCGGACGTCGGTGCAGCGGGCCAAGGTGGCCACGTTCCTGGAGCGGTCCGCCGTGGGATCGTGGGACCTCGTGTTCCTCGACCCGCCGTACCCGCTCAGCGAGGAGGACCTGGTGAAGGTGCTGGAACTGCTGGTGCCGCGGCTGTCGGACGGCGCCGTCGTCGTGGTCGAGCGGAGTTCGCGGTCTCCCGAGCCGGAGTGGCCCGAGGGACTCGAGCGGTTCGCGGAGAAGAAGTACGGCGAGACGACCCTGTGGTTCGCGGAGCCGGTCTGAGCGTTCGTTCCCAGACCGGGAGTATTCGTCTGACGTGCGCCCGTCGGGTGTTTTCCCCCGCGGCTTAGACACGCCTCTGCGCTCGTTCCTCGCTCCGAGTCGCGATGCGCCGCTTCCGGGAAAACGCCCGCCGGGCGGCCATCATGTTTCCCTGGGCTTGCGGTCTTTCCCCTGCGCTTCAGCGGCGGGGAAAGACCATAAGCCCGGGGACGATCACCCCAGCCAGTCTTCGAGCTCCATGCCGCTCAGGTGGCAGGGGCGCTGTGACGGTGGTGAAGGATGAGTTCCATCCAGACATTGTCTGGACCTCCCAGATCGTCCGGAGTTCTGTGGGTTTCCAGGAAGCCCCATTGCTCGTAGAACGTACGGGCCCGGGTATTGCCCTTCTTGTGCGCCAGGCGAACGGTTGCCGCCTCGCGTGCCGGACCGTCGATGACCGCCTGGAGCAGTTGCGCGCCGACGCCAGATCCCTGGCAGTCCGGCATCACATAGAGCTTCCACAGGTCCACCACGGAGCCGTCGACGGAGAACATCGCAACGCCCACCACGCGACCGTCCAATTCGGCGACCAGGACCTGCCCGGCCTCGATGGCGTGAGCGATTCCGTCGCGAGCCCACCAGCGTGCCAATCCAGCCGTGACGTACTCGGCTCCGGCCAACTCCAGATACGTGGAAGGCCACGTCACGTGCCCAACCGCGACGATGCCGTCGACATCAGCGTCCCTGGCATGGCGAACATGCGTGTTCATCGCTCACCCCAGCCAGTCTTCGAGCTCCATGCCGCTCAGGACCGCGGCGGGGTGGGGGCCTGCGGCCAGGAGGGCTTCCGTCCAGGCGGCGGGCCACGGTTCGGTGCGGGCCGCGAACACGATGTTGCCCGGGTAGCGTGCGGCGAGCATGCCCGTCTCGCAGAGGGCCGCGACCCCACCGGGGAAGACCTCCAGGAGTGCCCTGCCCTGGCTGCGGATGAGGGTGAAGGGCGGGTCGTCGCCGACGTTGACCAGGAAGAGCCCGCCCGGTTCGAGCCGCTCCGCCACTTCGCCGTAGAAGTCCGCCGACGCGAGATGCGCCGGAGCCTCCGGACCGGAGAAGACATCCAGCACCACGACGTCGAAGCGCCGCGTCCCGCCGTCGGCCTCCGGTTCCAGTGCCGCGAACTCCGCCCGCGCATCGCCCAGCGCCATCTCCAGCCGGGTGCCCTCGGGCAGGGGCAGTTCCGTCAGGACGAAGTCCGGCAGCTCGCGCTCCAGCTCCACGGCCCACTGGCGCGAACCGGGGCGCGTGTGCTGCAGATACCGGGGCAGGGTGAGGGCGCCGGCGCCGAGGTGCGCGGCCGTCACGGGCTGTCCGGGCGGCGCCACGAGGTCCGTCGCGTGGGCCATGCGGGCGAGGTACTCGTAGAAGATCTGGCCCGGGTCGGCCAGGTTCACGTGGGACTGCTCGGCGCCGCCCAGTGCGAGGATCGCCGACCCGGGCACCAGGGTGTCCGGCTCGATGCTCGCGTGGACACCACTGGCCCGGAGGTACCGCGAGCTCATCGGCTCACCGCTGAGGACTGGCCCAGCGCCTCGCTCAGCCCGCCGAGGCGGGCGACCGCCTCACGGAGCACCGGCTCGCGCTTGCAGAAGGCGAAGCGGAGCAGACTCGCGGTGCGGCGCGCGCCGTCGTCGTGGCAGAAGACCGAGAGCGGGATGGCGGCCACCCCGATGCGTTCCGGCATCAGCCGCGCGAGGGCGGCGGCGTCGTGGAAACCCAGGGGAGCGGTGTCCACCGTCACCAAGTAGGTGCCCTGCGGCTCGTACACGGTGAACCCGGCGGCCCGCAGGCCGTCCGAGAGGAGGTCCCGTTTCCCGCGCAGCGTTTCGGCGAAGCCGCGGTAGAGGGAGTCGTCCAGGTTGAGAGCCGACGCCACGGCGCCCTGGAACGGCGTCCCCGAACTGTAGCTCAGGAACTGCTTGACGGTGCGGGCGGCCGCGACCAGGGGAGCGGGACCGCTCAGCCAGCCGATCTTCCAGCCGGTGAAGGAGAACGTCTTGCCGGCCGACGAGACCGTGAGGGTGCGGTCGAAGGCGCCGGGACGCGTCGCGATGGGCACGTGGGGGACGTCGAAGGTCAGGTGCTCGTAGACCTCGTCGCTCAGGATCACCGCGTCATGCCGCGTGGCCTGCTCGACGATCAGGTCGAGCACCTCCGTCCCGAACACCACGCCGCACGGGTTGTGAGGGTTGTTGAGGATCACCAGGCGCGTCCGCGGACCGAACGCGGCGGCGAGTTCCTCCGGGTCCGGCTGGAAGTCCGGGGCGCGGAGCGGGACGGTGCGGTGCACGCCGCCCGCCAGGGCGATCATCGCCCCGTACGAGTCATAGAACGGCTCGAACGTCACCACTTCATCCCCCGGGCGCACGACGGCGAGGATCGCCGCCGCGATCGCCTCGGTGGCGCCGGTGGTGACCACGACCTGGGTCTCCGGATCGAGCCCGATCCCGTAGAAGCGGCGCTGGTGTCCGGCGATGGCCTCCCGCAGCGGCAGGATCCCCTTGCCCGGCGCGTACTGGTTCTCGCCGCGGGCGATCGCCTCCTGGGCGAGCTCGCGGATGGGTCCTGGGCCGTCCTCGTCGGGGAACCCCTGGCCCAGGTTGATCGCCTGGTGGCGGACCGCCAGGCCCGTCATCTCCTCGAAGATGGTCGTCCCCAGGGAGCCGTCGGCGCCGACGAGGTTCGCTCCCCGAGCCGCGTCCATCCACGGGGAGTCCGTCAGCCAGGGGATGTCTTCTGCTGGGGTCACGTGAGGTGCCTGCTTCGCATGGTGCCGCTCCTGGCGTCCACGCCCGTGCATCACGTCGTGGGCCCTGGGAGGAGGCGCGGCGCGCCCCTGTCGGTCATGCTATCCCGGGCACCTCTGCTGTAGCGTCGAGACATGCGTCGTGCTGTGTGCCCCGGTTCCTTCGATCCCATCCATCATGGGCATCTCGAGGTGATCGCGCGTGCCGCGAACATCTTCGATGAAGTGGTGGTGGCCGTGTCGACCAACCCTGCCAAGAAGTACCGCTTCACGCTGGAGGAGCGGCTCGACATGGCACGGGAGACGCTCGGTTATCTGAGCGGGATCATCGTGGAGCCGATGGGAGAGGGCCTGCTCGCCGAGTACTGCCACCGCCGCGGAGCGAGTGCCATCGTCAAGGGCCTCCGTTCGTCGAGTGATTTCGACTACGAACTCCCGATGGCCACCATGAACCGGCAGCTCTCCGGTGTGGAGACGGTCTTCCTCGCCGCGGAGGGCCGTTTCACCCACATCTCCTCCTCCCTCATCAAGGAAGTGGACTCGCTGGGCGGGGACATCTCCGACTTCGTGCCCCGTGCCGTGCTCAAGCGGCTCGGCGGCGGCGCGCCGAAGGCCTGAGACCCGGCGGTTAAGGGTAGGATTTCTGGGTGAACGGACCAGGCTGAGGCCTGCGGTTTGAGTCAAGTGCCTGCCTCACGCTAAGATGGTTCGTCGGTCCTATGTTCTTTCAGGAGTTCTCATCAAACGCGATCACCGCACACCTTTGACTATCGACGTCAAGGATCTTGGGCGCAGCCCAGGCAGCATGCGGACCCTGGAAGAGCAAGTGCCAGCACCAAGTGATCTTGGTGTGCCGCTCATTGGCGTGAAGGAAGGTTCCCCCGTGGAGCTGGACTTGAGGCTGGAGTCCGTACACGAAGGAATTCTGGTATCGGGAACCGCGGATGTCCTCATCGAGGGCGAATGCGGCCGCTGCCTGGATCCCCTTGCGTATGACCAGCGCGTCACTGTGCAAGAGCTTTTCTTCTACCCGGACCACGTGTCCGAGGCAGAGGGAGACGATGAAGAGCAACGTCGAGTCGAGCACGATGAGATCGATCTTGAGCCGGTGTTGCGGGATGCGGTAGTGACTGCGCTGCCCTTCCAGCCGGTGTGCCGGGAAGATTGTCAGGGGCTGTGTTCCGAATGCGGAATTCGCCTTGACGATGAGCCGGGGCACCACCACGAGGTATTGGATCCTCGCTGGGCTGCCCTCGCGAATTTGCAAGGCCAAACCGGCAAAACCGATTGATTCAGTGTTGGACCCAAGTTCAGAGATGGACTGAGAGAGAAAAGAGTTAGCCGTGGCTGTTCCCAAGCGGAAGATGTCTCGCTCGAATACCCGTGCCCGCCGCTCCCAGTGGAAGGCTGCCGCCCCCAACCTGGTGAAGACCGTTGAGAACGGCCGCGTCACCTACAGCCTGCCGCACCAGGCCAAGGTTGTGACCGACTCCGCCGGTACCGAGCTCTTCCTGGAGTACAAGGGCCGCAAGGTCGCTGACGTCTAATCCGCCCCCGGCTGATATGACGTCTTCACCCGAAGACCTGATGAAGCGTCTCGGCGTCACTCTTGACGCCGAGACGCTTCGTCTTGCACTCACACACCGGTCCTATGCCTACGAGAACGGCGGGATCCCCACCAACGAGCGCCTGGAGTTCCTGGGCGACTCGATCCTGGGATTCTCCGTGACCGACGCGCTGTACCGTGATTACCCGGATCTGCCGGAGGGCGAGCTGGCCAAGCGCCGCTCCGCCGTCGTCAGCACCCGGGCGCTGGCCGGCGTCGCGCGCCAGCTCGGCGTCGGGGAGCACATCTACCTGGGCCAGGGCGAGAAGCGCACCAACGGGATGGACAAGGCTTCCATCCTCGCGGACACGATGGAGGCCCTGATCGGCGCCTGCTACCTGAACCACGGGATCGACGTCGCGCGGGACATGGTCATGCGCCTCATGGGTCCCCTTCTGACGGATGCCGCCGCGCTGGGCGCGGCCACCGACTGGAAGACCTACATCCAGGAGTACGCGGCCAGCCGTCAGCTCGGCCCCGTCCTTTACGAGGTCACCGGTTCCGGCCCGGACCATGCCCGGGTCTTCCAGGCCGTGCTCATGATGGGCGGCACCGCCTACGGCACCGGCCACGGCAATTCCAAGAAGGAAGCCGAACAGGAAGCCGCGGGTGACGCCTGGCGTCACCTGAACCCCGCTCCGGTCGAATCCTGATCCATGCCTGAGCTGCCCGAAGTCGAGGTGGTGCGCTCCGGCCTGGAGCGGTGGGCGGTCGGCCGCCGCATCGAACACGCGGAAGTGCTCGACGCGCGGAGCATCCGCCGCCACGACGGCGCGCCTTCCCACTTCACCTCCTCCCTCGGCGGCGCCCGCATCAACGCGGCCGTCCGCCGTGGCAAGTACCTCTGGCTTCTGCTCGAGCCGGCCGGGGGAGAGACCGATCCTCCCGGCCCGTTCCCGGCCACCGCGCTCCTGGCCCATCTCGGCATGAGCGGCCAGCTGCTCCTCGAAGAGCCGGACGCCCCGGATGAGAAGCATCTGAAGGTCCGTCTGGGACTCAGCCCGAGTCCCGGGATGCCGGACGAGCTGCGGTTCGTGGACCAGCGCATCTTCGGCGGGCTGTCCGTCACCTCCCTCGTGCCCACGCTCGACGGCCTGCCCGGCGGGCGTGGTTCCGAGGCGCCGCTTCTGCCCGGCGAGGTCCGGAACATCGCCCGGGATCTGCTCGATCCCCACTTCGATCCCGAGGCCGTGCACCGGGTGCTCATCCGCCGTCGCAGTACGGTCAAGCGAGCTCTGCTGGACCAGAACCTCCTGTCCGGCGTGGGCAACATCTACGCCGACGAGGCCCTGTGGGCGGCCCGTCTGCACGGCGAACGCTCGACGGCGACCCTGCGGCGTCCCGAGACCTTCCGGCTCCTCGACGCGTGCCGCGAGGTCATGGAACGGGCCCTGGCCGCGGGCGGCACCAGCTTCGACTCCCTGTACGTGAACGTGAACGGGGCGTCGGGTTACTTCTCCCGGTCTCTGAATGCCTACGGACGGGAAGGGCAGCCGTGCCTGCGCTGTGCCGCCGAGGGGCGGGAGACCTTCATCCGGCGGGCGTCGTTCATGAACCGCTCCTCGTACTTCTGCCCCAAGTGCCAGCCGGTGCCGCGGGGGCGGCGAGCAGAGTAGTCGCCGTCGGACCGGCTTCCGCCAGCCTGACCAAGCCCCTGCGCCGCCGCGCCACCCTCAGAATCCCCGCCACCCCGGGATAGTCTTGGGGGACGCGTATTCCTCCAACCCGTCCTGAGTCGGCCAGAGAGTCCCCACCACCGTGCACCTGAAGAACCTCACCATCCGTGGCTTCAAGTCCTTCGCCTCGGCTACGAGCTTCACGTTCGAGCCCGGCGTGACGGCCATCGTGGGGCCCAACGGCAGCGGCAAGTCCAATGTGGTGGACGCCCTCGCCTGGGTCATGGGGGAGCAGGGCGCCAAGACCCTGCGCGGCGGCAAGATGGAGGACGTCATCTTCGCCGGGACTTCCGGCCGCCCGCCACTCGGTCGTGCGCACGTCTCGCTTACCATCGACAACGCCGACGGCGCCCTGCCCATCGACTACAGCGAAGTCACCATCTCCCGCACCCTGTTCCGCACGGGCGGCAGCGAGTATGCCATCAACGGGACCAGCTGCCGGCTTCTCGACATCCAGGAGCTTCTGTCCGACTCGGGTCTCGGCCGTGAGATGCACGTGATCGTAGGGCAGGGCCAGCTGGACCGCATCCTCCACGCGACCCCGGAGGATCGCCGCGGCTTCATCGAGGAGGCTGCCGGCATCCTGAAGCACCGCCGCCGGAAGGAGCGCACGCTCCGCAAGCTCGACGCCATGCAGGGCAATCTCCAGCGCCTCAGCGACCTCTCGGCCGAGCTGCGCCGCCAGCTGGGCCCGCTCGGGCGGCAGGCCGCCGTCGCGCGCCGGGCCCAGACCGTGCAGAGCGAACTCCGGGACGCCAAGGCGCGCCTCCTCGCAGACGATCTGGTGCGCCTCACCGGGGAACTCGAGTCCGACGCTGCCCGCGAGCAGGCGCTCCGGGAGCGGATCGCCGTGGTCGAGGCGGATCTCGCGCAGGGCCGCGAGCAGCAGTCCCTCGCCGAGCAGTCGGCCGCCGCGATGTCCCCGCGGATCACCCAGGCCCGCGCCACCTGGCACCAGCTGACAACCGCCCGGGAACGCCTGCGCGGTCTCGGGCAGCTCGCCACCGAGCGCCACCGCCTGTTGGGCAGCTCGGAGCCCGTGACACGCCAGAACGACGCTGAGCAGATGGAGCAGCAGGCCGTCCGGGCCCGGGAGGAAGCCGCCCGGATCGCCACCGAGGTGGAGCAGCTGAAGGAGATGCTCGACGTCGTCGTGAACCAGCGTGCGGAAGCCGAAGCGCTCGCGCGGGCCGAGGACGCCCGGGTGACCGCCGCGCTGCGGGCCGCGGCGGACCGCCGGGAGTCGCTCGCGACCCTGAGCGGCAAGGTGGGCGCCGCGCGGTCGCGCGTGCAGTCCGTCGAGGCGGAGCTCGGCCGCATCCACGACTCGCTGCTCGAATGCGAACGCCGCCGCGCGACGGCGGAGGCCGAGTTCGCGTCGCAGGAGGCTGAGCTCGCGGACAGCGAGTCCGGTGAACAGGACCTGGACAGCGAGTACGAGGAGGCCGCGGACGCCCTGGAGACGCTCGAAGCGCAGGACGATCGGCTCGCCGCGGAACAGCGCGACGCCGAGCACCAGCTCGCCGCGCTCGGCGCCCGGATCGAGGCGCTGCGCCAGGCCACGGCGCCCCGGGACGGCAGTGCCCGTCTGGAGGGCCACCCCGGGATTCTGGGAAGCATCGCGAACGCCGTCAAGGTCACGCCGGGCCACGAGGCCGCCATCGCCGCGGCCCTCGGGCCGTTCGCCGAGGCGCTCGTCGCGGACGGGGTGGAAGGCGCCGCCCGCGCGCTCGAACAGCTCAAGGACGAGGACGCCGGCCGGGCGAACGTGCTGATCGGGCGCCCGGGCGAGCTGGACGGCCCGGCGCGTACCGAGCCGGGGGAAAGTCCCGAAGGCACTGTTCCCACCGACGCCGTGCCGGCACACGCCGTCGTGACCGCCCACGGCCCCGGCGGGGAAGCGGTGCTCCGGTTGCTGGAGTCCGTCCTCATCGCCGAGACCCTCCAGGCGGCCGGCAGGATCCTCGCCGCGGCACCGGACTCCACCGTGGTGACGCGCGAGGGCGACGTCCTCTCCGCCCACACCGCGAGCGGCGGTTCCCCGGCGAGCGGCTCGCTCCTGGAAACCCAGACGGCCCTCGAGGAGACCGAGCAGCGGCTCAGCAAAAAGACCTCGGAACTGGAACGGCTGCGGTTCGCCCGCAAGGGACTCGCGGACCAGCTGGAGCAGGCCCGGGAACGTGCCGACGCCGCTCTGGACCGCCTGCACGAGTCCGATGCCACCCTCGCCGCGTCCGCGGAGAAGCTCGGCAGCCTCAAAGGTCAGCTGCGCTCCATCACCGCCGAAGCCGATCGCCTGCGGGAGAGCCGTGACCGGGCTCAAAAGACCCTCGCCCAGGAGAACGAGAGCCTGGAAACCCTCGCAGCCCAGCTGACCCGGGCCCATGAGGACGCCTCCCAGTCGCAGGAGGGCGAAGCGATCCAGGACCAGCGCGAGACGCTGGAAGCCCGCGCCCGTGAGGTCCGGGCCATGGAAGTGGACGCCCGGCTCGCCCTGCGCACGGCCGAGGAACAGCTCTCCAACGCCGAACGCCGGGCGGCCGGACTGGAGCGCGCGGCCGCGAGCGAACGCCGGGCCCAGCAGGAGGCCGTGGTCCGCGCCGAGCGCCGCCGTCGTCAGGCCGCCCGTGCGGCCGCCGTCGCGGAGGCCGCACGGCAGGCCGTGCTGGTGGCGGACCGCTCCGTGGAGCGCGCAGCCGCAGAACTCGCCCGTGTGGAAGAGGACGGCAGCAAGTACGACACCCTCCTCGGAGGCCTGCGCGCCGGGAACGACGCCCTCGCCCGGGAACTCGCGGAGCTGACCGGGTCCGCACACAGGGATCAGTTGGCGCTCACTCAGCAGCGCGCGCGGATCGAGGCCGTGGAGCAGCGGGCCATCGACGAACTCGGACTCGGCCCGGAGGAACTCGTGGCCGAATTCGGGCCCCATCTTCCCGTGCCGTCAGCAGACGGCGGCCAGGACAAATGGGCCGAGCTGCGGCAGGAGGTGGATGACGACGGCAACCCGGTCCCCACGGGTGTGCCCTTCGTCCGCGCCGAGCAGGAGAAGCGCCTCAAGCGTGCCGAGAAGGACCTGTCCTCGCTGGGCAAGATCAACCCGCTGGCCCTGGAGGAGTTCGCGGCTCTGGAGGAGCGCCATCAGTTTCTCAACACGCAGCTCGAGGACCTGAAGGCGAGCCGCAAGGACCTTCTGGACATCATCAAAGAGGTGGACGCCCGCGTGCAGGAGGTCTTCTCCCAAGCCTTCGCCGACACGTCGGAGCAGTTCGTCCACGTCTTCGGGCGGCTCTTCCCGGGCGGTGAGGGCCGCTTGGTCCTGACCGATCCGGACGACATGCTCACCACCGGCATCGAGGTCGAGGCGCGGCCCGCCGGAAAGAAGATCAAGCGGCTGTCGCTGCTTTCCGGAGGCGAACGGTCGCTGACCGCAGTGGCGCTCCTCGTGGCGATCTTCAAGGCGCGCCCCTCGCCGTTCTACGTCATGGACGAGGTGGAGGCCGCCCTGGACGACGTCAACCTCGGCCGCCTCATCACGATCTTCGAGGAGCTGCGCGAGTCCAGCCAGCTGATCGTGATCACGCACCAGAAGCGCACCATGGAGGTGGCGGACGCCCTCTACGGCGTCACGATGCGCGGCGACGGCGTCACCACCGTGATCTCACAGCGCATGGGGGAGTAGCCCGCGTGAGAAGCTAGGGGGGTGAATGACGTCCTCCTTCCCGTGATCCTGTCCATCGTCGGCGCCCTGGTGGTCATCGGCCTGGCGGTCCCGCTGCTTCTCAAGGGCCGCAACTCCCGGAAGTACACCAGCACGCGTGACGCGAACGATCCCGTGCGTCCCTCCTCGGGCGGCACCGCCGTCCTGGACCGCGACGACGAAGCGGCCGCCGCGCACGACGCCGCCACCTCACCCTCCGCGGGCACGCTCGTCGAAGAGCCCGTCGAGGAAGTGGTGCCGGCCGCACCGCTCGTGGAGCGCCCCGCTCCGGTGGCCGGCCGCCTGAACCGCCTCCGGGCCCGCCTGGTCGGCTCGGGCAACATCCTGGGCAAGGGCCTGCTCGCCCTGCTCTCCAGCGACCGCATCGACGAGGACACCTGGGACGAGATCGAGGAGACCCTCCTCCTGGCCGACCTCGGCACCGAGCCGACCACGGAGCTGATGGATGCGCTCCGCGCCCGAGTGAAGGTCATGGGCACCCGTGACACCGCCGAGGTCCGCGCCATGCTGCGCGAGGAGCTCCTCAAGCTCGTCGACCCGTCCATGGACCGCGCCCTGAACGTGACCCGCCACGCCGAGCGCCCCGCCGTCGTGCTGGTGGTGGGTGTCAACGGCGTCGGCAAGACCACCACGGTCGGCAAGCTGGCCCGCGTGCTGGTGGCCGAGGACAAGGACGTGCTCCTGGGCGCCGCGGACACCTTCCGTGCGGCGGCCGCCGAACAGCTCACCACCTGGGGCGAGCGGGTGGGCGTGCCCACCGTCAAGTCCGACGTGGAAGGCGCCGACCCGGCGTCGGTGGCCTACGAGGCCGTGAAGGCCGGCATCGAGCAGGAAGTCGACGTCGTCATGGTGGACACCGCCGGCCGCCTGCAGAACAAGACCGGTCTGATGGACGAGCTCGGCAAGGTCAAGCGTGTCATCGAGAAGCTGGCCGAGGTGGACGAGGTCCTCCTGGTGCTGGATGCGACCACGGGCCAGAACGGCCTCACCCAGGCCAAGGTGTTCTCCGAGGTCGTGGACATCAGTGGCATCGTGCTCACGAAGCTCGACGGCACCGCCAAGGGTGGCATCGTCGTCGCGATCCAGCGCACCCTGGGCGTCCCGGTGAAGCTCGTCGGTCTCGGCGAAGGCCCCGACGATCTGGCGCCGTTCGACCCCGAGGCGTTCGTCGACGCGCTGCTCGACTGAGCACTTCTCCGGACCGCACCTCTCCGGAACGTCTCCGAAGGCCCCGCAGGCGAACGCCTGCGGGGCCTTCGTGCGTCCCTGGGCTGCGCATCCGGCCATGAAACATGCCGGAAACGTTCTGGACACCGACCCTTTACGCCCAGGCCGGAAGCGTAACAACCATGCAATGAACCACCAGACCAGGTGAAACACGGGAGGCCGAAAGTTGAATGCAGGACGCCCCGGCGTCAGAGAGAACCACGGGCACCTCGCGAGAGAGCCCCTTCGAGAAAGGACCGAAAGCCATGGAACTTACCGCCAGCAATGTGTGGGTCATGGTGGCTGCGGCCCTGGTGTTGTTCATGACGCCCGGCCTGGCATTCTTCTACGGCGGCATGACCCGTGCCAAAGCCGCCCTGAACATGATGATGATGAGCTTCATCTCCATCGGCATCGTCGGCGTGGTGTGGGTCCTCTGGGGATCCTCCATGAGCGGCGGCGAAGGCGTGTTCGAACTGTTCGGCAACCCCTTCGCCACCTTCGGTCTGGAGAACGTCAGCACCCCTGACGGCCTGATCAAGGCCGGTTACGCCGCCACCTTCGCCATCATCACGGTGGCCCTGATCTCCGGCGCCATCGCGGACCGTGCGAAGTTCGGCGCCTGGGCGCTCTTCGTGCCGGTCTGGGTGACCCTGGTCTACTGCCCGATCGCGTTCATGGTGTGGGGCGGCGGTCTCTTCGGCCCCGACGGCGCCATCGGCAAGGCGCTCGGCCCGGCCATCGACTTCGCAGGCGGCACCGTGGTGCACATCAACGCCGGTGTCGCAGGCCTCATCCTCGTCCTGATCATCGGCAACCGCCGCGGCTTCGGCAAGGACCCGAACCACCGCCCGCACAACATCCCGTTCGTCATGCTCGGTGCGGCGATCCTGTGGTTCGGCTGGTTCGGCTTCAACGCCGGCGCCGCCACCACCGCGCAGCAGGGCGGCCTCATCTGGATCAACACCCTCGCCGCTCCGGCCGCCGGTATGCTCGGCTGGCTCGTGACCGAACGCATCCGTGACGGCCACCCCACCTCGCTGGGCGCCGCGTCCGGTGTGGTCGCGGGTCTGGTCGCCATCACCCCCGCTTGTGCCAACGTCAGCCCGGTGGGCGCCATCGGTCTGGGCATCGTGGCCGGTGTGGCCTCCGCCCTGGCGGTCGGCCTCAAGTTCCGCTTCGGCTACGACGACTCCCTGGACGTGGTGGGTGTCCACCTGGTCTCCGGCCTCATCGGCACCGTCGCCCTGGGCTTCATCGCCATCCCGCTCGAAGGATCCCGCGCCGGCCTCTTCTACGGCGGCGGCTGGGACCAGCTGTGGTCGCAGCTGGCAGCGGCAGGCTTCTCCATGGTCTACACCGCGGTCCTGACGGCCATCATCGGCTTCGCCATCCACAAGACGCTCGGCTTCCGGGTCTCGGAGGAGCAGGAGGAGATCGGCGTGGACCTGTCCCTCCACGCGGAGTCGGCTTACGAATTCGGCATCGCCGGCCAGGGCGGCACCTTCCAGCCGCACGGTTCGCTGGAGGCCATCTCCGAGGCGCTGGATCGCCGGGCAGCAGAGTTCCAGCGGGATTCCGCCGGATCCAAGAAGAGCGCAGGCAAGGATCGCAAGGAGAGTGTTGACGCATGAAACTCGTCACGGCAATCGTCCGCCCGGAGAAGCTCGAGAGCATCCGCGAAGGTCTTGAAGCGTACGGAGTCCAGGGACTCACGGTGAGCGCGGCCAGCGGTTACGGCCGCCAGCGCGGCTATACCGAGGTGTATCGCGGGGCCGAGTACAACGTGAACCTCCTGCCGAAGCTGCGGGTGGAGGTCCTGGCCACGGATGAGACGGCGGATGACGTCGTGGACGTCATCATCGCCAGCTCCAACACCGGCCGCGCCGGTGACGGCAAGGTCTGGTCCGTGGACGTGTACGAAGCGGTCCGGGTCCGGACCGGCGAACGCGGAGCGGCCGCCATTTAGCGGAACCGTTCCGGCCTCCCGCACGACGGGAGGCGCCCTTCCTCCCCAGCACGATCACCTCCCCCCACGACGACGGCGACGCACCCGGCCAGGGTGCGTCGCCGTCGTCGTGCGCTCAGGGGGTGGGACTCAGTTCTCGGTGACCGGGCCCTGGGACCCCGCCGGGTAGTCCTCGAGCGGGACGCGCCCGTGGGACCACGCGGACAGGACGGGATCCACGATCCGCCAGCAGTCCTCCGCCACATCGGCGCGGACGGACAGCAGCGGGTCGCCGTGCAGCACGCCGTCCAGCACTTCGCCGTAGGGAAGGAGCGCCGAGGAGTGGAGTTCCGTGGTCAGCTCCGCCCGGGAGAGCTCGAAGCCGTTACCCGCGCTCGTGACGTCCAGACCGATGCTCAGGGTGTCCGGCCCGAAGCCGATCCGCAGTTCGTCCGGCTGGTCGGTGCCGCTGAATCCGGCCGGCAGATGCGCCAGCGGACGGAAGCGGACCACGGCCTCTTTGCGGCGCGTGCCCATGGCCTTGCCGCTGCGCAGGATGAACGGCACCCCGGCCCAGCGGGTGTTGTTGATCTCGACGCGGACCTCGGCGAACGTCTCGGTCTCGCGCTCCGGGTGCACGCCTTCCTCGGCGACGTAGTCGGGGACCTTTCGGCCGCCGATCCTGCCGGCGGTGTACCGGGCGCGCCGCGTGTTGCGGCGGAACGGAGTGGCGACACGGCTGGCCCGCAGCACGGTGGCGATGCCGTCGCGCAGATCCCGTTCCCCGAGGGTCGCCGGGGGTTCCATCGCCATGAGCGCCATCACCTGGAGCAGGTGGCTCTGGATCATGTCCCGCAGCGCGCCCGCGGAGTCGTAGTAGCCCGCGCGGCCTTCCAGGGCCAGGTCCTCCTCGAAGGCGATCTCCACTTCGGCGACGTTGTCCCGGTTCCAGAGCGGCTCGAAGAAGCGGTTCGCGAAGCGCATGCCGATGATGTTGAGCACCGTGGACTTGCCGAGGAAGTGATCCACCCGGTGGATGTGCTCCTCGGGGACCAGACGTCGCAGGGTGCCGTTCAGTTCGCGCGCGGAGGCGGCGTCGGAGCCGAACGGCTTCTCCAGGACCAGACGCGTTCCGAACGGCACTTCCTCGGGGGTGAGCGACTCGCAGGCGAGCTGGCTGATGCGCGGGGGCAGGGCGAAGAAGACGGCCACCGGACCGTCGAGCGAGGCGAGCAGACCGGCCAGGGCGCCGGGCGCGGTGACGTCCACCTGGCGGTACTGCGAGGTGGCCATGAGCTCCTTCCAATGGGCGCTCGCCTCCTCTCCGGCGTCCAGGGGGAGGGCCTTCGCGAGCCGCCGCTGCCACTTGCTGGGCGTCCAGGGCTCGGTGCCCGCGCCCACGAGGGTGAGCCCGGGAGCCCGTCCGGCGGAGACCAGGGAGGCGAGCCCTGGCAGCAGGAGCCGTCCCGTGAGGTCGCCGGAGGCGCCGAGGATGAGCAGTGTCTTGATGTCCTGGGCCCGGGATCGCCGGGCGCGTCGCGTACTGGTCACCATGCCAGCATGCCATCTCGTCAGTCCGACTTGGTACCCTAGAAAGCTGAAAGCCCGTGCCACCCTGGCGCGGGGCCCTGTGAGGGGCTCCATCCCTCACCGGGGCGAAGTCCTGGAACCTCCATCCGAAAGAAGTGCGCGGCGCGTGTTCAATTCACTCTCTGACCGGCTCACAGCGACGTTCAAGAACCTCCGCGGCAAAGGCCGTCTGAGCGAGGCCGACGTCGATGCCACCGTCCGCGAGATCCGTCGCGCCCTGCTGGATGCCGACGTCGCCGTTCCCGTGGTGCGTGAGTTCGCCTCCCGCGTGAAGGAGCGCGCCCTCGGCGCCGAGGTCTCCGCTGCGCTGAACCCGAGCCAGCAGATCGTCAAGATCGTCAACGAGGAGCTCGTCACGATCCTGGGCGGCGAGACGCGCCGCCTGCGCCTGGCCAAGAACCCGCCCACCGTGATCATGCTCGCGGGTCTCCAGGGCGCCGGTAAGACCACTCTGGCCGGCAAGCTCTCCAAGTGGCTCAAGGGCCAGGGCCACAGCCCCCTGCTGGTGGCGTGTGACCTTCAGCGCCCCAACGCCGTGACGCAGCTGCAGGTCGTCGGTCAGCGTGCCGGCGTGCCGGTCTTCGCGCCGCACCCGGGCACCACCAGCGAGTTCGACGTCCCCACCGGCGATCCGGTCGCCGTCGCCGAGGCCGGCGTGGCCGAGGCCCGCCAGAAGCTGCACGACGTGGTCATCGTGGACACCGCCGGCCGCCTCGGCGTGGACGCCGAGATGATGGACCAGGCGCGCCGCATCCGCCAGGCCATCAACCCGGACGAGGTCCTGTTCGTCATCGACGCGATGATCGGCCAGGATGCCGTCAACACGGCCAACGCCTTCCACGAGGGCGTCGACTTCACCGGCGTCGTGCTGTCCAAGCTCGACGGCGACGCCCGAGGTGGCGCCGCGCTCTCAGTCGCCTCGGTGACCGGCAAGCCGGTCATGTTCGCCTCCACGGGCGAAGGCGTGGACGACTTCGAGCTCTTCCACCCGGACCGCATGGCCTCCCGCATCCTCGACATGGGCGACATCCTGTCCCTCATCGAGCAGGCCGAGCAGAACTGGGACAAGGACGAAGCCGCCCGGATGGCGAAGAAGTTCGCCGATCAGGAGGACTTCACCTTCGACGACTTCCTCGCCCAGATGCAGCAGATCCGCAAGATGGGCTCGATGAAGAAGATGCTCATGATGATGCCGGGCGCGCAGAACATGCGTCAGCAGCTGGAGCAGTTCGACGAGCGCGAGATCGACCGCGTCGAAGCGATGGTCCGTTCCATGACCCCGCACGAGCGGGTTGCCCCCAAGATCATCAACGGTTCGCGCCGCGCCCGCATCGCCCGTGGTTCCGGCGTGCACGTGTCCGAGGTCAACGGCCTCCTGGAGCGCTTCGGCCAGGCCCAGAAGATGATGAAGAAGATGGCGCAGGGTGGTATGCCGGGGATGCCCGGCATGTCGATGGGCGCCGGTGGCGGAACGGCCCGCAAGGCGGCCAAGAAGAACGCCGGCAAGAAGAAGGCCCGCTCGGGCAACCCGGCGAAGGCCGCCCAGGAGCTGCGCGAGGCCGAGGCCCGGAAGGCGAACCGCGCCCCGTCCGGCGCGGCGTTCGGGCAGCAGGCGCAGGACTTCGACCCGTCCACCATGGAGCTCCCCAAGGGCTTCGAGAAGTTCCTGGGCAAATAGGGTTTGGTCCTGAACAGCACCGGCGCGCTGCCCCGGGTGGTTTTCGTCCCCGGGCGTGACGCGTCCGGGGCCGCCGCCTGGCCGCGGCAGCACGGTCTGGCGCTCGAGTTCGACGCCTTGTTCCTGAAGCAGCCGGACGGTCGGGCGCTCGACGCCGCGGCCGTCCTCGGCACGATCGCCGACGTGCCGTCCGTTCTCGTGGCGCATGGTGAGGGCGCGACGGCGGCCGTGCAGGCCGCCGTCGAGCATCCCGCTCTGGTGCGGGCCCTGGTGCTGTGCGAACCGTGGCTGCCGGACCTCACGGCCCCGCGTCCCCAGGGGACCGAGGGCGCGATCATCCCGGGTGTCCCGATGCTCGTGCTGTCGGGCGGCTGGGAACCGGCCTACGAACGCACGGCCCGCCTGCTGGCCGAGTCCGGCGCGGAACACGTCGTGGCGCCGGGCGCGCACCGGCCGCAGGACTCCTCCGAGGGCGCGGCCGCGATCAAGGACTTCCTCCGCCGCACCGCCTGAGAGACGCACTGCCTAAACGCACTGCGGGGTCACATCCTGCCGGCTCCGGACGGATCATCCGGCACCACGTGACCCCGCATTCGTGCGGCTCAGTCCTGGGGCGCGCCCACCGGGATCGATTCCACGTAGACCTTGCCGCCCTGGGACCGGAACTCCCGGCTCTTCGCCGCCATCCCGGCCAGTGCCTCCTGAGCCAGGGCCTCCTCCACCGTGGCCTCCTGGGCTTCCCGCGAACCGAAGTCCCGCCGGATGTCCTGGGAGATCTTCATGGAGCAGAACTTCGGCCCGCACATCGAACAGAAGTGCGCGGTCTTGGCCGGTTCGGCGGGCAGCGTCTCGTCATGGAACGCCTCGGCCGTGGCGGGGTCGAGGGACAGCGAGAACTGGTCCTTCCAGCGGAACTCGAACCGGGCCTTGGACAGGGCGTCGTCCCGTTCGTGCGCTCCCGGGTGGCCCTTGGCCAGGTCCGCCGCGTGGGCCGCGATCTTGTAGGTGATCACGCCGGTCTTCACATCGTCTTTGTTCGGCAGCCCCAGATGCTCCTTGGGGGTGACGTAACACAGCATGGCGGTGCCGTAGCGGGCGATCTCCGTGGCGCCGATGGCCGAGGTGATGTGGTCGTAGCCTGGGGCGACGTCCGTCACGAGCGGGCCGAGCGTGTAGAACGGGGCGCCGTCGCAGAGGTCCTGCTGGCGTTCCACGTTCTCGCGGACCAGGTGGAACGGGATGTGCCCGGGGCCCTCGACCATGACTTGGACGTCGTGCTCCCACGCCCGCGTGGTGAGCTCGGCCAGCGTGTCCAGCTCGGCGAACTGTGCGGCGTCGTTGGCGTCCGCCGTCGAGCCGGGCCGCAGGCCGTCGCCCAGGGAGAAGGCGACGTCGTACTGCGCGAAGATCTCGCAGAGTTCGTCGAAGTGCGTGTAGAGGAAGTTCTCCCGATGGTGCGCCAGGCACCAGCCGGCCATGATGGAGCCGCCGCGGGAGACGATGCCCGTGACGCGGTCCGCCGTGAGCGGCACGTACCGCAGGAGCACGCCGGCGTGGATGGTCATGTAGTCCACGCCCTGCTCGCACTGTTCGATCACGGTGTCCCGGAAGACCTCCCAGGTGAGGGCCGAGGCGTCGCCGTTGACCTTCTCGAGTGCCTGGTAGATGGGCACGGTCCCGATCGGCACGGGGGAGTTCCGCAGGATCCACTCGCGCGTGGTGTGGATGTCGTCCCCGGTGGAGAGGTCCATGACCGTGTCCGCACCCCACAGGGTGGCCCAGTGGAGTTTGTCCACCTCTTCGGCGATGGAGCTTGTCACGGCCGAGTTTCCGATGTTGGCGTTGATCTTGACCAGGAAGGCCTTGCCGATGATCATCGGCTCGGACTCCGGGTGGTTGATGTTGGCCGGGATGATCGCGCGGCCCGCGGCGAGTTCGGAACGGACGAGTTCCACCGGGCAGTTCTCGCGGAGTGCCACGAACCGCATCTCCGGGGTCACGATCCCGGCGCGGGCGTAGTGCATCTGAGTAACCCGCCGGCCGGGCCGTGCTTTCAGCGGCGGGCGCTGCGCGCCTTTCCATTCCTCGGAGGCGGCGCCACGGCGTGCGGCCGAGCGGCCGTCGTCGAGCAGATCACGCTGACGCCCCTCATACTCTTCGACGTCGCCGCGGGATCGTATCCAGCCGGCACGGAGGTCCGGAAGGCCATGCTCGGGTTCGCTGCCCGGCCCCACCGTCCGGTACGCCTGGAACGGGGCGTTGGCCGTCCCGTCGGGGGAGTCGTCCAGCTGGATGCTCGTCACGGGCACGGCGATGCCGTCATCTCCCGTGAGGAATTCCAGGCTGTGGGCAGGGGATTGCTGCAAGGATTTCATCGGTACTCACTTCCTTCGCCGGCATTACCCGGTCAGGTTCTACGGTCCGGACAGTGTCAGTCCGATCTCAGCCCCTCCTGGGACACCCGTGTGGTCGCGAACACCGTAGCACGGTCCGGACGGGGCGGTCCGCAACGCCCGGACTGCGACCGTCATCTCCCGCTCGCAGGCTCACTGACCTACGCTTGAAACCATGCCGGACATGCGACGTCACCCAGTCATCGAGTTCACGGGCCCCGTTCTGCTGGGGCCGGACGACGAAGCGCTCGGGCTCTGGTCCGTCGACGGGCGCCTGACGTTCAGGATGCCCACCGTGGAGCCGGACCTCACGCTGGACGGCTGGGTGGTTCCGGGTCTGGTGGACGCGCATTGCCATATCGGGCTGGTCGAGGGCGGCGCCGCGGATGAAGCCACCTCGCTGGCGCAGGCACGCGCCGATCTGGCCGCCGGCACTCTTCTGGTGCGCGACGCCGGGTCCCCTGCGGACACACGCTGGCTCACCGGCCGTGCGGACGCACCGCGCATCATCCGGGCGGCCCGCCACGTCGCCGCGTCCCGCCGCTACCTCCGCGGTCTGGCCCTCGAGGTCGAGGACCGGGACCTCGTGGAAACCGTCCGCGAACAGGCTCGCCTTTCCGTGGCCGCTGACCCGCGGGGCTGGGTGAAGCTGGTGGGGGACTGGATCGACCGCGACGCCGGCGACCTCCGCCCGTCCTTCCCCGCCGAGCTGGTCGCGGAGGCGATCGCCGCGGCCCACGAGGAAGGCGCCCGGGTCACGGCCCACTGCTTCGGCGAGGAGGTCCTGGACGATGTCATCGCCGCCGGGATCGACTGCATCGAACACGCGACGGGCCTTCAGCCCGAACACCTGCCCCGGCTCGCGGAGGCGAACATCCCGATCGTTCCCACCCTCATCAACATCGCCACCTTCCCGGACATCGTCGCCCAGGCCGAGCCGAAGTTCCCGGTCTATGCGGCTCATATGCACGCTCTCTGGGAGGGGCGGTACGAGAATGTGGCCCGCGCCTACGCCGCCGGGGTGCAGGTCTTCGCAGGCACGGATGCCGGCAGCGTGATCGCGCACGGCCGCATCGCGGACGAGGTCGCGGAGCTCCATCGGGCGGGGCTGCCGTCGGTGGTGGCTCTCGACGCCGCGTGCTGGTCCGCCCGCGAGTGGCTCGGAGCGGAGAACCTCGAGGAAGGCGCTCCGGCCGATGTGGTGCTGTACGCGCAGGACCCGCGGAGGAATCTTGGCACGCTGGCGGCGCCCCGCCGTGTGGTGCTGAACGGTGACCTGCCCGGGGAGAAGCGCCCCAGCGGTATGGAATAAATTGAAGCTTCAAGTAATTTAGGAGGTATGAACACTTCGCTCCCGCAGTCCCAGGACCTTCTCCCCGCCGATCTGAGCATGGGGACCGTCATGCTCAAGGTCGCCGACATGAACCTCATGAGCGACTATTACCAGCGCGCGCTCGGCCTCGAGGTCGTCGCGGAGCAGGACGGCGGCCTCTACCTCGGACGTGGCGACTCCGCCCTCGTCCACCTGGAGCCGGCGGCCGGACTGCAGCTCCCGGGCCGGGGTGAGGCCGGGCTCTTCCACACTGCGCTCCTCTTCGAGGACCAGGCCTCCCTCGCCGCCACGCTGGCCACTGCCGCGTCCTATGACGCCCGGCTCTTCCAGGGCAGCGCCGACCACCTCGTCAGCCAGGCGTTCTACTTCGGCGATCCCGAGGGCAACGGCATCGAGCTGTACTACGACCGCCCGCGCAGCGAATGGTCCTGGGACGGGAGCACCGTCGTCATGGACTCCCTGCCGCTGGATCCCAACGGCTACCTCGGCGAGCACCTGAGCGAAGCGGCGTTGCAGCAGCAGCGGCAGGCGCGTGCCGACGTCGGGCACGTGCATCTGCAGGTGGGCGATGTCGCCACTGCCGCGCGCTTCTACGTGGACACGCTGGGCTTCGAGCGCACCGCCGAGATCGGGAACAGCGCGCTCTTCGTCTCGGCCGGCGGCTATCACCACCACATGGCCATGAACGTCTGGAACAGCCGCGGCGCCGGCCCTCGCAAGGACACGCTGGGCCTCGGCGAGGTGCTCCTCCAGGTCCCGGCGGACGACGACGTCGCGGCGCTCGCGGACCGTCTCCGCGTCGCCGGGGTGGGCCATCACCACACCGGTGCGGAATTGCGCTTCGAAGACCCGTGGCGCAACCAGGTGCGCGTCGCGGTGGGATAGCCTGAAGCCATCCGGCTCCAGTCGTCCTGGAGAACCGGGATCCCCAGCGCCACCGACGAACCCGAGGATGACATGAGCCAGTCGAACGCTTTCGTAGAGGTCTTCATCGCCACTCACCAGGAGGCCCTGCAGCGGGCCAAGGCTTTGTCCGGGGGTGCGGCTCCTGACGGGTCTGCTCTCCGGATCCCCGGCATCAGTGATTTCGAAGTGGAGCAGCTCTGCTCCTTGGCCGCGCAGGCCGTGCACACCCAGGGCGAACAGGAACTCGAGATGGCGGACATCGCCGTCGACGAGCTGTACGCCTTCCCGGCCTCCGCCGTCCGCGTCCTGGAGGAACTGCCCGGCTACCAGAGTGACGGTGAAGACCCGGCGCTCCAGTCCGTGGCGGTCCAGTGGGCGGCCGACGAGGACGTGCCGTTCGCAGCCGGCGATGCGCAGCAGTACCTGCTCGCCCTGTCTGCGCTCGCGGGCAGGACCGATTCCTCGTCCCGGAACCGCCTGTACCTGTACTCGGCCTGAGGTTCGTGAATGGCGCGTGGGCGCCGGCCCTGAGGGGCCGGCGCCCACGCGCCATTCTGCTGTCGGGACGCCGGTTCAGTGCGCTGCGCGGCGCATTAGGCACCCTTGGCCGTCTCTGGCATAATGGACGGGTACCTGATCTGCGTGGCCCCTCTTCCCGTGCATGATCATGTTCCTTTCGAACCCTCCAGTATGGCCCGCCCCACGGGAGCAGAACGCTGGGTTCAACCCCGTTTCAGAAACAGGAGTGACCACAACAGTGGCCGTTAAGATTCGCCTCAAGCGCTTCGGCAAGATGCGCGCACCGTACTACCGTATCGTCGTTGCGGATTCCCGCACCCGCCGCGATGGCCGTGCCATCGAGGAGATCGGCAAGTACCACCCCACCGAGCAGCCTTCCTACATCGAGGTCGACTCTGAGCGTGCTCAGTACTGGCTGTCCGTTGGCGCTCAGCCGACCGAGCAGGTTCTGAACCTTCTCAAGATCACCGGTGACTGGCAGAAGTTCAAGGGTCTCCCGGGCGCCGAGGGCACCCTGAAGACCAAGGAAGCCAAGCCGGCGTTCGTGGCTCCGTCCACCGACTCCGTCGTCATGCCGGAAGCCATCACCCCGAAGGCCAAGAAGGCTGAGGAGGCTTCCGAGGAAGCCGCCGAGACCACCGAGGCTGAGTAGTTGCTTCCCGAGGTT
Source organism: Arthrobacter woluwensis (assembly GCF_900105345.1). Classification (NCBI taxonomy): domain Bacteria; kingdom Bacillati; phylum Actinomycetota; class Actinomycetes; order Micrococcales; family Micrococcaceae; genus Arthrobacter; species Arthrobacter woluwensis. The sequence continues at coordinate 1,701,508 of NZ_FNSN01000003.1, forward strand.
CTTGAGCACCTGGTCCGCGGCATCGTGGACAGCCCCGAGGATGTCTCCGTCGCCGCCAAGAACGGCCGCCGCGGAGAGAGCCTCGAGGTTCGTGTGAACGACGACGACCTGGGCCGAGTCATCGGCCGTCAGGGCCGTACGGCACGCGCGCTCCGCACGGTGGTGGGCGCCCTCTCCGAGGGTGGCCCCGTCCGCGTGGACGTCGTCGACGGCGAACGCCGTCGTTAGAACCGGCCTGCGAAGACAAGGCTAAAGCCGGAACGGCCCCTCCGCCCTCGTGGTGGAGGGGCCGTTCCCGTCAGATGACATCCTCAGAAGACCTTCACGGTGTAAACCCGGCGCTCCCGGCGCCATCGACAGACATGAATTGGTAGGTGGAACATGCAGCTCCAGGTTGCACGCTTGGGCAGGCCGCACGGCATCCGTGGGGAAGTCACCGTCGAACTGTTCACGGACGACCCCGAAGGCCGCTTCGTCCCCGGCGCCGAGTTCGTCACCGAGCCCGCGGCCAACGGCCCGCTCACGGTGACCAGTGCCCGCTGGAACAAGGGCACGCTCCTGCTCGGCTTCGACGCCGTCCGGGACCGCAACCGCGCCGAGGAGCTCCGCGGCACCTATCTGTTCGTGGACAGTGACGAACTGGAGGACGACGGCGAGGACGAGGGCTGGTACGAGCACGAACTGCTCGGCCTGGAGGTCCGGGTGGGAGTCGAGAAGGTCGGCACCGTCGCCGAACTCCGCACCATGCCGGTCCAGGACCTGCTGGTCGTCCGCACCGTCGACGGCCGGGACGTGCTGATCCCGTTCGTGGACGAGATCGTTCCCGAGATCGACCCCGAAGAGGGCTATGTCCTGCTGACCCCGCCGCCGGGACTGCTGGAACTGAACGCCGAGCAGGAGGGCTCCGCCCCGTCCGGCGACGAGGCCTGAACCATGCGCATCGACGTCATCAGCATCTTCCCGGAGTACCTGCAGCCGCTCGGGCTTTCGCTGCTCGGCAAGGCCCGCCAGGACGGCCTCCTGTCGCTCGAGGTCCACGACCTCCGTGACTTCACCACCGACCGGCACCGCACCGTGGACGACACCCCGTACGGTGGCGGCGCGGGGATGGTCATGAAGCCCGAGCCGTGGGCCCAGGCGCTCGAATCGGTTCTTCCGGTCGAAGGGACGCGGGAGGGCAAGCCGGTCCTGATCGTCCCGTCGCCCGCGGGCGCGCGCTTCACCCAGGCGATGGCGTACGAGCTGGCCGAGGAGCCGCAGTTGGTCTTCGCCTGCGGCCGGTACGAAGGCATCGACGAGCGCGTGATCGACTGGGCGCAGGAGCGCTTCGACGTCCGGCCTGTCAGTCTCGGCGACTATGTGCTGAACGGCGGCGAGGTGGCCGTCATGGCCATGGTCGAAGCGATCGGCCGCCTGGTGCCGGGTGTGGTGGGGAACGCCGAGTCCCTCGTGGAGGAATCGCACTCCGACGGCCTCCTGGAGTACCCCGTCTACACCAAGCCCTCGTCCTGGCGGGACCACGAGGTCCCCGAGGTCCTGCTGTCCGGGAACCACGGCAAGATCGCCCAGTGGCGCCGTCACCAGCAGTACGCTCGCACGGCCGCACGCAGGCCGGACCTGCTCGCGGACTTCGACGCGGCGAAGCTGCCCCGCGCGGACCGAGAGGCGTTCTCGGCGCTGGGATACGACGTCGTCGACGGCCGGCTGGTGCTCCGTCCCGAGAGTGGCGACGCCGGAGCCTGACGCACCGCGCGCTGACGCCGGCCGGGGGAGTGATCCCCTTGCCGATCGCCGGATTGGCCTCGCCCCCGCGGCTGTGGCAAAATTGATTCTTGGTGTCCATTGGGCTGCCGCCTGCCACAGGGGGTGTGCCGTCAACAAGAGGACCACCGCGGAACCCACAAGGGGACCGCGGCTTGCAACTTCAGCACCGTGCCCGGCCTCGGCCGTCGCGGCGCTGGCTACCCAAGCGGATGACCTGTGGCGCCCGCCAGGAGTATGGATATGAACATCCTCGATTCCATCGATGCAGCGTCGCTGCGCAACGATGTCCCCGACTTCCGCCCCGGCGACACCCTGAAGGTGCACGTTAACATCATCGAAGGCAAGAACAGCCGTGTTCAGGTCTTCCAGGGCTTCGTCATGGGTCGTCAGGGCGCCGGCGTGCGCGAGACCTTCACGGTCCGCAAGGTCTCCTTCGGTGTCGGCGTGGAGCGTACCTTCCCGGTGCACTCCCCGATCATCGAGAAGATCGAGCTCGTCACCCGTGGTGACGTGCGTCGCGCCAAGCTGTACTACATGCGCAAGCTCCGCGGCAAGGCTGCGAAGATCAAGGAAAAGCGCGACTTCAGCAACGCCAAGTAAGTCGTCAGGACCGCGTCTCCGCTCCGGCAGGACGCTCCTGGGATCTTCCTTCGCATGAAGACGACAAAACGCCAGAACCCTCCGCGGGGCTGGCGTTTTGTCGCTTCCGGGGTCGTTCTCGCGATCCTTCTGGTCTCCTGCGTCCGGGCCCTGTGGGTGGATGTGTATTACATCCCCTCCGCCTCCATGGAGCCGCTGCTGCAGGAGGGCGACCGGATCGCCGTGTCCCGCACGGCCTTCCAGAGCGGTTCGCCTCAACGTGGTGACCTCGTCGTCTTCGATGGACGCGGCTCGCTGGACCCTGCGGAGAGCGGGCGGGGTCCCGTCATGGATGCGTTCACGTCTATCGGGCAGTGGCTCGGCGTGATCGGGCACGACACCGTGTATGTGAAGCGCGTCATCGGCGTGGGCGGGGACCGGGTGCGCTGCTGCACCGTGGACGGCAAGCTCGAGGTGAACGGGAAGCCCCTGAAGGAAAGCTATCTGTTTCCTGGTGACACGGCGAGTGACTTCACGTTCGACGTGAAAGTGCCGGAGGATCGTCTGTGGGTCATGGGCGACCACCGCTCCGTGTCCCGCGACTCGCGGTCGCTGCTCGGGGCTCCGGGCGGCGGCATGATCGCGCTCGGCCGTGTCATCGGACGGGCGGAGAGCATCGTGTGGCCTCTTGATAGATTTGGACAGATTCCGTCACCGGCAACTGGCCCGTGACCTGAACGGAAGGACGGCATTGGGAGCACACCTTCCCGAACCGGAACCCCAGCCTGAAGAGGCTCCGCAGGATCGCAAGAGCCGCGCACAGCAACGGAAGAAGGACCACCCGCTGCTGTCCTTCGTCAAAGAGATCGGTGGCATCGTCGCCGCCGCGGTGCTGCTGTCCTTCCTCATCAAGACGTTCCTGTTCCAGGCCTTCTTCGTGCCGAGCCCCTCGATGGTCCACACCCTCGAAGTCGATGACCGGATCTTCGTCAACCGCCTGGTGCCCAATCCGATCGCCCTGGAACGCGGCGACGTGGTCGTCTTCCGCGACACCAAGGGCTGGCTGCCGCCCGCCCCGGTGGAGAACCGCGGACCGCTCGCCTGGGTGGGCGACGTCCTGGTCTTCCTCGGTCTCCAGCCGGACGACACCAAGCAGTACCTGGTCAAGCGGCTCATCGGCTTGCCCGGCGATCACGTGGTCTGTTGCGACGCCCAGGGGCGGATCCAGATCAACGGCACGAGCCTGAACGAGAAGTACATCAACCCGGACAGCACCCCCGTGGTGAAGCCCTTCGACGTGGTCGTGCCCGAGGGCAAGATCTGGGTCATGGGAGACAACCGGAACGACTCCGCCGACTCCCGTGCTCATGTCGAAGGTCCGGGCAGCGGATTCGTCGACATCAAGGACGTCCAGGGCCGTGCCGCGGTGATCGTGCTGCCGCTGAACCGGATGTCCGTGCTGGACAACTACCCCGACGTGTTCAAGGACGTCCCCGCCCCGTCCAAGGCGGCCGAGGACAGCCACCCGGACCAGGGCGCGTCCGCGGGCACCACGCACTCGGGGGAGTAGCCGATGCCCGCTCCCACCCTCGACCTGGAACGGTCACTGGCCGGGCCGTCCGTCCGGTACCTCGCCTGCCTTGACGAGGTGGGCCGTGGAGCCCTGGCCGGACCGGTGAGCGTCGGGCTGACCGTCCTTGACCTCACAGCCCTCGTCGAGCTGCCGGACGTGCGGGATTCGAAGCTGCTCAAGGCGGCGCGCCGCGAGGAACTCGCGCCCGTCGTCCGCGAGTGGGCCGCGTTCTGCGCCGTCGGACACGCCGAAGCGGCCGAGATCGACTCTTTCGGGATCGTCGAGGCTCTGGCTCTCGCCGCGCAGCGTGCCTGGCATGGTGTCGTGGCCGCGGGCGGGCGGGCGGACGCCGTCCTGCTGGACGGCAAGCACAACTGGCTCCAGAGGCCGGAGGAGTCCCTTTTCGACCAGTTCGCGCCTGCCGCCGACGCGTTGGCGAGCACGGCTCTCCCGGCCGACGACGGCGGCCCAGCAGGCTCCCGCGGCGGCGGGACCGCCGTCGTCGCGCCCGCCGTGGACATCCGCGACATCCCGGTGACCATGCGCATCAAGGCGGACATGGATTGCCAGGGCGTGGCGGCGGCGAGCATCCTGGCGAAGGTCGAGCGCGACGCCATCATGGCAGCGCTGGCCGAGGAGCACCCGGCGTTCGGCTGGGACGTCAACAAGGGGTATGGCACCGCCGCGCACAAGGACGCGATCCGGCAGCTCGGGCCGTGCGATCATCACCGCAGGAGCTGGAAACTCCTCTGAGGCTGACGGCCCGCCCACGAGCCGGTGTGCACTCGCGTCCCACCTGGGGGAAGATGGAGGCATGAGTGCCGAGGATCTTGAGAACTACGAGACGGAGATGGAACTCCAGCTGTACCGGGAGTACCGGGATGTGGTGGGGCTTTTCAGCTACGTCGTGGAAACCGAACGGCGCTTCTATCTGGCGAACCACGTGGATCTGCAGGCGCGCAGTGCCGACGGTGAGGTCTATTTCGACCTGAAGCTCACCGACGCCTGGGTGTGGGACGTCTACCGCACGGCCCGCTTCGTGAAGAACGTCCGCGTCATCACGTTCAAGGACGTCAACGTCGAGGAACTGCCCCGCAACGATGATCTGGGGCTGCCGCAGCCCGAAGACCTGGGCAACTGATCTCCCCGTGGGCGGGCCGACGTGAGTGACGCGCGCGGTTCCGTCCTGCGAATTCCCCGGTTCCGCCGCCTCCTGCAGGTGATGTCGGCGACCGTCTTCGCGGAGTTCCTGCTGGAATCCGTGGTGTATTGCTGGATCGTCGCCGCAACGGCTGCCGATCCGGGCGTGCGCTCCCTGCTCCTCGGGTCCTATGTGGTGCTGTCCACGATCCCGAGGATCTTCGGCGCGGCCGCGATGGGTGTCTTCTCCGATTCCCTGGGCGCCGCGCTCTCGCTGAGGATCTCGACGGCGGCCCGCGCAGGGCTCGCCGCGGTGGCGGTGGCCGGGGCTTCCCTGGGCCGGGCTGAGGTGCCGGTCGTGGCGGTGATCCTCTTCGCCCTGGTCGTCGCCTGTTCCACCGCGAATCAGCTGTTCACGGCGGCGCGTGCCAAGGCCGTGCAGCGGTTCGTGCCACAGGAGCAGCGGGGTCACGCGTCGAGCCTTTCGATGACCGTGCTCACCGGGCTGAGCATCGTGGCCGCGTCGCTGGGGCCGTTCGCCTTCAGCCTTGCAGGGCTCGAAGTCTGTCTGCTCCTCATCACCGGCCTGTTCGCCGTGGGCGCGGCGCTGGCCTTCGCCGGATTTTCCAGGAACGGCCGTGGGGACGATCTGCCGCCGAGCACCCGGCTGGGATTCCTCACGGCCCTGGTGGAGGGCTGGAAGGCCACGTGGACGGTGCGCCGGCTCCGGGTCGTGCTGCTCGGATCGGTGCTGTACGGCGTGCCGCTGGGAGTCAACAATGTGGCCCTGGTCCTGCTCTGGGTGGACACGAAGGGCGGCACTCTCATCGACTACGGGATCGGCTCGTCCCTGTTCGGGGTGGGCGGTTTCGTGGGGGCGGTGGCCGCTCACCGGCTGGTGAACCGCGGTGATCTCCATCGGCTCTTCGCGGCGAGCCTCGGCGCGCTGGGGATCAGTTACGCACTGCTGGCGTGGACGCCGGATCATGTCGTGTCCTTCGGGCTCATGTTCGCGAGCGGGTTCGTGTTCAGCCTCTACGCCGTGGTGCAGTCACCCATCCTCCTGGAAGCCGCACCGCCGGAGCTCACCGGGCGGGTCGTCTCGACGACCGCGTCCGTCGCAGCGCTCAGTTCTCTCGTGGCCGCGGCCGTCGTGTCCCTGCTGTTCGCCCTTCCGGGTGCCGGTGACTCACTGGTTCCGTGGGCCGTGTGCCTCGGTGGTGCCGTCACCGTGCTCGGTGGGGCGCTGCTGCTGTTCCGTGGCCGGGACATGGGGGAGCCCGCGCCTGGGGCTGTCGCCTCCCTGCGGGAGAACTGAGCGGCCCCATTCGAGGGGTTCGGTGGCGTCGTGAGCCGCCCGCGGTGCCTTGGGGATGGGGTGCTTTCGCGTTTGTCCACATACGCTGATCCACTCGTCTGCCCTTTTATTCCGTGCCTCGAGACTGGGTGTGGAGGTGAGGGACATGAGAGCGAAGGACGTGCTCGGGCAGCGGGGCGAGGAGCTTGCCGCGGATTTCTTGGAGGACCAGGGGATCCGGGTGGTGGAGCAGAACTGGCGGTGCGCTGCGGGTGAGCTGGACATCGTGGCCGTCGACGGCGACACCCTGGTGGTGGCCGAGGTCAAGACCAGAAGCAGCCTGGACTATGGGCATCCCTTTGAGGCGGTGACCCCGCCGAAACTGGCGCGGTTGCATCTTCTGGCGTGCCGCTGGATCAGGGAGCGAGGGCTGCGCCTTCCGCGCCGCAGGCTGGATGCGATCGCCGTCATCGCCGTGCGGGGCGAGGAACCTGTCATCGAGCACCTGAAAGGGATCGGCTGATGGCGGGCCGGAACGGGGTCGGGAGGTGCCTGTCCGTGGCGCTCAACGGTTTGGAGGGCCGGGTGGTGGAGGTCGAGGCCGATATCGGGAACACGCTTCCGGGGTTCGTCATTCTCGGCTTGCCGGATGCTGCGCTGTCGGAGTCCCGGGACCGGATCCGGGCATGCGCTGCGAATTCCGGGATTCCGCTGAGCCGTCGGAAGATCACGGTGAATCTGTTCCCGGCATCCTTGCCGAAGCGCGGTTCGGGATTCGATCTGGCCATCGCCGTCGCGTCGATCGCTGCCAATGGTGAGATCCGAGGCACGGAGGGCGTCGTGTTTCTGGCGGAGCTGGGGCTGGATGGTCGGCTTCGTCCGGTGCGTGGCGTGTTGCCGGCGGTCGCGGCTGCGGTGAAGGCCGGTCATCCGCGGGTGGTCGTGGCTCAGGGGAACGCTGCTGAAGCGTGCTTGGTGCCTGGTGCGGAGGTGTCCTCGTATCGGACCTTCGCCCGGCTGGTGTTCGACTTCGGCGCCGATCCGAAGGAGCTGAACCTGGATTTCGATCCCGCCGAATCCGAGGGCAAGGGGGAGACTGCGGAGCTCCCGGTTCCCGTGCCGGATCTGGCGGACGTCGCCGGGCAGCATGAGGCCCGCTTCGCGCTGGAGGTCGCCGCGGCCGGGGCACATCACATGCTCATGGTCGGCCCACCGGGTGCGGGAAAGACCATGTTGGCCGAACGCCTGCCCGGACTTCTGCCGCCTCTGGACGACGAGGCCGCCCTCGAAGTGACCAGCATCCACTCGCTGGCCACCCAGGGCGAGGTGCGCACCGAACTCATCCGGCAGCCGCCATTTGAGAATCCCCATCACACGGCCACGTCCGCCGCGATCGTCGGAGGCGGGGCGGGACTGCCACGGCCGGGCGCCGCCTCGCGAGCACACCGCGGGGTGCTGTTCCTGGACGAGGCGCCGGAGTACGAACGACGGGTCCTTGATGCGCTGCGGCAGCCTTTGGAACACGGAAAACTCGTGATCCATCGGGCCGGAGGTTCCGCGTCCTACCCCTCCCGTTTCCAGCTGCTTCTGGCGGCGAACCCCTGCCCTTGCGGGAAGGCGAGCGGCAAGGGCCTGGAATGCACGTGCACCCCACTGGCGCGTCGACGCTACTTCGGGCGACTCTCTGGACCTCTGCTGGACCGCGTCGACATTCAGCTCGGCGTGCAGAAGATCAGCCGCTTGGACCTCGACTCGCAAGGGGAGAACGAAGACACCGCCGTGGTCAGGGAGCGGGTCCGCCGGGCACGGCAAGCGCAGAGGGAGCGCCTCGGACGCTTCGGCTTGGAAACCAACTCGATGGTTCCGGGAAAGATCCTGCGAGGCGGCCTGCGGCCGGATCGTGTCACCACGCGCATTCTCGACGCGGCGATGGATCGAGGTTCCCTCAGCGCCCGCGGCTACGACCGCGTCCTGCGTCTGGCCTGGACGCTGGCCGATCTGGCAGGCGAGACGACGCCGAACAGCGACCACGTGGGGCTCGCCCTCGCCCTGAGGTCGCCGGAGGCAGCGGCATGAGCGAACTTCTCGCCCGCGCGTCGCTCACCCGGCTGTTCGAGCCGCAGGACGCGGTCGGGCTCGCCCTGGTTGCCGTCCTGGGACCGGAGGAGGCACTCGCCGTCATCACGTCCGGAGGAGAACCGGATCCGGGCCTGGAGCAATCCCTCCACGAACTGCTGGCTGAGGAGGGAGGCAACACGTCGTGGAAGGGACTCGGAGCGGCCTTCTGCCGGTGGCGGCCCCGGGTGCCTTCCCTGGCGCCCGAGCGTGACCTGATGGTCCTGCAACGGCTCGGGGGCGGCTTTCTGATCCCGTCGGACGAGCACTGGCCCCAGCAGCTCTCAGACCTGGGCCTTCAGGCTCCGCTCGGGCTCTGGTACCGAGGAAACCCATCACTGCTCCCGGGCGCCGCGCATGCAGTGGCCGTGGTGGGGTCGCGTGACTCGACGGCCTACGGAGCCACGATCAGCGCCGACCTCGCGCATGGGCTGGCCCGCAAGGGCTTCACCGTGGTGTCGGGCGGGGCTTACGGGATCGACGCGCACGCGCACCGTGCGGCCTTGACCGGCGCCGATCCGGGCGGAAGCCGGGCCCCGACCGTCGCCTTCATGGCGGGTGGGCTGGACCGCTTCTACCCGAGCGGTAACGACGAGCTCTTGAGGACTGTCGCCCGCCGTGGCCTGGTGCTGGCGGAGGTCCCTCCCGGCGCGGCTCCCACGCGCTACCGCTTCCTTCAACGGAACAGGATGATCGCCGCTTTCGCCGGGGCGACGGTGGTGGTCGAGGCCCGGTGGAGGTCCGGAGCCCTGAACACGGCTCACCACGCCGAGGCCCTGGGACGACCCGTCGCTGCTGTTCCCGGTTCCGTGCTGTCGGCGAACAGCGCCGGTTGTCACCGTCTTCTGCGCGACGGCGGGGCAGTCCTCGTCACCGACGTTCAGGAGGTTCTTGAACTGCTGGGAGGTGAACCGGATCCGAGCGGCGACGTTCGGCATCGGGCGGAGGCGGCGATACAGGACGGATTGACCCTTGAGGATCTGATCCTCCTGGACGCCCTGCCGCTGAGAACGCCGGTCCCGCCGGAGAAGCTCTGCGTGGTCGCCGGACTCAGTCTCCTGGCGGTCCGTGCGGGGCTCGGGCGGCTCCAGGTGCTCGGACTGGCGGAGTCGGTCGGGCTGCTCTGGCGCCGAGGGCCGACGAGAAATCCCGCATAAGAGATTGGAGGGGAGTGGGTCACCCGATCCGGCCAGGGCAGACCCACCAGGCGCACATCCGGCACCACCGGATCTGGCGCCGCCTGATTCACCGCGGCCTGACCTGCGCCCCCTGGTCCAGCGAGACGCGATCTCAGCCGGGCTGGTCCGGCTCGGACCAGGCCGGGGGAGTCTCTGTCCTGCTCGCCCCTGTCCGGCTTGATCCTGGCCCACGGGGACGGCACAGTGGAGAGGTGCCACAGAAACCAGCCCCCTTCCAGGACAGCATCCTGGACGAGTACGCCCGGTACCTCACGGGCGAGCGGGGCCGGTCCGGGAACACGCTGCGGGCTTACCTCACGGACGTCCGGCAGCTGCAGGAATTCGCGGCGAAGGCCGGGGCGACGTCTTGGGATGACGTGGATCTCCACCTCCTCCGCGAGTGGCTGGCCGACCATTCGGCCCGGGGGATGGCGCGGGCCACCCTGGCGCGGCATGGAGCCAGTGCCAGGACCTTCTTCGCGTGGCTCCTCCGAGAAGGTGGGATCACGCAGGACCCCACGCTCCGTCTGCGGTCACCGAAGAAGACCTCCGGCCTGCCCACTGTGCTCCGCCCGGCACAGATGGACAAGGTGCTCCAGGATCTGCAGGCCGCGGCCCAGGAGGCCGATCCTGTCGCACTCCGTAACCTCGCCGTGGTCGAGACCCTGTATGCCTCGGGCATCCGGGTGGGGGAACTGGTAGGCCTCGACGTGGACGATGTGGATCTGGAACGCCGCACACTTCGGGTCCTCGGTAAGGGTGACAAGGAGCGTACCGTTCCCTTCGGCGTTCCGGCCTCCCGCGCGATCGTCGACTGGCTGCGGCGGGGACGGCCCGCGCTCGTCACGGCGTCGAGCGGCCCTGCGCTCTTCCTCGGTGCGCGAGGCGGGCGAGTGGATCCGCGGCAGATCCGCAGTCTGGTGGCGGACCGCTTCGCCACACTGGGGGACACCGCGGCCACCGGACCCCACGCTCTCCGCCACACGGCCGCCACCCACCTCCTGGACGGCGGAGCGGAACTCCGTGCCGTCCAGGAGCTCCTGGGCCACAGCACCCCGGCGACGACCCAGCTGTACACCCATGTCTCCGTCGAACGCCTCAGGGACAGCTACCGCCAGGCTCATCCGCGAGCCTGAAAACCGCATGCCTCGCCGTGCGCGCGGCGAAGGCGACCCCGCCACTGGCACAATTCACCGGCCTGCGGCACAATAAGAACCAGCGCCGGGGTTCAAGTAGTGCTTGAACCATCGGACGGTGCCGCAAGGCCACAGACAACTCAAGAGCCTGTAAGAAGGCGAAACAGGAATCACCGGACTTCGCGGAGTCGAGGGCGTTGGGGAAGACGTACCTACGGCTAAGGAGGATGGGATGTCTGTTGCAATGACTCGGGGAGTGCTGTTCGTGCACTCCGCCCCAGCTGCGCTGTGCCCCCACGTCGAGTGGGCCGTCGCATCGCTGCTGGACGACTCGGCCACCCTGGAGTGGGTGGCTCAGCCTGCCGCGCCTGGAATGTTCCGGGCCGAGCTGGCGTGGACCGGTGCTCCCGGCACGGCGATCCAGCTCGCCTCCACCCTCCGCGGCTGGACCCACCTCCGCTACGAGGTGACCGAAGAGGCCTCTCCCGGCACTGATGGAGGCCGCTGGTCCCACACCCCGGAACTCGGGATCTTCCACGCCGTCACCGACGCCCACGGCAACATCATGGTCTCCGAAGACCGCATCCGCTTCGCCTACGAGGCCGGCGCCGGTGACCCCGCCGCCGTCTACCACGAGCTGTCGCTCGCTCTCGGCGAAGCCTGGGATGAGGAACTGGAGCCGTTCCGTCACGCCTCGGAAGGCTCCAACGTCCGCTGGCTCCACCAGGTGGGCTGACTCCCTCTAACGCCCAGCACCACGCGCACCTCCTCGGGACGGCCCGCCCTCCAAGCCATGGGCCCGCCCCGAAGGTGAAAGCCGTCGGGACTGCAAGCGCCACGAAGCTGTACGCAACGCAGCCGTGGCAAGGGAATCCCGCACCAACCAGAACGGCGCCGCTCACCATCTGGTGAGCGGCGCCGTCGTCGTTGAGGCGGCTGCGTGCGGATCAGTAGTTACGGACCGCGATCACGGCGTTGTGGCCGCCGAAGCCGAACGAGTTGCTCAGTGCCACGATGTCACCGGCGGGGAGCTCGCGGGCGGTCTTGGTAACCACGTCCAGCGGGATCTCCGGGTCCTGGTTCTCCAGGTTGATCGTGACCGGCGCCTTGCGATCGTAGACCGCCAGCGCCGTCAGCACGGCTTCCACGGCGCCGGAGGCGCCCAGGAGGTGACCCATCTGGGACTTGGTGGCGGAGACTGCCACGTCGTCCACGTGGGTGCCCAGAGCGGCACGGAGAGCCGTGTACTCGGGCTTGTCACCGACCGGGGTGGAAGTGGCGTGGGCGTTCACGTGCACCACGTCCTCTGGCTGGATGCGGCCGTCGAACATGGCGGCCTTGAGAGCGCGGGTGGCGCCCAGACCCTCGGGGTCCGGAGCCGTGATGTGGTAGGCGTCAGCGGTGACGGACGTGCCGGCCAGCTCGCCGTAGATGCGGGCGCCACGGGCCAGGGCGTGCTCCTCGGCCTCGAGCACCAGAGCACCGGCGCCTTCACCCATGACGAAACCGTCGCGGTTCACGTCGTACGGACGCGAAGCGTGCTGCGGGTCGTCGTTCCGGCGGGACAGGGCCTGCATGGAGGCGAACGCCGCGATCGGCATCGGGTGGATGGCGGCTTCCGCGCCACCGCACATGACCACATCGGCCTTGCCGGAGCGGATCAGATCCAGGCCCAGGTGCAGGGCCTCGGTGCCGGAGGCGCAGGCGGACACGGGGGTGTGGGCGCCGGCGCGGGCGCCGAGGTCCAGGCTCACGGCCGCGGCCACGCCGTTGGGCATGAGCATCGGGACGGTCATGGGCAGCACGCGGCGGGGTCCGCGCTCCTTGAGCGTGTCCCAGGCGTCCAGCAGGGTCCAGACGCCGCCGATGCCGGTGGCGAAAGCCACGCCGAGGCGGTCCTTGTCCATGTCCTCGATGCCGGCGTCGGCCCAGGCCTCGCGGGCCGCGACCACACCGAACTGGGTGGACGGATCCATCCGCTTCATCTCGACACGGCTGAGCTTTTCGGACGCCGGTTCGGAGCAGCGGGCTGCGAAAGTGACGGGGAGCTCGTAGGTGCTGACCCACTCGTCCTCGAGGGTGCGCGCGCCGGAGACACCCTTGAGGGCGTTCTTCCACAGAGTGGGGACGTCGCCACCGATGGGCGTGGTGGCACCGAGGCCGGTGATGACAACTTTGCGAGGCATCGTCACTCTCCAAGTGATCTAAGGGTCTGCCCTGTAGGGCGTCAGGTTCAGGGGAGTGCCGTGGTGGGCGCCTCCTGGGACGGCGTCCGGCACGGGCAGGGCGGGCGGTCGCGTCCTCTCCGGGGAAGGGCGCGACGCCGGCCGTGCCAGGGAGCGCCATCCCGGGATGTGGTCATCCCGGGATGGTCAGCTCCGGCAGCAGGCGATCAGGCCTGGGCGTTCGCGATGAAGTTCACGGCGTCGGCGACGGTCTTGAGGTTCTTGACCTCTTCGTCGGGGATGCGCACGCCGAACTTCTCCTCAGCGTTCACCACGATGGTCATCATGGAGATGGAGTCGATGTCCAGGTCCTCGGTGAAGGACTTGTCCAGCTCGACAGCCTCGGGAGCCAGGCCGGTCTCCTCGTTGACGATTTCAGCCAGGCCGGCCAGGATCTCTTCGTTGCTAGCCATGTCGGCTCCTTTTCTGTGTTGTTCCGGCAGCTGCCGGGGCTTGACGGCCAGCTTGTGCTGACCGGTGCTTGTGAAGTTGTGGTCGGGAAGTCGTGAGGCTCAGGGGAGCCGGACCACCTGCGCTCCGAACACCAGACCGGCCCCGAAGCCGATCTGCAGGGCGAGGCCGCCGCTGATGTCCGGATTCTCCTCGAGCAGGCGGTGCATGGCCAGGGGGATCGACGCCGCGGACGTGTTGCCCGAATCGGCGATGTCCCGCCCGACTTTGACGTGCTCGGGAAGCTTGAGCTGCTTCACCATCTCATCGATGATGCGCATGTTCGCCTGGTGCGGCACGAAGGCGCTCAGATCCTCGGCGGTGACGCCGGCGGCGTCGAGCGCGGACTGCGCCACCTTGGCCATCTCCCAGACGGCCCAGCGGAAGACCGTGGGGCCGTCCTGGCGCATGGTCGGCCAGATGTTCCGGGCGGCCTCGACGACGGCGTCCTCGTCACCTGCGGCGGCGAGGCTTTCCAGACTGCGGATGTCGTTGAGCGAGTGCGTCATGCCGATGGCACCCCACTTGCTGCCGTCGGAACCCCAGATGGACGGGCTGATGCCCGGCTCATCCGAGGGGCCGATCACGACGGCTCCGGCCCCGTCCCCGAGGAGGAAGGAGATGGTGCGCTCGTGGTTGTCGATGAAGTCGGAGAGCTTCTCCGCGCCCACCACCAGGACGTATTCGGCCGCGCCGGACCGGACCAAGGCGTCCGCCTGTGCCACGCCGTAGCAGTACCCCGCGCAGGCGGCGGATACGTCGTAAGCGGGCGCCGGTGTCGCGCCGAGGCGCTCGGTCAGAGCCGTCGCGGCGGACGGGGTGGCGAACGGGTGCGAGACCGTGGAGACGATGACGGCCCCGAGGCGGGAGGCCTCGATACCGGCCTTGGCCAGCGCGTCGCGCGCGGCGCCTTCGGCCATGTCGATGACGCTCACGTCCTGGGAGGCGCGGCGCCGGGTCACGATGCCCGTGCGCTGCCGGATCCACTCGTCGGAGGAATCGATCCACTGGCAGACGTCGTCATTGGTCACCACGACGTCAGGGCGGAAGGCCCCCACACCGTGGATGCGGGTTCCTGCCCGGACGTCGTTCTGCCGGAGGACGGGGGTCATGCCTGCGCGCCCTCGCCGTTCCCTGCCGCATGGTGGCCGTTGCCGCCGGGAGCGGCATCCTGCTCGACTTCGGCGAAGAGTGCCAGGGCGGCGTCGAGGTCGGCCGGGGTCTTGACCGCGACGGTCTTGATGCCCGGCATGCCGCGCTTCGCCAGGCCCGCGAGGGTGCCAGCGGGGGAGAGCTCGATGACGCCCTTCACGCCCTGTGCCAGCAGAGTCTCCATGCAGAGATCCCAGCGGACCGGGCGGGAGACCTGGGCGACCAGGCTGGCGACGCCGGCCTTGCCGTTGGCGACGAGCTGGCCGTCGTAGTTGGAGAGCAGCGGAACCTGCGGCTCGTGGATGTCCAGCTCGTGCTGCAGCACGTCCAGTGCGGCGACGGCGGGGGCCATGTGCGTGGTGTGGAACGCGCCCGCGACCTTCAGCGGGATCACACGGGCCTTGGCCGGCGGGTTGGCGGCGAGGGCTTCGAGCTGCTCGAAGGTGCCCGCGGCCACCACCTGGCCGGCGCCGTTGACGTTCGCGGGGGCGGCGCCGGATGCTTCGATCGCGGCGAGGACCTCGGCGGGATCACCGCCGACGACGGCGCTCATGCCGGTCGGCGTGACGGCTGCGGCCTCTGCCATGCCGTTCGCGCGTTCCCGCACGAAGCGCATGGCGTCGGCTTCGCTGAGGACGCCTGCGAGGGCGGTCGCTGTGATCTCGCCCACCGAGTGACCGGCGAGCGTGACGGGAAGGGTCGAGAGCTCGACGTCGAAGAGGGCCTTCGCGGAGACCAGACCGGCGGCCACGATGAGCGGCTGCGCGACGGCGGTGTCCTTGATGGTCTCCTCATCGGAGGTGGTTCCATGGGCGGCCAGGTCCAGCTGAGCCACTTCGCTCAGGGCGGCCAGGTGCTCGGCGACGCCGGGGACCTCCAGCCAAGGGGCGAGGAAACCGGGGGTCTGGGAGCCCTGTCCGGGGCAGACGATTGCTAGCACTTAATCAGCTTTCCAAATCGAGGGGGCATTGCCGCCTGTTTGCTTGAACGAAGCTCAGGGGGCCTGTTTGTAGGAAGTCTACAAGAATGGGTCAATGTGGGCGCGTTGCATGGCGGTCGTGCGCGGGTCGCTGCGGTGGAGCGAGGCGGCCGACCGCCAGCGCGGTCTGCAGCACGTACGCCTCCCGCGGGATGAGCGGGTCCCAGCCCGTGACGTCGCAGACCCTCTTGAGGCGGTACCGCACGGTGTTGGCGTGGACGAAGAGCTCACGGGCGGTCGCCTCCAGCGAGTGCCCGAGCTCCAGGTAACTGCTCAGCGTGTCGACCAGGCCGTTCGAGGCCGCCAGGAGAGGCCGGTAGATGCCCGCGACGAGCTGCCGCCGCGCGGTCTCGTCGCCCGAGATGACCCGTTCCGGCAGGAGGTCGCCGGCGGCCACCGGGCGGGGAGCCGCAGGCCAGGCGCGGGCAGCGGTCAGCCCGGCGAACGCCGCCTGTGCGGACAGGCTGGCGTCGGTGAGGGACGCGGCTTCGGGGCCGTGCACCACGGGACCGGGAGCGAACAGCTCGCTCAGTCTGGCGAGGGAGGTCTCGCGGTCGTGCAGGCCGCCGAGGACGAGGATGAGCCGGTCGCCCTGGATGCCCACGAGGGCGTCGTCGGCATAGCGGCCGGCCGTGCGCCGCAGTTCGCTGACGTAGCTGGCGCTCGGCTCCAGGGGCGTCTTGCCGACCACCACCGTGAAGCGTTCCTGGGCCTTCCAGCCGAGAGCCGCGATCCGGGACCGGAGGGCGTCCGTGTTCTCGCCGCGCAGGATCGCGTCCACGATGAGCGCTTCGAGGCGGGTGTCCCAGGAACCGCGGGACTCCGCGGCGCGGGCGTACACATCGGCCGCGGCGAACGCCACCTCCCGGGAGTACCGGAGCACGGCCTCGCGGAGTTCGGGCTGAGCCTTCTCCGGGGCGAGCACGGGGACCTGTTCCTCGACCACCTCGACCACGATGCGGATGAGCTGGAGCGCTTTCTGCAGGCTGATGGCCCGGGTCATCTCGCTCGGCGCCGTGCCGAAGACATCGGACAGGATCCACGCGGGGGAGCTGGGCCGTTCGTACCAGGTGACGAACGCCGCGATGCCGTTCTGCGCCACCAGGCCGAGCGTGGACCGCTCATCGGCGCTGAGGCGGGCGTACCAGGGGAGCGAGGCTTCGAGCTGCCGCGTGGTCCGCGTCGAGAGCTGCCCGACGTTGGCGCGCAGCTTCTTCAGGGTCTCCGCCTTGTCCGCGGAGGCGGCCGGGGTGGGCGAGGGCTTTCCTTCGGACTGCGTCATGCTAAGAAGCTTAGTGCCAGGTGCTTTGTGTGAAGGCTACAACTGAGCCGCAGCCCACCTGGGGTGACGACCGCGGTGCCGACGACGGCGAGCCCCGCCCGCCGTCGTCGTGCGCGGCTGACGCTGTGCGCAGCGACGGCTGAGGCCCGCATCCGGTGGGATGCGGGCCTCGGCTTTCAGTCACGTCGGGGGACGGGGATCAGGCGTCGCCGCCCGCTCCGCCCGTGGTTCCGGCGTTCACATTGTTCAGATCGTACTTCTCGATCGCCTGGCGCGGCGCGGTCGCGTCGACCTTGCCCTCGGCGGCCAGCTGCTGGAGAACGGCGACCACGATCGAGTGAGTGTCGTTCTTGAAGAAGCGGCGGGCTGCCTGGCGGGTGTCGGAGAAGCCGAAGCCGTCCGCACCCAGCGCGGTGAAGCGGTTGGGGAGGTACTGGCGGATCTGGTCCGGCACGGCACGCATGTAATCCGAGACGGCGACCACCGGGTGGGGGTTGTCGGCCATCTTCTGCGTGATGTACGGGGTCTGCAGGTCCTCCGGGTTGAGCAGGTTGTGCTCGTCCACGGCCACGCCGTCGCGGCGCAGCTCGTTGAAGGAGGTGACGCTCCAGACGTCGGCGGCGACGCCCCAGTCGTCGGCCAGGACCTGCTGGGCCTCCAGGGCCCACGGCACGGAGACACCGGCTGCGAACACGTTGGCACGGGGGCCGTCGACACTCGGGGAGCTGATGTGGTGGATGCCGCGGGTGATGCCCTCGACGTCCACGTTCTCCGGCTGCGCCGGCTGGTGGATCGGCTCGTTGTACACCGTGAGGTAGTACATGATGTTCCGGTCGTCGGAGTCCGGGCCGTACATGCGCTCGAGGCCGTCCCGCATGATGTGGGCGATCTCGTAGCCGAAGGCCGGGTCGTAGCTGCGGATGGCCGGGTTGGTGCCGGCCAGGATCGGCGAGTGACCATCTGCATGCTGGAGACCTTCACCCGTCAGGGTGGTGCGGCCGGCGGTGGCGCCGATGATGAAGCCACGGGTCATCTGGTCCGCGGCGGCCCAGAAGGAGTCGCCGGTGCGCTGGAAGCCGAACATCGAGTAGAACACGTAGATCGGGATGAGCGGGACGCCGTGAGTCGCGTAGGACGTGCCGGCGGCGGTGAATGCGGCGACGGCGCCGGCCTCGTTGATGCCCGGGTGGATCAGCTGACCGGTCGCGGCCTCCTTGTACGCCAGGACGAGCTCGCGGTCCACGGACAGGTAGTTCTGGCCGTTCGGGTTGTAGATCTTGGCCGTCGGGAAGAACGCGTCCATGCCGAAGGTGCGGGACTCATCCGGGACGATCAGTGCGACGTGCTTGCCGAAGTCCTTGTCGCGGAGGAGGTCTTTCAGGAGGCGGACGAAGGCCATCGTGGTGGCGGCCTTCTGCTTGCCCGAACCCTTGTACGCGACCTCGTAGGCCTTGTCGGACGGCAGCACGAGTTCGTCGTGCTTGGCACGGCGCTCGGGCACCGAACCGCCGAGGGCCGCGCGGCGCTCCATCATGTACTTGATCTCCGGTGCGTCGGTGCCCGGGTGGTAGTACGGCGGGTTGTAGAGGTCCTTCTCGAGCTCTTCATCCGTGATCGGGATGCGGAGGTGATCGCGGAAGGCCTTGAGGTCCTCCATGGTCAGCTTCTTCATCTGGTGGGTCGCGTTGCGGCCCTCGAAGTGGGTGCCGAGGCCGTAGCCCTTGACCGTGTGGGCCAGGATGACCGTGGGCTTGCCCTTGAACTCCATGGCTGCCTTGTAGGCCGCGTAGACCTTGCGGTAGTCGTGACCGCCGCGCTTGAGGTTCCAGATCTGGTCGTCGGTGAGGTCCGCGACGAGTTCCTTGGTCTGCGGGGTGCGGCCGAAGAAGTGCTCACGCACGAAGGCGCCGTTCTCAGCCTTGTAGGTCTGGTAGTCGCCGTCGACCGTGGTGTTCATGATGTCGACGAGCGAGCCGTCCTGGTCCTTCGCGAGCAGGTCGTCCCACTCGCGGCCCCAGACGACCTTGATGACGTTCCAGCCGGCGCCACGGAAGAACGCCTCGAGTTCCTGCATGATCTTGCCGTTGCCGCGGACGGGACCGTCGAGGCGCTGGAGGTTGCAGTTGATCACGAAGGTCAGGTTGTCCAGGCCCTCGTTGGCGGCGAGCTGCAGCAGGCCGCGGCTCTCCGGCTCGTCCATCTCACCGTCGCCCAGGAACGCCCAGACGTGCTGATCGCTCGTGTCCTTGAGCCCGCGGTTGTGCAGGTAGCGGTTGGACTGCGCCTGGTAGATGGCGTTCATGGGGCCGATGCCCATGGACACGGTCGGGAACTCCCAGAACTCCGGCATGAGGCGCGGGTGCGGGTAGGAGGACAGGCCGTGCGGGGCCTTGGACTTCTCCTGGCGGAAGGCGTTGAGGTCTTCCTCGCTCAGGCGGCCTTCCATGAAGGCGCGGGCGTACATGCCGGGGGAGGCGTGGCCCTGGAAGAAGACCTGGTCGCCGCCACCGGGGTGGTCCTTGCCGCGGAAGAAGTGGTTGAAGCCGACCTCGTAGAGGGTCGCGGCACCCGCGTAGGTGGAGATATGGCCGCCGACGCCGATCCGCGGGTCCTGCGCGCGGTGCACCATGATCGCGGCGTTCCAGCGCATGTAGGCGCGGTAGCGGCGCTCGAGCTCCTCGTTGCCCGGGAAAGCCGGCTCCTGGTCCACCGGGATGGTGTTCACGTAGTCGGTGGTGGTGACCATGGGGACGCCCACGGACTGTGCGCCGGCACGCTGGAGCAGGGAACGCATGATGAAGCGTGCGCGCTCCGTGCCTTGCTCCTTGACCAACGCGTCGAATGATTCAACCCATTCGCTGGTCTCCTCGGGATCCACGTCGGGGACACCGGCGGTCAGACCGCTCAGGATCGAAGGGGTGATTTCTTCAGCAGCCACGTCAAACCTCTCTTTGATGCAACTGCGGCGCCTCGCTGATCCAGGGGCTACCGCGCGCGGCAAATCGCTTCCGGGCGCCGGTCAGGTGATTCCGGCACTCTCAACTGGTCACTCGTCCTGCACGGCCGGGGTTCCGGACGTGACTCACTCGTGTTCATGGATCACTCTAGCCCTCACATCGTGGCCTTCGCATTTGGGGACCTGCGCATTGCGCGCGGTCCGCCGGTCTCGGAGCGACGCCTGAGGACAATTCGGTGTCAACCGCTGCGAAAGCGCCGCTCATGCATCACAATGGGAAGTGACGCGGGCCGGAATGGAGTTACCGGCCTACTACGAGGAGGAACGAGTGAGCGAGGCCGACGCCGTCGCGGACGTCACCACTGCCAGCCGTCTGGGTTTCAAGGACGGCGACCTGATCCAGGAGTTCGGATACGACGAGGATGTCGACTTCGACTTCCGCGCGGACATCGAGGACATCACCGGTTCGGAGCTGCTGGACGAGGATGAACAGGAAGTAGTCGACGCCGTCATCCTGTGGTGGCGCAACGATGATGGCGACCTGGTGGACGCCCTCGTGGACGTCCTTCCCGCCTTGGAAGGCGACGGTGTGGTCTGGATCCTGACCCCGAAATCCGGTCGTGAGGGATACGTTCCTCCCGCCGAGATCCAGCAGGCCGCCCCCACCGCAGGTCTGCACAGCACATCGACTCTGTCCGCTGCGAAGGACTGGTCCGGGACCCGACTGGTGTTCCGGAAGAAGAAGTGATGTCTCAACAAGTGGCGAACCCCCTGGGGCTGGTTTCCCCGGCCGTGGGGGAGGAGGCGCCCGACTTCACCCTGGTGAACCAGTTCGGTGAAGAGGTGACCCTCAGCGCGCTGCGCGGCCGACCCGCCGTCGTCGTGTTCTTCCCGTTCGCGTTCTCCGGCATCTGCACGGGTGAGCTGTGTGAGATCCGGGACAACATCTCCCTGTTCTCCGGGCTCGACGCCCGCGTGCTGGCCGTGTCCGTGGACAGCAAGTTCGCGCTGCGGGCCTGGGCTGATCAGCAGGGCTATGACTTCGATCTCCTGGCAGACTTCTGGCCGCATGGCGCAGCCGCCCGGGCGTACGGGGTGTTCGACGAGGAATCCGGCATGGCCGTGCGGGGCACGTTCATCCTGGACGCCGACGGGGTGGTCCGCTATGGCGTGGTCAACCCGCGCGGCCAGGCACGCGACTTCGAGGCGTACCGGCAGGCCCTGGCGGAACTCGCCGAATGACCGACATCACCACGGACGAGGCGCTCGAGGAGGCTCTGAGTCTTCTCCGCTCCCGTGCCGTGGTGGTGCTGACGGGCGCCGGGATCAGTACCGATTCCGGCATCCCCGCATATCGGGGACCGAATTCGCGCCCCTCGAATCCGATCACGCTCCAGGAGTACATGGGGTCCGCCGCGGTTCGGCAACGGTACTGGGCCCGGAATCATCTGGGCTGGCGGCGGGTGAAATGGGCCGAGCCCAACGACGGACACCTCGCGCTGGCCGAGCTCGAACGCGCTGGAGCCATCCAGGCCGTCATCACGCAGAACGTGGACCGGCTCCACGAGGACGCCGGCAGCGAGAACGTGGTGGACCTGCACGGCCGGGTCGACCAGATCATCTGCACCGAGTGCGGTGACCTGCTGCGGCGCCGGACGCTCGAGGAGATGCTGACCGCGCTCAATCCCGGGTTCATCGAGCGAGCCGAGGAGCTGGGTGTCGTCGAGGCACCGGATGCCGACGCTCAGATCGATGACGCCCTGGCCCGCGAGTTTGTGGTCGCTCCGTGTCCGCGCTGCGGGGGAGTGCTCAAGCCCGACTTCGTGTTCTTCGGTGAGAACGTGCCGAAGCCTCGCCTGGCGCGTGCCCTGAAGCTTGTGGAGGAAGCCGACGTGCTGCTCGTCGCCGGGACGTCGCTCACGGTCATGAGCGGGCTGCGTTTCGTGCGACAGGCCGACAAGACCGGAACCCCGGTGGTGCTCGTCAACCAGGGCCCGACCAGGGGCGATGAGCTGGCCACCGTCCGGCTGCACAGCGGCACCTCGGAGACCTTGCGGGCGTTCGCCCGCGCGCTGCTCCCGCCGCCGGTGCCCCGGGCGCACTGACCCGCGCACGACGACGGCGGCCGGCCTCCTCAGGGGTGCCGCGGCAGGGTTTCCGGCGGCGTCGCCGTTTGCCCGCTGAACTGGGGATCCGCTAAGGTTGATACCTGTTGACCGCAGCGCGGACAGCAGAGAAGGGCCTTTAGCTCAGCTGGTAGAGCGCCACGTTTACACCGTGGATGTCATCGGTTCGATCCCGGTAGGGCCCACCACCGAAAACCCCGCCATTTCAAGGAAGCACGTTCCTTGACGGCGGGGTTTTCTACTTTCCCCGCCTTCACCCGCTCGACGGTTGGGCTCACCAATGTCCTCCTCGGTGCCCCTGCGGTTTCGTGTCAGGGGTGAGGGCTTCCGCGAGGTCGCGGATGGTTGGTGTTTCGGCGTTGGTGCGCCACACCAGTGCCCACCTGGCCGGAGGCGCGTCGGTGATGGGGCGGTAGGTGATGTCGGGACGGCTGGCGTAGCGGACGGCGTGGGCGTGGACGGGCGAGATGGCTTCGCCGCTGGAGAGGATGGGCAGCATCTCCTCGAAGGAGGCGACATTGATTCCGATCGTGACCGGCCGACCCGAGGGAGTCCTTCTGGGAACGATGGCGTCTTGCCAATAGTCAGGCCGAGCCCCTGCCATCACGGTGAAGTCGCCGAAGTCCTCGAGTGTGACGGACTCGCGGCCGGCGAGGGGGTGGTCGGTGGCCATCGCCATGAGGATCGGCTCCGTGTAAGCGAGGGGGCCGACGCTCAGATCAGGTTCGAGGACGGGCAGCCACGCGAGGACCGCGTCGATGGCGCCGGCCCGGAGCGCTCCGAAGGGGTCGCTGAATCGGATCTGGCGGATCTTGATCTCGAGACCTGGTCGGGCAGAGACGAACCGGTCGATCGCGGGTTTCAACTCGATGACATCCCAGCCGACCTTCCCCAGACGCAACGTCGCGACCTCACCGGAGGCCAGGCGCTTGGCACGTTCGATGCTGGCCCTCAGATCGGTGCGCACCCGATCCAAGTCGGACTGCAGCTGAACGCCCAGGCTGGTCTGAGTGACGCGACGGCTGGTGCGCTCGAACAGGGCACCGCCGATCTCCCGTTCTGCGCGCTGGACCACCTGCGTCACCCGCGCCGGGCTCAGGTGCAGCCTCTGCGCGGTGCGGCCGAAATGCAGCTCCTCGCTGAGCACGAGGAGCACTTCGATGTCCTGAATGTCCACGAGCACACCCTCCGCACTCTGCTCCGGGCCGCCTCGCGCCGCCTTCATCGTCTCGATCCTAGAGCTGATCATTCATATTCAGTGAATGATCGTTGCCGTGTTCGCGATTGTTCCCCCTGCCGGCTCACGCGACAGTGGAAAAATGAACCCCGTGACTCGGGGCTTGCGCACCGCGACTCGAAGGAGAGAATGCCATGGCCACCACTCCACATGACCAAGGGGTCGAGCGTCACGCTACCGGGCACCCGACGATCGACCGGCAGGTGGTCGAACACTCGGTTCCCGGTTCAGGCCCCTATGCGATCACCACCGGCCCCGACGGTGCCCTCTGGTACACGCTGGAAGGGAGCGGGGAGATCGGCCGCTTGGTACCAGGCGGGTTTCCCGCCACGTTCCAGCTCGCCGCAGGCAGTGGGCCCACGATCATCACCACGGGTCCCGACGGGGCGATGTGGTTCACCGAGTACCGGGCGAATGCCATCGGCCGCATCACCCTCGACGGTGCCGTGACCGAGTACCCGCTGAACGATTGCGGCCCCTATGGCATCGCTGCTGGTCCTGACGGGGCACTGTGGTTCACCGAGACCAAAACGGGGCGCATCGGCCGGATCACCACTGACGGTCAGCTCACCGGGTATCCATTGCCTGATCCAGCGAGCTTCCCTTCAGCGATCACCAGCGGCCCCGACGGCGCCTTGTGGTTCACGATGAACCAGGCCAACTCGATCGGAAGGATCACCGCTGACGGTGTGGTCACCCACTACCCGTTGCCCACTCCGGGCGCCGCCCCTGTCGGGATCACTGCGGGAGACGATGGAGTCCTGTGGTTCGCCGAGATCGCCGCGGGACAGATCGGCAGGATCACCGCCGAGGGCCACATCACCGAGTACGCGCTCCCGGACAGGGACGGACGCCCGCACGCGATCGTCGACGGCGGCTCGCCTGACGGCGGGAGCGTCCTCTGGTTCAGTGAGTGGGCAGGAAACCGCATCGGCGCCATCAGCCCGAGCGGTCACGTCGTCGCCTCCTTCGACCTGCCAACACCGGGCGCGGAGCCGCACGGGCTCACCATCGGGCCGGACGGCGCATGCTGGGTCGCCCTCCAGCACGGAGCCCTGGCCCGCCTTTCGCCGCCTTCCTGATGACGTCCCCGCACAAGACCATCCTCGAACGGAGTACCTCATGAAATTCGCACTCGTCATTTTCGAGACACCCGCCTCCCGTCGCCTCATCACCCAGGACCGAGCCGCATTCCGCAGCCATTACGAAAACTGGATCAGTGAGCTCGCCGCGGCGGGGAAGCTCCTTGGGGGAGAAGCCCTCGACACCAGCCCCACCGGCATCCGGCCTGTCACGCTCCGCTCCGCCGGAGACGGAACCACCAGCCGGTCCGCCGGGCCGGTCGTCGCCGGAGACGAGACGCTTGGCGGGTGGTTCGTCATCGAGGTCGCCGATCAGGCCGAAGCCGTCGATCTGGCGAGCAGGCTCGGAACCCCCGAGACCATCGAGATCCACCCGATCCTCGAAAGCGCTGC
Organism: Arthrobacter woluwensis; assembly: GCF_900105345.1. Taxonomy (NCBI): domain Bacteria; kingdom Bacillati; phylum Actinomycetota; class Actinomycetes; order Micrococcales; family Micrococcaceae; genus Arthrobacter; species Arthrobacter woluwensis. The sequence goes on from NZ_FNSN01000003.1 coordinate 1,726,172, forward strand.
CGAATGACCAAGGAAACCGAGACGACCAGGCTGATCGCCTGGAGCAATGAGATGCGAGCCGTCCATCAGCGATTGCGCGAAGCACTCCGCGCCACCCGGGCAGCGGTGCGCCCGGACGGCGTGGACCCTGCGACGTCCCGCGATCTGCTCCTGTTCTGTCACGGCTTCTGCATCGCCCTCACGGGTCACCATCAAGGCGAAGACCATCTCTTGTTCCCTGCGATCGCCGAAGCCCACCCTGAACTGCGACCCGTGCTCCGCAAACTCGAAGACGACCACGTGCAGATCGGAGTGCTGCTGGAAAGCCTTGGAGCCGCCGTGGATCGAACCGACCCTCCGGACCGGATCGAATCGCACCTCGAAGGCATCGAAGCGATCATGGAGTCCCACTTCCAGTACGAAGAACGTCAACTCCTCGTGATCCTCGACGTTCTGGACCTTCGGGTGAATCCTCAGGAGGTTTTCGGGCCGCTCTGAAAGTGACGAAGGGGACCGGTGGTGAGTGCTTCGCGTCCTTGAGGGGAGGCGCCTGCCACCGATGCGACCGGCCAGCGAGCGTAGCTGAGGGATTCCTCGCGAATCACTCCCGCAGCCGCGCCACCTCGCTCACCCATGCGCGGTGCGCGAAGTCGCCCGCCGCGAACGGGACCGGGATCCCCAACGACTCGTGGGTCTGCGACACGAACCGCAGTGCCGTCACCGGGACGCCGGACGCCGAGAGCGCCCTGGCGTACGCCTCGCCGTCGCCGCGCAGCGGGTCCAGCTCCGCCGTGAAGATCACCGCGGGTGGGAGTCCCTCATGAGACTCTGCGAGAAGAGGTGACGCATACGGCTCGCGGGCCAGCGCCCGGTCCGGTCCGAGATACTGGGCCACGAGCGCCCGGCCCGCCTTCTCCAGGATGACGTGCGGCATGCTGGGGCCGATGCCGCTCATGTCCGCATGTCCGATCGTGAGATCGAGAGCCGGGTTCTCCAGGATCTGAAGCCGCACCGGGATCCGGTTCCGGTCGCGATTCATGAGCGTCACCGCCGCGGCGAGGTTGCCGCCCGACGAGGCGCCACCCACCGCGATCCGGTCCCGCGACCCACCCAGTTCCTCGGCATGCTCAAAAGCCCACTCCAGCGCCGACCAGCACTGCTCCGGCTGGACCGGGAACCGGTGCTCCGGGGCGTGCGCATAGTCCGGCGCCACGATGATGACCCCGGCGTCCTGCGCCCGCCGTCGCAGTCGGGCGTCCCAGGCCCTCCAGTCGATCCCGCCCAGCGTGAAGCCGCCGCCATAGCAGTACACAAGCACAGGGAGCCCCGCCCCGGGGGACGTCGGCTCCCAGCCCGGCCAGTACACCCGCACTCGCACGTCAGGCGCGTCATGCGCCGGGACCAAGTGATCTGCCGTCGCGGTCTCCAGCGGTGTTTCGGCGAACTCCACCTGGATCCGGTCGTCATTCTCCCGGGCCACACGGCGACGCCCTGCGGCATCAGAGGGCTCAGGCTTCTTGAGCGGGGCCGCCGCCTTCTCGAAAGCGGTGACGGCCGGGTCGACGGCGGGCCGGCGCCAGCGTCCTCGTCTCCACCTCATCCGAGGTCAGCTTTCCCGTTGAGGCAGTTCATCAGCGCACACTCCTGATCCTGAGAACGGACAATCCGGCGAATACCGCCATGACGAAGGCCGCCACGTAGAGCGCCCCGAAATTCTCCCCGGTGGGCGAGCCGATCCGCGTCAGGAGGAAACCGAGCACCGGCACGAAGATGTTCGGCAGCAGATACGCCAGCGCCACGATCCCGAGATCCTTGCCGGCCTCCTCCACCGAGGGGAGGCATTCGGTCATCAGGGCCACGTCGGCCGAGATGTAGGCGCCCTGTCCCGCGCCGATCAGGGCGATCCCGACGAGGAAGATGGGCAGACCCGGCGTCGCGACCGCCACGATGAGCCCGACGGCGCTGAGCATCGCGCCGAACAGCACACTCGGCTTGCGCCGCCTGGTCCGGTCCGAGATGACGCCGAAGATGAAGGCGAACAGCAGATTGCACACGGTGAAGACCAGCGTGGCCTGGGTCTGCACTCCGGCGATCACCGAAGGATCGTCGAGGTCGAAGCGCCCGGAGATCGTCAGGTAGAGGTAGCTCGTCACCGTGACGATGGACGCGGTCATGAGGAAGCGGCAGATCCAGGCCCAGGCGAAATCCGGGTGGCGGCGCGGACTGAGCCAGAAGGTGCTGATGAACGCTTCCAGATTGAACGGCGGAGGCGCGTCGGTCCGGCGGAGATCCCGCAGGGTGACGAACAGCGTGAGTGACAGCGCCACCGCCACGATCCCCGGAATGAGGAACATCGAGGCCTGTCCGAGCGACGCGAGCTGCCCGGTCATCATCGTGCCCACCAGGATGCCGACGGTTCCGGCCGCCCCGGTGACCGCCGACATGATGGCACGGATCCGGCGTCGGATCTGATCCGCGAAGAGGCTGTGCTGCGCCATGGCGACCGCGCCCCAGCCCACGTAGTTCAGCACGATGCCGATCCAGAGCCACGCGGGCGATGGCGCCCAGGCGAGGGCGAGGTAGCCGGCCAGGGCGATCAGGGACCCGGACAGGATCCACGGCCGTCGCAGCCCCAGGCGGGACCGCGAGCGGTCGCTCAGCCGCCCGAACACCGGGGTCACCACGAGCGTGGCGAAGCCGCCCACCGTCAGCAGGACACTCAGGTTCGCCGAGGCGCTCGCGGCATCCCACTGTTTCAGGAGCTGGGGCACGGCGACGCCGACCATTCCCTGCGCGACGCCGGTCGCGCCCCAGGCGAGGGCGAAGCTCACCCAGAACCACGGAGTCTGCCGTTCCCCAGGCACCGTTTCGGCGTCGGCCAGGTGCACGAGGGCTGCTGGAACGGCCGGCGACGGGTCGAGCGCAGCGGGGATTCTCTTCTGGACCGACATGTAACTCCTCATCGAGTTGGTGCACGGATGTCGTACCCGAGGTTGGTGGATACGAGTGTATGCGCGTACATTCGTGGAAACAAGGGCTGGCGCGGCGCTTCTTCCGATACCGTTGGGGGCGGCGGCCCTGGCCCATTCCGGGGTGGCCGATGCCGGGACCGGCGTCGGAGGACAGGGAGTGAGGGATGACCGTGACGAAGGCGCGTCCATCGGTGTACGACGTCGCTGCGGCGGCCGGTGTGTCGACGGCGTCGATCTCGAGGTACTTCCGCACTCCGGAAAAGCTCAGCGAGACGCTCCGGGACCGCATCCAGAGCGCCGTCCAGGAACTCGGCTACCTCCCCAGCGGTCTGGCCCGCGGACTCGCCGAGCGGAGCACCGGCACTCTCGGCTTCTACTCGTTCAGTGGGCACGAACCCGATGAATGGGACCGCAGCCCGGCGCCGAGCGCCGAGGGCGAGGTGCCCCGCGTCGAGTTCCGCGGCGGCTGGCCCCGGCTGTTCCCGCTCTATGCCGACGAAGTGCTGCGGGGCATCGAGCTCGAGTGCACCCTGCGTCGGCTTCCACTCCTGGTCGGCTGGCAGGATGCCGACGGCCGCGGTGTGGCGCTCGATGACATCGCACGCCGCAGTGACGGTCTCGTGGTCCTGCCCGCCACGATCGAGGAGGCGCAGTTGCGGCTCCTGGCGCAGCGGCTCCCGATGGTGCTCGTCTCACAGCTCGTTCCGGAGGGCATGGCCGCCTCCTCGGTCAGGGTCGACGACTTCAGCGGCATGCGGGCGCTGACGGCCCATCTGGCCGACGACCACGCCGCCCGCCGTTTCGCGTTCGCCGGTTCGGCCACGGGCGCCGAGCACGCCGCCCGGCACGCAGGTTTCACCGCGGCGCTGGAGGAGCGCGGTCTGGAGGTTCCGGGGGAGCCGCTCGTGGACGCCGGGTCCCGCTCCGCCACGTACGCCGCCGTGACAGCACTGCTGACCGCAGAACCGGCGTTCGCGGACCGGCTTCCCGATGCGATCGTCTGCTCGAGCGATCAGACGGCGCTGGGGGTGCAGGCCGCGCTCGTGGAGCACGGAATCGCCGTCCCCGGGGACGTCGCCGTCACGGGCTTCGACGGCATAGACGCCGCCCGGCTGGCGGATCCGCCGCTCACGACGGTCCGCCAGCCCATGGACGAGCTCGGGCGCGTCGCCGTCGAACTGCTCACCGAGGCTCTGGAGGCGCCGGGGACTGCACGGCACATGGTGCTGCCGGTGGCGATGCTCCTGGGCCGCAGCTGCGGCTGTGCCTGAGCGCAGGTTTCACACCTGGTAGCCCGCGAGGCCCCGTCCCACGAGCGTCGGTTCCCGCCAGGTGAAGGAGAAATGCCCCGTCGCGGGGGAGAGGCTGAGCAACCCCACATGCGGGCCCTCGATCATTCGGAGCTCGGCCTCGAACGCGTCCGTCCCGTCCCAGCCGCCGCGCACGGCGAAACGGACCGGCGGATCGCTCAGCAGCTCACCCCGCGCCCAGTCATCGCCGCCGACGCGGAGGCGATAGCTCGCGCCGTCGAGCGTCAGGGTCAGGGTGTCACCGTCGAGCCGTACTGACTCGAGCTCCGGCAGGTCCGTGCCGCCCAGCCCGCCGAAGCGCGCTTCGGGGAGCCCCGGCTCGACGGGAGCGCGGCTGAAGACGGTACCGGCGACGCTGTACGACGACGGCGGCGCCAGCCGTGCGCCCTCGGTTCCGATCGCCTGGGCGGCCAGGGCCGTCCACTCCGGCGCACGCTCGGCGGCCTCCGCCCAGCCCGCGGGCGCAGCGTCGCCCCGCAGCGCCAGCACGAGTCCCGCCAGCATCCCCAGGTTGGCTTTCGCCTGGGCGTCGGCTCGGCGTTGGGCGCCGGCCGTGGGCGCGGGAATCGCCGCTTCCAGAAGGCGACGGGAGAGGGCCGCGCTGTCCACGGGGTCGGCATCGACCGTCGGAGCACCTGCTCCCCGGGCCGACAGCACGGGGAGCAGGTGCTCCCAGACGGCGTCGAGGAGCGTCTGGCCGAGCACGGTCGACGCGGTCAGGGCGATCACCGCGTTGACCCCGGGCAGCACGATGCACAGCTGGCTGTAGGCGCCGCCCGCGTGATAACCGTGGTCGCCGATCCAGAACTGATACCCGTAGCCGAGCGAGCTGTCCCGGTCCACCGGCTGGCCCGGCGGGAACCGGTGGTCCGCGTCGTTGCTGATCCGCGCCGACGTGGCCTGGTCGATCCACTCCGCCGGCACGAGCCGACGGCCCTGCCAGACACCGCGCTGCAGGAGCAGCTGCCCGAACGCGGCGATCGATTCCGTGCGGAGGTGGAGGCCCGTGAACCCAGGGTTGGACTCGCCGCCGGCCCACTTCGCCTCCGTCATGCCGAGGGGATCGAGGAGGCGGGGGCGCAGGTACTCGAGGAGGGAGGTCCCGGCGGCCCGTTCGATGATCTTCGCGACCGCGAAGGTGGCGAGCTGGTCGTAGGTGAAGATCTCTCCCGGAGGCCGCTCCGGGTGGTATGCGGACAGCAGCTGGAGGAGGCCGTCGTCGGTGACCGGAAGTTCGACGCTCGGATCGAGGACCGGGTCGAGGAGGTGTCCCACCGACATGCGGAGGGCGTCGGCGATCGTCGCTTCGCCGTACCCCGCGGCCTCCGGGAGGCGATCGGCCAGTCGGTCGTCCCGGTGCAGCAGCCCCTCCGCCTCGGCGATGCCGGCTGCCACCGAGGTGAAGCTCTTGCTCAGCGAATACAGCAGATGAGGTGTGGAGGCGTCATAGGGATGCCACCAGGACTCGGCGATCACGGCGCCGTCCACCGCGACCACGAGGCTGTGCACTTCGATGCCGGCCTGTCCGACGGCATCGAGAAAAGACCTGATTCCGGCGGGATTCACACCGAGCTGTTCGGGCGTCTGACGGGGCAACACTTCGTGGGTCACGAGGACCACCTTCCGCGAGGGGACTGTATGCGCATACACGGCGTCTGACGTCAGCCTATGCAAGTGGAGGCCCTCGGTCCACCCCACTCGTCTCGGATCGGCCCCGGACGGATCCAGGGCTCCGGATCACGTCACGATCCGGGGTCCCGTGCCACTCATCAGAGTGATGCGGCGGTGCCGGAGGTCTGCCATCGGTGGCCCGCCCCGAGGATTGAGGATGTCAACGTGAGTGAGAGCTACCTGGCTTTCGGTGGGAAGTGCGCTTTCGCCCTGTCCCTCGGCGCCGGTTCGACGGCCCCGGAGGGCAAACCGGAGTTCGCCCTGGAGCGCGACGGGAAGACGTACGTCTTCTCCGGCGCCGTGCCGAAGGCGCTCTTCCGGGTGCTTCCGGGCAGCGCGACGCGGGCTCGCAAGAACTGGATGAAGGCACGGCGCGGAGCGAGGGCACGGCACCGGGCGAGCAGCTCGGCGTAATGCCGCGGTGCCGGCGCAGGGCCGCCGCCTGCCGACGGACGACAACGCCGGCTACAACGCCAGCAGGGTGAACTCGTTGCCGTCCGGGTCGGCCAGTACCACGCCGCCGTCGTCATCGGCGGACGGCGGGATGTCCGCGGTGGAGGCGCCGAGTGCCACCAGGCGTTCCACCGTCTCGGTCAGCGTCTCCCGGGGCGTGGCGAGTTCGAAGCGCAGGCGGGACACGCCGAGTTTCGGGCGCACGGGCGGGCCGCCCCAGGTGATCTTGGTTCCGCCGTCGGGGGACTGGATCGCGGTCTCTTCGTTCTCATCCCAGACCAGGGGCCAGCCGAGAGCCTCGGCCCAGAAGTGGCCCACGCGCTCGGTGCCGTCGCCGGACAGCGCCCCGATGGCCGCCGTTCCGGCCAGGAACCGGTTGTCCGAAGCGATCACGCAGAACTCGTTGCCTTCGGGATCGGCGAGGACCACGTGGCCTTCCTCGGGACGCTGGCCGACGTCGAGATGCTGCGCCCCGTGGGCCAGTGCCCTGTCTACGATGGCTGCCTGGTCCTCGGGCGAGGAGCTCGTGAGATCGAAGTGGTACCGGTTCGGGGTGGTCTTCGGCTCGGGGCTGGGCCGGAATCGCACCGGGAAGTCGGGGCCGTGTGTCGCTTCGAGCACGGCCCCGTCGCCGTCCGCGGCGACGTCCCGGCGCAGGACCGCGGACCAGAAGACGCCGAGCGCGGCAGGATCCCGGGCATCGAAACACAGTGCTGCGAGGCGGGGGTGGGTCATGTCATTCCTTTCTCGGACCTTCGCGGTGTCGTCTCCGGGCGCGGTGGTCCCGGCGCTGCCGTCACCCTTTCAGCGCCGCCAGAAGCGCGGCGCCGTCGGGCGTGCCCAAGCCCGTGCAGGCGTCCCACCCGGGCCCCGCGTGGTAGCTGCCGTTGTCGCCGACGGTCACGTCCCGGAACCCTGAGGACACGGCGTAGAGCGAGGGCTGGATGAGCCCGAAACGCCGGTTCCCGGCTTGCGCGAAGCGGGCGATGAGCGCTGCCCAGAGCGGAGCGACGGCGCTCGTGCCGCCGATCACCATGTCCTTGCCGTCCACGCGGATCCGGTAGCCCGTCTGAGGATCTGCGACGGCGCTGACGTCCGGCACGCCGCGCCCGGACTTCCCGGCCGACGGCGACTGCCAGGACGGCCGGGGGAAGACCTTGCTGTACCCGCCGCCGGTCGCCGAGTCGGGGCCCTCGTTCCACACCGTCTCCGAGCGGATCGCGCCGGTTGCTGGATCCGCCTCGAGCCTCGTCCCGCCGCAGGCCAGGGCGTGCGGGCTCGAAGCCGGGAAGTCCACGTGAGCCTTTCCGTCGGCCGCGCCGTCGCTGCTGCCACGGTCCCCGGCGGCCACGGTCGTGGTGATGCCGAGCGCAGCGGCATCGGCGAGGGCCTGATCGAAGGCGTCGCGGGCCTGGGCCGTCCACTGGTCCTCGCTCTGGCCCCAGCTGATGCTGATGGCACACGGAGCGGCCTTCGTCGCGGCGACCACGGCGTCCAGGAAGCCGGCGTCCGTGTTGGGGGCGAAGTACACCTGGATCGCAGCCTTCGGCGCCAGAGCCCCGACCACCTCGATGTCCAGCAGGACCTCGCCATCCGCACCTTGTGGGTCGTTCCCGCCCTGGTTCGCGCCGCCGTCGACGCCGATGGACGTGATCTGAGGTGTGGCGAGTCCCAGCCCCGCGAAGTAGGCGTCGAGATCGGCCTGAGCGTAGCCGCCGCCGAGCTCGATGATGGCCACCGTCTGACCTGAGCCGTCGGTGCCGTCGGGGAAGCCGTACACGCGGCCGAGCTCCACGGGACTGTAGCTGGTTCCCGCCGTCGTGCGGGGGAGCATGCGGAAGTGGGCGCGGGCCTGCGGGCGGTCATCCAGGCCGAGCACGGCGATCACGATGCCGTTCAGCTCGGCGGGGATCCTCAGTTCACCCAGCCGGTGACGGTAGTGCACCGTGGCGCCGTCCGGCGCGGTGCTGGTCGCATCCTCCAGCGTGGTGCCGAAGATGCTGCTCAGCTGCTCCACCGTGCCGGACAGCCGCAGACGCCGAGACGCAGGGTCCGACTCCACCACGTCCGCACCCAGCCGGGTGAAGACCTCGGTGGCGAGCCGCACGTCGTCGTCGGACGCCCCGTACTCCGATGCCAGTTCGGCGGCCGTCAGATGGCCGTCCGCCGCAGCGGACGGCAGTTCCGTCCTGCGCCGCAGGACCACCGTGATCTCCAGACGGCTGGCGCCGTCCGTCGGGCCGTGCAGCTTCACGCCGGGCACGACCGCCCGGGCGGAGCTCTTCAGGGGAATGCCGTCTTCCCGTGCGTTGTAGGGTTCGTTCACTCCGGCCATCGGTCCTCCAGACATCGTCGGTTCACCACGGATCCCCGTTGCCAGTATCTCCGTGCCGACTGACAGGGTAAAGGCCCCTCGACGGCGCGGCGCTCAGTCCTCCTCGTCCAGGCGGGCGGTGAGGATCTGATGGGCGCTGGCCTGCAGGATGCCGAGCGATTCCTGGATCAACGGCGAACCGAGGCTGCCCCGGCGGGCGACGGCGATGATCCGGCGCGAGGGCCGCCCCTTGCCCGTGATCCGCAGCCGCACGACGTTCTCGGCGCCGCGCAACGGCGCCAGCCGTGGCAGCAGGCCGACGCCGAGGCCCGCGCCGACGAAGGCGATCATCGTCTCCCACTCGGAGGCCTCGTGAGCGATCCGGGGTGTCACGCCGACCGCCGTGAATGCCGCCGTGAAGAGCGAGTGGTAGGTGGAGCCGACGGCCTCCGTGATCCACGGTTCCGAGGCCAGCTCCTCGAGCGTCACGACGTCCCGCGACGCCAGAGGATGATCGGCGGGGACGATCACGTCCAGCGGATCATCCAGCAGAACGGTCTTCTCGAAGCGCTGGTCCTCCTCCTGAGCCTCCGACTGCATCGCGATGATGACCGCCAGATCGATCCGCTCCGCGACCAGGAGGTCGAAGCATCGGGCCGGGTCGGCTTCGAGCACCTGGACGTCCACGAGGGGCCGCGTGGACCGCAGCGTCGCGGCGAGCGGGGCGAGCAGGTGGGCCGCCGCCGTCGAGAATCCTCCCAGGCCGAAGTGGGACTGAACCTGGTCCCCGGCCTCCATGGCGGCCGCGCGCAGGCGTTCCCACTCCGCGATCAGGGCGTCCGAGCCGGCGACGAGGATGCGGCCCGTGGTCGTCAGGCGGAGGCCGCGTCCATCCTTGGTGAGCAGCTGCATTCCGAGGACGCGCTGCAGCTCGCGAAGCTGTGCGGAGACCGCCGAGGGGGAGTAGCCCGTGAGCTCCGCGGTGGCGCCGATGGTGCCGCATTGGCCGAAGACGCGGAGTGTGATGAGCCTGACATCGATCATGCGCTAATTCTGCATGGATATTCGCAAAATCTCGCGCTTTTTCTGCGTGGAATGTGACCCTAATCTCATCATGACAAGCCTGTCGCGCACCTCGCCCCTCGTGTCTCCCCGGGAGGAAACCCATGACCGCTCCAGCGAACGCTCCCCTCAGCTCGCGCGGACGACTCGCCGCCACACTGCCCGTGGAGCAGCTGGCCGAGATCTCCGCCTTGTTCGAGTTCCGGCGCACCGGATATTCACTCGATGCCCCGTTCTACACGGACCCCACGATCTTCAAGCTGGACATGGAAGCCATCTTCGGGCAGCACTGGATCTTCGCCGCGAGCACGGCGGAACTGCCGGAGCCGGGGGACTATGTGACGGTTGATTACGGCCCCTACTCCCTGATCGTCCTGCGCAACGACGACGGCGGCGTGAACGTCCTGCACAACGTCTGCCGCCATCGCGGCGCCCGCGTGCTCACCAAGGCCGCGGGGCAGACCGGCAACCTGGTCTGCGGGTACCACTCGTGGACGTACTCGCCCGAGGGCAACCTGATCCATGCCTCCGCGCCCGGCGAGGCCAAGTTCGACAAGAACTGCTTCGCGCTCAAGAAGGCCCACGGCCTCGAGGTCGCCGGGCTCATCTTCGTGTGTCTCGCGGCCGAACCGCCCACCGACTTCTACGAGACCGCCAAAATCTTCGAGCCGTACCTGGCGCCTCACGAGCTGGCCAAGACGAAGATTGCCTACCAGCAGAACATCATCGAAGAGGGCAACTGGAAGCTCGTCATGGAGAACAACCGTGAGTGCTACCACTGCGACGGGCACCCCGAGCTCGCCTGCTCCCTGTTCCCCACCTGGGGTCTGACGGAGGGGCTCATCCCCACCCACCTCGAGGAGGTCTGGGAGCGCAACAAGGTGGCCCAGTCGGACCTCGAAGCGCGCTGCGACCGATACGGACTCCCGCACCAGGTGGTGGAGGAGCTCGACACCCGCATCGCCGGCATCCGCATCTCCCGTGAGGCCCTCGACGGCGACGGCGAGTCGTTCTCCGCCGACGGCCGCCGGCTGTCCAAGAAGCTCCTCGGCGACCTGCGCGATTTCCGCCTGGGCCGTTGCTCGATGCACCTCCAGCCCAACTGCTGGTTCCACTTCATGAGCGACCACGTCATCACGTTCGGCGTGTTCCCGATCAACGAGCACCAGACGCTCGTCCGCACCACCTGGCTGGTGGCCGATGACGCCGTGGAAGGCGTCGACTACGACCTGGACAAGCTCACCTACACCTGGAAGCAGACCAACATCCAGGACAAGGCGTTCGTGGAACTCTGCCAGCAGGGCGCCGCGAGCCCCGCCTACGAACCCGGCCCGTACATGAAGAGCGAGTACCAGGTGGAGGCGTTCATCAACTGGTACGTGCACCGCGTGCAGGAGCACCTGGCATGACCGAAGTCCTCACGCAGCAGGTGGTCCGGGAACCCCAGCGCATCCGCGGCCTGGAGATGCCCTGGAACCGGGTGATGGGCGGCGCCGAGACCCCCGCCCGGGCCGCCCGGGCGCTGGGACCGTGGCACCCGCAGGAGTTCATGGCCGAGTGCGTCGAGATCATCCCCGAGGCGGGCGGTCTGATGACCTTCGTCTTCCGCCGTGGCGACGGGGCGCCGCTCGCGTTCCGTGCGGGCCAGTACGTCAACATCGCCTTCCCGGTGAACGGGGACGACGAGGATCCAGTGGACCGCAGCTACTCGTTGTCCAGCTCACCCACCCAGCCGTGGACCTTCAGCTTTTCCGTGAAGAGGGATGCCGCCGGCGCGGTCTCGCCGTGGATCCACGAGAACGTCAGGCCCGGCACCGTGCTGGACATGCTCGGGCCGGTCGGCGCGTTCCATCTGCCGGATGCGGACCGCCGTGCCCGCTATCTCCTGCTGGCCGCGGGAGCGGGCATCACTCCCATCATGTCCATGGTCCGCACCATTCACTCGTTGCCCGGCCAGGCCGACGTCGTCGTGCTCTATCACGGCGCGGAAGCCGACGGCTTCGCCTTCCAGCGGGAACTGGACCACATCGCCTCCGTGGATTCGCGGATCCGTGTCCATTACTCGCTCGGCGACCGGGGCGTCCCGGAGGGATGGCAGGGCCTGCGCGGGCGGCTCAGCGCGGCGATGATCGACGAGGTCGCCCCCGACGCCAACGGCCGGCAGGTGTACGCCTGCGGACCGGAGGGATATCTGAACACCGCGACGGAGCTCCTGAGGAAGGTCGGGGTGGACGACACCTCGATCTACATGGAGTTCTTCACCGGGAACCGCCAGACGCTGCTGGAGTACCAGCAGGAGATCGCGCTGGCCTCGGACATCGCGGAGGAGATCGCCGAGGAGATCGCGGAATCCCCCGAGGAGTACTTCGAGAGCCAGCCGGCCGCGTTCGGGATCTACGAACCCGGCTACGACGAGGACGGCACGCTCGACGCCACGGGGCTGCCGCTGGAAGCCGCGGGCACGGCGGCACCCGACGCCGAGGCGGCGCCCGCACCGGGCGCCCCTGACCCGTCCGGCTTCACCACGGTGGGCGCCGGAAGCCTCACCCTGTCCTTCCTCCGCACCGGGGTCAATGTCCGGATCGACCCCAGCGAGCACATCCTCGAGGTGGCGCAGCGCGCCGGGGTGAGGATCGGCGCCAACTGCAAGGAAGGCATGTGCGGCTCCTGCAAGGTCGTCAAGCTCTCCGGCGACGTCGACATGAACCACCAGGGCGGGATCCGGGCGCGGGAGATCGCCGCCGGGAAGTTCCTGCCCTGCTGCTCGACGGCGAAGACCGACCTGGTCATCGACGCCTGACCTCTCCGTCACCCCCTGTCACCCTCAGCACGTCTCAAGATCCAGGAGTAGATCGTGACCGTTGTTCTTGAAAGCCGCACCGCCGGCGAGGCGACCGCCGAAAACCTCACCAACCCCGCCAAGACCAGCACGGCCCAGTATGTCCTCACCCTCGCCTGTCCGGAACGGCCCGGGATCGTCCGGGCCATCACCGCCTTCCTGGCGGACCGTGGCTTCGACATCATCGAGCACCAGCAATTCGACGACCAGGTCAGCGGCAAGCTGTTCCTGCGCACGGCCTTCACCTCCGGCGACGAGGATGTCACCGTCGAAGGCCTCAGCGCGGAGTTCGCCGCCGTGGCCAAGGAATTCGGCATGGATTTCACCATCCACGACGGCAAGCCGCAGCGCCTGCTGGTGATGGTGTCCAAGTTCGGCCACTGCCTCAACGACCTCATCTTCCGGTGGCGAGCCGGGAGCCTGGGGGCGGAGATCGCCGTCGTGGTGTCCAACCATGAGGACCTGCGGGCCATGGCGGAGGCCGCGGGTCTGCCGTTCATCCACGTGCCGATCACCGCCGACACCAAGCCCCAGGCCGAGGCGCGGCTGCTGGAACTCGTGGAGGAGTATCAGGCCGATCTGGTGGTGCTGGCCCGCTACATGCAGGTCCTCTCCGACGGTCTCACCCAGACCCTGCGCGGCCGGGCGATCAACATCCACCACTCGTTCCTCCCGGGCTTCAAGGGCGCCAAGCCGTACCACCAGGCCTACGACCGCGGGGTGAAGCTCATCGGGGCCACCGCGCACTACGTCACGGCGGATCTGGACGAAGGCCCGATCATCGAGCAGGAGGTGTTCCGGGTGGACCACAGCCTGGATGCGAACGCCCTCGCCACCGTCGGCCGGGACGCCGAGTCCCAGGCCCTGTCCCGGGCCGTGCAGTGGCACTGCCAGCACCGGGTCCTGCTGAACAACACCCGAACCGTCGTTTTCCGCTGACGCGAACCAGGAGAAACACAAGAAGATGAGCACATCACCACGAGTCGTCATCATCGGCGCCGGCATCGTCGGCACCAACCTCGCGGACGAACTCTCCAGTCGCGGCTGGACGAACGTCACGGTCGTCGAGCAGGGGCCCCTCGAGCTGGCGGGCGGATCGACCTCCCATGCGCCGGGCCTGGTGTTCCAGAACAACGGTTCCCGGACCATGACCCAGTTCGCCACCTACACGGTGGAGAAGCTCCTGGGTCTGAGCAAGGACGGCCAGTCCTGCTTCAACCAGGTGGGCGGCCTCGAGCTGGCCACGACGCCGGAGCGGCTGAAGGACCTCCACCGCAAGATGGGGCTCATGACCTCCTGGGGCGTCGAGAGCCGCATCATCGACGCCGACGAGTGCGAGAAGCACTACCCCCTGCTGACCACGGGCGCTCTGAGCGACGGCCACGAGATCCTCGGCGGCCTGCTCATCCCGAGTGACGGTCTCGCGCTCGCGGCCCGTGCCGTGCAGCTGCTCATCGAACGCGCGAGCGAGCGCGGCGTCGAGTTCCGCGGCTCCACCACCGTGACCGGCATCGCCCGCGACGGCGGCAAGGTCACCGGCGTCGAGACGGACGCAGGCCTGATCCCCGCCGACATCGTGGTGTCCTGCGCCGGGTTCTGGGGCCGCGAGCTGGGCAAGATGGTCGGGCTTGAAGTGCCGCTGCTGCCGCTCGGGCACCAGTACGCCGTCACGACGCCGCTGCCCGAACTGGAAGGGGTCAACGAGCTGCCCAAGGGCGCGAGCAAGCCGATCCTGCGCTACCAGGACAAAGACCTCTACTACCGCGAATGGGGCGACCGCATCGGCATCGGCAGCTACGCCCACCGCCCGATGCCCGTCGACATGACCCGGCTGCCGCAGGTCTCCGCCGAGGAGATGTCCGATCACAAGATGCCGTCGCGCCTGGACTTCACGCTGGAGGACTTCCTCCCGGCCTGGGAGGACAGCCAGGACCTGCTCCCGGCACTGCGGAACGCGGAGATCGAGGACGGTTTCAACGGGATCTTCTCCTTCACCCCCGACGGAGGCCCGCTCATCGGCGAGCACCCGGACCTGAGCGGCTTCTTCGTCGCCGAGGCGGTCTGGGTGACCCACTCCGCCGGCGTCGCGAAGGCCGTGGCTGAACTCCTCATCGAGGGCCGTTCCCGCACGGATCTGCACGGCACGGAGCTCACCCGCTTCGAAAAGGTGCAGACCTCCGACGACTACGTCTCGGAGACCTCGCAGCAGAACTTCGTCGAGATCTACGACATCCTGCACCCGCTCCAGCCCAAGGAATCCCCGCGGGACCTGCGCGTGAGCCCGTTCCACGTCCGCCAGAAGGAACTGGGTGCCTTCTTCCTGGAGGCCTCCGCCTGGGAACGCCCGCACTGGTTCGAGGCGAACCGCGGGCTCCTCGAAGAGCTCCCCGACGAGTGGCAGGCACCGGAGCGCGAGTCCTGGTCCGGCATGTTCCATTCGCCCATCTCCGCCGCCGAAGCGTGGAAGACGCGCACCGCCGTCGCGCTGTATGACATGACGCCGCTCAAGCGCCTCGAGGTGGTCGGCCCGGGCGCCGAGGCGCTGCTGCACCGCCTGAGCACCGGCAACATCACCAAGAAGCCGGGCGCGGTCACGTACTGTCTGCTCCTGGAGCACGACGGCGGCATCCGCAGCGATGTGACCGTGGCCCGGCTCGAGGACGAGCGCTTTCAGCTCGGCGTCAACAGCAACGTGGACTTCGACTACCTGCGGGCGGAGGCCCGCCGGCAGTCCGCCGCGGACCCGTCGCAGTGGGCCCACGTCAGCGACATCACCGGGAGCACCTGCTGCATCGGCTTGTGGGGTCCTCTGGCCCGCGAGGTGATCGGCAAGGTCAGCGATGACGATCTGAGCAACGACGGCCTGAAGTACTTCCGCGCCAAGGAGATCTCCGTGGGCGGCATCCCGGTCACCGCGATGCGCCTGTCCTACGTCGGCGAACTCGGCTGGGAGCTCTACACGAGCGCCGAGTACGGGCTGAAGCTCTGGGACCTGCTGTTCGAAGCGGGCCAGGAGTTCGGCATCATCGCCGCCGGACGTGGCGCCTTCAACAGCCTCCGTCTGGAGAAGGGATACCGTCTCTGGGGCACGGACATGAACACCGAGCACCACCCGTACCAGGCGGGTCTCGGCTTCTCCGTGGCCAAGGACAAGGTGGGCTTCACCGGCGCCGAGGCGCTCGCCGAGCGCAAGGAGCAGCCGGCGGAGAAGACGCTGCGCTGCCTCACGATCGACGACGGTCGCTCGGTGGTGCTGGGCAAGGAGCCCGTGTACGTCGACGGCGAAGCCTCCGGGTACGTCACGAGTGCCGCGTACGGCTTCTCGATCCACCGCCCGATCGCCTACGCCTGGCTGCCCACCGCCGTCGGCATCGGCGACCGGGTGGAGATCGAGTACTTCGGTGAGCGGATCCCCGCCACCGTGACGGCGGAGCCGCTCTACGACCCTTCGATGGAGCGCATCCGCGGCTGATCCGAGTCACCCCCTACAGCTCCGCCCCGGTCACGCACTCCGTGGCCGGGGCGGAGCTGTGTCGTGTCTGGACTGTGCTTCCGCGGGAGATGGACCGCCGGGGGAGAAGGGTGGACCGTGCGGGAGGAGCTGGTCGCCGAGTGGCCGGGCCGTCCCCGCGGGAACCCCCTGGCCTGTGGTCTTTCGCCGGTGCTCCAGCTGCGGGGGAAAGAACCTCAGCCCGGGGAAGACGGTGGACGGCGCCGTCCACGGGTGCCCCCCCCGGCGGGGTGCCTCTTCCGACGGATACTGGCCCCGGGTGTGCACCGTCCGTGGGAAACACTGATCCTCAGCCGGGAGAGGGCACGGAAGAGCCCGGCCGGTCGATGACCAGCCGGGCTCGTCCTGGAACCTGCGCCGAGGTGACGGCGCTAGTTTCCCTGCGGCTCGTAAGGACAGCGGGCGGTTCCGGCGCCGCTGAGGGCCGGCGCTCGCCGATGGTGGCGGTGATGCACGGGGCACGGCTGAAGGGCCAGGTCGCCGGCTTCCGCGGCGCCGGTCCCGTCGGCGGCATCCGCCGGGACCTCCGGAGCCTCTGCCGCCGCGGCGTGCTCGGCGAGGACACCCGTCTGATGCCGGAGCTTCAGCCGGTAGAGCAGCGTGCCGATGACGATCACCCCGACCACGAACATCACCCCGCCCCACTGGAAGTACCACTCGAACGGCGGGACGGAGTTGTAGATCTCCTGGCGTGGCCACACGAGGTTGAGCGTCATCGCCCCGCCCCACAGCACCGCCAGGATGTTCACGGGAAGGCCCCATTTTCCGAGGCTGAAACCGACCTCGGTGCCGTCGTCCTTCAGCGGCCATCGCTTCTGGAAGCGACGACGGAGCATCGGCGCGGTGACCAGCAGATACGACAGGTAGATCAGCACGATGCTGATGCTGGACAGGATGGTGAAGATGGCCGGCTGGGTGATGTTCACCAGCAGCGGGATGATCGCCAGCACGCCGATCACGATGGCGGCCACCGTGGGCGTCTTGCGGACCGGATCCACCTTGCTCAGCTGGCGGCTGAACGGGAGGTTGTTGTCGCGGGCCATGGCGAACATCATGCGGATGGCGGCGGCGTGCACCGCGAGCGTGCACACGACGACGGCGACCACGATGCAGACCAGGAACGCCTTCCCGAAGGGGCCGCCCAGCACGGACAGCACGATGTGCTGCAGCCCGCCGTCGGGGGAGCCCAGCTTCGGGTCGTTCAGATCCGGCGCCGCGAGGATGCCGCCGAACAGCAGCAGGCCGCCGAGCAGGAAGGACGCCGTGACGGCGCGGATGATCGCCTTGGGCGCGGTCTTCTTGGGATCCTTCGTCTCCTCGCCCAGGGACGAGGCGGTGTCGAAGCCGTACATGACATAGCCCGAGGCCATCGCCGCGATGAGGAACACCCCGAAGAAGCCCATCGGCTTGCCTTCGCCGAAACCGCGGGTGTCCAGCAGGACCTCGGGGCCGTTGTTCACGTGCCAGAAGAGGGCGGCGACCAGGAGCACGGCGGCGATGAGCTCGACGAAGACGCCGATGCTGTTGATCTTGGTCATGAGTTTCACGCCGAACGCGTTGATCAGCGTGGAGACGACGATCATGCCGGTGGCCAGGACCACGCCGTTGATCGCGAAGTCGTAGGGGCCGGAACCGTCGCCGATGAACTGGAAGCCGCTCCACAGCTGCGGCAGGGTGATCTGCAGGGCCAGGGCGACGGACCCGAGCGCCATGATCGAGGAGATCAGGAGCAGCCAGCCGGCCAGCCAGGAGGGGGTGCCGCTGCTGAGCCTCTTGGCCCAGTTGTACACCGAACCGGCCACCGGATACCGGCCGGCGAGTTCCGCGAAGCAGAGTGCGACCATGAGCTGGCCGACGAAGACGATGGGCCAGGACCAGGCGTACGCCGGTCCGGCGGTGGAGAAACCGAAATAGAAAAGCTGGAAGACGCCGGTCAGGATGGAGATGTAACTGACTCCTGCGGCGAAACTGGCGAATTTCCCGATGCTGCGGTCGAGAGTCTGGGCGTAGCCGAACTCATCCATCCCGCTGCTGTCGGCGGTCTTGCCGGGACCGGTGGCGGTGCGTGTTTCTGACATCTGTGCTCCTCGTTCAGGTGACCCGTCGGTTCCGCCGCCCCGGAGACGGGGCGGCGGAACCGATCAGGCGCGCGTCGTTGCACGCCCGGCCGGATCGTGGAATACCGGATGCTGCTGTTCTGCCGGTGGGCGCTGCTCAGTCGGAGGAGCCGAACCAACCGCTGGGTGCGGGCTGGATGTTCTGCCAGATGTGCTTGGCCTCGCGGTACTCGTTGAGCCCGGCGCGTCCGAGTTCCCGGCCGATGCCCGACTTGCCGAACCCGCCCCACTCGGCCTGGGGGACGTAGGGGTGGTAGTCGTTGATCCAGATGGTCCCGTGCCGCAGAGCGCCGGCGACCCGCTGCGCCTTCGACGCGTCCGAGGTCCACACCGCGCCCGCCAGGCCGTACTCGGTGTCGTTGGCGATCGCCACCGCCTCGGCCTCGGTGCGGAAGGTCTCAACGGTCAGCACGGGGCCGAAGGACTCCTCCTGCAGCACGCTCATACCCGAGCGGCAGTTGCCGAGCACGGTGGGCGGGTAGAAGTAGCCGTCGGCGAGCGGACCGTCGTCGGGGATGAAGCCGCCGCAGAGCAGCTCGGCCCCTTCGGCGATGCCCGCCTGGACGTAGGCGTGGACCTGGTCGCGGTGCTTCGCGGAGATGAGCGGACCGGTCTCGGCATCGGCGTCGAACGGGCCGCCCATCCGGATCTTCTGAGCGCGCTCCACGATCCCGGCGACGAAGCGGTCCGCGATGCTCTCCTCGACCACGAGCCGGGCGCCGGCCGAGCAGACCTGACCGGAGTGCAGGAACACCGCGGTCAGGGCGTTGTCCAGTGCCGCGTCCCAGTCGGCGTCGGCGAACACGACGTTCGGGTTCTTCCCGCCGAGTTCGAAGGCGATGCGCTTCACGGTCTCGGCCGCGGACGCCATGATGGTCTGGCCGGTGGCCAGGCTTCCCGTCATGGAGACGAGGTCCACCCGCGGATCGGAGCTCAGCACCGGTCCGACCTTGGAGCCGCTTCCCGTGACCAGGTTCGCGACGCCGGCCGGGACGCCGGCTTCAGCCAGCGTCTCCATGAGCAGGATGGACGTCGAGGGGGTCAGCTCGCTGGGCTTGAGCACGAACGAGTTGCCTGCCACGAGCGCCGGGGCGACCTTCCAGGCGGCCTGCAGCAGCGGGTAGTTCCACGGCGCGATGAGGGCGCAGACGCCGAGCGGTTCGTAGACCACGCGGCTGATGGCGTTCGGCAGTCCGGTGTCGATCACGCGGCCGGCGTCGAGGCCCGCGATCTTGCCGTAGTACCGGAAACAGGAGGCGATGTCGTCGATGTCGTACTCGGCCTCGACCAGGCGCTTGCCCGTGTCCAGGGCTTCGGCCCGCGCATACGCGGCCTTGTCGCGTTCGAGCAGGCTCGCGATCTTCAGGAGGACCTCGCCGCGTTCGATGTCGGTCTTGTGGCGCCACGGGCCCTCGTCGAAGGCGTTGCGCGCGCTGGCGATCGCCCGCTCGGCGTCCTCGACGGTGGCTGACACGACGACGGCGACCTCCTGCCCGTCCGCCGGACAGCGCACGGTGGTGGTCCCGCCGTCGGCGGCCTGCTGCCAGGACCCGTCGATGTACAGGCCCCGGATGGTCTTCGTCTCGGTGGGTGTCACGGTCATCTTCTCAACCCTTCACTGGCTGGCCGTTGGCGGACTGGTCCCGTTCGAGTGGGGAGACGCCGTGGCGATAGAACTCGGTGTGCTGCGCGGCGAGCGGCTCCTTGCCCAGGATGAGGTCCGCGGCTCGCTCGGCCAGCATCATCACCGGGGCGTAGATGTTCCCGTTGGTCACGTACGGCATGGCGGAGGCGTCCACGACGCGCAGGCCCTTGGTGCCGTGCACGCGCATGGTGAGCGGATCCACGACGGCCATCGGATCCGAGGCCGGACCCATCTTGGCGGTGCACGACGGGTGGAGGGCCGTCTCGGCGTCCTTGGCCACCCAGTCGAGGATCTCCTGATCGGTCTGGACCGAGGGGCCGGGGGAGATCTCGCCGCCGTTGTAGGGGGACATGGCGGACTGGCCGAGGATGTCGCGGGAGATGCGGACGGCTTCCACCCATTCGCGGCGGTCCTGATCGGTCGACAGGTAGTTGAAGATCATGGACGGGTGCACGGTCGGGTCCGAGGAGCGGATCTTCAGACTGCCCCGGGCGTCGGAGTACATGGGGCCGATGTGGACCTGGTAGCCGTGCTTGGCCTCGGCCTTCTGGCCGTCGTAGCGCACCGCCACCGGCAGGAAGTGGAACATGAGGTTGGGGTAGGCCACGTCCTCGTTGGACCGGACGAAACCGCCGCCCTCGAAGTGGTTGGTGGCCGCGGGACCCTTCCGGCCGAGGAGCCACTGCAGACCGATGAACGGCATG
This sequence comes from Arthrobacter woluwensis, assembly GCF_900105345.1. Lineage (NCBI taxonomy): Bacteria > Bacillati > Actinomycetota > Actinomycetes > Micrococcales > Micrococcaceae > Arthrobacter > Arthrobacter woluwensis. The sequence goes on from NZ_FNSN01000003.1 coordinate 1,746,749, forward strand.
CGCCAGACGTCGAGCGCGGGCTGCATGGAGACGGGCTGGGTGCAGGCGTGCTGGATGTAGACCTCGAGGTGATCCTGCAGGTTCTCGCCGACGCCGGGGAGGTTGATCACGGACTTGATGCCGAAGTTCCGGAGGTGCTGCGCGTCGCCCACGCCGGAGAGCTGCAGCAGCTGCGGGGTGTTGATGGCGCCACCGGACAGGATCACCTCGCCGGCGTTGACGGTGTGCGTCTTGCCGTTGTGGCGGTAGGTGACGCCCGTGGCGGTGTCGCCCGTGAAGTTGACCTTGGTGACGAACGCACGGGTCTGCACGGTCAGGTTCGGGCGGCCGCGGTTCGGACGGAGGTAGGCGCGGGAGGCGGAGAGGCGCTGGCCCTTGTGGACGTTGCGGTCGAAGGGGGCGAAACCCTCCTGGCGGTAGCCGTTGACGTCGTCGGTGAGAGGGAATCCGGCCTGCTGGGCGGCCTGGAAGAACGCGCCGAAGAGGGGGTTGGTGGCCGGGCCGCGTTCCAGGACGAGGGGTCCGTCGTGGCCGCGGAACTCGTCGTCCGGGTCCGCTGCGAGGGTGGTCTCCATGCGGCGGAAGTAAGGCAGACAGTGGGCGTAGTCCCAGGTCTCCATCCCGGCGTCGGCGCCCCAGCGCTCATAGTCCAGGGGGTTGCCGCGCTGGAAGATCATGCCGTTGATGGAGCTGGAACCGCCGAGGACCTTGCCGCGGGCATGGGCCACGCGACGGCCGCCCATGTGGGGTTCGGGGTCCGATTCGTAGCGCCAGTCGTAGAACGGGTTGCCGCTGGGGAAGGTCAGGGCCGCGGGCATCTGGATGAACAGGTCCCAGGGGTAATCACTGCGGCCCGCTTCCAGGACCAGCACGCTGCGGGTGCCGCCCTCGCTCAGGCGGTTGGCCAGCACGGAGCCGGCGCTTCCTCCGCCCACGATCACGTAGTCGTAGCTGCTGTTGCTCATGAAGTCTCCTTGCACCTCGAGCGGAAGCACGGCGTCTGCTCCGCGCGACCCACGCCGGTGTGACGCGGGTCATATTTTCGAGGTTAGCGGAGCTTGAACAAACGTTCAAGACCCAGTTTGGACATTTGTTCAAAGGGGTGCGGGCCGGTGCCTGTCGGGCCTGTTCAGGCGCGGATGAGGGCGCTGCGGGCAGGGAGAAAAAGCCTCGTCACATTGGCGTGGAGAGGGGGAGGAACGCCGCTCAGTCGGCGAAAGCGATCTCTTCCGTGCGGAGGATGCTCCGCTCGATGGAGGACGGATCGATGCCCAGCAGCGACGTGAGCCACATGCCGTTCTGCACCACGACGACGTCGGCCGCCCGGTCTTTGCACTGCGCCGGCGTGAGCGTGGGCTTCGCCTTGGAGATCAGCTCGGCCAGCCCGTCGAGATACCGGTCGAACGCTTCGGCGTTGATGGCGGCGAACTCCTCGTCGGCCTGGGCGAGGGCCCAGAGGTGGAGACGCAGGGAGAGGTACTGGGTGGTCAGGATCTCCGGCGCCGCGACGCGCCGCAGCGCCGTGCGGAGCTGTTCGTCGGGGGACGCCTCGGGATCCGGGGCGACCAGCCGCAGATCGCTTTCACTGATCCGGCCGAGCACCGCGCGGATGAGACTGGGCTTGTCCGCGTAGTAGTAGTTCACGAGTCCGAGCGCGACGCCGGCCTCCCGCGCCACCGCTCGCATATTGACCCCCGAGATGCCATGGCGCGAGAGCAGCTCCAGCACCGCATCCAGAATGCGGGACTGGCGGTCCACCTGCTGCCGGGAATTCACTGTGCTGGGTTCCACTCGGACAGACTATGGCGAAACTCCCCGGAGGCGCATCCACCGGCTTTCCGCGGGTCTCCGCACGACGCCGGGCGCGACGCCGGGCACGCGGAGAGAGCCCTCCCGGATCTCGCCGGGAGGGCTCGGGACAGGCGCGCACGGGCACACCCGCGGGGGAGTGGGCCCGTGCGCGCAGGCGCCTCGTGTCAGTTCCGCACGTAGCCGTTCGGATCCAGCACGTACTTGGTGGCGGCCCCGGCGTCGAACTCGGCATAACCGCGCGGGGCGTCCTCCAGGGGGATCGCCTGGGCGTTGACCGCCTTGGCGATCTGCACCTTGTCGTGAAGGATCGCCATCATGAGCTGGCGGTTGTACTTCATGACCGGGCACTGACCCGTGGTGAAGGAGAGCGACTTCGCCCAGCCGGTGCCGAGCGACAGCGAGAGGGACCCCCGCTGGGCGGCCTCGTCGATGCCGCCCGGGTCGCCCGTGACGTAGAGTCCGGGGATGCCCAGCGCGCCGCCGGCGGCCGTCAGGTCCATGAGCGAGTTGAGCACGGTCGCCGGCGCTTCGTGGGAGGCGTCCTTGCCGTGCCCCCGGGCCTCGAAGCCCACGGCGTCGATGCCGCAGTCCACTTCCGGGACCCCGAGCAGCTGTTCGATCTGGTCGCGGGGATCACCCGCCCCGACGTTCACGGTCTCGCACCCGAAAGAGCGGGCCTGCGCCAGGCGGTCCTCATTCATGTCGCCGACGATCACGACGGCGGCGCCCAGCAGCTGCGCCCCGGCGGCTGCCGCGAGACCCACCGGTCCGGCGCCGGCGATGTAGACGGTGGACCCCACGCCCACGCCTGCCGTCACGGCGCCGTGGAATCCGGTGGGGAAGATGTCGGAGAGCATGGTCAAATCCATGATCTTCTCCAGGGCCTGGTCCCGGTCCGGGAACTTCAGCAGGTTCCAGTCGGCGTAGGGGACCAGGACGTACTCGGCCTGGCCCCCGACCCAGCCGCCCATGTCCACGTAGCCGTAGGCGCTGCCGGGGCGGTCGGGGTTCACGTTCAGACAGATGCCCGTCTTGCGCTCCTTGCAGTTGCGGCAGCGGCCGCAGGAGATGTTGAACGGGACCGAGACGATGTCGCCGACCTTGAGGAACTCGACGTCGGGCCCCACCTCGATCACCTCGCCCGTGATCTCATGACCCAGGACGAGGTCCTGGGGAGCCGTGGTGCGTCCGCGGACCATGTGCTGGTCCGAGCCGCAGATGTTCGTGGTGACGGTCCGCAGGATCGCACCGTGCGGGACCTTGCGGCCCACGTTGAGCGGGTTGACCCCCGGCCCGTCCTTCAATTCGAACGTCGGGTACTCGGTGTCGATGACCTCCACGACTCCGGGCGCTTTGTAGGCTACTGCTCTGTTTCCTGACATGCGCTGCTCTCCATTCTGTTGATGTGGCGAACCCGGGGCGGAGCCGCGGACGGCTCCACCCCGGGGACGTTTACTTGAGCCAGGCCGCCACCTTGTCCGGGTTGGCGTCGATCCACTTCTTGGCCGCGGCCTCCGGGCTCATGCCGTCCTTCGCGATGTAGCCGGCGACGGCGTTCTGGTCCGCGTTGGTCCACGTGAAGTTCTTCACCAGCTTGTAGGCCGGGCTCCCGGAGGAGGCGAACTTGCTCGAAGCGATCTTGTTCAGCTCGTACTTCGGGTAGTCACAGGCCACCTTCGCGGCGTCGGCGTCGCAGCCTGCCGTGTAGGCGGGCAGGTTGACCTTCACCAGCGGCACCTCGTTGAGGAACCACTGGGGCTCGTAGAAGTAGCCGAGGAGCGGGGTGTGCTTCTGCTCCGCCTGACGGAAGGCCTGGATCAGGGCGGGCTCGCTGCCCGCGTAGACCACCTTGAAGTTCAGGTTCAGATTCTTGACCAGGGCCTCGTCATTCGTGACATAGGAGGGGTCGCCGTCGAGCAGCTGTCCCTTGCCGCCGGACTCCGAGGTCTTGAAGAGATCGGCGTACTTGTTGAGGTTCTTGTAGTCCGTGATGTCCGGGTACTGCTTGGCCATCCATGGCGGCACGTACCAGCCGATCACGCCGGTGTTGCCGGTGGGTCCGGCGTCCACCGCGGTCTTCTGCTGCTTGATGTACTTGTCCGTCAGCTCGGGGTGGCCCCAGTTCTCCAGGACGACGTCGACCTCACCGCTGCCGAAGCCCTGCCACGCGACTTCCTCTTTCAGGGTCTTGTAGTTGACGGTGCAGCCGAGCTTCTCCTTGGCGACGGTGCCGACCACATAAGCGTCGGCCTCATAGCCCACCCAGGGGTTCACGGCGACGTTGAAGGCGCCGCACGCCGCGGCCGCTCCGGACGAGGAACCCGCCGAGGAGATGTCCCCGCCGCAGGCCGTGAGTCCGAGCAGGCCCGTCATGAAGACCGCGGCGAGGGCCGTGTTCCTCAAGCGTGCTGCGCCCCCACGCTGGTGATTCGTTTTCTTCATGGCATTTTCCTTTGTCAGACCCGGCCCAGACGGGCCGCGGTGTATTTGGTGATGCGGTCGAGCATGACGCCCAGTGCGGTGATCGAGATGCCGGCGGCCAGACCCTTGCCGAAGAGCTGGGACTGCGAGAAGCCGGCCACCACGAGGTACCCGAGCCCACCGCCGCCCACGAGGCCGCCGACCACGACCATGGACAGCACGTAGAGGAGGCCCTGATTAGCGGCGAGCACGACGGCGGAGCGGGACATGGGCAGCTGGACCTTGGAGATCATCTGCCAGGACGTGGTGCCCATGGACTCGGACGCCTCCACCGTGACGGGGGAGACTCCCCGGATCCCGTCGGCCACGAGCTTGGTGGCGATGGGGACCCCGTAGCAGAACGCCGCGATGATGGCGGTGAAGCGGGTGGGTCCGAACAGGGCCAGCGCCGGGACCAGGTAAACGAAGGACGGGATGGTCTGGAGGGCGTCCAGCACCGGCCGGATGACCGAGTCCACCACTTTGCTCCGCCCCATCCAGACGCCCAGTGCCATCGCCGCGATGATGACCAGCAGGGTCGCCACGAGGGTGGTGGCCAGGGTCTTCATGCTCTCGTTCCAGAGCCCGGTGCCGAGGATGACCGCCTCGCAGACCAGCGTCACCGCGGCGGCCCGCAGACCGCCGAGGGCCAGGGCGACTCCCAGCAGGACGATGACCATGACCCACCACGGGGACTGGGCCAGGAGGGACTGCAACGGGTCCACAAGGAGCGCCGTCACGGTGTCCTTGAGCCAGCCGGTGAAGCCGGCGAACGTGGACACGATCCACTGCGTGGCGGCGGAGATGGCGTTGGCGAGCGGGGTCCCGAGGTCCGGGGAGGACGGGAACTTGGCGAGGGCCAGGTAGTTGTGCGAGAGGTAGACGGCGATCGCCGCCACGACGGCCCCCGCGGTCACGAGGGTGCGGCGCTTGCGCGGTCCCGGCATCAGACCCGAGCGGGAGCGCTTCTGGAAGCGGGCGGCCACGGCGGAGCGTTCGGAGGCCGCCGTCGTCGTGCGGTCGAGCATGACGGCCATGAGGACGATCGCGAGGCCGGAGACGAAAGCGCCGCCGACATCGAGGGACTGCAGCGACTGCAGGACCGGCTGGCCGAGGCCGGGGCCGTTGATCAGGGCGGCGATGGTCGCCATCGAGAGGGCGGCCATGGTGCACTGGTTGATGCCGACCACGATCGTCCGCCGGGCCATGGGCAGCTGCACCTTGACGAGGGTCTGCCAGGCGGTGCCGCCCATCGAGGTCACGGCCTCGAGGGTGGTCGGGGAGACGTTCCGGATGCCGTGTTCGGTGATGCGCACCAGGGGCGGCAGGGAGTAGATGATGGTCGTGACGATCGCCGCGGCCGGGCCGATGCCGAACACCAGGGCCAGCGGCGCGAGGTAGGCGAAGGACGGCAGCGTCTGCATCAGGTCCAGCACGGGGGTGAAGATGGCGGACACCCGCGGGCTCCTGGCCATCCAGATCCCGAGGGGCAGGCCCACGATCGCGCAGAGGATCACCGCCACGAAGGTGACGATCAGGGTGTCGATGCTCTGCTGCCAGTAGCCGAAGAAGCCGAAGAGCAGGACGCAGACCGTGACCAGGATCGTGGAGCGGAGTCCCGCGAACGTGAAGGTGAGCCAGGCGAGGAGCGCCACGACGCCCAGCCAGCCCACCTCGGGGACCGGCCGCGTGGCGCTTCCCTGACTGAACAGGCTCTGCAGGCCCGTGACGAGGCCGTTGACGCCGTTCGTGATGGGCTGCACCACGTACTGGAAGAACGCCGAGGTGTCCCGGGCCGAGTCGAAGGCGTCCCGGACGCTGTTGAGCCACAGGTGGATGTCGGTCTTGTCCGCGCCGCCGATCTCCAGGGTCTGAGTGCCCTTCAGCACGGCCCAGAGGATGAGCCACAGGACGACGACGGCGACCAGCACCGTCCTCCGCCAGTGCCGCCGGAAGATGCTGAGCGGCGGAGCCTGGTCGACGCCGGCAGTGGGCTCTCCGGCCGCCGTGGCCGGGCGTTCAGGGGCGGTCGTGGACGTGCTCACGGGGCTTCCTCGGCCACGACCACGCGCAGGATGTCGTCGTCATCCACGACGCCGAGGAAGTCCTCGCCGTCGAAGACGCGGACGGGCAGCGAGGAATGCAGGACCTGACCGGCGGCCGAGCGGACCACCTGGTCGGCCTGCATGATGGGCCCGTCCAGCGCTTCGCCGGGGCGCGGCTGCCGGACCACGTAGCGCAGGGTCAGGACGTGCGAACGGGGCACTTCGGAGACGAAGTCGCGCACGTAGTCGTCGGCCGGGTTGGCCACCACCTCGGCGGGGGTGCCCACCTGGACGATCTCGCCGTCGCGCATGATGAGGATCCGGTCCCCGATCTTCAGCGCCTCCTGGAGGTCGTGGGTGATGAAGACCATGGTCTTGCCCACCTCCTCGTGGAGGCGGACGACCTCGTTCTGCATGTCGCGGCGGATCAGGGGGTCCAGCGCGGAGAACGGTTCGTCGAAGAAGAGGACCTCCGGGTCGACCGCGAGGGCGCGGGCGAGACCGACGCGCTGCTGCATGCCGCCGGAGAGCTGATCGGGGAAGGACTGCTCATAGCCGGACAATCCGACGAGCTCGACCATCTCCTGGGCCCGTGCCTGGCGGACCGCCTTGGACTCACCGCGGACCTCCAGCCCGTAGGCGACGTTGTCGATGACCTTCCGGTGGGGCAGGAGGCCGAACTGCTGGAACACCATCGACATGTGTTTGCGGCGCAGCGTCCGGAGCTTCGTCGTGCTCGCCTGGGTGACGTCCTCGCCGTTGATCGTGACACGGCCGGCCGTCGGTTCGATGAGCCGGGTCAGGAGGCGGACGAGGGTCGATTTGCCGGAACCCGAGAGTCCCATGATGACGAACACCTCGCCGCGGGCGACCTCGAAGGAGATGTCCTTCACGGCGGCGAGACATCCGGTCTGGCTGAGGAGTTCTTGCCGGCTGAGATCGGCCTGCGCAGTGCCCATGATCTTGTCCGCCTTGGGGCCGAAGATCTTCCACAGTCCTTCCACACGGAGAGCGGTGTCTTCAGGGGCTGGGGCGGATCTTCCGGCAGAGGATGGTTCCGCGGTGGCCACAGTGTTCACGTCGTTCTCCTTAGCGGTTGCGGCCTCGGATTCAGGTCATCGGAGGCAACTGGAAGCAACATGCACAACTGTGACGCAACTCATATATCAGCGTCAAGGGTTCGCGGTGTAAACACTGTGTTGCGTCAAGAAGTCCGGTGAGATGACTGTCCGCGCCGGTCGGAATGGCGCGGAATCCCGGGGGCAGAGACGTGGGAGAGGGGCGTGGAGCGCGTCGCGGAGCCGCTCAGAGGACCTTGCGGATCTCCGTCTCGAAGTCGGTGACGTGCGCCAGGGCGAGCTCGGCCGCACGGTCGGCGTCGCCGTCGACGATCGCCTGCAATAGGGCCGCATGTTCGACGATGTGCCCCGACAGCCCGGGGAGGCGCTCGATCACCAGGCACCAGATGCGGGTGGAGAGGTTGTCGTAGCGGATCAGGACATCCTCCAGGTGGGGGTTGCCCGCGGCCCGGTAGATGAGGCGGTGCACCGACATGTCCAGGCGCATGAGCTCGCTTTGCGCGTCCGCGGATTCGTCGACGGCGAGGAGCCGTTCGATGACGTGCTTCATCTCCTGCCGCACGGCGGGGGTGGCGTTCTCGGCGGCGCGCCGCGCGGCGACGGGCTCCAGGACCGAGCGGATGTCCCAGATGGCGGCGAGCTCCGTGATGTCCACGCTCGTGGCGAACGTGCCGCGCCGGGGATAGGAGACCAGGAGGTGGTCGGTTTCCAAGCGTTTGATCGCCTCGCGCACGGGCGTGCGGCCCATGCCGAGCTCGGCCGCCAGGAGGCCGTCGTTCAGGGGCTCGCCGGGACGGATGTCGAGCATGACCAGGCGGTCCTTGATCGTCTCGTACGCCTGGTCTGCGAGGGACCGTCCTGCGACTCCCGGATCCGCTGTCACGTCAGCCCTTCCTTTCCTGATGGATCGTCGTTGACATCTTCTCAGACCAACGCGATACTCGTCTTAGCATTCTGATATATCAATTAGATACTAGCCAGCCGGATACCAGCCCTGTGAGGAGACCAGATGACCGAGGTTCTGACGCGTTCGCTCGCCGACACCGATCCCGACGTCAAGGCGGCCATCGACCGGGAACTCCTGCGCCAGCAGGGGACCCTGGAGATGATCGCCTCCGAGAACTTCGCGCCGCTCGCGGTCATGGAGGCTCAGGGATCGGTCCTCACGAACAAATACGCCGAGGGGTACCCCGGGAAGCGTTATTACGGTGGCTGCGAGCACGTCGACGTCATCGAACAGCTGGCGATCGACCGTGTCAAGGCCCTCTTCGGCGCGGAGGCCGCCAACGTCCAGCCCCACTCCGGCGCCCAGGCCAACGCCGCCGCGATGTTCGCGCTCCTGGAACCGGGTGACACCATCCTCGGCCTCTCCCTGGCCCACGGCGGCCACCTCACGCACGGCATGAAGATCAATTTCTCCGGCAAGCTGTACCAGGTGGTGCCGTACGAGGTGAACCGGGACACCCTGCTCATCGACATGGCCGAGGTCGAGCGCCTTGCGCTGGAGCACCGCCCCAAGCTCATCGTCGCCGGGTGGTCCGCCTACTCCCGCCGGCTGGACTTCGCCGAGTTCCGCCGCATCGCGGATCTCGTGGGTGCGTACCTCATGGTGGACATGGCCCATTTCGCCGGGCTGGTGGCCGCGGGCCTGCACCCGAATCCGGTGCCGTACGCCGACGTCGTGACCACCACGACGCACAAGACCCTCGGCGGCCCGCGCGGCGGCGTCATCCTCAGCAAGGAGGCTCTGGCGAAGAAGATCAACTCCGCCGTCTTCCCCGGACAGCAGGGCGGCCCGCTCGAGCATGTGGTGGCGGCGAAGGCCGTGGCCTTCAAGCTTGCCGCGGAGCCCGCCTTCCGCGACCGCCAGCAGCGCACTCTGGAAGGGGCGCAGATCATCGCCCGCCGCCTGCTGGCCGAGGACGTCGCGCAGGCCGGTGTCTCCGTGGTCAACGGGGGCACCGACGTCCACCTCGTCCTGGTGGACCTCCGGAATTCCGAGCTGGACGGCCAGCAGGGCGAGGACCGCCTGCACCGGATCGGCATCACCGTCAACCGCAATGCCGTGCCGTTCGACCCGCGACCGCCGATGGTCTCCTCCGGTCTGCGCATCGGCACGCCGGCGCTCTCCGCCCGCGGCTTCGGCGCCGCCGAGTTCACCGAGGTGGCGGACATCATCGCCGCCGCCCTGAAGCCGGACTTCAGCGACGAGCTCGCCGAGGAACTCAGCGCCCGCGTCCGCGTCCTGGCCGACAAGCACCCCCTCTACCCGAACCTGAACGCCGAGAACGGAGCGCTCTGATGGCGGATCTGCTGCCCGAACACCCGGATTTCCTCTGGCGGAACCCGGACCCCAAGCCCTCCTATGACGCGATCATCGTCGGCGGCGGTGGGCACGGTCTGGCCACCGCCTACTACCTCGCCAAGCACCACGGCATGACGAACATCGCCATCCTGGAACGCGGCTGGCTCGCCGGCGGCAACATGGCCCGCAACACCACGATCATCCGCTCCAATTACCTCTGGGATGAGTCGGCGGCCATCTACGAGCACTCCCTGCGCCTCTGGGAGGCCCTGCCGGAGGAACTGGAGTACGACTTCCTGTTCAGCCAGCGCGGCGTCATGAACCTGGCCCACACCCTCCAGGACGTGCGGGAGTCCGTGCGGCGCGTGGGCGCCAACAAGCTCAACGGGGTCGACGCCGAATGGCTGGAACCGGAGCAGGTCAAGGAACTCTGCCCCATCCTCAACATCGGCCAGGACATCCGCTACCCCGTCCTGGGCGCCACGTACCAGCCGCGCGCCGGCATCGCCAAGCACGACCACGTGGCCTGGGCCTTCGCCCGCAAGGCCGACGAGCTGGGCGTGGACATCATCCAGAACTGCGAGGTCACCGGGTTCCTGAAGGACGGCAACCGCGTGGTGGGCGTCCAGACCAGCCGGGGCACCATCCACGCCGGCAAGGTGGCCCTGTGCGCCGCCGGGCACTCCTCGGTGCTGGCGAAGATGGCCGGCTTCGACCTGCCGATCCAGTCCCACCCGCTGCAGGCCCTCGTCTCCGAGCTGCACGAGATCGTCCACCCGACCGTCGTGATGTCGAACCACGTCCACGTGTACGTCTCCCAGGCCCACAAGGGCGAGCTCGTGATGGGCGCCGGCATCGACTCCTACAACGGCTACGGCCAGCGCGGCGGCTTCCACGTCATCGAGGAGCAGATGGCCGCCGCCGTGGAACTGTTCCCGGTGTTCGCCCGGGCTCATCTGCTCCGCACCTGGGGCGGCATCGTGGATGTCACCCTGGACGCCTCGCCGATCGTCGGCAAGTCGCCCGTGGAGAACCTGTACGTGAACTGCGGCTGGGGGACCGGCGGCTTCAAGGGCACCCCGGGAGCCGGCTGGACCATGGCCCACACGATCGCCACGGACGAGCCCCATGCGCTGAACGCCCCGTTCGCCCTGGAGCGCTTCGAGACCGGCGCCCTCATCGACGAGCACGGCGCGGCCGCCGTCGCCCACTGACCCCACGAAAGGAGCCGAGCCATGCTGCTCATCACCTGCCCGAACTGCGGGCCGCGCGACGAGACCGAGTTCCATTACGGGGGACAGGCACACGTCCCGTATCCCGAGGACCCCAGCGCCCTGAGCGACGCCGAATGGTCGCGGTACCTGTTCTACCGCGAGAACCCCAAGGGCCTGTTCGCCGAGCGCTGGGTTCACAGCGCCGGCTGCCGCAAGTGGTTCAACGCCCTCCGCGACACCGTGACGTACGAGTTCAAGACCATCTACACGGGGGAGAAACCCCTCACCGCCGGCGCGAAAGGAGACTCCCAGTGAGCCCCGCAGAGTCCGCCCAGCCGTTCCGCCTTCCCGCGGACCGGGCACCGCACGCCCGTATCGCCCGTGAGGACACGCTCCGCTTCACGGTCGACGGCACGGAGTACACCGGTCACGCCGGTGACACGGTCGCCTCCGCGCTGATCGCCCATGGGGTGGTCGAGGCGGCGCCGTCCCTGTACCTGGGCCGTCCCCGCGGCATCCTGGCCGCCGGGGTCGAGGAGCCGAACGCCCTGCTGAAGGTCAAGGACCGGGGCGCCGGCGGTGTGGACGAGTCCATGCTCCCGGCCACGATCGTCGAGCTGACGGACGGCCTGGACGCCGAGTACCTCTCCGGCCTCGGCAAGCTGGACCCCCGCAAGGATGAGGCCTACTACGACAAGAAGCACGTCCACACGGATGTCCTGGTGATCGGCGCCGGCCCGGCGGGCCTGTCCGCCGCCCGCCAGGCCGCCGCCACCGGCGCCCGCGTCATCCTGATCGACGACCAGCCCGAGCTGGGCGGGTCGCTGCTCTCGGCTCCCGAGGAGACCGTCGACGGCGTGCCCGCACCCGAGTGGATCGCCGCGGCCGCCGCGGAACTCGCCGCCGCCGAGGAGGTCACGGTGCTGACCCGCACCAACGCCTTCGGCTCCTACGACTCCAACTACGTCATCGCTCTGGAGTCCCGGACCGACCACCTCGGCTCGGAGCGCGCCCGGGAACTGAATGCCCAGGGCGTGTCCAGGCAGCGGCTGTGGCACATCCGCGCCGGCCAGGTCGTGCTCGCGACCGGCGCCCATGAGCGGCCTCTCGTCTTCGCGGACAACGACCGCCCGGGCATCATGCTCGCCTCCGCTGTGCGCACGTACCTCAACCGGTACGGTGTGGCACCTGGCAGCCGGGCCGTGGTCTTCACCACGAACGACTCCGCCTACGAGACGGTCCGTGACCTGGCGTCCGCCGGGGTCCCCGTGGCGGCGGTCGTCGACGCCCGCGCGGAGAAGTCCGACGCCGCCCTGACCGCCGAGGCGGCGGGCGTGCGGGTGATCAGCGGGGCCGCCGTCTGCGGCACCGAGGCGGACGGGGAGACCGGCCGCGTGAGCGCCGTCGTCGTCCGCCCGCTCGATGCCGACGGCTCGCTCAGCGGCGAGGCCGAGCGGATCGAGGCCGATCTCCTGGCCGTCTCCGGCGGCTGGAGCCCGGTGGTCCACCTCTTCAGCCAGCGGCAGGGCAAGCTGCGCTGGGATGAGGAACTGGCCGGGTTCGTCCCGGCGAGCACGGTCAAGGCGCAGCAGATCGTGGGCGCGGCCCGCGGCTCCTACGCTCTGGCCGACTGCGCCTCCGAGGGCGCCCACGCCGGCGCCGTGGCCGCCTTCAACGCCGGGTTCGTGACCGAGGCCGGAGCCCACGCGTCCGCCCTGTCCAGCCACGCGCCGTCCGCCGCCGCGTCGACCCGTCAGCTCTGGCTGGTGCCGGGCGCGGAGGGCGGCCCGGGGGAGTGGAAGACTCACTTCGTGGACCAGCAGCGGGACCAGAGCGTGGCCGACGTCCTCCGGGCGACCGGGGCCGGCATGCGGTCCGTGGAGCACATCAAGCGCTACACCTCGATCTCCACCGCCAATGACCAGGGCAAGACCTCCGGCGTCAACGCCATCGGCGTCATCGCCGCCGCTCTGAAGGACGCTCAGGGCGGAGTGCCGGAGAACCTCGGATCCATCGGCACCACCACCTTCCGGGCTCCGTACGCGCCCGTGGCCTTCGCGGCCATGGCGGGGCGGAAGCGCGGCGATCTGTTCGATCCGGAACGTATCACCTCGATCCACCCCTGGCACGTGGCCCACGGGGCCGAGTTCGAGTTCGTCGGCCAGTGGCTGCGCCCCTGGTACTTCCCGCAGCCCGGGGAGTCGATGGACGAGGCCGTGCTCCGCGAGTGCCGGGCCGTCCGTGAATCGGTCGGCTTCATGGACGCCACCACGCTCGGCAAGATCGAGATCTGGGGCGCCGACGCCGGCGAGTTCCTGAACCGCATCTATACCAACGCGTTCAAGAAGCTCGCGCCGGGCATGGGCCGCTACGGCGTCATGTGCGGCCCGGACGGCATGATGTTCGACGACGGCGTGACCCTCCGCCTCGACGAGGACCGCTTCTTCATGACCACCACCACCGGCGGGGCCGCGAAGGTCCTCGACTGGCTGGAGGAGTGGCACCAGACGGAGTGGCCGGGCCTGGACGTCAACTTCACCTCCGTCACCGAGCAGGTCACCACGGTGGCCGTCGTGGGGCCCAAGTCCCGCGAGGTCATCGCCAAGGTCGCGCCCGGGCTCGACGTGGACAACGACGCCTTCCCCTTCATGGCCTGGCGCGAGACCACGCTGGCCTCCGGGATCCCCGCCCGCGTCTGCCGGATCTCCTTCTCCGGAGAGCTGGCCTTCGAGATCAACGTGGCCACCTGGTACGGTCTGCAGGTCTGGGAGTACGTGGCGGAGGCCGGGGCCGAGTTCGGGATCACCCCGTACGGCACCGAGACGATGCACGTGCTCCGCGCCGAGAAGGGTTACCCGATCGTCGGCCAGGACACGGACGGCACGGTGACCCCGCAGGACGCCGGCATGGAGTGGATCGTCTCCAAGGCGAAGGACTTCGTGGGCAAGCGCTCCTACGCCCGGCTCGACACCGCGCGGACGGACCGCAAGCACATGGTCTCGCTGCTTCCGGTGGACCACTCGTTCCGGCTGCCGGAGGGCACGCAGGTGGTGGAGCAGGGCATCTCGCTCAACCCGGCGTACGGCCCGGTGCCCATGCTGGGACACGTGACCTCCAGTTACCACTCGGCCGCGCTGGGACGCTCCTTCGCGCTGGCTCTGATCAAGAATGGCCGGAACCGCATCGGCGAGAAGCTCACCGCCGTCGCCGGGGACCGGATCGTGGAAGTCCTGGTCGGTGACACCGTCCTTTACGACCCTGAAGGGAAGCGCCGTGATGGCTGAGATGATTTCCGAGGCAACCCTGGCCGACGCCGCGAGCCTGCGGCGCAGCCCGGCCGCGCAGCTCGCGGAGGCCTTCGCGGCCGCCGGAGTGGCCGGCGAGCGCGGCGTGGCCCTCCGGGAGATCCCGTTCCTGACCCAGCTGGGCCTCCGTGCCGTGCCGGGATCGGCTGCCGCGGCGTCCGTGGAGGCGGCGCTGGGCTTCCCGCTCCCGTCCGGTCATGGGAGCACGACGGCGGGCGGCGGCTACACCGTCCTCTGGATCGGCCCCGACGAGTTCCTCGCGGTCGGTGACGAGAGCACGGCCGGCCTGGACCGCGGTCCGGCGGAGGCGGGACGGCTCGCCGCGACCCTCGGCGAGCCCGGCTCCCGGGTGCCGGGCGCCGTCGTCGACCTCTCGGCGAACCGCACCACCTTCGAACTGAGCGGTCCGAGCGCCCGCCTGGTCCTGGAGAAGGGCGTCTCCTTCGATCTGCACCCGCGGTCCTTCCGCGCAGGCCAGGCGATCGTGACCGTGCTGGACCATGTTCCGGTCCTGGTGTGGAAGACGGGCGAGGAGACGTTCAGGGTGCTGCCCCGGGCGTCGTTCGCCGATCATGTGGGCCGCTGGCTCGTGGATGCTATGCGCGAGTTCTCCGCGCCGGAGGTGCACTGAGATGACCGGACCGGAATTCGTCCTGACGCTCGACTGCGGCTGGTCCACGGGGATCGTGGCCGCGGTGTCCGGCTTCCTCGCGGAGCGGGGCTGCGACATCGAGGACATCAAGGAGTACGGCGACCGCCGCGGTGGGCACTTCTACATGCGGCTGCACTTCGAGGCGAAGCCCGGGGAGACGGCGGAGGCGCTGGCGGAGGACTTCGCCGCCGTCGCCGAACCGTTCGGCATGACCTGGACCCTGCGGCCCGCCGGAGAGAAGACCAAGGTGCTGCTGATGGTCTCCAAGTTCGGGCACTGCCTCAACGACCTGCTGTTCCGCGCCCGGATCGGGGAGCTGCCGGTGGAGATCGTGGCCGTGGTGTCCAACCACGAGGACCATCGCGGACTCGTGGAGTGGCACGGCATCCCGTACCACCACATCCCGGTGACCAAGGAGAACAAGCCGGAAGCCGAGGCGGAGCTGCTCTCCGTCGTGGATCGGTACGGCGCCGAGCTGGTGGTCCTGGCCCGCTACATGCAGGTCCTCTCGGACGCGCTGGCCACCCGGATGGCCGGCCGCGTGATCAACATCCACCACTCCTTCCTGCCGTCCTTCAAGGGAGCGAAGCCCTATCACCAGGCGTGGGAGCGCGGCGTGAAGACGGTGGGCGCGACGGCGCACTACGTCAACGCGGAACTGGATGAGGGGCCGATCATCGCCCAGCAGGTCATCGATGTGGACCACACCCACTCGCCGGAGGATCTGGTGGCGGTGGGCCGCGACGCCGAGTGCAAGGCCCTCTCCAACGCGGTGCGCTGGCACTGCGAAGGAAGGGTCGTGCTCAACGGGAACCGGACCGTGGTCCTGCGGTGACCCTCCTCCTCGGGACGGCCGTGCCGGAGACTGGGGTCATGGGAACACCGGCGAGCCGCGCGGGGTCCACGGCCCGGCCCTCGCGGCCACGCTTGATCGCGAGCGATGTGGACGGCACGATCCTGAGTCCGGGCGGAGTCGTCTCCGCCCGGACCAGGGCCGCCTTCCGCCGCGCGCGTGAGGCCGGAACGGAGGTCGTCTTCGTGACCGGCCGTCCGATCCGCTGGCTCGGCCCTCTCGAGGAGCAGCTCGATCATGCCGGGACGGTCATCTGCTCGAACGGCGCGGTCGTCTGGGACATGGCCCGGCGGGAGGTGGTGGCCGCCGAGGCGTTCCGGCTGGAGCAGGCCCTACGGCTGCAGGAGATCATCAGGGCGTTGCACCCGGAGGCGGGGTTCTCCAGTGAACTGGTGACCGGTCCGCACCGTGAGCCCGCATTCCTCCGCCTCCATCCCGGCCTGCCCGTGGAGGACCAGGTCGTCGGGCCGCTCTCCGAGACGCTGGCGCCGAATGCCGCCGTCGTGAAGCTGCTCGCCATCTCGCCCGCGCTCAGCGCCGAGGAGTTCCACGCGCTCGTCGAGCCGGCCGTGCAAGGCCTGGCGCACGTGACCTATTCGGACGTCACACGCCTGCCACTTCTGGAGCTGGCCGTCCCCGGCGTCACCAAGGCGCGGACGCTCGAGAAGCACGCTGCCTCCCTGGGCATCGGCGCGTCCGAGGTCATCGCCTTCGGCGACATGCCCAACGACCTCGAGATGCTGTCCTGGGCCGGCGAGGGCTACGCCATGGCGGACGGTCATCCGGAAGCGCTCGCCGCCGCGCGGTTCCGGGCGCCTGCCTGTGCGGACGACGGCGTGGCGCAGGTTCTGGAGACCGTGCTGGCACGCTGAGGCCGGCGGAGTTCACCGCCGGGCCCCGCCGGGCCGAGCCGATCCGCGTCAGGCGAGCCGGGTCGCCCGCACCACCAGATCGTGCAGGGACAGCTCCCGCTCGGGCATCAGCACGGTGCGATGCCGTTCTTCGGCCGCATCGATTCGCCAGCGCTCCGGATCCAGGACGGCCACCGTGTCCGCCAGCGTGACCGTGCTCTTCTCCGGGGCGTGGCCGCCGTCGTGGTCGTGATCGTGTCCCAGTGCCTCCTCCGGTGCGGGGTGCCGGACCTCGGACAGGTGGCCGTGCAGGTGCCCCACGATGAGCAGCGTCCCGCCGACCGTCACCCAGTCCGCGATCCTGCGGTAGAAGTCGAGCTGCGGAGTCTCCGGATGCGCGTAGTTGGTGATGACCAGATCGAAGTGCTCGCCCGGTTCCCACGTGGTCAGGTCCGCTTCCACCCAGCGCGTCCGATCCGCCACTCCGCCTTGGGTGGCTCGTGCTGCTGCTTCCCGGAGCGCGTGCGGCGAGAGGTCCGCCCCGGTGACTTGCCAGCCGTGGTCGGCGAGCCAGACCGCCTCGGCTCCTGTCCCGCAGCCGGCATCCAGGGCCGTGCCCGGGGTCAGCATCGACAGATGTTCCTGGAGGTACGGATTCGCCGGCGTCGGTCGGTCCGCTGCGTCGCGCCAGTGGCCATCCCAGTACTGCTTGTCGAAGGTGTGCGTCACGTGGCGGCCTTTCATCCGGAGTCTCCTCTCAGCATCGCCACCGAGACGGCGAGTGGCAAGCCCATTTGCCGAAAGGGCAAAGCGGGGGGAACCGTTCAGTTCTCGCCCAGCACCTCGCCCAGGATCCGGGCCGCGTCGGGGAAGCGTTCGGGGTTGGAACCGGAGTAGTTGAGCCTGACGTAGGACCCTGACGGCTCGGCCGGGAACCACTCCGTTCCTGGTGCGATGATGACGCCGCGGCTTTCGCAGTGGCGCGCCAGCAGTTCGGGGTCCGTGCCGTCGGGCAGCCGTGCCCAGAGATTCAGCCCGCCCGGGGGAGTGAATTCCACCTGGGCCTGGGGAACGTGTTCGCGCAGGGAGTCGAGGAGCAGATCACGACGGTCCTTCAATTGACGCCGGAGACCCTTCAGATGGGTCCGCCAGGACGGCTGCGTGACGACGTCGAGCGCGGCCGCCTGAAGCAGCCCGCTCACGTACATCGACTCGGCGGCCCGGTCGGCCAGAATGCGGTCCCGTGCGGGGCCGCGGGCGATCAGCGCCGCCACGCGCAGGGACGGGGAGACGCTCTTGGTGAGGGAGCGGAGGTAGATCACGTGCCCTTGATCGTCCTGGGCGGCGATGGGGCGGGGCTCGGTGTCGATGCCCAGGTCATGGGCCCAGTCGTCCTCGATCAGGAAGGCGCGGTGGCGGCGCACCACGTCGAGGATCGCGAGCCCCCGCTCGTGGCGCCACTGTGCTCCGCTCGGATTGGCGTAGCTCGGCTGAGCGTAGAACGCGCGGGCCCCGGTCTCTTCGAAAGCCCGTTCGACGTCGGCGGGATCGGGGCCGTGCTGACCGCTCGGCACGGGCACCAGCGTCACCCCGGCCTGGGCGGCGGCGAGGATCGACCCCCAGTAGCTGGGCGATTCGATGACGAGGGGCTGCCCCGGTCCCACGAGGGCCCGGAAGATCGAGCTCAGGCCGCTCTGGCTACCCGAGAGCACCAGGACGTCCCGGGCGCTCGGCGGCGTGACGTCCACGGGAGCGGACGCCGCGAGTTCCCCTGCGAACCAGGCCTGCAGCTCGGGGAGTCCCGCTGCGGGGGAGCGCCCCATGGCCGCGTCGGTGCGGGCCGCCCGGGTGATGGCCGAGCGGACGAGCCGTTCGGGGAGCAGCTCACGGGCGGGGTACCCGGAATGCAGACTGATGGCATCCGGCGCCACGGTGCGCTGGGTCGCGGAGAGCGAGCCGCCCCGCGACGGCGGAGCCCCGAGTGCCGCTGTCTGCCACCCGAAATCGATGGGACGCGTGGGCCGGACGCCCCGGACGAAGGTGCCGACGCCCGGGCGGCTCTCGATGAGGCCCAGGGACGCGAGGGTCCGCATCGCCTTCTGCACGGTGACCGGGCTGGCGCCGTATTCGGCCGTCAGGGCCCGGCTGGAGGGCACCTTGGCCCCCGGTGCGGCGGTGGCGATCCACGCGCGCAGGCCCCGGACGATGCGCTCGGTGCTATCATGATTCATGAAGGTACATAGTAGCGTTACTCCGCAGAGAACGACAGTGCTATCCCGGCACGTGCCCTCCGGACGAGGATCGTCCGGACAAGGGCCGTCCCGGCATCCGGGACGATCCGGTGACCGGGGCCTTCTCCGGCATCCCGGGCTCTGGTGGGGTCTGCTGGGCGTGACGGCTTTCTCTTTCACTCTCCCCTTCACGCGGATCGCGGCGGCGGGCCTCCCGGCCTTGTTCATCGGCTCGGCCCGCGCGGTCGTCGCGGCGGTGCTCGCCGCCTGCGCCCTCGCGCTCACCCGGCAACGGCTGCCTCGTGGGGCGCAGTGGCTGCGGCTCGCGGTCGTGGCCGCCGGCGTCGTCGTCGGCTTCCCGGTGCTCACGTCCTACGCGCTGACCACCGTGCCCGCGAGCCATGCCGCCGTCGTGATCGGCCTGCTGCCCGCGGCGACGGCGGTGCTCGCCGTCTTTCGCGGCAAGGAACGGCCGGCGCGCTCGTTCTGGGTGTTCTCCGCGCTCGGCGCCGTCTGCGCTGTGGCCTTCGCCTCGGTGCAGGGTGACGGGATCGCGACCCTGCACTGGGCCGACGCCCTGCTGTTCGCCGCGGTGCTCGCGGCCGCCGCCGGCTACGCGGAAGGTGGGCTGCTCGCCCGCGAACTCGGCTCTTGGCAGACCGTCTCCTGGGCCCTCGTTCTCGCCGCGCCCCTCATGACGGTGCTGACGATCGTCTCCCTTGACGGACGGGTCCTCCAGGCGGGCCCGGAACAGTGGTGGGCGTTCGCCTACCTGGCCGTCGTGAGCATGTTCCTGGGATTCTTCGCGTGGTACCGCGGACTCGCCATCGGCCCGATGGCTCAGGTGAGCCAGATCCAGCTCACCCAGCCGGTCATGAGCATCCTCTGGGCGGCTCTGCTGCTGGGCGAGCGGCCCGGCATTCCGACGCTGCTGGGCGGCGTCGCCGTCATCCTGTGCGCCACGCTCGCGGTCCGCACCCGACTCGCCCCCGCTACCCCCGTGACCCCCGCGAAAGGACACTGATGCGTCACACACCCCGCTATCTCATGACCGATCCCGACGAGGTCAAGCGGCTCATCCGCAACAACCCGTGGGCGACCTTCGTCTCGCCGTCGTCTCAGGGGCTCACGGCGTCCCACTACCCGGCCATCCTGGACGAGGAGGAGGACGGGATCGTCATCGTCAGCCACTTCGGCCGTCCGGACGAGAAACTCCACGAACTCGGCGAGCACGAGATCCTGGTCATCATCCAGGGTCCGCACGACTACGTCTCACCGAGCTGGTACGCGCCGGGCGACCTGGTGCCCACCTGGAATCACGTGACCGCTCATCTGTACGGGACGCCGGAGTTCCTGAGCGACGAGGAGAACTACGCCATGCTGGGCCGTCTCACGGATCACTTCGAACGCCACCAGCCGCACGGCCGGAGCCTGAGCGAGGACGAGGAGGGGACGCGCCGCATCGCGAAGGGCACGGTCGGGCTGCGGATGAAGGTCGACCGCTTCGAGGCGCGGGCGAAGCTCAGTCAGAACAAGGGCCCGGAGACGGTGGAGAACATCGTGGGGGAGGTGGGGAAGAAGAACCCCGCGCTGGCCGAGGAGATGCGCCGGGTCCACCCCCGCCAGGAGGGGTGAGGCCATCCCCGGCACGCCCTCGAAAAGTCGGTTCCGCCGGGTGCGGGTGTCTGACGGTAGGCTGAAAGAAGCCTCAACCGGGCTCTGAGAAGGCTTTCTACAGAAAGGTTCATCATGGGATTTCTTGGTTGGATCGTCCTTGGACTCATCGCCGGCGCGATTGCGAAGGCCCTCATGCCGGGCGAGCAGGGCGGCGGCTGGCTGGCGACCCTGCTCCTCGGAGTGGTGGGCGCACTGGTAGGCGGCTGGATCGGATCAGCCATCTTCAATGTCGGCGTGAATGAATTCTGGTCCCTGTCGACGTGGCTGCTGGCGATCGTCGGATCGCTCGTGGTCCTCTTCATCTGGGGCCTCATCACGAAGAAACGCGCCTGACGGCGTGTTGACGACGACGGCGGGGCCGGTCCTTCGGGGCCGGCCCCGCCGTCGTTCATCCGGGGTCCGTCGTCGAGCGCCTCGCTGCGCCGCTAGCCTTGCGTGCTGAGCGGCTTGAGGGGGACGAATACGCGCGGCTGACCCGCCCATTGGGGCGAGAGGTCCTCGATGGTCTCATTGATCAGCTTGGCCGAGGCGCGGCGGGCCGCCGCTGCCTTGCCGTCCAGAATGGCCCGGGCCACGTCGAGGTGCCATTGGAGGGCCTCCTCCTTCGGCTGGCTCGGCATCAGTCCGTGCGTGGTGCGTCCGGCCAGGGTCTCGGCGACCTGTCCGATCAGGGTCGCGAACATCTCGTTCCCCGAACCGCTGAGCACCAGGGCGTGGAACCGTGTGTCGAGGTCGAGGAAGCGTTCAAGCTTCCCTTGGCGCCCCACCCTCGCCATCTCCTCGGCCACCTGCAGCAGTTCGCGCCGCAGCGCGAAGGGCGCGTTCTGCGCCGCCAGCTCACTGGCCACGGGTTCCACCGCGGAGCGCAGTTCCGCGAGGGACCGCAACTGGGCGCCCCGCGCGTCGCTGTCCATCTTCCAGCGGATCACGCTGGCGTCGAAGGGATTCCAGGCGTGGGCCGGGAGCACGCGGATGCCCACCCGCTTGATGCTCTCCACCATGCCGAGGGACTGAAGGACCCGGACGGCCTCGCGGACCACGGACCGGGACACTTTCAGCTCGGCCTCAAGGTTCTCCGCCAGCATGACGTGACCCGCGGGAAGGTCCCCGGTGACGATCCTGCGTCCGAGGATCTCCAGTGCCTGGTGGTGAAGGCTGGGCTGACGGCTCGTCATCGATGTCGAAATCCTCAGGGTGAAGTGGTCAAATGTGAAGTAACACCAGCGTAGGTTCTTCCGGCGGTTTCCGCCCCGACCGCGTGAAATGTGCTTCACCTTACAGCTGGCTCTTCCGTCGCCGGTGTCCAGGACGTAGGGTTGGAAACGTCTTGTTAAAATCAGATTACTAGCATTGACTTGGAGTGTAGATGCCTGCACAAATCGGTGTCACCGGTCTCGCCGTCATGGGGGCCAACCTGGCCCGGAACCTCGCCCGCAACGGCTTCACGGTCGCTCTGCACAACCGCTCCGTGGAGAAGACGGACGCCCTGCTCGCCGCTCACGGCGACGAAGGCGACTTCGTCCGCACCGAGAGCCTCCAGGAACTCGTCGACTCGCTCGAGAAGCCGCGCCGCGTCCTCATCATGGTGAAGGCGGGTGCTCCCGTCGACGCTGTCGTGGACCAGCTCGTCCCGCTGCTGGATGAAGGCGACATCGTGATCGACGCCGGCAACTCCCACTACACGGACACCCGCCGTCGCGAAGCCGCGCTGGCGGAGAAGGGCCTGCACTTCGTGGGCGTCGGCGTCTCCGGTGGTGAGGAAGGTGCACTCAACGGCCCGTCCATCATGCCCGGCGGCTCCAAGGAGTCCTACGAGGCTCTCGGCCCGTTGCTCGAGAAGATCTCCGCTCACGTGGACGGCGAGCCCTGCTGCGCCTGGATCGGCACCGACGGCGCCGGCCACTTCGTCAAGATGGTCCACAACGGCATCGAGTACGCCGACATGCAGGTCATCGGTGAGGCCTACGACCTGCTGCGCAGCGCCGCCGGCATCGAGCCTGCCGAACAGGCCAAGATCTTCGAAGAGTGGAACAAGGGCGAGCTGTCCTCCTTCCTGATCGAGATCTCCGCCGAGGTTCTCGGCCATGTGGACGCCAAGACCGGCAAGCCGTTCGTGGACGTCGTGGTCGATTCCGCCGGTCAGAAGGGCACGGGCCGCTGGACGGTCCAGTCCGCCCTGGACCTGGGTTCGCCGGTCTCCGGCATCGCCGAGTCCGTGTTCGCCCGCGGCATCTCCTCGCAGCGCGCCCAGCGCGCAATCGCCCAGGAGACGCTGGAAGGCCACGAGATCGAGGTGGCCCTTCCGGAGAACTTCGTGGAGGACGTCCGCCAGGCCCTCTACGCCTCCAAGCTCGTCAGCTACGCGCAGGGCCTGGACATGCTGACCAGCGCCGCCAAGGAGTACGGCTGGGACCTGAAGCTGGACGAGATCGCCTCCCTGTGGCGTGCCGGCTGCATCATCCGCGCCGAGCTGCTCAAGGACATCATGGCCGCCTACGAAGGCGACGCCAAGCCGGAGAACCTCCTGTTCGCCCCGGCGTTCGCGAAGTCCGTCGGCGAGGCCGTCCCGGCGTGGCGCCGTGTGGTGGCCACCGCGGTGCAGCTGGGCATCCCGGTCCCGGTGTTCTCCTCCTCGCTGGCCTACTACGACGGCCTGCGCCGCAAGCGCCTGCCGGCCGCCCTGATCCAGGGCCAGCGTGACCTCTTCGGCGCCCACACCTACGGGCGCGTGGATGAAGAGGGCACGTTCCATACCCAGTGGAGCGGTGACCGCACCGAGGTCAGCGCGGTCGACACCCACTGACGCACCCCACACGACGACGGCGGCCCTCACCTTCCGGTGGGGGCCGCCGTCGTGCTTCAACGCCTTGCGTGCTCAGTTGTTGCGGGTGTTCGGCGTGAACACCCGCAACAATTGAGCACGCAACGCGAGGCGAGGTCAGTCTTTGCCGAGGTGCCGGGCGATCGTCTTCATCTCCGGCGTGAAGGCGTAGACGGTCCCGTTCGCCGCGGACACCCACCACTTCCCGCAGTAGTGGCTCGCCTTGCGCTCCTGACCGGCCGGCCACCAATCGGCGGAGAGGGTGGCCTCCGAGATGAAGTCGTCGGCCTTGCGCCGGTCGTCTTTCCCCGGCTGGGGGCTCGGTGCGGCGCCGGAGGGAACGGCCTTGCACTGGGCGGGGAGACCCGAGGCGTCTCCGGAGTACTTCAGGATGCGCTCGGCGCCGGTGGTCCGGATGACCTCACGGACGTCCGTGGCTCCGGCCGGGATCCAGGCGGGGGCCACGCCGTCCTTCGTGGCCTCGGAGCCGCGGGGCCAGTCGTGGCTCTCCCGCTTGTCGTAGTTGTCGGCCAGGGGCGTGATGCCGCAGGCGCTCAGCGGCAGCAGGGCGGCGCCGGCCAGGCCGAGGACCGTCAGTTTCCGAGCGCGGCCGGACACGGTGGGGTTCTTCAGAGTTCTCATACCGTCCACGCTATGAGCGGGTACCCGGCCGCCGCCTCGGACCCGGGACGGACTTGCGCGCCAGGGTTCTCGGCCCGAGGGCGGAGAGAGCCTGTCAGATGTAGTAGTACTCCGCGGGGTCCACGGCCGGCTTCGTTTCGACCTCGGCCACGCGGGGACGCCAGGTGGCGGGGATTCCGGTGACGATCGAGTTGGCCGGCGCGTCCTTCACGACGACGGCGTTCGCGCCGATCGCGGAATCGTCACCGATGACGATGGGGCCCAGGACCTTGGCGCCTGCGCCGATGGTGACCCTGTTGCCGATGGTCGGGTGCCGCTTGACCTTGGCCAGGGACCGACCGCCGAGGGTCACCCCGTGGTAGATCATGACGTCATCGCCGATCTCGGCCGTCTCGCCGATGACCACACCCATGCCGTGGTCGATGAAGAAACGCCGCCCCACGGTCGCGCCGGGATGGATCTCGATGCCCGTGAGGAAGCGGGTCAGCTGGGACAGGACGCGCGCGGGGAAGCGAAGAGCCGGCTTCTGCCACATGCGGTGTGTCACGCGGTGGACCCAGATGGCATGCAGGCCCGAATAGACGAAGAAGTTCTCCGCGGACCCGCGGGCGGCGGGGTCATGGGAGCGGGCGCTCTCGAGGTCCTCTTTCAGGCGGGTGAAGAAGCTCACGCTGTCCTTCTGGTCGCCGTACACGGGCGCGTACGTGGTGGATGCTGAACGGATAACCAGCGGGCCCGGGAAAGAATTCCCCGGGCAGCCGACTGCCCGACGTCGCCGTCCGTCCGTGGTCCGTGCTCTGGAGCACGCAGGGACCGCCGGGACGGGAGGGGCGACGCCGGGCAGGCGAAGCCGGGAGGATCAGCCGCGGATGTCGTCGTACAGGACGGTGGAGATGTAGCGCTCACCGAAATCGGGCACGACCGCCACGATCAGCTTGCCCTTGTTCTCGGGACGCTTGGCCAGCTGGAGGGCGCCCCAGACGGCCGCACCCGACGAGATGCCGCCGAGGATGCCCTCCTTGACGCCGAGCGCACGCGCGGTGGCGACAGCGTCCTCGAGGCTGGCGTCCAGCACCTCGTCGTAGATGCCGGTGTCCAGCACCTCCGGGACGAAGTTCGCGCCGAGGCCCTGGATCTTGTGAGGGCCCGGGGCGCCGCCGTTGAGGATGGGGGAGTCCTTGGGCTCCACGGCCACCACCTGGACGGAGGGCTTGCGCTCTTTGAGGACCTGGCCGACGCCCGTCACGGTGCCGCCGGTGCCCACGCCACCGACGAAGATGTCGACTTCACCGTCGGTGTCGGCCCAGATCTCCTCGGCCGTGGTGGTGCGGTGGATGGCCGGGTTGGCCGGGTTGGCGAACTGCTGCGCCCAGATGGCGTTCTCGGTGTTGGCGACGATCTCCTGGGCCTTCTCCACGGCGCCGCGCATGCCCTCGGAACCCGGGGTCAGGACGATCTCGGCGCCGTAGGCGCGCAGCATGACACGACGCTCGGTGGACATGGTCTCCGGCATGGTCAGGATGACTTTGTAACCACGAGCCGCTCCGACGAGGGCCAGGGCGATGCCCGTGTTGCCCGACGTGCCTTCCACGATGGTGCCACCCGGCTTCAGCGCGCCGGCCTTCTCGGCCGCGTCGATGATGGCCACGCCGATGCGGTCCTTGACGCTGTTGGCCGGGTTGTAGAACTCGAGCTTCACGGCGACCGTGGCATCCAGGCCTTCGGTCAGACGGTTCAGCCGGACCAGGGGGGTCCGGCCGATGAGCTGAGTGACGTCATCGTAGATACGTGCCATGGTGTACTGCTGCCTATCTCCAGGTGGATGGTTAAGGAAAGCCTAGTGAGCCGGTTCACCCAGCGTCATGACTTCAGCCATGCGGAGTAATATTTCCGGGCCTTGGCCAGCTTCGGATTGATGATCACCTGACAGTATCCCTGCCCGGAGTTGTTGGCGTAGTAATCCTGGTGGATCGCCTCGGCCTCGTAGAAGCGGCTGGCGCGGGTCACCTCGGTGACGATCGGGGCGCTCCACAGCGCCTGGTTGCGCTCGATGGCGGCGCGGAACAGCTCAGCCTCCTCCTCGTCCTGGTAGAACATCGCGGACCGGTACTGGGTCCCGACGTCGTAGCCCTGACGGTTCAGTGTGGTGGGGTCATGCAGGGCGAAGAACATGTCCAGGATGACGTCGGCCGGGATGATGTCCTCGTCGAAGGTGACGGCCACCGCTTCGGCGTGCCCGGTGGTGCCGGAACAGACCTCGTAGTAGCCCGGATCGGGCAGATGCCCGCCGATGTAGCCGGAAACAACAGAAGAGACGCCGCGCGTCTGCTGGTACACCGCGTCAAGGCACCAGAAGCAGCCGCCGGCCAGGATGAAAGTTCTCACAAGATGCTCAATGGCCGGCGGTGTCGAAATGTTCCCCCGATGGTCCCGAGCGGGTTCAGCTCTGGGAGAAGCACCCGTCGAGGGAGGGGAATCGGCCCCCTCGCGGACGCAGTGCGGTAGAACTTGAGTATGCAGAACGAGACGCACGGCAGCCCCGGCCCGGCTCTGGAGGGCCAGGTACCGCCCACCGCGGCCCCAGAAACCGGCGCGGAGCATCTCCCCGGACAGGACCAGGCGGAAGAGCGACACGGAGAGCCGCCGGTCGGCGGTGAACACGAGGACGCGACGACGACGGCGGGCGAGGACGCCCCGTCCGTCCCGGGTGACGCGACCGAGGCCACGGCCCTGGAGCAGCAGGCGCCGACGCTCGCCGAGGTGCTGCTCGCCGTCGAGGAGCTCTGGCCCGAGTCGCTCGCCGAGGACTGGGACAAGGTCGGCCTCGTGACGGGCCGGCCGGAGCAGCCGGTGCGCCGCATCCAGTTCGCGGTGGATCCCACCGAGGAGGTGGTCCAGGAGGCGGTGGACCTCGGCGTCGACCTGCTGATCACCCACCACCCCTTGCTGCTGCGCGGCGTCAGTTCGGTGGCGGCCACCACGGCCAAGGGCCGGGTGATCCATCGGCTCATCGAGAACGGCATGGCCCTTCTGACGGTCCACACGAACGGCGACTCGGCCGTGGGCGGCGTCTCCGATGTCATCGCCGACGCCCTGGATCTGCACGACCGTGAACCGCTGACGGCGGCCCGCAACGGGCTTCCCGAGGAAGGGGTGGGACGTGTCGGCGCGCTCGGGACCGCCGTCACCCTCGCCGATCTGGCCGCCCGGCTCTGTGGGTTCCTGCCCTCCGTGGCGGGTGGGGTCCGGGTGGCGGGGGACCGGGACGCGCTCGTGCAGCGCGTGGCGATCTGCGGCGGCGCGGGGGACTCCCTCTTCGACGATGTCCGCGCGTGCCAGGCCGACGTCTACATCACGGCGGACCTGCGGCACCACCCGGCGTCGGAGGCCCGGGAGACCGCGCGTGGCGGCCGTCCGTACCTCATCGACGTCTCCCATTTCGCGAGTGAATGGCTCTGGCTTCCGGCGGCCGCCCAGGCCCTCGACAACGTGCTGGAGGACCAGGGGTTCCCCGTCGAGATCGGCGTCAGCGGGATCAACACGGATCCGTGGGACTTCATCCTCACCCCGCACGGCGACGGCGAAGGCTGAGGTCAGCCGACCGCGCGGCGACGCAGGAGATCCTGCAACTGATCCAGGAGCTGTGACCAGCCGGGTCCCAGTCCGGCGACCGCGGGGGCTGCCCCGGGCCGGATCCCGGTGACCTCGATCGTGAGGCCGAGCGTCGTCGGACCGTCGCCCGAGACGGTCACGAGGTGCCGCGCGGAGAACAGGGGTTCGCCGTCGGGCCCGAGCGGCGCGAGTTCGAAGGTCATCCCCTCCGCGGTTCTCGACAGCAATTCACCCTGAGAGCGGTACTCCGTCCCGCCGCCTTCACCCAGCGCGATCGCGATGGGCCCGCCGACGCGGCGGGGCCACTCGTGGCGCAGCACGGTGAAGTGCCGGGGCGCCCACCACTGCGACGCCACGTCCGCATCGGTCCAGGCCTCCAGGACGTCCTGGGCGGAGGCGTCGAGCGTGCGGGTGAAGTGCAGCGTCCGGTCGTCGGAGGGTCCGCCTTCCTCGCGCTCGACGGCGCGCCCGTACTCCGCCAGCGCCGCGTCGTCGGCCGCAGGCACGGCCAGCCGGTGGAAGTGGCGGGCGAGGATGCCGACGGTGTCCCGCCGGAGGCCTGCCACCCGGCGGCGTCCGAGCCGGCGCACGTCGACCAGGTTCGCGGCTTCCAGCGCCTGCAGATGCTTGGTGGTCTGGGGCTGGAGCGAGCCGAGAGCGTCCGCCAGCTCTCCGACGCTGTACGGACGCTCCGCCAGGAGTTCCACGATCCTGAAGCGGTTCGGCTCACCCAGGGCCGCCAGCGCCTGCTGGACCAGGGCCGTGGGGGTCGGTGACGTGGGGGTTTGCACCGCGGCGGTTTGCGCCCCGGAGGACCGGGCCGGCTCCGTCCCGGCGCTCATGCCTCCCCGGCCGACACCAGTGCGGCGAGGTTCTCGAGCTCATTGGCCCGGCCCGCGAGAAGCCGCTGGGTCCAGACCTCATCGTGCAGCGGCTCGACGGTCATGCGGACCAGCGTGCCACCCTCGGCCGGCACGAGGTCGACTTCGGTGAGCTGTTCGTAGGGCTCATGGTCGGGCACGAAATCGATGACCGAGCGGTAGGCGAGGCGGCGGGGTTCCTCGAGCTCGGTGAAGTGCTTCCGTGAGGACGTGGAGAGGGGCATGCCGTTCTGCTCCATGAAGGCGACCATCTCGGGGGCGACCGCGGTCATGGTGTAGAGCAGCTCGCCGCCGACCTCCAGATCGAGCCGGTCGACATCGGTGCGGAAGCCGTCGGGGGACCACCAGCGGGAGATGCCGTCAGCGGTGGTCCAGAGGGACCAGACGCGCTCGGCAGGGGCAGGGACGAAACGTTCGATCAGTTCACTCATGACTCCAATCTATTCGCCTCGACGAATAAGTCAAGAGTTTCCGGGCGGAAATTCTGAGGAGGGACCGGGCGCGTTTCGTTCGGCCCGGATATGGCCTAGTCTCAAAGCACCTGTCACCACAGAGACGGCGTGAATATCAGCGCCGTCATAGGAGGTCCGCATGGCCAAGGCACCGGCTGCCGAGCAGCTCAGACTCCTCGAACTCCAGGCGTTCGACAGCGCCCTGAAGGCGAACGCCACGCGACTGAAAGCGCTCGAACAGGATCCCCGCCTCCCGGCGCTTCTGGCCGCCGTGGAGGATGCCCAGGCGTGCGCCGAGGAGGCCGAGCAGGCGCGGGACGCCGTACGGAAAGCGCTGACGGCGCTGGAGGACGAGGTCTCCGCGCTGGACGTGAAGATCGAGCGGGACACGGTGCGGCTCAACGCGGGCGGCCTCTCCAAGGACCTCATGGCGCTGCAGAAGGACATCGAAACGCTGAGCTCGTTCAAATCGGGCAAGGAGGACACCGAGCTGGAGCTCATGGAGGAGCTGGAGGGCGCGGAATCAGAGGTGACCGCCCGCCAGGAGGCACTCGCTGAGGCCAAGCGGCAGCTCCGTGAGGTGCAGGAGGAACTGGCAGCGAAGACGGCGGAAGCCGAAGCGGAGCGTGACGGTGTGCGCGTCGAACGGGACGCCTTCGCCGTCACCCTGGACCCCGGACTCCTGGCCCTCTACGAGAAGACTCTGGACCGGCGCGGGGTCGGCGCCGCCCGCCTGTTCCACGGACACAGTGAGGGCTCCGGCATGGACCTGAGCCCGGGCGACCTGGCCGAGGTCAAAGCCGCCGCCGAAGACGACGTGGTGTACTGCCCGGACTCCGGCGTCATCCTGGTGCGCAGTCCCGAGTGGAGCTGAACCGGGACCGTCAGTCCGTGAGGATGATGTTCAGGGCGTGCGCCTTGCGTGCCGTGCCCGGAACGAGTTCGGCGCGGTAGAGCTCCGAGGCGGCCTTGAGCAGCTGCTCAGGAGACTGCGGAGACTTGCCTCGGCGCGTGAGCAGGTGACGCGCCATCTCGCCGCGCGTGTGCTTGGCGAAGTGGCTCACGACGCTCCGCTTGCCGTCGCGCTCGCGGAACACATTCACGGCCACGGTCTGTTCCGCCGGCGGGACCCAGGCGGTGGCGTAGGTGCTGGAGCGGCAGTCGACCAGGAGTTCCCCGTCGATCAACGGAGCCAGCGCTTCGGACAGCCGGGGCTTCCAGTAGGAGGCGAGCCGGCCGAGCCCGGCCAGAGCGGTGCCCATGGACAGGCGGTAGGCCGGGACGGCGTCGTCGAACTTCAGGGCGCCCCAGAGCGCGGAGATGATCACGACGGCGTCATCCGCCTTGCGCCGCTGAGTCGCGGTCATCGAGGCGTAGCCGAGGGCGTCATAGAGGACGCCGGAGTACACGCTGTGCGCCGGGGCGGCGGATTCGTGCCGGAGCCGCGTGTTGCGGGCGACCTCCTCGTGCAGGGAGGCTCCGACGCCCAGCAGTTCCAGCGCGTCCTCGTGGGCGCTCACGGTGCCGAGCGCTTCCAGCACCTCGGCACGGGCCGTGTTCAGTTCCGGGAAGCTCAGGGCGGAGAAGTCGACGCCGGGGCCTTGGGAGGCGGCGGTCTTGCCTTCGGACGGTGGGAGGAGGATCAGCACCGTTCGATGGTAGCGAATCCCGGGACCGCTCCTGATCCGGCTCGACGCCAGGCGGTCCAGGCTGGTCCTGGTCGGCGATCAGGTTGGCGGCCGGGCGTCACCGCGGCGGATAGAATGGTCGCTGGACGGGTTGGCTGGGCGATCGCGTCGACGCTCCGGCGTCGCCGAGGAAAGTCCGGGCTCCGCAGAGCAGGGTGGTGGGTAACGCCCACTCGGGGTGACCCGCAGGCCAGTGCCACAGAAAACAGACCGCCACGCGCCTCGGCGCGGGGTAAGGGTGAAACGGTGGTGTAAGAGACCACCAGCTCCCCGGGTGACCGGGGAGGCTAGGTAAACCCCACCTGGAGCAAGGCCAGACAGGATGTGTTCGAGGGCTGCTCGCCCGAGCATCCGGGTAGGCCGCTTGAGGCCACTGGCAACAGTGGTCCTAGATGGATGATCGCTACGCCGCACCTGGCAACGGGCGCGACTGACAGAACCCGGCTCACAGGCCAACCCGTCCACTCATCACCGCGTTTGTGACTGATGTCACCGGGGTCTCGTCCCGGAGGCGGTCCCCGGGACGATAAACTGAACTCGAACGCTGTTGTTCACCCCGCCGGGCCTGCGTTCGCCTAGGCGGTTTTTTCATGCCCTGAACCCCGGTGGCGAACTGCGCCCGACGTCGCGCGCAGAAGAGAAAGGTTCCTTGAGTGAGTCAGAACTCCGAGTCCTTCGAGCAGTGGATGAGCCGTGAGGCCAAGGCCGAGGCGATGATCCCGATCGTCGGCCGCCTGTACCGCGACAACAATGTGGTGACCAGCATCCACGGGCGCAGCCTGATCAACAAGTCCACCATGCAGATCCTCAAGGCGCACCGTTTCGCCCGCCGGATCAGCCAGCGCGAGCTGACCCTGGAGGACACCCTGCCGCTCGTGGAGGCGATCGACCGCCTCGAGCTCGGCGCCGCGGCCGTCGACCTGGCCCTGCTCAACGAGAAGTACCACGACACCGCCGCCGGCCGTCCGCTTGAGGAGTTCCTCCGTGAGGAGCTTGCCCCCGTCGTCGGACGCCAGGGCGCCGACGACCGCACCAGCCAGGACGTGGTGCTGTACGGTTTCGGCCGTATCGGCCGTCTGCTGGCCCGCATCCTCGTGGAGAAGCACGGTGGCGGCCAGGGCCTGCGTCTGCGGGCCATCGTGGTCCGCAAGGGCAGCGACAACGACCTCGCCAAGCGCGCGAGCCTGCTCCGCCGCGACTCCGTCCACGGGCCTTTCGAGGGCACCATCCAGGTGGACGAGGAATCCCAGACCATCACGGTCAACGGCATCCGCATCCAGGTCATCTACTCGGACAGCCCGTCCACGGTGGACTACACGGCATACGGCATCGAGAACGCCCTCGTGGTGGACAACACCGGCCGCTGGCGTGACGCCGAAGGCCTCAGCCAGCACCTGCAGAGCAAGGGCGCGGCCCGTGTGCTCCTCACGGCTCCGGGCAAGGGTGATCTGAAGAACATCGTCCACGGCATCAACCACGGCGTGATCTCGGACGAGGACATGATCGTCTCCGCCGCGAGCTGCACCACCAATGCGATCACCCCGGTCCTGAAGGCCATCAACGACAAGTTCGGCGTCCTGCACGGCCACGTCGAGACCGTCCACTCCTTCACCAACGATCAGAACCTGATCGACAACTTCCACAAGGGTGACCGCCGTGGCCGTTCCGCCGCGCTGAACATGGTCATCACGGAGACCGGCGCCGCCAAGGCCGTCGCCAAGGCCCTGCCGGAGCTGGCGGGCAAGCTGACGGGCAACGCCATCCGCGTCCCCACGCCGGATGTGTCCATGGCGATCCTGAACCTCAACCTGGAGAACGGCACCACCAAGGACGAGGTCAACGAGTACCTGCGCGAGCTGTCCCTGCACTCGGGCCTGCGCAAGCAGATCGACTTCATCGACTCGCCCGAAGTGGTCTCCACCGACTTCGTCGGATCGCGCCGCACCGGCATCGTGGACGGGCTCGCCACCATCGCCAACGACAAGAACCTGGTCCTCTACGTCTGGTACGACAACGAGTTCGGCTACAGCTGCCAGGTCGTCCGCGTGATGGAGGAGATGGCGGGCGTGAACCCGCCGGCCTTCCCCGCCGCCTGAGCATTTCCGCTGGAAGCTGAGAGGTCACGCCACCCTGGCGTGGCCTCTCGCTTTTAACGCGGCGCGGGATCAAGATGGGCTTCATGGAACACGACACCACTTTGGAACACGCACTCGACATCGCCACCGCCAACAGCAAGGAGGCGCACCGTCTGCTGGACCAGGCCAAAGGCATGCTGGCGACCGGCGATGTCACCCAGGAGCGGGTGGACCAGCTCCAGGAACTGGCCGACGCCGCCGACGCAGACCTGGTCAGGGTGCGAAAAGAGCAGTAAGACTCCGGCCTGTGTGTGAGTTTTTCCACATCCTCACCGCAGGCCGCTCATCCTGTCAGTGACTCCTCCTAGGCTGGATCGGTGCGGACATCGGTCCGGTCTGGAAGGGGTTGTCTGTGAGTGTGAACTGGGCCGGTTACCGGACACGACGTCGGCGCTCCCGGTCCGCCGCGGCGCTCCTCGCCGCGGTCACGGCCGCCGTCGTGGGGCTGCTCGGCTGGTTCTTCCTGCGAGGTCAGTACGAACTGGGGGAGAACGGCTCCGGGCCGACCACCGCCCGGCTGTACGACATGACGTGGATGAAGCCCCTCCCGGGCGTGCACGCCGTCCCCGACGCCCCGGCCCGTTCCGTGCTAGACGCCCTTCCGGTGGCCCCCAAAGACTCCTCCCGCGGCTACGACCGCGCCGTGTTCGGCCAGGCCTGGGCCGACGAGGACCGCAACGGCTGCGACACCCGCAACGACATCCTGCGCCGTGATCTGGACGCCGTGACCTTCACGGCGAGTTCCGCACGAACGCAGTGCCGGGTGGCGACCGGCTCGCTGTGGGACCCGTACACCGGCCACCACATCCCGTTCGAACGGGGCCAGGGGAGCAGCCAGGTCATTCAGATCGACCACGTGGTGGCCCTGGCCGAGGCCTGGAAGAGCGGCGCCGACCACCTGACGGCCGTCGAACGTCAGACCCTCGCCAACGACCCGCTGAACCTTCTCGCGGTGGACGGCCCGTCCAATCAGCAGAAGAGCGCCCAGGACGCGTCCACCTGGCTCCCCGCCAACAGGGGCTTCCGCTGCCACTACGTGGCTCGTCAGGTCTCCGTGAAATACAGCTACGGTCTCAGCGTGAGCCCCCAGGAACGGGACGCCATGCGGCGCGTGCTGGACGGTTGCCCGGATCAGACCGCCATCGCCCGACCCGCGGTTCCGGCACGCTGATCCGGCCTCCAGATCCGGCGCGGTCCGGCCGGCCGGTCAGCACAGGGCTACTTCAGTTCCAGGTAGACGTCGGCGCGGTCCAAGGCGAGAGCGTAGTAGTTCTTGACGGGCACTTCGTCCGGACGGATGCTCACGAATCCCGCGGCCCGGTAGAGGCGCAGGGCGCTGGTCAGGGCATGGTTCGTGCTCAGGAAAAGTCTGCGGCCGCCGAGAGCAGAGGCCCGCTCGATCGCGGCGCGCACCAGGAGGGCGCCGATGCCCCGGCCACGGGCGGTGCGGCGCACGCCCATCTTGGCGAGTTCGAACACGTCCTCGGGATAGGCCACCAGAGCGACCGCGCCGAGGATCTCGCCCGACGCGTCGTCGCGCGCCAGGAGGACATCGCCACCGGCGTCGGTGATGGTGCGCTGCGGGTCGCCGAGGGCATGGAGGTCCTCCGGCTCGACCTGGAAGTGCTCGGTGAGCCATTCCTCGCTGATCTGACGGAAGGCGAGGGCATCCTCAGGCCCCCGGAGTGAGCCGATGGTGATGCCGAGGGTGGGTTGCTGGGACATGAGGGGCCTCCTTTCAGGCGTGGAATCAGTCTCGCCAGGCGCCATTCAGAAGTCCAATAGATCAGACAACTCCGATTGATAAGCTCGGCGTATGGATTCATCCCTCGAGCTGAAACACCTCCGGGCCTTCGCCGTGCTGGCCGAGGAACTCCACTTCGGTCAGGCCGCCTTCGAGCTGGGCATCGCCCAGCCGGCACTGTCGCAGCGGATCCGGCAGATGGAGGAGCTGCTGGAGCTCCGGCTCTTCGAGAGGACGTCGCGGCATGTGGCACTCAGCGAGGCGGGTGCGGCCTTCCTGCCACGCGTTCGGGACCTCCTGGACCGTCTGGACCGCGACGTGGAGGAGGCCAAGCGTGTGGCGCGCGGTGAAGCGGGGAGGCTCGACCTGGCCTTCATCACCTCGGCCGGGGTCATCGTCAGCGGTCACCTGCAAGGGTTCGCCGCAGTGCGGCCGGACGTCCAGGTGCGGCTGTCCAACGGCGACACCACCCAGGTGCTGGACCAGCTTCGGCGGGGCAGCTGCGACATCGGGATCGTCCGCGATGCGGAGCCTGAGGACGGGATGCTGCTCAGCACCCTGAGTCGTGAGGACTTCGTGGCGGTGCTCCCGGCGGATCATCCGGCCGCCGGAGCCGCCGAGGTAGGCGCCGCCGAACTGCTCGATTCGCCCTTGATCCTGTTCCCGCGCGCAAGCGGGCCCCGGGCCTATGACCTCAATGTGAAGCCGTTCCGGGACCTCGGAGTGGAGCGCCGGGCCGACCAGGAATGCACGGGCTGGCACACGATCATCCAGCTAGTGTCCCGTGGGCTGGGTGTCACGATCGCCCCCGAGAGCGTGACGGGGGAGCTGCCGGTGGGCGCGGTCCGGGTGAGCCTCGCCGGACCGGAGCGCTACACCACGGAGGTGCAGCTCGCGACGCGCGACGGCGACCACCGGGCCGTCGTCGAGGCCTTCCGGCGGGCGGCCGGCGTCAACTGAGCCGATAGTTGCTGAGCCGGCGTCCGCTGAGCCGGGCGCCGCTCCGGTGGCGACGAGAACGGGTCGGAGGTCCGGCTCAGCCGCGCGGCAGCGTCAGGTGACCGTGGCCGAGGCCCCACTCGCCGCCGTCGTCGATGTGCTCGAGCACCGCGCGCTGGAGTGAGCTGTCGCGGGGCAGCCGGTCCAGGCCGTCGAGGCCGCGCTGGCGGAACGTGAAGTACACGGCGTCCGTGGGGGAGGCGCTCGTGCGGTCGAGCGTGAAGCGCTGGGCGAAGGCGGCCATGTTGCTGCCCGGGACGCGGCGCGCCAGTTCGGGGTCCAGGAGCCAGGAGATGCACTCGGCGCTGCGGACCGGCTGGTCCGGGAAATGCCGGGCGAAGAACTCGACGGCCTGCGCGAAGCTCGCATCCACGGCGGCGGGGGAGAGGCCGCCGCCTTCCGGGATGTGCACCGAGAGGATCCACTCGCCGGGCTGTGCCCAGTCGGCGTCCTCGTGGTGCTGGAGCAGATGGAACTGCAGACGCCCCAGCTGGAACAGATTGCCGGCGAAATGCAGGGAGAGCCAGCCGAAGGTCTCGAAACCGAAGGTCCCGAAGACCCGTCGGTTGATGTCCACATGGCGGCCGAGGTCCGCGAGCGTCGCGGCCACGATGTCCTGGGGGATGCCGAGGCCTTCCCAGTAGCTGAGGAGCTCCGGGGTGAACCGGGCGTATGCCTCCAGCCAGCCGAACTCGTCGACGTCGCTCTGGGGGGCGTATCCACCGGGGAACGTCCCGAGGCGTTCCCGCAGCACACCGAGAGCGGTCTGCGCTCCCTCGCTCGGCGGGCCGTCGAGCAGCGCCAGCACGGCGTCCCGGTCGGCATCCTGCACGCCGAGGAGTGTCAGGAGTCCGGCCGGTTCCAGCGCGGTCGTCTCCACGGCTCAGTCCTCCGAGTCGTGGCCGAAGGGATCGGGGTCGACGCCGGGCATCCACGTCAGGCCCGGAACGCCCCAGCCGTTGCGCTTCACCTGGCGCTTGGCACGGCGGGCGTAGCGGTCGATCAGGCGGTCGACGTAGAGCAGCCCGTCCAGGTGGTCGTACTCGTGCTGCATGACGCGCGCGAACCAGCCGGTGGCCTCGAAGGAGACCGGCTCGCCGAAGCCGTCGAATCCCTCGACGCGGACCCAATCGGCCCGCTGGAGCGGGTAATGCTCGCCCGGGAAGGAAAGGCAGCCTTCCACGTGGTCCTCCGGATCCGGTGCGGCGCCGGAGACCTTGGAGAGCGTGAGGCGGGGGTTCACCAGGACGCCCTGAGGCGGCACTCCATCCTCGTTGGCGTACTTGTAGACGAAGATCCGCAGTCCGACGCCGATCTGCGGCGCCGCGAGGCCCACGCCGTTCGCCGCATCGTTGGTCTCGAACATGTCGGCGATGAGAGCACGCAGCTCGTCGTCGAACACGGTGACCTCGTCGGCCCGGCGGTGGAGCACCGGTTCGCCCCAGATAGTCACAGGACGGACTGCCATGGCCGTCACTTCCCCTCTTGCCGATGTGCGGATGAACGACTAAGGCCGCATCGGAATCCGATACGGCCGAGCGGGCCGGAGCCCTGGAACCGTGCCGTGGGGCACGTCCGGAAACACTACCGGAACCTGCATTTCCGGACAAACCGCGCGGCCATGCCGGGACACCGGGGCCGGACCGCCGGCTTGCCCGCCGATTCAGCGCTTGGATACGGTCGAAGCATGAGTACGGAGAGCCAGAGCCCGCCCGTCCCTTCAACAGTCTCCCGGACCGGGATCGCCCGGTGGGTCTTCTGGCCCACCGCGGTCATCGTCCTCGCGTTCGTCACGGCCACCATCATCAGCCCCGAGGGCATGAGCGTCGGCATCGCGGCCGTGCAGGGCGCGATCATCGCGAACTTCAGTTGGTGGTACGTGCTCCTGGCCTTCGGCTTCGTGCTGTTCTGCATCTACCTGGGCTTCTCCCGGAAGGGTGACGTCAAACTGGGCCGGCCGGACCACGCCCCTGAGTTCTCCCTGGTGAGCTGGTTCGCCCTGCTTTTCGCGGCGGGCATGGGCATCGGCCTCGTGTTCTACGGAGTGACCGAGCCGCTGACCCATTTCGCCACCCCCAAGCCGTCGCTCGCGGAGCAGCACCTGCAGCCGAGTGCCCAGGCGCAGGAGGCCATCGCGACCACCTTCCTGCACTGGGGCTTCCAGCCGTGGGCGATCTACGTCGTCGTCGGCCTCGCGCTGGCACACGCCATTCACCGCCGTGGGCGGCCGCTCGCCGTCCGCTGGGCCCTCGAACCGCTGTTCGGCGAGAAGGCGATGCGCGGCGGCTGGGGCAACACGATCGACGTCGTGGCCCTGGTGGGCACCGTGTTCGGCGTCGCCACCTCGCTGGGACTCGGCGTGACCCAGATCAGCGCAGGTCTGAAGTCGCTCGGCGTGATCGCGGAGGACAACCACTGGATCGAATACGTGATCATCGTGGTGGTCACGTGCTTCGTGCTGTGGTCGGTGCTGTCGGGCGTCTCCCGCGGCATGAAGTGGCTCTCCAACATCAATCTGATCCTCGCGGGCGGGCTCCTGCTCTTCATCCTGATCGTCGGCCCGACGCAGTTCCTGGCCAAGGAGATCGTGCAGTCCGTGGGTCATTACCTGCAGAACTGGCTCGGCATGTCCACGGACACCTCCGCGTTCACGGGATCGGCGGGTGAAGCCTGGCAGGCGTCCTGGTCCACCTTCTACTGGGGCTGGTGGATGAGCTGGGCGCCGTTCGTGGGCGTCTTCATCGCACGGATCTCCCGTGGCCGCACGGTGCGTGAGTTCATCCTCGGCGTGGTGCTCGTGCCGGCCCTCATCACCTTCGTCTGGTTCGGCGTCCTGGGCGGCACGGCGATCTTCCACGAGATGAACAAGACCGCGGGCTACACCTCGGTGATCGCCGCCGACGGCAGCGTGGACGCCAATGCCGCTCTGTTCCAGGTGCTGGAGCAGCTCCCCGCCGGCGGACTGCTGGTGGTGGGCGCGATCGTCCTCTCCGCCATCTTCTTCATCACCTCCTCGGACTCCGGTTCCCTGGTGATGGCCATGCTGGCCACCGGTGGCGACACTGAGCCGCGGAACTGGATCCGGGTCTTCTTCACGCTCGCGACGGCGGCCCTGGCCGCGGCGCTGCTCCTCGCGGGCGGTCTCGCCGCCATTCAGACGCTCGCCGTCTCCATCGCGCTGCCGTTCAGCGTCGTGATGATTCTCATGTGTGTGGCCACCTTCAAAGCCCTGCAGCGGAACGTCCGGCGGGCGGACCGCCTGCGCCGGGAAGCGCTCGTGGCGGACCTCTCCGAGAAGTTCGGTCTGGAGTCCGACGACGACGCCATCGAGTCCGGTCCGCGCAGCGCGGACGTCTGGTGGGACGGTCTGAGCAGCCGCCGTCAGCAGGCCATCGTCATGGGGGTGGCGAAAGCCGCCCAGACGCTGCCTGCAGAGCACCGGGAGAACCTCCTGGGCCGGCGTAAGCGCAAGGAGTAGGCGCGGCGCGGGGGCCGGCTACAGCAGCACGGTCCCCGCGACGCCGTCGCGGACCGCACCGCCCACCCACAAGCGGCCCTCGGCGTCCCGGGACAGGAACAGTCGCCCGGCCCGGCCGATGCCGGTGCCCTGATGGGCGACGTAGGGCGCGTCCAGGACTCCTTCACAGGACAGCCAGCCCGCCAGCCCGGCGTTCAGGCTGCCGGTCGCGGGGTCTTCCGCGGTGCCCTGCTGCGTCAGGGTGATGCCGCGGACCTCCAGAACGGGCTCCTCACCGTCGCGGCCCGGGTGCAGTGCACACATCCCCGCCTTGACCCCGAGGGAGCGCAGCACGGCCGATTGCGGGCGCGCCTCACGCAGGGTCTCGACGTCGCGCAGGAGCAGACCCATCCAGCGTGCGCCGTTGTCGATCCAGCAGGCGCCGAGCAGCGCGCCCTCCGGCAGTTCCAGAGCCTGCGCGACCTCGGCCTGGAGATCCGCCGGAACCGGTTCCAGCACGGGATCCGGGGCCGCGAAATGCAGCAGGCCGGCATCGCGCCGCACCCGGACCAGGCCCTGGGCGGATTCCTGCACCACGTGGTCCGGGTCCTGCGGCGTGCCGCAGGCGGCGAGCCAGGCGTGGCAGCTGCCCAGTGTGGGATGCCCGGCGAACGCCAGTTCCGTGAGTGGGGTGAAGATCCTGACGCGGTAGTCGGCCTCGGGGGAGTCCGGCGGGAGCAGGAACGTGGTCTCGGAGAGGTTCGTCCAGCGGGCGAACTCCTGCATCTGCTCGGCGTCGAGCCCGCCGCCGTCGAGGACGACCGCGAGCGGGTTGCCCCGGTATGAGGCTCCGGAGAACACGTCGACTTGGCGGAATGGACGGTGGCGCATGGGATCCTCGCTGCTGAAGGGCCGGGTTCACGGATCATTCTGCCTGCTCAGGTTTCGTTTCCCCGGCAAGCGCCGCGCGGCATCTCCGCTCAGGAAGTCTCAGTGCGCGTCGAGGCGGTAGAGGTACTCAGTCACGACGCGGCCGACGCCGGCCGCATAACCGGTGTCCTGCCCAACCTCCTCGAAGCCGTTCTTCCGGAGCACGGCACGGGACGCGGGATTGGTCTCGGCGACCCGGCCTCGCAGCGGACGGGTGGTCTCCTCCGCGAGGAAGAGGCCGAGTGCCCTGGACGCGATGCCCTGGCCCCACCACTCCCGGGCGATCCAGTACGAGATCTCCCGGTCATCGTCGATCCAGAAGCTCGAGATCGTCCCGACCGGCGCGCCTTCGGTCTCGATCACGCGGATCAGATTGGACGGCTCAGCCCTGATCTTCCGATAGTGCTCGTCGAAAGTGTCACGGTCGCTCGGATCGCTGCGGGTGAAGGCCGCCAGCCCGACGCCGGCCGGATCGCTTTCCCACGCGAAGACCGCGTCCAGGTCCGCATCCGTCAGCTCGCGGAGACGAAGCTCCATGGTGGCCCTCTTTCCTGCGCGGTGGTCCAGCCCATTCGTCCAGTGCATTCCGCGGCCGCGGGGCCGCGCCGTGCCGTCGTCCGGATTCGTCGCCAGTCTAAAGAGGAGGACTGACAGGAGAAAAGGGGAGGCGGAGCCTTCGTGAGGGGGAAAACAAAAGTGGCGAGGTTCAGAATTGAACCTCGCCACACATGGGGTGAGCGACGGGGGTTGAACCCGCGACCTCCTGGACCACAACCAGGCGCTCTGCCAACTGAGCTACGCCCACCATGCGGCTCTCGACGGACCGGTTTCCCGGTGTTCCCCCGAAAAGCAACGTCCATAAGCTTACCTGCTCCGGAACCCACTTCGTGCCACTTTTGGCACTTTTCCCGAAAAAAGTTTCGGCGAGTGGTGCAGATTACAGCTGCTGGCCGAGCTGTGCCGCGGTGGCGGCACTCTCGGGAGCCGCCGAGATCTGCGCGGAGATCTCACGGGCCGTCGCGGTGTCGGGCCCGGGAGCTGGGACGAACACGGCCTGGCGGTAGTAGCGCAGTTCGTCGATGGAGTCCCGGATGTCGCCGAGGGCGCGGTGTCCGCCGTGCTTGGCGGGCGCCTGGAAGTAGGCCCGGGTGAACCAGCGGCGGGAGAGTTCCTTGATGGTGCTCACGTCGATCACGCGGTAGTGCAGGTGATTCACCAGCTCCGGCATGTCACGCAGCAGGAACATCTTGTCCGTGCCGATCGAGTTGCCGCCCAGGGGAGCGACACCCACCCCGGGAACCCATTCCTTGATGTACGCCAGGACCTTCTCCTGCGCTTCCTCCATGGTCATGCCGTGGGGGAGCTCGTCCAGCAGCTTGGAGTCCGTGTGCATCTGGCGGACGAAGTCGTTCATCTGGGCCAGTGCCTCATCGGACGGCTTGATGACCACGTCCACGCCGTCACCCAGGATGTTCAGCTCCGAGTCGGTGACCAGTGCCGCCACCTCGATCAGGGCGTCGTGTTCCAGGTCCAGCCCGGTCATCTCGCAGTCGATCCAGACAATTCGCTCTTGTGTTTTAGCCACGAGGACAGACTACCGGTCGGTAGTGCGGCGGGGTGGCGGGCGAGCGGCACGGGGTGGCGGGCTTCCCCTGCTTCCGGTGCGTGCGCTGATAAAATGGCGTCTGCAAAAGCAGGGGGCCTGGCCGGACGGCCGATCCATCACCCCTGACGACACGCTGGGATGGAAGTGGTACGAACGGACGGGTGGCGGTGGTGACGGGTATGGCGGAGACGCAGGACGGAACCACCGTGGACAGGCCGGCTCGCAGGCGTCGCCTCTCCTGGCGTGAGCCGTGGGCGGGCAGTGCCTGGCCGGCCATCGTGGAGGGGACCTTCGGGTCGTTCCTCATGTTCGCCGGTTCGGTGGGCATGGGGTGGATCGCTCCCGCCTCGCCCATGCTCCGGCACCCTCTGGTCATCTTCCTCCGCACCGACGGACAGGGCATCGCCGCATCGACGCTGGCGCTCAGCCTCGGCGCCATGATCCTCATCCGCTCCTGGATCCGGCTGGGTCAGCGCCTGGGCGGCTGGGGGCCGGGTTCCCTCA
Organism: Arthrobacter woluwensis; assembly: GCF_900105345.1. Lineage (NCBI taxonomy): Bacteria > Bacillati > Actinomycetota > Actinomycetes > Micrococcales > Micrococcaceae > Arthrobacter > Arthrobacter woluwensis. The sequence continues at coordinate 1,788,704 of NZ_FNSN01000003.1, forward strand.
AGGCCGTGGTCTGGGCGATCTCGCTGTGGGCGCTGCCCCTGTTCTTCGCCGTCCCCATCTTCTCGCGGGACATCTACGCGTACACGGGTCAAGGGCGGCTGGTGGCCGAAGGACTCGATCCGTACTCGCAGGGCATCTCGTCACTCAGCAACTGGTTCCAGCTGGGCGCGGATAAAGCCTGGGCGGAGAACCGCACCCCGTACGGGCCCTATTTCCTCTGGCTGGCCCGCGCCGTGGTCGGCATCACGGGAGCCCAGCCGGACTATTCCGTGCTGCTCTTCCGCGTGGTGGCGCTCATCGGCGTGGTGCTGTGCATCGTGTACGTCCCGAAGCTCGCGGCTCAGCACGGCATCAACCCGGGAAGGGCCTTGTGGCTCGCCGTCGCGAATCCGCTCTTCCTCATCAGCTTCGTCGCCAGCGCGCACAATGACGTGCTCATGGTCGGCCTGGCCGTGGCGGCCTTCTACTTCGCCTCCGTGGGCAAGCACGTGACGGCCCTGCTGCTCATCACAGGGTCGATCGGAGTGAAGATCATCACCGTGGTCTTCCTGCCCTTCCTGGGCCTCATGTGGGCGGGGAAGGGCGCCGGGTGGCTCCGCAAAGTGGTGTTCTGGGCCATCAGCGGGCTCGGGTCGCTCGCGATCCTCCTGGTCAGCGGTATCCCGTACAACCTCGGCCTGGGGTGGCTGTTCGCTCTGACCGACCCCACCCCCGGCTACACCGGTTACGCTCCCTCGGGTTTCCTGGGGCAGCAGCTCGAAATGATCTTCAATGCGCTGGGACTGCCCGGCGGGGACATCGCCACGGGCTTCCGGACCCTGCTGAAGGTGGGCTCCATGGTCATCGCGGCGCTGCTCATCCTGCGTGGCAAGCATGAGCATCTCGTGCGGAGGGCCGGGCTCGCCATGGCCTCGATCGTCCTGCTCTCGCCCATCATCCAGCCCTGGTACATCCTGTGGTTCGTGCCGCTTCTCGCGGCCACCGGCATCCGCAACGACTGGCAGGTCAAGTCCCTCTACATCGTGGTGACCTTCTTCGTGGTGTTCGGCGCCCAGGACCAGCTCTCGGTCTACTCCTTCGTCCAGCTGGGCGTGCCGGTCACCTCGATCGCCTTCTTCGTGGCGCTCGGCATGACGGTGTACCTCGCCTTCCTCGACGTCCACACCCGCAAGGCCCTGTTCGGCGGCCGCCGGAACGACGGGAACTGGGGCGTCATCTGAGCCGCGCAGCGCGCGACTGAACGGGAGCCGCCTATCCCGGCCCGGGCTCGGCGCCGGGAGACGCAACAGGACGACGACGGCGCGCCGTCGTCGTCCTGTCAGAGGGTGGTGCCCGAAGCCCTGGTTCAGACCACCGGGGCCGGTGCGTCCTCCACGCGGCGGGTGGCGCTGCGCCCGAGGTCCAGCGTCCTCCGGATCGACCACACCAGCAGGACCACCAGCAACACGTTGCGCAGCGTCAGCACGGCGGCCATCACCGGGTGCGCGTGGATCAGCGGCGTGTAGAACAGCGGATAGATGACGAACGTGGTCATGGCGATCACCATGAGCAGTGCTCCGGGGACCTTCCAGCGGTCCCAGTCGTGCGTCAGGCCGGCGATGACCACGGGCGCGAGCCAGATCATGAACTGGGGCGAGCCCACCTTGTTGAACACGATGAACGCGGCGGTCATGAGCAGCGCGCCCTCGAGGAACAGCTCCTCCCGCTCGGCGCCCCGGCGGAGGGCCCAGATCAGGATCGCAGCACCGCCGACGATCACCAGCAGGAACAGGGGCTGCATGAGCCAGGCGGCCACGGAAGCGCCCGGCCCGTAGACCTCGGAGGAGTTGATCGCGACGTTGTCGGCGATGTGGGAGCCGGCGATCCCGAAGACGCTCAGCCACACCCAGGGGGTGGAGAACGTCGCTTCCAGCTGCATGCCACGTTCACCCTGCTGCAGCATGAAGTCGGCGATGTGGGAGAGATTCCCCGTGCTCCACAGACCCACGGCGACCAGAGCCGTGACCGCCACGCCCGTGGCCAGGACCTTGAGCCGGTCCCGGCTGGCGATGATGATCGGTGCGATCACCGCGGCCGGCCAGACCTTGATCCACGTGGCCACGCTCAGCAGGGCGGCCGCGAGCACGGGGCGGCGCACCGCGGCGAGCAGGCCCACCAGCACGATCGGCGCCACGACCCCCTCCACGCGGGCAAAACTCAGGTAGCCCATGAACACCAGGAAGAACATCCACCACCAGGCCGGTGCGACACCCGTCGTCCGGCGCGGACCGGACAGCAGGACCACGAGCGCCCAGGCGTTCAGGGCCGTGATGAGGAGGAACCAGCCGAGCAGGTAGAGCGAGGGGCCGAAGACGTTCGCCAGGTGGATCGGGATCTGCGCCAGCGCCGGGTACACCCACGGGGTGATGGGCGCCATGCCGGGGCGGTCCGGGACCACGCCGGTGGCCCATTGGCGGTACTGCTCGGTGTCGCTGAAGGTGTCCCCTCGGAGGAAGAAGGACGCCATCCACGCCAGGAAGTAGCCGTGCACCACGGCGAAGCCCCACCAGACGCTGGCACGGGTGCCGAACCACGCCACGACGGAGGCGGGCAGGACGCGGTCCCGCAGGGAGGTCAGTCGTTCCAGCATGGTCAGCTCCTAGGCCGTGGCGACGGCCGGAGCGGCGGTCTTGGCGTCGCGGCCCAGTACGTACAGGCGATGGACGGAGATGACCAGGAGGCCGACGAGCAGGAGGTTCCGGACCGTGAGGACCAGCGCCATGAGCGGATTGTTGTGGCTCAGCGCGTCGTAGAAGAGCGGGTAGATCAGGAAGGTGGTGATCGCGATCAGGATCAGCATGACGGCCGGCGTGCGCCAGGCCTTGAAGTCGTGGATCAGACCGAGCGCGACGGCCGGAGCGAGCCACACCATGAACTGCGGGGAACCCACTTTGTTGAACACGATGAACGCGGTGGTCAGGGCCAGCGCACCCGCGAGCAGCAGCTCCGTGCGGTCGATGCCGCCGCGCTGCTTGCCCTGATGCAAGGCCCAGAACACCAGGCCGGTCACCACGAGGGCGGCGAGGACCAGGAGCGGCTGCATGAGGGCCGACATCACGGTGGTGCCGGGGCCGTCCACCTGCATCGAGTTGATGTCCGTGTTCATGTACATGTGGGAATCCCCGACTCCGAGCACGGAGAGCCACAGCCACGGCGTGGTGAACGTGGCTTCGAGCTGCATGCCGCGGTCACCCTGCTGGGTCAGGAAGTTGAGGAGGCGGGGGAGCACACCGAGTGCGGCGGCGGCGCCGGCGACACCCGCGGTGACCACCACGCCGCCGAGGATGACGCGGACGCGGTTCTTGACCACGGCGAACAGGGCCAGCATGACCGCGGCCGGCCACACCTTCATCCAGGTGCCGACGGCGAGGATCACCGAGGCGACGAACGGCCGGCGGACGCCGTGGATGAGGGCGATCAGGACGATCGGAGCGGTGAAGCCGTCCACCCGGGCGAAGCCGAGCCAGCCCATGAGGAACACGAAGCTGAGCCACCACCAGGCGGCCGTCATGGTCTTCGGGTTCCGGCCCCAGTCGGTGAGCATCCCCAGCGCGACGCCGTTGAGCACCGTGATCATGAGCACCCAGAGGAAGAAGAAGAGCGCGGGTCCGAACGCGTAGGCGATCGCCATCGGCGGCAGGGCCAGGATCGGGTACACCCAGGGGCTCGGGCCGGAGATGAGCTGGTCGTTGAACCCGGCAGCCACCCAGTCGCGGTAGATGAAGGTGTCGCTGAAGGCCTCATTGCGCGTGGCGAGCACCAGGGCGAAGATCAGGAAGACCGCGTGGAGCACTCCGAAACCGGTCCAGAGACCGCGAGGGGTCGTCAGCCAGTCCTGGGCTCGGCGGGGGATGAGCCTTGTCCTGAGATCCGTCAGTTTCGAGAAGAAGGCGTCGGAGAAAATGGGCTTGTCCTTGTCTGCCAGCGAATGGGTCCACGGCCAACACGCGCGGCCTCGGCCTGGGCGTGGTGGTACGGAGACAGAGGCCCAGACGGTACATTTTATCCCAGTACCCTCTTCCCAGCCGATCCTGAGAACACTCGGATAGCCTCGGTGGGGGTGCGGTGGCCTCAGGGTCCCGCTTCCGCCCGGGTGCCACGCGGTCGCCGGGCCGGGCACGTGCCTTCCATCACGTGCCACAGATTCAGAGTGTCGGAAGGAACCAGGACTGCAGATGAGTGCGCCGAAGCCCGCTGGGGGTGGGGTCGAGGTGGCGTTGCGCCAGGGACTGCTGGGTTCGGTCCTGATGACCCTGGGTTCCGTGGGCGTCGGATGGCTGGCCGGCACCAGCAGCGTCCTGATCCGCACCTGGCCGTTCATCGTCGCGCGCACCACGCTGCCCGCCGTCGTCGTGTGCACGATCCTGCTCTGTGCCGGCGCCGTTCTGCTCCTGCGCGCCTGGCTGCGGCTCGGCCAGAAGGTCGGGGAGTGGACGCCCGAGACGCGGCCGCTGCTGAAGAAAGCGCTCTGGTACTGGGTGACCCCGATGGTCTTCGCGGTGCCGCTGTTCAGCCGGGACATGTACGCGTACATCGGGCAGGGCCGCCTCATGCTGGAGGGCCTCGATCCGTACACCAACGGGATCTCCTCGCTGAGCAACTACTTCAGCCTGGGCCCCGACACGCTCTGGACCGAAGCGCCGACGCCGTACGGTCCGTTGTGGCTGTGGATCGAATTCGGCACCGTGCTCGTGTCCGGCGGGATCCCCGAACCGGCGCTGTTCCTCTTCCGGCTCGCCGGGGTGCTCGGCGTGGTCCTGCTGTACATCTACCTGCCACGCATCGCCTCGCTGGTCGGTCTCAACCCGGAGCGCACGCTCTGGCTCGTGGTGCTGAACCCGGTGCTCCTGATCAACTTCGTCGCGAGCGGTCACAACGACTCCCTCATGATGGGGCTGGTCGTGGCCGGTCTCTACTACGCCGCGACCCGGCGGGCCGTGCGCGGAGTCATCCTGATCACCGCGTCGATCGCCATCAAACCCATCACCATCCTGGCCCTGCCCTTCGCGGGTCTCCTGTGGGCCGGGCGTGATGCGCGCTGGCCGCGCCGCCTGCTCTGTTGGGCCGCGACGGCGGGCATCTCCCTGGGCCTGCTGGCGGTGGTCGGGTATCTGAACGGGCTGGGCTTCGGCTGGCTGGGCGCCCTCCAGACGCCGGGCGCGGTCTGGATCTGGTTCGCGCCGGTGGGACTGGTCGGCCACGCCGTCGGCTTCGCGGTGCAGCTGCTCGGGGGATCGGGCGACCCCGTCACCGACGTCATCCTCACCATCGGCAAGGTGCTGTCCGTCCTGGTGGTCCTCTGGCTCGTGTTCCGCTGGCCCCGGAAGGACCAGGACTTCACCCGGGAGATCCTGCGGAACAACGCCTGGGCCTTCGCCGCGGTGGTGGTCCTCGCCCCGGTGATCCAGCCCTGGTACATGGTGTGGCTGCTGGTCTTCTTCGGCATGACCGGGATCGCGGAGGGCTGGCAGCTGCGCCTGGTCTACTACCTGACGGTGTTCTTCGTGCTGATCGCCCTGACCGACCAGCTGAGCGTGTTCGGCTGGATCCCGTTCGGCATGCCGGTGGCCCGGGGGGTCGCGATCGTGGTCGGCGTGGCGCTGGTGCTGCACTTGATCTACGCCGACCGGAAGACCCATCACCTGTTCAACGCCCCGCGTCTGCGGAAGCGCAAAGCAAGCTGACCTACTGGCGACCGGATTCAGCGACCGGGCGCGGTGTCCACGGGATCCGTGGACTGGAGCTTGCGTGAGTCCGGGACGAGTGCCCAGGTGAGCGTGGCCGCGGCGAGTAGCGCGGCGGTGACGGAGAACGCCCAGCCGAAGCCCGCGGCGTCGAGCAGCGCTCCCGCGATGAGCGGACCGAGCACACCGCCCAGGTCACTCGCCATCGAATAGGCCGCCACCACGTTGCCGCCGCGGCGCTGCGCCAGGACATCCGCGAGCACGGCCTGCTGCGCCGGATTGACCAGGGCGGACCCCATCCCCGCGATCACCATGAGGGCCAGGGTGGCCCAGAGGATCGGCGCCGCCGGCACCAGCAGATAGACCGCGGTCATGAGCAGGAGCCCGGAGACGAGCAACGGCTTGCGGCCCATGGTGTCGCCCCAGCGCCCGGCCGGGAAGATGAGCGCCGCATTGCCTGCCGCATAAGCGGCCAGGACCCAGGCCGCCGTCGCCGGGTCGCCGTGCAGACCGACGACGACGAAGATCGGGATCACGGACACGCGCACCCCGAAGGACGTCCAGCCGAAGGCGAACACGGAGAGGAGCAGGGCGCGGTACTGGGGGATGACCAGCGCGGTGCGGAACGCCACCGGCGCCTCGGTCCCGGGCCGGGGCACGTTCCGTGCCGCGTGGCTCGAACCGCGGAGGGCGATCGCCACCACCGTGGCCGCCGCCAGCAGGGTGAAGAAGTAGAACACGAACGGCGCGCGCAGCCCGAAGGCCGTGACGATGCCGCCGAACACGGGCCCCAGCAGGCCGCCCAGCAGGAATCCGGCGGCGTTCAGGCTCGCGACCCGGGCCCGCGCGTCGGGCGGGCTCACCTTGATGAGCAGGGCGGTCGCGGCGATCGTGAACAGGGCCGAGCCGATGCCGCCCGCCCCGCGGAGCACGAGGAACTGGGCGTAGTCCACGGCGAGGGCCGAAGCACCCGTGGACAGTGCGACGATCAGGATGCCCGTGATGTAGGTGCGGCGTTCGCCGAAGCGGTCGATCACCCGGCCGGCCACGGGGGCGGAGACCACCCGCATGAGAGCGAAGGCGCTGACGATGGCGGACGCTGCGAAATTCGAGACCCCGAACTCCAGCGCGAACTGGGGGATGACCGGCGCCACCACCCCGTAGCCGAGGGCCACCGTGAATCCGCCGGCCACGAGGGCCCAGACTTCGAAGGGCAGCCGGGTCTTCCGCGGTTCGGGGGTGTTCAGCACCAGTCGATCTTAGCCGGGCAGTCCGTCACGAGGAGTTCAGCGCGGCCCTGCCCGAGGGCGTTCAGGCCGGCTTCTGCACCCAGCCGGTGGTTGCGCGGCGGGAGCGGGCAACCCACAGCGTGATCCCTCCCAGCAGGAGCGTGGCGAAGACCAGGACCCAGCGGCCCTGCCCGGATTCGATGAGCAGCACACCGGCCAGGCCGCCTGCGAACATCGCGAGCACCGAGAGGAGCCTCCTGCCGATCCGGCTGTCCCTGCCGCCCGCGATCCTGCTGTCCGCACCCATGCCGGTGAGCGTCATGGTCAGCACCGTCGTGGTGAGGTCCGGGACGCCGAGACCGCGCGCCGTCGCGTTCTGGAGGCCCATGGCGACCCCGAGGATGATGATCAGCACCGCCAGGAGCGCACCGTCATAGGAATCCCGAGGGGACGCCACCGGCGCCACCCAGGTCAGGATCACGGCGACGGCGAGCAGCGCGGTCTGGGTGGCGGCCCCCGCGAACAGATGGCGGCCGCGATGTCCGCCGGACGCCGCACCGATCCTCCCTCCGAGCAGTGCTCCGAGCAGGAAGGTGACCACCGCGAGGAGCGATGCCCACCAGAGGAAGCCCGGAGCGCCGCCCAGGGCGAACGACAGGAACACGACGTTGCCGGTCATGTTCGCCACGAAGACCCGGCCCAGTTCGAGGTAGCTGAACGCGTCGACCAGGCCCGTGACGATCGTCAGGAGCACCAGCATCGGGGCGAGCGGGCCGTGGGGGTCGTCCGGCCGGGGCCGGACCGTGTGCCACGCGTCGCGCCAGAGAGTGCTCATGAGGGCTCCTGTTCCTTCAGCTCGTTCCTTCGGCTCGGCCGGTCCGGGTCACTCGACTCACTCGACGGTGACGGACTTCGCGAGGTTCCTCGGCTTGTCCACATCATGACCCAGAAGGACCGCCACCTGGTAAGCGAGCAGCTGCGTCGGGATGGTGAGGAGGATCGGGTCCAGCTCCGGCTCGTTCTTCGGGACCACGATCGTCTGCGCCTTCAGGTGCCCGAGCTCGACGGAGTCGTGGGTGATGGCCACGAGCGGTCCCTTGCGGGCGAGCACCTGCTCGGCCGCGGCGACGTTGCGGTCGGTCAGCATGTCATCCGGGACCACCGCGATGGTGGGCACCTGCTCGTCGATCAGGGCCAGCGGGCCGTGCTTGAGCTCGCTCGTCTGGTACGCCTCCGCGTGGATGTAGCTGATCTCCTTGAGCTTCTGTGCGCCCTCCCGCGCGACCGGGAAGCCGCGCACCCGGCCGATGTAGAACACACTGCGCGCCTTCGCGATCTCCTCGGCGAGCGCGGTCACCTGGCCGGCGTCGTCGAGGATCGCCTTCACCTGCTCCGGAATGCGCTGCAGGCCGCGCAGGATGCGCTCGCCCTCGGCATGCGAGAGGTCGTGGAGGCGGCCCAGGTGCAGGGCGAGGAGGGCGAACGCGAGGGCCATGTTGGTGAGCGCCTTGGTGGACGCCACCGAGATCTCCGGACCGGCGTGCAGATAGATGCCGCCGTGCACGGTCCGGGCGATCGTCGAGCCGACCACGTTGACGACGCCGATCACGCGCCCGCCCTTGCGCTTGATCTCCTCGACGGCGAACGCGGTGTCCGCCGTCTCGCCGCTCTGGCTCACGACAACGTACAGCGTGTCCGGTTCGATGATCGGCTGACGGTAACGGAACTCCGACGCCGCCTCGGCGTCCGCGGGGATGCGGGCCAGATCCTCGATCAGCTGGGCGCCCAGCTGGCCGACGTAGTAGGCGGAGCCGCAGCCCAGGATCTTCACCCGGCGGAAACCCCGCAGTTCCCGAGGATCCAGGCCGAGTCCGTCCAGGCGGGCGGTCGCGAAGCGCTCATCCAGACGTCCGCGCAGGACCATGGCCGCCGCGTCGGGCTGCTCGTGGATCTCCTTGAGCATGTAGTGCTGGTAACCGCTCAGTTCCAGGTCCTCGGCGGCGACGCTGATCTCCACGGGCTCCCTGCTCGTGGGGCTGTTGCCACGGTCGAAGGTCCTGAAGCCGGTGGCCGTGACGGTGGCGAGCTCGCCGTCCTCCAGGTGCACCACCTGGTTGGTGTGGCGGACGAGAGCGGCCACGTCGCTGGCCACGAGCATCTCCTTGTCCCCGATCCCGATGATGAGCGGGGAGCCGCTCCGGGCCAGGACGATGCGGTCCGGGTGCTGTTCGTCGAGCACGGCCAGCGCGTAGGTGCCGGTGATTTTGCCGAGGGCTTCGAGGACCGCCTCTTCGAGGGTCGCCGCGGTGGAACGGGCCACCAGATGCGCGATCACCTCCGTGTCGGTCTCGCTCGTGAACGTCACGCCGGCGTCCGTGAGCTGCGCTCGCAGACCCGCGGCATTGTCGATGATGCCGTTGTGGACCACGCTGATCCGGCCGTCCTGGCTCCGGTGCGGGTGCGCGTTCTCTTCGACGGCGGGTCCGTGGGTGGCCCAGCGGGTGTGGCCAATGCCCGCCTTACCGGCCAGCCGCTTGGGGAGCGCCGCCTCGAGCTGGCGCACGCGGCCGACCTGGCGGACCGTCGTCGTGCCCTTGCTGCCGACGACGGCGATGCCCGCCGAGTCGTAGCCGCGGTACTCGAGGCGGGTCAGGCCTTCGATGAGGATGGGCGCGGCGGGCTGGTGGCCGATGTATCCGACGATTCCGCACATGGGGGAGTCTCCTGGGGGTCGAGGGGGTGTAGTCGAGGTGGTGGGTGGCGAGCCTGGTGGTGCCGGCTCAGCCGTAGATCATGCGGCGCAGCTGCCGGACCGAGAGGTCGGGCGCCGCGAAGGGACGGTCCTTGAGTTCGGCCGCGATGAGTTCGAACGCTTGGGTGTTGCGGGTGCCGTGGACCTGCAGTTCCGCGTGACGGCGGCGGACGTAACTGTCGACGGTCTCGGAGTGCACCGCGAGGACGTCCTCGATCACCCGAGCCGCAACGGATTCGGGCAGGCCCGTGGAACCGGCGATCCGGCGGATGAGGTCGTGGTCAGGCATACAGGGAGTATTGCCCTCTTCGGGGTCGAGTGGCAAAAATCTGCCCGAATTCGGGCAGGAAACGACCATTGGTGGCACCAATCGCTCGTGTGAGGGGCCAGGGCCGAGAAGTTCTGGCGGGAGTGTGCGGAACGCGAGATGCCCGGGCCTCCGGTGAAAGGAGGCCCGGGCATCCGGGCTGGGTGCCCCTGGAGGGAGTCGAACCCCCGACCGTCGGATTAGAAGGCCGCTGCTCTATCCACTGAGCTACAGGGGCCGGTCCGGGTAACCCCGGCGGCCCATCGAGTCTACCCCGAAGTTGTGGAGGGCCTGTTGCGTGAGGTGTCCACATACGGGGAAGCGCCGGTCCGGAGCGGGCCGCACTGGCCCAGGCTGGAGTCATCGATTCAGCACGAGAAAGGAACGACCATGGCAGACATCATCACGGTGCGGGGCTTAGTGGCCGGGGACGTCCGGCCCGGGACCACCAACGGCGGCGTCAACACGGCGAACTTCCGTCTGGGCTCCACGGACCGGCATTACGACAGGGCCACGCAGCAGTGGGTGGACGGGGACACCAACTGGTTCACAGTTCAGGCCTATCGCCAGTTGGCGGGGAACATCGCGGGCAGCGTCAAGAAGGGCCAGCGCGTGGTGGTCATGGGCCGCCTCAAGCTCCGTCAGTGGGAACGGGATGGGAGGGTCTACAACGTCGCCCAGATCGACGCGGAGAGCATCGGCCACGACCTCAGTTGGGGGACGGCGAACTATCAGAGGAGCGTCGCGCAGCAGCCTGCGAACCGTGAACCCGAGGCCGGAACTCCCGGGGCCGGGACTCAGGCGGCACGTGAGGAGGTGGTCCTGGTCGAAGGGCAGCGCGTGGACCCGGAAACCGGCGAGTTCCTCGACGACCGGCAGGCTGACACGCCAAGCGGCGGGGACGACGAGGGGCGGGCGGGAGGTCAGCTCGGCGTGGTGCGTGATGTCGAGGAGACCGACCGCTACCCCGAGGCGGCCTGAGCGCCCTGGCAATGAGGTATCCGGGGCGGCGGAGGCGCGATCCCGGCATCTTGACGGGGTGGCATGGCACAATAACGCCTGATGAAGCCCTCCGCCGCCGCCCCGCATTCCTCCTTCCGCGAGCCCGTACTCCACCGTGCGTGGTCCGAGTCCGACGTGCAGCGCGGCGGTCATTCCCGCCGCCTCCTGGCGGCCGGAGCCGTGAGCCTGGGTCTCCTCCTGAGCGCCTGCAGTTCCCCGGCCCCGGCGCCGGTGGAGCCGGGGTCCCCGGCGACGACGGCGGGTGCGGGCTCCGGCGCCACGCCGAACCCTGCTGAACAAGCGCGGCAGAAGGTGGAGGCTTCGGTGGAGAAGAGCCTCAAGGGGGTCTCCAAGCCGTCCACGGACGCGGTCCGCAAGGCGATGCAGGCGGCGGTGGGCCCGGGAGTGACGGTGGAGGTCAGCAACTCGGTCACTCCGACCGGGCTGGAGGCCGATGCCGTGGTCGCCGCTGCCGTGGTGGTTCCCAAGAACTGCGTGTTCGTCTATCTCCGTGAGGGGACCGTCAGCAGCAAAACGCTGCCGACGCTGAGCAACGGCAAGTGCTTCATCGGAGATCAGGGCGCTCCCCGGGCCGGGTCCTGAGCACCGCAGGCGACGCGGCAGACGCGGTGGTCCACCGGGTGAGAGCCGCCCGGACCGCGGAGCCGGTGCGGGGCGGTCCGGAGAACGAATAGGACTTCGGTGCGCCCACGCACTAGATTTAAGGTCATGGCGGAATTCATTTACACGATGACCAAGGCTCGCAAGGCCGTTGGTGACAAGGTCATTCTCGATGACGTCAGCATGTCGTTCTTCCCCGGTGCCAAAATCGGTGTCGTGGGCCCGAACGGTGCTGGTAAGTCGACCATCCTCAAGATCATGGCCGGACTGGACACCCCCTCCAACGGTGAGGCCCGGCTCAGCCCCGGTTATACCGTGGGCATCCTTCTCCAGGAGCCTCCTCTGAACGAGGAGAAGACCGTTCTGGGCAACGTCCAGGAAGGTGCCGCTGAGATCTACTCCAAGGTCCAGCGCTTCAACGAGATCTCCGAAGAGATGGCCAATCCCGATGCGGATTACGACGCCCTCCTCGAAGAGATGGGCAAGCTGCAGGAGGCCATCGACGCCGCCAACGCCTGGGACCTGGACTCCCAGCTGGAGCAGGCCATGGACGCGCTGCGCTGCCCGCCGGGTGACGCCGACGTGACCGTCCTCTCCGGTGGTGAGCGCCGCCGTGTCGCGCTCTGCAAGCTCCTGCTGCAGAAGCCCGACCTCCTCCTGCTCGATGAGCCCACCAACCACCTGGACGCCGAGAGCGTGCTGTGGCTGGAACAGCACCTCAGCAACTACGAAGGCGCCGTCCTCGCGGTCACCCACGATCGCTACTTCCTGGACCACGTCGCCCAGTGGATCTGTGAAGTCGACCGCGGACGTCTCTACCCGTACGAGGGCAACTACTCCACGTACCTGGAGAAGAAGCGCGCCCGTCTGGAAGTCCAGGGCAAGAAGGACGCCAAGATGGCCAAGCGCCTGGCCGAGGAACTGGACTGGGTCCGCTCCAACGCCAAGGGCCGCCAGACCAAGTCCAAGGCCCGTCTCGCCCGCTACGAGGAGATGGCAGCCGAGGCCGAGCGCACCCGCAAGCTCGACTTCGAAGAGATCCAGATCCCGCCGGGACCGCGCCTGGGCAACCTGGTCATCGAGGCCGAGAACCTGCGCAAGGGCTTCGACGACCGCGTCCTGATCGACGGCCTGACGTTCTCCCTGCCCCGCAACGGCATCGTCGGTGTCATCGGCCCCAACGGTGTCGGCAAGTCCACGCTCTTCAAGACCATCGTCGGCCTGGAGCCCCTGGACGGCGGCGAGCTCAAGATCGGTGACACGGTCAAGATCTCCTACGTCGACCAGAGCCGTGGCGGCATCGACCCGGAGAAGACCCTCTTCGAGGTCGTCTCCGACGGTCTGGACTTCATCCAGGTAGGCCAGGTCGAGATGCCGTCCCGCGCCTACGTGGCTGCCTTCGGCTTCAAGGGCCCGGACCAGCAGAAGAAGGCCGGCGTGCTGTCCGGCGGTGAGCGCAACCGCCTGAACCTGGCGCTCACCCTCAAGCAGGGTGGCAACGTCCTGCTCCTCGATGAGCCCACCAACGACCTCGATGTCGAGACCCTCAGCAGCCTCGAGAACGCGCTGCTGGAGTTCCCCGGCTGCGCCGTCGTCGTCAGCCACGACCGCTGGTTCCTGGACCGAGTGGCCACGCACATCCTGGCCTACGAGGGCACCGAGGAAGACCCGGCCAACTGGTACTGGTTCGAAGGCAACTTCGAGTCCTACGAGGCCAACAAGGTCGACCGTCTGGGCGCCGAAGCGGCGCGTCCGCATCGCGTGACGCACCGCCGCCTGACCCGCGACTGATCGGGACAGACCTGGCGGGTCGGCTGGCCGGTTGACCTGACCAGAGCACAGCGCGGCTGACCAAGAGACAGCGCAACGGCGAGGGCCGACGACCGCGGGAGACCGCCGTCGTCGGCCCTCGCCGTTTCCGGGTCAAGACCGGGGAGGACGAGTACTGCGCCCTACAGCTCGGGGACGCGGACCATGCCCTCCTGGGCGACGGAGGCCACGAGGACACCGTTCCGGTCGTAGATCCGGCCCTGCGCGAGCCCGCGGGAGTTTTGTGCGCTGGGGGAGTCCTGCACGTAGAGAAGCCATTCGTCGGCGCGGACCGGTCGGTGCCACCACATGGCGTGGTCCAGGCTGGCGACGCTCATCCCGGGATTGCTCCAGGCCAGGGAATGCCTGCGCAGGATCGACTCCAGCAGCGTGTAGTCACTCGCATAGGCGAGGGCGGCGCGGTGCAGCGCGGGGTCGTCAGGCAGGGTGTCGAAGGTCTTCATCCATACGGCGTTCCGAGCGCCGGCCTGCGGATCGGCGCTCAGGTAGAGCGGAGCATCGATGTGCCGGATGTCGAACGCCCGCTCGAAGGCCCAATACCGGGCCACCGGATGGTCGATCCCGGCGAGCAGCTCGGCGGTGGATGGGAGGGACTCCGGGTCCGGCATGCCCTCGGGCATCGGCTGGAAGTGGTCCACGCCCTCGTCCTCCGTCTGGAAGGACGCGATCATCGACAGGATCGGCACGCCGCCTTGGTAAGCATGCACGCGGCGCGCGGAGAAGGAGCGGCCGTCCCGCAGGCGCTGAACTCCGAACGTGATGGGCTCCTGCGAATCACCGGCCCGGAGGAAGTACCCGTGCATCGAGTGGACGGCTCGTTCCGGATCGACCGTGCGGCCGGCGGCCATGAGGGACTGCGCCAGGACCTGCCCGCCGAACACGCGGCTGCGAGGCTGCTCGTGCACCGGCCCGACGAAGATGTCCTCGTCCGTCCTGATGCCGTTGAAGTCATCCAGTTCCAGCAGTTTCAGCAGTTCCTGAGTGGCCTTCCGGCCGGTCTCCTGAGGGTCCGGAACGGCAGGGGTCGGACGATCATGCGCGGCAGTCATGGAGCTGACTTTACTCAGTGTCTTCCAGCCGGCTCAACCGAGAGTCTGGTGACATTCGGGCGGTCATCGCCCGGGCTTCGTCCGCGGTCGCCGCCGGTGCCGCACGAGGACCTGACCTGCCGGCCGATCTGGAAGAATCTCCCTCATGACAGAACGTCCCGGCCTGAGTTTCCCCGTCCAGATCCGCTTCGGCGACATCGACAGCTACGGCCACGTGAACAACGTGATCTACCTCAGCTACCTCGAGGATGCCCGTGTCCAGCTGATCCACCGGGCGCTGGGAGAGGATGCGGGGGCGGGCGCCGCGGAGGAGGACTCGTTCCACGATCTGGTGGGCGTGGAGAACTTCACCCTGGTGGCGCGGCATGAGATCGAATACGTCAAGCCGCTGCTCTTCCGCACCGATCCGGTGCACGTCAACATCTGGGTCACGGGTATCGGCGGGTCCAGTTTCGACTTCGGGTACGAGGTCGCGGAACCGGACGGCTCAGCCGTGTACGCGCTCGCCGCGTCGTCCATGGTCCTGGTCAACCGCGACAGCGGCGTGCCCGTCCGGCTGAGCCCGGCTCAGCGGCACGCGCTCGAACAGTGGAAAGGCGAGGCGGTGCCGTTCCGCCGTCGTCGCTGACCGGCAGTCCGGAGGGATTCGCAGCGGTGACGGCAGGACCCGGCGATTGAGGCATATGACACAGCGCGCCCCTCGGCGGCGCGGGCGCGAGTAAAGTCGATGAGGTGCAAGCACCCACCCTTTTCCGTCCGGAACAGCTCGATTTCAGCGACGCCCGGGACCTCGCCGACCTGAAGAACTTCGTGACGCGCGCCAAGTCGATCCAGGATTCGGGGATCCGGCTGCAAGCCGCGGGTCCGGTCCTCCTGGCGTCGGTCTGCGTGCTGCGTCCCGCGCTGCTGGGCGAGTCGACGCCGACCGTCCTGGGTCTCCGCACGGTCGCCCTGGCCGCTCCCGCGGAGCTCGATGTCACCGTCCCGCTCGCGGCGATCCTCGACCGGGTCGCGCGGCAGCCGGAGGCGTCCCACCTGGAGATCCCGCCGACCACGGTCCGTGAGTCGTGGGCCGGTGTCGGGGTGCCTCGGGGGCCGTGGGAGCCGGTGGCGACGGTGCCCGGCGCCGCCCTGAGGGACGTGGCAGAGGAAGGCATCCGCCGCGTGGCGGGCATCCTGCCGGACAGTCCGGGTGCGCTGATCGTCAACAACGCCCGCGCGAGCGTCTGGGGTGAGCCGTTCACGGCGCCGTGGACCGTGCAGCAGGGCGAGGCGGGGGAGTCCGCCGCCGGACTGCCGCGTGGCGCGGCCTTCGCGGCGCATGCGCTCGGTTTCCTGACCGACGACGCCGACGCCACCCTCTTCCGTCACGGCACCTGGTGGCGGCTGAGCACGCCCGCCGGCCACGTGCTGGTGCGGCGCCCCGCCAGCCTGCTCGGTTGATCCTTCCCGACAGGGTTCACCCGGTTCACGGATGCCTCTTACGAATGCAGGGGAGCGCCGCAGCGGTGATCCTTGCGGCTACCTGCACTTGTCCCTCACGCCTAGCCCCGCTGTGACTGTGGATGTGACGGCGCCCACACTAGCTTGACTACCGGTCTCAGCTCCACGCGCTCAGCCAAGCGTGTGGAGGTGGGCGCCGCGTCCGGGCAAGAGGTCCGGTGCTATTGGGCGAAAGGTACGTCAAACAATGAGTAGGACAAGGAACGATCGTTGGCGCCATATCGGCGTCTGCACAGTGGCGGCGCTGGGCGTCAGCATCTTGCTGGCACCCGGAGCAGAGGCATCGCTTCGAACGAAGCCTGAGCAAATGGTCACCAGCCAAGGCGAGAATGGCTTCACGGAGGGGCGATACATCGTGGTGCTCGCCGAGAAACCGGCGGCGAGCTATGACGGGGGATTGCCTGGACTTCCTGCGACCCGTCCCGCCAAAGGGCAGAAAATGGACGCCCGAAGCGCCGATGTTCAGCGGTACCGACATCATCTGCAGTCGGCGCAGAACCAGGTGGCCCACCGCGAGGGTATCGCCATTAAGAAGAGCTTCTCCACCGCTATCAATGCCTTTACGGCGCACTTGAGCGTCGAACAGGCGAGTCGGCTCGCCAAAGACCCCCAGGTCCTGTCCGTTGCTGCCGACGGGCAAGCCGCGCCTGCCTATTCGACCCTGGACTATTTGAAGGTCGACGGGCCGGACGGTCTCTGGCAGAAGCAGTTCCAAGGCGCAGCCGCCGCAGGCAAGGGCGTGGTGGTGGGCGTCATCGATTCGGGGTACACCCCGTCGAACCCCTTCTTCAGGGGCGAAGAAGTCAAAAGCCTGGGCGGCAAGACGCCGGTAGTGGGTGAGCCCTATCGGACCGACGAGGGTGAGATTCAGATGCTCAAGTCGGACGGTGGAACGTTTAGTGGTGACTGCCAAGCCGGTCAAGGATTCGCCGGGACCGAATGCAACTCGAAGGTGATTTCCGCCCGTTACTTTCCTGATGAATACCTGAACGATGTGCCGCCGGAACACCGTGCCCCTGAGGAGCTGTTGTCGCCTGTTGACGTTGGCGGGCACGGATCTCACACGGCTAGCACGGCGGCGGGGAATGCCGCTGTTCGAACCACTCTGGGCGGTCGGGACATGGGCGTGACCGGTGGAGTCGCGCCTGGAGCCAAACTCGCGATTTACAAGACGTGTTGGCAGGACGACGACCCGGACACCGGCGGGTGTTATTACTCTTCCGCGGTGGCCGCGATCGATCAGGCGATCCTCGACGGGGTGGACGTCCTCAACTATTCGATCAGTGGATTCACTGACACCACGAGTGATCCTGTCTCCCTGGCATTTCTATCGGCCGTCTCAGCAGGGATCTTCGTCTCGGCCGCTGGCAGCAACAATGGCCCCGGAGCGGGGACGATCGCTCACGGCGCACCCTGGCTGACCACCGTGGCCGCCAGCACGTTCACGGGACAGCTGCAAGGCACCGTGGAGTTTGCGGACGGCACGAAGTTTCGTGGTGCCAGCATCATGGCGCATAGCGTTCCAGACACCAAGATTCTCTTGGGGGCCGATGCCCCCTCGGGTTCCGGAAACGCGACGTATTGTGCCCCTGGGAGCTTAGCCCCAGATGTTGTGAAGGGAACGATCGTGGTGTGTGATCGGGGAGGCGACGTGGACCGGGTGGTCAAGAGCGCCGAGGTCAAAAGGGCTGGCGGCGCGGGAATGGTCCTGGTCAATCTCAGCGAGGGTACCGAGGATACGGATCAGCACGCGGTTCCGTCGGTCCACATCAACATCCCCGATAGTTTGGCGCTCAAACAAAAGGTCGAGAAGAATCCCGGAATCGAGGCTCGACTGGTCGACCACGACACCACGGGACTGCCAGTAGCTCCGCAGCCACAGATTGCGGGATTCTCCTCCCGCGGGCCTCTTCTGACGGCAGGGTCTGACCTCCTTAAGCCCGACCTCGCGGCCCCGGGAGTGAACGTTCTGGCAGCGATCTCGCCCATCGCCTCAGGTGGGGCCCAGTTCGGCATGATGTCGGGAACTTCCATGGCAGCCCCGCACGTGGCCGGATTTGCAGCACTGGCCCTGTCGAAACACCCTGACTGGTCTCCTGCCACGATCAAGTCGGCTCTCATGACTACTGCCACCGACATCAGAAATGCCGATGGCAGCCGGAATGGCGACTTGTTCGCCACTGGTTCGGGCGAAGTCAATCCTGCGGGTTATCTGGCGCCGGGTCTCGTCTATGACGCGGGTCAGGACGACTACTTGGGGTACCTGCAGGGGCAAGGCCTGAACTTGGGTATAGAGGGCTTGAAGAGCATCGCGGCGCGCGACATGAACGTTCCATCGTTTGCCGTCGGTTCGTTCGCGGGTTCCGTGGAGGTCACCCGCACGGTGACTGCGCTGACACCCGGCATCTTCCGGGCACGTGCAGACGTTCCCGGCATCAGGGTGACCATCTCTCCGAGTGTGCTGAACTTCGACGCTGCCGGGCAGAAGAAGAGTTTCAAGGTTCGCTTCGAGAGCACGGGCACAAACCTGGGGAAGTTCACGATGGGCCACATCGTGTGGGAAGGGGCGGGCCACAAAGTGACCTCACCGGTCGCCGTCCGCGCCGAGTCCCTTCAGGTGGCGTCAGAGCTGAATTTCAGTAGCGCCGACGGCGACGGACGGGCCTCTGTGCCCTTCACCGGCGGAGTTTCAGGAGCTGTCAAGGCGAGGATGGAAGGTCTCGCCAAGGCCGACGCCAGACCAGTCGAGTTGGTGCCAGGCCCTGTCGCCGAGCAACAGGACGCCTCCAATGCCGTCACGACGGTGACCGTAGCCCCGGGAGCTCCGCTCGCGAAGTTCGCCGTGGTGTCCTCCAGTAGTTCAGCGGACTTCGACCTGACGGTCCGTGGCCCGGATGGAAAGGAGCGCGTGGCGTCGACGTCGTCTGCCAGCGAGAGCATTGTCTGGCCGGATCCCGCGCCGGGGGAGTACACCGTCATGACGAACCTGTACGCCAGCCCCGATGGAGCGAAGACCAAGGCTTCGCTGGAAGCGACGGTGCTCGGCGTTGACGAGCATGTGGCGACCATCGAGCCTTCTCCGCTCGCGGTACGGACGGGCCAGAAATCCAGCTTCGACGTGAAATGGTCGGGTCTGGCCCCGGGCTCCTATCTTGGCCGGGTGTCCTACGACGGTTCCAGCCATCCCACCCTGGTCGATCTGAGGATTACCGACCCCGCGCAGGGATGAGGTGACCCTCCGTTTCCTGCGCCGTGCCGTAGTGAGGGCAACCCTCCCGGCCCGGCGCAGGGTAGGAGGCCAAACGGGTTCCGCAAGTACGGAATCCGATGCTGCGGCCCGGCCCTGGAACTCTGCGGCCTAACCCGGCGTGTTGACCAGCGAGTGGGCGGCGCGTTCCATGTAGTCCCAGAGCGTCGCCTCGTGCAGGGGCGGCAGCTCGAGGGCGTCCACGGCCGTGCGCATGTGCAGGAGCCAGCGGTCACGGGCCTCCGCCGTCACGGTGAAGGGGAAGTGCCGCATCCGCAGGCGGGGGTGACCGCGCTCCTGGCTGTAGGTGTTCGGCCCGCCCCAGTACTGCTCGAAGAACATCGTGAGCCGGTGCTTCGCGGGGCCGAGGTCCTCCTCGGGGTACATCGGCCGGAGCAGCTCGTCCTGGGCCACGCCCTCGTAGAACACGTCGACCAGCTTCACGAACGTCTCGTGACCGCCGATCAGCTCGTAGAAGCTGTCCGTGTAGGTGGGCTGCGAGAACGGGTCGTTGCGCATGAGCTGTGGACGCTCCTCGGGGTTGACCATGCGCTTACTGTCCTTCTTCCGTGCCGGAGGGGGTCTCTGCGGGGACGTAGTTGCCCTGCGAGCGGTTCCCCACCCTCATGATCTCACCATTGCGCAGGTACCAGATGGTGCCGTCGTCGCCCTCGACCTTGGTGATCCGCAGTCCTACGGCCTTCACGACGCCTTCGACCTCACTGGTCACGATCCGGTCCCCGATGCCGTACTGGTCCTCGAGGCTGATGAAGATGCCGGCGAGGTAGTCCCGGATGAGCTGCTGGGAGCCGAAGCCGATCGCGATGCCCACCACGCCGACGCTCGCCAGGAGCGGCGCGATGTCCACGCCGAACGCCTTGAGGACGTAGAACACGACGATCACGGAGATCACCACCGTGGTCACACTCGTCAGCAGGGAGCCGATCGTCTTGGCCCGCTGCTCGCGGCGCTGGCTCTCCAGGGCCTGCAGCGCCGGAGCCACCCAGCGGAAGCGCTCCTTCTTCAGGAACGTGATGCCCTGGGCGATCCGCTTGGTGACCTTGCGGATCAAGAAGGTCGCCAGCGCCCAGATCAGCACTCCGACCGCGATCACGATCGCCACTTCGAGAAAATCGACGGACGCTCCCGTCATCACGATCGCCGCCTGCTCACTGCTGCCTGTCTTGAATGCCACTCGGGTCCTTTCCTCGCCGTACGTGTCGATCTCTGCCGTGGGCGGAAGCCATGGCCCTCACCACCCTAGCGCCGTAGCCTGAACGCATGCGCATAGCGATCCTCGGTGGCACCGCATTCCTCTCGTCCGAACAGGCCCGCCAGGCCGTCGCCGCGGGCCACGAGGTCCACCTCGTCGCCCGAGGGGAGAGCGGAGCGGCCCCGGACGGCGCCCACTGGCACCGGGCCGACCGGGAGGCGGGAGCCGCCGCCCTGGACGGGCTCACGGGGGACTTCGACGCCGTCGTGGACGTGACACGCCAGCCGCACCATGCGGCTTGGGCGCTGGAAGCCCTGGCGGACCGAGCGGCGCACTGGACCCTGGTGTCGAGCTGCTCCGTCTACGCCGCGCATGACGTGCCGGAGGCCGACGAGACGGCGGACGTGCTCGATCCGCTCCCGGCCGGCGCGCCGATGGCCTCCATGGAGGAGTACGGTCCGGCGAAGGTCCGCTGCGAGCTGGAGGTCCTGGACGCCCTCTCGGAGCGCGCCCACATCAGCCGGCCCGGCCTCCTGGTGGGCCCAGGTGACCCGAGCGATCGGTTCGGCTACTGGCCCGCGCGCTTGTCCCGGGGAGGCCGCGTGCTGCTGCCCCGAGGAGAGCGCTCAAACGTGCAGTACCTGGACGTCCGGGATTACGCCGCCTTCCTGCTGACCGCCGCAGAACGGCGACTGGCGGGCACGTTCAATGCGGTCGGCGCGTCCCGGCCCTGGGTGGACGAGGTCGCCGAGTGGCTCCGTGTCTCAGGGTTCGACGGTGAACCGGCCGTCGCCGAGGACGCCTGGCTGGATGAGCAGGGAGTCGCTCCGTGGGCCGGTCCCGGGTCGTTGCCCGTCTGGCTTCCCGCCGGCTACGAGGGGTTCATGACGCGCACCGCCTCGGGAGCCGTCGCCTCCGGTCTGCGGCAGCGTCCGCTCGAAGAGACCTGGGCCGACACCCTCGAGTGGGAGCGGCGGCAGGGTCTCGACCGGGAGCGGAAGGCAGGGCTCAGCGGGGCCCGGGAGGCTGAGCTGCTGGGACTGCTGCGGTAGACGCGGCCGGTCTTTACCGGGTGTGCGTCCCGCCAGGGAGGGGATGAGCAGGCGGGCCGTCAGGCCTGGGCACTCGGTTCGTGATGCACCGGGAAGTTCACGCTGTTCGCGATGAAGCACAGGCGGTTGGCCTCGCGGTGCAGTTCGTCGGCGAGCTCGCGGTGCGCGGGATCCGCCACCGTGACCTCGGGGTGCAGGGTGACCTCCTCGAACTGGCCGCTGCCGTCGCGGTTCAGCCGCATCGTCCCCGTGGCGTGATCGCGGTACGCCGTGACGGTCACGCCATGCTGGACCGCCACGTGGAGGTACGACAGCATGTGGCACTGCGCCAGTGCGGTGAGCAGGAGCTGCTCGGGGTTGTACCGCTCGGCGTCGCCGTGGAAGGTCGGGTCCGCCGAGCCGGGCAGCGGCGGCAGCCCGGGCAGCTGGACGGTGTGATCCCGCGAGTAGGCACGGTAGGAACTCGTGCCCGTCCCGAGGTTCCCGGTCCAGTCCACGGTCACGTCGTAATGATGCAGGTCGATGGCCATGTGCTCAGCCTAATGCCGCGCTGGGCGAGCCGTGCTTGCCCAGGCCGTTCGGACTGTCCGGATGAGGACGGCGGGGACGACGACGGCGGGCGGCCCACTCGCGTGAGTGGCCCACCCGCCGTCGTCGGGGCTGCTGTGGCGGCTCCGCCGCTCAGGTCACCGCCGGGATCAGACGTCCGCGGCCTGTGCCCGGAGTGCGCGCTCCACGGCGTCCCGGTTCTCCAGAAGAGTGCGTCGCAGCGCGGCGCTGTCCTCATCGAGGGTCTCCAGGAACGCGTTGGTGCGGTCCACCGTCTGCTGGGTCGTCTGGTAGGACGGGTACAGGCCGACGAGGATCTGCTGCGCGAGGGCCAGCGTGCGGCTCTTCACGATCCCGGGGACGGCCTCGAAGAACTTCTCCGCGTACGGAGCCAGGAGAGCCGCGTCATGCACGCGGGTGAAGCCCGACACCGCGGAACCCTGGATCGCGTTGGACAGCTTGCCGTCCACTACGATCTCCTGCCACGCCGCGGCCTTGGCCTCGGGAGTGGCGATGGCGGCCTTGGCCAGCGCCGCGGAGTTCTGGCCGTTCGCGGTGTTGTCGCGCTCCAGCTCGGCGTCGATCTCGGCCTGCGCGGCGCGTCCGCCGACCACGAGCGAGGTCAGCAGCTCCCAGCGGAGATCCTGCTCCACGGCGAGGCCGGGGATCTCCCGGGTGCCGTCGAGGATCTCGGCCACGCAGTCCAGCTGAGCCTGGCTGCGGGCGTGCAGCGCGAAGGCCTTGATGAACTGGAGCTGGCTGTCGCTGCCCGGCGCCGCGTTCTCGGCGAGCTCCAGGAGGGCGTCCGCCGCCTCGATGATGGCCTGCTCGCGGTGCTCCGGGGCCACGTAGAAGTTCAGCGTGGTGGCCAGCTGGCGCAGCTGGATCAGCACCACGGACGAGTCCGTCTCGGCTCCGATGTTGTTCAGGAGCAGCTGCAGGTACTGACGGGCCGGCACCTCGGCGTCCCGGGCGGCGTCCCAGGCGGAGGCCCACACGAGGGTGCGGGGGAGGGACTCGGCGAACGCGGAGAGGTGTTCCTGCGCATAGCTCCAGGACGCCGGGTCGAGCCGGACCTTGGTGTACGCGAGGTCGTCGTCGTTGATCAGGATGAGTCCGTCGTGCGGCGTGCCCACCAGCTCCGGGACCTCGGTGCGCTCGCCGTCGACGTCCAGTTCCAGACGGCGCGTGCGCACCAGCCGGCCTTCGGCGTCCAGCGAGTACAGGCCGATGGCCAGGCGGTGCGGACGGAGGGTCGGGTGATCCTCGGGCGCGGTCTGCACCAGCGTGAAGGACGTGATGACGCCGGCCGCGTCGAGCTCCAGCTCGGGCTTGATGGTGTTCACGCCGGCGGTCTCCAGCCAGAGCTTGCCCCAGTCGCCCAGATCGCGCCCGCTGGCGGCTTCCAGCTCGACCAGCAGGTCGTTCAGGACCGTGTTCTTCCAGGCGTGCTTGGCGAAGTAGGCGCGCACGCCCGCCATGAACTCCTCCTGGCCCACCCAGGCCACGAGCTGACGGAGCACCGAGGCGCCCTTGGCGTAGGTGATGCCGTCGAAGTTGACCTCGACGTCCGCGAGGTCGTTGATCGCGGCGAAGATCGGGTGCGTGCTGGGCAACTGATCCTGGCGGTAGGCCCAGGACTTCTCCACCGAGGCGAACGTGGTCCAGGCGTTGGTGAAGGCGGTGTTCTCCACGGCCGCCAGGTGGGACATGTACTCGGCGAAGGACTCGTTGAGCCAGAGGTCGTTCCACCAGCGCATGGTGACCAGGTCACCGAACCACATGTGGGCGAGTTCGTGCAGCACGGTGATCGCGCGGCGCTCCACCTGGGCCTGGGGGACCTGTCCGCGGAAGACGTAGCCCTCCAGGATGGTCACGGCTCCGGCGTTCTCCATGGCGCCCGCGTTGAACTCGGGGACGAAGAGCTGGTCGTACTTCTCGAACGGGTACGGGATGCCGAACTGCTGTTCGAAGAACTCGAAGCCCTGGCGGGTCAGCTCGAAGATGTTGTCCGCGTCGAGGTACTGCATGAGGGACTTGCGGGCGAAGACGCCGAGCGGGATGGTCCGGCCCTCGGAGTTGACAAGTTCGCTGCGCACCGACTGGTACGGGCCGGCGATCAGGGCGGTGACGTAGGAGGAGAGCCGCGGTGTGGGGGTGAAGCTCCACAGCGAGCGGGCGCCACCGTCCTCGCCTGCGGGCTGTGGCACGGGGACCGGGGTGGGGGAGTTCGAGACCAGGTCCCAGTGGGCGGGAGCCGTCACGTTGAACGTGAAGGTCGCCTTGAGGTCAGGCTGCTCGAAGACGGCGAACATGCGGCGCGAATCCGGAACCTCGAACTGCGTGTAGAGGTACACCTCGCCGTCGACGGGATCCACGAAGCGGTGCAGACCCTCGCCGGTGTTCATGTAAGGGTTCTCGGCGACCACGGTGAGGACGTTCTCGGCGGCCAGGCCGTCGAGCTGGATCCGCACGCCGTCGGAGACCTGGGCAGGATCGAGATCCGCGCCGTTGAGGATCACCTGGGAGACCGAGTCGGTCACCGCGTCGATGAAGGTGGAGGCGCCGTCCTTGGCCGTGAAGCGCACCGTGGTGGTGCTGCCGAAGACCCGATCGCCCCTGGTGAGGTCCAGGTCCACCGTGTAGGAGTCAACAGAAAGGAGCGCTGAGCGCTCCTCGGCTTCCGCTCGGGTGAGATTCATTCCTGGCAAGTTCTGCGCCTTTCCCTGGGGCTGATGGTGAGGAGCGCCACCTTTGGCGCCACTTTGAAGCTAGTGTTTCACAACTATGCCCGCTGACCGCTCCTCTCCGCCAGAGGGTAGCGTGAAGAACATGCGCGGTGCTGAAGGAGACGAAACACGACGTCGGCGTGACGGGGTGGTCGACTGGCGGACCCTGCGCTTCGCGGTCGGCTTCCCGGTGGTCCTGGCCGGCGCGTTCTGGCTGGCCGTGCAGGCGGTCGCGCGCCGCCTGCCCACGCCCGTGGCGTTCCGCTGGGAGAGTCAGGGCGGCGTGGCGTTCACGGACCTCGCCGGCTACCTGACGATGGCGGTCCTCCTGATCATCGTCCCCACATTGCCGTTCCTCGTGGCCTCCGGCCTGACGAACCTCCCCGTGCTGATGCGGCGGATCATGCTCTCCGCCGGCATCACCCTGAGCCTGTTCCTCTGCACGGTGGCCGCAGCCGGACTCGCCGGCCAGTTCGACGTCGCGGACGCCCGGAACTCCCATGTGGACAACCTGGTCCTCCTGCTGGGCACCGGCGGCGCCCTCGGTCTCGGTCTGCTGGTCCATTACGTGTACACCCCGCTCGCCCAATGGGACCCCCGCGACGACCGTGCCTTGCAGCGGGAGCTGCAGGCGCTGGAGCATCCGGAACTGGCCGCCGTGGACGCGGCGGTCTGGGCCCGTCCCCGCACCTCGGTGCTCGTCATGACCGGCCTCCTCGGCGTCTTCCCCGCGGCCCTCGTGAGCATCGTGAATCCGTGGCTTGCCCTGGTGCTCCTGGTGCTGGCCGTGGCCGCCGCGGCACTCCTCATCCTGCGGATCCGCCTGAGCCGGGACGGGCTCTCGCTGCGTCTGGGTGGGTTCCTGCCCGTGTGCCGGATCTCCGCGGGGGACATCCGAGGCGCCGAGGCACTCGAGGCGACTGCCGCCGACTACGGCGGCTGGGGGCCGAGGACGGGGGAGCGCGGCCGCAGCTTCCTCGTGGCGAGCGGGCCCGCCGTCGTCGTGCTGCCGGCGACGGGCAGCGGCCATCCGGCGGTGACGTTCTCCGCCCCGGATCAGGAGACGGCGGAGCGGCTCGCAGCCGCGCTGCGCAGCCTCGCCCGGCCCGCGTAACGTGCGCGCGGGACGGTAGGGTGGAGAGGACCGATCCCTCCTCAGAATTCCCCGGAGACCCACGTGACCGACACTGCCGTCAAGCCCCGCGTCCACATCGCCACCGACCACGCCGGAATGGAGCTGAGCGCCTACCTGGTGAAGCACCTGACCGAGCAGGGTTACGAGGTCATCGACCACGGCCCCACCGAGTATGACGCGCTCGATGACTACCCGGGCTTCTGCATCAACGCGGCGCAGGCCGTCGTCGCCGACCAGGCCGCGGGTGTCCACGCTCTCGGCATCGTCCTGGGCGGCTCCGGCAACGGCGAGCAGATCGCCGCGAACAAGGTGAAGGGCGTCCGTGCGGCGCTCGCCTGGAACGACTCCACGGCCCGTCTGGCCCGTGAGCACAACGACGCCAATGTGGTCGCCGTCGGCGGCCGCCAGCACAGTGTCGAAGAGGCCGCCGCGCTGATCGACGCCTTCCTCACCGAGCCGTTCAGCAACGACGAGCGCCACGTCCGCCGCATCGGCAAGATCGCCCACTATGAAGAGACGGGCGAGGTCCTGGCCTAGTGCCTGAAGGGCATTCGGTCAGGCGACTGGCCATCCAGTTCCACGACGTCTTCGCCGGTCAGCGCCTCGCGGTGAGCAGCCCTCAGGGGCGGTTCGCCGCGGGCGCTGCCCTGCTTGACGGGCGTCGCCTGCTGTCCTCCGAGGCACATGGGAAGCAGCTGTTCCTCGGCTTCGAGGGAGACCTCTGGCTGCACGTGCACCTCGGCCTGTATGGCGCTTGGGAGTTCGGCGGCGACGAGACCTTCACGGGCGCTTCGAGCATCGGCGCCCCGCGACGGATCGGTGAACGCGAAGTCGCCGATAGTGGCGAGGACGTCTACACCGGCCCTCCGGCGCCCGTCGGCGCCGTCCGCGTCCGCCTCGTGAGCGAGCACGGCTGGGCGGACCTGCGGGGCGCGAGCCGCTGCGACGCCGCCACCGGCCCGGACGTTGCGGCCGCGCGTGCCAAGCTCGGCCCGGACCCGCTGCACCGCGGACTTCCCGGCCATGAGCGCGACGGCGAGGAGTTCGCCCGCCGCCTGAGGTCCCGTCGCACGTCGGTGGGACAGCTCCTGATGGACCAGGGCGTGGTGGCCGGCATCGGCAACATCTATCGCGCCGAGCTGCTGTTCCGCGCCGGGATCGATCCGGCGCGCCCCGGCACGTCCCTCAGTGCCGACGAGGCCGCCGGGCTCTGGGCCGATGCGGAGCGCCTCCTGGCCGACGGTGTGCGGGACGGCCGGATCATCACGACGGAGCCGGGCACCTGGTCGGGTTCACTGCCCGAGGAGCATGAGGCGTTCTCCGTCTACCAGCACCAGGGCAGTCCGTGCCCGCGCTGCGGCACGGCCATCGCTCTCCGCGAACTGGCCGGGCGCAAACTGTACTGGTGCCCGGGCTGCCAGCACTGAATCGCCGGCTCCATCGTTGTGTGCTCAGTTGTTGCGGGTGTTCAGCCGCTACACCCGCAACAACTGAGCACACAGCGGGGAGACCAGCACATAAGCCGACCATCCGGGCATTAAAAATGCCCCGGTTCGCGTGAACCGGGGCATCGGGAGAGGGGACGACGGGAATCGAACCCGCGTAATCAGTTTGGAAGACTGAGGCTCTACCATTGAGCTACGTCCCCGTTGCGCGTTTGAGCTTACAGGCGAGCCGGGACGATCGCAAAACGGGGCTTGCCCAGGTGCGCCGAACCCGATTTAGGGAATGCGTCACGGTGGCCTATAGACTGTCATCTGCACTTACGGGGTGTAGCTCAGCTTGGCTAGAGCGCCTGCTTTGGGAGCAGGAAGTCGCAGGTTCAAATCCTGTCACCCCGACTCTGCGCACACATCTGCCATCGGTGCGTTCACAGCAATCCGGCGGCGCAGAACTGAATCCAGACACCAATCAGGAGAACGAACGCCGTGAAGAGCGCTGTCGAGAACCTTTCGCCCACCCGGGTCAAGCTCAATGTCGAGGTCCCCTTCGAGGAGCTGAAGCCCAGCATTGACGAGGCGTACAAGACCATCGCCTCCCAGATCCAGGTCCCGGGCTTCCGCAAGGGCAAGGTTCCGTCCAAGCTGGTCGACCAGCGTGTCGGTCGTGGCTACGTCCTCGAGACCGCCATCAACGATGGCCTCAACGGCTGGTACCAGCAGGCCGTGGCCGAGACGGAGATCCGCCCACTGAGCCGTCCCGAGGTCGAGATCACCGAGGTCCCGGACCCCTCCGCCACCGATGGTGAGCTGAAGTTCCAGGTCGAGGTGGACGTCCGTCCCGAGGTCGAGCTGCCCGACTACGCCGGCATCAAGGTCGAGGTCGCCGCCGCAGAGGCGAGCGAAGCCGACGTCGACAAGGCTCTTGAGGATCTGCGCAGCCGTTTCGGCACCCTCGTGGCCGCCGACCGTCCGGCCGCCGACGATGACTTCATCACGATCGACATCGCCGCCAGCATCGACGGCGAAGAGGTCGACAGCGCGAGCGGTCTGTCCTACCAGGTCGGCTCCGGCACCATGCTGGAAGGCCTCGACGAGGCCGTCACCGGCCTGTCCGTCGACGAGGACGCCGTCTTCGACACCACCCTGGTGGGCGGCGAGCACGCCGGCGCCAAGGCCCAGGTCAAGGTCGTTCTCAAGAGCGTCAAGGTCCGCGAACTGCCGAAGGCCGATGACGACTTCGCTCAGCTGGCCTCCGAGTTCGACACCATCGCCGAACTCCGTGAGGACCTGGCCAAGCAGGCCGCCGAGGGCAAGCTCATGGAGCAGGGCGTCGAGGCCCGCGACAAGGTCCTGGACAAGCTCGTCGAGCTGATCTCCGTGCCGGTCCCCGAGTCCGTCATTGAAGAGCAGATCGAGCAGCACTTCTCCCCGGAGAACAACCACGCCGGTGAGGACCACGACACCGAGGAGCACCGCGCCGAGGTCAAGGCCAACTCCGAGCGTGCGTTCCAGAACGAGATCATCCTTGACGCCATCGCGGACAAGGAAGAGGTCGGCGTCTCCCAGAACGAGCTCATCGACTACCTGGTGACCACCGCTTCGCAGTACGGCATGGAGCCGAACCAGTTCGCCCAGATCCTCGACCAGGCCGGCCAGGTGCCGCTCATGGTCGCCGAGGTCCGCCGCCGCAAGGCTCTGGCCGTCGTGCTGGGCCAGGCCGAGGTCGTCGACTCCGAGGGCAAGGCCGTGGACCTGAGCGACTTCGTCAAGGGTCGCGACGAGCTCGAAGCCGAAGCCGCCGAAGAGGGCGCCGAGGAAGCCGCTGACGCCAAGGCGTAAGCATTCCGACGACGGCGGGCTGCCGCCGTCGCACGCTGCATGACACGAAGGACCGCCGGAGGAACATTCCTCCGGCGGTCCTTCGCGTTGTGCAGCCACCGGCCCGGTGCGCCTAAAGCGAACAGGGCCGTTTTGGCGAACAACGGCCCGCCGAAAACGGTTAGTGTCCAAGTAACCGAAATCCGTTTGCGGCCATCCACGAAAGAGGTAGGCAACCATGTCACAGCAAACACCGGCACCGCGCATGGCGAGCGTTGACCCTGCGGCGCAGGACAACTACATCTACAATCGCCTGCTCAAGGAGCGCATCATCTGGCTCGGCTCGGAGGTGCGTGACGAGAACGCCAACGCCATCTGCTCCCAGCTGCTGCTCCTGTCGGCAGAGGACCCCGAGAAGGACATCTACCTCTACATCAACTCACCTGGCGGTTCCGTCACGGCGGGCATGGCGATCTACGACACCATGCAGTTCATCCCGAACGATGTGGTGACGGTGGCGACCGGTCTGGCCGCCTCCATGGGTCAGTTCCTCCTCTCCTCGGGCACGAAGGGCAAGCGCTACGCCACCCCGAACGCCCGCATCCTGATGCACCAGCCTTCGGGCGGCATCGGCGGCACGGCCTCGGACATCAAGATCCAGGCCGAGCTCATCCTCCACATGAAGAAGGTCATGGCGGAACTCACCGCCGAGCAGACCGGTCAGAGCGTGGAGACCATCCTCAAGGACAACGACCGGGACAAGTGGTTCACGGCGAAGGAAGGCCTGGAATACGGCTTCTTCGACAAGATCGCCGAGCACGCGGCCTCCGTGCCGGGCGGCGGCGGAACCAACAAGTAACATCGGACCGATTCGCAAGGAGTCACAGACATGAACTACAACTTCGGTTGGTCCGCGGGAAACCTGCCCAACAACCGCTACGTCCTGCCCCAGTTCGAGGAGCGCACGCCGTACGGCTTCAAGCGCCAGGACCCGTACACCAAGCTGTTCGAGGATCGCATCATCTTCCTGGGCGTCCAGGTCGATGACGCCTCGGCCGATGACATCATGGCGCAGCTGCTCGTGCTCGAGTCGACCGACCCGGAACGGGACATCACGCTCTACATCAACTCCCCGGGTGGGTCGTTCACGGCGATGACCGCGATCTACGACACCATGCAGTACATCCGCCCGGAGATCCAGACGGTCTGCCTCGGCCAGGCGGCCAGCGCCGCCGCGGTCCTGCTGGCGGCCGGAACCCCCGGAAAGCGCCTGGCCCTGCCGAACGCCCGTGTCCTGATCCACCAGCCCGCCCTCTCCGGCGGCCAGGGCGGACAGGCCTCCGACCTGGAGATCCAGGCCAACGAGGTCATGCGGATGCGGTCCTGGCTGGAGGAGACGCTGGCTCAGCACTCGGGCCGCACGCCCGAGCAGCTGAACAACGACATCGAGCGCGACAAGATCCTGACCGCCGCCGAGGCTGTGGAATACGGCCTGGTGGACCAGGTGCTTGATTCCCGCAAGGTGAAGAAGGTCGCGATCACGCGCTGATCCTCAGCGCAGCCGGAAGTCGCCGGGGCAATTATTTGCCCCGGCGACGTCTGTCTTCGGCCAAAGTGTCGGAGCCCTGACTTAGAGTGGAAATACGACTGGAGCCCGGAGACACACCGTTCCCGGGTGGGCGACGAAGGGAAGTCCCTCATGGCTCGGATTGGTGAGAGCACGGACCTGCTCAAATGCTCCTTCTGCGGAAAGAGCCAGAAGCAGGTGCGCAAGCTCATCGCAGGTCCCGGGGTGTACATCTGTGACGAGTGCATCGAGCTCTGCAACGAGATCATCGAAGAGGAGCTGGCGGAGGTCAAGGACCTCGGCCCCATGGAGCTGCCCAAGCCCCGCGAGATCTTCGACTTCCTCCAGCAGTACGTCATCGGCCAGGAGCCGGCCAAGCGTGCGCTCTCCGTCGCCGTCTACAACCACTACAAGCGCATCCGGTCCGGGGCTTCCGGCACGGCGCTGGGGGAGGGCCTCGACGAGGTCGAGGTGGCCAAGTCCAATGTCCTGCTCGTCGGCCCCACCGGCTGTGGCAAGACCTATCTGGCACAGACACTCGCCAAGCGTCTCAACGTCCCGTTCGCGGTGGCCGACGCGACAGCCCTGACGGAGGCCGGGTACGTGGGCGAGGATGTCGAGAACATCCTCCTCAAGCTCATTCAGGCCGCCGACTATGACGTCAAGAAGGCCGAACACGGCATCATCTACATCGACGAGATCGACAAGATCTCCCGGAAGAGCGAGAACCCTTCCATCACGCGGGACGTCTCCGGTGAGGGCGTTCAGCAGGCTCTTCTCAAGATCCTGGAGGGGACCGTGGCCAGCGTGCCGCCGCAGGGCGGCCGCAAGCACCCGCACCAGGAGTTCATCCAGATCGACACGACCAATGTGCTCTTCATCGTGGCCGGCGCCTTCGCCGGCCTGGAGGAGATCATCGGCTCGCGGGCGGGGAAGAAGGGCATCGGCTTCGGTGCTCCGCTGCATTCCGCCGAGGACCACACGGACAACTACGCGGACGTCCTTCCGGAGGACCTGCTGAAGTTCGGTCTGATCCCCGAGTTCATCGGGCGCCTGCCGGTCATTACGAGCGTCTCCCATCTGGACCGCCCCGCGCTCATCCAGATCCTCACCGAGCCGCGTAACGCGCTGACGAAGCAGTACCAGAAGATGTTCCACCTCGACGGCGTGGAACTCGAGTTCGAGCAGGAAGCGCTGGACGCGATCGCGGACCAGGCCCTGGAGCGCGGCACCGGAGCCCGGGGTCTGCGGGCCATCCTCGAGGAAGTCCTGCTGCCGATCATGTTCGATCTGCCCAGCCGCGAGGATGTGGCCACCGTGGTCATCACCAAGGACGTGGTCACGGACAAGGCCGAACCCACCATCATCAGTCACGAAGTCCGGGCCAAGCGCCGGAACAAGTCCGCCTGATCCCCGTCGTCCTGACTCGAACACCCCCCGTACAGCAAGGAGCACTTTCAGTGGAACAGCAGCGCGCCGATTTCTGGTTCGATCCCGTATGCCCCTTCGCGTGGGTGACCAGTCGCTGGATCGGCGAGGTGGAAGAGGTCCGTCCCATCACGGTCCAGTGGCACGTCATGAGCCTTTCGGTGCTGAACGAAGGCCGCGACCTCCCCGAGAACTACCGGGCACTCATGGACCAGGCCTGGGGCCCGGTCCGAGTGATCATCGCGGCGAGCCAGCAGCACGGCGAGCAGTACATCAAGCCGCTCTACGACGCCATGGGCACCGAGATCCACAACAACGGCAACAAGGATTACCCCGCCGTCGTCGCCAAGGCTCTGGCCGAGGTGGGGCTCCCCGCCGAGCTGGCCGCGGCCGGTGAGAGCGATGCCTATGACGAGGCGCTCCGTGCCTCCCACGAGGACGGGATCTCCCGCGTGGGCCAGGACGTCGGGACCCCTGTGGTGGCCTTCAACGGCACGGCCTTCTTCGGGCCGGTCATGACCCGTATCCCGCGTGGCGAGGAAGCCGGGCGCATCTGGGACGCCGCCGTCACGCTCGGTGGGTACCCGCACTTCTTCGAGCTCAAGCGCAGCCGGACCGAAAGTCCCGAATTCGACTGATCCCGTGCCCTGACGCTACTTCAGGAAGCGTGAGGTCCGGCGGTCCGCGAGGATCTTCCCGTTCGTCTGACAGGTGGGGCAGTACTGCAGTGCCCGGTCGGCGAAGGAGACTTCGCGGACCGTGTCACCGCACACCGGGCACGCCTGGCCTGCCCGGCCGTGGACGCGCATGCCACCCCTCTTGGCGTCCTTGAGCAGCTCCGGCGGCTTACCGGAGGCGGCCGCCACGGCCTCACCGAGAACCTGCTCGACGGCGGTGAAGATGCGGGAGCGTTCGTCCTCGTCCAGTGACTTGGCGATGGCGAAAGGCGAGATCCTCGCGGCGTGCAGGATCTCGTCACTGTAGGCGTTGCCGATGCCCGCGATCACGGACTGGTTCCGCAGCAGCCCCTTGATCTGTTGCGAGCTGCCCTCGATGATGCCGTCCAGCACGTCCTGTGTGAAGCCGGGGTCGAGTGGATCCGGCCCCAGACCGGCGATGCCCGGAACCTCTGAAGGATCGCGGACCACGTACACCGCCAGGCTCTTCCGGGTGCCGGCCTCCGTGAGGTCGAAACCGACGTGCGTTGCCGGTTGCCCGTCCCGGGCGGGCACTGAGAACGAGAGCCGCGCGGCGATCGGACCGGATCCGGGCCGAAGCGGTTTCGACGAGGGGCTCTCGGTATAGCGGAGCCAGCCCGCCTTGGCCAGGTGGAAGACGAAGTGGAGCCCCTCGACGTCGAGATCCAGGAACTTCCCGTGCCGTGCGACGCCCGTGACGGTCTTGCCCTCCAGCGCTGAGTACGGGGGATCCGCCGTCTTCAGCACCGCGAACGAGGTGATCCTGACGGAGTCCACGACGGATCCTCGTAGCTTGTCGTCCAGGAAGGCCCGCAGCCCCGTGATCTCTGGCAGTTCCGGCATGCCACTACTGTGCCACACGGCGCCGCACCGCGCCCGGCGCGTGGTGCGGTCGCTCCGTGGGCGCGGCCCCAGGGGCTGGAAACCGAGGGCTGGAATCACATCGGAGTAGTTCTTCCGGAGGTCTTGTCCCGCCCAGTGGACAGGATCACAATGGTGAGTACCACTCCGCAAGGAGAGGACGCGGAAGCCAGAGATTCAGAGATGAGGGACCCTGACGCAGCCATCGGCGAAGTCGGGAACTCGCCGCCAGTGACGAGGCGGGAAGACCTGAAGATCCGAGGATTCCGCCAGACTGCCGGTCCGTCACCAGGCAGCCGAAAGTCGAAG
The DNA here is from genome assembly GCF_900105345.1 of Arthrobacter woluwensis. Classification (NCBI taxonomy): domain Bacteria; kingdom Bacillati; phylum Actinomycetota; class Actinomycetes; order Micrococcales; family Micrococcaceae; genus Arthrobacter; species Arthrobacter woluwensis. The sequence continues at coordinate 1,822,768 of NZ_FNSN01000003.1, forward strand.
CCCCACCGACGGCAACACGCCGATGGGGCTTCCCCTTTGCCCGGAACAGGTCAGCTCCTGATCCCGCCGGTTCAGCGACGACGGTCGCGATTCTTCGCGAGCCCCCGTTCCTTGGCGAAGGCCCGGTGCTGATGAGCCATCGACTTCATCTGGGCCAGCCGTTCGGAGCGCAGCCTCGCGTCTGTGCGGGCCGCCATGCGTTCCGCCTCCCGCTGGAGTTTCCGGTAGCTCTGCAGCCGGCGCTCGGTGAGAGTGCCCTCAGAGATCGCCGCCTGCACGGCGCACCCTGGTTCGGTCGTGTGGGCGCAATCCGAGAACCTGCACTGCGCGGCCAGATCCTCCAGGTCCGAGAAGGCATCGCTCACCCCCTCCTCGGAGCCGGTGACCCCTGCGGACCGCAGCCCGGGAGTGTCCAGGAGCACGCCGCCGTCGGGCATGGGCAGCAGCTCCCTCCACGCGGTGGTGTGCCGGCCCTTGCCGTCGACGGCGCGCACCTCTCCCGTGGCCAGAAGGTCGGCGCCCAGCAGACGGTTGCCCAGAGTGGACTTTCCGGCGCCGGACGGTCCGATCAACGCCACGGTGCCGCTGATCGCGGCGCGGAGTTCGTCCACGCCCGCCTCGGTCTCGGCGCTCGTGGCGACGACCCGGACACCGAGGGCCACCGGTCCCAGTTCCTCGAGTGCCGTTTCCGGATCCGGATGCGTGTCGGCTTTCGTCAGCGCGACGACGGGTGTGGCGCCCGAAGCCCAGGCAAGGGCCAGGAGCCGCTCCGTTCGGGAATGCCGGAGCGGGCTCGCGAGCGACACCGCCACCACGACGGTGTCGACGTTCGCGGCGAGTGCCTGTTCCTGGGAGTCGCCGCCCGCCGTCGCCCGGGCCAGCAGCGTCCGGCGCGGCAGCACGGAACCCAGGTGGGCCGCCGTCGAGCTCGTGGCAGGGACCATGGAGATCCAGTCTCCCGTGGTCGGCCAGAGTCCGTGGCCGACGCCCGGGGAGCCGAGGAGGTGGACCCGGCCCGGTCCGTGAGCGGTGATGACCTCGCAGAGGCCGCGTTCGGCCCGCAGGACCCGGGCGGGAGAAGTCCCTGGATCGGCGAGCTGGGTGAAGGTTTCATGCCACTCCGGGTCCCAGCCGTGGGCGCGGAGCAGTGGGGATTCTGAGGTTTCGTGCAGTGAAGAAGTCACAGTGGAGACTCTTTCGTGGGGGTCTCCTGCCGCAGCTTGTGGCGCGGCGCGGTGCGTCCCGGACGGACGGAGTGCGGACGGCGCGCAGAGGAATGCGGCTCAGGCGGAGACGGGGGAGGTGTGGAATGTCGAAGCGTCGCCGGGCATGGCGACAGTGAACGTGACAGTCATGGTCACACCTCCTTCGGCGTCTCGGGCAGGCGGTCGGAGCGCCTGAATGTGAAGCAACCCTAGCATAACGCCGAAGGGGTGGTCCCGGAAGATCCGGGACCACCCCTTTCGATGTCACGGCACCTTGTGCCGCGACTCAGCCATGCGATCGACTCAAGCCTGCGCCGGCGCCTCGGCCGGAGCCAGCTCGACGTCGCTGACCGTGAGCTCGCCGTCGGCTGCCACCAGGGAGACCTCGCGGGCGTTCGCTGCGGCCTTCAGATCGGCGAGGCCGGCCTCGAGCTGCGCGATCCGCGCGGCGGGGCCGGAGACTGTCGCCTGGAGGACCTCGGTGCGCTGCTTGACCTTCGCCTCGGACTTCGCCTTGCGGAGACCGGAGAGGGCCTCGCCGACCGTGGCGAGCAGCGTGACGTCGCCGTCGATGCCCTCCAGCGGTGCCGGCCACGCGGCGCGGTGCACGGACCCGGTGCGCCACCAGCTCCACACCTCTTCGGTCGCGAACGGCAGGAACGGTGCGAAGAGGCGGAGGAGGGCGTCCAGCGTGGTCGCCAGCGCGGCCAAAACCGAAGCCTGTCCTTCCTCGCCCTGAGCACCGTAGGCACGGTCCTTGATGAGCTCGAGGTAGTCATCCGTGAATTGCCAGAAGAAGGACTCCGTCACCTGCAGGGCGCGGGCGTAGTCGTACTTCTCGAAGGCGTCGGTGGCCTGGCGGACCACCTCGGCGAGCTGGGTCAGCAGCCCGCGGTCCAGGGCGTTGGTCAGCACCGCGCTGTCGGCCGTCAGCACCGAGGCTTCCGTGGCGCCGAGGTTCAGGACGAACTTGGACGCGTTGAGCAGCTTGATGGCCAGGCGGCGGCCGATCTTCATCTGGGCGATCTCGTACGCGGTGTCCGCGCCGAGCTTGGCGGAGGAGGCCCAGTAGCGGACGGCGTCCGACCCGAACTCCTCGAGGACGGCGGTGGGGACCACCACATTGCCCTTGGACTTGGACATCTTCTTGCGGTCCGGGTCCAGGATCCAGCCGGAGATGGCGGCATGCTTCCACGGCGCCACGTCCTGCAGGGCGTCGGCGCGGACCACCGAGGAGAACAGCCAGGTGCGGATGATGTCGTGGCCCTGCGGGCGGAGGTCGAACGGGAACACCTTGGCGAAGAGCTCCTCGTCGCGGCTCCAGCCGCCCACGATCTGCGGGGTCAGCGCGGAGGTGGCCCACGTGTCCAGGACGTCGGCGTCGCCGATGAAACCGCCGGGCACGCCGCGCTGATCCTCGCTGTAGCCGGGGGCCGCGTCGGCGGCAGGGTCCACCGGGAGCATGTCGTCCGTCGGAACGATCGGGGACTCGTAGTCCGGGTTGCCCTCGGAGTCCAGTGCATACCAGACCGGCACGGGAACGCCGAAGAAGCGCTGGCGGGAGACCAGCCAGTCGCCGTTGAGGCCCTCGATCCAGTTCTCGTAGCGGGACCGCATGAAGGCCGGGTGGAAGTCGATCTCCCGGCCACGCTGGATGAGGCGCTCGCGGCGGTCCTCATCGCGGCCGCCGTTGCGGATGTACCACTGACGGCTCGTCACCACTTCGAGCGGCTTGTCGCCCTTTTCGAAGAAGTTCACGGCGTGCATGATCTTCTTCGGCTCTCCGTCCAGAAGGTCCTGCTCGCGGAGCATCTCGACCACGGCCTCCTTCGCGGAGAACGCGGTCTTGCCGGCGATCCGCTCGTAGGCTTCACGGCCGGCGTCGGTGGTGATCCATTCGGGGGTCTCCGCGAGGACACGACCGTCGCGGCCGATGATCGCGCGGGTCGGCAGCTGAAGTTCGCGCCACCAGGTGACGTCGGTCAGGTCGCCGAAGGTGCAGACCATGGCGATGCCGGAGCCCTTGTCGGCCTTGGCCAGCGGGTGGGCTTTGACCTCGACCTCGACGCCGAAGAGCGGCGACGTGACCTTCTTGCCGAACAGCGGCTGGTAGCGCTCGTCGTCCGGGTTCGCCACGAGGGCGGCGCAGGCGGCGAGCAGCTCGGGACGGGTGGTCTCGATGAAGATCTTCTCGCCGTCCTCGGTGAAGAACGGGTACCGGTGGTACGCGCCGGCGACTTCGCGGTCCTCGAGCTCCGCCTGGGCCACGGCGGTCCGGAACGTCACGTCCCAGAGGGTCGGGGCCTCGGCCAGGTAGGCGTCACCTGCGGCGTGGTTCTCCAGGAAGGCGCGCTGGGAGACGGCGCGCGAGGCGTCATCGATGGTGCGGTAGGTCATGTCCCAGTCCACGGAGAGTCCGAGGGTCTTGAACAGGTGCTCGAAGATCTTCTCATCCTCGACGGCCAGACGCTCACACAGCTCGATGAAGTTGCGACGGGACACGACGTCCCAGTCACGCTGGTTCTTCGCGGGCTCGGCCGGGGGCTGGTAGCCCTCCTGGTACGGGATGGCCGGATCGCAGCGGACGCCGTAGTAGTTCTGGACGCGGCGCTCGGTGGGCAGACCGTTGTCGTCCCAGCCCATCGGGTAGAAGACGTTCTTCCCCTGCATGCGCTGGTAGCGCGCGAGGACGTCGGTCTGGGTGAAGGAGAACATGTGGCCCACGTGCAGCGAGCCGGAAGCGGTGGGAGGGGGAGTGTCGATCGAGTAGACCTCACCCCGGGTGGTGTCCTGCTGGAACTTGTAGGTCCCCTCGGCCAGCCAGCGCTCGGTGAGCTTGGCTTCCAGGCCTTCGAGGGCCGGCTTGTCGGGAACGGTGGTGGCTTCGGGCGTGTCTGTACCCTGCGTCGCGTCAGTCATGGGAGCAATTCTTTCATGCCTGGTGCGCACCGAGGTCCTCAGCCGGATGTGCCGCGGCCCAGTGTGCCGCGGAACACCCAGGGTTCGCGGGAGAGCCGTTCGGGGTCGAAGGCCGCCAGGGCGTTCTCCAGGCCGCCACCCGGCAGGCCCAGCGATTGCAGCAGCGTGTCGCGGACCTCCTCCGCGCCCCAGCCTGCCGCTGCCAGATCGCTGAGCGTCACCGCGCCGTCGCGCTTGGCGAGTCTTTTGCCCTCCGGCCCCAGGACGAGCGGCACATGGGCGTACGACGGCGGAGCGTGGCCCAGCGTGCGCGCCAGGCGGATCTGGGTGGGCGTGGAGGCGAGCAGATCGTCGCCGCGCACCACCTGGTCGACACCCTGGTCGGCGTCGTCGACCACGACCGCCAGGTTGTAGGCGATGGCGCCGTCGTTCCGGCGCAGGACCACGTCGTCCACCGGGCCCACGTAGTCGCCCGCCACGGCATCGGTGAAGCGCTCCGTGCCGCCCCCGGAACGGAAGCGCAGCGCGGCCGGGCGTTCACGGCGCCGCTCCTCGCGTTCAGCAGCACTCAGGTTCCGGCAGGTGCCGGGATAGAGGGAGATCGCGCCGTGCGCCGCGGAGGTCGCCTCGGCGATGTCACGGCGGGTGCAGAAGCACTCGAAAGTGCGCCCGTCGCGGATGAGCGTTTCCAGGGCGGCTTCGTGAAGCCCTCCGCGTTCTGACTGTCGGACCGCGGGCCCGTCCCAGGTCACGCCCACGGCCTCGAGGTCACGGAGCTGTGACTCTTCGGCCCGGGCGCGGACCCTGTCCAAGTCCTCCACCCGCAGGAGGAAGCGGCGGTTCGTGGTGCGGGCGAAAAGCCAGGCCAGCAAGGCGGTGCGAAGGTTGCCCAGATGCAGGTCCCCGCTGGGGGACGGGGCGTAACGGCCGGCATCGGAAGAGTTCACGGAGCCACTGTAACCGGCCCGGCGCACGCCGCGCGGGTACACTCCGACCATGGCCGTTCATCGGGGGAGCAGGGGAATGGCGCCAGGAGGATCAGTGAGCCGGCGCGCGGTGCTGGTCACGAACTCAGTGGGCAGCGGATGACGTTCACCGTGACGGTGTCCTGACCAGAGCGCCGGGTCCGCCTGGGCAGTTGACGGAACCTCGCAGGTCGTAGACCGGCTGGTTGTCCACATAGAGACCTTCACTCGGGTCGCCATGGATCCGCGGTGCCTAGCATGAACCATGACGAATCAGCAGCTTGGACAATTGACCACCGCCCGGATCTACGACGAGCCCGTCGAAGGCCGGTATCGCATCCTCGTGGACCGGCTCTGGCCGCGCGGGGTGAGCAAGGAGAAGGCCGCACTGGACGAATGGCTCAAGGACATCGCTCCCTCCGGTCCGCTCCGAACGGAGTTCGCTCACATGGCCTCCCGCTTCGAGGAGTTCACGGCGCTGTACCGGGAGGAACTTGATGAGCACCCGGTTCCGGTGGACCACGTGGTCGGACTCCTGCGCGAGGGCCGGGATGTCGAGTTGCTCTACGCGGCGAAGGACCGCGAGATCAATCACGCCCAGGTGCTGCGCTCGTATCTGCTGGAACATCTGGAGTGAGACGCGTCCGGTGCGACGGTTCGAGTGGGAGGGCCAGAGACGGACGGGACCCGCCGCCTTATGTCACGGACGAGGCCGAGGAAACTCCATGGCCATGACGGTCCGGCCCGGCCCGGCATCCTCCAGAGGACCTGAATCCCCGTGATCATCCGGGCCCTGCGCCATGCCGAGTTTCTCCGCCACCCGCCGGGATGCCAGATTTTCCGGGTGGATGATCGCGACGAGTTCCTGAGCTCCGAGCACGTCCTGGGCGAAGTTCCGGCACGCCTGAGCAGCCTCGGTGGCCAGACCGCGGCCCTGGAACTCAGGCACGACGTGGTAACCCACCTCGAGCCGGGGCTGCCCGTTGACCCGCTGCCACGTGAGACCGCAATCGCCGACGAAGACGCCGTCGTGGTTCTCCACGATCCAGAGTCCGTGACCGAGCTCGCGGTAGTTGCGCTGGTTCCATTCGATCCACGCGAGCGCCTCGGGCCTGGTCTTCGGGCGGGGGTAGAACTCCATCACCGCTGGATCGCCGAGGAGGCGAGCCATCACGTCGAGATCCGAGGGGGTCATTTCCCGGAAACGGAGGCGCGACGTGGGGGAGGGCAGCATTCGTCCACTCTAGACCGGGGGGCTCCGTGAGGCGTCGGGTATCCCGGGTAAGGATGTTCGCCTCGTGAGAGAGGGGTGTCCCCTCGTGCGGGCTGGAGTAGCGTCGAACGAAAGCCGTGCCGGGCACGTCTTCTGGAGCAGCGCGGCCCGTCGGTGAGAGGACAGGGCCGGTACCGGTCGGCATTCGACAGAAGGAGATCTCATGGCATGGCACTGGATCGCATCGGCATGGGGAAGCCCCGAAGGATGGGAATTCAGGGAATACGCTCCCACGAAGCCAGGGCCCGGCGAAGTGACGATCGCCGTGCGGGCAGCCGGGGTGAACCCAGCCGATGCCAAGCACGTCGCCGCGCCGCGCCCGGGCCAGCAGCTGCCGGTCGCCATCGGCTACGAGGTCGCCGGCACTGTCGTGGCGGTGGGTCCAGGTGCGACGGCGGTGACCGGCCCCGTGTCCGTCGGCGATGAAGTGCTCGCCTTCCGGGTCCGTGGCGGCTATGCCACGGAGCTCACCGTGCCGGCCGAGAAAGTCCTGCACCGTCCGGCGTCGCTTGACGTCGAGGAGGCCGCGAACCTCCTCCTGGCCGGAACGACCGCGGCGGAGATGCTTCACACGGTCGGCGCCACCGCCGGCGAGACGATCCTGCTGCATGGGGCGTCCGGCGCCGTCGGTTCCATCGTCCTTCAGCTCGCGGCGCTGCGGGGCATCACCGTGATCGGCACGGCGAGTGAGGCCCGGGCGGAGGACGTCCGGGCACTCGGCGGGATCCCGGTCGCGTACGGCACGGGGTTGCGCGACCGGGTCGAGGAGGCGATCCGTTCCCTCCGCCGCTCCGGAATCGATGCCGCTCTGGACGCCGCAGGGACCGACGAAGCCGTCGAGGTGTCGTTGTCCCTCGTGTCCGACCGGCAGCGGATCGTCACCGTCGCCGCACCACGGCAGGCGGAGGACCACGGATTCCCGGCGCTCGCCGGCACCAAGCCCGAGAGTGCGGCGTTCCGGGATGCGGCCCGCGAGGACCTGGTGACGCTCGCAGGCCGGGGTCTGCTGCGCGTCCCGTTGAGCCGCAGCTACCCGTTGTCCGAGGCTCCGGAGGCTCACCGCTTCCTGTCCACGGGCCATCCTGGCGGAAAACTGACGCTCGTTCCCGGCCCGGAATCGGGCGTCACGGAAGCTCATGCCGGGTCACACGACCGCTCCGGGAGTGACCTCTGATGTCCTCCGCTTAACCGGCACGTCGCACGGTTGAGCTGAAAGTCGGCGGGCCTTTCACCGGGCCAAAAACCCCGGTAGACACGGGGTACGGCCCGTTCCATCGCGGGTCCGTTGACCTTCAGACGACCGAAAGGACGGCACGTGATGAGCACCATCGCCGCCACCAAACTTGATTTCACTCCCTTGAGCGCTCGCATCGGGGCCGAGATCCGCGGGCTCGACCTCAGCGGCGATCTCGACCCGGACACCGTGACCCAGATCCGCGAAGCCCTCAATCGCCACAAGGCCCTGGTGTTCCGCGAAGCGAACATCCTCACCGATGAGGACCAGGTCCGTTTCGCCAGTCACTTCGGCCCGCTGACCAAGGCGCACCCGACCGTCGCGTCCGTGGAAGGCGAGGAGAACGTCCTTCCCGTGGACAGCGAGAACGGCTCCGCCAACACCTGGCACACCGACGTCACCTTCGTGCTGAACCCGCCTCAGGCCTCCACCCTCCGCAGCATCGAGGTGCCGGCCTACGGCGGAGAGACCCTGATCGCGACCACTGAAGGCGCCTACCGTGACCTCCCCGAGGAACTGCGGCGCTTCGCGAACACCCTCTGGGCCATCCACACCAACGACTACGACTACTCGGTCCCGAAGAACCTGGAGCACGCGACCGCGGAGGAACGCCGCAAGGAGTTCACCCGGGTCCACTTCGAGACCGCGCATCCCGTGGTCCGCGTCCACCCGCTGACCGGCGAGCACGGCCTCTTCATCGGCGGCTTCGCCCAGCGGCTCCGGATCGTCGGACTGTCCAACACCGAGTCCCGTGACATCCTGCGCCTGCTGCAGGCGTACGTGACCCGTCCGGAGAACGTCGTCCGGGTGACCTGGGAACCGAATCAGGTGGTCCTTTTCGACAACCGCATCACTCAGCACTACGCGCCGGACAACTACGATTCCCAGCCGCGTAGGCTCAACCGCGTCACGATCGCCGGCGACATCCCCGTCGGCGTGGACGGCACGGTGAGCCAGTCGCTCCAGGGCGACTCCTCGGTGTACTCCGTGATCGCCCCGGTGGACGGCGGGCAGCACGGTGTCCCCGCGTCGACCGGAGCGCCCGTCGCCCCCGGAGGACATGAGACACCCGTGCAGCAGCCTGATCAGGGGAGTACTCGACATGACGCGTGACAGCGACTGTCCGGGTGACTGTCAGGAGTCTTGCGACGGTTTGAGGAACGGTGGGAGGTGGAAGGGAGAACGCCCTTCCACCTCCGTCGTCTCCGGCCCCTCCGGGCCTGCTTCCGTCGCAGGCCTTCCGGAGCGAAGGCCGCTGTGACACGGCTCTTCCCGACGCCGGTTAAAGTGGTGCCATGACGCTCCAGAACTCCCAGACCCCTCGAACAGCCCTCGTCACGGGAGCCAGCACCGGCATCGGCGAGGCGACCGCCCGCCGGCTGAGTGCGGAGGGCTGGAAGGTCTACGCCGTCGCACGCCGTGCGGACCGCCTCGAGGCGCTCGCTCAGGAGACCGGCGTCGTTCCGCTCACGGCCGACATCAGCGAGGACGCCGACGTCGCGCGTCTCGTGGAGACGGTGACCGCCGACGGTGGCATCGACACGCTGATCAACGTCGCCGGAGGCGCTCGCGGCGCGGACCGGGTGGCGGACGCGGACATCGACGACTGGGAGTGGATGTACCGGGTCAACGTCCTGGGCACCCTCAAGCTCACGAAGGCGTTCCTGCCGCTGCTGCGCGCTCACGGCCGCGGCACGGTCCTCAACGTCACGTCCACCGCCGGTCACGTCGCCTACGAGGGCGGCGCCGGGTACAACGCCGCAAAATTCGGCCAGGCGGCGCTCAACGACGCGCTCCGCCTGGAAGAGGCCGAGCACAACATCCGTGTCATCGAGATCGCCCCCGGTCTGGTGCAGACCGAGGAGTTCGCCCTCCGCCGCCTCGGTGACGCCGAAGCCGCTGCGAAGGTCTACGCGGGCGTCGAAGAACCCCTGGTGGCCGAGGACGTCGCGGACGTCATCACCTACGCCGTCCAGGCGCCGCACCATGTGAATCTCGCTCATGTGACCATCCGCCCCGTGGCTCAGCCTGCGGCCCACAAGCTTCTGCGCGGCCCGCTCGGCGCCAACTAAGGACTGGATGCGGGTCCGGTTCGCCGGGCCCGCACCCCCTTGCCGAATCCGCTAAACTGGACACAAAGCTTCGACCCGGCCATCACCGGTGAGCTTCCGGAAGAAATCCCGTCCCGGCGCCGTCGTGCGCCAGGAGCAGCGGGAGAGTAGAACCGGACGGTCGTGCCCGTCACAGCGCACCAATGAGCGGTCGTCCGTCCGCAGCAGCGGGAGGACGGCAAGCGGGGTGGTACCGCGCCACCTGTCCCCAGCGGCAGGGAAGCGTCCTCGCGGAGTCGCACCGCGCCCCTGTGGGCACAGTGCGCCGACACGCAGCGAAACGCCAGGATGCCACAGTGACCATCTACCCCAAGGTCTCCTCCAGCGAGGACCGCACCGTCTCCGCCTCCGTCCGCTTCCCCGAGATCGAGAAGCGGATCCTCAAGTACTGGGATGAGGACGGCACCTTCCAGGCCAGCATCGACCAGCGGGACGCCGGCGTCGATGGCAGCAACGAGTTCGTCTTCTACGACGGACCTCCCTTCGCCAACGGCCTGCCGCACTACGGCCACCTCCTCACCGGTTACGCCAAGGACCTCGTCGGTCGCTACCAGACGCAGCGCGGCAAGCGCGTGGAGCGCCGCTTCGGCTGGGACACGCATGGCCTGCCCGCCGAGCTGGAGGCTATGAAGCAGCTGGGCATGACCGACAAGACCCAGATCGCCGCCATGGGCATCGACAAGTTCAATGATGCCTGCCGCGCCTCCGTGATGAAGTACGCGGACGAGTGGAAGGACTACGTCCGGGCCCAGGCTCGCTGGGTCGACTTCGAGCACGACTACAAGACGCTCAACGTCGAGTACATGGAGTCCGTGATCTGGGCCTTCAAGCAGCTCCACGAGAAGGGCCTGACGTACAACGGCTACCGCGTCCTCCCGTACTGCTGGAAGGACGAGACGCCGCTGTCCAACCATGAACTCCGCATGGATGACGACGTCTACAAGAACCGCCAGGACCAGACCGTCACCGTCACGTTCCCGCTGGTCGCGGGGGAGAACCCGCTGTCCCGTGACCTCGACGGTGTCCTCGCTCTCGCCTGGACGACCACCCCCTGGACGCTGCCCACGAACGCCGCGCTCGCCGTCGGGCCGGAGATCCAGTACGCCGTTGTGCCGATGGGTCCGAACGGCGTCAAGGCCTCCGACGTCCCCGACGGTTCCCGCTTCCTGATCGCCCAGGACCTCCTGGGCGGCTACGCCAAGGATCTGGGATACGACGACGCCGCTGCCGCCGTCGCAGCGGTCACCGCCACCTACGCGGGCGCCCAGCTCGAGGGCATCGGCTACCAGCGCCTCTGGGACGACTTCGCGGACGCCGAGAAGTACGGCACCGAGAACGCATGGCGCATCCTCGTGGCCGACTACGTCACCACCACCGACGGCACCGGTCTGGTCCACCAGGCTCCCGCCTACGGTGAGGACGACCAGAAGGTGTGCGAGGCCGCCGGGATCCCCGTGGTGCTCTCCGTGGACGAGGGCGCCAAGTTCCTGCCGCTCTTCAAGCACGGCGAGCTGGCCGACATCGCGGGCCTGCAGGTCTTCGAGGCCAACAAGCCGATCACGCAGCACCTCAAGGCCCAGGGCCGCCTGGTCCGCCAGGCGAGCTACGAGCACAGCTACCCGCACTGCTGGCGCTGCCGCAACCCCCTGATCTACCGCGCCGTGTCCTCCTGGTACGTCTCCGTGACGACCTTCAAGGAGCGCATGGTCGAGCTCAACCAGGAGATCAACTGGATCCCCGGCAACGTCAAGGACGGCCAGTTCGGCAAGTGGCTCGAGAACGCCCGCGACTGGTCGATCTCCCGCAACCGCTTCTGGGGCAGCCCCATCCCGGTCTGGGAATGTGACGGCGAGGAGTGCGAGCACCGCGAGGTCTACGGCTCGCTGGCGGAGATGCAGGCCGCTTTCGGCCGCCTGCCCGTCAACCACCAGGGCGAGACCGATCTGCACCGTCCCTTCATCGACGAGCTGACCCGGGTGCACGAAGGCTGCGGCGGCACGCTGCGCCGTGTGGAGGATGTGCTGGACGTCTGGTTCGACTCCGGCTCCATGCCGTACGGCCAGGTCCACTACCCGTTCGAGAACGAGGAGTGGTTCAACACCCACAACCCGGCGGACTTCATCGTCGAGTACATCGGACAGACCCGCGGCTGGTTCTACATGCTGCACATCCTGTCCACCGCGCTCTTCGACCGCCCGGCCTTCCGCAACGTCATCAGCCATGGCATCGTGCTGGGCTCCGACGGGCAGAAGATGTCCAAGAGCCTGCGCAACTACCCGGACGTGTCCGAGGTGCTCGATCGCGACGGATCCGACGCGATGCGCTGGTTCCTCATGTCCAGCCCGATCCTCCGCGGCGGCAACCTGGTGGTCACCGAGCAGGGCATCCGTGACGGTGTGCGCCAGGTGCTGCTCCCGCTGTGGAACGTGTACAGCTTCTTCTCGCTCTACACGAACACCGCGAACGGCGGTCAGGGCTACGAGGCGAAGCTCCGTTACGACGGCTACAGCGACGAGCTGGACCGTTACCTGCTCGCCAACACCGGCGCCCTGGTGACGACGGTCCGGGAGTCGCTGGACTCGTACGACATCTCCGATGCGTGTGACGCCCTGCGCGAGTACCTGGACATGCTCACCAACTGGTACGTGCGCCGCAGCCGCCAGCGCTTCTTCGACGAGAACACGGACGCCTTCGACGCCCTCTACACGGCCCTGGAGACCGTGACGCGCGCCGCCGCGCCGCTCCTGCCTCTCGTGGCGGAGGAGATCTGGCGGGGCCTCACCGGCGGCCGGTCCGTGCACCTCACGGATTACCCGGACGCCGGGCTGTTCCCGCAGGACGACGAGCTGGTGGCGGCTATGGACCGCGTGCAGCAGATCTGCTCCACGGGATCCTCGCTGCGGAAGGCCGCCAAGCTGCGCGTGCGCCTGCCGCTGCAGGAGCTGACCGTGGTGGCGCCCGGCGGAGCGTCGCTGGAGGCATTCGCCGGCGTCGTCGCCGATGAGCTGAACGTGCGCAAGGTCCGTGTCCTGGATGCCGAGTCGGCCTCCCCGGAGGAGTTCGGCATCGAGCAGAAGCTCGTGGTCAACGCCCGTGCCGCCGGCCCGCGCCTCGGCAAGAACGTCCAGCTGGCCATCAAGGCCAGCAAGTCGGGCGATTGGTCCGTGGGCGACGACGGCGTGGTGACTGCGGGCGGGCTCGCCCTCGAGCCGCACGAGTACGCCCTGGAGACGGTCGTGGCCGAGTCGGAGGATGCCGGCTCCCGCGCCGCCGCGGTCCTGCCCGGCGGTGGGTTCGTGGTGCTCAACACCGAGGTGACCCCGGAACTGGAGGCCGAAGGTGTGGCCCGTGACATCGTCCGCGCCATCCAGCAGGCCCGTAAGGACGCCGGCCTGGAGGTCTCCGACCGGATCCGCACCCGCGTCGGCGCCGATCAGGCGACGGTGGACGCCCTTGAGGCGCACCGCGAACTGGTCAAGGGTGAGACCCTGAGCCTGGAGCTGGATCTGGCGACCGCCGATGAGCTGACCGTGACCGTGGAGAAGGTGGAAGCATGAGCGACGAATTCTCGGTGGAGAGCGTCTACGCCGAACTGCTGGGCCGCGCGCCGGAGAACAAGATGGAGCCGCGCCTGGCCCCCCTGTTCCGGGCGATGGAGGTGCTGGGTGAGCCGAACAAGGCGTGCCCCATCATCCACATCACCGGCACCAATGGGAAGACCAGCACGGCCCGCATGATCGAGCAGGGGCTGATCGCCCACGGGCTCAGCACCGGGCGGTACACCAGCCCGCACCTGTCCAAGGTGACCGAGCGCATCAGCATCAACGGCGAGCCGGTCAGCGACGAGACCTTCGTGCGGATCTGGGACGAGATCCGCCCGTACCTCGCGATCGTCGACGCCGAGCTGGAGGCTGACGATCAACCGCGCCTGACGTACTTCGAGTGCCTGACCATCCTCGGCTACGCCGTCTTCGCGGATCAGCCCGTGGACGTCGCGGTCATCGAGGTGGGCCTGGGCGGCATCACCGACGCCACGAATGTGGGCGACGGCGCCGTCTCCGTGGTCACCCCGATCTCGCTGGACCACACGGATCTGCTGGGCGACACCACGGGCGAGATCGCGGTCGAGAAGGCCGGGATCATCAAGCCCGGCGGCTTCCTCGTCAGCGCCGTCCAGCCGCGCGATGCGGCCCAGGTCCTCCTGGAGAAGGCCCAGGAAGTGGGCGTCCCGTTCCGCTTCGAGGGCGTGGAGTTCGGTGTGGAATCCCGTGCCGTGGCCGTCGGTGGGCAGATGCTCGACATCCAGGGCCTGGCCGGCCGCTACGACGAGGTCTTTCTCCCGCTGCACGGCGCCCACCAGGCGGAGAACGCCGCCGTGGCCGTCGCCTCGCTCGAGGCGTTCTTCGGTGGGGGAGAGCGCGAGCTCGATCCCGAGGTGCTGCGCGAGGCGTTCCTGAACGTCACTTCGCCCGGCCGTCTCGAGGTGGTCCGCACCGCTCCGACCATCATCGTCGACGCGGCGCACAACCCGGACGGCATCCGCGCCTCGGCCGAGTCCATCCAGGAGGCCTTCAACTTCAGCAAGCTCGTCGTTGTCCTGGGCGTCCTTCAGGAGAAGGACGCCGCCGAGATCCTCAACCAGCTCAAGGAATCCCTGGGCGACCTGGCCGAGGAGATCTGTCTGACCCAGTCCACCTCGCCGCGCGCGATCCCCGCAGGGGAGCTGGCCGAGCTGGCCGTCGATCTGGGCTGGGGTGAGGAGAACGTCCACATCTCCGAGAAGCTCGACGACGCCATCGAATGGGCCGTGGCCCGTTCCGAGGCTAACGATGATCTGAGCGGAGGCGTCCTCATCACGGGTTCGATCACCGTCGTCGCGGAGGCCCGCATCCTGCTCCAGGCGAAGGGGGCGTGAACATGGCGAAACTGACCCGCGCGCAGCGGGAATGGCGGCCCGGCACCCCGAAGAAGGCCCGCTCGACCAAGGTCACCTTCGCCTCGACGGTGCTGGTGCTCGAAGCGTTCGTGATGTTCTTCGCGGCGCTGGTGGTCTTCGGCCTCCGCAAGAGCGAGCCGATCGCCCCGGTGCTGCTGGGTGTCGGCATCGGCCTGGCCGTGCTGATGGTGCTCTCCTGCGCCTTCCTGCAGAAGAAGTGGGGCTATGGCCTGGGCTGGGGCATCCAGCTCCTGCTGATCCTCACCGGCTTCCTCGAGTCCACCATGTTCGTGATCGGCGTCCTGTTCGCCATCACCTGGTGGTACGGTCTCCGGGCCGGCGGGCGGATCGACCGGGAGCAGCGTGAGCGTGCCGCTGAGCAGGCCCGCTGGGAAGCCGAGCACCCGGACGAGGCCTGACCCGCCGTCGTCGGCCGGCCTGGCGACAACCTAGAATCGTTACCGAACCAACCATCTCTTTTTGGGAGCAGTAGTGAGCATTGAGCGCACCCTCGTCCTCGTCAAGCCTGACGGCGTTCAGCGGCAGCTGACTGGCGCCATCCTGGCCCGCATCGAAGCCAAGGGTTACACCCTGGCCGCCTTGAAGAAGCTCGACGCCGGCCGCGAGCTGCTCGAGCAGCACTACGCCGAGCACGAAGGCAAGCCCTTCTACGAGCCGCTGCTCGAATTCATGCAGTCCGGCCCGGTCGTTGCGGCCGTCGTCGAGGGCGATCGCGTGATCGAGGGCTTCCGTTCACTGGCCGGGACCACCGATCCCACCACGGCCGCTCCGGGCACCATCCGCGGTGACTTCGGTCGCGATTGGGGCGTGGCGGTTCAGCAGAACCTCGTGCACGGCTCCGACTCGGTCGAGTCTGCCGAGCGTGAGATCGCCATCTGGTTCTGAGAACGGCGGCTTAAACCACGAAGCCGGTCCAGGAATTCTCCTGGACCGGCTTCGCCGTTTCCTGTGGACTCACATGGTGGAGCCGAAGAACACCCCGCTGAAGCGGATCAGGATCGAGGCGATGACGCCGATGTAGAGCAGCGCCACGAGCGGCCAGGCGAAATCGCCGACGGACTTCCGGAACTTCTCCGGGACGGGGATGACCCCGTGGACGATGTTCCGCACCGTCACCCAGACGAACATGGGGATCATCATGGCCCAGACGATCATGCAGAACGGGCACAGGATGCCGATGGCGTAGAGGGCCTGGGACCACAGCCAGCAGACGAACGCGAAGCCGAGGGTCACACCCGTCTGGAGGCCGAGCCAGTACCAGCGCGCGAAGCGGGCGCCGGACAGCAGAGCCATGGCGGTCGTGATGATGACCGGGAACGCCACGATGCCGATGAACATGTTCGGGAACCCGAACACCGAACTCTGCGCGGTCTGCATGACCTGGCCACAGGAGATCCACGGGTTGATGTCGCAGATGGTGGCGTGGTTCTTGTCCTGCAGCACTTCCAGTTTCTCGATGACGAGCCACCACGACGCGATGAAGCCGACGACGCCGGTCACGAGCAGGAGCCAGGCGAAAGGGCGGTGCCGGGTCATGAGGGGAAGCGCCTTCTCCTCCTGGTGCTGGGTGGGAGTGCCTCCCGCGGCGGTACTCATGCGCTGGCGTGTCCTTTCGATAAGACCGGTATGCCGCCGATTGTAACCATGGGACCTCCGGAAAAACTCCGAGCACAGCGCCACGGTGCGGGAAAGCCGGTTCTCGGGCTTTTGTGGGATGATGGGTACGGCTGGGCCCGGTCCACACCCGGAGCCCTGGCCCAGTGTGATGCCCGCAAGATCCACGTGATGCGTCGGGTGCCCGATCACCGGAGGGATGCTTCGTCGCTTCCCGGCCCGGAACCAGGCACCCTGAAGCCACTGTGGCACCTGGCCGTAGTCCTTACGGCGGGTTCCAGGCTCCACTGGCCCGAGCCGGCCGTGGTCCTCGCGTAGAGCAGAGGCACGCAGCCGCCGGGTACCTACTGACTTTCGTCGGTGCCTGAGGGTGCTGACTTCGTGAAACGCCTCGCGCGGGACCGGGTGTGGGGGCTCCCGTCGGGCGGGAATGTTGACCATGGATTCCGAAAATCTCCCCGCAGGGGAAGCAACGAACGCAGAAACGAATTCCACGGAGGCGGCGAAGAAGCCCGCCAGGTCGCGACGCCGTATCGCGTCCGCCCCGGCCGGCGCGCCGGCTCCCGTGGCCGAGGCTCCGGCCGCACCTGAGGCTCCCGCGGCCGAGGCCGGGGAAGCCCCCGCGAAGACCACCACGCGACGTCGTCCGTCCCGGGCGAAGGCCGCCGTTGCGGAAGAGCCCGCCACGGCCGCACCGGTCGCCGAGACCGCCGCCGCGAACACTGAAGCCCCCGTATCGGAGGCGCCCACGACGGCTGCACCTGCGAAGGCGCCGGCCCGCAAGCGCGCGCCCCGCAAGGCCACCGCTCCGACGGCATCGCCCGAGCCCCGTGCCGAGACTGAGCCGGCTCCGGCGGCCGTGGAGGTCCCGGCCACCGAGGCGCCCGCGGCCGAAGCCCCCGCCGCCAAGACCTCCACCCGGAAGGCGCCGGCCCGGCGCCGCAAGGCGACCGATGCCGCGGCTCAGCAGACGGCGCCGACCGAGGACGCCGCTCCGGCTGAAGTCGCGGAGACCGCGGCCGCCGACGTTCCGGCGCAGGAGACCAAGGACCAGGATTCCAAGAGCCAGGATTCCAAAACCCAGGGCACGCGTTCCTCGCGTGGCCGCAATCAGGCCGACCGGTCCAAGGGCGCGCGCGCCGAGGGTGGCCGGTCTCAGAATTCCCGGAGCCGTAACTCCCGATCGCAGAACGCCTCCGCGGCCGCCACGGACCGCGCCGCCGAGCGGCAGACTGCCGCGCCTGCTCCCGAAGAGACCTCCGCGCCGGTGCGCCGCCGCCGGGTGAGCAAGTACAAGGCCGCGCCGCAGGCGGTCGAGGCCGAGGTCACCGAGCCGGCCGTGGCCGCTCAGGAATCCGATGCGCCCGTCCACGCCGCCGAGCCGGCCGAGGCCGTGCTGATCGTCGCCACCGAGCCTGCACCCGCCGAGGAGGAGGCTGCTGCCGAGAAGGCCGTGGAGCCCGCGGCCGAGGAGTCCGCGGCGGAGGAGACCACTGAAGAGACCTCCTCGGTCTCGAGCCTCTTCCTGGCCCCCGCCGATGTGACGTCCGTGCTCTTCCACGCTCCTGATCTGTCGCTGGCCTTCCCGGAAGGCGAGGAGACCGGGGACGCCGAGGACGAGGACGATTCCACCGAGGGCACGGGCAGCCGCTCGCGCCGCCGCCGTCGCGGCCGTTCGCGTGGCCGCAGCGGCGAAGTCGCTGAGGAGGGGTCGCAGACCGAGGAAGCCACGGAGGAGAACGACGGCGTGACGTCGCGCCGCCGTCGTCGTCGCCGCCGCGGCGATCAGGACCTTGAACTGACCGGCGGGCTGGACGACGATCCGCCCAACACCGTCACCCGGGTCCGTGCGCCGCGCACGCCGTCGGAGACCGTCAACAACAAGGTCGCCAGCGTGAAGGGCTCCACCCGTCTGGAGGCCAAGAAGCAGCGTCGCCGCGAGTCCCGTGAGTCGGGCCGTCGTCGTCAGGTCATCACCGAGGCCGAGTTCCTCGCACGCCGCGAGTCCGTGGACCGCCAGATGGTGGTCCGTCAGAAGGACGACCGTATCCAGATCGCCGTCCTGGAGGACGGCGTGCTCGCCGAGCACTTCGTCTCCAAGACCCAGCAGGACTCCCTGATCGGCAACGTGTACCTGGGCAAGGTCCAGAACGTGCTGCCGAGCATGGAAGCCGCCTTCGTCGACATCGGGCGCGGCCGCAACGCCGTGCTGTACGCCGGTGAGGTCAACTGGGACAGCGTCTCCCTGGAGGGCAAGCCGCGCCGCATCGAGAACGCGCTGAAGTCGGGTGACTCCGTGCTGGTCCAGGTCAGCAAGGACCCGATCGGCCACAAGGGCGCCCGCCTGACCAGCCAGATCTCGCTGCCGGGCCGCTACCTGGTCTACGTGCCGGGCGGCTCCATGACGGGCATCTCGCGCAAGCTGCCCGACGTCGAGCGCAACCGCCTCAAGCGGATCCTCAAGGACCGTCTGCCGGAGAACGCCGGCGTGATCGTCCGCACCGCGGCGGAAGGCGCCTCGGAGGAGGAGCTGACCAACGACATCAACCGCCTCCGCGCTCTCTGGGAGTCCATCGAATCCCAGACCGGCTCCACCAAGGTGCTGGCGCCCGAGCTGCTCTACGGCGAGCCGGACCTGACCATCAAGGTGGTCCGCGACGTCTTCAACGAGGACTTCTCGAAGCTGATCGTCTCCGGTGAAGAGGCGTGGGACACCATCGAGGCCTACGTGACCTACGTGGCCCCGGATCTCGTGGGCCGCCTGGAGAAGTGGACCGACGCGAAGGACATCTTCTCCGCGTGGCGTATCGACGAGCAGATCCACAAGGCGCTGGACCGCAAGGTCTTCCTGCCGTCCGGTGGCTCGCTCGTGATCGACCGGACCGAAGCCATGACCGTGGTCGACGTCAACACCGGCAAGTTCACGGGCAGCGGTGGCAACCTCGAGGAGACCGTCACCAAGAACAACCTGGAGGCGGCCGAGGAGGTCGTGCGCCAGCTCCGTCTGCGGGACATCGGCGGCATCATCGTGATCGACTTCATCGACATGGTGCTCGAATCCAACCGTGACCTCGTGCTCCGTCGCCTGGTCGAGTGCCTGGGCCGGGACCGGACCAAGCACCAGGTGGCCGAGGTGACCTCGCTGGGCCTCGTCCAGATGACCCGCAAGCGGATGGGCACCGGCCTCCTCGAGGTCTTCGGTGAGCAGTGCGAGCACTGCGCCGGACGCGGCGTCATCACGCACGATGAGCCGCTGGACACCCGCCGTCCGACCGGCCACTTCGAACACCAGCACGGGGTGCGGCCGGAGACCCCGCAGCAGCCGAGCGGCCGTTCGGAGCGCAAGCGCCGCCGCGGACGCTCCAACGCCGCGGCCACCGAGGAGACTTCCGCGCAGCAGCCGGCTCCGGAGCACGACGACGAGGACAAGGCCGCGAAGGCCGCCGCCACCCGTGCGGTCCTGGCGAACATCGCTGCCGCGGCTCACGCCGCGCATTCCCACGACGGCGAACACGGTCATGAAGGAGCCGAGGACGATCAGACGGATCGCCCCGCGGCCGTCCTGACCATCGGTGGTGAAGTGGTCGAGCTGCCCCTTGGCCAGGCCGAGGAGCCCGTTCAGGAGCCGGCGCCCGTGCTGAGCCTGGACGCCCTGGCCGCGGCCTTCGACAGCATCGGTGGCCCGTCGGCTCCCGCTGCCGCCGCGCCGGTCCAGGAGACCACGCCGGTGCAAGAAGCCGCACCGGTTCAGGAACCGGTCGCCGAGCAGGTCGCTCCTGCCGGGGCCCGCGAAGAGAAGGCCCCGGAGGAGAAGGCCCCCGAGGCCAAGCGTCCCGCGCGTCGTCCTCGTGCCTCCCGCCGGGCACAGAGCGCCGTCGGCGCCTCAGACGTCCAGCAGGTGGAGGTGACCGCGGCTCAGGAGAGCGGGTCCGTCCGCAGGGCGTCGGTGCAGGCCGAGCAGTCCCGGGACAAGGGTCCCAGCGGCGAGGAGCCGTTGGTGCTCGGCGTGGGAGTGCCCGCATCTGAGCTGTGAGTCCAGCCGTCCTCGGACGGCATGTGACTGGTGAAGCACCTGACAGGAGGGGGCGTGGCGAAAGCCGCGCCCCCTCCTGTATTACATTGGTGGCACATCCCCGATTGGAGTTCCGCCATGACCCGTGTCCCCGTCGCATCGTCGCTCCTGCCGGCGGAGGCCCCGCCCCGGCCCCGGGTGCTCAGCATCGCCGGATCCGATCCGAGCGGGGGAGCGGGCATCCAGGCGGATCTCAAGAGCATCGCGGCCAACGGCGGCTACGGCATGGCGGCGATCACGGCGCTGACGGCCCAGAACACCCGCGGCGTCCGTGGGGTGCACGTCCCGCCCGTGGAGTTTCTGACGCAGCAGCTCGAGGCGGTCAGCGATGACATCACCGTCGACGCGGTGAAGATCGGCATGCTCGGCAATACCGCGGTCATCGACACCGTCAGCTCGTGGCTGGAACGGCATCGGCCGCCGGTCGTGGTCCTGGATCCGGTCATGGTGGCGAGCAGTGGGGACCGGCTCTTGGACGCCGCAGCGGAGGCCGCCTTGGAGCGCCTCCTCGGCCTGGCCGACGTCGTGACCCCCAACATCCCTGAACTGGCCGTGCTGCTGGGGGAGAGCCCGGCCTCCGATTGGGAGTCGGCCCTGGAACAGGGGAAGCGCCTCGCCGCCGCCCACGGGGTGGCCGTGCTGGTCAAGGGCGGTCACCTGGAGGGCGAGACGGCCTGGGATGCCCTCGTGGATCTGAGCGGCCGCTCGGTGTCCGATGTGACGGTGTTCGAGGGACCCCGCGTGGCGACGGAGAACACGCACGGCACAGGCTGCTCGCTGTCCTCGGCGGTGGCCACACTCCTCGGAGCCGGGCTCGACCCGGAGCACGCCGTGCGGCAGGCGAAGTCGTGGCTCCTCGAAGCCATCCGGACCTCGTCGGAGCTCCAGGTGGGCCACGGCCACGGACCGGTGAACCACTTCCACCACGGCGTTCTCGCGGGCGCCCGGAGCCAGGCGGCGTACGCCGGCGAACTCTGGTCCACGGCCGCTGCGGATCTGGAACGCATCCATGCCCTGCCTTTCATCGAGCAGCTGGGGGCGGGAAGCCTGGCGGAGGCGGACTTCGCCTACTATCTGGCACAGGACGCCCTGTACCTCAATGCCTACTCGCGCGTGCTGGCCGCTGCGAGCATGCTGGCCCCCACGGAGGCGGAGCAGGCATTCTGGGCCAAGGGCGCCCGGGAATGCCTCGAGGTGGAGGCCGAACTGCACCGCACCTGGCTCGTCGGCCGGGAGGTCAGCCTGACGCAGGGGCCAGAGACGCGCCAGTACGTGGACCACCTGCTCGCGCGCGCCGCCGAGGGCGACTACGCCGTCCTGGTCGCCGCCGTCCTGCCCTGCTACTGGCTCTACGCCGAGGTGGGGGCCACCTTGTTCCGCGCCTTCGAGGAGGCGGGGGCGCCGGACAGCCACCCCTACGCGGTCTGGCTCCGCAGCTACTCGGACCCTGCCTTCGCCGAGTCCACCCGCCAGGCCATCGCCTGGACCGCTCAGGCGGCCCGGCAGGCCGACCCGGCCCGCTGGGCACGGATGCAGGAGGCCTTCGCGGTGTCCTCCGGCTTCGAGGTGGACTTCTTTGACGCGCCGCGCCGACGTGGTCCGCGGAGTGCGTCCGGCATCCGCTAGACTTGAATGTCGGGAAAGGCGCCACGTGGGTCATACCACGTCCGGTGCCCTGTGGACCAGCCTCATTTGCAGCGAGGGTGAGGACTAGCGTAAGCTAGACCTTCGGTGCTAACGCCAACCCATGGGTATTGCGGGAAGATCCTGAAGAGGAATCGCCCGGACTCCTTTATCGGGCCCTTATCGTGGGGTCCGACGGCGCAGAGGCACAGCCAGGACCTGATGGGGGATTTCCCTCTGGTCCGGCACGCAAACTTAGTAAGAATCGTCGAGAGAAGTGAGTTCCCAAGTGGTGTACGCGATTGTCCGCGCCGGCGGCCGTCAAGAAAAGGTCTCGGTTGGAGACTTCGTAACCCTGAACCGCGTCGCCGGTGAAGTGGGTGGCACCATCGAGCTGCCTGCCCTCCTGCTGGTGGATGGTGACAAGCTCACCACGAAGGCTGCCGATCTGGCCAAGGTCAAGGTCACTGCCGAGATCCTGGAAGACCTGCGCGGCAAGAAGATCGTCATCCAGAAGTACAAGAACAAGACCGGTTACAAGAAGCGTCAGGGTCACCGTCAGGAACTGACCCGCGTCAAGATCACCGGCATCAAGTAAGACCCTTCACGGGATTACTTCTACCTAGAAGGCAGGCATAAGGCATGGCACATAAGAAGGGCGCGAGTTCCACTCGCAACGGTCGCGATTCGAACGCTCAGTACCTCGGTGTGAAGCGCTTCGGTGGTCAGGTCGTCTCCGCTGGTGAGATCCTGGTCCGTCAGCGTGGCACCCACTTCCACCCCGGCAACGGCGTGGGCCGTGGCAAGGACGACACCCTGTTCGCCCTCACGCCCGGTGCTGTCGAGTTCGGCACCCGCCGTGGACGCCGCGTGGTCAACGTGGTGGCCGCAGCCGCTGAGTGATCAGTCGCACACTTTGGATGGGGCGGGCCTGAGGCCCGCCCCATCGGCGTTTAACATCCGGGCCAGGCCCTGGCCGGGATCATAGAATCATTCTGGAAGCCGCGCGTCGACGCGGATCTTCGACAGCAGAACAAAGGAGAACCAGTGGCGAGCTTTGTGGACCGTGTGGTCCTGCACGTCTCCGGCGGCAATGGGGGACACGGTTGTGTCTCCGTCCATCGGGAGAAGTTCAAGCCACTGGGTGGTCCCGACGGCGGCAACGGCGGCAACGGCGGAGACGTGGTGCTCCGGGTCGATCCACAGGTCACCACTCTCCTCGAGTACCACCACTCGCCGCACCGCCACGCCGGCAACGGCGGTCCCGGCATGGGTGACTGGCGCGGCGGCAAGGCCGGCGAAACCCTCGTGCTCTCCGTCCCCGAGGGCACGGTCGTCAAGGACCGCGACGGCGCCGTGCTGGCCGACCTGGTGGAGCCCGGCACCGAGTTCATCGCCGCGGCCGGCGGCATCGGCGGCCTGGGCAACTCCTCGCTCGCTTCACAGCGCCGCAAGGCACCCGGCTTCGCCCTTCTCGGCATCGAGGGGGAGCAGCGGGACATCGTCCTGGAGCTGAAATCGATCGCCGACGTCGCGCTGGTCGGGTTCCCGTCCGCCGGCAAGTCGAGCCTCATCGCGGCCATGTCCGCCGCGCGCCCGAAGATCGCGGACTACCCCTTCACCACCCTGGTCCCGAACCTCGGCGTCGTGCAGGCCGGCGACGTCCGATTCACCATCGCCGATGTGCCCGGACTGATCGAAGGCGCGAGCGAAGGCAAGGGCCTGGGCCACAACTTCCTCCGTCACGTCGAGCGCTGCGCGGCGATCGTGCACGTGCTGGACTGCGGATCCCTGGAGTCCGATCGTGATCCCCTGAGCGATCTGGACATCATCGAACGGGAACTCGAGCGCTACGCGGTGGACATGGCGTACGGTGACGGCGAGGTCATCCCCCTCAACGAGCGTCCCCGCATCGTCGCACTGAACAAGGTCGACCTGCCCGACGGCAAGGACATGGCCGAGTTCGTGCGCCCCGATCTGGAGGCCCGCGGCTACCGCGTCTTCGAGGTGTCCGCCACCAGCCACGAGGGTCTCCGCGCCCTCGGCTTCGCGATGGCCGAGCTGGTCCAGGAGGCCCGTGACCGGATCGCCGTCGCCCCGCCCGTGGTGGCCCCGACCGTCCTGCGTCCGCGCGCCGTCAACGAGACCGGGTTCGTCATCCGCCGCGAGGAACGCAATCTGGAACCGCTGTTTCGTGTCCGCGGTGAGAAGCCCGAGCGCTGGGTCAAGCAGACCGACTTCGAGAACGAGGAGGCCATCGGCTACCTCGCGGACCGCCTGGCGAAGCTCGGCGTGGAGACGGAACTCTTCAAGATGGGCGCCAAGCCCGGCGACACCGTGGTGATCGGTGACGACAACGGAGTGGTGTTCGACTGGGAGCCGACCATGGCCGCCGGCGCCGAACTGCTCGCGTCCCCGCGTGGCACGGACATCCGCATCGCCGATGCCGAGACCAGCTCGCGTCCGACCCGTGCCCAGAAGCGCGAGGAGCAGCAGGAGCGCCGCGATGCCAAGGCCGCCGCCCGCGCCGAGCTGGAAGCGGAACGCAAGGCCGGTATCTGGACCGAGTCCTCGCAGCGCCGCCGGCAGGACAAGGCAGCCGCCGTCGAACGTGACATCCTCTCCGCCGAAGGCCTGGGTGACGAGGACGAGGCATGAGCCTCGCACCGCTCACACAGGAGGGCCGCGCCGTCCTGCGTGACGCCAAGCGCGTGGTGGTCAAGGTGGGTTCCTCCTCGCTGACCAGCATCCAGGGCGGGATCTCCGAGGAATCGGTGCTCGCCCTCGTGGAGGCTCTGGCGGAGCGCCGCAACGGCGGCACCGAGGTGATCCTCGTGTCCTCAGGCGCGATCGCCGCGGGTCTGGCCCCGCTGGGACTGGCGCGCCGCCCCCGGGATCTGGCCACTCAGCAGGCCGCGGCAAGCGTGGGGCAGGGGCGGCTCATGTCGCGCTACACCCAGGCGTTCTCGGTGCACGGGATCACCGTCAGCCAGGTGCTGCTCACCGCGGAAGACCTGGTGCGCCGCACGCAGCACGCCAACGCCTTCCGGGCACTGGACCGGCTGCTGAATCTCGGCGTGGTGCCGATCGTCAACGAGAACGACACCGTGGCGACCCATGAGATCCGCTTCGGTGACAACGACCGGCTCGCCGCGCTCGTGGCGCACCTCGTGCGGGCCGATGCGCTGCTGTTGCTCTCCGACGTCGACTCCGTGTACGACGGTCCGCCGAAGGACGGCGCGCGCCGCATCGCCGAGGTCCGCGTCCCGGAGGACCTGGCCGGCGTCGTGGTCGGGAGCGCCGGCAAAGCGGGTGTCGGCACCGGGGGCATGGCCACGAAGGTGCAGGCTGCGAGCATCGCGGCCGGGTCCGGCATCCCCGCGCTCGTGACGTCCACGGCCAACGCCCAGGCCGCCCTGCGGGGTGAGGACGTGGGGACGTGGTTCTCCGTCCAAGGCGACCGCAAGCCCATTCGTCTGCTGTGGCTGGCGCATCTGGCGACGGCGCGTGGTGAGATCGTGCTCGACGACGGCGCGGTGCGGGCCGTGACGCGGAACCACCGCTCGCTCCTGCCCGCGGGGATCACCGCCGTGCGTGGCGAGTTCGAGGCCGGCGACCCGGTGGATCTGCTCGATCCCGCCGGTACCGTGGTGGCCCGTGGGCTCGTGAACTACTCCGTGGAGGAGCTGCCCCGGATGCTCGGGCGGTCCACCAAGGAGCTGGCGCGCGAGCTGGGCCACGAATATGAACGCGAAGTGGTTCATGTTGACGACCTGGTCGTCCTCTGAGGCGGACACTGGCCTAAACTTGTCGCATGACTGACACCGCTCTTACCACCGGCCTCGACGACGCGCAGCTGCACGACGTCGAGGCCGCGGTCCACGCGATCGCCGACCGGGCACGCACCGCGTCCCGCCGGATCGCCCGTGCCACCCGGGCACGGAAGGACGAAGCGCTGCGAGCGATCGCCGCGGCCCTTCTGGAGCACGAGCCACGCATCCTGGCCGCGAACGCCCAGGATGTCGAGCGCGGCCGGGGCAACGGCACGTCCAAGGCGATGCTGGACCGCCTGAGCCTGACTCCCGCGCGCATCCAGGGCCTCGCCGACGCCCTGGAGAACCTCGCCTCCCAGCCCGATCCCGTGGGGACCGTGGTCCGTGGCCAGACCCTCCCGAACGGCCTGCGCCTGCGCCAGGTCAACGTGCCCATGGGCGTGGTGGCCGCCATCTATGAGGCCCGCCCCAACGTGACCGTGGACATCGCCGGACTCGCGCTCAAGGCCGGGAACGCCGTGATCCTCCGAGGCGGTTCCGCTGCCGCCAGTACCAACGAGGCGCTCGTGGAGGTCCTGCGGGATGCCCTGGACTCCGTCGGCCTGCCCGCGGACGCCATCCAGACCATCGACGCCTACGGCCGCGAGGGCGCCAATGTGCTCATGCGGGCGCGTGGGCGTGTGGACGTCCTCATCCCGCGCGGCGGCCGGGAGCTCATCCAGACCGTGGTGCAGAACTCCGCCGTCCCCGTCATCGAGACGGGCGAGGGCAATGTGCACATCTACATCGACGAGTCGGCCTCCGAGGACATGGCCGTCGAGATCCTGCTCAACGCCAAGACCCAGCGTCCGAGTGTCTGCAACACCGTGGAGACCCTTCTGGCGCACTCGCACTCGACCGTGCTGCCCGCGGTGGCACGTGCCCTGCGCGACGCCGGCGTGCGGCTCCACGTCGACGGCCGGGTCGCAGCGCTGCTGCCCCCGGGCGAGGACGTCTCGGCCGCCACGGACGAGGACTGGGGCACGGAGTACATGGACCTGGACCTCGCCGTGGCGATGGTGGACACCCTCGACGAGGCGCTGGAGCACATCCGCACCTGGAGCACGGGCCACACTGAAGCGATCCTGACGAACGATCTGCGCAACGCGGAGAGGTTCATCGCGGAGATCGATTCCGCCGCGGTGATCGTGAACGCCTCCACCCGTTTCACGGACGGCGGCGAGTTCGGGCTGGGCGCCGAGGTGGGCATCTCCACGCAGAAGCTCCACGCCCGTGGGCCGATGGGTCTGGGGGAGCTGACCACCACCAAGTGGATCGTCCAGGGTGAAGGGCAGACCCGCGCCTGAGTGCGGGTAGGATTGAACAACGTCACGGCGGCAGCGTCGCTGGTCGCCCCCGGATTGATCCGGGAAGAAGCACTGTGAAGGGAACACCATGTTGGCTCAGCTGGCCACCACTGCAATCCAAGCAGCCGCCGAGGGCGGCCACGAGGAGCTCGCTCCGCTGATCGCCCCGCCGTTCGTGGTGGGCGGCGTGATGATGGCGATCCTGCTGGTGCTTCTCTTCGTCACGGTGTCCTACAGCAATCTGGGCAACCGCCACGATGCTGTCGAGGAGCACGCTGATCCGCACCGTCAGCACACCAACAAGCACGATCACAGCCACCAGGGACACTGACATTCCCAGCGGCACCCAGGAGCCGCGCCGTCACCGTCTCGGGGTGATGGGCGGCACCTTTGATCCGATCCACCATGGGCACTTGGTGGCCGCCAGTGAGGTGGCCGCCAAGTTCCATTTGGACGAAGTGGTCTTCGTCCCCACCGGCGAGCCCTGGCAGAAAGCCAAAAAGAAGGTCAGCCCGGCGGAGCACCGTTATCTCATGACGGTGATCGCCACGGCCTCGAATCCGCGCTTCACCGTCAGCCGAGTCGACATCGACCGTGCAGGTCCCACCTACACGATCGACACGCTCCGGGATCTCCACCGTCTGCGTCCGGGCTCCGACCTGTTCTTCATCACGGGTGCCGACGCCATGGCCCAGATCGTCTCCTGGAAGGACTCCGACGAACTCTGGAAGCTGGCTCACTTCGTGGGCGTCACCCGGCCCGGGCACGAACTCGACGCCCTGGGCCGTGAGGATGTCAGCCTCCTGGAGGTGCCTGCCATGGCGATCTCCTCCACGGATTGCCGAGCCCGCGTGGCCGAGGGAAATCCGGTGTGGTACCTCGTGCCGGACGGTGTTGTGCAGTACATTGCCAAGTACGGCCTGTACGAACGCGATGCGGCATCTTCCGTCCCGGGGAACCCTGGCGTGCTGCCGTCCGTTCCTTCACGGGGACGCTGAACACTTGAACGGCGGGGCGGGCCTTTCGCGGGCACCCCGCACCATTGAACGGAACTGGATGATTAACTGATGAGTCAGGAAGAGCAGCCTTTCCGCACACGACGAGAACTGCGTGAGGCGCGCGAGCGGGCAACGGTGCAGACCACCGCTGCGGTTTCGCCGACTCCTGACGCTCAGCAGGACAGGACCACGGGAAGCGGCGCAGGCGCGCCCGCGGCTGACAAGTCTGTCCGGACTCCGGAGGTGAGCGGGCACACCGCCCCTCCCACAGGTCGCACGCGCCGCGTGGCCGAAGGGCCGATCGACGCCGAACCCGTGCGCACCGAACGCAGCTCGCAGCTGCGGGCGCGGGACCGCGCCGCCCTCCGGGCCATCAAGGACCTCGCGGAGAAGGAAGAACAGCTCAGCGGTGGCACGCCCACCCGCCGGCAGCGCCGGCTCCAGGAACTGGCTCTCGAGACGAGGCAGCGGTCCGTGGTGCCGATGCCACCGTCCGACGGCGCCGGGCCCGGACAAGGCGGCACGGGCGGTCAGGTTTCAGGCCAGGCCGGCCAGGGACGCGAGGGGTCCGAGGGTACAGGGCGTCCCGCCATGGGCGTCAGCCTCGGCCCGGTCCCTGGCACCGGAGCGGTGCGGGTCGTCCCGAAGAGCGCGGGGGAGCCCCTTCCCGAGGACATGAGCCTCGAGGAGGCTCTGGCGGAGCGTGAGCGGTTCACCGCCCAGGCGCAGGAATACTTCGCGAAACTCGCCGAGAACCCCGGCGCGGCTCCCGGGGAAGTGGATCAGGACGTCCTGGCCGAGCAGATCGCCATGGCGGAACGCGCCGCGATCCTCAACCAGCGCGCGCAGCGCAGGGAAGAGCTCGCTCGGGAGGCGGAGAACGCCAAGGCCGGCCACAAGCCTTCCTTCGCCCCGGCCACCGCCCACAATCTCGGGACCGTGTCCCGGGAGGAGACGGTCGAGGTGCCCGGCGTGGCCCACCCCGTCATCAAGGCTCCGACCACTCAGGTCCAGATCCCGGTGCCGTCCCGCAAGCCGCAGAAGCCGGCCGTCGCGCCGGCGGTTCCTGGTCCGGGCGAGGAACCGGCTCCCGAGACGGTCCACGTGCAGAGGGTGCCCGCGCCGGCGGCGGAGCCCGTCGACCCGGAGGCCGGGACGACGACGTCGGCAGCTCAGCCGGAGGCGTCCGCGCCGGTTTCGGCGAACCACGGGAAGAAGGGCGGCAAGGGGCGCAAGCCTGGACGGCGCGCTCAGCTGCTGGCCCAGGCGGAGGCCCTCGCCAGCGCCGGCGAGGCAGAGGGGGAGGCGGCCGGCGTCGTCGTCCCGGCGGCTGATGCTCCGGCCCCGGAGACGCAGAATCTCGGCAAGGTCTTCACCCCGACGGTTCCGGTGGCCGCGCCCGTGACGGTGGCGGAGCCGGCGCCCGCGCCGCGCGATGCGGACCGGCAGAAGCCCGTCAAGCCCGCGGCCGCTCCGCAGGCTCCTCAGAGCGCCGTGGCCGTGGAATCGCGTCCTGTGGCCGCACGGGACGCGCATGGTCTGGACCCGCTGGACGTGGGCACGGCGGGCGTGCATGTCGCCGCACGGCTGCGGCTGTTGTACTGGGGTGTGCTGGCGCTGGGCGGCGTGGCGCTGGTGGTCGGTGTGATCCTGGCCATCTCCGCCGGTGGCCGCTGAGCGCAGGGACTAGAATTGAATGATGCTGGCATCCGTCCAGCGGCAACTGTGTGTGACAAAGGAGACCTGTGAGCGCTAGCTCTTCCGCGATTGAAACGGCCCGACTGATCGGCAAGGCAGCTGATGACAAGCAGGCCGAGGAGATCCTGGCTCTGGACGTCAGTGAGCGCATGCCGTTCTCGGACATCTTCGTCATCGCCTCCGCCGCGTCCGAACGGCAGGTCAAGTCCATCGCCGACGAGATCGAGGAGCAGCTGATCGCCAGCGGCCGCAAGATCCTCCGTCAGGAAGGCCGCGCTGCCGGCCGGTGGATCCTCCTGGACTTCTCCGATGTGATCGTGCACGTCCAGCACGGCGAAGAGCGTGTCTTCTACGCGCTGGAACGCCTCTGGCAGGACTGCCCCGTGGTCGACCTGGGTCTTCCGGAGCATTCCGCCGCCGCGAGCGATGAGGACGAAGCCAGCGCCTGAACGGCCTGCTGATTTGCTGCTCATCCGGCTGATGGTCTACACTGAATGAGTTGCCCCGGCCGGGAAAGCACGCTGAAACGGCGGGGTGGACAAGTGAATATGGGGGTATGGCGCAGTTGGTAGCGCGTCTGCATGGCATGCAGAAGGTCAGGGGTTCGAATCCCCTTACCTCCACAGATGAAGGGCCGGTCGAGAGACCGGCCCTTCGGCGTTCCCGGGGTCGGGTCCCGGAATACAGGGGTCTTGCGCAGTGCGCCCCGGCCGCGAAGACTGAAGACATGATCGGAAGCCTGAGTGGAATCGTCATCGACTGCCCTGACCCCCGCGCCCTCGCACCCTTCTACGAGGCGCTGCTGGGTGCCTCGAGGACCTATGAGGACGAGGAGTGGATCTCGCTGGATCTGGGACCGGGTCTGCCGTCCCTGGACCTGCAGCGGACCGACAAGTTCCACGCTCCGGACTGGACCTCGGGGGATCCTGCTCAGCAGCTGCACCTGGATGTCCGGGTGGCGGATTTCGAGGAGGGCGAAGCGGCCGTTCTGGCGGCCGGGGCCACCCTGCTGGAGGGGTCGGAGGACCACCCGGGGTTCCGCGTCTACGCCGATCCCGTGGGACATCCCTTCTGCCTGGTCCGGCCGCGAAGCGACGGCTGAGGAACTGCGGTCAGACGTCTCCGTCAGCCTGGGCCAGAGCATTGGTGAAGTCATGAGCCTCGCTGCAGACCAGGAAACTGACCGTCTCCACGGCATCGTCGACCAGTTCCGGGTAGGCGGCCCTGACCGCCGCCCGGGCCGACTCTTTGATGCGGTTCCACTCGCGCCGTCTCCGTTCACCCTGTTCACCGGCCTCCCAGCCCGGTGACATCGGCAGGCCCGCGGTCGCGCGTTCGGCGACGGCGATGACTTCGAGGACTTGCGGCAGGAGCTCGGGTGCGACGGCGGAGGAGTGGCGCGCGGGCGTCTTCCCTCCCTGCGCGTAGCGTCCCGTGTACCTGAGCAGCGCTGCGTCGAGGGGACCGAGCGTGACGCCCCGCTCCGCGCGGCGCTGATCGGCGTCGTACTCCCACATGCGGTTCCAATCGGAGTACTGCGTGGCCGTCTGGACGGCGTCGGTGACCCTGCCGTGTTCGAGCAGGGGGACGTCGGCGCCTTGCGCGACCAGCTGTCGTTTGTCCCATGGGATGCGGCGGAACAGCGCGTCGATCTCGTGGGGTTTTCCGAAGAGGATGGGATCCAGCAGCGCCGTTGCTGCCCGGGTGTTGAGCGCGCCCTTGATCCCGGCGTCGTAGCAGAGCGGCAGGAAAGCGCTCCAGAGCAGGAGGTGACGCTCCAGATCGTGCTCGATGACCTCGAGCTGAGCCTCGGTGAGGGGAATGGTGAACTCCCGTGGGTCATGGTTGGCATCGGCTCCACCCACGATCCGGAGCCTGAGATCGCCGCCTTCGCGGATGGCCGTCGGCATCCACGGGTCCCTGCTGAAGACGACGGTCATCGGGTCCTCCTCGTGGTGCGGGCCGGGGGAGCGGTCGGCGGGTACAGCAAACCCCGGAGACGGCCCTTAAAGCAAGAGGTGCGGCCAGTGACCGCACCTCCCCCCAATCCAGCTTCGCTGACAGATCAACCGAGCTCGGTTGGTGGTATCAACACGTCCAGTCTATTCCTGGACCAAGAAGTAAACAAACCGTTCAGCCGGTTTTTCGCCCCATGATCGTATTGTTATCCCTCGGTGATCTTCGTCCGATACCAGTCCCATTCGTCGGCATCCGGTGAGGGGACGGCGGTAGAATTCCACCCCGTGGCGTCGCGAAGCGCTGCTCCCGCATACCAGTGGTCCCGCGTGACCAGGTCCACTTGATGAGCGGTGAATCCGGCCTCCGTCAGGGCGTCGCGCCCCACGGCCTCGGGCCCGAACGCGGGTGCGGGGAGGCGCAATGCCGCGGAGACTTCGGTGATCAGCTCCGCTGCAGTGACCGGTCGGGATCCGACGGCATGAAAGGCCCGCCCGTGGTTTTCTGGTGAAAGGGCCAGGCGGGCAGCCATTTGCCCCAGTTCTTTCACGCCGATGACGGATAACAATGCCGACCCATCGCCTGGCCAGATCCCGGTTCGCAGCATTTTCACCAGGCCTGGAATGAACCATTGGTCGCCGGCGCCGAAAACCAGATTCGGCCTGATGACGGTGCCTCCGCTGTCGAGGACCATGCGGTCGGCTTCAGCTCGTGCGGCACTGACGGGAGACCGCGGAGAATAGGTGCCGTCCACTTCCGTGATCCCCCGGTGCGGACCGCTTCCGTACACGCTCGTGGTGCTGAGGTACACGAAGCGGTCGACACCGAGTCGGCGGCATTCCGCCAGGAGGTTCGCCGTGCCCTGACGATTGACCTCGTCCGCCAGCCGTGGATCCTTGCCGACGTAGGAGGCGGCGTGGATCACCACGTCGACGCCGCGCAGCGCCTCTGCGAGGCTGTGAGGGTCCCCGAGGTCGCCGGGGACGGTGATACCGTGTGGGGCGAGGGGATGCTCCGCCGGTTTCCGTGACAGCACGGTGAGCCCGACGCCCTCGGAGCCGAAGAGTGAAGCCGCGATCCGGCTTCCGACGAAGCCCGTGGAACCCACCAGGAGGATCGCCGTCGGACGATCCACATCCCGGTGCGCCGTCTTGCCCGTCCCGGCGGTTGGGTCTTTCATAGAGACAAGTATTCCTCCTGACCCCACGACGAAAGGTTCTCCTCCGCAATGCAGCAGCGGGCCATCGAAACCCGGAGTTCCGTCATCGAAGGTGCTTCGAAGGTTTTTGAAAGCGCTGGATACGGCAACGCCAGCCTCAGTGAGATCTCCACGCAGTCGGAGGTCACCAAAGGCGCGTTGTATTTCCATTTCAAGTCGAAGGAGGAGATCGCCCTCGCGGTGATCGAAGCCCAGCACACCCGGTCGCGCGACGCCGGGGACAAGGTCACAGCCCTCGGGCGGAAGGCGCTGCCCACCATCATCGAACTCTGCCGGGTGTTCGGTCAGCAGCTGCTCGACGACGTCGTGGTCAGGGCGGGGATCCGCCTCACCTTCGAAGCCTCCGCCTTCGACGCCGACGTCACCGGGCCGTACCAGGACTGGATCGACACCATGGCCTTTCTGGCGGCCCAGGCTCAGTCCGAGGGCGATATCCGTGACGACGTCGACGCGGCCGATTTCGCACGGTACCTGGTGGCGTGCTTCACCGGAGTACAGATGGTCTCCAATGTCTTGACGGGACGCGCGGATGTCATGGAGAGGATCCGTCAGATGTGGGCCTTCATGCTGCCTGCCATCGCCACGGATCCCCGGCGCTGGGACACTCACGAGCTGTTCGCCCCTCAGCTGTAGAGGCCTCGGAACGACATCAAGGTGGTGTCGCCCGCCGTGATGTCGACGTGGGCGGTTCCGTCGCCGAGGCTCACCACGGTGACGGCCGCTTGATACCAGAGCTCCACGATGTGGTGGAACTCTGCGGTGAAACCGTGCAGATCGACGTCGGGCCTGCCCGCTGCCACGCGGATCGCCTGGCGTGCGGCCTCCACCAGGAGCATGCCTGGGACGTGGTCGAGAGGATGGTCGAAGAACACGGGGTGGGCGATGTCCACCACCAAAGGCCAGGTGGACGGCTCCCGGGAGGCTCCCAGCACCACGTGCCGCCCATCCCGGTGGCCCACGTGTGCGCCCTTGAGGGCGCGCGCCGGGCGTGGTCCCGGCGGCTCGGGCGAGACTTGGGACCGGAAGCGCTGGTAGGTCCGCGCATCCAGGATCCGTGCGGCGGCCGAGCCGGTTCCGATCCTGAGGTTTCCGGACATGAAGCGCGCCGAGACCTCCAGCGAGGTGAAGACGCCGGCTCGTTCCTGGGACCGGATCACCTCCAGGCCGACGATCACCTCGGTAGGTCGTCGGGGGTCACGGTCGAAGGGCGAGACCTCCAGAGCGAGGTGCGGCATGAGAAACTTGCGGTCCAGGGGGACACCGCTGCTGTGAGCGAGCAGGATCACGGACTGCCGAAGGGTCTCGGCGAGGAGCATGGAATCGGTGGGGCCGCCGGGTCCACGGTAGAAGACATGCCAGCGGGGCCATTGAGCGCCCACGACGAAGTGATTCTCGTCCAGCCGCTGGATCTCCGTCAGCAGGACCTCCGACAATGAGGTCTTGTGGACGAGCTCCCGCGGCACGGTGGCAGAGAAGTCAAGATGTCGGCCCCCGGCGTCCTGCTGGAGGCCGGCCGTTCCCATCGGTCTCCCAGCCGTGGAATAAGCCGCCATGATGCGCCCCCTCGTGGCTTGATGGTACAACTCCGCGGCGCTCCCGGGGAGGGGCCGCCGTGAAATGACAGGGGCGGTGCACCGGCGAACCGGTGCACCGCCCCTGAACCGGGATCGACGTGATCAGTTGGCCACGAAGTACAGGCGCTTGTTCACGAACTCGTCCATGCCCAGCGGGCCCAGCTCGCGGCCGAAACCGGAGCGCTTGACGCCGCCGAACGGCAGCTCTGCGCCCTCACCCGCGGGGGTGTTGACGTTGGCCATGCCGACCTGGAGCTTGTCCGCGATCTGGCGGGCGCGGTCCTCGTCCTTCGCGAACACGGCGCCGCCGAGGCCGAACGGGGTGTTGTTGGCCAGTTCGAGGGCTTCGTCATCGCTCGTGACCTTGTAGACCACGGCCACGGGGCCGAACAGCTCCTCCTGGAAGGCGCGCATGTCCGGGGTGACGCCCGTGAGGACGGCGGGGGAGTAGTACGCGCTGTCGCCCTCGGCCAGGACGCCGCCGGCGTGCAGGGTCGCACCCTTGGCGACGGCGTCCTGCACCTGGGCGTCGAGGTCCTCTGCCGCCCGGCGCGAGGACATGGGGCCGTAGGAGTTCTCGCCCGGCTCCAGCGGGTCGGCCGGCTTGACGGCCTTGGCCAGCTCGGTCAGCTCGGAGACGAAGTCGTCGAAGATGTCCTCCATGACGATCATGCGCTTGTTGGAGTTGCAGGCCTGACCCGTGTTGTAGATGCGGGTGCCCCACGCGGTGGCGGCGGCTTCCTTGATGTCATCGGAATCCAGGATCACGTACGGATCGGAGCCGCCGAGTTCCAGCACGGCCTTCTTGAGGGCCTTGCCGGCCTGGGCGCCGATGATGGCGCCGGCCCGCTCGGAACCGGTCAGCGAGACGCCCTGGATGCGCGGGTCCTCGATGATCGTGGAGATCTGATCGTGCGTGGCGAACACGTTGACGTAGGCGCCCTCGGGGACACCGGCGTCACGGAAGATCTGCTCGATGGCCAGTGCGGACCGTGGGCAGGACTCGGCGTGCTTCAGGAGCACCGTGTTGCCGAGCACGAGGTTCGGGCCGGCGAAACGTGCCACCTGGTAGTACGGGAAGTTCCACGGCATGATGCCCAGCAGCGGACCGATCGGCAGGCGCTGGATGACGGCCTTGCCATCGGCGAGGGTCGGGACCTCCTGGTCCGCGACGAAGGCCGGGCCGTGCTCGGCGTAGTAGCCGACGATCGCGCTGGAGAACTCGGCCTCCTCCACACCCTCGTGGAACGGCTTGCCCATCTCCGTGGCGGCGATGCGGGCGAGCTCCTCCTTGCGCTCCTCGAACAGTTCGGCGGCGCGCTGCACGACGGCGGCGCGCTCCTCGATCGTCCGCGATCCCCAGTCCTCGTAGGCGGTCTGGGCCTTGGTCAGCGCATCCTGCACCTCGGCATCGGTGGAGAAGGGGAACTCCTCCACGACCTCGCCGGTGGCAGGGTTGGTGACCCGGTAGCCCTGTTTTGTGGTCGTCGCCATTGAACGTGTCCTTTTCGCTTCAGCTACGAGGTCCGGTGGGAACCGGACCTAATTTTCTACACGCATTCATTTTCCACTGGCAGGCGCGGTTCGGCCAGCCCCTGCCGGTCTTGCGGACGCCGTGCCTCACGAGCCTATCCCCGCGCGCCCCCTGAATGCGAAGGATTGCGTGGGGCCGGAAGACATCGCCCGCGAAGGGTCTGTGACTCCGGCCACAAGGTCTGATGAGTAAATACTATAGTTCCAGATGATTTATTCCCAAGGCCTGTGCCCGGAAGTCGGTGCGCGGGCTGCTCTGGTCCCGGGGCGGGACTGTTGCTAGCCTGCCAAGTGTCCTGTGAGGACGCTCACGAAGCCGTCCCACGTCAGCTCGGGGCCTGCGGATCGGCACGAACCGTCCGGGGCCCCGCCTTCCCCTCAAGGAGCCGGGTCCATGGAACTCACCGCCACAGCAGCCCTCGTCACCGGAGGGGCCTCCGGCCTCGGAGCGGCCACGGCGGCCGCTCTCGTGGAGCGTGGGGCCCGAGTCTTCGCCCTGGACCTCCCGCAGCAACTGGAGCGCGTTCCGGCGCCCGACGGCGTGACCTTCATCCCCGCCGACGTGACTGACGCGGCTCAGGTCCAGGCCGCCGTCGAGCAGGCCAGCGCTGAGCTGCCGCTCCGCACCGTGGTGAACTGTGCGGGGATCGCCCCGAGCCGCCGGATCCTCGGCCGGAACGGCGTTCACGACCCCCAGCTGTTCGCCACGGTGCTCAACGTCAACCTCCTCGGGACCTTCACCGTCCTCGCCTATGCGGCTGAAGCGATCGCCGCCACGGCCCCGGACGACGACGGCCAGCGCGGCGTCATCATCAACACAGCCTCCGTCGCCGCGTACGAAGGCCAGATCGGCCAGGTGGCGTATTCCGCGTCCAAGGCCGGCGTCGTGGGCATGACCCTGCCCGCGGCCCGCGACCTGGCACGGCACGGGATCCGGGTCTGCACCATCGCCCCCGGGATCGTGGACACCCCCATGCTCGCCACGGTGAGCGAGGAGTACCGGGCGGGCCTCGCCGCGAGCGTGCCCTTCCCGCAGCGGCTCTGCCGCCCCGAGGAGTACGCCCGCCTGGTGACCATGATCGTCGAGCACGACTACCTCAACGGCGAGACCCTCCGGATGGATGGCGCCCTCAGGATGGCTCCGCAGTAGTCGGCGCGGGTTCCGGGGCGGCGCCGCCCCGGGAACCGTGGCTCAGCCCTCAGCGTTCGCCGGAGATTCCCCGTCCTGGAGGGCGTCGCTGAAAATGCCGAGCGGCACGTGGACGAGCTGGACGCCTCCCGCGGCGAGAGCTTGCTCGACAGCGGGCCGTACCTCCGCGGGGTCGCTCACCGAGACTCCGTGGCCCCCGAAGGCCGTGGCGAGCGCCGCCCAGTCCGGCTGGCGCAGGTCGACACCCACCGGAGCGATCCCACGGTCCGCCTCGTTCTGTTTGATCTCGGCGTAGCCGCCGTTGTCGACGCACACCACCACGAGGTCCAGGCCCTGCTCGACCGCCGTGGCGAACTCCTGCACCGCGAACATGAGGGCGCCGTCGCCCACCACGGCCACCACGGGGCGCTCCGGGGCCGCGACCTTGGCGCCGATGGCCGCCGGCAGCCCGTAGCCGAGCGTGGCGTACGCCGGGGTGTACAGGAACGAGTGCGGTTCGTCCTGGGGGATGAAGGTGGACGTGCCGAAGTAGGTGATCTGCGAGGAGTCGCCGGCGATGATCGTGTCCGCCGGGACCGCGGCCTGGATCTCGCACGCCAGGGCGGCGAGGTCCGGGGCCATCGCGCGGCCGGTGTCCTTCAGCTCTGCTCGCAGTGCGCTCAGACGTGTCGTCAGGCCGGAGCCTCGCGGGTCCGGGTCCGTGAGGGCGGCGGTCGCCGCTTCCGAGAGCGCGCTCCGCACCGCCTCGAACAGCTGCGGGAGCACCGCCGCGCTGTGCCCCACCAGCCGGACGTCCGCGCTCAGGTTCGTGTCCATCTGGCGTTCCAGGATGTCCACTCGGATCACGGTGCCGCGGGGCGCCACGTCGCCACCCCAGAGTTCGGCCTCGCCGACTTTGGAGCCCACGACCAGCAGGACGTCCGCGTCGTTGCAGAGGGCCTGTGCCGCGGGAAGACGGATGTCGGAGCCGAGGGAGAGCGGATGGGATTCGGGGAGAGCGCCCTTCCCGTTCAGCGTCGTGACCACGGGAGCCGGCAGGGCTTCCGCCACGGCGCGCAGAGCGCCGCGGCCGGGCAGCGAGCCGCCGCCGGCCAGAACGACCGGGCGGGCCGCGCCGGCGAGCAGCCGCGCGGCGGTGGCGACGGCGTCGTCGTCCGCGGGGGAGGGGGCCGGTGCAGGGCGTGCGGCGAGCAGCCGGCTGCTCAGCGCGGCGGGACTTTCCAGCACGTCGAGCGGCACCTCGAGGTGGACCGGGCGCGGACGGGTGCCGCGGAACAGCGCGAAGGCCCGGTGGATCGCCTCCACGGCCTCCTTGGCGGACGTGGCGCGCAGGCTCCACTCGACGATCGCCCCGGCGGCCGCCGTCGAATCCTTCGTCTCGTGCAGCGCTCCACGGTCCGCGAACTCGTCGCCCAGCGCCGGACCGGGGGAGAGCAGGAGGAGGGGGCGGGACTCGCAATAGGCGGTGCCGGCCGCTGAGAGGGCGTTGAGCAGACCCGGGCCTGAGGTCGTGATGACGACGCCGGGCAGCCCGGTCTGCTGGGCCCAGCCGTCGGCGGCATACCCGGCGCCCTGCTCGTGGCGGCTCGTCACGGGGTGGATGCCCAGGGGCGCCAGGTGCCGGTAGAACTCGAGATTGTGGGTGCCGGGGATGCCGAAGACGGTGTCGATGCCGTAGTTGCTGAGTGTCGTCATGATCGCGAGGCCGGCGTTGGCGTAGGGGCCGGACTCGATCGGCTGCTGTTCGGGGGAGGTGATGGTGTTCATGTCTCAGTCCTGGGTCGCGTGCTGTGCGGGGAAGGCGATGGAGGTTCCGGCGAGGAAGCGGCGCCGCCCGTCCACCCAGGTCTGCAGGACCTGGATCCGGGCGATGTCCTCCTCGGGGACCGTGAGCGGGTCGGCGGACAGCACCGCGAAGTCGGCCCGCTTGCCGACCGCGAGGGACCCGAGATCGGTCTCCCGTCCGATCGCCCGGGCGGCCGTCAGGGTGTGCGCCTTCAGGGCCTCTTCACGGCTGATGCGCAGGTCGAGGGAACCCAGCCGGTGGCCGCGCCGCGTGACCCGGGTGACCGCGGCCTGGATGGCTTCGAGGGGCAGCGGATCCGCCACCGGGGCGTCGGAGCTGATGGTGACCGGCACGCCCGCCCGGACGAATTCGCCGAGCGGATTGAAGCGCTCGCCCGGTGTGCCGATGGCGGCCGTGACTCCTTCGCCCCAGTTGTAGTAGTGCTGCGGCTGATTGACCGGGTGGATGCCGGCGGCGGCCATCCGCTCGATCTGCTCGGGCGTCGGCAGGCCGCAGTGCTCGATCCGGTGCCGGGCGTCCTCGTCCGGACGGTCCTCCAGGGCGGCCTCGATCGCCCCGATGACCATCTCGAGTGCGGTGGGGGACTGCGCATGCGTGGCCGTCTGGATGCCCGCGGCGTGAGCCTTGCGAATCAGCTCCCGGTACTCGGCGGGCTCGTGATAGAGCTGGCCGGTCCGGCAGGGGTCGCCGACGTAGCCGTCGGGGAAGTACG
Organism: Arthrobacter woluwensis; assembly: GCF_900105345.1. Taxonomy (NCBI): domain Bacteria; kingdom Bacillati; phylum Actinomycetota; class Actinomycetes; order Micrococcales; family Micrococcaceae; genus Arthrobacter; species Arthrobacter woluwensis. The sequence continues at coordinate 1,862,507 of NZ_FNSN01000003.1, forward strand.
CGGTCCAGCCGCCCAGCGTCCCGTCCGCATAGAGCTTGATCCCGGCGAAGCTCAGCATGTCGTTGCCGAAGGCGCCGTGCAGGCCCATCTCGAGTGCGTCGTCGAGCAGATGGGACAGCAGGTACATGCTGACGCGGGTCTTCAGGCCGTCGGCTTCGGCGAGACGCAGGTACATGTCGAACTCGCGGCGGGACACCTGTGCGTCGCCGATGGCGGTCACACCGCCGGCCAGGAACTTCTCCTGGGCGGCCGCCAGCTGGCGGAGGTGCTCCTCCGGGGCGTCGGCGAGGTGGAAGTTCGGACCGTGATGGCCCACCTTCACGCCGTGCACCCCGGTCAGGACGTTGCAGGCGGCGTCGGACAGCTCGCCCGTGAGCTCGCCGTCGGCGTCGCGGAAGAACTCGCCGCCCGCGGGATTCGGGGTGTCCCGTGTGACGCCGTGGAGCTCCAGGGTGTAGCTGTTCACGACGCCGCCGTGCCCCGAGGCGTTCATCAGATACACCTCGCGGTCGGTGGCGACCTGGTCCAGCTCGTGGCGCGTGGGATGCCGGCCCTCCACGAGGTTCCGGTGCTCGTAACCGTAGCCGCGCACGGGCCGGCCGTCCGGCAGATCGCGCGCGGCCTCCTGGAGGAGCGTCACCATCTCGGGAATGGAGCCGGCTTTCTCCGGGCCGCAATCCACCCAGGTCATGAGCTGGCCGTACATGAGCGGGTGAGCGTGCGCGTCGATGAAGCCGGGCACGACGACGGCGCCGCCCAGGTCGACGACCTCCGGCGCCGCCGGGCTGATCGCCGCCGCTGCCGCGAGGCAGTGCTCGAGCGTCCCGGTCGCGGCGATGTCCTGGCCGAAGACGAGGAGGGCCTCCGGCGAGGACCCGTCCTCCAGGGTGTGGAAGGTGGCGTGGTGGAGCACCACCGGGTGGGCCTGGGCGGCGGACCGGTGGAAGGTGGTGAGGGTGCGCATGGGAGGCTTTCTCGGTCGATGAGGCGAGGGGTGGGCGGACGATCCGTGGCGGCTGGCGCCGGGCGCGGGAGTCCCGCGCCAGAGAATCCGCGTCAGCGGACTTCCGTCAGAGGACCTTCGAGAGGAAGGACCGGGTGCGTTCGTGCTGCGGGTTCAGGAGGACGTCGTCCGGGAGGCCCTGCTCCACGATCACACCGCCGTCCATGAAGACGACGACGTCGGCCACTTCACGGGCGAACCCCATCTCATGGGTCACGACGATCATCGTCATGCCGCTCGCGGCCAGCTGCTTCATCACGTCGAGCACTTCGCCCACCAGCTCCGGGTCCAGGGCCGAGGTGGGTTCGTCGAACAGCATGAGGTCCGGCTTCATGGCGAGGGCCCGGGCGATCGCCACCCGCTGCTGCTGACCGCCGGAGAGCTGGGACGGGTAGTTGTTGGCACGCTCGGCCAGGCCGACCTTGGCCAGGAGTTCCCTGGCTTCGTTCTCGGCCTGCGCCTTGGGGGTCTTGAGCAGCTTGGTGGGGCCGAACATCACGTTCTCCAGGGCGGTCATGTGCCCGAAGAGATTGAAGCTCTGGAACACCATGCCGATGCGGGAGCGTCGTCGGTCGATCTCGGCGTCGGACGCCTCGACCAGGCGGTCACCGTGCACGTTGTAGCCGATCATCTGGTCATTGACCAGGATGGCGCCGGCGGTGGTGACCTCGAGGTGGTTCACGCAGCGCAGCAACGTGGACTTGCCGGAGCCGGACGGGCCGATCAGGCACACCACCTGCTGCGGTTCCACCCGGAAATCGATCCCCTTGAGGACCTCGACCGGGCCGAAGCTCTTGTGGACGTTGAGGAACTCGACGGTAGCCATCAGCGGGCCTCCTTCTTGGCGGGCTTGGCCGGGCGGGCGGTGCCCCTGGAGTACTTCTTCTCGAGCCGCGACTGGAACCAGCTGAGGATGCTCGTCAGGGCGATGTACCAGATGCTGGCCACGATCAGCAGGGGGATCTGCTTGAGGTTCTGGGCGTAGATCTGCTGGGCGTTGTAGAGCAGGTCGCCGACTCCGATCACGATCACCAGGGACGTGGTCTTGAGCATCGAGATCACGTTGTTGCCGATGGGCGGGATGATCACCTTCATGGACTGGGGGATCACCACGTACCAGAGGGTCTTCAGGTGGCTGAAGCCCATGGACCGGCTGGCCTCGGTCTGCCCGGCGGGAACGCTGAGCAGACCGGCCCGGATGATCTCCGCCGTGTACGCCGCCTCGTTCAGTCCGAGACCCAGGATGGCCGCTCCCATCAGGGAGATGACGTCATTGGTGTTCCACTCGATGAAGTTCGGTCCGATGAACGGGATGCCGATGCCGATGGTGGGGAACAGGGCCGCGGCGAAACCCCAGAAGAGGAGCTGGACGAGCAGCGGTGTGCCGCGGAAGAACCAGATGTAGGCCCCTGCGACGCCGGAGATGAGCCGGTTGGGGCTCATCCGCATGACGGCCAGGATCATCCCGACCGCGAAGCCGATGACCTCGGCGATGACCGTCAGCTCCAGGGTGAGGAGCAGCCCGGCGAGGATGCGCGTGTCGAAGAGATACTTGCCGACGGTGGGCCAGCCGAAGCCGGGGTTGGTCAGCAGGGTGCCCACGATCAGGACGAGGAGGAGGGCGATGACGATGACGGAGACCACCTGCCCGGGGCGCCGTCGTTTCAGGACGGGAAGGCCGGACATGGCCAGGTAGTCGATCCCGCCGTGGTCTTCGGTCACGGTTCCGGGGCTGGAAGGGGTCACGGGGTGCTCCTGGTTTCGGCGCGCGGGCTACTTGACGGGGTTGATCTCGGAGGCCGGGATCGCGGAGGCCGACATGCCCCAGGCGGAGAGGATCTTCTGGTAGGTGCCGTCCGCCATGAGCGAGCCGAGCGCCTTCTGGAACGCCCTGGCGAGCGAGGCGTCCGCCTTGTTCGTGATCACACCCGTGAGCGCCGGTTCCACGAGGATGCTGTCCACGGCGGAGAACACGTCCGGCTGCAACTGCGAGTAGTACGCCACCAGGGCGTTGTCAGCGGCCATGGCCTGAGCGCGGCCCGTGGAGACGGCCTGGTTCACGTTGTCCTGCTGCGGGAGGATCAGCGCTGTGATCTGGCCCTTGCCGGCGTCCGCGCACTGCTTTTGGAAGGCGGGGAGGACGGAGAGCGCCTGCGTGGTGCCGGTCTGAGCCGCCACGGTCTTGCCACAGAGGTCCTCCACCTTCTGCACGCCGGACGGGTTGCCCTTCTTCACCATGACGGACGTGCCGCCCTTCATGTAGCTGACCATGTCCACCTGCGCGGCGCGGTCGGCCGTGATGGAGAAGGCGGCCCAGGAAGCGTCATAGCGCTTGGCCTGGATGCCGGCGATGATGCCGTTGAAGTCGCCCTTGCTGAAGTCTGCTTTCAGGCCCATCTTCTTGCCGACGGCGACGGCGAGGTCCGGCTCGAGGCCCACGAAGGCGCCGCTGCTGTCGGTGAAGGTGATGGGGGCGTAGGTGGGGTCGGTGACGAGGCTGAGGGCGCCCTTCTGCTTGAGGGCCGCCGGCACGAGGGCTTCGACGGCAGGGTCGGCCTGCACGGCCTCCGCGGCGGCACGGCCTCCCGCGCCCACACCGCCGGGCGCGGCGGTGCCGGAGGCCCCCGGGTTGCCCGCCGCCGTCGGGGTCTCGGTGTTGGTGCAGGCTGCGGTGCCGGCGACGAGCGCGAGGGCGGTCAGGGTGAGAGCGGTGCGGCGGACCAGGCTGCCGGCGGTGATCTTCTCGGCGGTCTTCTTCGGGGCGAGCTTTTTCATGGGGGTCTTCCTTGGCGGCTGGGCGGGGAGGCAGCTGGGGTGCTGTTGAAAACTTCAATAAGTTCAACTTATTATTTGAGTGATGCGAGTCACTGTCAAGGGCGATCCGCTAGCGTTCTGAATGTCACTGCAATCCGTCAGGAGGAAGTCCATGGGCACCGTGGTGCGTCGCAGGAGCAATGCCGTCACCGAGGAAGCCATCGCCGAACGGCGGGTCGAGATCCTTCGCTCCACCGCGTCGGTGATCGTGCATTCCGGCCTGTCCGGCTGTTCCTTCGGGGCGGTGTCGGACGCCACGGGGTTCAGCGTGGGCATGATCCAGCACTATTTCCGCACGCGGGACAAGCTGATCGAGGCCTGCGTGGAGCACCGCATGGAGGAATCCGAGGCCGAGTGGCGGCAGATCGCCTCCCGGGACGGTGAAGCGGACGCCGCCCGCAAGCTCCGCGGTCTGATCGATTATGCGGTCATGGGGGAGAAGGACTTCACCGACGCCTGGGGCTTCTGGTTCGAGCTCTACGCCGCCGCACGCCTGGACCCCTCCCTGGCGGAGAAGGTCAATGACCGGCTCCGCTACTGGCAGCGGCTCTTCACCGAGGCGATCCAGGACGCGCTGGACTCCGGCCAGGCCGTCACCGACCGCACCGTGGAGGACGTGGTGAACTCGGTCCTGGGGCTCACCGATGGACTCGCCTTCCAGGCGATCAACGGCACCTTCGGCATGACCGCGCCGCGCATGCACACGATCCTCCACAGTTTCGTCGAATCCGAACTGCAACTCCCTCGCGCGACGGCGGGCGTCACCGCCGTCGACTATCACTGAAATCACGCCAGACCGGCGACGACGCCGGTGCCGCACCGACCCTGAATGAGGCGACCATGAGCACAACCCCCACCTTCCTCCAGCCCGCCGCCCGCGCGGCCGGCTACCGTCCGTCCCCGGTGCGCGACTTCTGGGAGGTCTCGATGCAGCCCGGCGTGATCTCGCTCGCCGGCGGCAACCCGGATCTCACCGTCCTTCCCCTCGCGGAGCTGGGATCCGCCGCCTCGCGGATCGTCACGGAACGCGGCATGGAAGCGCTTCAGTACGGCTCCGGAACCGGGACGCAGGGCGCGCGCGACGCCGTCGTGCGGGTCATGGCGGCGGAAGGCATCCCGGTGGACGCGGACAGCGTCCAGATCACCGCGGGCTCGCAGATGGCCCTGGAACTGGTCATCAAGCTGCTGTGCGATCCGGGAGATGTGATCCTGGCCGAGGGGCCCACGTATGTGGGCGCACTCGGCGTGTTCGCGGGCCTGCAGGTGGACGTGGAGCATGTCGCCATGGATCAGGACGGCCTGCGGCCCGATGCGCTCGAGGAGGCGATCGCCCGGCTGCGCTCGCAGGGACGGACGGTCAAGGCGCTCTACACGATCCCGAACTTCCACAACCCCACAGGGATCACCCTCTCGGCGGAGCGGCGCCCGCAGGTGGTCGACGTGTGCCGCCGCGCAGGAGTGCCCATCATCGAGGACAACCCCTACGGCCTGCTGTCCTTCGACGGCGAGGTCCAGCAGAGTATGCAGCAGCTCGACCCGGAGAACGTCATCTACCTCGGATCGTTCTCCAAGATCGTGGCGCCCGGTCTCCGGGTGGGCTGGGCCGTGGCGCCCGAACCGCTGCGCCGTCCGCTGCAGCTCGCCTCCGAAGCCACGACCATCTGCGCTTCGGTGCTGAGCCAGGCGCTCATCGAAGAGTACGTGCTGGGTCATGACTGGCAGGCGGCGCTCACGACGGCGCGCGGCCTGTACCGCGGCCGGGCCACGGCCGTGCGGGAGGCGCTGGAGGAGCACATGCCGGCGGGGACGCGCTGGAGCACGCCGCGCGGCGGGTTCTTCACCTGGCTCGACCTGCCCGAGGGCGTCTCCTGCCACACGGTGCTGGATGCGGCGATCGACGCCAAGGTGGTCTTCGTTCCGGGGACCGCGTTCTACGACGGTCCGGACTTCGGCGTCGGCGCGCCGGGCCTCTCGCAGCTGCGGCTCGCGTTCTCGCTGGAGGACGAGGACACTCTGCGGGAAGGCGTGAAGCGCCTGGGCGGCGCCATCGCCGGTCGGTGAGCGGGAGCAGAGGGGGCGCGCGCAGGTGATGCGAGGCGCGGGGATAAGGGCCGGCCGCGTCTTGGCTGCGGCCGGCCCTCGCACAGCGCCGCGAACCGGAGCGCGGTGCGGCGGGCGGTCCGGCCCGGATAAAATCTGACGGTGAGTGAAACCCTGCCTCCCTGCCCCGAGTGCTCCAGCGAGTACACCTACGAGATGGGCGCGCTCCTCGTGTGCCCGGAATGCGCCCACGAATGGGAGCCCGCGTCCGACGAGGAGAGCGCGGAGAAGGTCATCAAAGACGCCGTCGGCAATGTGCTCGCCGACGGCGACACCGTCACGATCGTCAAGGACCTGAAGGTCAAGGGCAGTCCCACCGCCATCAAGGTGGGCACCAAAGTCCGGAACATCCGGCTGATCGAGGGCGTGGGGGACCACGACATCGACTGCAAGGTGGATGGCTTCGGGCCCATGCAGCTCAAGTCCAGCGTGGTCAAGAAGGTCTGACCGGTTCGGCTTGCGCTCCCGCGGCGTAGGCTGACACAGAGCACCGTGACTCAGGGCACTGGAGGACCACGAGCGACAGGAGACGCGATGTCCGCAACCACCGAGGCGACCACCGTGGCCGGGCTGATGGAAGAGCTTGCTGCACTGGATGATCCGCGGGCCCGTGAGGTCAACCTCCGGCACGGCGACGATCACGGCGTCAATCTCAGCAAGCTGCGGGCCATCGCGAAGCGCCTGAAGACCCAGCAGGACCTCGCCCGCGGGCTCTGGGCCACCGGCGACACCGCGGCCAGGCTGCTGTCCTTGCTGATCTGCCGTCCCAAGGACTTCAGCCGCGACGAACTCGACACCATGCTGCGCGAGGCCCGCTCCCCGAAGGTGCAGGACTGGCTGGTGAACTACGTCGTCAAGAAGTCCCCGCACACCGAGGACCTGCGGCTCACGTGGTTCGCGGACGAGGACCCCGTGGTGGCGAGTGCGGGATGGATGCTCACGGTGGACCGGGTCGCCAAGAAGCCCGAGGGCCTGGACCTCGACGGCCTCCTGGACACGATCGAGGGGACGATGAAGGACGCGCCGGAGCGCCTGCAGTGGGCGATGAATCACTGCCTCGCGCAGATCGGCATCGAACATCCGGCCCTGCGGGCCCGTGCCCTGGAGATCGGGGAGCGGCTCGAAGTCCTCAAGGACTACCCCACGCCGCCGGGCTGCACCTCGCCCTTCGCTCCGGTGTGGATCACCGAGATGGTGCGCCGCAAGGAAGGCTGAACCGGCCGACGTCGTGGGCCGGCTCAGATCACCCCGAGAGCGAGCATCGCGTCGGCCACCTTAGTGAAGCCTGCGATGTTCGCCCCCGCCGAGTAGCTCCCCGGAACGCCGTACTCTTCGGCTGTTTCGAGGCAGCGGTCGTGGATGCCCCGCATGATCTCCTCGAGTCGCTGCTCCGTATGCTCGAACGTCCACGAGTCGCGGGAGGCGTTCTGCTGCATCTCCAGTCCGCTCGTGGCGACCCCGCCGGCGTTGGCGGCCTTGCCCGGTGCGAAAGTCACTCCGGCCTCCGCGAAGACCTTCACCGCGTCGGGACTGCACGGCATGTTGGCGCCCTCCGCGACGATCGTGCAGCCGTTGCGGGCCAGCTCGAGTGCGTCGCCGCCGTCGAGCTCATTCTGCGTGGCGCAGGGGAGCGCGATGTCGCAGGGAACTTCCCAGATCGACGCGCCGGTGACGAAGCGCGCCGCTGGACGGAACTCGAGGTAGTCGGCGATCCGGCCCCGGCGCACCTCCTTGATCTCCTTGAGGGCGTCCAGATCGATCCCGGTCTCGTCCACGATGAAGCCGCTGGAGTCCGAGGCGGCCACCACCGTCCCGCCGAGCTGATGGACCTTCTGGACGGCGTAGGTGGCCACATTGCCCGAACCGGACACCACCACCTTCTTGCCGTCGAAGGAATCGCCCCGGACCCGGAGGATCTCGTCGGTGAAGAACACGGCGCCGTACCCGGTGGCTTCGGTCCGCACCAGTGAACCGCCCCAGCTGAGCCCCTTGCCCGTGAGGACGCCGGACTCGTAGCGGTTGGTGATGCGCTTGTACTGGCCGAAGAGGTAGCCGATCTCGCGGCCCCCGACGCCGATGTCGCCGGCGGGCACATCCGTGTGCTCCCCGATGTGCCGGTACAGCTCGGTCATGAACGACTGGCAGAAACGCATGATCTCGCCGTCGGACCGCCCCTTGGGGTCGAAGTCGCTGCCGCCCTTGCCGCCGCCGATCGGCAGACCGGTGAGGGAGTTCTTGAAGATCTGTTCGAAGCCCAGGAACTTCACGATGCCCAGGTAGACCGAGGGATGGAAACGGAGACCGCCCTTGTACGGCCCGAGCGCCGAGTTGAACTCGACCCGGAACCCACGGTTGATCTGAGTGACGCCGCGGTCGTCCACCCACGGCACGCGGAAGATGATCTGCCGTTCGGGTTCGCACATCCGGCGGATGACGGCGGCGTTCGTGTACTCCGGATGCTTGGTGACGACGGGGCCGAGGCTGTCGAGGACCTCACGCACTGCCTGGTGGAATTCGGCCTCGCCGGGGTTTCTCTGGAGCACTTCGTCATAGATCTCCTGCAGAGCGGTGTGCAGCGCGGCCATTGGTGTCCCCATGTTCCTCGTCGGCGGTTCGGTCGGTGTGCCGGAGGAGTCCACGGTTCCCCGGCCGTTGACTCGGAAGTCTGCCACGGACGGTCGGCGGAGGCTCTGCGAAGCCGATTGTGACGCCCTGAGTGGACGTGAGACGGGTGGAAAACGGCCCGGCGGAGAATTTTTTCAGTGAGTTGAATCACAGTCATTTACAGGGTTTTGAGCGTCCACGGTCGGATCCGCACGTCCGGAAAGCCCGGAAACTCCTTGAGTAAAACATTTTACTTCCCTACGTTGGGCGCAGGCTCCGCAACGGCTCCGACGGCCGGGGCGGACAGCACGCCTCACATGACCGGATTCAGAGAAAGCAGGCAGCGTTGGCATCCGAACTGTATGGGAACGCCAGGTTCTTCACCGCGGACAAACGACGGTGGGCGGAGGCCCTCCTTGTGGTCGACGGGCGGATCGCCTACGTCGGAGATCCGGAGACCGCACGGCGTCTCGCCGACGATGACGTCCGGGAGATCGATCTGGACGGCGCCACCGTGCTGCCCGGCTTCGTGGACGGGCACGCCCACGTGGTCGGCACCGGGGAAGCCGCGGCCCAGGTCGATCTCTGGGGCGCCTCGGACCTGGAAGAGATCCAGCGGCGGATCGGGGAGTGGGCTGCCGCCCATCCGGAGTCCCCGGTCATCCGGGCCCACGGCTGGAACCATGGCGCCCTCCCGACCGGCGTGCCGGACCGGCGCCAGCTGGACGCGGTGGTCGCCGACCGTCCGGTGTTCGCCCAGGCGTACGACTTCCACTCGATCTGGCTCAACACCGCAGCCCTGGACCTGGTGGGCATCGACGCTGAAACCCGGAACCCGCCCGGCGGCACAGTGCACCGCGACGCCGAGGGCCGCGCGACCGGGTACGTCGACGAGACCGCCATGCATCGCCTGGTCTGGCCGGTGCTGGACGAGCACGTGACGGACGCGGACCGGGACGCGGCTCTCGCCGCCGCACTGGAGAGCTACCGGCGGACGGGCGTCACCGCCACCACGGACATGGCGCTCGACGACGGCGACCTCGCCGCCATGCGGCGCGCCGAACGCGACGGCACGCTCACCGCCCGCATCGTGGCGCACTGGCGGGTCCAGCCGACGGGTGACCTCACCCAGAACCTCGCCCAGGTCGACAAGGTCGCTGACCTGGCCGCCGAACACCGTTCCGAATGGCTCCGGATCGCCGGGATCAAGGTCATGGTGGACGGCACCGTCGACGGCTGCACCGCCGCGCTGGGCGCACCCTACGCCGACGGGAGCAGCGCCGACCCGGTCTGGAGCCTCGAGGAGCTCGCCCCCGTCGTGGTCGCCGCGGATGCCGCCGGACTCCAGGTGGCGATGCACGCGATCGGCGACGAGGCGATCCGGATCGCGATCGCCGCCGTCGAGCGCGCGGTGACGGAGAACGGGCCGGCGCAGCGACGCCACCGGATCGAGCACCTGGAAGTGGCGGATCCTGCCGACATCGATCGTCTCGCGGCACTCGGCATCACCGCCAGCATGCAGCCCGTCCACGCCGACCCGGCCATCCAGGAGAATTGGCGGGCTCAGCTCGGGGACGCCCGCGTCGAGCGGGGCTACCCGTGGCCGGAGATGAGCGACGCCGGCGCACCTCTGGTCTTCGGCACCGACTCGCCCACCTCGCCCGAGGCCCCGCTGCCGAACATGTACGTCGCCGCCACCCGGCGCTCCGCGCTCGACCCGAGCCGCGAGGCCAATCTCCCGCGGTATGCCGTGCCGCTGACCGATTCCGTGGAACACGCGACGCGGGACGCCGCCTGGGCCTGCGGCTCCGAGGACCGTTACGGGCGGCTCGCCGCAGGGCTCCATGCCGATTTCATCGTGCTGGACCGCGACATCTTCAGCGCGCCGCTCGAGAAGCTCCTGGAAGCGCGCGTGGTGCGGACCGTCGTCGGGGGCAGGACCGTGCACCTGGCGCAGGACGCGCAGGGCGACCGGCAGCGTGCCGCAGAGGACAGGATCCCGGCATGAGCGGACGGATCGACACCGGACAGGCCACCCCGGTCACGTCACCGGCGCCGTCCCAGGTCCGGCGCCGCGGTGCCGACTGGGGGCTGGTTCGCTTCATCGCGCAGCGGATCGGTGGCCTGCTCGCCACCCTGTTCGTCGCGAGTCTGGTGGTCTTCGGGGCGCTGTACGCCGCGCCGGGCAACCCGCTCACGTTCCTCACCCACGGCAGGTCGCTCCCGCCCGAAGGGATCGCCCAGCTGAAAGCCCAGTACCACCTCGACGATCCGCTGTGGCTCCAGTACCTCCGGTGGCTGGGCGGCGTGCTGCACGGCGACTTCGGCACCTCGATCATCTACAACCAGCCGGTCTCCGATCTGCTGGCGGCCCGGGCCTCGAACACGGTGCTCCTGGTGGCGATGGCCGCCGTGATCGTGCTCGTCTTCGGACTGGTGATCGGGGTGTTCGCGGGCCTCAAGCCCGGCCTCGTCTCCCGGTCCACCATGGGCCTCGCGACGGCCATCATGGCCGTCCCGACGTTCGTGGCGGCAGTGCTGCTCATCCTGGTCTTCGCCGTGAATCTGGGCTGGTTCCCGGTCTTCGGGGCGGGGGCTCCGGGCCCGGACGCGGTCTACCACATGGTCCTTCCGGCACTGGCCCTGGCCCTGGCGTCGGTGGCCTTCGTGGCACGGCTCGCTCAGGCCGCCATCCGGCAGGAGCTGCAGGCCGACCATGTGCAGACCGCCATCAGCCGGGGTCTGCCGCGCCGGTTCATCATTCAGCGGCACGTCATCCGCAACGCGGCCATGCCCGTGCTGACGGTGGCCGGCCTGACCATCGCCGGCCTCATCGCGGGCAGCGTCGTGGTGGAACAGGTGTTCCAGCTCGGCGGCTTCGGACAGTTCCTGGTGTCGAGCGTGCAGCAGAAGGACTTCCCCGTGGTCCAGGCGATCTGCCTGTTCTATGTGGGGTCCTTCATCCTGCTGAACACGGTCATCGACATCCTTTACTCGCTGCTCGACCCCCGCGTCTCGCTCGGAAGGAGCTCCTCATGACCACCGCCACCGCCGACCGTCGCATGATCGCCCGGAGTGCTCGCCGTCTCCGCCGGTCCGGATCCCTCGGGCCGTCCGGCCGGATCGCGGCCGGGGTCCTGGCCGCCATCGTCCTGCTGGCCGTGCTCGGGCCCCTGCTGGCGCCGGTCGATCCCAACGCCGTCAGCCTTTCCGAGGCCTATCAGGATCCCAGCGCGGAGCACTTGCTCGGAACCGATGGCAACGGACGTGACCTGCTGGCGCGCCTCCTGGTCGGCGCCCAGACCGCGCTGCTCGGCCCGTTCCTGGTGGTGCTCGTCTCCACCGTGCTCGGCACCGCGCTCGCTCTGGCGGCCGTATGGTTCGGCGGCTGGTTCGACCAGGTGTCGGTGCGGGTGATGGATGCCGTGTTCGCCTTCCCGGGACTGTTGCTGGCCATCCTGGCGACGGCGCTCTTCGGGGCGGGTCTGACGGCGGCCATCGCGGCACTCGCCATCGCCTACATCCCGTACATCGGGCGGATCGTCCGCAGCGCGGCGCTTCGGGAACGGAATCTGCCCTATGTCGCGGCCCTGCGGGTGCAAGGCGTCCGGGGGCTCCTGATCTCCCTGCGGCATATCCTGCCGAACATCGCAGGCCTCATCGTCGCCAACGCCACCCTGGCGTTCGGATTCGCCCTCATGGACCTCGCCGGTCTCTCCTTCATCGGCCTCGGGGTGCAGCCGCCCACCGCGGACTGGGGCGCCACCGTCGGCACCGGGATGTCGGGCATCCTCCAGGGCCACCCGGATGAGGCGCTCTTCGCGAGTGCTCTCATCGTCATCACGGTCGCCGCCGTCAACGTGCTCGGCGACCGCCTCACCGAACGCTCGGAGGCCCGCTCATGATGTCCTTCACCACGGCCGCCACTCCGCGAGAGGCTTCCCGGCGGGCTTCCGCGGGACCGCTCCTGACCGTCGACGGACTCACCGTGAAGCTGCCCGTCGCCCACGAACTGCGGACCGTGCTCCGCGACGTCTCGTTCGAACTGGAGGAGGGCAAAGCGCTCGGACTCGTGGGTGAATCCGGGTCCGGGAAGTCCATGACCGTCCGCACGATCGCCCGGCTCCTGCCTCCCGGGGCGGAGGTCACGGGACAGGTGCGCTTCGACGGCCAGGAGGTCTTCGACCTGCGCGGCGAAGCGCTGCGCAGATACCGGGCCGGGGACGTGTCCATGATCTTCCAGGACGCCCGTGCCCACACCAATCCCGTCCGCAGGATCGGCGACTTCCTCACCGAGGCTCTGCGCACGAATCAGAGGATGCCGCGGAAAGCCGCGGAGGCACGCGCCGTCGCGCTTCTGGACGAAGTGGGCATCCACGATCCCGAACGGCGCCTACGGCAGTTCCCGCACGAACTGAGTGGCGGGCTGCTGCAGAGGGTCATGATCGCCGCCGCGGTGGCCGTCCGGCCCCGCCTGATCCTGGCCGATGAACCGACGACGGCGCTCGACGTCACCACGCAGGCGGAGGTCATGGTGATCCTCCAGCGGATGCAGGTGGAGTACGGGATGTCGATGCTCTTCATCACGCACGACCTGGAACTGGCCAGCGCCGTCTGCGACGACACTGTGGTGTTCTACGCGGGACAGGTCGTGGAACGTCAGGCCGCGTCGCGGCTGCACCACGACCCGTTGCATCCCTACACCGCAGCGCTCGTCCGCGCCCGGCCGGAGATCACCCATCGGGCGGATCGCCTCCCGGCGCTGCCGGGTCACCCCACCACGGCCTACGAGGCGCCGGACGGCTGCGCCTTCGCCCCGCGCTGCCCATTCGCCGAGGAAGCGTGCCGGGCCGGGGTGCCGCCGCTCCTGCAGATCGGCGGGCTCGGGGACAGCCGCTGCCTGAGGATGCCCGAGCTGCACGGGAAGCTGCTGGCCCGTCCGTCGGGAGCTGCGGACGCTGTCCCGGTCGTAGCCGGAGCCGTGCCCGGCGGCGACGCGCCGTCGACCGTCGAACCGGGGGAGGAGACCCTGTGAGCACCACACCACTGCTCGTCGTCGAGCAGCTGACCAAGAAGTTCGGCAAAGGACGCCACGAGGCCACCGCGGTCGCGGGAGTCGGTTTCGAACTGCGGGAGGGCGGTTCGCTGGGCATCGTGGGGGAGTCGGGGTCCGGCAAGACCACCACGGCTCGGATGATCATCGGCCTGGAGGAGCCCACGGAAGGGCGGATCCTGTTCCGCGGAGAGGATCGCACCCGGCCGGCCCGGACGGTCCGTGAGCTGCGCGCCCGCGGACGGAACATCCAGATCGTCTTCCAAGACCCGTACACGTCGCTCGACCGCCGCCAGAGGATCGGGGACTGCCTCGCCGAGGTGCTCGGCATCCACTTCCGGCTCGACCGGGCGGAGACCACGAAACGGGTGCGGGAGCTCGGCGAGCTCGTGGGCCTGGACGAACGCCAGCTGAACGCCCTGCCGAAGGCTCTGTCCGGCGGGCAGCGGCAGCGCGTGGCCATCGCCCGGGCACTCGCCGCCGAACCGGAGATCCTCATCCTCGATGAGGCCGTCTCCGCCCTCGACGTCTCCATCCAGGCGCAGATCCTCAATCTGCTCTCCGACATCCGCGAGGAACGGGGCGTGAGCTACCTGTTCATCAGCCACGACCTCGCGGTCATCCGCCAAGTGTGCGACGACACGATCGTCATGCGGCATGGCGCGGTGGTCGAGCACGGCCCCACCGCCGACGTGCTCGACCGTCCACAGCATCCCTACACCCGCCTCCTGCGTGACAGTGTTCCGCGCGAGGGCTGGGATCCCGTCACCGTCTCAGCGCGGTCCTGATTTCTGCACCACCCTTCTCAAGGAGCCACCATGCACCATCCCTCCACCCTCAGCCCGCGCCGCCGCGGCGCATCGGCGGTAGCCATCGGCCTGATCGCCGTCGCGGCTCTCGCCGGTTGCAGCAGCAAAGCCGTGCAGACGACGACGTCGGGCACGGACGGCGGCCTGACCACGCTCACCCCCGCGGGCGCGGCCGACGTCGACAAGGTCACCTGGAACGTCTTCCAGGGCGAACCGCAGACCGTCGATCCCTTCCACGCCGCCGACTACACCCCGAACATGATCAACTCGAACATGTGCGAGAGCCTGCTCCAGCAGACCCCCGACTTCCAGATCAAGCCGGGCCTGGCGAAGACCTTCACAAACCCGGACCCGCTCACCTGGGTCTATGAGCTGCGGGACGACGTCACCTTCTGGGACGGCACCCCGATGACCGCGGACGACGTGGCCTACAGCCTCGACGTGAATCTGAAGGACAAGACCTCCTTCTACAACTACCTTTACGCGAACGTCGCCTCCGTGGCGAAGAGCGGCGAGCACCAGGTGACCGTCAAGCTCAGCAAGCCCGACTATCTGTTCAACGAGGAGATGGCCAGCTCCGCAGGTGTCGTGGTGGAGAAGGCGTTCCATCAGAAGGCCGGGAAGAAGTTCGGCTCGCCGGACACGGGGCTCATGTGCACGGGGCCGTACCGCTTCACCCAGTGGAAGCAGGGCCAGTCGATCTCCGCGACCCGCTACGACGAGTACTGGAACAAGGACCTCAAGCCCAAGGTCCAGCAGATCGACTTCACGTTCCTGACCGATGACAACGCGATCACCTCGGGGCTGCTCGCCGGGCAGATCGACGGCACCTATAACGTGCCCACCTCCGGCGCCGCCCAGCTGAAGGCCTCCTCGGCCGGCAAGTACTACGTGGGCGCAGCGCCCCTGGAGACGACGCTCGTGGTCGCCAACCCGAAGGGCGCCTTGGCGAACACCAACGTCCGCAAGGCGCTGCAGCTGGCGATCGACTGGAAGGGCATCGGGCAGACCGTCTACGGCGGCCTGGGCACCCCGAGCAAGCTGCAGACGCCGCCGTCGGTGTACGGCTTCGCGAAGGATGAGCTGAACAAGCTCGCCGGCACGGTCACTTCGGACGGCACGGCTCAGATCGAGAAGGCCAAGGCACTGCTCGCCGACGTCCCGGCGGAGGTGAAGGCGAAGGAGATCACGCTCGTGGTCCCGGCGCAGGCCGAGACCCAACAGCTCGGGGTGTCGATCAAAGACTCCGCGGACAAGATCGGCCTGAAGTTCAAGCTCAACGTGGTCCCGGCCACCGGGTACTCGAACTACCTGTACGACCCGGCCACCCGCGGCTCCACCGACCTGCTCTACACGCAGTTCTGGCCGGGCATCCCCAACCCGCTCGACTGGCTCGCCACCACCGCGGTGACCGGGGGAACGTTCAACCAGTCCGGCTACGACGGCATCGACACCCTCTTCGCCCAAGCCCGCGCCACGAAGGATCCGGCGCAGCGTGCCGCCGTCGTGGCACAGGCGGAGAAGAAGCTGCTCGACGAGATGACCCCGATGTTCCCCGGCGTGGAGCTCCGCAACGATGTGTGGATGAACAACCGCATCACCGGCGCTCCGGCGTCGTTCGACTACGTCTACTACCCGTGGGCGGCACATCTGGGCGGGACCAAGTAGTCCCACCCCTCAGGCCCGGCCGCACTGGGGAGGGCGCGCCGCGCTGAAAGGGCCCCGGAACCATGGAGGTTCCGGGGCCCTTCGGCGTTGTCACGCTGTCCCGCAACGGAAAACCCCCGGCTTCGTGGACCACCCACGGAAATTTCCGTGGGTCACCCATCAAGCCGGGGGTCGAACCGCTGGAGTGTCAGATGCGGACGAGCATCTTGCCGGTGTTGGCACCGCGCATCATGGAGAGGAACGCCTCGACGGTGTTCTCGACGCCGTCCACGATCGTCTCGTCATAACTGATGAGGCCCTCGCTGAACCAGCCGTTCATCCGCTCGGAGAACTCCTGGCCGAGGTGCAGGTAGGAGCCGAGGGTGAAGCCCTGGAGCCGCAGGCCGCGGGTGATCAGATTGGCCATGTTGTCCGGACCCGGTGTGCGCTCCGTGGTGTTGTACGCGGAGATCGCGCCGCAGAGGGCTGCCCGGCCGCCGTCGTTGAACGCGTCCAGCGCGGCTTCGAGGTGGTCCCCGCCGACGTTGTCGAAGTAGACGTCGATGCCCTCCGGTGCGGCGGCCGCGAGGAGTTCGCGCACGTCGCCGTCCTTGTAGTTGAACGCGGCGTCGTAGCCGTACTTCTCGGTCAGCAGGGCGACCTTCTCGGGCGATCCGGCGGAGCCGATGACGCGCTTGGCGCCCAGGAGCTTGGCGATCTGGCCTGCCGCGGTGCCGACGGCGCCGGCAGCGCCGGAGATGAAGACGGTCTCGCCTTCCTTGAGGCTCGCGATCTCGGTGAGGCCCACGTAGGCGGTGAGACCGGTCATGCCGAGGATGTGCAGACGCAGGGAGAGGGGCACGCCCGGGATCTCGGGAACGGCGCGGAAGGTCTCGGCGGCATCCTGGACGCCGTCCATCCAGCCATGCTGGTGCAGCACCACCGTGCCGACGGGCAGATCCTCGGAGGCGGACTCCACCACGCGACCGATGGCGCCACCCGCGATCGCCTCGCCCAGGGGATAGGGGGCGACGTAGCTGCGGGTGTCGTTCATCCGGCCGCGCATGTACGGATCCACGGAGATGAACTCATTGCGGACGCGGACCTGACCGGGCTCGAGCGCGGGGTGGGTGACGGTCGCGGTGTTGAAGTCCTCCGGCACGGGCCAGCCTTCGGGGCGACGTGCGAGCTGGATCTCGGTGGTGGTGAAGTCAGTCATGGGGTTCCTTCCGGGTCAGAGGGTGATGCCGAGAATGAGGGAGATGACGCCAAGCGCGGGGATCACGCCCTGCTTGAGCGCCGCGGAAGCCTTCTCCGGGCTGGAGAGCAGCAGGACCAGGCTGGCTGCCACCATCGAACCGGCGCCGGTGAAGACGAGGGTGTTGCCGATCGCGGGCTGGCCGGCTGCCACGAGGATGATGCCGAGCAGGACGGCGATCGCCAGGAAGAGGTTGTAGAAGCCCTGGTTGAAGGCCAGCTCGCGGGTGGCGGCCGCCTCGGTCTCACTGGTGCCGAACACGGCACGCGCCCGCGGCGAGGTCCAGGCGAGGGATTCCATCCAGAAGATGAAGACGTGCACGAGCGCGGCGATGCCGCTGAGGATGAGGCCGACGACGGCGAGGACGGTCATGTCAGGCCACCGCGAGTTCGACGTCGATGTTGCCGCGCGTCGCGTTGGAGTACGGGCAGACCTGGTGGGCCTTCTCGATCAGTTCCTGAGCCTGTTCGCGGGGGAGGGCGGGCAGATCGACCTCGAGGCGGACGGAAAGGCCGTAGCCGCCGTTGTCGAGGGAGTGCAGGGAGACGTCGGCAACGACCTCGGATTCACCGGCGTCGAGCTTGGCCTGTGCGGCGACGAGCTTGAGTGCCGAGTGGAAGCAGGCGGCGTACCCGGCGGCGAAGAGCTGCTCTGGGTTGGTGGCTCCGCCGGCTCCGCCGAGTTCCTTCGGGGTGCGGACCGGGGCGTCGAGGAGGCCGTCGGAGGACTGGATGTGGCCGTTGCGGCCATCTCCATGGGCGACGGCGGTGGCGGTGTAGAGAGCTTTTGTAGTCATGTACGCAACTATATTGTGCAAAATACAAATGCGCAATCTAGAATGGAGGCATGTCCTACGAACAACTCGATCTCGACGCGCAGCTGTGCTTCCCTCTGCACGCGGCATCGCGCGCCGTGACGCGCGCCTATGGGGAGCTGCTGGCCGAGTCGGGCCTCACCTACCCGCAGTATCTGGTGATGCTCGCGCTGTGGAAGGCGGAGGGTTCACTGAGTGTCGGTGAGCTGGGGGAGCGGCTGCGGCTCGACAGCGGCACTCTGACTCCTCTGCTCAAGCGCCTCGAGGCCGCGGGCCGGCTGACCCGTCACCGCTCGCCCGAGGATGAGCGGCGCGTGCTGGTTTCCCTGACCCCTGAGGGCCTGGCGCTCCGCGAGGTGGTGGCGGAAGTGCCCGGTCGGCTGGGCGAGATCGTGGGGCTCGGCCGCGAGGACGCCGAGAAGCTGAAGAGCCTCCTGATGACCGTGATGAGCTCACTCGACGGGCTCCGCTGAGGGGTTGGCCGGCCTGGCTTCTGGGACGTGGAAGCGCAGGTCAGGGCCCGATTTGGGCGATCCGCCACCGGTGGTCTAAGCTATATGAGTCGCAGCGGCGGGGAATGATTTCCTGGCGGGGCGGACAAGTGAATATGGGGGTATGGCGCAGTTGGTAGCGCGTCTGCATGGCATGCAGAAGGTCAGGGGTTCGAATCCCCTTACCTCCACAGATGGAGGGCCGGTCGAGAGACCGGCCCTTCGGCGTTTTCGGGGGCCACGGTCGCTGTGCCTGCCTAGGGAGCTCCGCTCGGGAACGTGAACCCGGTGGCACCAACAAGACGAGGTTGGCGGACGAGGGCCGCTGGGGGCTGAGGGTTCCACGCAGGGCGAGGCGGTTCAGCCTCGGGCTACGACCGCACTGCTCCGTGTCGCCTGATCGAAGGCCAGTTCGGCGGTTCGGCGGGCGAGTTCGTCCGTGAGACCCGCGCCCACTGGCAGGAGTGCCTTGGTGAGCAGTGGGCTCAGGAGTAGATCGCAGATCCAGTCGAGGTCCATCTGCGAGGCTTCCATCTCTCCGCGGGTGACGGCCCGATCCAAGACGGCCTGCACATTGGCCCGGCGGGGCCCGATGAACTGAGTGAGGTAAAGGTGCCGGATCGACTCGTCGATACGGATCGTCTCCAGCAGCCCTGGGAGGTTGTTCCGCAGCAACGGATCGGCGAACATCGCGACCTCCTGGCGCTGAAGCCGGAGGAGGTCGGAGCTAAGGGCTCCCGTGTCCTCGATCTCGTTCACGCCGAATCGATGCTGGATGACGTCGAACGCCAGGTGTCCGACGTTACGGTACCTGCGATAAAACGTCGGCCTCGTGGTGCCGACCTCTGCTACGAGGCCGTCGACGGTGAGGCTTGAGTAACCCGAGCTCCGCATGATGCGTTCGGCGGCCTGTCGCAGGGCTTCGCTGACATCAGAAGAGAGCGGCCGGCCTCGTTTGGTTGCCATGCGGCCAGTCTATCAAGCCGCCTCCTTCGCGGTCCTTGTCTCGCCGTCGGTGAATTAATATAGTGAAGGCGCTGTAATGGATCTCTGCGTGACGAAGGAGAAATCGTGGGGAAGAGGCCCGGCGGGATGAGTCTTGAAGATGAGCTCGGTCCCGCGGAACATCGGTACTTCGGCGGCGGATACCGTCAGGTCAAGCACGAGTTGCTGGAAGACGGCGACGGCGACGGCAAGCTATGGCAGGGGCGAGTCACCTATCCGGTGCTGTGGTCGCTCGGGTCAGACGGGCGTTCCCGCCGCCCGCATCTGAGCTCGGTGGACGCGCTGGCACTCCCGATGACAGCACTCGCCAAGACCCACTCGCGGGAGGCCTTCACGTCTCAAAGCGATACGCAATACTGGGTCAGGTACGTGAAGATCCGGGCGGGGAGCGAACCGTGGGATCGGTTGACCGACGTCCCGGTCGCGCTTGAGATGAGCAGGCGCGCACATGGCGGGCGGTCGCTCGAATGGTGCTCGGCCCGGGTGGGGAACATGAAGGTCGAATTGGGGCTTGCCGTGGCGGCGATCAAGCCTTCGACGATGGCTGAGACGATCAGTGATCTCGACTATCGGGACCACTCGATCACGTCTGCGGTGGACGAGCCTGATGGCATGGTCCATGAACTCAGATCGAGGCATGTCCTCGCGATCGGGACGACTGCCGACCAGGCCCCGGCGTATGCGTCAGCCATCGACTTCCTTGTCACCATGGGCCAGCTGGCTCAGGCTTTGGTGTACCGGGCTCACGCGACAGACCGGACTGGCGTGGACAATCTGTGGATGCGGACGATGACCATTGCGGTTCATGGTGGACGGCCGATCGTCCCCGGACCTTTTGAAGCGGTGACGACGTTGGACCGGGAGGGCGCCGTGGCGATCCACGGCCGGCGGCTACGGACCGTGCGTGTCCGATCCTTGGCATCGGTGGGCGTCGAAGGTGTGGCGGATCTGGCGTACTTCAGTGAGAGGTGAGGTGCGGGCATGATTCCTGACTCAGAGCGCAGGCAGGAGATTCTCTCGGCCGCAGCATCGTTGCTTGTCGACATGCCACTTGCGGACGTGGCCCTGTCGGACGTCGCTCGCGTCCTCCCTGCGCCGCTTCAGGAGGTGAATCGCTATTTCGGTTCCGTCGTCGACATCGGCGCCGCCCTTCTGAATGCCGAGGGAGACAGCATGCGGGAAGCGCAGCGCGCCGGTGCGTCAGCCGGGAGTGACCCGCTCGCGGTGCTCCAGTCCACGTTTCATGCGGTGGCCGTGAACATCAGTTCTCAGCCGATCGTCAGGGCTGGCATCCGGATCGCACAGGAGTCCCGACGGTTCTACCCCGAGCGGCGGATCGACCCATTCCGCACGTGGAAGGCGTTCGTCGTCGGGCAGCTGGAACTGGCCAAGTCTGAAGGGCGTCTTCGCTCAGGCGTCGACTGCGAGTCTGCGGCGTGGTTGATCGTGTCGTCGGGTCTAGGGGCGAAAGAGCTGGTCGCGTTCAGTGGGCGGTGGAGTGAGTTGCCCGAGATCATGGGCAAGACGGTTGGGCAGATCGTCTTGCTGCTTGAGACCGGCAGGGATCGTGCCGAGGACCCGGCCTGACCACGCGTGAGCACCGCTGGAACACGCTGCCGTCCGCGGTCATATTGAGCGCATCAGATCAATATTATGACAGGTGGTGTAACGTAAAGGCGTCGAGACGTTGACGTCTTGTGGGCATCTGATGGGGAGACTCGTCGGGGAACGCGGACGCGTGATGGGTTCACCTTCATGGTCATTGGGGGCTTGAAGGTGATTCTGGTGGCCTCCTGTTCTGGGGGGCGAGGCCAACGGGCCATCGCGCGGAAAGGGTGCAGGAAGCCGCCTGGCTTCGTGACGAGCATTTCGCCGTCGTTCCACCGCTGGGAATCGGGCTATTGATGCTCGGAGGGCTGCTGACCAGGCTGGGGCATCATGCTGAGGCGGTCAGCAGCCCATATCCATATCAGGCCGCGAACTGCCGGGAGGCCCCACCTGGGGATGGGCGCGAGCAGTCTACCGCGCCGCTCCTTGCGATGGCGGCGATGGCATCTCGATTGCGGCCCAGGTTTACGGTGCCTCGCCGCGTCGGGCCCACACTCCTCTTCGGGTTCCCTGCGGTGCCGCTATCGGCCGAAAGCTGATGACGTGTCCTGCGATGTCAACCTTGATGGCGACAAGCCTCAAGCCGGGCGTTACCCACATTGTCCATGGAGCGACGGAAGAAAATCGCGCTCGTCAGCGGACCTGATATGGACGACAGGTCGTAGTACGAGGACGATCCTCATTAAGATAGGGTATGTAACGTATATCTCGCAGTTTCGGTCGTTCGCCTCCATTCAGAGCCGGAACGGCGAGTGGCAGTGACTTGGTCAAGAGCGATCCAGCCTGGAGCTGGTTCAGCGACGTCAGGAAAGGGTCCCTTTGAGAATCACTCTTTGTCTTCTGTGTGATGAAGCCGCGGCTGACTCGACGTGCTACCGGGTTCATTGAGGTGAGGCCTGAGCCAGCGAAGAGCATCGAGCGCGAGCCTCCTGCGGCCAGCCAGCCCGCCATTCTGTTGCCTGCGTAGCCCACATCGGAGGTGATCCGGATCTTCGGCGTCAGCCTGCTCGAAAATGTGCTTGGTAGCAGCCCCGCGGGGCTGCTTGTTCAGATTCACCGATCAGAATCCGGCCGGAGTCACCGTTTGCGTGACAGGAGGTTCCGGGTCGTCCAAATGCTATTCAACAACAAGAGTTTCACGACATGGCGACTGTGGTTCGCCGATAAAAGGAGATATCCGTGACGCACGACGACGGTCACGCCCTGATGCGTGAATCTGCGCATCCGGCGCGACAGGAGTTGGATGTTCTCGCGATTGGCACCTGCTCCGGGTCCGTAGGTGAGCTCTGGCAGGGCCCAGCATGGTCGGGTAGCGCGGACGAGGTTGCGCTTCTGACCCTGCACGGCCCGAATCAGAGCATCACCTATGCCAGCCCCGCGAAGCCTGGCGGTCTTGAACATCGCGACAGTTACGACAGGTTGAGGAGGAAGGCCGAAGATGTCTTTTACGGAATGACAGGGTTCCCTCGCCAAGATGTGGTGCTCCGGTATCTGAGTGACATTCCACGTGGCAAGGGCATGGCAAGCTCGACCGCTGACATCGTTTCCGTCATCAGGTGCCTCTTCAAGCTTCATGGTTCGCCCGTGACCGATGAAGCGATGCGGGAGATCCTTCGTCATATCGAGCGGTCTGATCCGATCTTTCATGATTATCAGTCGATCTATTTCAGTGGACTGCAGAGGGTCTACCGACGATTCGAATCGCGGGTCGGCTTTTATGCCTATTGGGCCTTCGGAGGCGAGACGACTGCGACAAAGCACTTCGACCGTGGCTTGCTGCTCGACTCGTACAGCCGACATCGCGACGCATACGCGGCGTCCTTGTCTCGACTCGTGGCCGGTATGGACGCCGGATCTGCTGCGGCAGTGGCTGCGGAGGCGACGGAGAGTGCCCGGCTGGCGCAGGACTACCTATGGTCACCGTCCGTTGAAAGTCTCCTCGGCAGCTACCGAGAGCTGGGTGCTGCCGGCGTCGTGCGCGGCCACACCGGAAGCGTAGCCGGCCTGCTCTTCGAGGAGCGCCCAGCGGCCGCGGAGGCTGACGAGGTCAAGCGGATGTTCTCCCGTAGTTTGATGGAATGCTATGAAGGAAGTGTGGGATTATGCTGACTCATCCAGCGGACTTTCTCTCCAAGCCGGTCCTTCTCACAGTGAGACCGGGGTTCCATGTCTTGCGCTTTGAGTCTATGAAAGTCGCCTCCGCTGTAACGACGGTGCGAACGCTTCTTAACGAGGGGCGCATTGATCGAGGATCAATCCTTGTCGACAGTTCGAGTGGTATTTACGCGGTTGCGCTGGCGATGGCGGCCCATAAATTCGGCTTGCGCTGCAAGATCTTCGCTTCGACGACCGTTGACGCCGTCACCCAGGCGCAACTGAAATCTCTCGGCGCTGAGGTGGAGAGCGTCCCACCATCCGCTTCGCTGAAGCTCGATCAGGGTGAGCGGGTTCGGAGGGTTCAGGCATATATTGAGGCCACGCCTGATGCGTACTGGATGCGTCAATATCACGATCCGCTGCACTATGACGGGTATGCGGAAATCGCCTCCGAGCTAACCTTCCCTGAGCGTCCAGAGATTGTTCATCTCGTGGGGAGTGTCGGTTCCGGCGCCTCGACGAAAGGGATATCCAATGGTTTGAAGTCGAATCACGACGTCGTAGTCCACGGAATCCAGCCGTTCGGGTCCGTGACGTTTTCTTCGGAGCACGTCGAAGACCCCGACATGATCATCGCTGGAATCGGTAGCGCCATTCATTTCGACAACGTCGAGAGAGATCTCTACCGATCGATCGACTGGCTGAGCTTCGGTGTAGCGGCCACGGCAACGGCAACGATGTATCAGGAGATCGGCTTGTTCGCAGGCCTGTCGTCCGGATGTGCCTATCTGGTCGCCGACAAGATGATCCATAGAAATCTCGCCGAAGGCGAATCAGTGGTCATGATCGCTCCCGACACCGGTCATCGTTACGCACAGGCTTTGCTGCCTTACATCTCTCAACCTGTCATGCACTACGACGAATTGGCACCCATATTCGTGCGGAGTCGAGACGACCTGGCACTCCCGTGGAGCCGTCTTGATCGAGCCGAACTTCCCCTGAAGGATTGGAATGAGTTCTAAAACCATCGTCGCTCTCGAGGCGATGACCGTCAATCTCGAGCTTCTCGACGCCGCTGCGCGGCGCCGAGACCTCCATCTCATCGTCCTGGCGGGGGTCCCGGGCATGTATTTACCAGGTGGCCGGGACGTGGACATCCAGCAATGCGACACCTTCGATCTCGATGCGGTTCGGGCCCGCCTTGAGGAGCATGGCGACTCTCTTGTTGGCCTGGTCAGCCCCACCGATACGTGGGGGATTCAAGCGGTGGCGCTTTGCGAGGAACTGGGGCTCCCGCATCTCACGTCGTCGGAGAAGCTGGAGAAGCTCCGGGACAAGGCATGGGTTCGACACACCACCGATGCCGCATTCGGAAAGGTGCGCACGGGCATCGATCAGTCGCCACATATTCTGAAGCCGCGGAAGGGCACCGGGTCACAGAACATTGAACTGTTCCCGACGCGTCTGGAGCTAGAAGAGTCTGCAGAAAAGCGGAATCTGGTGTCGGATGAATGGGTAGTGGAACCCTACTTCAGAGGTCCGGTCTACAGCGCCGAGACCTATACCCGGGGCGGGTCGACGGCATTGCTGGGCGTGACCAACCGGATCATGTCACCCGAACCTCTCTTTGTGGAGCTGGTGAAGACGTTTCCCCATCTTCACGGCACTTCATGGGAGGGCAGTGTGGAGGCGTGGGCCAAGACGATCCTGGAGAGTGTCGAATTCGAAGCCGGGTTCGCCCACATCGAGTTCTGTGAGACGGCGAACGGTTTTGAGCTGATTGAGATCAACGCCCGAATGGCCGGTGCGCTCATCGGCCCTGCGATTCATCAGACGACAGGGATCGATATCTACGACATCCTGATCGGAGATGCCCTTGGAGAAGAACCGCGTTCTCTCGTGAGGAACATCCGAGGTGGGCACTCTCACGTCAGTGTCTATGCGGAGACAGCTGGAACCTTGACGTCGATCGACGGACTCGATCTGCTCGATGGCCTTCCTGGGAACATCGGCTGGATCCCGGCCAAGGCGGTCGGAGCTGAGATCTCACACGTGGGGGACTACAAATCTCGGATCGGAAACATCTATGCGACGGCGGCGGAGCCAGGGCTGGCCCAGGACTACGCGGTTGCAGCCAGCCGGCACTTGAGGGTGACGGTTTCCGGTGACTGAGACGTTGACGCCTGCGCCAGCGAAGATCCCAACATCTTCCTGGACGCTGCTGGTTCTGATCGTCGCGTCCGGCATCACGACCTTCATGTTCCTGCCGCTGCTCACGCTTGAGCTCGTGCGCAGAGGACTGGGCGTCGCCAGCATTGGAATCGTCGTAGGGGCGATGACCGGGTCCGGACAGATTGCGTCGGTATTTCTCGGATCCTTGGTGGCGAGGTTCGGCTCGAAAAGCGTGGCGCTCTGCGGGCTCGTGGTGAGGGCTGCCGGACTCTCCACCTTCCTGTTCCGTGATGATTTTGCCAGCTACCTTGTGGGAAGCATTGTTGCGGGCATCGGGTCCACCAGTGTGTCTCTAGGGATCAAGACTGAGCTTCTTGCTGCGGCCGGTTCGCGAAAGCTGATTTCACTCCGGTCGGCGGCGGTCAATGCGGGTGCCCTGATCGGTCCTGCCATCGGGGCGATCCTCTTCCAGGTCACAGGATTCAACATGATCATCGCCGCCTCATTGATCAGCTACCTGGTCATGGGTGCTGTCATCGTCTTTGTGCGCTTTGAATCCCGTGGCGCCGGAGTTCGGCCCAGTGCTGATCCACCGGTGCTTGAAGACCGCCTGTTTGCATCTGGAAAGCGTCGGCAGATCGCAGTGCTGCTGTTGCTGGTCGCGTCGTACTGGTTCGCATATTCGCAGTGGAACCTGCTGATGCCGCTTGCCGCCAAGCAGGCATTCCACACGGATCAAGCCTCGTCTTGGTTTTACATTGCTAATGCTGCTCTGATCCTTGGGCTTCAATATCTCCTCCTCGTGCACCTGCTCGGTCGTCTGAGTTCACGTCGCATTCTGCTCCTGGGATACGGCAGTCTGGTCGCCGGATTCGTCGTGCTCATGTTCGGATGGGCCGCCCCCGCAGTTGTGGCATTCGTTGTGCTTTTCACTCTTGGCGAGGCTCTCATCAGTCCGACTCTTGATGAGACCGCATCCGGGCTCTCCCTCGGACACGGGGGACTGGGTCGGCTGTTCGGCCTCATCGGATCAGTGTCCGGAGCAGCCTCATTCGCCGGTGGCGCCATGACCGGCGGGATTCTGAGTGCCGTTGGCACTGGTCCGGCCGCCAGCGCAGCCGGTCTCTTCGCGGGCCTTCTCGGTATGGTCCTCGCACTCTGGGGTTTACGAAAGAAGGAGCTGAGTTGAGGTTCACCATCTACATTCCGACTCCCCGGGGGATAGTCCTGGAGGCAGCGAGACGGTTCGGCCGCCTGTCAGTTGTTCCAGTGATTCAGCCCGGTCAGGACTTGAGCGAATACGGGGGGCTCGAGCCCCTGTTCGTTCAAGATCCACTCGACCCGGTTGAGGTTGCCCGGGCTGTTCTCGCACGAGACGCGGATGGTGACTCTCGATCGATCTGCCTTGCGTTCGGGGATAAGTCGACCGAGGTGGCAAGTCTTGTGAATGCTGCGCTTGGGTGGGACCTTCCGGGATACCTGGACTTTGTCACCCTCGAGACATTCCGCAGCAAATCCAAGCTTCGCCGTGTCCTCGGAGTGGGCAACCCGCTCAACGTTCCTTTCGCCGCGGTGTCACGGTGCGACGAGGTCGTTCGGTTTGTCGAGAAGATCGGCACGCAGGCGATCCTGAAGCCCGCAGACGGAAGCGGAAGCCGCAACATCGTTACTTTGGACCCCGGAACGGTAAGCGCGACCCTGTCGGCGATCGACACGTCGTGGATGTCGCAGGGCGCGGTTGTGGAACAGCGGGTTGTCGGTCCGGAATTTTCGGTCGAGGCGCTCAGCTGGAACGGGGAGCATTCGATTCTCGGTGTCACCCGGAAGTTCACTTCCGGTCCTCCGGGCTTCATCGAGACCGGGCACGAGTTTCCGGCGGACGTTTCGCTCGAGGTCCGAGACGCTCTCGAGCACGCCACCAAAGAGATTCTCAGCGCCGCAGGCCACCTCAGCGGCTTGTCTCACACTGAGCTGATCCTGGATGACGCAGGACCCAAGCTGGTGGAGTCGCACGGCAGACCAGGGGGCGATCGCATCTCGGACATGGTCGGCCTGGTTCGTGGCCGGTCGTCGTTCGAACTCTGGTTCGATGCGATGCTCACCGGTAGGCTCCCGGTGGTCCAAGAATCAGGGGTAACGGCGGGTGTCGAGTTTCTGGATCTCACGGGAATGAAGTCCACCGATGAGCAATGGACGGACCGCATGCTCAGTCTCCCCGGGGTCGTAGAGGCTTCCATCTTGCTGCCGGAAGCGGAGCGCGGCGAAATCGTTTCGTCGAGTACCCGGCACAGCCTGGTCGTTTTTTGTGGTTCGACAGACGAACGCGCCCGTATTCGGCGAGCAATCAATGCTGCAAACCTTGAACTTAAGTAGGGAAACATGAAGATTCTTGTTCTGACGATCCAGACCAACGATTACAAGTTCGTCAATAACTTCCTCATCCCGGAGTCCCTGCACCGCCAGGGCCACGAGGTCGCCCTCGGTGATGTCGATACGCTCAGCTACCTCCAAGGGGTCATTCAGTGCAAGCAGGCCACCTTCGAAGGCGGGGCTGTCGGCGAACCGCACGTGATCATGGATGAGATGCGCTCGTGTGAAGACTTCGATCTCGTCTGGGTGCTGGACTACAGTCACCCCGACCGTGAAAAGGAGTTCTTCCAGCTCCTGTGGCTCCTGGAGCGCAGAGTCCCCTTCGTCAACGACCCCAGCGGTCTCTTCTTCATGAACAACAAGATCGGAATCGCGGCTCTTGATCTGCAGGGCAATCTTCCCGAGTCGTTTGTTTCCTGCGACGAGGAGACCCTCCGTCAGGTCTGCGAGTCCAATGGTGACATCTCCTGGGTGATCAAGCCGCCGAATGCCGGCTGCGGTGCCGACGTGTTCAAGCTGACTGCAGGCGACGCCAATTTCTCCGCCCTTCTTCAGTCAGCGACG
The DNA here is from genome assembly GCF_900105345.1 of Arthrobacter woluwensis. Lineage (NCBI taxonomy): Bacteria > Bacillati > Actinomycetota > Actinomycetes > Micrococcales > Micrococcaceae > Arthrobacter > Arthrobacter woluwensis. The sequence continues at coordinate 1,890,916 of NZ_FNSN01000003.1, forward strand.
GGCAACGCTTACCAGAAGTACGAGATGTTCACGCGGGAGGCCTTCGGCCAGGCGGAGAAGTATGCAGTGCTTCAGGAGTTCCTGCCGGAGCTCAAGGGAACCGAGAAGCGGGTGATGATCGCCGACGGAAAGGTTGTCGGGGGGTTCAAGAAGACGGGCAAAGGTGCCGAGTTCCGCGGCAACGCTTCGACAGGCGGCGATGTCGGTGCGCTCGAGCTGAATGCGGATGAGCTTGCCCTGAGCGAGAAGATCGGTGAGCGGCTGAAGGACTTCGGAATTCGTTTCGTGGGGATTGATATGGCGTATCCATACCTCGTCGAGCTCAACCTCGTGAATCCCGGCGGGATCAATTACCACAGAAAGGCCACTGGGGAGGACATTGCGGACTTGCTGACCAGGACAGCGGTCGACGGAGCGCTTGCCGCAGCTGCTCGCTAGGTTCATTTCTCAAGGGCCGCCGCATTCAAACCGGTGCAGGCCTTTGGGAAATTCGGCTGAGGCGTGTACACGGTGACGTGTGAGGTGGCCGCCATGAGCTGACGCCCGATTCCACTCTCAGGCGGGCGTCAGCCCATGCAGGCCCGTGTATTCGGTCGACGGCAGGATGCCTGGTCGTTTAACGGTTTTGAGGAGGCTATTTTGGTTGATCCACGGAGCGCACTCGTACTCACGCGAAAAGACCCGAAGTCTAGATGGTCGGACAGCACGCACGAGGTGGACTCCTTCGCCATCGGCGCGTCCAAGATCACCTTGACCTTTGTGCCGAAGCACGCAGGAAGCCCACGCATCGCGTACTCATACAGCCGGGTGCGGGCGGCCGTCTGTGCCCCAGGGACCCCGATTCTTGTGCCGGACCAGCATGTGGTCTTGGTGCGCGGAGTTCTGTGGTCATCAGCTCTCGAGATCTTCGAGTTCGATGGCCCGGATGGGCCACTGAGGAAGTTGTTCTGGACCAGCCGGGATGGCATCGAGAAAACGTGTTGGTACGAGGCGGAAGACGTGGTCATCATGGCTGACGCGACGTACCGCTCTGCCCAGTCCAGTGCAGTCTTGGGCTATTTCCGAGAGATCATCGAGGCGAAGGATCCTGAATCCGACCCGATAGTCCGGGCCTATCGATCGTTCGATTTCGTCCATCCGGAGAGCGTGCTCGCAAGGTATCTTTCGGGAGGGCTGCCGTCACCACGGTCTGCGCCAGCTAAGCGGGTGTATCCATTTCGTAGCAACCTCAGCCAGCAGGAGGCTACCGAGAAAGCGCTGACGCATCAGATCTCGGTGATTGAGGGACCGCCCGGGACCGGAAAAACTGAGACCATCTTGAACCTGATCGCAAACATCGTCGTCAACGAACTGGGGAGCGTTGCCGTGGTGTCGTTGAGCAACTCCGCTGTCGAGAATGTGGGTGAGAAGCTCCAAGAGTACGGGTTCGGTCACATAGTGGCTGAGCTCGGAAACCGAACGAAACAGGAAGCCTTTTTCGCGGCCCAAAGGCAGCGCAATGAAGCTGCTGTCGCCTTTGCCCATTGCTCGCCGCCCGCACCGGATCCCACGCAGCTTGCCGAGCTCGACGAGCGGCTGAGAGCGCTACAAGCCATGGAGCGCGAACGGGCACAGGCTCGGGCGCTCCTCGCCGAGTACCGGCTGGAGTACGATCACTTCCGACGACGCTGCGACGACGAAAAGTCGGTGAGTGTCGACTCGCTTCCGCTTTTGCGCCGCCCCACCTCGCGCATCCTGGAGTTCCTTGCTGAGTCCTCCCTCGAAATGGAGTTTGGTTACCGCCCGGGTCTCATCGGTCGGGTGAGGAAATTCTTCAAGTATGGGCGTATACGAGACATCGATTCGGCCGACGTTGAAACTGTTCTCGCGCTTCAGTCCGCGTACTACCAAAAGCGCATTGCCGAACTCGTCTCAGACATCGCCAGGCTCGACGGCGAGCTCGATGGTTCCGACTTCGAAGAAGTAGCCCGCCAGCGGCAGCTGCGGTCGCTTGAGACATTTGCTGCATCGCTTGCATCAAGAGTCGGTCAAGGCGGCCGGGCCGACTTCACCCCGGACTCGCTACGGCACGCCACATCGTTTCGCTCGCTAGTTCACGAGTACCCATTGGTTCTCAGTACCTGTCACTCTTTGCGAAGAAATATTCCGGCAGGCAATCTGTTCGACTACCTCATCATTGACGAGGCGTCGCAGGTCGACCTCCTGAGTGCGAGCCTGGCGATGTCGGTGTGCCGAAACCTCGTCATTGTCGGTGACCGCAAGCAACTTCCGCAGATCAGCTCGATGCCGGAGGGCGCACTGCCGGCACCATCTCCACCTTATGACTATGTCGAGCAGAGTATCCTCTCCTCGTTGCAGTTGCTCTACGGTGAAACGGTGCCGGTGACTCTGCTCCGTGAGCACTATCGCTGTCATCCTGCGATTATCGGCTTCTGCAATCGTGCGTTCTACGATGGCCAACTGATTTCCTATACGAGCAGCGACGGCCGGGCCGCGCCGGCCATGAGGGTCCATCCCACAGCTCGCGGCAATCACATGCGCCAGCACCGAGGAGGCGGGAAATCGAATCAGCGGGAAATCGACGTCGTGCTTCAGGAAGTTCTCCCCGCAGCTCCGCCGGGCACCCGGCTGGAGGACATTGCGTTCGCGGCGCCGTATCGTCAGCAGGCTGACAAGGCCGCAGCGCAACTGAGCGATCAGATGGACACAGTCGACACCGTGCACCGATTGCAGGGCCGACAGAAACGCATGGTGGTGCTGACAACGGTGCTGTCCGAGACCTGGCAGGGCCTCCGCGGCCTGCAGTTCGTCGACGACCCCAGGCTCATCAATGTCGCTGTGTCCCGAGCCATCGACACCTTTGTGCTCGTTACAAACTTCGACCAGCTTCCGAAGAGCCGGCACATACGGGATCTGATCGGTTACATCGAGTACCACTATCCCGATCAGGCCGTCGAGCCGAGCGCGGTGGTGTCGGTTTTCGACCTGCTGTACCGAGACTTTGACGCGCAATTGGCTCCCCTGGCGGGTCGGCTCAGCAGCACGGCGAAGTACCGCTCGGAGGAGATCATCAGAGTGTTGATCGGAGACATCCTTGCCGAGCCGGCCCATGGCCATCTTCGATTGCAGGAGCAAGTCTTCCTCAAGAATCTCGTAGCTCGAGGAACTTCATTGAACGATGAGCAGCGTGCGTTTGTCCGGCGGACGTCCTCGGTCGACTTCGTGGTTTACAACGCCGTGACTCAGCTACCGCAACTCGCCATTGAGGTGGACGGGTTCGCCTGGCACGAGAACAATCCAGCCCAGTTGAGGCGGGACAGAGTGAAGGACTCGGTCCTGCAACGCGTAGGGCTGCCTCTCCTTCGGCTCCGCACCACTGAGAGCGGAGAAGAAGACCGCATCCGGGGAGCCCTCGCCGCATCGGCGCGGGTTTGACCACAGGCTCAACAGGGGATGACTCTGGACGGATCGCCCACTTCATGGTCGGCTGGAACCATGAGCTCACTGATCCGGCATATCACCCTCGATGCGGCAGACCCCTTCCAGCTGGCACGTTTCTGGGCCGAAGCCCTCGACGGTTCACTGGGCGACGACGACGCGCCGGGCGATCCCGAGGCCCTCGTCACGACTGCCGGCGGCTCGATGCTGTTCGTCAGGGTCGATGACCGCAAGACCGTGAAGAACCGCATGCATCTCGACATCCAGCCCCAGGACCGCACCCGCGACGAAGAGGTCGAACGCCTCCTCTCGCTCGGGGCCACGGTGCAAGGCGACCACCGGCGACCCGACGGGACCGGGTGGGTAACACTGCATGATCCCGAGGGCAACGAGTTCTGCGTCGAGCGCAGCGCCTCGGAGAGGACGGACGGCTGACGTCGTGACACCCGGCGCCGGCTGACCAGGCGCGTTCCTGCGCGCAGGAAACCCTTGAACGACATCCCCGAACGCGGCGTTGTCAGCGGAGAGTGTAAACGCTTACAATCTCTTTCGGCGCTGACTCCATCGCGCCGGAATGTGCACCATGAAAGGGTTGAGGCCGTGTTCCTTGACTGACCGTAGCCGCGCGACCATCCGGGACGTCGCCCTGCTGTCCAGCCTGTCCATCTGCACCGTGTCGCGGGCCCTGAGGGGACTTCCCAACGTGTCCGAGGACGCCCAGCGCCGTGTCGAGGACGCGGCCTCCAAACTCGGATACCGCGCCTCGTCTGCCGCAGCGCGACTGGCCGGTGGCAGGACCGGATCCGTGGCCATCATCGTCCCCCGGGCCACCACTTGGTTCTTCGCCCAGGCGGTGGAAGCGGCCGAAGAGGTGTTCGCCGACAGCGGCCTCGACTCCGTGCTCATCAGCCTCCGCGGTCGCGCTGACGTCCGCGAGAGGATCTTCGGTGATCTCGACGCCCTGGCTCAGCGTGTGGACGGTGTGCTGCTGCTCGGCGTCGACCTCGGCGACGATGAGGTGCAGGCGCTGGCCGCCTCGCCTCTGGAGGTGGCGAGCATGGGACTGAGCGGCGTACCGTGGGACACCGTAGGGATCGATGACGTTCAGGCGGCCCACGCGGCGACCAGTCATCTCCTCGGCCTCGGCCACGGGGAATTCGCCATCCTGGCGGCCGACGAGGACGATCGCGGGACCGTCGGCACCTCGGGCGATCGGCTCGCAGGGTTCACGCAGGCCCTGGCGGAGCACCATCTCGAGGTGCACCCTGACCGCATCATCAAGGAACCGTCCAGTATCGAAGGCGGGTACCGGGCCATGACCGAACTGATCGACAACCGGGGCCTCCCGGAGGCCGTGTTCGCGGCCTGTGACGAGGCCGCGTTCGGAGCGCTCAAGGCACTCCGCGAGCACGGGCTGTCCGCGCCGAAGGACGTCTCGCTCATCGCCATCGACGACCACCCGATGAGCACCGTCCTGGGGCTCACGACCGTCGCGCAGCCCGTGGCGGACCAGGCGGCGTTCGCCGCCGATCTGCTCACCGAGCGTCTTCAAGGACGGTCCGGGGCCCCGCAGGACCATCGCCTGCCCGTCGCCCTCATCGAACGCAAGACCACCCGCCGCCCCCGGCGTCAACCCTGAGGACCCCCCATGACCACATCACTGAACACGTCGATCTGGGACGGCACCGAGGCGCTCCTTTTCGACCTCGACGGCGTGCTGACCCCCACCGCTCTCGCTCATGAGCAGGCGTGGCGCACCCTGTTCGAGGACGTCCTCGCCGTCGAAGGGGTCGGACCGGAGTACACGGATGCCGACTACTACGCCCACATCGACGGACGGCCGCGCTACGACGGTGTCCGCGAATTCCTGGCCTCCCGGGGCCTCACCCTGCCTGAGGGCCAGGACGACGACGCGCCGACCGAACGCACCGTCCGCGGCCTTGGAAACCTGAAGAACCGCCTGTTCGCCCAGATCATCGAGGACGGCATCGAGCCGTACCCCGGTTCGTCACGCTTCGTCGCGGCTGCCCGCGAGCGCGGTGTGAAGCTCGCCGTCGTGTCGTCATCCCGCAATGCCCCGGCCGTGCTGGAGGCGGCAGGGATGGCGGATCTGTTCCCCATCGTGGTCGACGGCAACGTCGCGGCCCGCGAAGGGCTGCCCGGCAAACCGCATCCGGCCACGTTCCTGCGGGCCGCCGAGCTGCTCGGAGTGGACCCCGCCGCCGCCACGGTGGTGGAGGACGCCGTCTCCGGAGTCGAGGCCGGCGCGGCCGGCGGGTTCCGCGCCGTCATCGGCGTGGACCGTGGAGCGGGAGAAGACGTCCTGCGCTCCGCCGGGGCCACGCTCGTGGTGTCCGACCTCGACGAACTGCTCCCGGCCTGATCCTCAGGCACCCCACCCCACACTCCGCCGGGACGCTTCCCCCACGTCCCGGCGCCCCCCGATCGATCCAGCGTCTGAAAGCCTTCCCATGTCTCTGATCTCCGCTGACCGCACCCGATTCCCCGCCCACCCCTGGGCCCTGCTCGAAACGTCGTACGCCCCCGGTTCGGAAGGCGCCCTGGAGACCGTCTTCGCCCTCGGCAACGGTCACCTCGGAGTGCGTGGTGCTCATGCGTCCGCTGCCGACGCCTTCCTGCCGGGCAGTTTCATCAACGGTTTCCACGAGACCTTCGACATCCGTCACGCCGAAAACGCCTACGGCTTCGCCAAGCAGGGCCAGCGGATGCTGTACGTCCCCGATGTGCAGGAGACGCTGCTGCGCGTGGACGGCGAAGAACTGTCGCTCGGCACGGTGCCCGTCCTCGACTACCGCCGCACCCTGGACTTCGCGAGCGGGATCTACGAGTGCACCGTCGTCTGGCAGTGTGCCTCCGGTGCGGTCGTCACCACGGTCGAACGGCGGGTGCTCGGGCAGAGCCACCGTGGCTCCCTCGCCGTCGAACTGCGCCTGAGCGCGGACCGACGGATCGTGCTGGATGCCGTCTCCCAGGTGGTGAACCGTCAGGATCAGCCGGCCGAGGACCATTCGGACCACGACCCCCGTCGCTCCGGACGCCACGCCGGCCGAGTGCTCATGCCGGCGTTCAGCGACGGCGCCAAGGGCTCCCTGCGCCTCGCCTGGACGACGGCGGCCTCCCGCCAGAGCGTCGCCGTCGCGGTCGATCACGTGGCGCCGGGCGCCCTCCCGCCCTTCTCGACGGAGACGGACGCCGACCGGAGCGCGGTCCGCTACGTCTTGCCGGTCGACCCGGGGGAAGAGTTCGTCCTTGAGAAGCGCGTCTCCTACGCCGTGGGTCCGGAGACTCCGGAGACGCTCCTGGCCCGTGCCGAGGAGGCGGTTCTCAGTATCGAGGAGCTCGCCGCGGAATCGGCCGAGCACTGGGCGCAGTACTGGTCCACCGCGGACATCGAGCTGCCGGGCCAGCCGGAGCTGCAGCAGGCGGTCCGCTGGAACCTCTTCCAGCTGGGCCAGGCGACCGCGCAGGCCGGCGTGTCCGGGATCCCCGCCAAGGGCGTCAGCGGATCGGGTTACGAGGGCCACTACTTCTGGGATCAGGAGGTGTACCTGATGCCCTACCTCAGCTACACCTCCCCGGACGCCGCCCGGAAGGTGCTCGCGTTCCGCCACTCGATGCTGCCCGCCGCGCGGGCCCGTGCGGCCGAGCTCAGCGTGGACGGCGCTCTCTTCCCGTGGCGCACCATCAACGGCCAGGAGGCCAGCGCGTACTACGCCGCCGGCACCGCACAGTTCCACATCAACGCCGCCGTCGCCTTCGCCGCGGCCCGCTACGTCTGGGCGACGGGCGACGACGAGTTCCGCACGGGGGAGGGCGCGGAGATCCTGTCCGAGACCGCCCGCATGTGGGTCTCCCTCGGCTTCTTCGGCAAGGACGGGCGCTTCCACCTGCACGGGGTCACGGGTCCGGACGAGTACACGGCCGTGGTCAACAACAACCTGTACACGAACGTCATGGCGCGGTTCAATCTCCGGGCCGCGGCCGCCGTCGAGGGGCGCTTCGCCGGAGTGACCGAACGGCAGCTCTGGTCCGAAGCCGCGGAGCGCATGACCCTGCCCTACGACACCGATCTGCGCGTCCACGCTCAGGACGCCGACTTCATGACCCTGGAACCGTGGGACTGGGACGTGCCGCGGGACAAATACCCGCTGCTGCTGCACTTCCACCCGCTGGTGATCTATCGGCACCAGGTGCTCAAGCAGGCGGACACGGTGCTGGCGATGTTCCTGCAGTGGCAGGACTTCAGCGCCGTGGAGAAGCAGCGTGCCTTCGACTTCTACGATCCGCTGACCACCGGCGACTCGACGCTCTCGGCGTGCGTGCAGGGCATCATGGCGGCCGAGGTCGGCTACGGGGATGTGGCGCTGCGGCACTTCACGACGGCGGCGTTCATCGACCTGGACGATTTGCATCACAACACGGTGGACGGCGTCCATACGGCCTCGGCGGGCGGTGTCTGGGCCGCGCTCGTCAACGGTTTCGCCGGCTTCCGCGACCAGGGGGAGCACCCGCTTTTCGACCCCCGGCTGCCGGAGGGCTGGGAGGGCCTCGCCTTCCGTCTGCGGATGCGGGGTTCGGTGCTCGCCGTGCGCCTGGCGCCGGGTGAGATCACGCTCAGCGTCGAATCCGGCGGCCCCTTGGACGTCCAGGTCCGGGACCGGCTCGTCCACGTCGGGTCTGATCCGGTGCGGGTGGCCCTCGCGGCGGTGCCGTCCCCGGCGCCGAGCGTCTTCCCGCAGTCGCCTGCCACGGCCGGGCTGCAGACGGTGCTGACCCGCGCCTGAGTGAGCGGCCGGCGTGATGGTCGGCGCCGCCCTGGACGGTGTTTTCTCCATCACTTTCGGCCCGAGTTCCGGGGTTTGTTACGGATGATCCCGCCTCGGACGATGGTCCGCACGGTACCGTTTTGACCAGGCCATCATCGTGGAGAAGGAGCACCAGCATGCCGGAGATCATCGTCGTCGGAGTGGACGGAACCGAGACCGCAGCGCGAGCCGCGGAGCAGGCCCTGCGCCTCGCCCAAGGGTTCGGCGCCACGCTGCATGTGGTCACCGCCTACGAGGGCAACAAGGCGTCCCTGCACGGCGCCAATTACGAGCGTGCCGTGATCTTCGGAGACCGCCAGGAGAAGGCCGCGGAGACCGCCAGAACGGTCGCCGGGAGCCTGTCCGCGGACGGCGTCCAGGTCGAAGCCTTCTCCGTGGTGGGCACCCCCGCCGAGGCGCTCATCGCCCACGCCGAGGAGCACGACGCCAGCGTGATCGTGGTGGGCAATCGCCGCATGAAGGGCCTGGCCCGCGTCCTGGGCAGCGTCGCCAACTCCGTGGCCCACGAAGCCAAGTGCAACGTCTACATCGCGGACACCACCGACTGAACCGTCAGGAACCCTCGACTGCTCTCCGGTAGCGCTCGGAGAGCAGTCGGAGGCGGGGGATGAGCTCGGGCGGGCTTTCCACGGTGAAATCCATCATCAGCATGCCGATATAGGCTGCCACGGTGTCCAGGCTGTCCGCCCCCGTCACCAGCACGCAGTGCTCCGCATCGATCGGTTCGACGACCCCAACCGTGGGGTTGATGCGGTCCAGCACACTCTGAGCCGAGGCATCGATCCGCAGCCTGGCGTGGACCTTCCATCCGCTCGCCGCGATGGTGCGCAGAGCGAACGCCGCGTAATCGCCGCCCGGCAGGGGACGGGGCGTGAACAGCCGATGGGTCGGGTTGCCCAGTGCCATCCAGTCGACGCGGTAAGTTCCCCAGGTGCCCTCCCGGGGATCGCGCGCCACGAGGTGCCAGCGTCGCTGCCAGCTCAGCAAGCGATAGGGCTCGACCAGTCTCTCGGCGCCGTCATAGTCGAACCGCAGACGTTCAGTATCCCGGATCGCCGCTGCCACGGAGCGGAGCACCCGGGGGTCGACCTCCGGATCCGGGGCGTCCGTGTCGATGTTCTCCTGACCACGGTCGATGGCCGTGCCCAGGGCGTCGACAATGGGCCGCAGCCGTGCCGGCAGCACCTGTTCGATCTTCGCCAGCGCGCGCGTGCGTACCTCTTCAATGCCGCTGATCCCGGCGGCCGCCTGAAGGCCGACCGTGACGGCGACAGCCTCCTCATCGTCGAGCAGGAGCGGTGGCAGGCGTCCGCCCGCTCCCAGACGGTAACCGCCCACGGGTCCTCGGACCGCCGTCACGGGGTAGCCGAGTTCCCTCAGCCGCTCGACGTCGGCGCGCACGGTTCGCGGGCTCACCCCGAGGCGCTCCGCCAGTTCGCGTCCGGTGCGCCCTGCGGGAACCTGCAAGAGGGGGAGGAGAGCGAGAAGCCTGCCCGCGGGACCGGTCATGGGATCCTCCGAAATTCGTGAGGTTAAGAGGAACGTTTTCAGCCTAATAGGTCCGTAGCGTGGGAACCATGAACACCACAGCACCCCTCGAAATCCAGCCCTTCACCGTGTCCGTCAGCGACGCCGACCTCGCCGATCTCCAGGACCGCCTCGCCCGGACACGCCTGCCCCAGCCGGCTCCCTCCGACGACTGGCGCACCGGAACCCCCAACAGCTATCTGCGGGAGGCCGTCGCGGCCTGGCAGTCCCTCGACTGGCGTGCCGCCGAGGCCCGTCTCAACGCTGTCCCACACTTCACCACTCGGATCGATGGGCAGCTCGTGCACTTCATCCACGTGCGCTCCGCCCATCCCGGAGCCACCCCGCTGCTGCTCGCCCACACCTACCCCGGGTCATCGGTGGACTACCTCGATCTCATCGACCGCCTGGTGGACCCCGTGGCGCACGGCGGGCGGCCCGAGGACGCGTTCGATGTCGTCATTCCCGACGCTCCCGGGTACGGTTTCTCGCAGCCCGTGACCGAGTCCGGATGGACCGTCGGCCGCGTGGCACGGGCCTACGACGCGCTCATGCGGGGCCTCGGCTACGACGGCTACGGCGTTCACGGCTCGGACAACGGGGCGATGGTCGCAAGGGAACTCGGTCTGCTCAATCCCGACGGGTTCCTCGGCCTGCACGTCCTGCAGCTGTTCTCCTTCCCCTCCGGCGATCCGGCGGAGTTCGAGAAGCTGGAACCCGCGGACTACGCGGGTCTGGAACACATGCAGTGGTTCCAGTCCGTGGGCGGCTACAACACCATGAACGCCTCTCGGCCTCAGACGGTGGCGGTCGGTCTCAGCGACTCACCCGTCGGCCTGCTCGCGTACAGCGAACTGTTCGAGTCCTTCGGCAACGGCACCTCGCTGGTCCCTCTCGAGAAGGTCCTGCTGGAGGTCAGCGTGAATTGGTTCGCCAACGCGGCCGCCGGGATGAGCCGCAGCTACTTCGACAACGCCCAGGAACAGGCCGAGCCGCAGGTCAATCACGCTCCCACGGGCGTGGCCGTCTTCAAGGACGATTTCCAGACGATCCGCGTGTTCGCCGATCGGGACAACGCGAACATCGTGCATTGGAGCCGGTTCGAGGAAGGCGGGCATTTCGCCGCACTGGAGCGGCCGGAGATCCTAGCCGAGGACATCCGGGCGTTCTTCACGGGTCTGCGCTCGCAGGCCTGACGAGATGCTGAGCGAGGTGCCCGGCCGGGTGACGGCGCCGACGTCGGGGGTCCGGTTTGGATGCGCGGGCTGCAGCCCGCGATCTCGGCGGGTTCCCCCCGAACTCGGCGGCTGACCACGCGTGACGAGCCGGCGCGCCCTAGGATCGAGGCATGGAAGCAGCAGCCTCGCCCTCCGGTCTGAGCGCGCCCGAACCCGCGGCCGCGGGCCTGTCCGCCAAGAAGGTGCGCCTCCGCCTCGCCTTCCTGTCCGCACTGGGCCACGGCTTCCTGGAATCCGGCCAGACCACGCGCCAGACCGAGGAGGCCCTCGGGAGGTATGGGCGCGAACTCGGCCTGGACGGCCTCGTGCTCAACTCTTTCGGCCGGATGCTGTTGCTGGAAGCCGTCACGCGCGACGGCGCAACAGTCTCCCTCTCCGGCGCGGCCCGGTCGCTCGACGCCATCGACTGCACCAGGGCCCGCGCACTCGAGAGACTCGCTGAGCGCACCGTCGAGGACGCCCGGACCTGGGCCGATTCCGCCGCGGCCCACGGCGGTCTCACCGCGGCGCGGCAGGAGGTCGAACGGCTCCGGGACACGGCCACTCCATGGTGGGTGGTCACGCTCGGGCTGACGCTCCTGGCGTTCTTCATCAGCATGCAGTTGGGCGTCAGCTGGCAGGCCTGGGTCGCCGCGGCGCTGGTGCAGGCCGTGACCTCCCTGGTCGGAGTGATGATCGGCGGGCTGCGACTGCCCCGGCTGTTCGCCATCGCCGTGCAGAGCTGCGCGGCGGGCGCCTTCGCCACCGCGCTCGTCCAGCTCGGCTTCGTGGACCCGGTGGGCGCGGCAGCGGCGATCGCGGTGAACTGGCTCCTGTTGATCCCCTTACCCCAGGTCATCGGAGCGGTGACGGACGCCATCGAAGCCGACCATCTGTCCGCCATGACGCGCGTGGCGAGCGTCGCCATCGCCGCCGGAGGGATCGCGATCGGCGGAGGATTCACCTTCGCGCTGGGGGAGGTCCTCGGCATGGCCCATCCACGGCTCGACGCCCTGCCCACCCTGCCCTGGTATCTGGTGCTGGTGTTCTCCGCCCTGGGCGCCGTGGCGAATGCGTTCGCCAACGGCGGGAGGCTGGCGCTGGTGGCGCCGGCCGCCTTCCTGGGCGTGGTCACGGGCGCCGTCAACCAGTTCTTCCTTCACGCGACCGGCCTGTCCGCGGTCTGGGCGAATTCGCTCTCGGCCGTGGTCCTCGGCCTCCTGAGTGCAGCCCTGGTGAAGCGCACCGGCTACCCGTACCAAGTGCTCGCACTCATGGGCATCACGGGCGCCCTCCTGCCCGGGATCCCGGTGTTCTTCGGCATCCTTCAGGCGATGGGCGGGGGCGATGCGGCGGAGCATTTCGGCACGGCCGCAGCGATCAGCCTGGGTATCGGGACGGGGGTCGCGCTCGGCGTGCATCTGGCGCGTCTCAGGTGGCGCACGCGCTGATCCGTCCGGGCGGTGCGGGGGCGTACGATGACCGCATGTCTGATGTCGCACTGATCACTGGAACCTCCTCCGGCATGGGCCTGCATGCCGCCGTCGACCTGGCGCGCCGGGGTCTCACCGTGGTCGCCACGCTGCGCGACACCTCCCGAGCCGCCGCCCTCCACGCCGCCGCCCGCGACGCCGGGGTGGAGCTGGACGTGCGGGAGCTCGACGTCGTGGATCACGGCGCCGCCGAACGCGTGGTGCGCGGCGTGCTCGCCGACCATGGCCGCATCGACGTGCTGATCAACAACGCGGGCCGCGGGAGCGTGGCGACGGCTGAACAGCTGTCGATGGAGCAGATTCAGGCCCAGCTGGACGTCAACTACCTGGCCCCTGTGAACCTCACCAAGCTGGTTCTGCCCGGCATGCGGGAGCAGGGCAGGGGCCGGATCCTCACCGTCACGAGCGTGGGCGGAGCCGTGGGCCAGCCGTTCGCCGACGCCTATTGCGGGGCGAAGTTCGCGGTGGAGGGCTTCATGCAGTCGCTCGCGGTGGTCGCCGAACGGTTCGGCGTGCAGGTGGGCGTGATCGAACCCGCCGCGGTGGCCAGTGAATTCGTGGCGAACGTCGCGCGGCCCACGGAGACGGGCGCCTACGGGCCCCTACTCGACGCCTATATCGGACGGACCGCCGGGGCGTTCTCCCAGGCCCAGTCCGCCGAGAGCGCCGGAGCGGCGATCGCGGAGATCGCGACCGCGGCAGGCTTCGCCCTCCGGAACCAGACGTCGGATGCCGCGCGGAACTTCGTGGGTGTCTCGCTGGCAGACTTCGACGGCGAACGCGTCCTCGGCTTCACCCGCCCCTGGATCGCCTGAGGACAGACAGTCCGGACCGAGTCAGGACGGGCCGGCACCCCGAGCTGAGCGGCAGCCCGCTCAGCTCATCGGGTCGTACATGAACTCCCGCAATTCCTGCGGGCAGCGGCAGGACGCGGCGATCTTCGCCGCCCACGTCTCCGCCGATGCGCGGTCCGGCAGCTCGAGGATCGTGAAGCCGCCACGGATGTCGAGGCCCGGATACGGTCCTGGGCTGATGGACCCGTCGGCCCCGACGCGCACCGGCTCCACCTCCTCGTTGATGCCACCGCCGAAGACGTAGACGCCCGCGGCCTGGGCCTCCGCGATGACGGCGTGGGACTCCGCGACGACGGTGGGGAAGTCCTCCTCCGAGACCACCATCGCGTCGCTGGGGAAGGAAATCAGGTATTTGGTCATAGGCCGATCCTGGACCCGCCAGCGGGTGGGCGCAAGGGGTGTGTTTCCCTGCCACGGCGGGGCGCGGAGCACTTCTTAAGAGTTTCTGAGGACCGTCCTGACACGATCGGAGCCACGCACGGTTCGAAAGGAACATCGATGGCTTCGCAGTCCACGCCCGCCCGTCCCGCCCGTCCCGCCCGGCCGCGGCCTCCCCGGGGATTCCCCCGTCTGAGCGTGCCGCGGCACTGGCTGCCGGCGTCGTCGGTGCTCGCCCTGGCCGCCCTGACGCTGGGGCTCTGCATCCGCCTGATGCCCGGTCTGAGCGGGGCGGAGCTCGGGGTCGACCAGGAGCTCAGCAGGCACCACGAGGCCGTCCTGACCGCCGTCGCGATGGGTCTGAACACGCTCTTCAGCCCGGTGGCCGGGGTGTTGATCATCGCGGTGGGGGCCGTCATCCTCCTGGTTCGGCGGCAGGTCCTGCGGGCGGTGCTGTTCGCTGCGGCGGTGAGCTGGGGCTGGGGGATGTCACAGGTGTTCAAGCTGATCGTGGCGCGCCCGCGGCCGAACCCCGCACTGCTCCTGGACCCTCTGGCGCCGGAGACCGGGTCCAACAGCTTCCCCAGCGGCCACACGTGCCTGGCGGTGGCGCTGGTCTTCGCCGCGTACTTCCTCCTCCGGGGGACCCGCTGGGCCCGGATCGCGGTCTGGGCCGGGGCGGCGATGGCACTCGTGGTGGCCTGGTCCCGCCTGTACATCGGGGTCCATTACCCGACCGACGTGCTCGCCTCCTTCCTCGTGACCGGGGCGGCGATGCTCGCCTTCACCTGGCTGTGGAACGCTCTGGTCCCGCGGGTCCTGGCCCTTCCGCTGGTGTCCCGCGTGGTCCGCAAGGTGGAAGGACACGGCTGAGGACCACGGTCCTGGGCGCGCGGGAGCGAGAATGGTCCTGTGAATCCCGCACCCCGGCCCTCCGTGCTCCTGGTGGAGGACGATCCTGTCCTGGGGCCTCTGACGGCCGAGCTCCTCGCTCCCGAGTACCGGGTGCAGCTCGCCGTCCACGGACGTGAGGGCCTGCACCTTGCGCTCACCCAGACCTGGGACGTGCTCGTGGTCGACCGTGGACTGCCTGGGCTGGACGGCATCGCCGTCGTCACGGCCCTGCGCGAGCGCGGCGTGGCGACGCCGATCCTCCTCCTCACGGCGCTCGGCGCGACCGAGGAGAAGATCAGAGGACTCGACGCCGGCGCCAACGACTACATGACCAAACCCTTCGACGCGGCGGAGCTGGCCGCCCGCCTCCGCGCGCTGACCCGCACGTACGACGCGCCGCCGTCGTCGCTCAGTTTCGGTGACTGGGAACTCGACGCCGCGGGGCGGCAGGCGCGTTCCGTCCACGGGCTCAGTGCTTCGCTCACGGCCAAGGAGGGGGAGCTGCTCGCGCTCCTGGCGGCCGATCCTGAGCGGGTTTTCAGCCGCGAAGAGATCCTGTCCCGTGTCTTCCAGCCGACGGACACCCCAGGTCTCGTGGACACCCACGTGCACCACCTCCGCCGCAAGATCGCCCGCGCCGTGGTCCGCACGGTCCACGGCGTCGGCTACCAGATCGGTGATCCCCATGACTGAACCCCGTCGTCCCGGCCCCGATCAGGTGGAGCTCCGCAGCGCCGCGCTGAGGATCGCCCTCCGGATCAGTGCCGCCTGCGGCGCTCTGGTGCTCTGTCTGCTCGCCGTGGCGACCGTGTACCTCGTCAGCAAGGCCGGCGGCCCGGGGCCCGATGCCGCGGAACCGGGCGCCGTCTTCGTCTCCCTGGACACGCGGGACCTGATCCGCGACATGATCCTGGTGGGGCTCGTGGGTGTGGTGCTGGCCGGGGTGATCGGCTGGTTCAGCGCCCGCAGCTCGATCCGGCCCCTCAGCGATGCCCTCGCCCGCCAGCGGCGGTTCGTGCAGGACGCGAGCCATGAGATGAGAACGCCCCTGGCCATTCTGGACGCGCGCGTGCAGCTGGCGCAGCGGACCAGCCCCGCGGATTCGCCGGCAGGCCAGGCCCTCGCGCAGATCCGGCAGGACACCGCGGCGCTGACCGAACTGGTCGACGGGCTCCTCGAGGCCGCCACCGGACGTGAGGCCGCGCAGGACGCCGGGCCGGTCGACGTGGACGCGCTGGCGGCGGAGGTCGTCGAGAGCGCGGCAGGGCTCGCCGCGGACCGTCAGGTCACCGTGGAACATGGGGGACTGCCCGGTGCGACGGTGGTGATCAGGGAGCAGAGTCTCCGGCGCGCGCTTCTCGCGCTGCTGGACAACGCTCTGGCCCACACCCCCGACGGCGGCCGCGTCACCGTGACCGTGGGACGGGAACGGGACATGGTCACGGTCAGTGTCGCGGACACGGGCAGCGGGATCTCCGACGTCGACCGGCAGCGGATCTTCGAGCGCTTCGTGCGCAGCTCCAGCGACTCCGTCGGGACCGGGCGACGCGGCTACGGCATCGGTCTGGCCCTGGTCCAGGAGATCGCCACCCAGGCCGGAGGCCGGGCCGAACTCGTCCGAACGGGCTCCGACGGCACGGTCATGCGCCTCGTCTTGCCCGCGGCGAAGCACGGGCGCGCTCAGCCCTGAACGGACTCCCACGGGAAGGCCACGCCCTCGCCGATGACGCGCAGGCACAATTCCGTGCCGGGCCGCGTGATGGACGCGTTCCAGTGCCGGATCGTGATCGTCTCTCCGCCGCCCGGGATCTCGGGGCCGCCCGCCACGCTGGGCCGCGGGTTGAGGCGGATCCGCACGGTGGTCTCGGGGCCGAAGTAGTCGGTGTCCACGACCGTGCCGCGGATCGGGCCGTCCGGGGCGATCCGGATCTGCTCGGGCCGCAGCATCAGGTGCACCTTGCCCTGTGCCGGAGGGCGACGGACCGGGATCCCGCCTAGGGAGCACATGGCCAGGGAGCCCTCGAGCCAGGCGTCCAGCACGACGGCCTCGCCCAGGAATTCCGCGGTGGCCCGGTCGGAGGGCCGGGTGTAGACCACGAAGGGGTTGCCCACCTGGGCCAGGGCGCCGTCCCGCATGACGGCGACCTGATCCGCGAACGACAGGGCCTCGGCCTGATCGTGGGTCACGAGCACGGTGGTGACGCCGGCGGTCCGGAGCACCTCGCCCACGGCGCGGCGCGTGGCGACGCGCAGGCCGGCGTCGAGCGCGGAGAAGGGCTCGTCCAGGAGCATCACTTCGGGTTCACGGGCGAGAGCGCGGGCGAGGGCTACGCGCTGCTGCTGGCCGCCGGAGAGCTCGTGGGGACGGCGTGTGGCGAGAGCCGGGTCCAGGGACACCATCTCGAGCAGTTCCCGGATCCGGGCCTTCGCAGCGGAGGACCGGTGGCTGCCCAGATCGCCCGCGAAACCGAACGCGACGTTCTGGGCGACCGACAGATGCGGGAACAGCGCGCCGTCCTGCGCCACATAGCCGACGTTCCTCCGGTGCGCCGGAACCCACGCGGAACCCTGCGCCACAGCCGTGCCGCTCAGGCGGATGGAGCCGGCGTCGGGCCGTTCGAATCCGGCGATGAGCCGCAGCAGCGTGGTCTTGCCGGAACCGGACGGCCCCACGATCGCGGTGGTCCCGCCGCGGGCGACCGCGAGGTCGATCCCGCGCAGCACCTCCTGGCTGCCGAAGTTCTTGACCACACCGTCGATCGCGAGATGGGTGTCGGTGGTGCCGGCCACGGAGGGCGCGACGCCGGGGGCGACGGAGTGGGCGGAGGAGGGGGAGGTCACTGTCCGGCTGCTTTCTTGGACTGGTGGAACAGGAGATAGGTCATGGGGGCGGAGAGCACGATCATCAGGAGGGCGTAGGGGGCGGCTCCGGCGTAGTCGATCTCGCTGCTCTTGCTCCAGAACTCGGTGGCCAGGGTGTGCGTGCCGTTGGGGGAGAGCAGGAGGGTCGCCGTGAGCTCGTTGACGATGGCCAGGAACACCAGGGCGGCGCCGCCGGCCGCCGCGGGGGCGGTGAGGCGCAGCGTGACCCGGAGGAAGGCCAGGAACGGGGACGTGCCCAGGGCCTGGGCCGCCTCCTCCAGTTCCTTCGGCGCCTGCACCAGGCCGGAGCGCAGGCTGACCAGGGCCCGGGGAAGGAACAGCAGCACGTATGCGGCGATCAGCACGCCGGTGGTCTGATAGACGGCCGGTGCCAGCCGGATGGTGACCGTGACGAACGCCAGGCCCACCACGATCCCGGGCAGGGAACTCGTGACGTAGTTGCACAGTTCCAGGGCCTTGCTGAACCACGTCGGGTTCCGCACGGCGAGGTACGCCAGCGGGAACGCCACCACGGTGGTCACGGCGGCCCCGATCACCCCGTAGAAGAGGGTCTGCAGGAGGGCGGGGACGAACTCGTCCGCAGTCCAGACGGCGGCGCCGCCCTGCACGGCCCAGCGGAGGACCAGGGCCAGAGGCAGGCCGAAGGCGAGCAGGACGAGGGCCAGCAGGGACAGCTGTGCCGGCACCTGGTAGCGGCCCAGCGGCAGGCGCAACGCAATGCCCTGGCTCCCCGAGCCGACGCGGGAGTACCGGGCGGAGCCGCGCCCCCGGACCTCGGCGAGCAGGAGCAGCAGGCACAGGAACACCAGGACGCTGGCGAGCATGTTGCCTGCGGTGCCGTTGAAGGTGGACTGGAACTGGATCATGATCGCCGTCGTGAACGTGTCGAAGCGGATCATGGCGAAGGCGCCGTATTCTGCGAGCAGGTGCAGCGAGACCAGGAGCGCTCCACCGGTCAGCGCCACGCGGAGCTGGGGGAGCACCACCCGGAAGAAGGATGCCCACGGACCCAGGCCCAGCGAGGCGGCGGAGTGCTCGAGCGCCGGATCCAGCCGGCTGAGGGCCGCGGCCGCGGGAATGTAGACCAGCGGGAAGTAGGAGAGCGTGGAGATCAGCACCCCGGATCCGATCCCCTCGAGGGATGGGACGGCGGAGACCCAGGCGTAGCTGTTGACGAAGGCGGGGATCGCGAGCGGCGCGGCGAGGGCGACGGCCCAGAACCGGCGCCCGGCGAGCGTGGTCCGCTCGACCAGCCAGGCCCCGCCGACGCCGAGCACCAGGCACAGCGGCACGGTGAGGACCACCAGAAGCACGGTGTTGAGCAAGAGCTCGCCGACGCGCGGCCGGACGATGAGCGAGACCGCCGTGTCCCAGCCCGTGGTGACCGTCATGTAGACGACGTACCCGAGCGGGATGAGCGACAGCAGCGCGATGAGCATCGCGATCAAAGAGATCACGGAGACGCCGAAAGGCGGGCGAGGGCGTGCGCCCTTGCCCGCCTGCGGCGGCCTGACGGTGGCCTCCGCCGGGACGGAGGCCGTTGAATCAGCGGTCACGGAATCAGAGCAGTCCGGCCTGCGTCATCAGCTCGGTGACCTTGGCGGAGTTCAGCTTGGCCGGGTCCACCGTGGGGGCCTGCAGATCCTTGATCGGCACGAGCTTGGGGTTCGCCTCGACGTTGGACGCGATCGCGTACTCGAAGGAGGTGCCGTTCTTGAGGACCTCCTGGCCCTTCTTGCCGGTGATGAACTTCAGGAACGCCTGTGCGGCGGCCGGGTTCTTGGCGGACTTCAGGACGCCGCCGCCCGAGACGGACAGGAACGCGCCCGGATCCTGGTGCTTGAAGAAGTACGGGGTGACGTTCTTGGAGTTCTCGCCGGTCTTGGCCTGGTCACCGTAGTAGTAATAGTGGTAGATCAGCGCGGCATCCACTTCACCGGCGTTGACAGCCTTCATCGCGGTGCTGTTGCCCTTGTAGGCCTTGAAGTTCTCCTTCATGCCCTTGAGCCACTCGGTGGTCGCGGCCTCGCCCTTGAGCTCCAGCAGCGCGGCGACGATCGCCTGGAAGTCGGCGCCCGACGGCGACGCGGCCCACTTGCCCTTCCACTCCGGCTTGGCGAGATCCAGCATGGACTTCGGCAGCTTGTCCTCGGAGATCTTCTTCTTGTCGTACACGAGCACGGTGGAGCGAGCGGCGATGCCCGTCCACTTGTTCGTGGACGGCCGGTAGGCGGCGGGGACCTGATCCACGGTGGCCTTGTCAACGTCCGCGAACAGGCCGGCGTTCTCCACCTGGGCCATCGCGGGGGAGTTCTCGGTCAGGAAGACATCGGCGGGGGAGGCGGCGCCTTCCTGGACGATCTGGTTGGACATCTCCGAGTCGTCGCCCTGGCGGACGGTGACCTTGACGCCGGTCTCCTGGGTGAACGCGTCCACCCATTCCTTCGTCAGGGACTCATGCTGGGCGTTGTAGACCGTGATCTCGCCGGAGATCTTGGAGTCTCCGGATCCGCCCGCGGCGGGCGCGGAGCTGCCGGAACCGCAGGCGGCCAGGCCGAGAGCGGCGGTCGCGGCGAGGGCGATGCCCGCCAGAGCGTTCTTACGCAACGTCATGGGAACTGCTTTCTACGTGCAAAAGGGTTCGGAGTCCTGGGGAGGGTCCTGAGCAAGCTTAGGTTAGCTATGCCTAAAGGTGCCAATGCGCGAAGGGCGGACGCCGTCACGATGACGCCGTGGTCGGTCGGACGAGGGCCCCAAGCCGGCACGGAGCCCCTTGCTAAACTGGGGCCGAACCCGAGGCCTCACTGAGCCGGGCCGTGCCGGGATGACCACCAGGGAAGGACGCAGGTGCCGATCACCCGGACCGTGCTGGACGTCGCGCAACACCATCCCGAGCGAACGGCGATCGCCGGGGCCGATGGCCGGCTGAGCTACCGGGACCTGGTGGAGGATTCGCGCCGGGTGTTCGCCGCCGTCGATGCCCTGCACCGGGGCCAGACCACTCCACCGGTTCCCGCCCCGGAGACCTTGGCCATTCCGATCACCGCCGTGAGCATCGACTCCGCCTTCCACACCGCGAGGATCATGGCCGGGCTGGCCGGATACCGTGCGGTGTCCGCCACGATCGACCCCCGCTGGCCCCTGGACCACCGGGTGGGCGTGATCCTCACGACCGGAATCGGCGTCGTCATCAGTGACTCGGAGGACCTCGCGGAGGCCCTCACGGCACGCGGCTGGACGGGGACCCTTCTCGGCCTGACGGGCTTCCAGGAACTCGAGCGGAGTCTGCCGCTCGCTCCGCGGCCGACCGTCCGCGACGGCGACGAGGCGTTCCTCCTGCTCTTCTCCTCCGGCACCACGAGCAATCCCAAGGCGTTCCTGAAGACCCGGCAGCAGTACCGCGAAAACGTCTCGGTCTCGAGCGCTCATCTGGAGCCCTTGCCAGGCGTGAGCACGCTGGCGCCGGGGCCGGTCTCGTACAGTCTCACCCTCTACGCCGTCATCGAGTGTCTCGCGACGGGTGGCAGCGTCCACGTGGCCGACGCGTTCGATCCGGTCGGGCTGGGGCGGCGCATCGCGACCGACGGTGTCAGCCGGGTCGTGGCCGTCCCGGCGGTGGTCCAGGCGATCACGGATGCCGCACGCCGGGACCCGGAGCGGTTCGCGTCGCTGGAGCTCATCGTCACGGGCGGAGCCAATCTGTCCTCGACCATTCGCGCGGGACTCGCCCACGCGCTGCCTCAGGTGCGCTTGATCAGCTACTACGGCGCCGCCGAGATCGGCTTCATCGGGGACAGCCGGGACGGGGACGGCACGGCCATCTCCGTCTACCCGGATATCGAGGTCAGCGTCCGCGATGGTTCGGGCGAGGAACTGCCGGACGGCGAGCCCGGCACCCTCTGGGTCCGCGCGGCGGCCTGTTCGGACGGGTATCTGGCAGGCACCACGGACGCTGTGCTCCGGCAGCCCGACGGCTGGGCCACCGTGCACGATCAGGCCCGGCACGTGGGGGACCGGATCGAACTCCTGGGACGGTCCGGCGACATCGTGGTCAGCGGCGGGCACAAGATCTCGCTGCCCGCAGTGGAGCGGGCCTTCGAGGACATGCCGGGCCTGGGCGCGGTGTGCGCCGTGGCCGTGCCGGACGCGCGCCTCGGCAGCGTGGTGGCCCTCGTGCTCGAGGGCGAGCACGCCCCCGGCAAGGAAGCGCTCCAGGCCTGGGCCCGGGAACGGCTGGCGCCCCAGTTCGTGCCGCGCCGCTGGTATCTGG
This sequence comes from Arthrobacter woluwensis, assembly GCF_900105345.1. Taxonomy (NCBI): domain Bacteria; kingdom Bacillati; phylum Actinomycetota; class Actinomycetes; order Micrococcales; family Micrococcaceae; genus Arthrobacter; species Arthrobacter woluwensis. The sequence continues at coordinate 1,912,717 of NZ_FNSN01000003.1, forward strand.
CTCCCCGGCTGCCACGCACGGTGGGCGGCAAGATCCGACGCCCGGCCACGGCTGAGCTGCTCGACGGCGACACGGCGGTCCGGCTGTGAGCGCGCCGCGCGACGTCGTCGTCACAGGACTCGGGGCCATCACGCCCAGCGGCCTCAGCGCGGAGCTCCTCTGGCAGTCCGTGTCCGAGGGGCGAAGCGCGCTCGGCCGCCTGGAGGGGGACGAATTCGACGGCCTGCCGATGCGGATCGGCGGCCAGGTGAGGGGCTTCGATCCCGAAGCGGTCCTGGAACGGACCCTCGTGCGGCGCCTCAGCCCGGTGCAGCACTGGGCGCTCGCCGCCGCCGAGGAAGCGCTCGGTCAGGCCGGAGCCCTCGGCACGGAACTGCCCTGGGATCCCTCCCGGGTCTCCGTCATCGCGGGCACGGGGTCCGGCCCCGTCGACGCGATGCAGCAGGCCACACGTCTCCTCGACACCCGCGGCCCGCGGGCGGTGCCGCTGACACTCTCGATGCATGGCGCGCCCGACGCCGCCGCAGCACTCCTCAGCCAGCGTCACGGCCTGCGCGGCCCGGCTCAGGGCGTGTCCGCGACGTGCGCGAGCGGGACCATCGCCCTCGGCGAGGGGCTGCGACGCATCCGGCACGGCTACGCCGACGCGGTCCTGGTCGTGGGCATGGAGGACTGCCTCAATGGCGTGAACCTCTCGTCCAACGCGAACCTGCGGGCCCTGGCCACCGGCCACGACGACGACCCCGCCGCGGCGAGCCGGCCCTTCGACCGCGCACGCTCCGGATTCGTCATGTCCGCCGGGGCGGCCGCGCTCGTCCTGGAATCGGCGGAGCACGCGACGGCCCGGGGTGCGGCACCGTTGGCACGGGTCACCGGCTTCGGTGCGTCCAGCGATGCGCACCATCCGACCGCGCCGCATCCACAGGGACGCGGGGCGGCTCAGGCGATCCGCGACTGCCTCGCCGACGCGGGGGCCGGTCCGGCCGACGTCGGGCACATCAACGCTCACGGCACCGGCACCCCGGCGGGGGACGCGGCGGAGCTGCTCGCCTTCGAGGCGGCCCTGGGCGCTGCGGCCCGCAGCATCCCGATCAGCGCCACCAAATCCCTCACGGGACACCTGCTGGGGGCGTCGGGAGCAGTGGAGGCCGTGCTCTCCATCCTCGCCCTGCGCGACGGGCTCCTGCCGCCCACCCTGAACCTCGACGATCCCGAGTTCCCCGACTGGGACATCGTCACCGGAACCGCCCGGCCGCTCCGCGTGAACAGCGTGCTGTCCACGTCGTTCGGATTCGGCGGGCACAATGCCGCGGTGCTGCTGGCCCGCGCGGATGAAGGAGGAACACCGTGACCGATCGGGAGACGCGGCAGGTGGAGCTGGCGGAGCGGTACCTGCCGCAGGAACTGCTCGAACGGTTCCGCGAGCGGGCGGCCGTCTATGACCGGGAGAACCGTTTCTTCGACGAGGACTTCGCCGAGCTGCGGGAGCTGGGCTATTTGCAGCTTTTCGTCCCGGAGGAGTTCGGCGGCCCCGGCCTGAATCTGCTCGAGGTCACGCGGCTGCAGCATCGCCTGGCGACGGCGGCCCCGGCCACGGCCCTGGCGATCAATATGCATCTCATGTGCACCGGCGTCGCACGGGCTCTGTGGGCGCGCGGCGACGATTCCCTGACCCGCGTGTTCGAGGAGGCGATGGCCGGGGAGGTCTTCGCCTTCGGGATCAGCGAACCCTCCAACGACTGGGTGCTGCAGGGGTCCACCACGGTGGCCGAGGTCCAGGAGGACGGCGGATACCTGCTCACCGGCATCAAGATCTTCACGTCACTCTCCCCGGTCTGGACCCGACTGCTGGCGCACGGCCTGGACGCGTCCGATCCGGAGAACCCCCGGCTCGTCTACGGTTTCCTCGAACGCGAAGCCCCCGGCATCACGGTCTCGGACCAATGGGACGTGCTTGGGATGCGGGCCTCCCAGAGCCGCGCCACGATTCTGAAGGGCGTGCCGCTGAAGGCCGGGAACGTGGTGCGGAGGATCCCGCCCGGCCGCACGCCGGACCTGCTGACGTTCGCGATCACGAGCCACTTCCAGCTCATGATCGGCTCCGTCTATGCCGGGGTGGCGTGGCGCGCCCTGGAGCTGGGCGCCGTGGGCCTGAAGCGCCGCAGCTCGGCCAAGAGCGGCACCGCCTTCTCCGAAGTGCCGGAGTACCGCGCGCGACTGGCCGACACCCACCTCGAGTACCTGGCGGTCCCCGCCCAGCTGGACACGTACTCCCGCGACGTCGACGAGCTGGTCGACCACGGAGCCGGCTGGCCGTTGCGCCTCGTGAGCGCCCGGCTCAACGCGGCCACCGCAGCACGCCGGGCGGCCGAGACCGCGCTGATGTGCGCTGGGGGCAGTGGTTTCGACAACGGCTCCGAGCTGAGCCGTCTCTGGCGGGACGCGACGGCGGGGCTCTTCCACCCGCCGTCGGCCGACGCCGCGCGTCCGATGTTCGCGGCGGCCCTGCTGGACGACTGACAGACCGACGCGTGGAGTGAGGGGACACCATGGACAAGATCGATCTCAAGAAGACCCTGGACTCGTACCAGGCACCGAAGGGCGCGTTCCGGATCCTCACGGTCCCGGAGCGGCGGTACCTCATGATCGACGGGCACGGGGACCCCAACTCCTCGCCCGATTTCACGCAGGCCGTCGAATCGCTGTACCCGGTGGCCTACAAACTGAAGTTCGGCAGCCGCGCCACGACAGGCCGTGACTACGTGGTCCCTCCGCTCGAGGGACTGTGGTGGGCCGAGGATCTGGACGCCTTCACCACGGCACGGGACAAGTCTCAGTGGGACTGGACCATGATGCTGCTGGTGCCCGAGTGGATCGACGAGGACCAGGTGCTGGCGGCCAAGGAGCAGGCTGCGGCGAAGAACCGCCCGGCCCGCCTGGATGACGTCCGGTTCGAGGCGCTCGCGGAAGGGCTGTGCGTGCAGACTCTCCACCTCGGCTCGTTCGATGACGAGGCCCCCGTCCTGGACCGCCTCCACCACGAGTTCGTCCCGGCGGAGGGACTGGCCCTGCGCGGGAAGCACCACGAGATCTACCTGAGCGACTTCCGCCGGACCGCCCCGGAGAAGCAGCGCACCATCCTCCGCCAGCCGGTGGAGCGCGTGCGGAACTGATTCAGCGCCGAGGCTGATTCAGCCCCGAGTCAGCGCTGTTCAGCCCTTGGCGGGCGTGCCTCCTTCGGCGGGCGCGTCCGGCTCGGTGACGGGTGCCGCGCTGAGGTGGTCCAGGAGGTGATCCAGCGAGTCGAACTCGACCGTCGGAACGTCCTCGTCGGCCACCTCGATGCTCTCCACGCTCTGGTCCGGCCCGAGCGTGCAGTAGACGGTGGACTCGCCGTCGGGGGACTGCGCGGTGTACAGCAGCACGACGACGCCGCCCGGCTCGACGATCACGCCGTCCAGGCGGAGCGTGGGCGCCTCCGTCGTGGCGCCGCCGTCGAGCGCGGCAAGGATTTCGCGCTCCGCCTCGGAGAACGTCCCGCGGTCCAGGGGCCGCAGCGCGTCCTCGACGATCTCCGTGAGCTGCTCCAGGCTGAGCTTCTGCTCTCCGGGTTCGGCCAGCACCTCCACGTCCCGTTCGCCGGGCAGGGTGGTGGAAGCCGTCAGAGAACCGTCCTCGTCCAGGGCGGCATCGATCAATCCGGACACGTCATCTCCTTCGTCGGTGGTCCCATCATGTCACCCGGGGAAACCCCTCAGGCCCCGCTGGAGCCTCACGCCCCTTGCGCCGCCGTCGCGGTGCACTGGTAGAGGCCCGTGACGCCGTCGGCGGTGACCGCCGTGCAGTTCGCCTCCACCCAGGTCCTGATCTCGGAGGCCGTGGTCGTCGCCGTGGAGCCGCCCGGCGCGCCGCCGAACCCGCCTCCGAAGCCACCGCCTCTGCCACCCTCGTCCACGAGCACATACTTCAGCGCGCCCGAGCTGACGAGGGCCGTGAACTTCTGCAGGGTGGGTGCGGGGTCGTTGCCGCTGAAGCCGCCGATGGGCAGCACGGGTTCACCGCCGGAGCCTGTGATGAGGCTTGCCGCCTCCTGGGCTCCGAAGGTCGCCACCAGGTAGTCCGCGTCTCCGCGGTTGGCCCGCAGGTAGCTGAGCAGTGCCGTCGACGCCGTGCCTTCGCGGCCTCCCGCCACACCCTGCGGGAAGCCGGTCCCGCCCGGGGCGCCGTTCAGGCCGCGGCCCTGGAACCCGTTCGGCGGGGTGCCCGGCATGGCGCCCGGCTGTCCCTGACCGAAGCCCTGACGATTGCCGCCGAAGCGTGCCCCCGTCCCACCGGGACCGCCCATGCCGCCCATGCTCATGCCGCTGACGCCGCCGGCGACGGGATTGGTCGAGTTGGGGTGGGCGATCGTCACCACGGACCACGCCGCCGGGGTGAGGATCAGCCCGCCGAGCAGCAGCACCGTCGTCCAGACCGTGAAGGCGGCGCCCCGCCGGGCCTCCCGGAGGATGAGGACCATCGCGCCGAGTCCGAGCACGACCTGGACGGCGGCGACCGCCACGGAGTACCCGCCGTAGACGAGCGCGATCGCCACCGCGGTCACCATCGCCGCGCCCAGCAGGGCGAGCTGCGCCCAGACGACCCGGCGCCGTCGGCCCACCCCGATCGCCAGGCCCACCGCCAGCCCCATCGGCACGGCGAGCGCCGCCGTGTAGAACTGGTGCATCCCGGCCACCGCGGAGAACATGGCCGCGAAGGTCAGGATCCACACACCGAGGAACACCGTCACGGCGGGACGGAACTTCAGAACCGTCAGCACGACGACGGCGAGCACCGCCACCGGGACCAGCCACCCGATCTGCCCCGCGAGCTGCTCGTTGAAGAGGCGGAAGACGCCGGCCGAGCCGGAGAACGGCGGAGTGAACGAGTTGTAGGCGGAGGAGTCCGCGGTGCTGTCCCCGAAGCGTCCCAGGCCGTTGTAGCCGAACACCATCTCCCACGGATCGTTGTGGAGCGTGCTGCCCACATACGGGCGGTCCGTGGCGGGGATGAGGGCGACCGCCACGATCCAGACGAGCGAGAGAGCCAGGCTGGTCACCCCTGCGAGCGCGGTGTGCCAGAGTTTCCGCCACCAGGGCTGTGCCGTGCACAGGTAGGCGGCGGCGAGGGCCGGCCACACCGCCCAGGCCTCGAGCATGTATGTCTGGAACGAGACCGCGACGAATGCTCCGGCCAGCAGCAGCCAGCCGAGGCTCCGCTGTTCCAGCGCGCGGACCGCGGCCCAGGCGGTGAGAGCCAGCCCCAGGACGAAGAACGTCTCCGGCTGATTCGAGCGGGACACGGCCACGAGGATGGGTGTGGTGGCGACGACCGCGCCGCCCACGAGCCCCGCCGTCGTGCCGGCCACCCGTTTCGCCGTGACCGCCACGAGGAGCGTCGCGGCCACGGCGGCCAGGGCGTTCGGCAGGACGACCGAGAGCGTGGAGAACCCGAAGAACCGGACGAAGAGTGCCGGGATCCAGAACGAACCCGGGATCTTGTCGAGGGTCACGGTCCCGGACGGGTCGAACGCTCCGAAGAAGAAGTTGTGCCAGTTCTGGCTCATCGAGAGCGCGATCGAGGCGTAGTACTCGGAGCGTTCCCCGGACCACAGGCCCCAGACCGTGAGCGCTGCGGCGCCGACGCCCAGGACGAGGAGGCCGAGCGGCCAGGGGCCCCAGCGCCCGGTGCGGGGCGCCGGGCGCTGGAGCGAGGGTGAGAGAACGGGGGACAGGGAGGCTGGGCTGGAGGTCATGCACACCAGCACACCCCGGCAGGGCATGCGCTGACTGTGCCGACCCTATGCGCCTGCTGTGCCCGTCCGCCGTCGGACGATCCGGAGCAGGAACGCGTCGAGCGAGAAACGCGTCGCGCTGTGCGGCCACAGCACCACACACAAGGACAGCAGCACCATCACCGGGTACTGGGCGATCAGCTGGTCGGCCATCCAGTACGTCATGAGGGTGAAGATGGACCCCACGGCGGCGGGCAGTGTCAGGACCCCGAGGAGGAGAGCCACGCCCAGCCCGGTCTCCAGCAGCGGCATGACCACGCCGAACAGCTCGGGCGCCTGGCCCAGGACACCGGTGGCGAACCACTGGAAGAACTCCGGCACCCGGCTGTTGCCCGAGGCGCTGCCCGCCACCAGGAGGATGTCCGCCCGGCCGAAGCCCGCACGATACTTGGTGATGCCCTCATTCAGCCACAGGATCCCGAGGATCACCCTCACCGCGCCGACGATGAGCGGGGCGGTGAGGGCGGGGATCCGTGGTCCGGTGCGGTCCATCAGGACAGCTTGGCGGCGCCGAACACGGCCTTCGCCTTGTCGCAGTGCACCACCACGTAGCCGGAGGAGGCGGCGCCGGCCGGGAGGGTGAACGCCTGGGACGCGGTGTTGAAGGAGACCTTGCCGAGCTGGGTGCCCGTGCCGATGGCCGCCTCGTCCGTCCCGGACGCCAGGTACAGGTGCAGGTCCGGGCCTTCATCCGAGGAGAAACCGGACAGGGTCACCTTGCCGTCGGCGACGGTCACGGTGCCCTTGACGGACTTCCCGTTGAGCCCGGCGAAATCGCCTTGGTGCTTGGCCATGGCCATGGAGGACTCCGACGCCATCGACGACGGCGAGCCGCCCGCCGCGGACATGCTCGACTCGGGCATGGAGGTGGAGCCGGTGCCGGACGAGCCCGTGGACCCGGCGCCGCCGCACGCGGACAGGGAGAGGGCGAGAGCGAGAAGTCCTGCACCGACGAGGGCCTTGGTACGCATGATGTTCTTCCTTCTATGGGGTGAGGTGTTCCGGTCAGGAGCGGGACGCCACCCGGAGGAGGGCCGCTCGCTGTGCTCGAGTCAAGCAGCCGGGAAGCGCTCGCGGGCCGGTCCTTTCACGGCCGTAAGAGACCTTTCAGAACGGTAAGATCCGCCGCGGTCCGGAGCCGGAGCGGCGCGGCTAAGCTTCGACTATGGACCCTGGAACAGCCCGCGTGATGGTCGTGGAGGACGACCCCACCGTCCGCATGATCGTCAGCGATCACCTGCGCGCCGCCGGATACGTGGTGGCCCAGCACGCCGACGGCGCGAGCGCCCTCGAAGCCCTGCGGGACCAGGTGCCCGATGTGCTGATCGTGGACCGCATGATGCCGGGACTCAGCGGGGACGAGCTCTGCCGCGAGGTGCGGACGTTCTCCGACGTGCCGATCATGATGCTCACCGCCATGGGCGCCGTGGAGGACCGGATCGAGGGTCTGGAACACGGAGCCGATGACTACCTCAGCAAACCCTTCGCCCTGCGCGAGCTGCAGTTGCGGGTGGCGGCCCTGGTCCGCCGCCGGGTCTCCTCGAGCGCTCCGGCCGCCTTCACGGCAGGGCGCTTCCGGATCGACCCCGCTCATCGCCGGGTGTGGGCCGACCAGCGGGAGGTGGCGCTCACCACGCGGGAGTATGAGCTGTTCCTCTACCTCGTCCAGCATCCCGACCAGGTGGTGAGCCGCGACGAGATCCTGCGGGAGGTGTGGGGGTGGGGCTTCGGCGACCCGTCCACCGTGACCGTGCACGTCCGGCGGCTGCGGGAGAAGATCGAGACCGACCCCCGGTACCCCTGCTATCTCCGCACCGAGTGGGGCGCCGGGTACCGCTTCACGATCGAGCCGTCATGCTGAGTCCTGCGGATCTGCTGCTGATCGTCGTGACGACGGCCGTCTGCACGGGGGCTGTCAGTCTGCTCGCCTGGCTGGCCCTGCGCTGGAACCGCCGCGGCTCGATCGCCTCCCAGTTCGCGATCGTGATCGTCGCGGTCGTCCTCTCGATCGCCTGTTCCACGCTCGCCGTGCTCGTGGAGATGTTCTTCTCACCCCACGACCTCACGGTCCTCGTATGGGTCCTCGGGGTGTCGGCCGTCCTGAGTGTCACGGCAGCCGTCCTCATCACCGGCAGGACCGCGCGGCGGTCCCTGGACGCGCTCGTGGCGTCGGCGCAGCGGGTGGGGGACGGCGCCGTCGTCGCGGCGGGGACGCCCGGCTGGCAGGAGTTCAACGAACTGTCCGCGGAACTCGCCGAGACGTCACGGCGGCTCGCGGCGGCGCGCGCGGAGCTGGAGAAGCTCGACGCCGCGCGGCGGCAGTTCTACGCCGGCATCTCTCACGATCTGCGGACCCCTCTCACGGGGATCCGGGCGCTCGCGGAAGCGCTGGAGGACGGCGTGGTGGAGGACGCCGGGGCCACCGCGCGCCGGATCGGGTCCCGGGCCGAGGCGATGACACGGATGGTGGACGACCTGTTCGAGCTGTCCAAGCTCCAGGAGGGTACGCTGCGGCTTCAGCCGGAACTGGTGGAGCTCCTGGATCTGGTCTCGGACGCCGTGACCGACGTCCAGCCGCTGGCGGAGCGGAAGGGGATCCGCATCTCCCAGCGCGGCGTCGAGGGGCGGTTGCTCTGGGCGGATCCGCGCGAGCTGAGCCGGGTCCTGGGGAATCTCCTCAGCAATGGGATCCGGCACGCCCCGGAGCAGTCGGAGATCCTGATCGCGGCGGACACCGTGGGGGAGGATCGCCTGGTGCTGACCGTGCTCGACCAGGGCCCCGGCGTCGCGGCGGAGGATCTCGGCCGGATCTTCGACGTCGGGTGGCGCGCGGATGCGGCCCGGACCGCCGAGGAGCCGTCGGAGCTCTCCTCGGGGGCGGGCCTCGGGCTGGCGATCGTGCGGGGCATCGTCGAGGCGCATGGCGGCAAGGTCCGGGCAGGCCAGGTCCCCGACGGCTTCCAGCTGGAGGTCACGCTGCCGCTGGGCGGGGCCGGTGCCGGAGGCGCTCCGCCGCCGGCGTCTTCGGTGCGCTGACCCGGCCCGATCAGCCCGAGGGCAGCACGACGCCGAAGCGGCCGGCGGTGCGCTCGAACTGGGCCAGGAGGCGCGGCCAGCGGTCCTCCTGGCCGAATTCCACCTGAGCCGCGGCGAGCTGCGCGGCCTGCTCCTCGGTGTTCCCGGTGGCACACCACCAGGCGAACAGGTCGAGGTTGAGGGGACCGCCGCTCCGGAGCGCCTCGGCGAGGGCCGGTGCGGTGTCGATCGCCGCGAGGTGCCCGTCGAGCTGGAGCAGGGCCTCACCGAACGCCGGGTGGAGGTCCTCGTCCGTCCAGGATTCCAGGTCGATCCACTGCCCGGGCCAGTCGATCACGGATTCGAAGCGTCGGCTGTACTGCGGCGTCGCCTTCTCCAGCCGATCCGGGACGGTGGCGCCCACGGTCCGCGCGAAATCCGGCACATACGCGCTGACCTCGACGTAGAAGCGCAGGTGGTCCGGTGCATTGCCCTGGCTGCGCTGAAGAGTGATCCCGTGCACCGCCTCGGGCGTCTCCCGCGACCAGCTGAGCTTGCGCTTCCGGTAGCCGAGGGGCTTGAGGGCGGGCACGACGACGCCGGCCACGAGAGCGTCGAACCTGGCCTCCAGCTCGCTCATGCGCGCCCCTCCCGGCGAAGAGGCGTCATCGGCGGTATGCCCGCCCGCCGCGCGGTGGATCCCATGTGTTCCCCCTGTCGTCCAGTCGCCGGTTCGTCCCGGCGACTCTGGAAGAGTATGCGGACCGGACCCCGATTGACCAGGGGCGGCCTCGATCACGCTGCCCTGCTGAATGCTGAACTGGAACTTACCTCGAGCAGGATCATCCGTGCGCCCCGGGAAGGGTCTTGGTAAGCGGGGATCGGCCCTGAGCGGCTGTGGTGATGACCGCGGAGATCCGGCTGGCGGACCACTTCGAGGGCCCAGAGCACACGGTCGTGGTCCGTCACGGCTGCCCGGATGCCAAGGCGCGCAACGAGGTGCTCGGCTCTCTTCGAGAGATCGGGATCGGTGACGGCAGCACTTACGGCTCACGCCGAGTCAGAGACGGTGTGAACTCAGCCGTGGTTCCGGTGACGGACCACTTCGCGGGGCAGGACCACCGGGACACCCGTGTCGGGATCCGGGATGACCCTCGCGTCAAGGTCGAACACGTCGCGCAGCAGCTCCTCCGTCACCACGTCCCGGGGCGGCCCTTCCGCGACGATCCGCCCGTCCCGCATGGCGATGAGGTGGTCCGCGTAGCGTGCGGCCATGCCGAGCTCGTGCAGCACCGCCACCACGGTCCGGCCGCCGTCCCTCAGCCGGGAGGTCAGATCCAGCACCTCCACCTGGTGGGCGATGTCCAGGTAGGTGGTGGGTTCATCCAGCAGGAGGACGTTCGTCTCCTGCGCCAGGGTCAGAGCGATCCACACGCGCTGCCGCTGTCCGCCGGAGAGCTCATCGAGGCGCCGGGCGCGCAGCTCGGAGACGCCGGCCGCCCTGAGCGCGTCGTCCACCGCCCGCTGGTCCTCTCGTGACCACTGGCTCAGGATGCTCTGATGGGCGAACCGTCCCCGGGCCACGAGGTCCAGCACCGTGATGGCGTCCGGCGTGACGGGCGACTGGGGGAGGAGCGCGGTCCGGCGGGCGAGCTCCCGGGCGCTGAACTCTCTGAGATCGGCCTGTTCCAGCAGGACCCTGCCGGCCTGGGGCGTCAGCAACCTCGCCAGGGTCCGGAGGAGCGTGGACTTGCCGCAGGCGTTCGGGCCGATGATGGCCGTGAAGGCCGCCTTCGGAATGCCGACGTCCAGGCCGTTCAGGACCGGCTTGCGGGAGTAGCCGCAACTCAGCGATTCCGCCGCCAGGACGGTGTCCGCTTGCACACTCATGAACGTCCACTTTCTCTGAAGAGCAGCCACAGCAGATATCCTCCGCCGATCACCACGGTGATGGCCCCGACGGGGAGTTTGATGCCAGGCAGCAGGTACTGCGCGGCCAAGTCCGCACCGGCCAGGAGGACGCCGCCCACCAGGCCCGATGCCGCGAGCCCGGCTCCGTCCCCACCGCCCACCAAACGGCGGGCGATCTGCGGAGCGGCCAGCGCGATGAAGGAGATGGGACCGGCGACCGCGGTGACCAGGGCGGTGAATCCCACGCCCAGCAGGACCAGGAGCGCCTTGGCCCGCTCGACCCGCAGTCCCAGCGAGGCCGCGGCCTCGTCACCGAGTGCGAACTGGGGCAGCATCCGCGCCGCCGGAACCAGCGCGGCCAAAAGCAGCAGTGCGGCGGCCGCCGCGGCGCCCAGCGGCTCCCACGTAAGGCCGAACAGGGACCCTGCTCCCCAGATCGCCGCGCGCAGCGCCACATCCAGATCGGCCTTCACGCTGAACCACGAGGTGAGCGCGGAGAGGATCGCCCCCACCGCGATGCCCACGATGATGAGCCGGAAACCGTGGATTCCCTGGCGGAAGGCCAGCAGGTAGACACAGGCCGCGGCCAGCAGCCCGCCCCCGAGGGCACCCGCCGCGGTGGCGGCGAACCCGCTTCCCCCGAGAAGGATCACGCCGACCACTCCGGTATAGGCGCCGGCGTTGAGGCCGATGATGTCCGGGCTGCCCAGAGGATTGCGGGTCAGGGTCTGGAAGATCGCGCCGCTGATCCCGAGGCTCACCCCGAAGAGCACCGCCCCCAGGGCCCGGGCGGCCCGCCACTCGAACACCAGACGGTCCGCGGTGGCCGCATCCGGGGTCAGGGCGTAGAAGACGGAGCCGAGGGGCACTCCGCCCGGCCCGAGTGTCAGGGCGAGCACCAAGCTGACCGGAATGAGTGCGGCCAGGACGCCCATCACCAGGACCGTCCGCAGTGTGATCCGACGGCTGTACGGCCCGGCCCGTAGCACCATGACCCGCGAACCGTGGCCGGCCGCCGTCACCAGCTCACCTTCCGGGAACCACGCACCAGGGCGATCAGGATCGGTGCGCCGATCAGGGCAGTGACCACGCCGGCCTGCACTTCGGCCGGCCAGACCATGAAACGGCCCAGCACATCCGCGGCCAGCAGCAGAGCCGGCGCCAGGACCAGGGCATAGGGCAGGATCCAGCGCTGATCCGGGCCCGTGAGCCATCGCACGGCGTGCGGCACCATGAGCCCTACGAAGGCGATGGGCCCGGCCGCAGCCGTGGCGGAACCGCACAGCAGGACGATGGAGAGCATGGCCACCGCGCGGGTGGTGGGGACATGGACGCCGACAGACCTGGCCAGGTCATCGCCCAGCGCGAGGGCGTTCAGGGCCCGGGTTGAGAGCAGGGCCAGCAGCAGGCCCGTCACGATGAAGGGCAGCACGGCGCTCACTGTCCCTGCCGGCCGGTCGGTGATGGAGCCGACGCCCCAGAACCTCATGCGGTCGAAAGTCTGCGGGTCGATGAGCGAGAGCGTCATCGACAGGCCGCCGAACACGGCGGTCAGGGCGGCGCCGACCAGGGTCAGTCGCACGGGGGTGGCACCCCCGGGACCCCGGGAGGCCAGAGCATAGACGAGCACTGAGGCGAGCACGGCCCCGGCGAAGCCCCACCAGAGATAGTCACCGATGTCCACCAGCCCGAACAGAGCCACACCCAGGCAGACCGCGAAGCCGGCTCCGGCGTTCACACCGAGGATTCCAGGATCGGCCAGGGGGTTGCGGCTCAGTCCTTGCATGAGCGCCCCGGCCACCCCCAGTGCGGAACCCACGAGAACGCCCAGGAGTGTCCGGGGGACGCGGACCTCGGTCACGGTGACCTGGGAGAGCGAACCGTCGGGCTGGGTGAAGGCCTTCAGCGCGGTGTCAGGGGGAAGGAGCGCGGAGCCGACCATGATGCTCAGTGCGCACATCAGCAGCAGGACGACGACGGCGGCCCCCAGGCCGAGGGCGCGGACGGTGGGGGCCGGCCTGGATGACGGAGCCGGGACGACGAGGGCGCTCACCGCTCCGCGGTCCCGGACGAGGCGAAGACGAGAGCCTCGACACCCCAGCCCAGCTCGTGAGACGCGTCGAGTCTCCAGCCGGCCTGGCCGGCGAGCTCCGCGAGGCGCGCCGTGCTGCGCGCCGGTGCCCCGGTGAGGGCGAACTGCAGCAGCTGCTCCTCCTGCGCACGTGGGCTCAGCGCGTCCTGCCGGGTGCGCTCCACGAGCACCAGGTGCGGGGCCGTGCCGTTCAGCCGGCGGAGGTGCTCCGCGGCCTCCTCGTCGGTCCGGTGCCCCAGCGCCATGGCCTGGATGGTGACTTCCGGGCGCGGGCCGTGGCCGTACTGGACCCCGGGTTTGAGATCATGAGCGGCCTTCAGGGCCTCCCCGACCGGTGCCGCACCGGGCCCGTCGCAGACGACGGCGGAAACGGACTTCCAGAGCGGGAGCGCCACCAGGCCCGGCATGAGGTAGGCCAGGCCGCCGGCTTCTTCGGCGAGTTCTTCGGCGAGCTCCGGATCGCCGGCCACGGATTCCGCGAGCGTCACTCCGTTCATCACCTGCCACGCGCTCCGGCCGGTGCGCAGCGCGCCGGGAAGTGCGGTCAGAGCCAGGACGGCATCGGCTTCGCTTCCCTGGAACTCCTCCCGGGCGTGCTCATCGCCGAGGACTTCCGTGCCGAGCGGGCCGAGCGTCAGGCCCTGGGGCCCGGTGGCCAGCACACCGCGGAAGGTCAGGAAGGAGAGCAAGGCGGACGTGCTGCCTGAGGCCAGGCCGAGGCGGGCCTCGAGCTCCCCGGCGGTGTGCGCGCCGTCGTCGACCGCGTCCAGGATGCCGGCCTCCAGGGCGGCGCGCACGGCCAGCCAGGCGAGGGGCGAGGGGATGGGCTCCGCGCCGGACGGGGCGGCAGCGGGGCCCCGCTGCTCCGTGCCCGTGGCGGCTGCCGGTTCCTCCCGGCGCACATGCCAGTAACCGGTGATGTCGGTGCGCGACCGGGGCACGCCGTGCCTGCGGAGAGTGAGCTTGCGGACCGGCAGGAGGGACCGGGCCTCCGCGGCGGCCCAGACGTAGGGGGTGCCCTCCCAGACCTCGGGTTCAAGTGCCGCGACGGCCTCTTCCAAGGCGGCCGGGTCCCCGGGCTCGGCCACGATCCAGTCGATGCGGTCGCCGGGGCGTGTCGCGAGTTCCTGCCGGGCGGAGTCGTGCCCGATCGTGATCAGTGCGCGGACCGGGACGGTCAGAGGGCGCTCCTCCAGGAAGCGGCTGATCGCGGGCAGACCCGTTTCATCGGCGATCAGGAGGGCGCGGTCTGCATCCTCCGGGACCCGGGTGCTGGACTTCGGTCCGACGAACCACAGGGGGTCGCCGGGCTTCGCCGCGCGAGCCCAGGCCTCCGCAGGACCGTCGGCGGGCCCGGCTGAGTGCAGGACGAAGTCGAGATCGAGATCGTGGTGGCCCACCCGGCGCGGCGTGTAATCGCGGGCCTGGCGGTGCGGGGCGGCCCCCCACTCGATGCCGTGCTCGAGCTGCCGGGGGAGGATGTCTTCCACCGAGCCCTCCGAGGCCAGCAGGATCTTCACATGATCATCGAATCCGGGGCTGGCGAAGCCGGGGAAGCTGAGACCGTCCCGGCTGAACGCCCCGAGTTCCTCGCCGCCCAAGGTGATCCTCCGCATCCGCGGGGTCACGTCGAGGACGCGCAGGACCTCCACGCGACGGAGAACGAGAGGGTGGACGGTGATCCGGGAAGGGCTCATAGGGCGAAGGGCTCGCGTTTCATCGGGTCGGAGGCGGATGGCGGGGCCCCTGCCACGGCGGCGCCGCGGCAGGGGACACGCTACTTGGTGAACTTGTCCTTGACGAGGTCCAGGAGGGCCATGGTCTCGTCGTAGTCCGCGCGGTTGGTCCAGTACGGCAGGTCGAAGGCCTGTCCGTTCTTGAAGGCCGGCAGCTTGGCGTAGACCGCGTTCTTGGACAGTGTGGCGACGTCGACGGGGGCGCCGTTGAAGCCCGTGGCGAACAGGGTGGGCTGGGTGAGGACCTGTCCCACCTGCTCGGTGGAGAGCTTGAACGAGTCGCCGCCCGCGGTGTACGGCTGGTAACGGCCGGTTGCGAAGAGGGGCGCCGGGGTGAATCCCAGGTCCGTGAAGACCCGGGGAAGTCCGCGGGTCTCGATGCCGACGTACGGGGTCTGGTCCGCGGTGAAGCTCACGAAGACCGACTCACCCTGGGGGACGGTGATGGACTTCTTCACCTCGGCCGCCTTCTTCTCGTAGGCGGCGAGGGCGTCCTCGTAGACCTTGTCCTTGCCGAACACGTCTTTGGCGAGGAAGGAGTACTGGTCCTTCCATTCGGTCTTCTTGCCGGACACGATCACGGTCGGCGCGATCTTGGAGAGCTGGTCATAGGCCTTGGTGGCCTGCATCAGCGGGAAACCGATGCCGCCGGCCACGATGAGGTCCGGCTTCAGCGCCAGAATCGCCTCCATGTCGAAGCCGTCGGTGCTCCAGGGAAGGAACGTGGTGCCGTCGGCCTTGGCATCCTCGGCCCAGAAATCCGAGAGCTTCCCCTTCTGGTCCGCGTCCTCCGGGATCATCGCGGCGACCGGGACGTCCAGGTCGTAGAGATAGCCGGCCAGCGCGTAGTTCAGGACCACGACCTTGCGAGGGTTCGCGGGGATCCGGACCTCGCCCTGGTCCGTGGTGACCACACGGGTGGCGTCCGCCGTGGAACTGCTGCTGGAGCCGCCGGCGGACCCCGAGGGGGCCGCGCATCCCGACAAGACAAGGCCGAGGGTCAGGGCCGAAGCGGCGACGGCGGGGAGGAATGTGGAACGCGAACGCATGGGAACCTCTTGGGAGTGCGGCGGGAGACCGCCGATGAACTTAGGTAAGACTAAGGTAATTTGGTCATGTGGGCTTTTCGTTCCGGATGCGACACGGTCCCGGGACGAACACGACACACCCGGAGGAGGCGGCACATGACCCGAGCGATGACGAACCTGAAACACCTGGTCCCGGAGAATTCCGTCCGTTTCATCGGCCACGCCACGCACAGCCACGAGGAGCCGCATCTCATTCACGTGGCCGTGGGCGCCGCGCACCTCGATGTGGCTGGTGAGGCCGTCACCTTGCACGCCCGGGAATCACTCTGGCTCGCGCCACGGGTTCCGCACGCGGCCCGGTATGAACCGGGCAGCCTCGTCCTGGGTCCGTTCCTGTCACCCGGAACGGTGCCGCCCACCCCGGTCTACCGCCTGGGACATCTCCCGGCCCTTACCACGGTGATGACCACCATCCTGGGGGTGGCCCCGCAGACCAGCGAGCAGGTGGCGCATCTGAGGTCCGCTCTGGATGAGATCCTGACGGATCTGGTCACCGAGCACTTCGCCCTGAACCGACCGCGGCATCCGGTGGGAGCGGCGATCGCCCGGGAGGCGGCCATCTCACACGAGACGCTTGGGGCGATCGCCGCGCGGCACGGGATCAGCGCCCGTCAGGTCCAGCGGATCTTCGCCGACGAAACCGGGTTTCCCTTCCACCGGTGGAGGGTCCGGGCCAGGCTCAACGCGGCGCTCGCCAGGCTCCGCGCCGGGGAGTCGGTGACCCGGGCCGCCACGGCTGCCGGCTTCGGAACCCGGTCCGGTCTCCTCAAAGCCCTCAGCCGGGAGACCGGCGGCCCCGCCGGACCGCTGCTGAACAGCCTCACCGGCCCCGCCTAGACGCCCGTCCCGCACGGCGCGTGGGCCGCTGCTGAACAGCCTCACCGGCCCCGCCTAGACGCCCGTCCCGCACGGCGCGTGGACCGCGGGCCGATGCCTCAGGCGATCCGCGCCGGACGCACCGGCCCGACGCGAAGCCTGCCGCCGGCGTCGAGCACTTCCACGGGAGTCCCGTACACCTCGGAGAGCACCTCGGCCCGGCAGACTTCATGCACCGGCCCCAGCGCGCGCACGCGCCCCTTCTTCAGGAGCAGCATCCGGTCCGCGTAGGACGCGGCGGCGTCCAGATCGTGCAGCACCACACCCACCGCGGCTCCCTGGGACGCGAGTTCCCGGGTGAGTGCCAGGGTGGCCTCCGCATGGGCGACGTCCATGGCGCTGGTCGGCTCGTCCAGCAGGATCACCGAGCCGTCCGCCACGGGGGTGGCCTGGGCGATGACCCGGGCCAGCGCCGCGCGCTGCCGCTCGCCGCCCGACAGAGTGGTGATCTCGCGGTCGGCCAGCCCGCTCAGCCCGGTCAGCTCGAGCGCCGCAGTGACGGCGGCGCCGTCGTCGGCCCGTGCCTTCCGCCAGGGGGTGCGGCCCATGGCCACCACCTCCCGGACGGTGAACGCGAACGCGACGGCGGAGTCCTGCGGCATGACGGCGCGCTTGCGCGCGGCCTCGGCGGAGGGAACCCGGTGGGACTCGCGCTCTCCCAGATGCACGGTTCCCGAGCTGGGCCGCAGCTGCCCCGCGGCCACCGAAAGGAGGGTTGACTTCCCGGCGCCGTTCGGACCGATGATCGCCGTGACCTGACCGGGCTCGAGCGTGAGATCCACGGCATCCACCAGGTGCCGGACGCCCATCCGGACGCTCACCGCCCGCAGGCTCAGTGCGCTGCTCATGCCTGCACCCCCGAACCGCGCAGGGTCCTGCGGAGCAGAACCAGGAACAGGGGACCGCCGACTAGGGCGGTGAAGACGCCCACGGGCAGGTCGGCGAACGGGATGACCGTGCGGGCGGCGATGTCCGCCAGGCCGAGCAGAACGGCCCCGCCCAGTGCGGAGAGCGGCACCAGATAGCGCTGGGAGGGGCCCACCACCAGCCGGAGGGTGTGCGGCACGATCAGGCCCACGAAGGAGATCACCCCCGCGAAGGCCACGGCCACACCGGTCAGCACGCACACCAGGAGGATGGCGAGCAGTCTCAGCCGTTCCACCGGGATGCCCATGGCGGACGCCGAGCGGTCGCCCAGGGCGAGGACGTCGATCTTTCCGCGGATCGCCAGACAGCCGAGAAGCCCTGCCAGGAAGACGGCCGCGGTGATCCCGGCGGACTGCCAGGTGGCGTTGGAGAGGGTCCCCATCTGCCAGAAGATGATCTGTTCCCGGGAACTGGTGTCGCCGAGGAAGACGAGGAAGCTGGTGGCCGCCCCGGCCACCGCGTTGATGGCGATCCCCGTCAGAACCAGCGCGAGGACCACGGCCCGGCCACCGGTGCGGGACAGGGACCACACCAGGGCCGTGACCAGCAGGGCGCCGGCGAAGGCCGCCGCGGGCAGGGTCCAGGGCAGTGTGACGGCGGCACCGGCCACGATCACCAGGCTCGCGCCCACCGACGCCCCTGCGGACACTCCGATGATGCTGGGCTCGGCGAGGGGGTTGGCGAAGAGGCCCTGCATGACGGTCCCGGCCACGGCCAGGCAGGCGCCCACCAGCAGGGCGAGCACCGTGCGCGGGAAGCGGATGGTCCAGAGGGTGGCGTCCAGGCGGTCCGCGAGCGGATCGGCGCCGCCCAGGGCCACCCGGCGCAGTGAATCCAGGACCTGGCCCGGCGAGGTGGAGAACTGGCCGAGCGAGGAGGAGATCAGGATGACGAGAACCAGGGCGGCACAGAGGACCGCCGCCGTGAGCAGGGCCCGGGCGCGCCGGCCACCGGTTCGCCCGGTGGATGCCGGGGCGGTTCCGGGTCCCTGGTCCCCTCCCGGCGCGGCCCGCTGCGGGGACGTGCCCGTGGTGCCGCCGTCCGCGGGTGCGGTGAGGGTGGGGGAGTCGTAGTGCGTGCGACCGCCGTGGTCCTCGGGGAAGGACCTCAGGCCGGGTACCGCCGGGGAACTCACTTGGCGCCCGACCCGTCGGTGTAGATCGCTTCGGCCAGGGCGATCAGGTTGGCCGGGGTCCGGGGACCGTAGGAGAGCAGCTGGCCGTCCGCGGCGGTGATGATGCGCTTGTTGGCACCGGCGGTGGTGGCGGCCATTCCGGGCCGCTTGACCAGCCCGTCCACGCCGCCCGTCGACTGGACACCGTCCTTCATGGCCAGGACGATCTCCGGGTCCAGGCTGACCAGTGCTTCCGCATTGGCCGGTTTGAGCTGGGTGATGCCGTTCTCCGCGGCCACGTCCTTCAGCCCCAGGGCGTCGATGACGTCGGCCGCGCCGTAGTCACGGCCCAGGATGAAGAACACGCCCGCCGTGCCGCGGATGTAGAGCACCGCCCCGCGCGGGGCGGTGGGAGTGGCCGCCTTGAGCTCGGAGATCCGGGTGCGGGCCTTGGCCAGGTCCGCGTCCGTGCGCTGCGCGAGGGTGTGGGCCGCCTGGCTCAGGCCGAGGGCGCGTCCCACGGCGTCGATGGTCTTCCCGATCCCGTCCAGGCCCTGAGGCTGCTTGAACCGGACCACGGTGACACCGGCGGACTCCAGCTGCCGGTATTTGTCCTCGCTGCCGATGGTGGTGTTGGTGAGCACGAGGCTCGGACGCAGCTGCAGCACGGCTTCCGTGTTGAGGTCGTGCCCTCCCTGGGTGACGACGGGGAGGTTCTTCAGGACCTTCTGGGTGTCCGCGTTCGACCGCCCCACCAGATGCTTCTCCAGTCCGAGCCCGACCACGGTGTCCGTGAGGGTGCCGTACAGGTCCAGGGCGAGCAGCCGGTCCGTGGACGTGACGGTGACGGAGCGTCCCGAAGCGTCCTGGACGGTGACCGGCAGGGCGGGACGCGGGTTCTGCACAGCCGGCGTCACGTCCGGGACGGTGGCGGCTTCCGCCGGGCCCTTGAGCGTCAGGGCGTTGACGGCGCCGGGGGCGGCGCTTGCGCTGGAGGGCTTGGCCGGGGTGGGGGCCGCGCTCTGGTCTGCGGGCGCCGCGACACCGGGAGAGCAGGCGCTCAGCAGGAGCGCGACGACGGCGGCCAGCGCCACGGCGGGGAAGGTCTTGCGGGTCTTCACGGAATCTCCATCGCGTGTCTGGTGGAAAGCGGGGACGACGGCGCCGCCCGGTGGAGCGGCGCCGTCAGGCGCTCAGATGCGGGGGTCCGCCGGGAGGGAACACCCCTCCCGGCGGGCGTCCGCTCAGTGGCGGGCGGTGGTCTCCTGGCGGCGGGCCGCCAGGGTCACGGCTGCTGTGCCGAGCAGGAGCAGCATCCCTGCCACGCCGATGACGCCGGCGGAGGCGGCGCCCGTGGAGGCCAGGGCCGTGCCGTCGGAGTTGACCAGGTTGCCGGCGGCATCGCGGCAGACCTGCTTGGTGGTGGCTCCGGTGGCGCCGGACATGGAGACCGTGAGGCCGTCCAGGGCCTGGCCCGCGGAGTAGAAGCCGGCGAACGCCCGCGCGCCTTCGGCGGTCAGGGTGGCGCTGGCGGAGCCGCCGGTCTGGGAGAGCGAGCCGAAGCTCAGCGTCGCGAAGGTGATGTTGGAGGCCGAGAGATCCTTGCGCTCCATGTCCTGGCTGCTGACGTTGGCCACGAGCACGCCCGTGCCGGCGCCGGTGATCTGGACGCGCACACCGCTGATGGTGGTGTTCAGGAGACCGTCATGCCCGGAGAAGTTCACCTGGCCGGGGAAGGACAGGGTGCCGAGGCCGTTCGCGTCCAGGCTGCCGGTGCCGGAGCCCCAGAGGAATCCGTCACCGGTGGAGGTGGCGCCGTTGGCCGTGGAGATGCTGCCCTTGGCGATGCCGCCCACCACGTAGCTGCGGAAGGACGACTTCACGCCCCAGCTCAGGGACGGGGTGCCGGACACGGCGGACACGTCTTCCACGGTGCACTTGACCTGCGGGGCGGGCTTGACCGTGGGCTTGGGCCTCGGGGCCACGATGTTGCCGTTCGTGACCAGGGGAGTGACCTGCGGCTTGCCCGGGGTCTTGCCGCCACCGTTACCGCCGGTGCCGGGCTTGTAGGTGAAGGCGACGCTGGTCCCGGTGAGGTCCTGACGTCCCAGCAGTGTGTCCGGGGTGATGAGGCCGTGGGCCACCCAGGTGATGACCTCGAGCGGATCGGTGGTGCCTGCGGGGATGTTCAGCGTGGTGCTGAAGGCGCCCTGGCTGATCAGGGCGCCGGGGACCCACTGCGCCTCGCCCACGGTGGCGTCGTGCATGTTCTCCATCGTGATGGTGGAGAGGTCGGTGCCCTTCTTCACGGCGGCGACGTAGACGCCGTTGGCTTCCTTGCCGGTGGAGGTGAGCGGCAGCTTGGTGAAGCCCTTGCCGGTCACAGTCACCGCGCCGGTGACGGGCTTCTCCGGTTCGACGACCGTGGGGAAGAGTGCCTGGCGCTGGGCCGGGGTCAGGGTGAGGGCCTCACGGTAGAGGACGGTGGAGGCGTCGGGGTTGGTGTGGCCCTTCCAGACCACGACGTCGTAGGAGGCGTCCTGGTTCAGCGTGTCCGCGGCGATGGCCTTGGTGTCCTGGCTGAAACCGTTGTCCACCAGGCTGCGGGCCCAGTTGGCGCCGAGCACATCGGCCGCGCCGAAGGAGCCGGTGGCCTTGCTGCGGTCCACGATGCCGACGTACACGCCGTTGACGAGGTCGCTGCTGTAGTCCTTGCCATTCACGTTCACCACGAGGCCGTCCTGGGCGGTGGCGGACTTGACGGCGTGTTCGGTGCTGGGGGTGGCCGCCGGAGCGGGGAACAGGGCGTCACGCTGGGCCTTGCTCAGGGTGAGCGGCTGGCGGTAGATGACGTTGTCCGCCGTGGGGTTGCCGTGGGCCGACCAGATGATGACGTCCAGCGGGGCGTCCTTGCTGAGCTTCGCGGTGGGGACGGAGACCGTGGTGTTGAAGACACCCTGGGCGCCGGCCGGCATGTAGGCGAAGTTATTGCCGAGCGTGTTCCCGGCGTTGACGTCGGTGGACGCGGCCGAGCGGTCGATCACTGCAGCGTAGACGCCCACGGCGTCCTTACCGGTGGAGGCCTTCGGGAGGTCGAGGTACCCGGTGCCGCCCACGGCGAGCTTCAGTCCGTCGGTGGCGTCGGCGGAGGTCACGTTCACGGTCGTCTGCGGGTTGAAGCGCGACGGCGCGGTGAAGGTTCCCGTGGCGGACGCGGGGTCGAGGGCGGTGCCTTCAGAGTAGAAGCCTGCGAAGGCCTTGGCGCCGTTGGCGGTCAGGAGGGCCGAGACGCCCTGCAGCTCAAGCTTGCCGCTGCTCACGGTGAGCGGGGAGAAGGTGACGTTGGCGAAGTCCGTCTGTGCGACGTCCAGGGCGGGGCTGCCGCCGAAAGCCTTGGTCTTGGCGTCCAGGCGGAGCAGGCCGGTGGTGGACGAGGTGATGTGCAGTGTCGGATGGGCGAAGGTGACATCCAGCTGGCCGCTGTGACCCGTGAAGTGCACGGTGCCCGGGAAGGACAGGCTGCCCGTTCCGTTCTCCAGCTGGCCGGTGCCGCCGGCCCAGTCGAAGAGTCCATTGCCGGCCTGCTGGGTCACACCTCCGCTGGGGGTGATGGCGCCCTGGGCGATCGGGCTGAGGAGGTACTTGCGGAACGATTCTTTGACGCCCCAGGTGAGTCTGGCGTCGGAGACGGTGCCGGTGACGGGGTCCGCGGCCTGAGCGGCCGGGACCGCGGCGAAGGTGCCCGCCGCGACCACGGCCGTTGCGGCCGCCGCCCCCAGGGCGCGTCGCCATCGAGGCAAGTGAGTGATGGACATAGGAAAACTCCAAGCGTTGAGAGATCGGCTGGCACGAGCGGCCTCGCCGAAGTTAGCTTATGCTTACCTCAGAGAATTAACCAAGACGAACGTGAGCTAATAAACCCGACAGGGTGCGGCTCTGGCGATCCACTGTCGAAAGGCCGTCCCATGTCTGCTGAAAGCCCCGCTTTCTCCTCCCGCCTGCGCCAGGCGACCCGCGTGGACCATACTGAAGCCGAGAGCTCGGAATTCATCACGTCCCTCATGGAGGGGGCGCGCAGCGGCGCGGACTACGTGCTGCTCCTGGCCCAGTACCGGCCGCTCTATGCGGCGCTGGAGAGCGCGACGGCGCGGTGGCGGCACGAGCCGGCCGTGGCGGATCTCTTCGACCCCGCGCTCGACCGCCTGGCGGCGCTCGATGCAGACCTTCCGCGTCTGGCCGAGTGGGCCAGCCTTCGGGAAGTGCCCGCTGTCGTCCCGGCCGCCGAGGCTTATGCCCGGCGCATCACGGCGACAGGCGCGATGAACGACCCGGGTCGCCTGGTGGCGCACCACTACCTGCGATACCTGGGCGATCTCTCGGGTGGGCAGGCCATCGGCGCCCTGGTGGCGCGCCATTACGGTGTTCCTGCTGACCTGCTGCGCATGTGGGAATTCCCGTCCATCCCCAAGCCCAAGCCGTACAAGGAGCGGTATCGGGGCCTCCTGGATGCCTTCGCCGCGCAGCATGACGGTGACGCGGTGGTACATGAAGCGGCGCTCGGTTTCCGACTGAACCGTGACGTCTTCGGCGAACTGTCCCGGCGATCCCCACAGCTCGCCACGGTCTGACCACGGCCCGTCCGAGCAGTCGGACATGCCATGATCGGGACATGGACTCCACGGACACGGCCCCCGCCCTCCGCTCCCGCTCCCGCGCCGGACTGCCCGACTGGGCCTGCTTCCTCCTCGGCGTCGTCTGCGCCCTGGTGGGCCTGCTGCCCTGGCTCGCGCAGGGCATGCGGCTGCCGCTCCAGAACCTCTGGTCGGATCCGGTGTGGCCGGACGCGATGCCGCTGGTGGCCCTGCCATTCAGTCAGTACTCGTTGATCCTGCTCGTGTCCCTCATGGTGACGGGCTCGGCCCTGGCCGGCCTGTTGCTGCGGAGCGTGGGCCGTCCCCGGCGGGCCCGGGGATTCGTCCTGGCCTGGGCGGGGCTCCTGCTCGTGCAGGGTGCGGCCACCGCTCAGACCGCGAGCGAGGTGCGCCCAGGACTGTCGGCGGACTCGCGGAGCGATCTCTACTTCGGGGCGATCCTGGGGGTGATCATCGCGTCCATCGTGGTGGGCCTGCTGGTCGCGGTGCTCGTGTCACGCGCTCCGGCGCCGGGCGCCGCGCTGGGCCTGACGACGGGCGCCCTCGTCGTCAACTCGTGGCTCAGCACGCTGCTGTACGCGCAGGACGGCCCGTTCCGGATTGCCTCCCCGGTGCCGTTGCTGGAGTGGCTCCCCGCCGTCTTGGTGGGCGCGGTACTGGCCTGGTGCGGCGTGCGCAGTGTGGGCCGGGTGCTGGCCTGGATCGTGTCGCTGTTCCTGTTGTGGATCGTGCCGGCGCTCTTCACCGGCATCATGACCGCGGCGGGCTCCCGGGTGCTCCTCCGCAATCCCCGGGATGCGGTGGACGCGGCCGGAGAGATCTTCGGCGCAGCGCTCGGACCGGCGGGCATGTCGTGGCGATACGTGCTGGTGGCGCTGGTGATCGGCGCCGTGGGCGCCGCCGTCGCCGGAGTGATCCGGCGACGGCGGCGCGTGGCCTGATTCAGGCCACGCGCCCCTCGGCGTACTCCCGGAGCAGGGTGACGAGCGCCTGGCGCTGCTCGGGGCTGAGGCCTTCCGGCAGCTGATGGACGGCGCCCGGAGCGGCGATGATCTGACGGTCGTTGTCGGGGCTCAGCCGCAGGCTTTCGGGGTCGATGGCGGCCCGGTCCGTGCTCACCGGTTCCTCTCCGAGATCACGGGAGAGCAGTCGCCGGTCCGTGATGAGGAGACCGTAGACGCCCATCAAGGTGGCCGAGGTGAAAGCCGCCAGCAGGCGCTCGCCCGGCTCGAGAGGCAGCTTCTTCGCCGCCTTGGCGAAGTGTTTCGCTTGCTGGGGGTCGTCGTCGTACTTCACGACGTCGCCGAGACCCAGTTCCTGCACGCGGCCCCGGAGGTCCGTGGCGGTGACGGGCGCCTGCGGAACCGTGGCGCCGAGGGACGGTGACAGTTCCAGCACGGTGTGGAGGGCGTCGGCGAGCAGACGGCTCAGGCCGGCGGTGCGATCGTCGTCCAGCAGGCCGGACGAGTACTCCCAGTTGTACGACTCCGTCGCGGCCGCTGTGGTCTCTGCCGCGGACGCCGCAGCCCCGCCGGGACCCGTGAACAGCGGATACTGGCGGGGGAGCGCCTTGCCGAAGATCCCGTCCACATCGTCCTTGACCACCAGTCGCCGGTCGGTGATCAGGAAGCCCTGCGCCTCGCGACGGCCGGAGAAGCGGCTCTTCACGTGATAGCCGAGCCAGGCGAGCGGCAGTTCGTCCTCTCCCGAGGGGGTCGAGAGCATCAGCTGCTCCGTGGCCTGCCAGAACACCTCCTCATGGTCACTGTGCACGGGGCGCGGCTCGCCCGGGATGAAGACGAGCCCGTCGAGTGCCGGCCCGGGAGCGAGACGCTGCCGGAGCGCTGCGGACAGGGTCGAGTGGATGCTGCGGCGGTCGCCGGGCAGGGCGTCGAGGTACGCGGACAAGGATGAGGGCATGGAGGCCTCCGGTCAGAGGTGCCGGCGGACGGGTCCCAGGTCCGTCCGCCGAGGGCGAGTGTGATGGTTCATGCTAAATCATCACGATCGTCCGGACCATGGATGCATCGTGTCCGCCAGGCGAACGGTGTGCGGACACGCGGGAGGCCCGGGACCGCGGAGGTGTGGCGGTCCCGGGCCTCGCTGGTGGCGTTACTTGCCCATGCCGGCGGTCATGCCGTCGATGATCCGCCGCCCGACCCACAGATACAGCACGACCATGGGAAACACGAGGATCACGATCCCGGCGAACAGGCCGCCCCAATCGGAGCTGTACTGCATGGCGGAATACAGGTTCAGGAGAGCGACCGGAAGGGTGCGCTGCTCCGGATCGGACACGATCAGCATCACGAGCAGCGCCGAATTCCACAGGCCGATGATGTTGAGCACCAGCACCGTTGTCAGCCCGGGCTTTGCCAGGGGGAGCACGATCTGCCGGAACAGAGTGAGCGGACCCGCGCCGTCGACCTCCGCCGCCTCCTCCACTTCGTGCGGAAGGGACCGGAAGAACCCGGTGAGGACGAAGACCGCGAACGGCAGCGAGAACACGACTTCGAAGATCAGCAGCGTGATCCGGTCGTCCCACCAGCCGGTGACCCAGTCCACCATGAAGCTGCTCAGGCCCAGCTTCGCGACCACGATCGGCACCGCGAGCGTCTGCAGCGGAATCGAGAGCCCGACGGCGAAATACGCCGTGAGCGGGCCGGCCACCTTCTTGCTCGACCGGGCCAGCACATAAGCGGCCGGCGCGGCGATCGCCACGATGAGCAGCGCCCCGAGCCCCGTGACGACCACGCTGTTGAGCGCCGCCTGGGCGAACTGCCCGAGCTCCCAGACCGTCCCGAAGTTCTTCCACTGCGGGTCGGTAGGCAGGGCGAACGGGTTCTGGATGATGTCGCCCGAGGTCTTGAGCGACTGGATGCCGATCCAGGCGACCAGCACCAGGTTGAAGGCCACCCACAGCCAGAGGGCCGCGACGGTCACGGACGGGACGAAGACGTTGCCGCAGAAGCGGCCGAGTTTCCTCATGAGAGCTCCACCTGTTCGCGGGCCGTGATCCGGCGGACCAGGACGATGAGGATGATGGTCAGGACGGTCACGATGACGCCCATGGCGGCGCCGGCCCCGAGGTCCGGCACGCCGCCGCTCACCACCACCGAGTTGTACTGCTGGACCGCCACGGTGCGGGCCTGGATCGGCGGCACGCCGACCGCGCCGCCTGTGGTGAAGGCGATGACGATCTCGAAGGTCTTGAGACTGTTCACCACCCACAGCACCGAGGCCACGGCGAACACGTCCCAGGAGAGTGGCAATGTGATGAAGCGGAATTGCTGCCACTTCGACGCGCCGGTCAGGAGAGCCGCCTCGTACAGGTCCTCCGGGATCGCGTCCATGGCCGAGAGCATGAGCGCGATGTACAGGCCGGTCGAAGACCAGACCACTCCGCCGATGATGCAGGCGAAGACGGTGTCGGGCCCGAGGAAGCCGATGGGCGCGATGCCGAAGAAGCCGAGGATCCGGTTCGCCACGCCGTCGGGGTTCAGCAGGAAGCCGATCGCCGCGCCGACCGCGATGGGGGAGATGATCACCGGCAGGAAGACCACGGAGCGGATGAACGCCCGGCCCTTCAGCTGGCGCAGCACCACCATGCTCAGAAAGGTGACGCCGAAGACGAGAGTCCCGCTGACCACCGCGAGCACCAGCGTGTTGCCGAAGGACCGGAGGAAGGCCTCATTGCCGAGGAGTGACACGTAGTTCTGCAGGCCGCGCCACGACATCTCCGAGCCCGGACCGGCCCACTTGGTCAGGCTGACCCAGACCCCGAAGAAGGACGGCGCCACGAACAGGAGCGTGTAGAGCGCCAGCGCCGGGCCGAGGAAGGCCCAGAAGACCTTCTCCCGCGACGGCAGCAGCGGCTTGCGGATCACCTCCGCCGGGGCGGTCCGGTTCTGTGGGACCGCCCCGGCATCCGCGAGGCGACTGGTCATTTCTGCCCGGCCATGATCTGAGCGGACTTCTGCTTGCCCTGCTGGACGAACTGGGCCGCGCTGATCTTGCCCTGCAGGAGCTGGTCGTCCAGGGGCAGGAACATGTCGTTCCACCAGGCCTTGTTGCCGGCGGCCGTGTCGTAGGTCAGGTGCACGTCCTTGGCGTCGGCCAGGGCCTTCTGAGCGTCCGAGAGGGCCTTGGGGGCGGGGACGTCGCTGCGGGCCGGGATGTTCTTGGCCTCGTCCGCGATGCGCTTCTGGTACTTGGACTGTTCGAAGAAGGCCAGGAACTTCTTGGCGTCCTCGGCGTTCTTGCCCTTGGCGTTCACCCCGAGGCCGAGTGCGCCGGCCTCCACGGAGTCCTTGCCGCCCACGGGAAGCTGGAAGGAACGGATCTGGGCGCCGGACGGGGTGGCGGAGGCGACTTCGCTGGCCAGCCAGGTGCCGTTGATGTTCAGATCGCACTTGCCCTGAACCCAGTCGTTCTGGGCGGCCGGGTACTTGGTGGCGATGAAGTTCGGCTGGAAGTAGCCGCCCTTGGCCAGCTGCTCCACCTTGCCCGCGGCCGCGAGGACCTCCGGCTTGTCCCATGCGTCCGAGGTCTTCTGGAGACCGAGCAGGCTGCCGGAGCCGCCGGCGTTCACCAGGGCGGAGTACAGCCAGTAGACGTTGTAGAACGGGACGGTCCCGTCCTGACAGATAGGGGTCCGGCCGGCGGCCTTGGCCTTGTTGAGGTACGCGACGAACTCATCCCAGGTCTTCGGGGGAGCGGACGCGAGTTCCGGGTGCTTGGCGGCGTCGAACCACACGGCGGTCGAGATGGCGGTGTGGGGGAGGAATCCGAGGCCCTTGTCGTCCGAGGCGGCCTTCTGCAGGGCCGCCGGCACCAGATCGCCGACCGTCTTGCCGTTCTCGCCCGGGACGGGCATCTTCAGCACGTCATCCACCGGGGCGGCCAGATTCTGGGCTCGCCAGGCGGGCAGGTTGTCCGAGCCGGCGTCGAACAGATCCGGCCCCTTCCCCGCGGCCATCTCGGTGGTCAGTGCGTCACCGCCCGTGCGCCCGACGAACTTGACGTCGACCTTGACGCCTTCCTGCTGGGCGAAGTCGTCCAGGGCGCTCTTGAGGATCTTGGCCTGCGGCTCGTCGGCGCTCCAGATGGAGCGATAGCTGAGCGTGCGCTCGGCGGCCGCCGAGGCGCTGTTCTTCTGGCCGCACGCAGAGGCGCCGGTGGCCACCGCGCCGGCCAGGACGACGGCGGTGAGGACCCGCAGTTTCTGGTTCTTCATGCTGTGTACTCCGATTCTTCCTGTTTCGTCATTGAAAGGTGTGTCGCTGAAAGTGCTGTGGGCGGGATCGTGACCACGGTGCCCTGCTTCCGGGCGGTCTCCGCGGCCCAGACCACCCGATGGGTGTCGAGGCTCTCGCGTCCGCTGCTGAGGATCCGGGAGGGATCGTCGTGGCGGAGGGCGGAGAAGAAGGCGTCCGCCAGGGATTCGTCGGCGCCCCCGTGCCCGCCGGCCATGGAGGCGTCATCGCCCCCGCCGGTGTCGATCTCGGTCCAGCTGTCCGAGACGAAATCATGAATCCGGAGATGGCGTCCGTCGCCGTCGATCGAGCCGTGCGTCCCGAAGATCCGGGTCTTGCGGTGCTCCAGGGCGGCGAAGGCCGTGACGGTGATGGTCGCCGTCGCGCCGGTGCCGAATTCGAGGGAGACGGTCTGGGTGTCCACCACGTCGTTGTCGCAGGCGTAGACGCAGCGTCCGTACGGGCCGGTGCGCAGCGCCCGCTCCACACCTTCGGGGGTGGCGTCCTCCGTGACGGCGGACAGCGGCCAGAACTCCTTCTCCGGATCGCCGAGGCACCCGAGGTAGAGCCGTTTGGCCGAGTACGGGCAGATGGCTTCCAGCGGGCAGTCCCAGCACCGGTCTGCCGCGCCTGCGGGGCGGGCCGCCGCCGTGAAGTGGGTGAGCGCGCCGAAGGAGGAGACACGCTGTGGGATTGCTCCCATCATGTAGGCAAGCCAATCGACGTCGTGGCAAGCTTTGGCCAGAAGGAGCGAGGCGGACTCCGCCTCCTTGCGCCAATTGCCGCGGACGAAGGAGTGAGCGTGATGCCACCAGCCCACCTGCTCCAGATGCTGCACATTGATCACTTGACCAATAGTGCCGTCTTCGAGGATCGTCCGCAGCGCCCGCGTGTAGGGGGAGTACCGCATGACGTGGCAGACGGCGAGGATGACGTCGTTCTCCTCCGCCGCCGCGAGGATGCGGGTGGCCTCCTCCTCGGTGGGGGCGATCGGCTTCTCCAGGAGGATGTGATAGCCCTTCCTGGCCGCCGCCACGGCAGGTCCGGTGTGCATCCGGTCCTGCGTGCCGATGATGACGCCGTCGGCCAGCCGTTCGCCGGCCAGGAGATCCTCCCATCCGCTGAAGACGTTCTCCGCCGGAATGCCGTGCTCTCGGGCGAACCGCTCGCGGCGCACCGGGTCCGGCTCCGCGACGGCGACGATCCGCACGGCGCCGGTCGCCCGGGCCCGCTGGGCGTAGACCGTGCTGCGGAGGCCGGCGCCGATCACCGCGAGGGTGGGTGCGTCCGCTGGAGGAGCGGACGCGATGGGACTTGCAGACTGCACGTGGTTCCCCTGACCATAGAAATTAAAAGAGGTTTCTTTAATCTGAGGTCCCGGGAACGGAACTGTCAAGACCTCGAGAAGGAGTGAATGTGGAATTGCGCCGAGGGGACACCTCCCGCCTGCGACGGCAGAACGCCGTCCTGACCATGCGACTGCTCCGTGAGCAGGGTGCGATGGGCCTGACCGAGCTGGCCACGCAGAGCGGGCTGTCCCGCCCCACTGTGGAAGGCATCGTGGATTCGCTCCTCGACGCCGGGTGGCTGTTCTCCCACGAGCCGGAGACCGGCCAGGTGGGCCGTCCGCGACGCCTGGTGGAATTCCGGGCGGACGCCGGCCACGTCATGGGTGTGGACATCGGATCGGTGACCGTGCGTGCCGTCGTGGCGGATCTCGCGGGAGAGCCGGTCGGCACGTCCTCAGCGTCGGTCCTGCCCGGGGACGGACGGGAGGCGCGCCTCCGGGCGGCACGTGCCGCCGCGTCTCAGGCCGTGGCCGACGCCGGCCTGACGCCGTCCGCGCTGTCCGCCGTCTGCGTCGGGACCACCGGCACGGTCAGCACCGCGGGCGTGGTCACCCACTCCGTCGCGCTGCCCGGGTGGGAGGGCGTCGATCTGGCCGGCGCTTTCGCCGAGGACTACTCCTGCCCCGTGGTGGTCGAGAACGACTGCAACCTCGCGGCGATGGCGGAGGCCTGGAAGGGCGTGGCCGCGGGCTACAGCGAGGTCGCGTACATCCACTGCGGCATGAGGACGGGTGCGGGACTCTTCATCAACGGGAAGCTGTACCGCGGCGCGCGCGGGCTCTCCGGCGAGATCGGGGCCCTCCCGCTGGTCGGCTGGCATCGCGCGCCGTCGCGACTCTCGGCCTTCTCCGGTCTGAGTGAGGGGACGCCCGGTGAATCCGTAGCGGCCACGGTGTTCGACGCCGCCAAGACCGGCGACGCCGAGGCCCGCTGGGCGGTCGAGCGCTATGCCAGCGATCTGGCGGAAGGCATCGCCGCGCTGGTCCTGACGCTCGATCCGGAACTCGTGGTCCTGGGCGGCGGCGTCTCGCGCTCCGGGGAGATCCTCCTGGAGCCGCTCGCCCGCTACCTGGCGCCGCTCTGCATCGAAGCGCCGCAGCTCAGCCTGTCCTCGCTGGGGGAACGCGCCGTCGTGTCGGGGGCCCTGCGCCATGCGCTGAACCTGGTGGACGATCAGCTGTACGACGTCGAGAGCGTGCTGCCCGCGCCCCTCGCCGCGGCATCCTGACCGCCGCCCGCCGGTTCGGCGGGGCTGGGAAAACCCTTGACGCGGGTCCGGACCGCCTGTACTTAATTAAAACTCCTTTCATTATTGAACTCGATGAGGAGTGCCATGAAGCGACGGACCAGCACCATCGGTGCCATCCTTGCCAGCAGCGGTGTCCTCCTGGCGACAGGCCTGGCTCCCGCCGTGGCCTTGCCGGGAGAGGTCACGGCGCCGGCCGGGATCCAGACGGCAGTGCAGACCGCCACCAGCTACTACGTCGACCCGGCGGGCAGCGACACGGCGGACGGCCTTTCTCCGGGCACCGCCTGGAAGAGCCTGTCCAAGGTCTCGGCCCAGACGTTCGGACCGGGGGACCGGGTCCTGTTCAAGGCCGGCGGGCAGTGGACCGGGCAGCTCGCCACGCACGGCTCCGGCGCGCCGGGCCAGCCGATCGTCGTCGGCGGCTATGGGACCGGGGCCAAGCCGCGGATCGACGGTGCGGGCGCCGTGGACGCCGCCGTGAAGGTGGAGAACGAACACGACATCACGATCGACGGGCTCGAGGTGACCAACACCAATGGAGGCGCCACTCCGCGGATCGGCATCCAGGTCACCGCGCGCGACTACGGTGCGGTGGACGGGGTGACCGTCCGGAACAGTTACGTCCACGGCATTCAGGGCGCCACGAGCGGCAACGACTCCTCGAATCCTTCGGTGGGCGGGATCATCGTCTCGGCTCTGGGCTCCACGACTCCCACCTTCTACCGGAACCTGCGCATCGAAGGCAATGAGGTGGCCGACTCCCGGTCCTACGGCATCGTGACGTGGTCCTCCTGGATGCAGCGCGAAGGCTGGAACGACCTCTGGGACTTCATGCCGGTCCCCGCGGGCGGCTACCGCGCCTGGACGCCGAGCACGGGCACGGTCGTCACGGGCAACACCGTCCATGACATCTCCGCCGGCGGCATCACGGTGATGCAGGCCCAGGGCGCCCGGATCGATCACAACCGGGTGGACAAGACCGCCCAGAACCACGGCAACGTCGGCATCTGGTGGGCTGGCGCCGATGACACGGTGGTCGAGTACAACGAGGTCTCCGGCACCAAGTACTGGGGCCTGGCGAGCGATGGCAACGGCTTCGACGCCGACGCCTCCGTGCACCGCAGCCTGGTGCAGTACAACTACAGCCACGACAACGAGGGCGGCTTCTTCATCGCCGTCTCCACCGGCACAGGTCCCGCGGAGGCGACCATCCGCTACAACGTGAGCCAGGGCGACGGCAATCAGATCTTCGCGCTGTCCACCAACGCGAAGAACATCGACATCTACAACAACACCATCTGGACCCCGCTGACGCCGTTCATCGCCAACAACCCTGATCGCGCCGAATTCAGCATGGTCAAGGTCTGGAACACCTCGGTCTCCAACGTCAGCTTCCGCAACAACATCATCTACAACGGCGCGGGCCTCGCCTACCGCGACTCCGCCGCCGTCACCTACGACCGCAATTTCTACCAGAGTGGACCCGTCCCGTCCCGTGAACGTGCGGCCCTCAGCGGAACGGCGGGCTTGAGCGCGCCCGGTGCGGCCACCTCGATCAATGATCTGGCCGGGTACGCCCCGACCGCGGGTTCGCCCGTCACCGCGCAGGGACTGGACATCCCGTTCGACGGCGGCCGGGACGTCCGGGGCACGCTGCTGCCCTCGGGCATGGCGGACCTCGGCGCGGTGCAGTCGACCGCGGGCGCGGGCCTGAACGAGGCGGCGCCGACGGTGACGACGAGCTTCGGCAACGGTCAGTCCACCGTGCCCGCCGCCATCGCCGACGGCAGCGACCTGACCCCCTGGGCGAGCCCGTCCAGCGGGGTCCAGTTCCCGGGGAACATCACCCTGGAGTTCGCGAGCCCTCGACCTGTGAAGGCCGTGGAGCTGGCGAGCATCTTCGGCGCAGGCCAGGGCATCAAGACCGTCGATGTGCAGAGCTGGGATGGCTCCGCCTGGGTCACGCAGCTCTCCAACGCTCAGATCACCTGGACCGGCAACTCTGCGGCCGTCGAACGCAAGACGGTCCAGCTGCCGTCCGCCGTGACCACGGGCAAGATCCGGCTGGTCGTCAAGGCGGCCAACCTGACCTGGGGCAATCTGGCGGTCAGCGAGATCTCGACGCGCTGACCCGGGCTCGATCACCGAGCAGAGCCACCGGTCTCAACCACCGAGCCGGCCGGACGCCGGGCCTCCTTGAGGTCCGGCGCCCGGCCTGCGAGAGTGGGCGTGGCTCCGTCACGCCCCGCGCCGGGTCCAGATCCGGCGGCACCACCAGCACACCGAAAGGCGGCAGACGACATGCCCGCAGCGAAGAAGCAGCACATCCTGGTGATCGGCGTGGACGGCTGCCGTCACGACAGCCTCCTGAAAGCCAATACGCCGCATCTCGACGCGCTGGCAGGGCAGGGATTCCTGGCGCCCGTGCGCGTCGACGATCGTAACCCCACCATCTCCGGGCCGGTCTGGTCCACGGTCGCGAGCGGCGTGTACTCGGACCTGCACGGCATCCGGGACAACCAGCTCGCGGGCCATCGGCTGGGGGAGTACCCGGACTTCCTGAGCCGCGTGCGGGAGCAGGTGCCCGGGGCCACGACGTTCGCCGCGGCGGCCTGGGGACCCCTCGTGACGGAGTCCGCCGGGGGTCCGGTCTTCGCGCCGGGCGGCTACCGGCCCGGCCTGCCGGTCGATTCCGAGGAAGGGGAACTGGATGTCATCGAGGTCATGGACGAGGCGGTGACATCCCGGGTGGCGCGCACGCTGCTCCACGACGCGCCGACGGTCACTTTCGCCTACCTGCTCCTGGTCGACATGGTCGGGCACCACGAGGGGGTCACGCCCCGCTACCAGGAGGCGATCGAACGCTGTGACGAGCAGATCGGGGTCATGCTCGCCGCGATCGAACAGCGTCCCAGCCGGAGCGAGGAGGACTGGACCGTGATCGTCCTGACCGACCACGGTCATCGCGACGCCGGGCACCACGGCGGCGACAGCGACGAGGAACGCACGGCCTGGATGTGCGCCGCGGGCCCCGGTCTCGGCGGACCCGGCCAGCGCGCCGACGTGGACCATGCGGACGTCCACCCGCACATCCTGTCCCTCCTCGGGATCGAACCCGAACCGTCCTGGGGACTCGTGGGGAGCCCCCTCGGCTGAGCCCCGCGGAGGCGCCGTCGCCCCGTGACGGACGACGACGGCGCCGCGAGCCCGGGTGCCGGCGCAGGGCACGGCGGGGGTCGCCGTCGTCGTGTCCACAGGGTGGTCTCAGGCCCGCGGAGGGAGTGCCCGGCCGATAGGATCGGAAGGGCCGACATCAACCCGAGGAGTTCCCGCGTGACCAGCCAGCAGCCCTTCCGTCCCCGCGCCGTCTTCCTGGACATCGACGGCACCTACGCGGACCACGGCCTGGTCCCGGACGCACATGTCGAGGCGGTTCAGCTGGCGCGGAGCGTCGGGCACAAGGTGTTCCTGTGCACCGGGCGGCCTCTCGCGATGATCGCGGACCGCATCCTGGATCCTGGTTTCGACGGCGTCGTCTCCGGTGCCGGCGCCCGTGTCGACGTAGGCGGCGAGACCCTGCGGGACACGCGGTTCGAGCAGGGCCTGGCGGATCGCGTGATCGAGGCGCTCGACGCCCACCACGCCGCCTACATCCTGGAAGCTCCGCATGCTCTGCACGGCCGCCATGGGGTGGATCAGCGGCTCCGCGAGGTGCTGGCCCCCATCTTCGCGGGGCGGGAGACGAGCCCGGGGCGGCACAGTGCCACGGTGGATCCCGCGGCGGACATCCTCGGTCCCATGCAATATGCCGATGACTTGCGCGGCACGTCCTTCGCGAAGGTCTCCTGCTTCGCTTCGGACACTCCGCTGACCGAGGTGATCGCCGAACTCGGCCCCGAGGTGGGGCTCGTGCCCAGCTCGCTGTCCGCGCTCGGTGACACGGCCGGGGAGATCTTCGTCGCGGGAACCCACAAGGCGGTGGGCATCCAGGTGGTCCAGGATCACCTGGGACTGGCCCGCGAGGACATCATCGCGATCGGTGACAGCGCCAACGACCTGGAGATGCTCGAGTACGCGGGGATCGGGATCGCCGTGGAGGGTGCGGCGCCGGACCTTGTGGCGGTGTCGGACCGCATGACGGCCGGCCCTGCGGAGCACGGGGTGGCCAGGGCTCTGGCGGAACTCGGCCTGCTGGGCTGACGCCCGGCCGGGCGTCAGCCCAGCCCGCCCGCTCAGCCGCTCCCGTTCGGCAGCGGGAGTTCAGCCCCGGGAGTCGTCCGCCATGCGGGCCAGGTGCAGGGTGAGATAGGCGACCTCGTCGTCCGTGAGCTCCTGATCCAGCCGGAGCTCCAGCACGGACTGGAGTTTCACCGCGGTGGCGTAGTCCGACGGGTAAGCCTCCCGGATCGCCGTGAACAGCTTGTCATTGCCTTCGTTGAGCTGTCGCCCGGCATGGGCCCGCACGAAGAAGTACCGCAGGTGGGTGATGAAGCGGGCCGCGTTCACCGAGTCGCGGTCGAACGGGCGCCCGTAGGCGGTCTCCATGACCTCGAACAGCTGGGTCAGCACGCCCGTCATGCGGTAGGTGTACGCCAGGTTGCCCGTGGAGAATCCCGCGTTGACCAGGTGCAGCGCGACCGCCACAGACTCCTCCTCCGGGAGGCTCACTTCGAGGGCTGCGTTGACGTGCTCCACGATCCGGCGGGCCATGCGGAACTCGTGAGGGTAGAGGTGCAGGACTTCGGAGCGCAGCGGGTACTCGAGCCGGATGCCCTGCCGGACGCGCTTGATGGCGAAGCTCAGGTGATCGGCCAGGGCCACCAGGAGCGTCGATCCCACGGCGTCGCTGAACTCGGCGGACACGGCCTTGAGCGCCTGGTCGGCCAGCAGCAGATGCTCGGGCGGGATCGCGGCCACCACGGCCCCGAAGTTGTCCGGGTCGCGGCCGTTCTCCGGCACGAAGACCCGGATCACCTTGGCCGGGTCCACCTGCTGGCCCGGCTTGGCCTGGAAGCCGAGGCCCCGGCCGGTCAGGATGGTCTCCTGCCCCGCGTCGTTGCGGGCCAGGACGACGTTGTTGTTGAAAACGCGGAGGATCTCCACGATGGGTGCTGCCTGTCTGTCGGAATCGGTCGGAACGTCCCGGAAGAGCTCCTGGGGAGAGGATACGGCCGTGTGGCGGGACCGGGCGGTCCCGCCACACGGCAGGGATGCGGACGAGGTCAGGCGAGGTTGGCGCCGTTGGCGGCGATCACGTCCCGGTACCAGCCGAAGGACTTCTTCCGGTAGCGCTCCAGGGTGCCCGAGCCGTCGTCGTTCCGGTCCACGTAGATGAACCCGTAGCGCTTGCTCAGCTGCGCCGTGGAGGCGCTGACGATGTCGATGCAGCCCCACGTCGTGTAGCCGAGGACCTGCGCGCCGTCGGCGATGGCCTCGCGCACCTGGACGAGGTGATCGTTCAGGTAGCGGATCCGGTAGTCGTCCTCCACGGTCTTCACACCGTCCACCTCGACCAGCCGGTCCTTGGCGCCCAGGCCGTTCTCCACGATGAAGAGCGGCTTCTGCCAGCGCTCCCAGTAGTCGTTGAGCACCACGCGCAGGCCCTGAGGGTCGATCTGCCAACCCCATTCGGAGGCCTCGAGGGTTGGGTTGGGCACCCCGCCCATGATGTTGCCGGGCCCCTGGACCTGGTGGTCCGGATCGGCGGTCTCACAGATGCTCATGTAGTAGCTGAAGGAGACGAAGTCGACCGTGTTCCGCAGGTCCTCCCGGTCCTGGTCGGTGATCTCCAATTCGATGCCGTTGTCCCGGAAGAAGCGGAGGAGATAGCCCGGATACTCACCACGGCAGTGGATGTCACCGAACGCGTAGCTGGCGTGAGCGGTGTCCATCGCCTTCACGACGTCGGCCGGAGCAGGCGTCAGCGGATACACCGGGAGTGCGAGGATCATGCAGCCGACCTTGGCTTCCGGCATGATCTCGCGGGCCAGGCGCGTCACCCGGGCGGACGCCACGAGCTCGTGGTGGATGGCCTGGTAGAGGTCGGAGTCCGTCAGGTCCTCGCGGGGCGTCGGGATGCCGCCGGACATGAACGGCTCGTGGATGACCGAGTTGATCTCGTTGAAGGTGAGCCAGTGCTTCACGCGGGAGCCGAAGCGCTCGAACAGCACCCGGGCGTACCGCTCGTAGAACCCGATCAGCTCCCGGTTGGTCCAGCCGCCGTACTGCCGTGCGAGATGCAGCGGCGTCTCGTAGTGGCTGATGGTCACGAGGGGCTCGATGCCGTGCTTCTCCAGCTCGTCCAGAACCCGGTCGTAGTAGGCGAGACCTTCCTCATTCGGCTCGGTCTCGTCGCCGCGCGGGAAGATGCGGCTCCACGCGATGGAGAAGCGGTAGACCTTGAACCCCATCTCGGCGAAGAGTGCGATGTCCTCCACATACCGGTGATAGGAATCCACGGCGATCTGCTTCAGGTTGTCCGGCGTGGGACCCTCGGTCGGGGGCGTGGTGATGCCGTGCGGCATGACGTCCTGGATGGACAGGCCCTTGCCGCCTTCGGCATAGGCGCCCTCCACCTGGTTCGCGGCGGTCGCGCCGCCCCAGAGGAAGCCTTCCGGGAAGGGGCCGGTCGCGGGCCGGGTCACGGTGTTGCTCATGCTGGTGCTCCTTGTGTTCTTCTCAATGCCGTCTTCTTTTCGGGACCGGATCAGAGTTCGACGTCGAGC
Source organism: Arthrobacter woluwensis (assembly GCF_900105345.1). Classification (NCBI taxonomy): domain Bacteria; kingdom Bacillati; phylum Actinomycetota; class Actinomycetes; order Micrococcales; family Micrococcaceae; genus Arthrobacter; species Arthrobacter woluwensis. The sequence goes on from NZ_FNSN01000003.1 coordinate 1,950,539, forward strand.
GCCGGCACCCCGTGCGTCAGGCGGCCCTGGGCGAGCGGCACGACGGCCGTGAGGTCTTTGGTGTTGGTGACCACCATGAGGGTGGTGGTGTCGTAGCCGGCCTCCAGAACCTTGGCGCGGTCGACGGTGGCGAGCAGGGCGCCGGCCTCGACGCGGTCACCGCGCGACACGGCGGACACGAATCCCTCGCCCTTCATCTGCACGGTGTCGATGCCGATGTGCACCAGCACCTCGACGCCGTCGTCCGACTTGATGCCGTAGGCGTGGCCGGTCTTCATGACGGCCTGGACGGTGCCGGAGACGGGGGAGTAGACCCGGTCCTCCTCGGGGACGATCCCGAGGCCCGCACCCATGGCGCCCGAGGCGAAGACCTTGTCCGGGACGTCGGCCAGGGCGACGACCGCCCCGGTGACGGGAGCCAGGACGGTGATGTTCCCGGCGGCGGCCACGGCGGGGCCGGCCGGTTCCTGCGCGGCGGCTGCGGCGTCGTCGTCCGCCTGCTCGCGGGGTCCGAAGAAGAAGGTGAGGAGGAAGGCGATGAGCACCGCGGCCAGGACGCCCAGCATGAGGACGGCGAAGCTGCCGACCTGGGAGAAGGCGGGAAGGGAGAGCAGGGACGGGAACACGAACGCCGTGGCCGCGCTGCCGCCCATGCCCGCGATCGCACCGCCGACGGCGCCGCCCGCGATGCCGAAGTAGAAGGGCTTCTTCAGGGGGAGGTTGACGCCGTAGATGCCTGGCTCGGTGACGCCGGCGAGGAAACCGGACAGGGCGGCGGGCGCGGCCACGGCCCGGCGCTTGGCGCTCCGGCTGCGGAGGGCGACGGCGAGCATCGAAGCGGCCTGGGCGAGCACGGCCGGGACGACCGGGCCGAACATGATCGAGTAGTGCAGGGTGGCGAGGTCGGTCGCCATGAGCGGGACGAAGCCCCAGTGCAGGCCGAAGAGGACGAAGACCTGCCACAGGCCGCCCATGATGGCGCCCGCCAGCCAGGGGGCGAAACCGAAGATCGCCGAGACGCCGTTCGAGATGCCGGCCGAGATGAAGGTGGTGACCGGGCCGACGGTCATGAGGGTGAGCGGGACCATGATCGCGATGCAGAGGAGCGGCACCAGGAAGTTGCGGACGGCCGAGGGAAGGATCTTCAGCAGGAAGCGCTCGAGGTGACCGAGCAGCCAGACCGCCACGAGGATCGGGATGACCGAGCTGGTGTAGTTCATCATCACGACCGGGATCCCGGCGAACGCGACGGGCTTGCCGTCGGCCGCGAGGGCGACGATGGTCGGGTAGACGAGGGCGCCGGCGATCGCCATGGCCGTGAACTGGTTCGCCTTGAAGCGGCGGGCCGCCGTCACGGCGAGGAAGATGGGCAGGAAATAGAAGAGCGCATCGGCGGCCGCGGCCAGGATGATGTAGCTCTGATCGGTGGCTTTGATCCAGCCGAAGGTGGTGGCCATGGTGAGGAAGGCCTTGAAGAGACCCGATCCGGCGAGCGGCCACAGCATCGGGGTGAAGATCCCGGAGACCATGTCGATGAAGCGGTTGAACAGATTGCCCTGGGTGGGGGCGTCGCCCCCGGCGCCCGCGTCTTCGGACCCGAAGCGCGTGATCCGGCTCAGCTCCGCGTAGACGGTGGGGACGTCGTTGCCGATGACCACCTGGTACTGGCCTCCGGCCTTCATCACGGTGATGACGCCGGGGAGCTTCTCGATGGCGCCCGTGTCGGCCTTCCCCTCGTCCTTGAGGCGCAAGCGCAGGCGGGTGGCGCAGTGCACGGCGCTGGACACGTTGTCCTCTCCGCCGACCTCCCGCAGGATGTCGGCGGCCAGCGACCGGTAATCGACCGATGCCATGGTGGGTCCTTTCTTCCGCTGTTCCGGGCCCACATTGGCCCGGAAACGACAAAAGACCTAGGACCCACCCACAGGGGTGTTTCCTAGGTCTTGCCCCGGTCCATCCCGGGTCACAATCCTTCGTGGCCTCAGAGGACCACAAAACTTGAAGATACACGTGATCTGATTCACAGGCAAGTGGCGCGGGCCGGCTTCGCCACCGCTTCCGCGAAATGTGGCCGAAACGCGGATTTACCCCGCCGACACACGTCGATACCTCACCGAAACACCAGCGTCATCACGGGGGCATCGCGGCTCCGTAGCGTGCTGAGCAGGAACCTCATCCGACCACCAGGAGGCAGCTCTTGACGCAGGACACCCTCACCACACCCCAGACCCCACCGTCTCAGCAGGCGTCACCTCAGGACGCCGCCGCCCAGGCGGCGACCCGGGAGAGCCTGGAGGACTACACCCTCCGCTTCGCACCGCGCTCCTACCGGAAGTGGGGCGTCGGCGTCGTCGCAACCAGTGCGCTGGGCGGCATCGCCTACCTCGCCGACTTCGCGATCGGCGCCAACATCGGCATGGCGTACGGCACGGTCAACGCGCTGCTCGGCATCGCGATCGCGGCCGTGATCATCTTCGTGACCGGCTTCCCGCTGGCCTACTACGCGGCGCGCTACAACATCGATCTGGATCTCATCACCCGCGGCTCCGGCTTCGGCTACTACGGCTCCATCCTGACCAACGTCATCTTCGCCGTCTTCACCTTCATCTTCTTCGCCCTCGAAGGCTCGATCATGGCGCAGGGCCTTGAACTGGGCCTCGGCATCCCGCGCTGGCTGGGCTATCTGATCTCCTCCGTGCTGATCATCCCGCTCGTCATCTTCGGCATGAACGCCCTGGCGAAGCTCCAGGTCTGGACCACCCCGCTGTGGCTCCTGCTCATGGTGGTGCCGCTCGTGTATCTCGTGGCGGCGCACCCGGATTCGCTCGGCGCCTTCCTCAGTTACCAGGGCACCTCGGGACAGGGCGGGGTGGATCTTGCCTCGGCCATGCTCGCCGCCGGTGTCTGCCTCTCGCTCATGGCGCAGATCGCCGAGCAGATCGACTACCTGCGCTTCATGCCGCCCAAGACGCCGGAGAACAGCCGCTCCTGGTGGCGCGCCGTGATCCTGGCCGGCCCGGGCTGGGTGGTGTTCGGCGCGATCAAGCAGGCGGTCGGTCTCTTCATCGCGGTGTACCTCGTCGCACGGCTCGACCCGGCGGCGTCGGCGACGGCGAATGAGCCGGTGCACCAGTTCCTCGGCGTCTACCGGGAGATGATGCCGCCGTGGCTCGCCATGACGCTCGCGGTGGTCCTGGTGGTCATCTCGCAGATCAAGATCAACGTGACCAACGCCTACTCCGGTTCGCTGGCCTGGACCAACTCCTTCACGCGGCTCACCCGTCGCTACCCGGGGCGGCTCGTGTTCGTGGTGGTCAACGTGGGCATCGCCCTCGTCCTGATGGAGGCGGACATGTTCTCCTTCCTCAACGCGATCCTCGGCTTCTACGCGAACTGCGCCATGGCCTGGGTGGTCACGGTCGCCACGGACATCGGCATCAACAAGTACGTCCTGAAGATCTCCCCGAAGATCCCGGAGTTCCGCCGCGGCATGCTCTACGCGATCAATCCGGTGGGCTTCGTCTCGATGATCCTCTCGGCGGGCCTCTCGATCGCGGTGTTCTTCGGGGCCTTCGGTCCGGCGATCCAGCCGTTCTCGCCCGTGGTCGCCGTCCTGGTCGCGTTCATCGCCACCCCGCTCATGGCCATCCTCACCGGAGGCAAGTTCTACCTGCGCCGCGCCGACGACGGCGTCGACCTGCCGATGTTCGACGAGCACGGCAACCCCTCCGGGGAGACGCTGCTGTGTCACGTGACGGGGCTGGAATTCGAACGTCCTGACATGATCCGCTCCGCCGTGGACGGGCCGGAGGGCGAGATCCGCTACGTGTCCTCCCTCGCTCTCGCGACGGACCGCAGCGGCGCGCACGTCCTGCCTGCCGACCCGCGGTGAGGCGGCGACGGCCGCGAGCCCGTCGGTAACAAACAGCGACACGCCACGGTTCTGTTGCCCCATGAAACAGATCCGCTGCTTGTGGTCGTACGATCAAATTCCCCCACCTCGTGAGTGCCGGAACCCCTGAGCCGTCACTCCTGTCAGCAGGAGCCTCCCCATGCGCCTTTCCCCACGTGAGCAGGAAAAACTGATGATCGTGGTCGCCGCCGATCTGGCGCGGCGCAGACAGGCCCGCGGGCTGAAACTCAACTATCCCGAGGCGATCGCCATCCTCAGCTACGAACTGATCGAAGGGGCGCGGGACGGCCGGTCGGTGGCAGAACTCATGTCCTGGGGCGCCACGATCCTCCGGCGCGAGGACGTCATGGAAGGGGTGCCGGAGATGATCCACGACGTCCAGATCGAGGCCACCTTCCCCGACGGCACCAAGCTCGTCACCGTCCACGAACCGATCCGTTAGGCCGAGTCATGAGCATCGAGAACAGCACCCCGTCCTCCCCGTCCTTCACGCCCGGCGAGACCCTGGTGGCGGACGGCGACATCACGCTCAACGCGGGCCGTCCCGTCACCGAGCTCGCCGTCACCAACACGGGCGACCGGCCGGTCCAGGTCGGATCGCATTTCCACTTCGCCGAGACCAACCGCGGCCTCGACTTCGACCGGCAGGCAGCACACGGGCTCCGGCTCGACATCCCGGCCGGCACGGCCGTGCGCTTCGAGCCGGGCGACACCAAGACCGTGCGGCTCGTCCCGCTCGCCGGCGCGCGCGAGGTGTACGGCCTGCGCGGACTGACCGAGGGCCCGCTGGATGACGCGGCGGCACCGAACGACGGCGCGGATGCGGCGCCGTCGTCGTCGGCTGCGAGTGAGGACGGCGGCCTGCCGAATCTCGCGATCCCGCGCACGCAGTACGCCCAGCTCTACGGGCCCACCACCGGTGACCGCGTCCGGCTCGGTGACACCGGCCTGTTCGCCGAGGTGGAGCGGGACCTGACCGTCTACGGCGAGGAAGTGGTGTTCGGGGGCGGCAAGGTGCTGCGCGACGGCATGGGCCAGAACGGCCAGGTGACGCGCGACGGCGGCGACGTGCCGGACACGGTCATCACCAACGCGCTCATCGTGGACCACAGCGGGATCTACAAAGCAGACGTCGCACTCCGCGACGGCCACATCCAGGCGATCGGCAAGGCCGGGAACCCGCTCATCCAGGACGGTGTGGACATCGTGGTCGGGTCCTCCACCGAGATCATCGCGGGGGAGCGCAAGATCCTCACCGCGGGCGGCATCGACACCCACATCCACTTCATCTCCCCGGACCAGATCCCCACCGCCCTGGCCTCCGGCGTGACCACGATGATCGGCGGTGGCACGGGACCGGCCGAGGGCACCAAAGCCACCACGGTCACGCCCGGCGCCTGGCACATCGCCCGGATGCTCCAGGCCGCGGAGGCGTTCCCGATGAACATCGGCCTGCTCGGCAAGGGGCATGCCAGCAGCACCGAACCTCTCGCGGAGCAGATCCGCGCCGGCGCCATCGGCCTGAAGATCCACGAGGACTGGGGCGCCACCCACGCCTCGATCGACAGGGCGCTGCAGGTCGCGGACGAGTACGACGTGCAGGTCGCCATCCACACGGACACCCTGAACGAATGCGGCTTCCTGGAGGACACGGTCGCGGCCATCGGAGACCGGGTGATCCACACCTTCCACACGGAGGGCGCGGGCGGTGGTCACGCGCCGGACATCATCGCGATCGCGGCCCAGCCCAATGTCCTGCCCGCCTCGACCAACCCGACGATCCCCTTCACCCGCAACACGGCGGAGGAGCACCTGGACATGCTCATGGTGTGCCACCACCTGAGCCCGGCGATCCCCGAGGATGTCGCGTTCGCCGATTCCCGCATCCGGCCCGAGACCATCGCGGCGGAGGACGTGCTGCATGATCTCGGCGTGTTCTCGATCATGTCGAGCGATTCCCAGGCCATGGGCCGCGTGGGGGAAGTGGTGACCCGCACCTGGCAGCTGGCGGACAAGATGAAGGCCCAGCGCGGCCACCTGAATCCCGACGGCAGCACGACGGCGCCGGACGCCGGCACGGACTCGGACAACTTCCGCATCAAGCGGTACGTCGCCAAGTACACGATCAATCCCGCCATCGCGCAGGGCATCGCGGATTCGGTGGGCAGCCTCGAAGTGGGCAAGTTCGCGGACCTCGTCCTCTGGGATCCGGCGTTCTTCGGCGTGAAGCCGGACCTGGTCCTCAAGGGCGGCACGATCGCCAACTCCGTGATGGGCGACCCGAACGCCTCGATCCCGACGCCGCAGCCGCAGACCCTCCGCATGGCCTTCGGCGCGTACGGCGGCAGTGTCCAGGCCTCCTCGATCACCTTCCTCTCGCAGGCGGCCGTGGACGCCGGCGTGGCCGCCTCGCTGGGGCTGAAGAAGGTCATCCGGCCGGTGCGTGGCATCCGGAACCTGCGGAAACAGGACCTGCCGTTCAACGGGGAGACTCCGCGTCTCGACGTGGATCCGCAGACCTATGAGGTGCGGGTGGACGGCGAGGTCGTGACCTGCGATCCCGTGGACTCCGTGCCTCTGGGCCAGCGGTACTTCCTGTTCTGACACCTGTTCCGGACCGGCCCCGGAGAAAGAGACGACCATGATCGTGACCAGCATCCTCGGCAACATCCATGACGAGGACCACCCCTTCCCGGCCGGCCACCGCGAGAAGGTCACCCTTCCCGTGGCGGACCTGGCCAAGCGGATTCAGCGCGTGACCAGTGACCACGGCCGCGAGCTCGGCATCCGGCTGCCGGCCGGCTCACCCGATCTGCGCGACGGCGACGTGCTGTTCGCGGAGGAGGGCAACGCCGTCGTGGTGGCCGTGGAGGCCAGCGACGTGCTGGTGATCGCGCCGCGGAGCATCGGGGAGGCGCTGTTCACGGCCCACTCGCTCGGCAACCGCCACCTGCAGGCGCAGTTCTTCGGGCCGGACTCGGACTATGCCGCCGACGTCATGGTGTGCCAGTACGACCACACCGTGGAGGACTTCCTGAACCACCATCACGTGCCGTACAGCCGTCAGGAACTGGTCATGGCCGTGCCGTTCCGGCACGCGGAGCACACCCACTGATGAGCCGTCCGGCCCCCAGCCTCGCGGCGCTCCTTCAGCTCACCGACTCGGCCCTGCCGACCGGTGCGTTCAGCCATTCCTTCGGCCTGGAACCGTACTTGGACAGTGGCGAGGTGACGGACGAGCACACCCTGCTGGCCTGGCTGGAGGGATACCTCAGCACCCAGCTGACGTTCACGGACGCCATCGCGGTGCGCCGGGCCTGCCGGTTGGCGGCAGGGCTGGGTGATCACCCCGGCGGAGCGGCTCTTGACGGTCTTCAGGACCTCGACGCAGAACTCGGCGCGCTGCTCATCCCGCGTCAGCTCCGGGAGGCGAGCCTGCGGATGGGCCGCCGCCTGCTGGAGATCGCCCGCGAGTCGTTCCCCTCGCCGGCCGTGGAGGCCTACGCCGACGCGGTGGCTGCGGGCGACTGTCAGGGTCATTTCGTCCTGGCGTTCGCCCTCGCTGCTCACGGGCTCGGGTTCGACGAGGGCACCGTCGTGGAGGCGCACCTTTCGGCGGCGCTGACCTCCCTCGCCTACAACGCCGTGCGGGCCATCCCGCTGGGCCAGCTCTCCGGGCAACGCGTCCTGGCGGGCGTGCGCGCCCGGGTGCCCGCCGCCGTCGAACGGTCCAGGACCGCCGACGAGCGGCACTTCGGCGCCGCGGCGCCCGCCCTTGAAATCCATCAGATGCGGCACGAGCACCAGCGTGCGCGCATGTTCGCCAGTTGAGGAGCAGACCATGAACGATCCCGTCATCATCGGCATCGGCGGCCCCGTGGGCGCCGGGAAGACCCAGTTGGTGGAGCGCGTGACCCGTGCGCTCATCGACGACTTCTCCATGGCCGCCATCACGAACGACATCTACACGATCGAGGACGCCAAGATCCTGGCGCGCAACGGCGTGCTCCCGGAGGACCGGATCGTCGGCGTGGAGACCGGCGGTTGCCCGCACACCGCCATCCGTGAGGACACCTCCATGAACACGGCGGCGATCGAGGACCTGAAGGAACGCCACCCCGGCCTGGAGCTGATCTTCGTCGAATCGGGCGGCGACAACCTCTCGGCCACCTTCAGCCCGGAACTCGTGGACTTCTCCGTGTACGTCATCGACGTGGCGCAGGGGGAGAAGATCCCGCGCAAGGCCGGGCAGGGCATGATCAAGTCGGATTTGCTGGTCATCAACAAGACCGACCTCGCGCCGCATGTGGGCGCGGATCTGGCGGTGATGGAGAGCGATTCGCGGTCGTTCCGCGGAGACCGCCCGTTCTGTTTCACCAACCTCAAGACCGACGACGGCCTGGACTACGTGCTGAACTGGATCCGCCGGGACGTGCTCATGACGGACCTCGCGTGACCGTGACCGCCGTGTCTCAGGGGGCGGCCGGGGCTCACGTGGCTTCCGGTGCCGGCCCGGCGGAGCCCACAGGCGAGCTGCGTCTCCGGCTCGAGGCCCGAAACGGCCGCTCCGTGGTGACCGGGCAGTTCCACTCCGGCGCGCTCCGGATGCTCCGGCCGCTCTATCCGGGGGCTGGGGCCCGGCCCGCCGCTCAAAGGACCACTGAGGAGGACGGGCAGGTCCTGGTCACCGCCATCAATCCGGGCGGGGGCTATCTGGGCGGGGACCGGTACGTGCTCGGCGCGGAGCTGGGCGCGGACACGTCGCTCCTTCTGACCACGCAGTCGGCCACCAAGGTCTACCGCACGCCCCAGGGTCCCGCCCGGTCGAGCCAGCAGTTCCGCCTGGAGGCCGGTGCGCGCCTCGAATCCGTCCCGGACGCGCTGATCGCCTATCAGGCCGCCAGCTACCACCAGGACACCGAGGTGTGGATGCATCCGACGGCGTCGCTCGCCCTCGCGGAGACCGTCACGCACGGCTGGGCGCCCGACGGCACCTCGTTCCGCTTCGACGAGGTGTCCCTGCGCACCCGCGTGCACGTGGGCGGCCGGCTCGCGGTCTCCGACAACCTCCTGCTGCGCCCGGACCAGGGCGGCACGGCCCGTCTCATGCTCGGCGGGCACTCGCACCTCGCCACGCTGCTCGTGGTCGACCCCCGTGCGGAGGACGACGCCGTGCAGCGGCTCCGTGAGGAGCTCGGCGTCCTGCTCCAGCCGGCGTCGTCGGGTGCGCTGCTGGGGATCACCCGCTTGGCCGTGCCGGGTTTCGTCCTGCGAGCCCTGACCGGCAGCACCCAGTCCGCGGAGGCCGTCCTTCACCGGGCGCTGGACTGGATGCGCCGCGAATGGCACGGGCAGCCGCCCGTCGACCTGCGCAAATACTGACGGCGCACCTGACTGGCGGCGGAAGACACCGACTTTTGCAACCACAGACCTGAGGAAGTACCGAGATGCGACACAAGACCCTCCGGGCCGCAGCCGTGGTCCTCGTCCTGCACCTCCTGGCCGGGGCGTTCCTGCTCGCCGCCGCCGGGCCTCAGTCCGGCACCGCGCTGGGCCTGTGCGCGGTGGCGTACCTGGCCGGTGTGAAGCACTCCTACGATTGGGACCACATCGCGGCCATCGACAATTCCAGCCGCCGGTTCGCTGCGCAGGGCAGGTATCACACCGGTGTCGGCCTGGCGTTCAGCCTGGGGCATTGCACCGTGGTGGTCCTGGCCTGCGCGCTCGTGGTGCTGGGGGTGGGGTCCATGCAGCAGCTCTTCGCCGAAGGCAGCACGGCGAACGTGGTGCTGTCCTGCACGGGGGCGGCCGTGTCCGGCTTCTTCCTCCTCACGCTCGGCCTCTTCAATTCGGGCGCGTTCTTCGGCACAGCCCGGACGGCACGGCTGCTGCGGGAGGGGCATCCGGTCAGCACGCAGGATCTTGAACCGCGCGGCCTGGCGGCGCGTCTGGTGGCCGCGCCGCTGAAGGCCGTGCAGGCCCCACGCCATCTGTACGCGGTCGGGTTCCTGTTCGGTCTCGGCTTCGACACCGCGACCACGGTCGGCCTGCTCGTGACCTCCGCGTCGGCGGTCCTGGCCGGGGTGCCCGCCGTCGCGCTGCTGGCCATGCCGTTCGCGTTCTCTGCTGCGATGACCCTCTTCGACACGGCCAATGGCGCGGCGATGATGACGCTCTACCGGAACGCGCTCGCCCAGCCCCTGCAGCGGCTCCGCTTCAACCTGGTGGTGACCGGGATGTCCGCCGTGTCGGCCCTGTTCGTCGCCACCATCACGCTCGGGGCGCTGTTCCGGGAGCTGCTCGGGCTGGAGGATCCGGTCACCGGGTTCCTGGCCTCGATCGATCTGGGCGACGCCGGCCTGCTCCTGGTCGCGTCCTTCCTCGTGGTCTGGGCCGTCGCGGCCCTGGCACGCCGGGTGCGACGCCCGTCCGTGGGCTGAAGCCGGTTCGAGCCGGCAGCCCGGACGACGACTCTACATGCCGGTGTAACGTCCCGGGCGGTGGTTGAACGCCAGGATGATGTTCAGGACGATCGCCCCGGCCGCCGAGAGCAGCACCAGGTTCCAGGGGACCACGGTGAGGGCGCCGAGGATCACGAGAATGTCGGCCACCATGAGCACGTAGCCGGCCCGCCAGCCGATGCGCTCCTGGATGAGCAGCGCCAGGATGTTGAATCCGCCGAGGCTGGCCTTGTGCCGGAACAGGATCAGCAGCCCGACGCCGGAGAGCAGATTGCCGGCCAGTGCGCCGTAGACGGGATTCAGGTGGATCTCGCCGAGGGCCAGGGGGTGCAGAGAGGTCAGCGCGGAGACAGCGAGGGCGCACACGATGGTGCGCAGGGTGAAGTTCCAGCCCTTCTTCCAGGCCGCCAGGGCGAAGAAGGGGGCGTTCACGATGAGGAAGACCACGCCGAACGGGGCGCCGACCGCGTAGCTGAGCAGGAGCGACAGCCCCGCCGTCCCTCCGGTCACCGTCCCGCTGCTGTGCAGAAGGTACAGGCCGAGGGAGGCGATGAAGGTTCCCGTGATGAGCCCGAGCAGGTCTTCCGCCAGCCCGTGCCGGGTGCTCTCCGGGGTGGCGGAGGGGGTCGCGTCGGTGGGAGCGACGGGGGAGTCCGGACGAGTCGGGGGGACGTCCTGCGGACGACGGACCTGCAAGATGCTCATGAGAGAATTTTCGGAACGCTGGTACATCCGCGCAAGCTCGGCCATTTTCACTGGGATGATTGCCTAGCCAAGATCCAAAACACCTGCATTATTGCCTAGACGAGGAGGGAATCACCGATGAATGACCCCCATGGCCTGGACGCGCTCGACGCCCGTATCCTGCTCGCCCTGGACGAGGAGCCGGGTGCTTCCGTGCTGCGCCTCGCCCACCTCGTGGGCGTCTCGCGGAACACCGTGCACGCCAGGCTGCAGCGGATGAACCGTCAGGGGCTCCTGCTCGGCTTCACCCAGCGGGTGCCGCCGTCCGCCCTCGGCTACGGTCTGGTCGCCTTCGTCTCTCTGGCGATCGCTCAGGCGGACAGCGCGACGGCGGTGCGGAGCGTCCAGGAGATCCCCGAGGTGGTGGAGATCCACAAGACGACCGGCGACGCGGACTTCCTGGTCAAGGTGGTGGCACGGGACACCTCGGATCTGAACCGGGTCACGCAGGCGATGGTCGCGGTGCCGGGAGTGGTCCGGTCGAGCACGGCGGTGTCTCTTGAGGAGACGATGCCGTTCCGCACACGCGCGTTGCTGGAGCGTCGGGCGGCCCAGGACGGGGCGGCACAGGGCTGAGGCGGGCGCCTCAAAAAACACTGAAGGCCCGGAGCGGCTGTCCGCTCCGGGCCTTCGTGCTGCCCGGTGGTTAGCCTGAGTGATCAGGCTCCGGGCGGCGTCCGCCGTGTTCAGGCGGTGACGGCGAGAGCGTCGATCTCGACGAGCATGACCTCGTGGGGCAGGTCCACGAACACCGTGGTGCGGCTGGGGAGCTGGCCGCTCGGGACGTTCTCCTGGATGAACTCGCCGTAGACCTCGTTCATGGCGGAGAAGTCGTCGCGGGTGGTCAGGTACACGCGGAACATCACGACGTCTTCCACGGAGGAGCCGCCGGCTTCGAGGATGGCCTTGACGTTCTCCAGGGTGCGGCGGGTCTGGACGCGGACGTCGCCGTCGCCGATGTACTGGTTGGTCTCGGGATCCATCGGACCCTGGCCGGACACCTGGAACAGGCCGCCCTTCTTCACCCCCTGGGAGAAGGTGTGGGCCGGTGCCGGAGCGTTCTCGGTGAAGACGATTTCCTTGGAGCTCATGGTGATTCCTTTCGGTGCTGATCTATGTAAGGTGCTGATCTAAATTCGTTGCTGATCTGAATTCGGTGCTGATGGAAGAACGTGCTGGTGAAGGCCGGTCAGGCCGGCCGCGGAGGCGTCACCGCTTCGTGTAGCCGAGCTCGGCCGACACGGCGTCGGTGCATTCCCGGAGCGCAGGCAGCAGGCCCAGGAGGCCTTCGCGGTCGAGCATGACGGTGGGAACAGAGCAGGAGACGGCCGCGACCACCCGGCCGCCGGCATCCCGGATGGGCGCGGCGACGCAGTGCACGAACTCCTCGAACTCTTCGCCGTCGAGCGCCCAGCCCTGGTCGGCGACCTGCTCCAGCTCGCGCAGGAAGGCCTCCGGGCCGGCGATGGTGTTGTCCGTGTACCGGCGGTACTCGAGGCTGTCGGCCAGGGCCTTCCGCTGCTCGAGGGGCAGGTCCGCGAAGATCACCTTGGACACCGCGGCGGCGTGCAGGGCGGCGGTCAGGCCGATCCGCGAGTACATGCGCACCGGATGCCGGGACTCCAGCTTGTCGATGTAGACGATGTCCCGGCCCTCCGGGGCGGCGAGGTGCACCGTGTGCCCCGTGGCCTCGTTGAGCCGCGCCAGATAGGGGTGGGCGGAGCTGCGGATGTCCCGCTGCTCCAGCGCCAGGCTGGAGAGTTCGAACAGCTTCGAGCCGAGACGGTAGCGCTGCTGGGCGTCCCGGACCACGAACCTCCGGTCCTCCAGACTGTGCAGCAGTCGCATCACGGTGGTCTTGTGGACGTCGGCGGTGGACGCGAGCTCGTCGAGGGTGGCGGGGCCGGCGGCCAGCGCCGACAGCAGATCCAGGGCGCGCACCAGACTCTGGCTCATGACTGTCCCACCAGGAACCGGCCGTGAGCCACGGTGATGGCCTCCCACTCGCGCTCGGGGCAGCGCAGGATGCGGTCGAGATCCTCGTCGTCCGGGAGAGGCCCCCTGTCGCCGTGGACCGTGAGGGTGCACGCGGCGGCGACGTGGCCGCGGCGCAGGCTGAGCGGCTGCTCCAGTCCGGACACCACGCCGCTCAGGTAGCCGGCGGCGAAGGAGTCTCCGGCCCCCACCGGCTCCACCACTTCGACGTGGAGCGCAGGGACTTCCCAGCGTTCGCCGTCGTGCCCCAGGGCGATGGCGCTGATCGCCTCGTTCTTGAGGACCAGCACGCCCGGATCGGGCAGCAGGGCACGGAGTTCCCGTTCGTCCTGGGTGCCGAAAGCGAGAAGCGCCTCGTCCTTGCCCATGAGGACGATGTCGGCCAGATTGGCGAGCCGGCGGACGACCGACGAATCCCTGCCCTCCCAGAGTGCGGGCCGCCAGTTGACGTCGAAGCTGATCAGCTGCCGGTCGCGGGGCCGGGAGAGGAGGGCCAGGAGCAGGTCGCGGCACGAGTCGCCGAGGGCGGCGGTGATGCCGCTCAGGTGAATGAGATCGGCGCCGTCGAGCAGGTCCGCGACGGCGGGGTCCTCCAGCAGGGCCGGATCCATCGCCGAGGCCGCGGAACCGCTGCGGTAGTAGAGCATCGCGGAGCCGGTGCCGGCGTCGCCGGGAACCTTGACGTAGAGGCCCGTGCGACGTTCGGGGTCGAGCTGTACACCGTCGGTCCGCACGCGATGCCGCTCGAGTTCGCGCAGGATGCGCCGCCCGAAGCCGTCGTCGCCGACTCGGCTGATCCAGGCCGTGTCCAGCCCCATCGCCGCGAGGCCCAGGGCCACGTTCGACTCCGCACCGCCCACCCCGAGATGCAGCGTGTCCGCGGTCTCCAGATTCCCGTTGCCGCCCGGGGTCAGCATCGCCATGGTCTCTCCCAGGCAGATGGCTCGTGGCATCTCGGCTCCTTTGCGACGGTCTGCTCACACGATTCCGGCCGCATCCGTTGACGCGGCCCCGGCTCAATGCTAAACATGAAGGCAGACATTTTGCAATATCGATTGCAAATTACGCAACGCAAGTTCCTTCGGGTTCCTCACACCGTGAGGGCCGGGAGAGCGACCACGATGACGAGGTGCACCAGTGAGCCAGACCATGTACGACCCGGACCGGGTCCGGAGCGTGGGGGAGGAGATCCTCGACTTCCGGCACAAGGCCGTGCCGGCGGCCCTGCAGGGTCTCCGGCTCGCGGACTTCGGAGGTCTTGGGCTCGGCCGCCTTCAGACCCCGCTGCTCACCCTTGACCGCGACGCCCTCGACGTCAACGCCCGACTGCTCGCGGACTGGTGCGAGGAACGCGGCATCCTGCTTGCCCCGCACGGGAAGACCACCATGTCGCCCGAACTGTGGGCGCGGCAGATGGACCTGGGCGCCTGGGGCATCACCCTCGCCAACGCCGCCCAGCTCCGGGTGGCCCGCCACTTCGGATTCACCCGTCTCATGCTCGCCAACAGCCTCACGGACCCGCAGGCGATCCGGTGGGCCGCGGAGCAGGCCTCCGACGGCGCGCGGATCGTCTCCTGGGTGGATTCGCCGGACACCGTCGCCCTGCTCGACCGCGAACTGACCGGGGACAGCCCGGCCCGGGACGGAATCCTGGATGTCATCGTCGAGCGCGGTGGCCACGGCGGGCGGACGGGGGTCCGCAGCCATGAGGAGGCACTGGCCATCGCCCGCGCGGTGCACGCGTCCCCGCGGCTCCGGCTGGTCGGCGTGGGCGGCTACGAAGGCGCCCTCGCCCATACGGCGGACGACGCCGGCCTGGCCGCCGTGCGCGGCTACCTCGCCGACGTCGTCGCGCTCCACGGAGCGCTGCTCGCCGAAGGGCTCTACGACGCGGACGAGCTGCTGGTCACCGCGGGAGGCAGCGCCTACTTCGACGATGTCGTGGATGTCCTCGGCCCGGTCCGGACAAGTCGCGGAGCGGGCACGCCCCGCGTCGACGTGGTGATCCGCAGCGGCGCCTACATTGTCCACGACGACGGCTTCTACCGCGGCATCTCGCCGTTCTCCCGCCAGGATCCGGACGGCCCGGCATCGTTCCGCTCGGCCATGCACGCCTGGGTGCGCGTGGTGTCCCAGCCCGAGCCGGGCCTGGCGATCCTCGAAGGCGGCAAGCGCGATCTGCCCTTCGACGAGGGCCTGCCCGTCCCGCAGTTCCTGAGCCCCGGCCTCGGCGAGCCCGGCATTCCCCTGGTCGGCGCCGAGATCGCCGCCGTCAACGACCAGCACGCCTTCCTGCGGTTCCCCGAACCCGTGGACGTCAAGCCCGGCGACGTGATCCGGCTGGGCCTCTCCCACCCGTGCACGGCCCTGGACAAGTGGACCGTGATCCCCGTGCTCGATTCCACCCGGGACACCGACGCGCCCACCGTGGTCGGCGCCGTGCGGACCTTCTTCTAGGAGCGACGATGCCTGCACAGAACAGCGCTCCCCGGAACACCGGCACCCAGATCCTCTTCACGAACGTCACCCTCGTGGACGGCACCGGCGATCCTCGGCGGGCCGCGGACGTCCTGATCGAAGGCGAGGTGATCGCCCGCATCGCCGGTCCCGGCGAGCTGCGGGAGCACGCGGATCCCGGCTGCGAGATCATCGAGGGCGACGGGCTGGTCCTGAGTCCCGGGTTCATCGACATGCACGCCCATTCGGATCTGCAACTGCTGGTCACGCCGGACCATTACGCCAAGCTCAGCCAGGGTGTCACCACGGAACTGCTGGGTCAGGACGGTCTGTCCTACGCCCCGGTGGATGACCCGACCCTCGCCGGGGTCCGCCAGAAGATCGCCGGATGGAACGACAATCCCGAGGACTTCGACTGGGACTGGCGGTCCGTGCGCGAGTACCTGGACCGGCTGGACCGTCCGGACGCCGACGGCGGCCGGATCGCCACGAACGCCGCATACCTCGTGCCCCAGGGCACCGTCCGGGCGCTCGTCATGGGCTTCGACGAGGGCGAGGCGACCCCGGACGACGTCGAGCGCATGCGCGAGGTGGTCAGGATCGCGATGGAGGAGGGCGCCCTCGGGATGTCCTCCGGTCTGACGTACACGCCCGGCATGTACGCGACCACCGAGGAACTCGGCGCTCTGTGCCGCACGGTGGGGGAGCTGGGTGGTTTCTACGCCCCGCACCACCGCTCGTACGGCAAGGGCGCGCTCGCCGCGTACGCCGAGATGATCGGCCTCAGCCGGGATACCGGCTGTGCGCTGCACCTCTCCCACGCCACCATGAACTTCGCGGAGAACAAGGGCAGGGCGGGTGAACTCCTCGCCCTGATCGATGAGGCGCTCGACGACGGCGTCGATATCACCCTCGACACGTACCCGTACCTCCCCGGCGCCACGACGCTGTCCGCGATCCTGCCGAGCTGGGCCTCCGCGGGCGGCACGGACGCGACGCTGGACCGGCTGCGCGATCCGGAGACCCGGGCGAGGATCCGCGAGAACGTGGAGATCTACGGATCCGACGGCTGCCACGGTGTCGTCGCCGAATGGGACACGCTGGAGATCAGCGGCGTGCAGAACCAGGCGCTGGCCGGGTACGTGGGCCGCACCATCGAACAGATCGCGCAGGAGGAAGAGCGCGAGCCGTTTGATGTCTTCGCCGGGATCCTGCTCGAGGACCGCTGTGGCACGGGCATCCTCCAGCACGTCGGTCACGAGGAGAACGTCCGCGCCATCATGGTGCACCGCACTCACACGGGCGGCAGCGATGGTCTCCTGGTGGGCGGCAAGCCCCATCCTCGGGCGTGGGGCACGTTCCCCCGCTACCTCGGGCGCTACTGCCGGGAGCTCGGGCTGCTCAGCCTTGAGGAGACCGTGCACCATCTGAGCGGGCGTCCCGCCGCGCGGCTCCGGCTGGACCGCCGGGGCCTGGTGCGCGAGGGCTACGCCGCGGATCTGGTGCTCTTCGACCCGGAGACCGTCCGGGACACCGCCACCTTCGAGCAGCCGCGTCAGGCCGCCGACGGCATCCACTACGTCCTCGTCAACGGCACGGCGGCCATCGCCGGCGGCCGGCCCACCGGAGCCCGCGCGGGCCGCGCGCTCCGCCGAACCCCGGAAGGAACAGCAGCACAGCGATGAACAACTCGGAGCTCGAACGGATTCTCGCGGAGGACCGCACCCTGGCCGTGGTCCGTGCCAAGGCCATCCCGGACGCCGCGCGCCTCGCGGAGGCCCTGGCCAAGGGCGGGATCCGCACCCTGGAACTGACCTTCACCACCCCGGACGTCACCCGGCACCTCCGCCGGGCCGCCGAGACCGCGGGTGACCACGGCGCCGTCGTGGGTGTGGGCACCGTGATGACCGCAGCGCAGGCGCGCGAGGCCATCGACGCCGGCGCTCAGTTCCTCGTCACACCGGGCCTGCGTCCGGACGTGGCCGCCGTCGCGCGGGAGGCCGGGGTGCCCATCAGCCTGGGCGCCATGACCCCCACCGAAGTGGCCGCGGCCCTGGACCTCGGCTCGGAGATCGTGAAGATCTTCCCGGCCCGCCAGCTCGGACCGCAGTACCTGAAGGATCTGCAAGGACCGTTCCCGGGGATCAAGCTCCTGCCGTCCGGCGGCGTGGACGCCGGGAACGCCCGCGGGTACCTCGACGCCGGCGCGCTGGCCGTCTGCTGCGGCACCTCCGTGGTGCCGCCCGCCGCCGTCGACGCCGGGGACTGGGACGACATCACCGCGCGTGCCAAGGCCTTCGTGCAGGCCCTTTGAAGCACCGGGCTCTGAAACTCCGCCACCCCGACATCACCCCTGCCCCCCCAATAGATCATCCGCGCCCCGGCCCCCGGAGGCGAACAGCTCAAAGGAGAGAACATGGATGGATTCCTGTCGTGGCTGCGCCACGACACAGCAGGCTTGCTCCTGCTGGCAGGCGTGGGCATCGCCCTCCTGCTTTTCCTCATCATCAAGGTGAAGGTCGAACCCTTCATCGCCCTCGTCGGCACCGGCGTGCTCGTGGCCCTCGTGGGCGGAGTGACGGTCGAGCAATTGGTGGGCTCACCCATCAAGAGCAGCGACGCCCTCATTGAAAAGGGCTTCGCCGGGATCCTCGGTCACATCACCCTGATCATCGGCCTGGGCACGGTCCTGGGCGCCATCCTGGAACGCTCCGGCGGTGCGGAAGTGCTGCTCGGCCGGCTCGTGAAGGTGTTCGGCGAGAAGGGCACCCCGCTCGCCATGGGCATCACGGGCTTCGTGCTCGGCATCCCGGTGTTCTTCGACATCGGCATCTTCGTCCTGGCGCCGCTCGTCTACGTGGCGGCGGTCCGCGGCGGCAAGTCGCTGGCGCTCTACGCGCTGCCGCTCCTGGCCGGCCTCTCCGTGACGCACGCGTTCCTGCCGCCCCACCCGGGACCCGTGGCCGCGGCCGGCCTCTTCCACGTGGAGCTCGGCTGGATCATCATCATGGGCCTCGCCTGCGGCATCCCCGCCTGGTTCGTCTCCGGCATGCTCTGGGGCACCTGGATCGGCAAGCGGGTCATGGTGAACGTCCCTGAGGACCGGATCGTCCCCGAATCCGAGGAGGCCAAGGGACGCGAGCCGCACATCGGCGTCGTCGCCCTGACCATCGGCCTGCCCATGATCCTGATCCTGGGCGCGACCTTCGGCAACGTGTTCCTCCCGGCGGGAGGCTTCCGGGACGTGCTGATCTTCTTCGGCAACCCGGCCATCGCGCTCACGGTCGCCGTGCTGCTGGCCATGTGGCTCCTGGGCATCCGCAACGGCATGACGTCCAAGGACCTGTCCGAGCTCAGCTCCTCCTCGCTGCGCCCGGTGGGCATGATCCTGCTGGTCGTCGGTTCGGGCGCGTTCTTCGGCGCGGTGCTCGCGGCGACCGGCGTGGGCAAGGCCGTCGCCACCTCGCTGTCCGAGGCGGGTCTGCCCCTCATCGTGTCCGCCTACGTGATCGCCTGTGGCATGCGCATCGCCCAGGGCTCCGCGACCGTGGCGATCGTGACCACGGGCGGCATCCTCGCCCCGGCGCTGACCTCCGGCCAGTACTCGCAGCCGCAGCTGGCCCTGCTGGTCATGGCCATCTCGTCCGGTTCCATCATCGCCAGCCACGTCAACGACGGCGGGTTCTGGATCATCTCCAAGTACTTCAACATGTCCGTCAAGGACACGCTGAAGACCTGGACCGTGCTGGAGACCGTGCTCTCGGTGGTCGGCTTCGGCATGGCGAGCCTCCTGTGGGTGTTCGTCTCCTGACGGAGCTCTCCTCAGGGCACAGCGTCTTCAAAGACGCTGCGCGTTCAAGGGCACAGCGCCTCCCCGCGGAATCGTCCCGGAACTCCCGGCGACGACGACGGCGAAGGGCCGGTCACCTCTCGGTGACCGGCCCTTCGTGCCGTGTGCGGCCCAAACGCGGTCAGACCGCGGGGATCGCCTCGTACCAGCCGTTCTGGAGGTTCTGGACGCCGGGCTCGCGCCGGTCCAGACCGGGCTGCGCCGCCCACCGCACGCCGTTGGCCAGCACCTTGCGGACCTCGGGGTGGTGGTAGACCGGGTACTCCTGATCGCCGGGGCTGAAGTAGAAGATCCGGCCCTTGCCCCGGGTGAAGGTGACGCCGGAGCGGAACACCTCGCCCCCGGCGAAGGAGCTGATGAAGATCAGATCGTCCGGATCCGGGATGTCGAACAGTTCGCCGTACATCTCCTGCTCCGGGATGATGATCGGATTCGCCACGCCCTCGGAGATCGGGTGGGACGGTTTCACATTCCACACCAGTTCCCGCTCGCCGTCGTTGCGCCACGCGAGGGAGCAGCTGGTGCCCAGGAGCTTGATGAAGATCTTGGAGAAGTGCCCCGAATGCAGCACGAGCAGACCCATGCCGCCCAGGACGTGCCGCTGCACGCGCTCCACCACGGCGTCATCCACCTCGGCGTGCGCCATGTGGCCCCACCACAGGAGGACGTCGGTGGCCGCGAGGACCTCCTCGGTCAGACCGTGGTCCGGCGCGGATGCCAGGGTGGCCGTGGAGACCTCGGCGCCGGGCAGCAGTTCCCGGAGTCCGTCGGCGATCGCGCCGTGCATGCCGTCGGGGTAGATCTCGCCGATGTGGGCGGGTTCGTTGAGTGATTCGTGGACGCCTTCGTTCCACACGAGGATGCGCAGGGGACGGGACATCAGAGCTGAACCTCCCGGTTCTCGCGGGCGGAACGGTAGGCGGCGTCGATGATGCGGGCGCGCCCCAGGGCGACCGAGCCGTCGTGCCGTGCCCATTCCTCGGGGCCGGAGCGGACCGCGGAGACGAAGTCCTCCACCACTTGCTGGTGCATCCCGTTGGGGCCGATCACCGGGGCGTAGTCGGCGCTCGCTTCGCCGGTGTCCTTGTAGACGGTCAGGTGCCCGGCTTCCGGCATCGGTTCGCCGGCCACCCGCAGCTCGGCGCCGCCGTCGGTGCCGTAGACGAGGAAGTTGATCTCGTCGTCGGGGTTGCGATAGCTGGCCCAGCCCGCCTCGATCAGCAGCGCGCCGCCGCCCTCCAGCCGGAGGAAGGCGGAGGAGAAGTCCTCGACTTCGAAACGGTGCTCGGTGGAGGTCGCCTTATAGCTGCCGTTGCCACCCAGCCCGCGCGGGCCGAGTTCGGAGTGCGTCGTGGCGCTGACCGAGACGACCGTGGGCTCGCCGAGCAGGTGCAGCGAGTAGTCGAGGACGTGCACCCCGATGTCCACCAGGGGACCTCCGCCGGCCAGCGCCGGGTTGGTGAACCAGCTGCCGAGGGTCGGGATGCCCTTGCGGCGGAGCCACGCCGCCTTGGCGTAGTAGGGGCGGCCGATCTCGCCGGAGTCGATGACCGTCTTCAGCGCGCCGATGTCGCCGCGGCGGCGGTGGTTGAACGCCACGTCCAGCACGCGACCGGCGCGCCGTGCGGCGTCGACCATGGCCTGGCCCTCGACGGCGTCCTTGGCCAGGGGCTTCTCGCTCAGCACGTGGAGGCCGCGTTCGAGGGCCGCCACGGTGATGGGGGCGTGCAGGAAGGTGGGCACGGCGACGCTGATGGCGTCGAGACCGCCGGCGTCGAGCATGTCCTCCCAGCGGGCGTAGGTCGCGGGGACGTCGTACTCCGCCTGGAGCCTGGCGAGGGGTTCGGCCTCCATGGCGGCGAGGGCCACCACGCGGACGCCGGGGATCCGGGAGTACGCCTCCAGGTGCTGCTGGCCGGCCCAGCCGATGCCGACGACGCCGACCCTCAGCTGCTCAGCGTCCGGCCGGGTGGGTTCCTGAGTCACAGGTGGTTCCTTTCGGGGGTGGTGGAGAGGGGTGGTTCTCGAGGCTTGCGAGAGGACTTTTGTACAGTAGAAGTCATAAGTTGCGCGCACGAAGCCAAGAGCAGATTTTCACGGGTCGCCCGGCGCGTCAAGGGTTTTGCGTCAGCGCTTACACGTCAGCGCCTACACGTCGGCGCCTGCATCTCCGGGCGGCGCTCACGTGCGGGCGATCGCCGCCTCGATGGATTCGGGGGAGAGGAGGTGCTCGATCACGAGGCGGCTCGCGCCGAGGATGCCGGCGTCGGCACCCGCGCGGGACGGTTCGATCCTCAGATGACGCGTGGCGAGGGGCTGGGAGCGGCGGTAGACGGCCTCGCGCGCGCCGGCCATGAGGGGGTCCCCGGCCTGAGCGAGCGTGCCGCCGACCACGATCACGGACGGGTTCAGCACGTTGACGCAGAACGCGAGAACCTCGCCGAGATCCCGCCCGGCCTGGCGAAGCGCGTGAATGGCGGCCACCTCGCCACGCGCGGCCAAGGCGACCACCTCGGAGCCGCGGTCGGCGTCCAGGCCCTGGAGGCGCAGTTTCGCGGCCAGCGCGGGCCCGGACGCCACCGCTTCGAGGCAGCCCGTGTTGCCGCAGCGGCACGGGACGTCCTCGCCGTCGGGCACCCGGACATGGCCGATGTCGCCGCTCGTGCCGTCCGCGCCGCGCTGGAGCCTCCCGCCGGCGATGATGCCCGACCCGACGCCCGTGGCCAGCTTCACGAAGAGGAATTCGCGGTGTTCGCTCCAGTGCGTGTGCTGTTCACCGAGCGCCATGATGTTGACGTCGTTGTCGACGAGCACCGGCACCTGCCACTCCTGTGCCAGTCGGGCGGGGACGTCGAAGCCGTCCCAGCCGGGCATGATCGGCGGGTTCACGGGACGCCCGGTCTCGTGCTCGACAGGTCCGGGCAGGCCGACGCCGATCCCGGCGAGTTCCCGTTCGTCCCGGCCGAGCTCTGCCAGGAGGTCCCGCCCGGTGCCGGCGATCCAGGCGAGGGTGGATTCCGGGCCGTCGGCGATGTCCCGCGGCTCCGAATGGCGGGCCAGGATGGTCCCTCCCAAGTCGGCGACGGCGACCGTCGCGTGGGCGCCGCCGATGTCAGCGGCCAGGACGATCCGGCGGGAGGCGCGGAACGCGAAGCGCGACGGCGGCCTGCCACCCGAGGAGGCCGCCTCACCGGCGGCCTCGATCAGGCCCGCTCCGAGCAGCGCGTCCAGGCGGGCGACCACGGTGGTCCGGGCCAGGCCCGTGAGCGCCATGATCTCGGCGCGCGTGCGGGCCTCGCCGTCCCGGAGCAGCTGGAAGAGCTGGCCGGGGCCGCTCGGCGCGGTGAGGTCGATGACGCCGGGCGCGGCAGGAGAGCTACTGGTCATGCATAAGACTTAGCACAAGGAGGGCATGCAGGGGGCGACTTTTCAGAATATTCCGGATACTTTTGCTTGACTTCCGGCATAAGTGGCCCATAGCGTGGGGCGTAGCCTGGGCCGAGGATGACCCATGTCACAGCCTGTCCATCAGCAGTCAGAAGGGGTGCCCCACTCATGTCCTACTCCGTGCAGCTCTACAGCGTCCGCGACGCGCTCAGCCAGGATCTTCCGGGGACGCTCCGGCGCCTGGCCGAGCTGGGGTTCACCCAGGTGGAGCCGTACGGCTTCGCCGCGCTGGCCGATCAGCTCGGACCGGCCCTGCGCGAGAACGGACTCACGGCGCCCACCGGGCATGCCTCGCTGCTGTCCTCGGATCAGGACGAGATCTTCACGGCGGCCCGCGACCTCGGCATCGGCACCGTCATCGACCCCTTCGTCGAACCGGCGCAGTGGCAGGACGCCGGGAGCGTGCGGGACATTGCGGAGCGACTGAACGCCGCCGCGAAGAAGGGCGCCGACTACGGCATCCGTGTGGGCTATCACAACCACTACTGGGAGATCGGGTCCACCCTGGAGGGCGCCACGGCCCTGGAGTTCTTCGCGGGCCTCCTCGACCCCGAGGTCGTGCTGGAGGTGGACGCTTACTGGGTGGCCGCGGGCGGCCAGGATCCCGCCGCGTTCCTGCGACGCCTCGGAGACCGCGTGGTCGCCGTGCACCTCAAGGACGGCCCCATCACCGTGCTGCCGGGCGACGGGTTCGATCCCGAGCAGATGGCCGCCATCACCGCCTCGCAGCTCCCGGCCGGTCAGGGCGACGTGAACATCTGGGACGTCATCGACGCCGCGCCGGCACTGGAGGTGGGCGTCGTGGAGTTCGACGACTACGGCGGAGACATCTTCGAGGGCCTCGCCGCCTCCCTGGCCTACCTCGACGCCGGCCGCCCGGACAGCGGCGCCCACGCCGAGGCGGGCGCGTGAGCCGCGGCCCGGTCGGCGTCGCGCTCATCGGCGCCGGGAACATCAGCAAGCAGTACCTGGACAATCTCACCGTCTTCCCGGATGTCCGGGTCGTCGCCATCACGGACCTGTATCCGGAGGCGGCCAAGGCCCGCGCCGAGGAGTACGGGATCACGGAGCACGGCACGCCCGAACTCGCGCTGGAGCACCCGGACGTCGAGATCATCGTCAACCTCACCATCCCGGCCGTGCACGCCGACGTCGCGCTGCAGGCGATCCGCGCAGGGAAGCACGTGTGGAGCGAGAAGCCGCTCGCCCTGGACCGGGAGAGCGGCCGGGAGGTGCTGGAAGCGGCAGCCGCCGCGGGGGTGCGGGTCGGCTGCGCGCCGGACACCTTCCTCGGCGCCGGGCTCCAGACGGCGCGCCGTGTGATCGAACGCGGCGACATCGGCACGCCGCTCACCGCACAGACCGTCATGCAGTACCCCGGGCCGGATCGCTGGCACCCGAACCCGGCGTTCCTCTTCCAGCGGGGCGCGGGGCCCCTTTTCGACATGGGTCCCTATTACGTGACCGCCCTCGTTCAGACCTTCGGCAGCGCCCGCAGGGTCGCCGCGATGGGTTCGGCGGCGCTGACGCGGCGCACGGTGGCGACCGGGCCTCTGGCCGGCGAGACCTTCGACGTCGAGGTCCCCACCCACGTCAGCGCCCAGATCCAGTTCGAGGGCGGGGCGTCCTCGCACAGCGTCTTCAGCTTCCAGTCGCCTCACGTCCGGACCGGCTACGTCGAAGTCACGGGAACCGAGGCAACGCTGCTGATCCCGGACCCCAACAACTTCGACGGGGAGCTTCAGCTGATCCGTCCCGGCGAGGACGACTGGACCGTCATTCCGGCGAGCGGGGCGGCGCAGGGACGCGGCATGGGCGTGCTGGACCTCGCCCGCTCGATCCGCGCCGGAGTGCCGCACCGGGCCACGGGCGAGCTGGCCTTCCACGTGCTGGACACCATGATCGCCATCTCCGATTCCGTGGAACGCGGGGAATTCCTCACGGTGGAGAGCTCCGCGGAGCCGTCCGTGCCGCTGCCCGAGGACTGGGAGCCGCTCGCGGCCACCCTGGAGGGGACGGCATGAGCGGGGAGACCCGGCCCCTGGGCGTCGCGGCCATCGGCTACGCCTTCATGGGGAAGGCGCATTCGCAGGCGTGGCGGAATGTGGGCTCGTTCTTCGACGTGCCCGCGTTCGAGCGCAAGGTTCTGGTGGGCCGGGACGGCGCCCAGGTGGCGGCGGCCGCCGAGAGGTTCGGCTGGCAGGAGTCCGCCACCGACTGGCGCGAGGTGATCGCGCGGCCGGACATCGACGTCGTGGACATCTGTACACCCGGATGGACCCATGCGGAGATCGCCATCGCAGCGCTGGAGGCCGGCAAGCACGTCCTGGTCGAGAAGCCGCTGTCCAACACCCTCGAGGAGTCGCAGGCCATGGTCGAGGCGGCGGCGCGGGCCGCCGGGCGCGGGGTGAAGTCGATGATCGGCTTCAACTACCGTCGCGTGCCGGCACTCGCCTACGCCCGGAACCTGATCGGCGACGGTCGGCTGGGGGAGATCCGCCAGGTGCGGGCCTCCTACCTTCAGGACTGGCTCGCCGACGAGCAGACGCCCATGTCCTGGCGGCTGCGTCGCGAAACGGCCGGCAGCGGAGCCCTCGGCGACATCGCCAGCCACGCGATCGACCAGGTCCAGTTCCTCACCGGCCACGCCGTCACCGGCGTCTCGGCCCGCCTGGAGACGTTCGTGCCGCGGCGCCCCGGGCCGGACGGCGTGGAGGACGTCACGGTGGACGACGCCGCCTGGCTGACCCTGGCGCTCGACGGCGGCGCGGTCGCTTCGGTGGAGGCCTCCCGCATGGCATTCGGCCGGAAGAACGCGCTGCGGATCGAGGTCTACGGCAGCGGGGGCGCCCTGGCGTTCGATCTGGAACGCCCGAACGAGCTGCAGTTCCTCGACGGCGCCGACCCCGTCGAGGAACAGGGCTTCCGGACGATCCTCGTCACGGAGCCGGAGCACCCCTACGTTTCGGCGTGGTGGCCCCAGGGGCACGTGATCGGCTGGGAGCACACCTTCACGCACCAGGTGCGCGATTTCCTCGTCGCGATCCGGGACGGCGGCACCCCGTCGCCGTCGTTCGCGGACGGGCTCCAGGTGCAGTCCGTGCTGGACGCCGCCGCCCGGTCCGCGGAGGCGCGTGGCGCCGTCGTCGACCTTCCATCCGCATCCCGAGCCACCCAGGAGGCCTGAGCCATGGCACGACCTTTCACTCTCTTCACCGGCCAGTGGGCCGACCTGACCCTGGACGAGGTGGCCGGGCTGGCCGCCGGCTGGGGCTACGACGGACTGGAGATCGCGGTCTCCGGTGAGCATCTCGACGCGGCCCGCTGGGACGATGACGAGTACATCGCCGAGCGGCTCGGGATCCTCGAGAAGCACGGCCTCAAGCTGTGGGCCATCTCGAACCACCTCAAGGGCCAGGCCGTGTGCGATGACCCGATCGATTTCCGTCATCAGGCGATCGTCGGCACCGCGGTGTGGGGCGACGGCGACCCGGAGGGCGTGCGGCAGCGCGCCGCGGAGGAGCTGAAGAACACCGCGCGGCTCGCGAAGAAGCTCGGCGTGAAGACCGTGGTCGGGTTCACGGGGTCCAAGATCTGGCAGTACGTGGCGATGTTCCCGCCCGTCCCGGCCGAGGTCATCGACGCCGGCTACCAGGACTTCGCGGACCGCTGGAACCCCATCCTCGACGTGTTCGACGAGTGCGGGGTCCGCTTCGCCCATGAGGTCCACCCGAGCGAGATCGCCTACGACTACTGGTCCACGCAGCGGGCGCTGGAGGCGATCGGGCACCGCGAGGCGTTCGGGCTGAACTGGGACCCGTCCCACATGATGTGGCAGGGCATCGACCCGGTCTCCTTCATCACGGACTTCGCGGACCGGATCTACCACGTGGACTGCAAGGACACCCGGATGCGGATGGGCAACGGCCGCGCGGGGATCCTCTCCTCGCACCTGGCCTGGGGCGACCCGCACCGCGGCTGGGACTTCGTCTCGGCGGGACGCGGGGACGTGCCGTGGGAGGACTCGTTCCGCGCGCTCACGGCCATCGGCTACGACGGCCCCATCTCGGTCGAGTGGGAGGACGCCGGGATGGACCGGCTGCAGGGTGCGCCCGAGGCACTGGCGGCCCTGAAGCGCTTCGACTTCGAACCCAGCTCCCAGTCCTTCGACGCCGCCTTCAGCAACCAGAGCTGACGGCGCGTACCTCCCGTCCTCCGCGAGGGAACAGCTGATGCCCGGATACGGCGTGTATCCGGGCATCAGCTGTTCCCTCGCGTGGTCACGTGGTGGGGTCAGGCGGCCGGGGAAGGGAGCGGCTCGGATTCCGCCGCGTCGTCGAGGCCTGCCTTGTCCATGTCCTCGGCCAGCGCCGCGTACACCTGGGGCCGCTTGCGCTTCAGATAGGGCCCGAGGATCAGCCCGCCGACGACGGCCACCACCAGGAGGAGCGGCAAGAGCCGCACGGCCAGGGCGTCCGAGCCGGCCACGATGTCGAAGTTGATGATCGCCAGCACCACGATCGTCCCCAGACCCAGCATGGCGATGAGCGGCGCCACGAAGGTGCGGCCGATCCTGGGGTCCCGCTGCCGCCGGAAGTGCACGATGATCGCGAGGGCCGCGAGCACCTGGAGCACCATGATGCACAGCGTGCCGAAGCCGATCATGCTCGGCACGAGTGAGGTGATCGGGTCGAGGCCGGCCAGGGCGAACGCCCCCGCCACGACGACGGCGAACACCGCCTGCACGACGCACGCCACCACCGGGGACCCTCCCGCGTTGGTGCGGGCCAGGGCGTACGGGAACACCCGGGCGCGGCCCAGGGCGTAGAGATAGCGGGCCGCCGAATTGTGGAAGGCCAGCATCGCGGCGAACAGGCTCACGAGCAGCAGGACCATCATGACCTTCACGAGTGGATCCCCGAGGTACTGCCCGGCCAGGCTGAAGAGCAGATCGCCGGATTCGAGGTGTTCCTGCGAAGCGATCTGAGCCTGCGCGACGCCCGTGGCGCTCACCACGGCCCAGCTGGTCAGGGCGAAGACCACGCCGATGATGCTCACCGAGATGTACGTGGCACGGGGCACCGTGCGGGAGGGGTTCTTGGCCTCCTCACCGAAGAGACTGGTGGCCTCGAATCCGAGGAACGCCGTCGCCGCGAGCAGGAGCCCGATGGGCAGCGATCCGGAGAAGATCGCGTCCGGCGAGAAGGCCTCCACGCTGAAGCCGGTGCGGACCAGGACGGAGATGTCGAACACCACGAGCACCAGGGTCTCCAGCACCAGGGCTATGCCGAGCACCGCGGAGCTGATGTCGATGCCGCGCCGGGCCAGCAGGAAGGAGGCCACGATGGACAGCAGGCCCCACACGTACCAGTGCACGTCGAGGCCGGTCAGCTGGGCGATGATCGTCTGCATGAAGAAGCCGCTGGTCCCGATGGTGCCGACCACGAAGAAGTTGTAGCCCAGGGTCGCGATGAGTCCCGCCACGAGACCGCCGGTCCGGCCGAGGCCCTTGAGCACGAAGGCGTAGAAGCCTCCGGCGTTGACCAGCACGCGGGACATCTGGGCGTAGCCGACGGCGAAGATCAGGAAGAGGGCGGCGATGACGAGGAACGCGAAGGGCGTGCCTCCGCCGTTGCCGAGGGCGATCGCGAGCGAGGCCACCACCACCGTGCCGGTGAGCGGGGCGACGGCGGCGAGCACCAGGAACACCACACCGGGCGTGCCGAGCGTGCCGCGTTTGAGGCCGGAGGCCGAGCCGGGCGAGGCCGGGCTCGTTGAGGCTGAGAGTTTTTCCACGCTGTGTCTCCTTGACGATGAAGCGGGTGCGAGGGGATGGGGGAGGGCGGCCGGTCAGAGACCGGCGTCGGCGAAAGCGATCGTGGGCACGTCCACCACATGCGAGCCGCCGTCGGCCACCAGCACGGCGCCGGTGATGTACGAGGAGGCGGAGGACCCGAGGAACAGCGCGATCGAGGCGATCTCCTCGGGTTCCGCGGGACGGCCGAGCGGGACGTTGCGGGTCACGGTCCGGTAGGCGTCCTCCCGGGAGGCGATGCCCGCCTGGGCCGCGAATTCGTCCATCTCGGCGTCGGCCATGGGGGTCCGCACCCAGCCGGGGCAGATCGCGTTGACGCGGACGCCGTGGGGGCCGTAATCGCGGGCGAGGCTGCGGGTCAGGCCGATCAAGGCGTGCTTTCCCGTGGTGTAGCCGACGACCGAGGGGCCGGCGAAGAGCCCGGCGAGGGAGGACATCACGACGATCCGGCCCGAGTTCCGGATCAGTTCCGGAAGGCACGCGCGGGCCGTGATGAAGGCGGTGTTCAGATTGGCGCGCAGGGCGGCATCCCAGGCGGTGTCGTCGGTGTCGAGGGCGGAGGAGAAACCGTGGCCTCCCGCGTTCGCGACCAGGACGTCCAGCCGTCCGTGCCGGCGGACGATCTCGGCGACGCCCTCCTGGGCCGAGGCCGCGTCGGAGGCGTCGAGAACGAGCGCCGTGCCATCGACCTCAGCGGCGATCGCTTGCAAGGGCTCCACTCGGCGGCCCGCCACGATCACGGTCGCGCCCGCCGCGGCGAAGGCGCGGGCGATCGCGGCGCCGATGCCGGTGCCTCCGCCCGTGATCAGGACGACCTGTGACGGGGTCTCGGATGCGGTGTTCGTCGCGGGAGCGGTGGTCATGATGTCCTCCAAAGCATGGTGTCCTCCAGAATCGGATGGGGAAGGCCGCGTCAGGCCGGGAAGGCGCTGCGGGCGCTGTAGGCGAAATCGCTGAGCAGGGTGGTCCCGTTGACCGGACCCGACCGCGGTGACAGGAGGAACAGCACCTGCTGTGCCACCTGCTCGGGGCTCTGCACGGGGAATGCGGCGTCCGCGAAGCCGCCGGGTTTCTCCAGATCGGTCCGGCTCATGGGGGTGTCCACCACGGAGGGGCAGAGGGCGTTGACCCGGATGCCGTGCCCGGCCCACTCGACCGCCACCGCGCGCCCCAGCTGGACGAGTCCGGCCTTGGACGCGCAGTAGGGGGCCATGCCGGGTGCCGCCACGACGGCCGAATCACTCGCCAGGAGCACGACGGCAGGCTGCCGCCCTTCGAGCAGCAGCGGCAGGGCGTGCTTGAGCACCAGGAACGGGGCCAGGAGGTTGACGTCGAGCACCATCCGCCACTCCCGCAGGTCCGTGTCCTCCAAGGGTGTGCCGACCGGCCCGGAGACCCCGGCGCACGAGACCAGGAGATCCAGTGAGCCGAAGCGCTCGGCCAGGGAAGCGAACGCCGCCTGGACCGCGGCCTCATCGCACAGATCCAGGCACAGCGGAACGAAGCCGGCGGCCGCAGGTGCGGGAGCGCCGTCGTCGGAAGCTGGGAGAAGCGAGTCTTCGACCGGCAGCGGCGACGCTGCGAACTCCCGGGCGGCACGGTCCAGGGCGGCCTGGTCGCGGTCCAGACCGGCTACCGAGCAGCCCTCGTCCAGGAGCGCGGCACACACCGCGCGGCCGATGCCGCTCGCAGCGCCGGTCACGACTGCGAACCGGCCGCTCAGCCCGGCGTTCACGGGTGCGCCTCGGGGGAGCGGGCCGCGGAGGGTGAAGTGATCGATTTCATGGATCTCATCCTGAATGCTCCGCGCGACGAGAGCGCCAGGGCCTGCGCGGAACGGCTATTGCCATGCCCGCCCGGGCAAGTGGCCGCACGGCTCTTCGCGCCTGGGCAAGTGCAGGGCACGGACACCCATGGGAATGCGCGGACGGCGGGAGCAGACTGAAGTCAGGCCCGGCAGCCCGCCGGGCATGGACACGCTGTTTTCAGCACGGCAGTTTCAAGGAGCATCATGACGGAACACGGCACGATTCCGGGCCCCTCGCTCTCCGACACCTCGACGTGGCTTCCCCTGGACGGGCTCGCCCCGGGGTTCGACGCCAACAAGGCCCCGCATGACACCGGCCTGGCCGGCCAGGTGGTCGTGGTGACCGATGAGCGCGGCACGAGCGTCACCCATGAGTTCACCGACAGTGAGGTGTCCTGGGACTACCAGCCGGGACCGGGGGACTCCCTGGAGGCTCATCAGGGCACGGACGCCTACGAAGCCTTCCTGGTGGACGACGGGCTCTACTTCGTCCAGTTCCATCACCGCTTCCGTCCGGATCAGGCCGTGTCGCTGGTGCTGGATCTGCGGGACGGGCGCGCCCTGAGCGTGCTCAGCACCATCCTGGACGAGGACCGCCCGGCCGGCGCCACGCGCGTGCGGCACGACTTCGGCCCCGCGGTGATCGCGGGCGCCGAGGTGAGCGGAGCGGCGCCCGCCCCGACATCGTCCCTGATCGGCCGCCGTGTCGTGTGGGACTACAGCCCCGAACACGCGTACGAGCACATCTACCTGTCGGAGCAGTGGTACACCTGGCAGTGCCTCGCCGGTCCGGAGAAGGGCCTGGCGGACACGGACGAGAACTCGGTGTGGCAGGTGCGGCCCGGCATCTACGTCTTCGCGTGGCGCGAGAAGGTCATCCCCTGTGCCTCGGTGACGATCGCCGACCACCGGGACGCCTCGGCCATCCGCTCACACGGCGTGCTCTTCGGCCTCGACGAGACCGGTGAGGTCCCCACCCACTTCACCTTCGGCGCCCACGGCCGCCTGGTGTCCATGACGGTCCACCCGGAGAACCTGAACTTCGTCTGAGCCGACCCAGCGCGACACCGCGGCACGAGCCGCACGCGAAAGCCCCCGGAAGGAATCCTTCCGGGGGCTTTCGCGGGCCCAAGAACGTCCGGCGTCAGGCGTCAGCTCCTGATGACCTGGCTCGCGGCGACGGCCTTGAGACCCTCGACGCCGAACTCCAGGCCGTAGCCGGACTGCTTCACGCCGCCGAACGGCACCATCGGGTGGAGGCCGCCATGGCTGTTGACCCAGACCGTCCCGGCCTGGAGCCGTGAGGCCAGGGCGAGGGCGCGGTCCCGGTCGGAGGACCACACGGACGCGCCGAGACCCACGGACGCGGCGTTCGCCATGGCGATGGCGTCCTCCACATCGTCGAAGCGGATCACGGGCAGTGCCGGACCGAACTGCTCCTCCTGGACCAGGTCGGCGTCGTCGGCGATGTCGGTGACGATCGTGATGGGGAAGAACGTCCCGCCCAGGGGAGTCCCACCGGTGGCGAGCGTCGCCCCGGAGGCCTTCGCGGAGTCGACCAGCCGTTCGACGATCCGGAACTGCGCCTCGTTCTGCACCGGGCCGAGCAGATTGCCTTCTTCCAGCCCCGGGCCCATGGGCGTGCGGGCGGCGACGGCGGCCAGTTCGCGGACCACCGCGTCGTGGACGGAGGAATGGACATAGAGCCGCTTGAGGGCCGCGCAGGTCTGGCCGGTGTTGATGAACGCGCCCCAGAAGAGGTCCTCCGCGATGGCGGCCGGATCGACGTCGTCGAGGACGATCCCGGCGTCGTTCCCGCCGAGCTCCAAGGTGAGGCGTTTGATGGTGTCCGCGGAGCTGCGGATGATCGAGCTGCCCGTCTTGGTGGAACCCGTGAACATGACCTTGCTGATGGCGGGGTGCTCCGCGAGGGCGGCACTGACCTCACGGTCGCCGCTGATCACTTCCAGCACACCGGCGGGGAGCACGGAGTTCACCACGTGCACGAGCGCCAGGACGCTCAGCGGCGTGTACTCGGACGGCTTGACGATCACCGCGTTGCCCATGCGCAGCGCCGGGGCGAACTGCCAGACCGCGATCATGAGTGGCCAGTTCCATGGACCGATCGCCGCGACGAGCCCGAGCGCGCGATAGTGCAGTTCCGCCCGGCCGCTCTCGTCGTCCACCAGCACCTGCGGTTCGAGCACCGTGTCCGCGGCAGCCCGCAGCCAGGCGGAGCAGGCGCCCACTTCGAAGCGGGCGTTCGGGCCGTCCAGCGGCTTGCCCTGTTCCCGGGACAGGAGACGGGCGAGGGCCTCGGCGTGGGCTTCGACCGCGTCGGCGGCCGCGTGGAGCAACCGGCTCCGTTCCTCGTGGCCGAGCGCGTCCCAGGCCGGCTGCGCCGCCGTCGCCCGGGAGATCGCCGCTTCGAGGTCCTCCACGTCCTCCACCGGCGCACGGCCGATGACCTCTCCGGTGGCGACGTCGCGGATCTCCCGCCCGCCGTCACCGGCCTGGACGGCGTTCAGCAGTTCCTCGTACTGTTCCATGGTTCCTCCTCCTGATGGACGGTGCTTCCCTCACGTTAGGACCGGGCGGCCTGCCGGTCATCGGCTCCCAGCGTGCGCGCCTTGTCCGGCAGCGCATGATCACCGGACGGATGACGACGGCGCCCGGGCCGCCGTCGTCGTCGCGCGCCACGCTCAGTGGCAGGTGCAGACCTGCGCGCCGCCGCAGCATCCCGCAGCGGCGCTCTTGGCGCCGTCCGCGAGATCGAGGGCGGGGTTCCGGTCCAGGAAACCGTGCGGCTTGAGACTGAAGCCCGAGTAGTCCACGGGCATGATCGGCCAGTCCTCGGTGCGCGGCACGTGGGTCGGACCGAAGACGTGCCAGAGGACCAGGCGTTCGTCCTCCAGGGGCCGATCGGCCGCCGTCCAGGCCGGGAGGCCCGCGCCGCCGGGGTTCGCGTTCGGGAAGTCACCCGCCGGGAACCGCTCGTCGCTGCGGAGCGGTGTCGCCCACAGGTGCTCGGTGGCGAAGGTCGCACGCTGGAACACGGTCGCCTCCGGCTGGGCCATGAGGACCGGACCCGTGTGCGGGTGGAGCCGGTACGCGGTGGGACGCCCCACGGCGTTCGTGGCGGAGCCGCTCCGGACCTCCCAGACACGTCCGACCGAGGAATCCGCTTTCCTGCGGGCGGCCGACTCCGTGGGCAGAAGCCGTTCCTCCCAGGTGAAGGCGTTGCCGTAGGGGTTGGACGGACCGGTGGGGACGCCCCGCACCTCGACCTCGTAGAGCGAGTTCTCCGGGGTGTCCACCGCGGTCTCCAGACGGGCGCAGAACAGGTGCTGATGCACCGGGGCGAAGACGCCCGGGGCCACTTCGGGGGCGTGCGGGTTCGCGGCGCCGGGATGGCCCGCCCCCGCGAACACGATCCCGGTGGCCTTCGCCTCCAGCTGGATCGTGCCGTCCAGGTACAGGTACCAGAAGAAGCCGTAGTCGTAGTTGCCGATGGTGGAGAAGTAGGAGATGACCAGGCGGCGGGAGCGGCGGACCTCCGTGTTGCCCTCGGTGTCCGTGTGCTTCCAGAGGATCCCGTAGTCCTCCTCGTGCATGCAGACGGCGTGCGGGATCTTCACGGGGTGCCCGTGATCGTCCGCCACGAACTGATCGAAGTAGTGGATCACGCCGAGACAGTCGCAGCCGAGGGTTAGGGCATTGGCGTTCTTCCCCAGGAGGTACTCGCCGGCGTCGAAGTAGCTGATCCAGTAACGCCCGATCGCCGTGTCGCCGTACGGCACCACCATCTCGGGGACACTGGCCCGGCGCAGAACACTGCGCTCCCGCTGACCGTCCCGGAAGTTCAGGGCGTTGAGCACCAGACCCTCCCGGGCGTTGAACCCCACCCGGAAGGACCAGTTCTCCCACGTGACCTTCGACCCGTCCACCTGGAAGCTCGGACCCTCAGGCTGAGTGATCTCGATGGGCTTGAGGCTCTCACGGGCCGGACCCCAGGCGGAGAGCGAGTAGTCGCCCGAGGCCTCAGGGACGGGCACATCCCCTTCGTCGTCCACACGGATGACGCGCTCGCGGGTGAGATCGATGTGGACCACCAGCCCCTCGACGGGATGGGCCCAGGGGCTGTCGCCCTCGTGGTCGCGGAGGAAGGTGAGGGACCGGATGACCCGCGTGCCGCTCTCATCCTCGCGGCCGAAGTGGCCCGGGGCCAGGGGCGCGCAGAACGCGAGCTCACGGCGGTCTCCGAGTCCGCGGCGTTCCATGGCGGCCTGCCAGGACGGGTCGTCCTTGACGATCCGTTCCACGCGGTCGTACTCCTCGAAGAGGTACTGCGGCTGGCCTTCGGTGTCCGTGTCGATCGTGCGGACCGACTCCACGGTCCCGGTGTCGTCCGAGCCCGGCTCGCCGAGCAGGACGACGGCCCGCGTGGCCTCACCCGTGGCGACGTCCAGGAGCACGATCTCGACGCGGCGTTCCAGGGGCGCGCCCTCCTGCCAGCGGTCCAGCCAGGCGGCCTCGGGCGCCAGCGGCAGTAGCTGGGGCACGCGGACCGTGGCTCCCATCAGTCCGGCGCCCTCCAGAACGGCCCGGGTCCGCGCGATCTCCTCCGCCGTGAGCGGGTCCAGGGGATGCGCCACCTCGCGTGGCTCTGTGGTCCGTTCCCCGTGGGTGTGAAGAGTCGTGTCCGTGTGCCCGTGCGCCATCAATTGGTCCTTCCGCGATGCCGGGCGCCGGTCCGGCCGGCGCCCACTGTCCCTCCCACGCTAGGCGTTCCGGTCCGGCGGGGGAGAGAAGGCTTCAGGCATGGTCAAGGGCTGTGCTCTCCCGGCCAACACGGTGCTCTCCCGCGCTGTGGTGCCCGACCTGTGGCGCACGACGGCGGCGCACCCGCCGTCGTCCGGCGTCAGGCGGCGAAGCGCATCCGGAAGTCGCGGGGGCTCTCGCCGAACGTCGACTTGAAGGTGCGGCTGAAGTGGGCCGGGTCCGGGAAGCCCCACGAGGCCGCGATGGAGGCCACTGAGCGGTTCACGAGGAACGGGTCGGAGAGTTCGCGCTGGCACCGGGCGAGGCGCTGCTGGCGTATCCAGGCGGACACCGTCACGCCCTGAGAGTGGAAGAGCCCGTGCAGATGCCGGGTGGAGATGTAGTGGGCCGCCGCGATGGAGCCCGGGGTCAGGTCCGGCGAGGCGAGATTGCGCTCGATGTACGCGTGGATGTCGGCCAGGAGCTTCTCCCGCGGGTCGACGACGGGACGCTGGGCGCCGAGCGATCCGGCGAAGGCGGTGGCCAGGACGTCCAGACAGGAGTTGGCGATCCGCACGCCGAAGGGGCCCGAGAGCTGATCGAGACTCGTGGACACCTTGGCCAGCAGCGCGGCGGCGAGGCTGCCGAGCTGCCCCGGAGCGGCGAGGTTGACGGCGGAGATCTGGTGGATCTGGGATTCGGGCAGCTCGAAGGTGGACTTCGGGAACATGGCCACGAGCACGCGGGTCTGCTCCTCGGAGATCACGGAGTACGGCCGGGAGGTGTCGTAGACCGCCAGGTCGCCGGGCTGGAGGAACACCTCGCGTGAGTCCTGAATCAGGAGGCTCGACCCCGCCAGGACGAGGCTGACCTTGTAGTAGTCCTCGCCGCCCTGCCGGATCAGTTCGGGCGTCCGCTCGACCTGATGCCCGCCCGCCGTGAGCTCGGTCAGGTGGAAGTCCAGGGCCGAGGCGGAGCGGATGCTGCTGAAGAACACCCCGTGTTCCGGGCCTGACACCTTCAAGGGGACGAAGGAGGAGGAGACACTCTCCCGGAAGGCTTCGAAGTCGTGGCTGCGCTGGAAGCTGACGGGCTGCCCTGCGGCGCCGTGTACGGGAGCGTGCATCATGATTCCCATCCGTTGATCAGAGGCATCCATCGTGTGATGGAGATCTCAGTTCGGTTGCCCAGGATTGTATATGATCCCGGACGGGGATGAGAAGCCCTGCGGCCCTGCGGCGGGGTACGTGAAGGCGGCGCCGGTGTGGCCGGCGCGCGCCGAGACTATTCGAAGCGGGACGGATCGCCCATGCCGTAGCGGGCGATCTCCGGGTAGCCGCTCGAGTAGTCGATCACCGTGGTGGGCTCGGCGCCGCATTCACCGGCGTCGATCACGGCGTCCACCTGGTGGTCCAGCTCTTCCTTGATCTCCCAGCCCTCGACCATGGGGGTCTCCTGGCCGGGCAGCAGGAGCGTGGAGGACAGGAGCGGTTCGCCGAGCTCCTCGAGAATCGCCTGGGTCACGCGATGGTCCGGGATGCGCACTCCCACGGTCTTCTTCTTCGGCTGGAGGAGGCGTCGCGGCACCTCCTTGGTGGCCGGGAGGATGAAGGTGTAGCTGCCCGGGGTGACCGCCTTGATGTCGCGGAACGCGTCGTTGCCGATGTTCACGAGCTGGCCCATCTGGGCGAAGCTGCTGCAGACCAGGGTGAAGTGGTGCTTGTCATCCAGGTGCCGGATCTGGCGGATGCGGTTGAGCGCGTCCTGATTGCCGAGAGCGGCGCCGAGCGCGTAACAGGAGTCGGTCGGGTAGGCCACCAGACCGCCGTCGCGGATGATCTGCACCACCTGCTGCACGAGGCGGGGCTGTGGGTCCAGAGGGTGAATGTCGAAATAGCGGGCCATGCTTCTGAGCATACGTCGGCTCCGGTAGCGTGTGAGGGGTGCAACCCATCCTGGATTTCATCGGTCACTACTGGTGGCTGGTTTTCGTCTTCGGGGGCGTCGGCGCGGGCTGGGCCCGTCGGATGTCACAGATCGGAGAGAAGCGGCATCAGCGGCGGCTCGAGATCGAGCGGATCCGTGCCGGCAATGCCGGCACGCCGCCCGGCGTGGAGTCCTCCGGCGATGCGAGCGACGGCCAGCAGAAGCCGGCTCCTTCGCCGGCGCAGGACCTCGCGCGGCTCCTGGCTGATCACGACTCCCTCAACGCCCGCTGGCTCGACTACGAGCTGGACGTCGCCAAGATGATCGACTTCCCCGGCATGAGCGACGTCCGGGAGCCCCTGACCGTGGAGTACCTCAAGGCCAAGCGCCGTGCGGACTCCCTGCGGCCGGTGGGGCAGGAGGAGCTGAGCCGCGAGGACCTCGACGTCTACCGCGAAGCCGTGCTCGCCTACGGCCACGCGTTCGACGTCGCCGAGCGCAACGCGCAGAGGGTGAAGGACGCGGCGTTCTCGGCGGAGGAGCGCGAACGCCTGTCCCGCGCCCGGCAGTTGCTCAACATCGCCGTCGACCCCGGGTCGACGGCGCCGGAGCGCCAGGCCGCCTACCGCCGGGTCCGCAAGGAACTCGACGGCCTTCTCGCCGTCCCGCAGACCGCGTTCTCGGCGCTGGAGCGTCAGATCGCGGCAGCGCTGGACCCGTCCCGCCGCCCGGCTCCGGAGGAACACCCGGGCTGAGCGCGCCGGCGGTTCACCGGATTTTCATGCTTCCGTCAACTGCCCTTAACATAGCGATGTGGCGTCCCTGCGCGCTGCGGCTGACTCACGACATACAGATTGGGCCCGGGTGGACGTCACCTTCATGGCAGCGCTGGTTATTGTGCTGGCTCTGTTCTTCGATTTCACAAATGGTTTCCACGACACCGCGAACGCCATGGCGACACCCATCGCCACCGGCGCCATCAAACCCAAGACGGCCGTCGCTCTCGCCGCGGCGCTGAACCTGGTGGGAGCCTTCCTCTCCACCGAGGTCGCCAAGACCGTGTCGGGCGGGATCATCCGGGAAGGCTCGGACGGGGTGCACATCACCCCGGAGATCATCTTCGCCGGCCTGATGGGGGCGATCCTCTGGAACATGTTCACCTGGCTCAAGGGCCTGCCGTCCAGTTCCTCACACGCCCTGTTCGGCGGCCTCATCGGCGCGGCCGTGGTCGGCATCGGCGTGTACTCGGTCAATTTCGACACGGTGATGCTCAAGGTGATCCTTCCGGCGGTCTTCGCCCCGGTCATCGCCGGCGGCGTCGCGTACATCTGCACCCGTCTGGCCTATGCGCTGACCTCGCGGCATGATCCGGAGACCGGAGACAAGCTCACCCAGAAGCGCGGCGGCTTCCGCACGG
Source organism: Arthrobacter woluwensis (assembly GCF_900105345.1). Taxonomy (NCBI): domain Bacteria; kingdom Bacillati; phylum Actinomycetota; class Actinomycetes; order Micrococcales; family Micrococcaceae; genus Arthrobacter; species Arthrobacter woluwensis. Next base: position 1,989,132 of record NZ_FNSN01000003.1, read on the forward strand.
GCCAGATCTTCACGTCCAGCCTGGTCGCCCTCGCACATGGCACCAACGACGCGCAGAAGACCATGGGCATCATCACCCTCGTCCTCATCGCCAGCGGCACGCAGCCGGCCGGGTCCGGTCCGGAGTTCTGGGTCATCGCAGCCTGTGCCCTCGCCATCGCCATCGGCACCTACTCCGGCGGCTGGCGCATCATCCGGACCATGGGTTCCGGCCTGACCGAAGTGAAGCCCGCCCAGGGCTTCTCCGCGGAGACCAGCACGGCCGCCGCCATCCTGGCGTCCTCGCACCTCGGCTTCGCGCTGTCCACCACGCAGGTGGCGTCCGGCTCGGTGATCGGCTCCGGTCTGGGCCGAAAGGGCACCACGGTGCGCTGGGGCATGGTGGGCAAGATCGCGACCGGCTGGCTCTTCACGCTTCCGGCGGCCGCCGTCGTCGGCGCTCTCACGGCGCTCCTGGTGGGCACCGGCCCGGTCGGCACGGCCATCGCGATCGCTTTCGGCATCGGCACGATCGTGGCCATGTTCGTCTACTCCCGCAAGTCGCATGTGAGCCATGCGAACGCGGTCGAGGTGGAAGAGGCCGGCACGGCCGTCCGCTTCCAGAAGAAGAAGAAGGCCTCCAAGGCCCCCAAGGCGACGAACAACGAGGTCCAGGAATGAAGTGGTTGGAACTGCTGCAGGTCGCGGGCGCCACGCTCGTCTCCGCCGTCATCCTGGTGGTGCTGTACTCGCTGGGCGTGCGCCTGACCGCCATCGCGGCGGACGCCGAGCAGAAGTCGCCGCGCCTCGCGCGGTCTCTCGCCTACCTGTGCTTCGGAGCCTGCGGCGTCGCGGTCCTGTTCGGGATCTACCTGATCGTCCCGTACTTCAGTAAGTAGACGCTTCAGCAGGTGGACATTCCAGCGATAGGTCGCCCCCTGAGGGCGACCGGCCCGGCGTCGTCGGGCTAGGGTGAGGTATGGGGAAATTCCAGTACTTCACCGCAGTGTCCCTGGACGGCTTCATCGCCACGGAGACCGACTCGCTCGACTGGCTTCTGAACGCCGAGGAGACGGGGACCGAGGGGCGGATCGAGGAGTTCTACGCCGGCGTCGGATGCCTCGTCATGGGCGGCACCACGTACCAGTGGATCCTTGACCATTTCGAGGGCGAATGGCCCTACAGCGGCACGCCCGTGTGGGTGTTCACCCATCACGAGATGCCCGTGTACCCGGGCGGCGACGTCACGCTCATCCGCGGGGACGTGGAAGAGTTCGTCCCGGATTTCCTGCGCGACGCCGGAGACAAAGACGTCTGGGTCATGGGCGGCGGTGAGCTGGCGGCGCAGTTCGCCGCGGCCGGGCATCTCGACGAACTCATCCTCACGGTCATGCCGGTCATCCTGGGCTCCGGAAAGCGCATCCTGCCCCTCGCCGGTGGGCCGCGTCAGCTGGAGCTGCGGGAGAGCGCCGCCGTGGGAAACGTGCTGGAGCTCCGCTACGTGCTCAAGCCGTCCTCCTGAGCCGCCACGTTCCGTCCGTCTCACCACGGGCCTGAACCCCGGCCTCTCCTCGGCCCGGGTGAAAATGTCCGGGCGTGCCACTACGCTGGCAGGGTGAGTGAAACATCCCAGAGCGCGGTAGCTGCAACCACGTCCACCAGTCCGTCGGAGACCCCCGAGCCCTCGGCAGTGGCGCCGTCGGACCAGGCCTCCCCGGGGACCCGGAACCGGCTCCTCGTGCTGGACGGGCATTCCATGGCCTTCCGGGCGTTCTTCGCCCTTCCCGCGGACAACTTCGCCACGTCCACCGGACAGCACACCAATGCCGTGCACGGCTTCACGTCCATGCTCATCAACCTGATCAAGGACCAGCAGCCCACCCACGTGGCGGTCGCCTTCGACGTCTCGGATGACACCACGTTCCGCAAGAAGGAATACGACGGGTACAAGGGCGGACGCAACGCCACCCCCGAGGAGTTCCGCGGGCAGATCGATCTCATCGACCAGGTCATGGGCGCCTGGGGCATCAAGACCCTGCGCATGCCCGGGTACGAGGCGGACGACATCCTCGCCACGCTCGCCGCGCAGGGTGAGGAGGCGGGCTGGGAGGTCCTCCTGGTCTCCGGCGACCGCGACGCCTTCCAGCTGATCACGGACAACGTCTTTGTCCTCTACCCGAAGAAGGGCGTCTCGGACATCCCGCGCATGGATGCGGACGCCGTCCGGGAGAAGTACTTCGTGGGTCCGGAGCAGTATTCGGATCTGGCCGCGCTCGTGGGGGAGACGGCGGACAACCTCCCCGGCGTGCCCGGTGTCGGCCCCAAGACGGCCGCCAAGTGGATCAACCTCTACGGAGGCCTCCCGGGCATCCTGGAGAACCTGGACAGCATCGGCGGCAAGGTGGGGGATGCGCTCCGCGCGCACATCGAGGACGTCAAGCGCAACCGTCGCCTGAACCGTCTGTTGACGGACCTGGATCTGGGCGTCGCCCTGGACGAGCTGGCCGCGCCGCGCCCCGACCAGGACGCGGTGGAGGAGCTCTTCGACGCGCTCGAGTTCAGGACACTGCGCACGCGTCTGTTCGCCCTCTACGGCGAGGACACCGAGGGCGTGCAGCACGAGGGCGTCGAGCTGCCCCCGTTCGAGATCGGCGCGGATGCGGAGTCTCTGACCACCTTCCTGGCCGGTGACACGGGTGGCGTTCCGGCCGCCCTGGCCGTCGCCTCGGTGGCCGGCGGTATCGGTCAGGAGGCCAGCGCCGTCGCGATCCTGCGCGGCGAATCGGCGCGGTACCTGGACCTGACGGAGCTCGACGCCGCCACGGAGGGCGTGCTCGCCGCGTGGCTCGCGGACAGCGGCCAGGAGAAGGCGATCCACGAGTACAAGGAGGCGTTCAAGGCGCTGCAAGCCCGTGGCCTGACGCTGGAAGGAGTGGTCGATGACACGTCGATCTCCGGCTACCTGATCCAGCCCGATCGCCGGAACTACGAGCTGGCGGAGCTGGTGCAGCACCACCTCAAGATCACCCTGGAGTCGGCGCCAGCCGTCCCCGCCGGGCAGCTCGATCTCGGTCTCGACGTCGATGGCACTGCCGCGCAGGCACGCGCCGAGGCCCTGGTGCGGGAAGCGGCGGCCGTGCGTGCTCTGAGCGACCACCTCGCTCCGCTGCTCGTGGAGCGCCAGGCGGATCAGCTGCTGCTCACGCTCGAGCTTCCCGTGGCCCGCGTCCTGGCCGACATGGAGATCACCGGCATCTCCGTGTCGCGGGAGAAGATGCAGGAACAGCTCGACGATCTGGCCCGCCAGGTGGAGATCGCACAGCAGGGCGCCTATGCAGCGATCGGGCACGAGGTGAACCTCGGATCGCCCAAGCAGCTTCAGACCGTGCTCTTCGAGGAACTGGCCCTGCCGAAGACCAAGAAGATCAAGTCCGGTTACACCACCGACGCCGCCAGCCTCAAGAATCTGCTGGAGAAGACCGGACACGAGTTCCTGGTCCAGCTCATGGCCCACCGAGAGGCCTCCAAGCTGCGCCAGATGGTGGAGACCCTGTACAAGTCGGTGGCGGAGGACGGCCGTATCCACACCACGTACGCCCAGAACGTCGCGGCCACGGGGCGTATCTCCAGCAACAACCCGAACCTGCAGAACATCCCGGTCCGCAGCGAAGAGGGCCGGCGGGTCCGCGATCTCTTCGAGGTCTCCGAGGGCTACGAGTGCCTCCTCGCCGCCGACTACTCGCAGATCGAGATGCGCATCATGGCGCACCTCTCCGAGGACGCCGGGCTGATCCAGGCGTACCGCGACGGCGAAGACCTGCACCGCTACGTCGGCTCGCACATCTTCGGTGTGGCTCCGGAGGACGTCACGAGCGCCATGCGGTCCAAGGTGAAGGCCATGTCCTACGGCCTCGCGTACGGCCTCACGAGCTTCGGGCTCTCCAAGCAGCTGGAGATCTCGGTGGACGAGGCGCGGACCCTTATGAAGGACTACTTCGATCGCTTCGGCGCCGTGCGCGACTACCTGCGGGGCGTCGTCGAGCAGGCCCGCCAGGACGGCTACACGGCCACCATCGAGGGCCGGCGCCGGTACCTGCCGGACCTGACGAGCACGGACCGGCACCTGCGGGAGATCGCGGAGCGCGTGGCCCTCAACTCGCCGATCCAGGGCTCCGCCGCGGACATCATCAAGCGGGCCATGCTGGGCGTCGCCCGGGCGCTGCAGGAGGAAGGCCTCAAGTCCCGCCTCCTGCTCCAGGTCCATGACGAACTCGTCCTCGAGGTGGCGCAGGGGGAGCGCGAACAGGTCGAGCAGCTGGTCATCCGGGAGATGGGCAACGCAGCCGAACTGTCCGTGCCGCTCGACGTCCAGGTGGGCGAGGGCCACAGCTGGCACGACGCCGGGCACTGATGCGGATCGCTGACACAGCCCACTGACACGGTCCACTGGCACAACGATGACGGCGGCCGTCCCGGAATCCTCCGGGACGGCCGCCGTCGTCGTTGCGCGGTGATTCGACGCTCAGTGTTCCTCGCCGTATTTGTAGTCCGGGAAGTCGAAGCAGGTGCTGAAGGCGTCGACACGCAGCCGGTCGGGGCGCGAGGAGAACCCGACGATCAGGTGGGTGCCGTCGCGGTGCAGCAGATCGACAGCGGACTGCCCGTCGTCATCGGTCTTGTCCGTCAGACCCGCCCGGAGAACGTGTCGCACTTGTTGAGATCGCCCGACTGGTAGCCGGTGAGGAACCACTTCTGACGCTGAGCGCTCGAGCCGTGGGTCCAGGACTCGGGGCTCACCCGACCCGTGGCGGCCTTCTGGATCCGGTCGTCACCCACGGAGGACGCAGCGGACAGGGCATCGCGGATGTCGCTCTGGCTCAGCGGCTTGAGGAAAGGCTGCCCGCCGGACGAGGTGGGCTGGGTGCTCGCATAGTGGGCCCAGATGCCCGCGAAGCAATCGGCCTGGAGTTCCACTCGGACCCCTCCGGACTGCGGGCCCTGGGGATCGCGCTGGGCGTAGTCGATGGTGCCGAGGATGTTCTGGACGTGGTGCCCGAACTCATGGGCCACCACGTACTCCTGCGCCAGGGGGCCACCGGAGGAGCCGAACCGGGTCACGAGTTCCTGGAAGAACCCGGGGTCGAAGTACGCGGTCCGGTCGGCGGGGCAGTAAAAGGGCCCCACCTCGGTGGTCGCGGGACCGCAGCCGCTCTGGGTGCGCTGGGTGAACAGCACCGTCTTAGGGCGCGGGTACTGCTTGCCGTACTGCCGGAGATAATCCGGCCAGAAGGAATTCAGGCTGTTCACCGTGCCGGTGATCCGGCAATCGAGCTGCTGGTTCGCCTGGGCGCCGGTACGGCACTGTGAGGCGCCGCCCTGCCCGGCCGGCTGGGTCTGCGCGGGAGGCTGCTCGCCGGCGCCGGTCAGTCCATCGAGGAGGGAGGGATTGAACCCCAGCAGACTCAGCACCAGGATCAGCAGACCGCCACCGATGCCGCCGCCCACCTTCACCCCGGTGCTCATGCCGCGGCGGTCCTCCACCTGGGACGAATCGAGCTGACTGCCTTCGTTGAAACTCATGCCCCCAGAGTAGCGCGCGGGCGGAGCCGCAGCCCGGTAAAATTCATCCGTGCCCTTCCTCAACCGCCTCGCCGCCTGGGCCGAGGAATCGCCGCAGCGGCAGGCCGTGCGTGTCGGCCGTGAATCCCTGAGCTGGGAAGAGCTGCGCGCGGGGGCGGCCGCCTTGTTGGACCGCGTTCCCGATGGCGGCTACAGCCTGCTCCAGGAGCCGAACTCCCTCGACTTCATCCTCCGCTGGGTCGCCGGAGTGAGCGGTTCGCGGCGGTGCGTCGTGCTCGATGCCGGCCTCCCGGACGACCTTGCAGCCCGGATCCGCGCCGAGGTCGCCGCGCACTGGGGTGCGGCGGATGCCCTCTCCGCGCGCACCGTCAGGGGCCTCACCGCGGCGCCGGACGGACCGAGCCGGGAAACCGTCGTCGAGCATCATGCCGCTCCCCAGGGCGGCGATCTGGTGGACGGCCCGTCCGGCACTCCCTTCCTGCTCGCCCTGACGTCCGGGACGGCGACGCTGCCGAAGGCGATCGTGCGGACCCGGGAATCCTGGCAGGCGTCCTTCGCGTCGTCCACGGAGTTCTTCGGACTCACGCGAGACGAGGTCACGTTGGCCCCGGGACCGCTCTCCTCGGGACTCGGGCTGTACGCGCTGTCTGAATGTCTCCATGCCGGCGGGGAGTTCCGGACACTCGAAGCGTTCGAGGTGGACGCGGTGCATGACGCCGTGGAGCACGACGGCGTGACGCGCCTGGTGCTCGTGCCGTCGATGCTGCGGGTGCTGGCCGAGGGCGGCATGCTGGCGGGCTCCGACGCCTCCTCGCTGCGCAGCATCGTCGTCGCCGGCGCGAAGCTGGACCCCCGGACTCTCGAAGCGGCCCGGCGCTGGGCGCCGGCGGCGCGGATCCACGAGTATTACGGCGCCCAGGAAATGAGCTTCGTGAGCGGTTCCTGTCTGGCGCCCGACGATCCTCTGACGGACCGTCTCCTGGCCTCGACGAGTGTGGGCCGCCCGTTCCCGGGGGTCTCCCTCGCGATCCTCGACCCGTCAGGCGTACCGCTTCCCGACGGCCATACCGGGTCGATCGCCGTGCGCAGCGCGATGGTCGGTGAAGGTTACCTCTGGGGCGACGCGAAGGATTTCGAGCGGTTCGGAGAGTGGGCGACGGTCCACGATCAGGGGTTCCTCCACGAGGGCGAGCTGCACTTCCTGGGCCGGGCCTCCGACATGATCGAGAGCGGCGGACTCGTCCTTCACCCGCAGGAGATCGAGCGGGCCCTCAGCACGCTGCCCGGCGTCGAGTTCGCCCTGGTCGCAGGCGTCGACGATCCGCTCCGCGGAGAGCGCCTGGTGGCGGCCGTGCGGACCGAGCACCGTGGCATCGGTGAGGGTCAGCTCCGGATGGGCCTGGCCGACCTCCTGGATCCCCGGATGCTGCCCGAGGCGTTCCATGAGCTGCGCGAGGTGCCGCTGACCGCCAGGGGCAAGGTCAGCCGTGCCGTGCTCCGCGAGTGGATTCTCGACGGCGACCCCCGGGTGCCCACGCTTCCCGTCTGATCCGCAGTGTCCGGCACACCACGGGCCGTGGGCGCCGGCTCTTCAGCCGGCGCCCACGGCCCGATGGTGTTCCCGGAATCGGTTCCGTGACGCGTCAGATCTTGGCGGAGGCGTCTTTGAGCACGGAGCGCAGGATGCCCTCGATCTCACGGAACTCGGCGGGGCCGATCGTCAGTGGCGGCGCCAGCTGGATGACGGGGTCGCCGCGGTCGTCGGCGCGGCAGTACAGTCCGGCGTCCCAGAGGGCGGGGGAGAGGTAGTCCCGCAGCAGCCGGTCCGACTCCTCCGCGTTGAACGTCTCCCGGGTGGCCTTGTCCTTGACCAGCTCGATGCCGAAGAAGTAGCCCTCGCCGCGGACGTCGCCCACGATGTCGAGGTCCAGCAGCTTCTCGAGTTCGGCACGGAACAGCGGGGAGTTCTCCCGGACCCGGCCGTTGAGATCCTCCTCCTCGAAGATGTCGAGGTTCTCCAGCGCAGCCGCAGCGGCGGCCGGGTGACCGGCGAAGGTGAAGCCGTGATAGAAGGTGTTCTCCACGGAGTTGAACGGCTCGGACACCTTGTCCGCCACGATCATCGCGCCCAGGGGGACGTACCCCGAGGTGATGCCCTTGGCCGAGGTGATGATGTCCGGCTCGTAGCCGAGGGCCTTGGAGGCGAAGAAGTCGCCCACCCGGCCGTAGGCGCAGATGACTTCGTCGCTGACCAGGAGCACGTCATACTGATCGCAGATCTCCCGGACGCGCTGGAAGTAGCCGGGCGGCGGCGGGAAGCAGCCACCGGAGTTCTGCACCGGCTCCAGGAAGACCGCGGCCACGGTGTCCGGGCCCTCGAAGAGGATGGCCTCCTCGATCCGGTTGGCGGCCCACTGTCCGAACGCTTCGAGGTCGTCGGTCGGGGCGCCCATCTCGCCGGCGCGGTAGAAGTTGGTGTTCGGCACACGGTGGCCGCCGGGCGTGAGCGGTTCGTAGAACTTCTTCATGTCCGGGATGCCGGTGATCGCGAGGGCGCCCTGGGGCGTGCCGTGGTAGGCGACCGCACGCGAGATCACCTTGTGCTTCATCGGCTTGCCGCGCAGCTTCCAGTAGTGCTTGGCGAGCTTGAACGCGGACTCCACGGCTTCGCCGCCGCCGGTGGTGAAGAAGACCTTGTTCATCTCACCGGGTGCGTACGAGGAGAGCCGTTCGGACAGCTCGATGGCCGCCGGGTGGCCGTAGGACCAGATCGGCATGAAGTCCAGCTGCTTCATCTGCCGCGCGGCGGCGTCGACGATCCGCTGGCGGCCGTGACCGGCGTTGACCACGAACAGGCCCGAGAGGCCGTCGATGTACTTCCGGCCGTCGGCGTCGTAGATGTGGTGCCCTTCGCCGCGCGTGACGATCGGGATGCCGTCATTGAGCACCTTGCGGGAGGTGAAGTGGGGCCAGAGGTGCTTGGCCGCCTTCTCCTGCAGTGCTGCGGTGTCGTGCGGTCCCTCAGGGCTGAAAGGTGTTCTCATCGTGTTCCCCAACCGTATTTCTGTTTCCGGAGTTCGAGATAGACGAACGTCTCCGTGGATGCCACGCCGTCGATGGTCCTGATCTCGCTGTTGAGCAGGTCGATCAGGTCTGAGTCGTCCTCGCACACCAGTTCGGCGAGGATGTCGAAAGACCCTGCGCTGAGCACCAGATAGGAGACCGCCGGGAGCTGCGCCAGGGTGTCGGCCACGCGGCGGGTGTCGCCCGTGGTCTTCACCCCGATCATGGTCACCCGGTGGAATCCCAGACTCATGGGGTCGGTGACGGCCACGATCTGCATGACCCCGGCGTCCATGAGTTTCTGCACCCGCTGCCGCGCGGCGGCCTCGCTCAGGCCGACGGCCTTGCCGAGTTCCGCATAGGACCGGCGTCCGTCTTCCTGCAGGAGTTCCACCAGTCGCTTCGACGTGTCATCGAGCTGGAGGGCGTTCTTTCCACGGCTCATACTCCGATTCTGTGGCAAATCTCCCGATTAAGCAACGGAATCAGTTGAGAAATGTTCATCAGACGATGGAATTCATGGCTGACGCTCAGGGAGTGGGGAGTTCGGGGCCGCGTCGGCCAGGCCGCGGGCCGCCAGGGCGTCGCCCGTCCGCTGGGCGTAGGCGACGGAAGCGATGAGCACGGGCATCGCGCGGGCCCGCGGATTCCGTTCCAGACCCCGGGCGCGTGCCGCGTCCCGCACCGTGGAGAAGGTGCCGATGAGATAAGGGATGCTGCGCAGGGTGATCGCGATGACCAGCGCAAGCCGTTCCGGATCCACACCCCAGCGCCTCAGGGGCCGGGCAGCGGACACCACGCCGTCCAGCAGCACGGGAACGGGTGTGGTCAGCGTGAGTAGCGAGGCGGCTACGATGCAGGCGTACACATTCGCCACGATGCTCACGGCCTGGGCGGGCCCCAGCTGCCACCACTGGAACGCCAGCACGGCGAGCAGCAGCGGAGCCGGCCCGGCCAGCAGACGGACCAGCCGCCGGGCGCCGAGCCGGGCCGACGCGAACAGCAGGACCATGACCGCCAGGGCGGCGAGCGACGCGATCCAGGACTTGAGCCAGAAGGTGCCCAGCCCCAGGAGCACCACACCGAGGAACTTCAGCCCGAGGGGCGAACGGTGCAGCCACGAGTCGCCGGGCACGTAATCCCCCAGGGGATAGCGTCCGGCGCTCATGAGCGCTCGGCCAGGCACAGGCGGCGGTAATGCGCGACGGCGTCCGCGGCGCCGCCGTCGAACACCACGCGGGCGTTCTCGACCACCAGCACCCGTTCCATGTCCAGGACCAGCTCCAGATCATGGGTGGCCAGGACGATCTGCTGGGGGAGGCCGGCCAGCGTCCGGCGGAGGAGTTCGCGGTTCCGCAGGTCCAGGAGAGTGGACGGCTCATCGAGCACCAGCACGCGGGGCTCCACGGCCAGGACGCTTGCCAGCGCCATGAGCTGACGTTCGCCGCCGGACAGTTCGTACACGCTCTGGTCCGCGAGATGCAGGAGACCGAAACGCGTCAGGATCTCCTCGGCCCGTGCCCGGCGGTCCTTCCGGGGCACGGTGCGGCGCAGGGAGAGTTCCAGGTCCTCCCGGCCGGTGGGCATCACCAATTGGCTCAGGGGGTCGGTGAACACGAAGCCCACCTCCGTCCGAACGCCGCGCCCCTCCCGGCGGGTGTCCCGGCCGTGGACCGAGACCGTCCCGGACGTCGGCTCCTGCAGGCCGTTCAGGAGGCGGAGCAGCGTGGACTTGCCCGAGCCGTTGGCTCCGAGCACGCCGACGCGGCGTTCCTCGAGGTCGAGGCGTGGCACGTCCAGGATGGTGCGGGCGGGGCGCTCGTCGTCGGCGGAGACGCGGACGACGACGTCGCGCAGTTCGATCGCGCTCATGGAACCGCGGTCTCCGCTCAGCGCTGCTCGTCGGACGCCGGGGCCGGGGCGCCCTGGGCGGCGGCGCGGCGCAGCAGGATGTCGGGGAACGCCCGGTGCAGGGCGACCGCCAGGGGAGCCGCCACCAGGTTCTTGAGGATGTCGCCCGGGTAGAAGGCCAGGTCCGCCAGGAACGCGGCGGACAGGGATGTGCGCCCGTTGATCATGATGCCCAGGGGGCCGAGGGTGTGGGTCAGGAGCAGGCTGCTGCCGAAGGCGGCCAGGAAGAACCACAGGGTCCGGGGCTTGAGGCGCCTGCGCAGCACGCGGGTGGCCAGGAAACCGGCCAGTCCCGCGACCAGCGGGAACGCGATGATGTACCCGGCGGAAGGGCCGGCCAGGACACCGAGCCCCGCACGTCCCTGGGAGAAGATCGGGAGGCCGGCCAGGCCCAGCACCACATAGAGGCCCACGGCGGCGATCGCCCGGGGTCCGCCGAGCACCAGCCCGGTGAGCACGACCGCCAAGGTCTGGATGGTGATCGGCACGCCGACTCCGCCGATGCTGATGCCGGGAACCAGCGCGGACGCGGCGACCAGGGCGGCGAAGACGGCCACGAGGGCCAGATCGCGCGCTCCCCAGCGCTCGGTGGATCGGGTGCCTCCTGCGGGGAGGGGCGTCTGCTCGGTCACGGTTTCCTCTTTCAGCTGTGCCATGCGGTCCACCTTAGGACCGCGGAAACGGGCCGTTTTTGTGGGCTTCCTCCAAGGGAAGTGTGGGTGCGTGGTGGAATTCCACAAGGCCCGCTGACCGGGTGCGGGGCAGTGGCGTGAAGGGCGTCAGACGGGAGCCGGTAGAATCGATGAGGCCCCTCTCGCACTCCTGGTGTGTCGTGTCCGCCGCGGACACCGAATCGGCCACTCCCACGCACCCTTCGGAAGGCACTCTCGTGATCAGCGTCCAAGACCTCGAATTGCGCGCTGGCGCGCGCCTGCTCATGGACCAGGTGACGTTCCGCATCGACAAGGGTGACAAGATCGGGCTGGTCGGCCGCAATGGCGCCGGCAAGACCACCCTGACCCGCGTCCTCGCAGGCGAGGGTGTTCCGGCCGGCGGCACCGTGACGAGGGCCGGCGAGATCGGCTACCTGCCGCAGGACCCCCGCACGCCGGACATGGAGCAGCTCGCCCGGGACCGGATCCTCTCCGCCCGTGGCCTGGACGTCATCACGCGCAAGCTCAAGAAGGCCCAGGAGGAGATGGCCAGCGAGGACGAGGCCGTGCACCGCAAGGCCATGAACCGGTACGACCGTCTGGAAGCCGAGTTCCTGGCCGGCGGCGGATACGCCGCCGAGTCCGAAGCCGCCACGATCTCCGCGAACCTGGCGCTGCCCGAGCGCATCCTCAACCAGCCGCTCAAGACTCTCTCCGGTGGTCAGCGCCGTCGCGTGGAGCTCGCCCGCATCCTGTTCTCGGGTGCGGACACCATGCTGCTGGATGAGCCCACCAACCACCTCGACGCCGACTCGATCGCCTGGCTGCGGGACTTCCTCAAGAGCCACCAGGGCGGCCTGATCGTGATCAGCCACGATGTGGATCTTCTCGAGGCCACCGTCAACAAGGTCTACCACCTCGATGCGAACCGCTCGACGATCGACTACTACAACATGGGCTGGAAGCGCTATCTCCAGCAGCGCGAGACGGACGAGCGCGCCCGCCGTCGTGAGCGTGCGAACGCCGAGAAGAAGGCGTCCGTCCTGCTCGACCAGGCCAACAAGATGCGCGCGAAGGCCTCCAAGGCCACGGCCGCGCAGAACATGATCAAGCGTGCCGAGCGGATGCTGGGCGGCCTGGAGGACGTGCGCGCCGCGGACCGCGTGGCCGCGCTGCGCTTCCCGGAGCCCGCGCCCTGCGGCAAGACCCCGCTGACCGCGGAGGGCCTGAGCAAGTCTTACGGATCGCTCGAGATCTTCACGGACGTGGATCTCGCGATCGACCGCGGCTCCCGCGTCGTGGTGCTCGGCCTCAACGGCGCCGGCAAGACCACGCTCCTGCGCATGCTCGCGGGCGTCGACGCGCCGGACACGGGCGAGGTCATCGCCGGCCACGGGCTCAAGATCGGCTACTACGCTCAGGAGCACGAGACGCTCGACCACGACCGGACGGTCCTGGAGAACATGCGCTCCGCCGCTCCCCAGCACATGACGGACACCGAAGTGCGGAGCATCCTCGGCTCGTTCCTGTTCGTGGGCGACGACGTCGACAAGCCGGCAGGTGTGCTCTCCGGTGGCGAGAAGACTCGCCTGGCCCTGGCGACCATCGTGGCCTCCAGCGCCAATGTGCTGCTGCTCGACGAACCCACCAACAACCTGGACCCGGCCAGCCGCGCCGAGATCCTGGGCGCCCTCGCGAACTACCAGGGCGCCGTGGTGCTGGTCTCGCACGACGAGGGCGCGGTCGAGGCCCTCAACCCGGAGCGCGTCGTGCTGCTCCCGGACGGCGTCGAGGACCTCTGGAACGCCGACTACCTGGACCTGATCACGCTCGCCTGAGCCGCGAGGGACAGCGCGAGGTGGACGGCAAGGGGCCCCACGGATGATTCCGTGGGGCCCCTTGCGGTTCGCGGGGTCAGGCGACGCGGCCGCTTGAGGCGCCGCTTACTTGAAGCCCTGCGCGTCGAGGATCGCGTCTTCCTCGTCCTCGGCACTGCGGCGTCCCGCGGCACGCCGCTCGGCGGTCTTGCGCTCGGCCTTTTTGCGATTCTGGCGCCAGTACTTCGCCGCGGTATGCGACGACGGCGGCACGGCGCCGGCGCCTGCCGCGGACTCCGCGCCGGGCTCGCCGGTGCCCTGGCCGCCGTCGTCGAGCGTCTCACCGGCGGCTGCGGCGGCTCGCGCAAGCTCGGCGTCCTCGGCATCCAGGGCGTCATTCTTGGCCTGCTGGCGGGCGGCATAGCCGAAACCGAGGATCATGAGCACTCCGAAGGCGAACCACTGGAGTGAGTACGAGAGGTGCGTGCCTTCGTCCGTGGCGGGCATCGGAAGCTGCATCGGGGCCACGGCGGGTGCGGGGGACTCGGACGCCATGCGGCCGTAGGCGCCCGTGAGCAGGGGGTACTTTACCTGGCTCGCGAACTGGTTCAGGTCGATCGACGCGATCTGCCCGGACGGTGCGCCGCGGTCCAGGGCGGGCTCCGACGGCCGCAGCCGCACGACCACGGTCACGTCGCCGCGGGGCGCGTCCGGGATCGAGTCCGGCCGTCCGTTCTCCTTGTTGCCGATGGGGAGGAAGCCGCGGTCCACGATCACGGTGTCGCCGGAATCGACCCGGAACGGCACCAGCACTTGATATCCGGGCTGTCCGTTGAGGGTCCGGTTCCGCACGATCAGCTGGTCCTGCGGCAGGTACGTTCCGTGGAGCTTCACCTGCGACCACTCGCGGGCGGTGTCCATGTGCTCGAACAGCGGTTCCGCCTGGGCGAACGCCACTGGTGCGGAGTTGTAATTGGTGACGATCCGGTTGATGTTCGCCTGGGTTTCGGCCCGGCGGTCCATCTGCCAGCGGCCCAGGAGCACGCACGCGATCGCGAAGACGATGGCCAGGACGAAGTACCCCATCCAGCGGCGGGAGAAGAGGAAACGGTACATCTAGGCCGGCGCTCCTGGCGTGTCGGGGTCCGCGGTCGGTTCGGGAGCCGGATCGAACGGCACGGTCTCCTTCCAGAAGGACCGCTGGCGGAGGTAGTCCTCCAGCCAGTCGCGGTGCTCCGGGCAGGCGAGCCAGATCTTCCGGCGTTCCGGCGTGTGGATCTTCGGATTGTTCCAGAGCACCTGCCAGGCGGCGGGAGCGCGGCAGCCCTTGCGGGAGCAGATGGCCTCGGGGGTGGCCTGAGCGCTCCGGTCCGAGCCGGCCTGACTCAAGGCGTCGAAGAAGCTCATGCGGCGTCCCCCTGCCGCGGGTTCGGGCGCGTGGTGGGGTCGGCGGGTCGGGCCGACTCGACGATCTCGCCCTGGATGATCTGGCCTGCATTCCCGTCCGAGGACGAGGTGGAGTCTTCCGGTGTGCCGTCGCCGGGTTTCGTGGCTTCAGCCGGGAGGGCGGCCTGGAGCGGTGTGCCGATCAGGTGGTCGCTGGGGGTCTCGGCCTTGTCCCCGCCATTGGCGATGATCACCGCGAACCACGGCAGGAAGACGGCGCCGGCCACGGCAATGAGCTTGAACCAGCCGTCCAGCACGAACAGAAGGCCGAGGCAGGCCATGCGGATGCCCATCGCGACGGCGTACTTGATCATCCGGGAGCGGATCTCATCGGAATGCGCAGTACCGGCGTCGGTGATGCTCACGACCTCGGCGTTCTGGGCCGACCGGGGGTGCCGGCCTCCGCCTTGCTGGTTCGTCACGGTTCTCACTCACGCTCCAATATGCTTCACATCCATTCTCTCACCGTGTGCCATGAGCCCAAAAACGAGCGGACCGATAGGATGCAATCCGTATCGAATGACGTTTCGATGGATGAGTGTCGAATCATCGAATGATGAGTATGGAAGCGAGAGCGTGCATGAGCGAGCAGAGCACCACGGGCCGCAGCGTCCTGGTCACCGGCGGGAACCGGGGCATCGGACTGGCCATCGCCCAGGAGTTCCTGGCCAATGGTGACAAGGTCGCGGTGACGTACCGGACCGCGACGGAACTGCCCGAGGGGATCCTCGGCGTCCAGGCGGACGTCACTGACGAGGCCTCCCTCGACGCCGCGTTCAAGCAGGTCGAGGATGCGCACGGTCCCGTGGAGGTGCTGGTGGCCAACGCCGGCATCACCAAGGACACCCTGCTGCTCCGCATGAGCGAGGATGACTTCACCTCCGTGCTCGACACCAACCTCACCGGCTCCTTCCGCGTGCTCAAGCGCGCCATCAAGGGCATGATCCGCCTGCGCAAGGGCCGTGTGGTGTTCATCTCCTCCGTGGTCGGCCTCTACGGCTCGCCGGGCCAGATCAACTACTCGGCCTCCAAGTCCGGCCTGGTCGGCATGGCCCGCTCGCTCACGCGTGAACTCGGCTCCCGCGGCATCACCGCGAACGTGGTGGCCCCCGGCTTCATCAACACGGACATGACGGCGGAGCTGCCCGAGGAGACCCAGAAGAACTACCTCTCCACCATCCCGGCGGGTCGCTTCGCCGAGGCGGAGGAAGTGGCCCGCGTGGTCCGCTGGATCTCCAGCGATGAAGCCGCCTACATCTCCGGCGCCGTCATTCCGGTGGACGGCGGCCTGGGCATGGGTCACTGACCCCTGATTTCTTCCGCTTGACGCGGTTCCCCCTGAATTTTCTTCCCTGATTCCAAGGAGCACTTATGGGAACTCTGGACAACAAGACCGCCATCGTCACGGGCTCTTCCCGTGGCATCGGGGCAGAGGTCGCCAAGATCCTCGCCGGTGAAGGCGCGGCCGTGGTGGTCAACTACCGTCAGAAGGCGCCCCGCGCCAACAAGGTGGTGCAGCAGATCACCGAGGCCGGAGGCCGGGCCGTGGCCGTCGCCGCCGACCTGACCACCGAGGACGGGGCCCAGGCCCTGGTCGACGCCGCCCAGGAGAACTTCGGCGGCCTGGACATCCTCGTCCTGAACGCCTCCGGCGGCATGGAGACGGGCCTTGGCGAGGACTACGCGCTGCGCCTGAACCGTGACGCGCAGGTCAAGATGCTCGAGACCGCCACGGCCGTCATGCCAGCCGGTTCGCGCGTGGTGTTCGTCACGAGCCACCAGGCCCACTTCATCGACACCGTGCCCACGATGCCGGAGTACGAGCCGGTCGCGCGCAGCAAGCGTGCGGGCGAGACCGCACTGCGCGAGTTCATCCCGGCGCTCGAGGCCAAGGGCATCAGCTTCGTGGTCATTTCCGGCGACATGATCGAGGGCACCGTCACGGCCACCCTGCTCGACCGCGCCCGTCCCGGTGCGATCGCCGAGCGCCGTGCCGAGGCCGGCAAGCTGTTCACGGTGGAGGAGTTCGGCGTGGAGGTCGCCCGCATGGTGACGGCCGACGTCCCCACGGGCCACACCGAGTACGCCGGCGGCGCGGGGCACTTCCAGAAGTAGCACCCACCCCGGATACGACGACGGCGGCCGCATCCCTCAGGGGGAACGGCCGCCGTCGTGCGTCTGACGGGGGTGCCGTGTCAGGCCAGGGGGACACCCGCCAGGACCGCCACGGCGTCCAGGTTCGGGACGTTGATGGCGGCGTCCGCGGCGGCCTGCACCGCGGGCTTCGCGTTGAACGCGACGCCGAGGCCCGCCGTCGCGAGCATGTCCAGGTCGTTCGCGCCGTCGCCGACCGCGATCGCGGCTTCGAGCGGCACGCCGGAGGCCTGGGCCCACTCGCGGAGGCGGCTGGCCTTCGTGGCGCGGTCCACCACGTCGCCGGCGACACGGCCGGTCAGCAGGCCGTCCTGGACCTCCAGGTCGTTGGCCAGCCAGAAGTCGAGACCCAGTTCTTCGGCGAGCGGCCCCAGGATCTGGTTGAAGCCGCCCGAGACCACGGCCACCCGGTGCCCGGCGCCGTGGAAGGCGTCCACGAGCCGCTGCGCCCCCACGCTGAGGCGGACGGCCTGACGGACTTCGTCGAAGACGGTCTCGGGCAGGCCGGCCAGCTGGGCCACACGCTGGTGGAGACTCGCTGCGAAGTCGAGCTCGCCCCGCATGGCGGCCTCGGTCACCGCGGCCACTTCGGCCTCCTTGCCGGCATGGGCCGCGATCAGCTCGATGACCTCCTGCTGGATGAGGGTCGAGTCGACGTCCATGATGAGAAATTTCCGCTCGGCCTGGCGGAGCGCGTACGGCACGACCGCCACGTCGATGCTCAGGCCGGCCTCGGCCAGCGCTTCACGGGCCGAGACGAGCCACTGTTCCGGGACCACCGAGGCGGCGTCCGCGTCGGCCGGGGCCACCACGGTCAGCTCGGCCGCCTGAAATCCTTCCGCGCTGACGGGCCGCCACTCGCCGTCCACCGCTCCGTGCCGTGCGAGGACGGCGGACGCCTCCTCCAGGGCTGTGGCGGAGAGTTCCGGGGCATAGGCGAGGGCGGAGAAGTGTGACTGCATTCAGCCATGGTAGCCAGCGTTGCGGTTATCCATGGAACCCACTTTTACCCTAAGGTTTTATGTCATGAGTGAAGTCCTCCAGTTGAGCCATGTCTCGGTGCGCCGGGGCCGGAAAACACTTCTGAACGATGTTTCCTGGCAGGTCAACGACGGCGAGCGGTGGGTGGTGCTCGGTCCGAACGGCGCGGGCAAGACCACGCTGCTCCAGCTGGCGGGTGCGCGGATGCACCCGAGCGACGGCACCGTGGACATCCTCGACGAGCGCCTCGGCCGCGTGGACGTCTTCGAACTGCGTCCCCGGATCGGACTGTCCTCGGCCGCCCTGGCCAATCACATCCCGGAGGACGAGACCGTCCTCAACGTGGTCGTCACCGCGGCCTACGGCGTGACCGGCCGCTGGCGTGAGGGCTACGAACGCGCCGATGAGCGCCGCGCCTTCCGCCTCCTGAACGCCTGGGGGATGGGCCCCCTCCTCAACCGGCAGTTCGCCACGCTGAGTGAAGGCGAACGCAAGCGCACCCAGATCGCGCGTGCCCTCATGACCGACCCCGAGCTGCTCCTCCTCGACGAGCCCGGCGCCGGCCTGGATCTCGGCGGACGCGAGGAGCTCGTCGCCGAGCTGTCCAAGCTCGCCGCCGACCCGATGTCCCCGGTGACCATCCTGGTGACGCATCACCTGGAGGAGGTCCCGCCGTCGTTCACGCATGCTCTGCTGCTGCGCGACGGCGAGGTGGTGACCGCCGGTCCGATCGCCGACGTGCTGACCGAGGACCACCTCAGCGCCACCTTCGGCCTGCCGCTGACCGTCACGCACGACGCCGGACGGTACACCGCCCGCGCCCGCGCCTAGGAGCCGCCCGTCATGGAGTGGCTGCACGGCGCGCTGATCTTCCTCGCGGGCATCTGGGCCGGGACCATCAACACGGTGGTGGGCTCGGGCACGCTCGTGACGTTCCCCGTGCTGGTCGCGCTGGGAACAGCCCCCGTGACGGCGTCCATCAGCAACGCCATGGGCCTGATCGCCGGCAACGTCTCCGGAGCCCTCGGGTACCGGAAGCAGCTCCAGGGCCGCTGGCGGTCGCTGGCCACCCTCATGCCGGCCTCGCTGCTCGGCGGGGTCACCGGCGCCTACCTCCTGCTGCACCTCCCGGAGGAGGTGTTCCAGTACGTCGCCCCGGTGCTGATCGTGTGCGCACTCCTCCTGGTGGTCTTCCAGCCCCGGCTGCAGCGCTGGGTCCGGAACCGCGAGCAGGTGCCCGGCAACGCCCTCAAGGACAAGAACCACGGAGTCCTGCTCCTGGTCCTGGTGTTCCTGGCCGGCGTCTACGGAGGCTACTTCGTAGCCGCGCAGGGCGTGCTGCTGGTGGGCATCCTCGGGGTCTTCATGGCCGGCACCATGCAGCAGGCCAACGCGATGAAGAACTTCCTGGTCCTGGCGGTGAACGTCGTCGCGGCGGTGTCCTATCTGCTGTTCGCCTTCGACCGGATCAGCTGGCCCGTGGTGGCTCTCATCGCGGTCTCCTCCCTGATCGGTGGTCTGCTGGGCGCGAAGATCGGGCAGAAGCTCAAGCCGGTGGTGCTCCGCACCGTGATCGTGGTGCTGGGCCTCCTGGCACTGGCCGTGATGCTGGGCAAGCTGCTGGCATAATCCTTGGGTGCCCTTCATCGCCCTTGAGAATGCCTCCGATCCCCGGATCGCCGACTACCGCAACCTCACCGACGTCCAGCTGCGCCTGAAGACCGAACCCGAGCGCGGCCTCTACATCGCGGAGTCGTCCCGCGTGGTGCGGCGGGCCATCGCCGCAGGTCACCGGCCCCGGTCCTTCTTCCTCACGGAGAAGTGGATCAAGGATCTCGCCGACGTCCTGGAACAGTTCCCCGACGTCCCGGCGTACGTGGGGGAATCCGCGGTCTTGGAGGAGATCACCGGCTTCCACCTCCACCGGGGAGCTCTGGCCGCCATGGAGCGTCCCGCGCCCCGTGCGCTGCAGGAAGTGCTCGACGGCGCGCGGCGGGTCGCCGTGCTGGAGGACATCACGGACCACACGAACCTCGGGGCCATGTTCCGCAGCGCCGCCGGCCTGGGCATTGACGCGGTGCTGGTGACGCCGCGCTGCGCCGACCCGCTCTACCGCCGATCGATCCGCGTGAGCATGGGCACGGTCTTCCAGGTGCCGTGGGCCCGCCTGGACTCGTGGCCCGAGGGGATCGAAGAGCTGCAGGCCGCGGGCTTCACCGTGGCCGCGATGGAGCTCACCCCGGAATCCCTGACCATCGACGCCCTCGCGGCGCGCAGCCCGGAGCGGCTCGCCCTGATCCTCGGGACCGAGGGCGCCGGCGTCACGCCCGAGGCGCTGGAGGCCGCCGACGTCGCGGTGGAGATCCCGATGCGGCCCGGCGTGGACTCGCTCAATGTGGCCGCGGCGTCCGCCGTCGCGTTCTGGGAGCTGCGGGCGCGCTGACAGCCGGTGCGGGCCGGTGCGTGACCTGGCCCGCGTTGCTACCGTGGTGTCATGAGCGAAGCACTGGATGAGGGGCCGTTCTATCACGGCACCAAGGCCGATCTGAAGGCCGGCGATCTTCTCACGGCGGGGTTCCGGTCCAATTACAAGCCGGAGATCGTGATGAACCACATCTACTTCACCGCGCTGCGGGACGGGGCCGGGCTGGCCGCCGAGCTCGCCGCGGGGGAGGGCGAACCGCGGGTGTATCTCGTGGAGCCGACCGGCGAGTTCGAAAACGATCCGAACGTCACGGACAAGAAGTTCCCCGGCAACCCCACCCGCTCCTACCGCAGCACGGAACCCCTTCGGATCCTCGGCGAAGTGACCGACTGGACACGCCTGACCCCGGAGGCGCTTCAGGGCTGGCGGGACCGGCTCGCGGCCATCCGAGCGGACGAGCGTGCGGAGATCATCAACTGACCACTCCGGTTGGCCCGGGTGGTGGCCGATGCTGTAGAGTTGACAGCTGGCCGTCATGGCCACCGAATCATCCCTGCTGCTGGCAAAATCCAGTGGCGCGAACAAAGGCCCCAAGATGAAGTCTGATATCCACCCGAAGTACCAGGCCATCGTTTTCAACGATCTGGCTTCCGGCGTCAAGTTCCTGACCCGCTCCACCGCGACCTCCTCGAAGACCATCGAGTGGGAAGACGGCAACACCTACCCCGTCATCGACGTGGAAGTCTCCTCTGAGTCGCACCCGTTCTACACGGGCAAGCAGCGCATCATGGACTCCGCCGGCCGCGTGGAGCGCTTCAACGCTCGCTTCAAGGGCTTCGGCAAGAAGTAATCTCCTTGCCTTCCCGGAAGGGGTCACAGCTCGGCTGTGGCCCCTTCCGGCGTTAACGGGCAGGCGGCGCTGATGGTCACGCTCCGGCAAGCGTCTGCCCTGGGCGATAGGCTGGAGAACATGCCGAAGCGTCATGGTGAGTTCAAGGTTCCCGGAGGAAAACTGGTCGTCGCGGACCTGGAGGTGAGCGACGGAAAACTGGCGGACGTCTCCATCAGCGGTGACTTCTTCCTGGAGCCGGATGAGGCCCTGGACGCCATCAACGCCGCCCTGGAGGGCTCGCCCGCCGACTCTCCCTCCAGCGTCCTGGCGAGCCGCATCAAAGACGCGCTGCCGGTCAACGCGCAGCTCTTCGGGTTCAGCCCGGAATCTGTCGCCACGGCCGTCCGGCGGGCCTTGGGTCTGGCCAGCACGTGGCGGGATCACGAGTGGGAGGTGATCGGCCCCGGCGTCCTGCCCACCGAGGTGAACGTCGCCCTCGATGAGGTGCTCACCCGGGCCGTCGGGGCGGGAGAACGCCGCCCCGCGCTGCGCTTCTGGGACTGGGAGGAGACCGCCGTCGTCATCGGCAGCTTCCAGTCGTACCGCAATGAGCTGAACCCCGAGGGCGTCGCCCGTCACCACGTCAACGTGGTGCGCCGCATCAGCGGCGGCGGGGCCATGTTCATGGAGGGTGGCAACTGCATCACGTACTCCCTGTACCTGCCGCAGAGCCTTGTGGATGGCCAGAGCTTCGAAGCGTCGTACGCCTTCCTGGACGCATGGGTCATCGAGGCCCTCGAGCGGGTGGGCGTGAAGGCCCGGTACGTCCCCCTCAATGACATCGCCACGGACCAGGGCAAGATCGGCGGCGCCGCCCAGAAGCGGCTCGCCAACGGCGGCATGCTGCATCACGTGACCATGAGCTACGACATCGACGCGGACAAGATGGTGGAGGTCCTGCGGATCGGGCAGGAGAAGCTCTCGGACAAGGGCACGCGGAGCGCGAAGAAGCGTGTGGATCCGCTCAAGCGCCAGGCCGGCCTGGACCGGCTGGCCATCATCGACGTGATGATGGAGGTCTTCGCCGAACGGTATGGCGCCGTCCGGGCCGAGCTCAGCGACGCCGAGCTGACCGCCGCGCGCGAGCTCGCCGCGAGCAAGTTCTCCACGCCCGAGTGGCTGCACCGCGTGCCATGAGAGGCACCATCGTGACGCTCGGCGGTGGCGGGTTCTCCATGTCCGAGGACGGCGCCTCGCTGATCGATGATCAGATCCTCACCCTGAGCGGCTCGTCCCGGCCGAAAGTCTGCTTCGTGCCGACCGCGAGCGGCGACGACGGCGGCTACATCCGGCGCTTCGAGCACGCCTTCTGCGGGCGCGCGACGACGTCCGTGCTGTCGCTCTTCTGCCGGGACCCGTGGGGTTACACCGACCCGGCCATGATCCTCGACCAGGACGTGGTCTATGTGGGCGGTGGTTCCACCGTGAACCTGCTGGAACTGTGGAGACGGCACGGTGTCGCGGAGCTCATGGCACAGGCCGCGGCGCAGGGCACGGTGCTGGCCGGCATCAGTGCCGGGATGAACTGCTGGTACGAGGCGTCCTCGACGGATTCCTTCGGCCCCCTGGCGCCCCTGAACGATGGGCTCGGCCTGCTGCGGGGGAGCGCCTGCCCGCACTATCGTGGCGAGCCGGGACGTCGTGAGCGGTACCTGGGCTGGGTCGCCGACGGATCCCTGCCGGCGGGTTACGCGGTGGACGACTACGCCGCGCTGCTCTTCCGGGACGGGGAACTGAGTGGTGGCTTCGCAGAGCGCCCGGGCAGTCAGGCCTTCCGCGTCGAGCTCGATGCCGGGTCCGCCGTCGAACGCGAGATCCCGCTGCAGCTGCTCAGCTGAGCGGTGAAGCGCAAGGAGGGGCCCGGCGGATGATCCGCCGGGCCCCTCCTTGCGTTCTCAACCGGAGCCGGTCAGACCTGCGATCCCGCCGCCTGCGCCTTCAGGGCGCGGACCAGCTTGTCCCGCTCCTCGAGGATGAGGCGGCGGAGTGCGCGCGGTGCGTCCTCGTGAGCGGCGAGCCACTGGTCGCACTGCACGACCACGGGGTGCTCGGCCGGTGCCTGACCGGGGGCGAGATCCTGGGCATCCGGGAAGAACCCGAGGACCAGGCGGCTCGCCATCCCGATGCTCATCGAACTCCACACGCTCGTCAGACGTTCGAAATACGGCTCCACATAGGGCGCCAGCAGCCTGCTGGAACCCGTCATGAAACCGGCGATCGTCGCACTGAAGTTGCGGTTGGAGAGCTCGGTGTCCGGGCCGCACGCGGCCCAGGCTTCGGCCTTGGCCTCGGCGGTGGGCCGGGCTGCGACGGCCAGGGCGTGGCCGGCGCGGGCGTCCGCGTTGTCCTCGCGGGCCAGTTCCGCGTCGAGGGCGGGCCGGTCCAGTCGCCCATGAGCGGCCAGGGCCTGCAGCGCGGCCCAGCGGAGCTTGGTGTCCAGGACCAACCCGTCCACCTGGCGGCCACCGCCCAGCAGGCCGGTGATCAAGTGAAGGGCCTCGCCGCTGTGCAGGCTGAGAGCCATGACGCACCGCGCCCACGCGAGTTGGGCATCCGAGCCGGGTTCGGCGTCCTGGAGGCGCGCGACGGCGGTCCGCGTCAGTTCGTCCCGCAGCGAGTCGCGGCCGTCGGCCGGCACGTAGTGGTTGACCGCGAAGACGGCGTTGCTCAGCACCGACTGGAGGACGCCGATGGTGCCCTCCGTGTGAGCGAAGCGCATCGCCATGCGGAGGTACTCCTCGGCCGGGCGCTGGCCGTCCCGGGTGGCGCTCCACACGGCGTTCCAGGCCAGGGCCCGCGCCATGGGATCGTCCAGGAGGTCCAGCTGCCCGGTGACGGTCTCGTAGGAGACGTCGTCCAGGCGGATCTTGGCGTAGCTCAGGTCGTCGTCGTTCAGCAGGGCCAGCGCGGGACGGGGGCGGCCGGTCAGGGCCTCGACCTCGGTTTCGGCGCCGTCGACGTCCAGGTCCAGCACCTCGGTGCGGACCAGGCGTCCCTGTGCATCCGGCTCGTACAGGCCGAGACGCAGACGGTGCGGGCGCAGGGCGGTGGCTCCGGTGACCGGGTCCACCGCGTCCTGGACGATGCCCGCGGCGGTGATGACGCCGTCGTCGTCCTGGATCTCCAGACGCAGTGTCGAGATGCCGGAGGTCTCCAGCCAGGCCTCAGACCAGGACGCGAGTTCCTTGCCGGAGGCGGCGTCCAGTTCGTGGAGCAGATCGGCCAGAGTGGTGTTGCCGAACTCGTGACGCTTGAAGTAGCTGCGGGCGCCCTCGACGAAGGCGTCGAAGCCCACATACGCCACCAGTTGCTTGAGCACCGCGGCGCCCTTGGCGTAGGTGATGCCGTCGAAGTTCTGCTTGGCGGCTTCCAGATCGGGGATGTCCGCGACCACGGGGTGGGTCGTGGGCAGCTGGTCCTGGACATAGGCCCAGGCCTTGCGCTGGTTGGCGAAGTTCACCCACGAGGTCGTGAAGTCACTGGCGCGGTCGACGCCGAGGGTGCCCATGAAGTCCGCGAAGGACTCTTTGAGCCACAGATCATCCCACCACTGCATGGTGACTAGGTCGCCGAACCACATGTGCGCCATCTCGTGCAGGAGGGTGTTCGCGCGCTGCTCGTACTGGGCCTGCGTGGCCTTCGACGCGAAGACGTATTCCTCGGTGAAGGTAACAAGACCAGGGTTCTCCATGGCGCCGAGGTTGTATTCGGGCACGAAGGCCTGATCGTACTTGCCCCACGGGTAGGGATAGTCGAAGAGTTCAGAGAAGAAGTCCAGACCGCGCTTGGTCTGGGCGAAGAGAGTGTCCGTGTCGAAGGACTCCGCCAGCGAAGCGCGGCAGAAGAGCGCCAGCGGCACCACGAGCGGTTCGCCATCGGCATCTGTGCCGGTCCAGCTGTCCTCGGCCTTGAAGTACGGCCCCGCGAGCACGGCGGTGATGTAGGTGCTCAGGGGGAGCGTCTCGGCGAAGTCCCAGCGTGCGGCCCGTGCATCACTGGCCAGAGGAGTGCGGGCCGTCTCGGCGCCGTTCGATGCGACGTGCCAGTGCGCCGGTGCCGTGACGTGGAAGGTGTAACGGGCCTTCAGATCGGGCTGTTCGAAGTTCGCGAACACGCGCCGGGCATCCGCCGGCTCGTACTGCGTGTAGAGGTAGGTCTTGCCGTCCGCGGGATCCACGTAACGGTGCAGGCCCTCGCCGGAGCGGCTGTACAGGGCTCGGGCCAGGACGGTCACCTGATTGAGCTCCCGGAGGCCGTCCAGACGGATCCGGCTGCCTTCGACCACCTCGTCCACGGGCAGCTTCTTGCCGTTCAGGAACACCGCCTGCACGCTGTCCCCGATGAAGTCCAGGAAGGTGGAGCCGCCGGGGCTCGCCTCGAAGGTGATGACGCTCTCGCTGGGGAACCAGGCGACAGCCGGGTCCTCGGCGTCGCGGACGTCCAGGGTCACGTCATAGCTGAGGGTCTTCACCGCGGCGGAGCGGTCCTGCGCCTCGAGG
This sequence comes from Arthrobacter woluwensis, assembly GCF_900105345.1. NCBI lineage: Bacteria > Bacillati > Actinomycetota > Actinomycetes > Micrococcales > Micrococcaceae > Arthrobacter > Arthrobacter woluwensis. The sequence continues at coordinate 2,014,531 of NZ_FNSN01000003.1, forward strand.
CGTTTCAGATTCTGGTTTTGCACCCGAACATTTAACCATGCACGGCGGTCACGGCCGGTTAAGTGGCGCCTTCACCGGCCGGCCGCCGTCGCTTCATCGCGGTGAGCAGGTCACCACGGGGACGGCTTGTAGTCCTTCAGGAAGACGCCGTACTGGTCTTCGCCGGCCTCGCCCATCACGATCGGATCGTAGACCCGGGCCGCGCCATCCACCAGATCCAGAGGTGCGTGGAACCCCTCGTCCATGAGTCGGACCTTGGTGTAGTGCGGGCGCTCGTCCGTGATCCAGCCGGTGTCCACCGCGGTCATGAGGATCTGATCGCTCTCGAACATCTCGCCCGCGCTCGTCCGGGTCATCATGTTCAGGGACGCCTTCGCCATATTGGTGTGCGGATGGCCCGGGCCCTTGTACGCGCGGGAGAACTGGCCCTCCATGGCGCTCACGTTCACCACGTACTTGCGCCGGGCGGTGGAGCGGCGCATGGCGTCCCGCAGGCGGCTGACCAGCAGGAACGGAGCGGTCACGTTGCAGAGCTGGACTTCCAGCATCTCCAGCGGGTCCACCTGGTCCACCACCTGCGTCCACGAGTTGATGGTGGCGAGGTCGGGGACCAGTCCGCCGGCGTCGATGGCGGTGCCGGCCGCGATGCGGTCAAGCGACGCCGAACCCGTCGACAGCGCGAGTGACGTGATCGCATCGCCCGCCAGCACGGGGTGCTCCAGGACGCTCGAGGCCAGGGCCAGGGGGTGCTTGTCATGAGCGTGCCCGAAGGTCACCAGTTCCGGACCGCCGTTGCCCTCCTGCAGGGCGGCGGGCAGGGGCTCGTCCTCGGCCTCGACGAGCGGCTGATAGGCGTTGCCGGAGCGGCGGACGGTCTGGGCCGCGTTGTTGATGATGATGTCGAGCGGTCCGGCGGCGGCTACGGAGTCGGTGAGGGCCATGACCTGGGAGGGATCACGCAGGTCGATGCCCACGATCCGCAGGCGGTGCAGCCACTCGGCGCTGTCCTCCATGGCGGCGAAGCGGCGCGCCGCGTCCTTTGGGAAACGGGTGGTGATCGTCGTGTGGGCGCCGTCGCGCAGCAGCCGCAGTGCGATGTACATGCCGATCTTGGCGCGGCCGCCCGTCAGCAGTGCCCGGCGTCCCGTGAGATCGGTGCGTGCGTCCCGCTTGGCGTGGCTCATGGCGGCGCAGTCCGGGCACAGCTGGTGGTAGAACGCATCCACCTGGGTGTAATGCTGCTTGCAGATGTAGCAGGGGCGGGACCGGATGAGGTGGCCCGCGATCTCACCCGTCGCCGAGCTCTTGAGCTTGTTGCCGCGCGTCTCGTCGTCGATCCGGTCCGGGGCGGCGGTGGCGGTGAGCGCCATGACGGAACGGTCCGCCTCGGCGATCGCGTCGCGCTTCTCATTGCGCCGGTGCCTCTTCACGGCCTTGAACATCTTGCCGGTGGCCCGGCGGACGGCGATGTAGTCCGGATCCTCTTCGTCATAGACGTGGATCGTGTTGAGGACTTTGAGGCAGGCTTCGATCTCATCCGGCGTGAGTTCGGGGGTGGTCATTTCCCCTATTTTAGTGGGCCGGGCCCACTGCTCGGAACGCGAGCGACGGCGGCCCGGGCCGGACCGCCGTCGCGCGCGGTGAATCTGTGCGCCGGGCGCTACGAACCCTTCGCGTTCAATGTCACCTCTGCGGCGGCGTCCTCGGTGGAGTCCGCGTCCTCATCAGACGTCGTCTCTGTTGTCTCAGTCTGGACCAGGGAGACCTTGTCGATGGCCGCTTTGAGCTCGTCGTACTCCTCGACGGCGGCCTTCACGCTCTCCGGGACCGTGCCCCGCAGGCTGCGGGACAGGGCGAGCTCGTCCTCGTCCGGTTCCGGGACCGGCTGTCCCTTCGACAGCACCGTGATCCCGGACTCGGTGACCTTGAAGCCGCGGGCCTCGTCCAGTTCCCGGTCGACGCCGATCGTGGCGCCCTTCGGGATCCGGACGTTCTTGTCCAGGATGGCGCGGCGCACGATCGCCCCTTCACCCACGTACACGTTGTCCATCAGCACGGAGTCCAGGACGCGGGCGCCGGCCTCGATGTAGGCGTCGTTGGACAGGACGGATCCCTCGACGATGCCGCCGGAGACCACCACGCCGTTCGCGACGATGGAGTCCAGTGCGGTGCCGACCGTGTTGTTGCGGCCCTTCACGAACTTGGCCGGCGGGGAGATGGTCTGCCGGGTGAAGATCGGCCAGTCGCGGTTGTAGAGGTTGAACACCGGCACGGGGGAGATGAGGTCCATGTGGGCGTCGTAGAACGAGTCGATGGTGCCCACGTCGCGCCAGTAGGTACGGTCGCGTTCGGTGGCGCCGGGGATCGAATTGGTGGTGAAGTCGTAGACGCCGGCCTCACCGCGGGAGACGAAGTACGGGATGATGTCCCCGCCCATGTCGTGCTTCGTGTCGGTGCGCTCGGCGTCGAGCGTCAGGGCCTCCACCAGGGCGTCCGCGTCGAAGACGTAGTTCCCCATGGACGCGAGGAACTGATCCGGAGCGGCGGCCAGGCCGGGGGTGCTCGCGGGCTTCTCCACGAAGGCGGAGATCTTGGAGGCGTCCTCCTGATCGACCTCGATCACGCCGAACTGGTTGGCCATCTCGAGCGGCTGGCGGACGGCGGCGACGGTCGCCTTCGCGCCGCTGGCCACGTGCTGCGCCACCATCTGCTGGAAGTCCATGCGGTACACGTGGTCCGCGCCGACGACGACCACGATGTCCGGCTGCGCGTCGTGGATCAGGTTCAGGGACTGGTAGATCGCGTTGGCGCTGCCGAGGAACCAGCTCTTGCCGATGCGCTGCTGCGCCGGAACCGAGGCCACATAATTCTGCAACTGGGTGGACAGACGCCACGTCTCGGAAATATGCCGGTCAAGGCTGTGCGACTTGTACTGCGTCAGCACCACGATCTTGAAATAACCGGAGTTCACCAGGTTTGACAAAGCAAAGTCAATCAGCCGGTAGCTGCCCGCGAACGGCACCGCCGGTTTAGCCCGGTCAGCCGTCAGCGGCATGAGCCGATTGCCCTCTCCGCCGGCCAGGACTATTGCAAGGACTTTTTTCAGTGCCATATGGGTACTCCTGCGTACGTTCCGAGTGTGACGGCCGTCATGTAGACCACCGAACAGCTTTCACACTAGATCAGTTGGGCACTTGGGACTACGTTGTAAACGTGCGAATCGATATTGTTTCCAAAGAATTTCCGCCTGATATTTATGGCGGTGCCGGAGTGCACGTTGCCGAGCTGAGTCGTGTCCTCGCTTCGCACGTCGATCTGCGGGTTCACGCCTTCGGCGCGCCCCGCGACACCGACTTCCACGGTGCCACGGTCAGCACCTACGAGACCCCCGTGGAGCTGAAGGATGCCAATCCCGCGGTCCAGACGCTCGGCGTCGATCTGAGCATCGTGCCGGACGTCGCCGGAGCCGACCTCGTCCACTCCCACACCTGGTATGCCAACATGGCCGGCCACCTGGCCTCGCTGCTGCACGGCATCCCGCACGTCCTGAGCGCCCACAGTCTGGAGCCGCTCCGGCCCTGGAAGGCCGAGCAGCTGGGCGGCGGTTACCGTCTCAGCTCCTGGGTCGAACAGACGTCCTACGAGGCCGCGGCCGCCATCATCGCCGTCTCCGAAGGCATGCGCCAGGACATCCTGCGCTGCTATCCGAACGTCGACCCGGCCAAGGTCCACGTCGTGCACAACGGCATCGACGTCTCCCTCTGGGAACGCGATGAGGACGACGACGCCGTGCGCGCCCTGGGCATCGACCCTTCCCGTCCCAGCGTGGTCTTCGTCGGCCGCAACACCCGCCAGAAAGGCGTCCCGTATCTGCTGCGGGCGGCGCAGCAGCTTCCCGCGGACGTCCAGCTCGTGCTGTGCCTCGGTGCGGCGGACACCCCGGAACTCGCCGCCGAGACCGCAGAGCTGATCGCCGGTCTCCAGGCTGAGCGGGATGGCGTCGTGGTCATCGAACGCATGCTCCCGCGCCGTGAGCTCATCCAGGTGCTCAGTCACGCGACGGCGTTCGCCTGCCCGTCCATCTACGAGCCCCTGGGCATCGTCAACCTGGAGGCCATGGCGTGTGGCGCTGCCGTCGTCGCGAGTGCGACGGGTGGCATCCCCGAGGTGGTGGCGCATGGCGAAACCGGTCTGCTGGTGCCGCTGGAACAGGTCACGGACGGCACGGGGACGCCTCTGGATCCGCAGAAGTTCGTCGATGATTTCGCGGCCGCCCTCAATGAGGTGGTCTCGGATCCCCAGCGGGCCCACGCGATGGGTCAGGCGGGCCGTCGTCGTGCCGAGGAGAACTTCTCCTGGGATTCGATCGCCCAGACGACCCTCGACGTCTATCGTTCGGTGTTGCCCCAGGACGGCGACCAGAGCTGACAGTGACGAGAAAGCCCCCTGCACCGCACGGTGCAGGGGGCTTTCATGTGACCGGCTACTTCCTCTTGGCACGCTCCAGGAGGACCTTCTCGTCCACCGGGGCGTCTCCGGAGGCCCGGAGGGTGCGGTAGTACGCCCGTGCTTCGTCCTGACGGATCAGCTCGGCGCCGCTGCCCACGGTGGAGCGGATGTGCTCTTGGCCGTAGCCGAACGCGTCCACCAGATCCAGGGCGTGGGGCCGGAGGCGCACCAGCAGACGGTTGATGTAGTCGCCGACGGTGCGGGCGCGCTGCATCGACAGGCGGCCGTTCATCAGGTACCACGAGAGGTGCTTCTCGATCAGCGAGAGGCCGAACAGATCGCGGACCCAGGTCAGGACCTCGCGGGTGCCGGCGTCCTCGATGGTGCGCAGGCCCTCGGTGAAGGCCTCCCACTGCAGGAGTTCGGCGTGCGCGCGAGCCGCCTCGATCAGTTGGTCCTGGTGCTCGTTGAACAGGGCGGCGGCCTTGGCCTGCGGCAGCTTGTTCGCACCCTTGAGCGCGGCGCCGACCTCGGCGACCATGCTCTGGACGCGGCTGGTCAGCAGACTCCGCTGGCTCTCCTCGTCCTTGAGCGCCAGGGCGGACTTCTGCGGCAGGCCGGTGTCGGCCACGAACTGCGCCACCTGGCGCAGGCCCGTGCGGTTGAGCGCGACGTCGGACGCCTGCGCCGCGACGAAGCGCGCCATGACGCCGAAGTCGACGTTCCGGAACTCCTTGGCGTAATCGGCCAGCAGGCGCTTGGCGACGAGCTGGAGCAGCACGGTGTTGTCACCCTCGAACGTCGCGTAGACGTCGAGGTCCGCGCGGAGCGAGGCGAAACGGTTCTCGATCAGGAACCCGGCGCCGCCGCAGGCTTCCCGGCATTCCTGGAGGGTGTCCAGGGCATGCCAGGTGCTGAGCGGCTTGAGGGCCGCGGCCAGCGTCTCCAGGTCCTGACGGTCCTCGTCCGTGTCCTGCTTGCCGGAGAACACGGCGTCGAACTTCTCGAGCAGCTGCTCGTGGGCGAAGCTCGCCGCATACGTGGTGGCGAGGCGGGTGAAGAGACGGCGCTGGTGGCGCTGGTAGTCCAGCAGCACCTCTTCGTCCACGGGGGAGCCTGCGTTGAACTGGCGGCGCTGGCTCGCGTAGCGGATGGCCGACGCCAGCGCGATCTTGCTGGCGGCGACGCTCGCGCCGTCCAGGGAGACGCGGCCCTGCACCAGGGTTCCGAGCATGGTGAAGAAGCGGCGACCCGGGCTCGCGATGGGGGAGGTGTACGTGCCGTCGGCGGCGACGTCGCCGTAGCGGTTGAGCAGGTTCTCACGGGGGATCCGGACCTGGCTGAAGTGCAGCCGGCCGTTGTCGATGCCGTTGAGGCCGCCCTTGACGCCGTCGTCCTCGCCGCCGATGCCGGGCAGGAACTCCTTGGTCTCGGCGTCACGGATCGGGACGTAGAAGGCGTGCACCCCGTGGTTGACGCCCTGGGTGATCAACTGGGCGAAGACCACGGCGGCGATGCCGTCCTTGGCGGCGTTGCCGAGGTAGTCCTTCCAGGCCGCCTTGAACGGCGTGTTGATCACGAACTCTTCCGTGGCCGGGTCGTAGGTGGCCGTGGTGCCGATGCTCGCGACGTCCGAGCCGTGGCCCATCTCCGTCATGGCGAACGCGCCGGGCGTCTCGAGGGACATGATGGAGGGCAGCCACTTCTCGTGGTGCTTCTCGGTGCCGAGGTGCAGCACCGCAGCCCCGAACAGGCCCCACTGGACCCCGGCCTTGATCTGCAGGGAGGGATCGGCGGTCACCAGTTCTTCGAAGCCGGCGATGTTCCCGCCGTGGTCATCGGAGCCGCCGAAGCGTGCCGGGAAGGCGCGGTGCACGGCGCCGTGATCCACGAGTCCCTTCAGCTGCTCGAACACCCGGGCGCGGTGCTCCACGTGGGTGATGCCTTCGATCTTGTGGAACTCCTCCTTGCCGGCCAGGGCCCGCGCTTCGCGGCGGACCTCCGCCCAGGTGCCGAGGAGGCGCTCGCCCAGGAGCGCGACGTCCACCCGGGGTTCCTTACCGGCGTCCTGCTTCTCACTGCGGCGCACGTTCTGGAGTGCTTCAGTCATGGTGCTCTTCCTTTCCGGTGGTCGGGGCAGGCCCGGGTGCGGAGCCCGCGTGCCTGGATTCGAGGGGTTGGTCTGTGGGGCCGGGCGCCGCGACCATGGGCCGCACGCCGTCGACGAGCCAGGAGGTGAGCGTGGTCGCCATCTCCGCCTGGCTGGGCCGCTGGGGACCGGTCGGACTCAGGAGCCACTGTTCACCGGCGGCCCGCACGAGCCCGATGGCCGCGCGGGGCCAGTAGTCCAGCAGGGCGCCGGGTTCGGCCAGAAGCTCTTCCATGGGCTGAGCGATCATGTCCGTCACCGCGTTGAGGAAGTGGCCGAAGGTGGCGTCCTGCGCGGGACCGGGGCCGTCGTTCTCCCCGCTGCTCCGTTGCGTCACGAACGCGTAGACGTTGGGAGAGGTCTCGGCCATCTGCAGATAGGCGTTGACCATGGCGAACAGGCCTTCCGCGGGGGAAGTCGCCTCCTGGACGGCTTCGCGGATCCTCGCCTGCATCCGGTCCAGGACCACTTCTCCGACGGCCTGCTGCAGACCGGACTTGTCGCCGAAGTAGCGGTAGAACACTGATTTGGAGGTGCCGGCGGAGGAGGCGATGTCCTCCATGGAGGCTTCCGGCCCGAGGCGGTGCACCGCTCGCCGGGCGGCGCGGATCAGTTCCGCACGGCGCTGGAGGCGGTGGTGCTGCCAGCGGGCGGCTCGGCCGTCCGTGCTGGCGGGGGATTCGTCGTCGCCGGGCGCCTCGGGTTCTGCCGGGAAAGGCTGCCGGGACGCGGCGCGCTGCTGTGTGACGGGGTTCACGATACCCAGCGTATCAGGTACGCTGGGTATCAGTAACTCTTCGATTGAAAACCCTGCCGCACGGGCGCCGGAAAGCCGCCCGTGCAGAACGGAGCGGAACATGACCACCGTACGGAAGGCCGTCGTCGTCGGCGGCAATCGCATCCCCTTCGCCCGCGCCAACGGCGCGTACGCCACCGCCTCCAATCAGGACATGCTCACCGCTGCTCTGGACGGGCTCGTGGCGCGGTTCGGACTGCAGGGTGAGCGCATCGGCGAGGTGGCCGCCGGGGCCGTGCTGAAGCACTCGCGTGATTTCAATCTGACCCGCGAAGCGGTGCTGGGCTCAGCCCTGGCTCCCGGCACCCCCGCCTATGATCTTCAGCAGGCCTGCGCCACCGGACTGGAGACCGTGCTGGGACTCGCCAACAAGATCAAGCTCGGCCAGATCGACTCGGCCATCGCCGGTGGCGTCGACTCCGCGTCGGACGCCCCGATCGCCGTGAGCGAGGGACTCCGCCGGGTCCTGCTGGAACTGAACCGCGCCAAGACCGCTCAGCAGAAGCTCAAGGCGCTCTCCAAGCTGCGCCCCAAGGACCTCGCGCCCAACGCTCCTGGCACCGGCGAGCCGCGCACGGGACTGTCCATGGGCGAGCACCAGGCCATCACGACGGCGGAGTGGGGCATCACGCGTGAAGCGCAGGATGAGCTCGCCCTCGCCAGCCACAAGAATCTGGCGGCCGCCTACGACCGCGGCTTCTTCGAGGACCTCGTCACCGCCTACCGCGGTCTGAGCCGTGACTCGAACCTTCGCGCGGACACCTCGCTGGAGAAGCTCGCCAGGCTGTCTCCCGTGTTCGGCAAGAGCCTGCCGACCCCGGCCACGATGACCGCCGGCAACTCGACGCCCCTCACGGACGGCGCCTCCGCCGTGCTCCTGGCGTCGGAGGAGTGGGCCGATGAGCACGAGCTGCCGAAGCTCGCCACCGTGCTGGACGGGGAGGCCGCCGCGGTCGACTTCGTGCACGGCAAGGAGGGCCTCCTCATGGCCCCGGCGTACGCCGTGCCGCGGATGCTCGCGCGTCAGGGCCTGACCTTCGACGACATCGACTTCTTCGAGATCCACGAGGCCTTCGCCGGAACGGTCCTGAGCACCCTCGCGGCCTGGGAGGATCCGGAGTTCTGCCGTGACCGTCTCGGCGTGGACGCACCGCTCGGCGCGATCGACCGTGCCAAGCTCAACGTCAACGGCTCCTCGCTGGCGGCGGGCCACCCCTTCGCGGCCACGGGCGGCCGCATCGTCGCCACCCTCGCCAAGGCCCTGCACGAGAAGGGCCAAGTGGACGGACGTCCGGCGCGCGGCCTGGTCTCGGTCTGCGCGGCCGGCGGTCAGGGCGTCGTCGCGATCCTCGAAGCATACTGAGCGGCAGGAACGGAACATGGCAGACAAGTACACCGAATTCGTCAGCCGCGGCTTCGGCCGCGACCTCGCCAAGAAGCTGGGGCTGCCCCAGCCGGCGGTCCTGCGCCGCTACACCCCGGGACAGCCTCTCCTGGAGGGCCCCGTGGTGGTGCTCGGCCGTGGATCCGGCGCCGACGGGGTCGCCTCCGCACTGCTGGGCTGGGGCCTGGACGTCCGGCGGTCCGTGGGCGGCTCGGAGAAGCTCGCCGCGCTCGTCCTGGTGCTCGACGGTCTGACCCACCCGTCGGATCTTTCGGCGCCGGTGCTGGAAGCCGGACAGCTGCTGCGTCAGCTTCGCCCGTCGGCGCGCGTGGTCACCCTCTCGCGTGCACCTCGCACGGCGAGTGACCCGGCGACGTCGGCGGCCCGCCGCGCCGTGGACGGTTTCGTCCGGTCCCTGGCCAAGGAGCTCCGGGCCGGGGCGACGGCCAACGGGCTGGTGCTCGAAGAGGACGTCCCCGCGGACAGCCCGGCAGCGCTCGGAGCGCTCCGCTTCTTCCTCTCGGCACGCTCGGCCTTCGTGGACGGGCAGTTCCTCGAGATCACCAACTCGCCGGCCGTTCCGGACCGAGGAGAACGGCCCCTGGAAGGGCGGGTCGCCGTCGTCACGGGCGCCGCGCGGGGCATCGGCGCCGCGATCGCCACGACTCTCAGCCGCGACGGCGCGCGCACCATCCTGGTGGACGTTCCGGCGGCGGGGGAGCAGCTGGCGCAGGTGGCGAACCGTGTGGGCGGCATCGCCCTGCAGGCGGACATCACCGCCCCGGACGCCGCGGCGAAGATCCTGGCGCTGGCGGAGGAACGGTTCGGCCGACTGGACGTCGTGGTGCACAACGCGGGCATCACCCGGGACAAGCTCCTGGCCAACATGGACCCCGGGCGCTGGGAGAGCGTCATCGCCGTCAACATCGCCTCGCAGCTGCGCATGAATGAGGAGTTCCTCGCGTCGGAGCTGTTCAGCGACCGCCCACGCATCGTGAGCCTGGCCTCCACCTCCGGCATCGCCGGCAACCGCGGCCAGACCAACTACGGCGCGTCCAAGGCGGCCGTGATCGGCATGGTGCAGGCGACCGCCGCGAGCATGGCCCGTCTCGGTGGCACCATCAACGCCGTGGCTCCCGGTTTCATCGAGACGGAGATGACGGCGCGCATCCCCTTCGCCACCCGGGAGGTGGCGCGCCGCCTGAATTCGCTCCAGCAGGGCGGACAGCCCGGCGACGTCGCGGAGGCGATCGCCTTCCTCGCGAGCGACGCCGCCGGTGGCGTCAACGGCGAGGTGCTGCGGGTCTGCGGACAGAATCTGGTGGGGGCATGAGCGCCGAGCAGACGGTCATCCTGCAGGAGATGCCGTCGCTGGCCAAGCTCTACCTCAACGCGGCCGGGGCCGCGGCGAAGCAGAGGCTCCTGAAAAAGGACCAGCCGCTCACCGTGCCGCGTGCCGTGCACGAGGTGCAGTCGGTGACGGTGGACATCGACCACGTCACGGCGTTCCAGCGCCTCGTCCACGGGACGGTGCGCACCGAGCTGCCGTCCGCGTACGTCCACACGCTGGCGTTCCCGGTGGCGATGAGCGTCATGACCCGTGACGATTTCCCGCTGCCGCTGCTCGGGCTCGTGCATCTGGAGAACACGGTGGAGCACTACGACGCCATCCCGTTCGGCGCCCGCCTCACGGTGCGCGCCCACGCGGACGGTTTGCGGGCTCATCGCGCCGGGACCCTGGTGGACATGGTCGCCGAGGTGCTCGACGCCGGAAGCGGGAGGCTTCTCTGGCGCGGCACCTCGCGGTACCTGGCCAAGGGGGTCTTCCTTCCCGGCGTCGACACCGCCGTGCCCACCGCCGAGCGGGAGGACTTCCGCCCGCCGGTGCCCACGGGACTCTGGCGGCTGGGCGTGGACACAGGCCGGGACTATGCCGCAGTGTCCGGTGACTACAACCCCATCCACCTCAGCTCGCTGAGCGCCAAAGCCCTCGGCATGAAGACGTCGATCGCGCACGGGATGTACTCCGTGGCCCGGGCGCTGGCCGAGTCCGGCCACGACAGCGACGCCGGGATCCGCTGGCACGTCACCTTCGAGGCGCCGGTGTACCTGCCGGCCACGGTCGCGGTCGGCATCCGCGATGAGGAAGCCGACGGAGAGTGGGCCGGCACGGAGTTCCAGGCGTGGAATCAGCGCAGCGCCCGGCGGCACTTCCACGGAACCGTGGCGCCGCTGAGCGGCTCGGAGTCCTGACCCGCTGACGAGACGGTGGGCCGACGGCCGGGAGATCGCCCAGCCGCCGGCCCTCCGTGTGTCAGCTTCGTGCGTCTGCCGGGCCTCGTGCCCGGACGACAGAAGTGCCCGGCCCCTCGGGGGACCGGGCACTTCCGCTGTGACGGACTCGATGAGTCCTAGTCGACGACCACTTCCTTCTCCAGGAGACGGGAGGTCTCGTCGTGCCATTCACGGCTCAGGGGCTTCAGAGTCGCTTCGACCGCACGGGCGTGGTGCCCGCAGAAGAGAAGCTCTCCGCCAGAGGCCTCAAGCACCACCCGGACAAACGCCTGGGCGCCGCAACGGTCGCAACGGTCAGCCGCGTTGAGCGTACGTTCCGCAATTGCTGTTGACATCGGGGCCTCCTTCGAAAGTTCTGTACGTCTATATAACCAGCGGACAGGCCCGAACCATGCCACAATTCGGTCTCTTTCGCTCTGCGCGTAGTCGGGCGGCCCGTGGTGGCGTCTCTCACGGTGCGCCTGCGCGGGGACGGGGGCCGTTGACGCTACCCTGAAAAGAGCGTCTTCAGGCCCCAAAGGAGTCCACCACCCGTGTCACCGAGTTCGGAATACAACGCCCGGCACCTCTCCGTTCTGGAAGGGCTGGAAGCCGTCCGCAAACGCCCGGGCATGTACATCGGATCCAACGATTCCCGTGGCCTCATGCACTGTCTGTGGGAGATCATCGACAACGCGGTCGATGAGGCCCTGGCCGGGTACGGCCACGACATCAAGGTCATCCTCCATGCGGACAACTCCGTCGAGGTGCACGACGACGGCCGCGGCATCCCCGTGGACATCGAGCCGAAGACCGGGCTCACCGGCGTCGAGGTCGTGTTCACGAAGCTCCACGCCGGCGGCAAGTTCGGTGGCGGCTCCTACAACGCCTCGGGCGGTCTGCACGGTGTGGGCGCGTCCGTGGTGAACGCGCTGTCGGCCCGGCTGGACGTCCAGGTGGACCGCGGCAGCAAGACCTACCAGATGTCGTTCCGGCGAGGCGAGCCCGGCCGCTTCGAGGACGGCAGCGGCAAGCCCAAGCCGGACGCGAAGTTCGTCCCGTTCCTGGAGAACTCCACGCTCGACGTGGTCGGCAAGGCGAAGCGCGGCGTCACCGGCACCCGGATCCGCTACTGGGCGGACCGGCAGATCTTCACCCCGGACGCGAAGTTCCTGTACGACGAACTCACGGGACGTGCGCGGCAGACCTCCTTCCTGGTGCCTGGCCTCAAGATCACGGTCCGGGATGAGCGCCGTCTCGCCGGGACGCCCGGCGCGGACGGCCCCTATGAAGAGGTCTTCCACCACGACGGCGGCATCTCGGAGTTCGCCGAGTTCCTCGCCGCCGACTCCGCGGTCACCGACATCTGGCGCCTGAACGGCTCCGGCACCTTCAAGGAGACCGTGCCGGTCCTGGACGATCACGGCCACAGCCAGCTGGCCGAGGTGGAGCGCCACTGCGAAGTGGACATCGCCCTGCGCTGGGGGATCGGCTACGACACCACGGTGCGCAGCTTCGTCAACATCATCGCCACCCCCAAGGGCGGCACGCACCTGGCCGGCTTCGAGCAGGCCCTGCTGAAGACCTTCCGCAAGCAGGTCGAAGCCAACGCCCGCAAGCTGAAAGCCGGCAACGACAAGGTCGAGAAGGACGATGTGATGGCCGGCCTCACCGCCGTGCTGACCGTCCGCCTTGCCGAACCGCAATTCGAGGGTCAGACCAAGGAGATCCTCGGCACGCCCGCGGTGCGCGCCATCGTCTCCCGCGTGGTGGAGAAGGAGATCACCTCGCGGCTGACCTCCACCAACCGCAATGACAAGGCCCAGGCGGCCCTCCTGCTGGAGAAGGTCGTCAACGAGATGAAGTCCCGCGTCTCGGCGCGGGTGCACAAGGAGACCCAGCGCCGGAAGAACGCGCTGGAGTCCTCCACGATGCCGAGCAAGCTCGCGGACTGCCGCAGCAGCGATGTGGACCGTTCCGAACTGTTCATCGTGGAGGGTGACTCCGCACTCGGCACGGCGAAACTGGCCCGCTCCTCGGACTTCCAAGCACTGCTGCCCATCCGCGGCAAGATCCTGAACGTCCAGAAGGCGTCGGTGGGCGACATGCTCTCCAACGCCGAGTGCGCCGCCCTGATCCAGGTGGTGGGGGCCGGCTCGGGCCGGAGCTTCGACCTGGACGCCGCGCGCTACGGCAAGGTCGTCCTCATGACCGACGCCGACGTCGACGGCGCCCACATCCGGACCCTCCTGCTCACGCTCTTCTACCGCTACATGAGGCCTCTCGTGGAAGCGGGCCGTGTGTACGCCGCCGTGCCACCGCTGCACCGGGTGGAGGTGGTGAACTCCGGGTCCAAGGCCAACGAGATCATCTACACCTACTCCGAGCAGGAACTGCACACCGTCCTGGATCGTCTCCAGGCCGAGGGCAAGCGGTACAAGGAACCCATCCAGCGGTACAAGGGTCTGGGTGAGATGGACGCCGATCAGCTGGCGGAGACCACCATGGATCCGCGGCATCGCACGCTGCGCCGGGTCAGCATCGAGAGCGCGGAGAGCGCCGAGCGCGTCTTCGAGCTGCTCATGGGCTCGGACGTGGCGCCGCGCAAGGACTTCATCGTGGCCGGCGCGCAGCACCTGGACCGGGAGCGCATCGACGCCTGAGCCGATGCGTTGCTGCCGGCGCCGCTTCCCTTGAGGTTTCTCTTGAGGTCCAAGAGTCCTAGAGGTGGACGACGCCCGGCACGATCAGCAGGGCGGTCGGAGCCAGGAGCAGCAGGACCGAAGACGCCAGCACCACGGCGCGCTGCGCTGCCGGGAGCGTGGGAACGCCGGCGAGCAGCCGCTTCACCCGCGCCACCGTCGTGGCGGACACCGCAGCGTCGTCGCCGGCCAAGGCCGTGTCGGCGTCCAGGGCGGTGCGGCGCGGCTGCTGCCCATCCGCGACGACGGCGACCGCGCGCACCAGGGTTCCGGCGTCGCTGACTTTCAGCGCGGCGTCGTCGGCGAGCATTTCCAGCAGCTCGTTCACCGCGCGCTGTGCGACGCGCGTGGTGGGAAGCCAGGGAAGGGCGGCCCTCCAGGCGGCGAACGCCCAGAGCAGCAGGTGGTGCCGCTGCGTCAGGTGGCTGTCCTCATGGGCGAGGACCGCGGCGAGTTCGCGCTCGTCCAGGGCCTCCATGAGGGAGTCGGAGAGCACGGTGATGGACCGGGCGCCGCCGGGCAGGCAGTAGGCCACCGGCGCCGCATGGGCGATGACCACCGTGCCGGAGTCCCCGTGCGGCTGGCTGAGGATGCCGAGGAGCTCGCGGTGCCGACGTCGCTCGGTGCTGATCCGCACGTAGGTGAGCAGTAAAGTGAAAAGCAGGTGCACGGTCAGCACGCCGGCGGTCGACAGCGCGAAGGCGTGCCAGAAGCCGAGCCCCTCGGTGGACTGGCTGCCCAGCATCACCAGGATCAGGGCGTGCAGCCCCGCGACCAGATTGTCCCCGAGCGGTGAGAGCCCGTAGCAGAGCATGGCGCCGATCATGGAGAGCCCGCCCGCGAGGCCGATGGCCTGCCAGAGCACCAGTGCGGCGAAGGGGGAGCGGGACGGCCAGGAGCTCCGGGCCAGGAGGACCGGTGCCGGCCAGGCGAGGATGATCGCGAGGACCGCCAGGAACCAGGCGGTGATCAGCACCGCATGCCTCAGCTGCTGGAGGGGAGGTCCGAAGAGGGGTCCACACCCAGCAGACGACGGAGCGCATCGGCTTCGGCGGGGCTGACGGAACCGACGAACGTCGCCAGGACGGCTTCGCGGTCCGGGGCTGAACCCAGCACTTCGCGCATCAGCTCGGCGGTGTGTTCGGCGCGCGTGGAGACGGCGCGGTAGCGATGCGGGCGGGTGCCACGTTCGCGGGCCACCAGGCCCTTCTTCTCCAGCCGGGAAAGCACGGTGAGCACCGTGGTCACGGCGAGCTCCTTGCCTCCGCTGGCCGCGTCGGTGCTGGCGAGCTGATCACGCAGGTCGTTGGCCGTGGTGGCCTCCGTCCCGGCCCACAGCAGGTCCATGACGGATCGCTCAAGATCCCCGAGGCTTGCCATTGAAAGCGTCCATCTCCTCTGTAATGCTGATGATGACCCTCGGGGGACGGGTGTCCCCGGTGGGTGCGCAGTTCTCAATCTATCGTGTTTCGGCCCGTTTTTCTACGTTCAGTAGAAGCCTCTGTCTCGCGTGTCACGTGCGGCGGCGTCACGGTCCTTTTTGTTCTACACTCTGTAGAAGAAGGTTTTCTACGAAACGTAGAAGTTGTGCCTCGACGAGGGAATGGGGAATCCATGGACGCCTTGGAAGTCGCACGGTGGCAATTCGGCATCACCACCGTCTATCACTTCATGATGGTGCCGCTCACGATCGGCCTCGGCCTCGTGGTGGCCTTCATGCAGACGCTCTGGTATCGCACGGGAAAGGCCGAGTACCTGCGCATGACCAAGTTCTGGGGGAAGCTCTTCCTCATCAACTTCATCATGGGCGTGGCCACCGGCATCGTGCAGGAGTTCCAGTTCGGCATGGCCTGGAGTGAGTACAGCCGCTTCGTCGGCGACGTGTTCGGCGCCCCGCTCGCCATGGAAGCGCTGCTGGCGTTCTTCGTGGAGTCGACGTTCCTGGGGCTCTGGATCTTCGGCTGGAAGCAGCTGAAGAAGGGCGTCCACCTCGCGTGCCTCTGGATCGCGGTGATCGGCTCCGTCATCTCCGCCTACTTCATCATCGTGGCGAACAGCTGGATGCAGCACCCGGTGGGCGTGACCCTGGAGGACGGGCGCGGACGCATGGTCGACGCCTGGGCCGTGTTCACGAACAACACCGCGGTCGTGGCGTTCAGCCACACCATCATGGGCGCCCTCGCCGTCGCCGGCGGATTCCTCCTGGGCATCGCCTGGTACCACCTGTGGCGGCGCCGGACCGACGGCATCGACACGGTCGACGCCTCGGGCCGCGTGGTGGTGGGCGAGGCACGCTCCGTCCCCGGCCGCGACAAGACCGACCACACCGTATGGCTCCGCTCGCTCCGCATCGGCGCCATCGTGGCCGCCATCTCCTTCGCCGGCACGTCGATCACCGGCGACCTGCAGGGCAAGCTCATGTTCGAACAGCAGCCCATGAAGATGGCCGCGGCGGAAGCCGCCTGCCACGACGGCACCCAGTTCTCGGTGCTCAGCGTCGGTGACCTCGGGTCGAAGGACTGCTCCAACATCGTCGCGGTGATCGAGGTCCCCGGGCTCCTCTCCTTCCTGGCCAAGGGCGACTTCACCACCGAGGTCAAGGGCGTGAACACCCTGGTGCCGGAGTACCAGGAGAAGTACGGCACCCACCTGCCGAACGATCCGAAGCTCGGCGACCGTGCCGGCAAGGAGATCCAGTACGTGCCGGTCATGGAGGTCACCTACTGGGGCTTCCGGATGATGATCGGGTTCGGCGGCTTGGCCGCGCTGGCCGCCGTCGTCGCGCTCTGGCTGACCCGGCGGGGAACCGTGCCCGCGAGCCGCTGGCTCATGCGCCTGGCCGTGTTCGGGATCCTTGCGCCGTTCGGCGCCAACGCCGCCGGCTGGATCTTCACCGAGATGGGACGGCAGCCCTTCGTGGTCGCGCCGAACCCCGATATGAACGGCATCGATCCCGTGTTCATGTACACGGCCGCGGCGGTCTCGCCGGGAGTCTCGGCGGGTGAGATCCTGACCTCCCTCATCGCCCTGACCACGGTCTACGCGGTGCTGATGGTGGTCGAGATCAAACTGCTCACCACGTACATCCGCGGCGGGGTGGCCTCGGCCATGCCGGAGCTCGCCCACCACGACGACGACACCCCGGACGAGGACGGACGCGGAGGCTCCCAGCGGGAGACCGACGTCCTGGCCTTCGCCTACTGAGAGGGGAGACAGCATGGAAACCCTGCCCACCATCTGGTTCATCGCCATCGCCGTCCTCTGGACCGGCTACCTCTTCCTGGAGGGCTTCGACCTCGGCGTCGGGATGCTCATGAAGCTCTTCGCCCGGAACGACAAGGAGCGCCGCGTCCTCCTCAACACGGTCGGCCCGGTGTGGGACGGCAATGAGGTCTGGCTCCTGACGGCCGGCGGCGCCACGTTCGCTGCCTTCCCGAACTGGTACGCCTCCCTCTTCTCCGCGCTCTACCTTCCGCTGCTCCTGGTGCTCCTCGGCCTGATCTTCCGCGCCGTGGCCTTCGAATACCGCGGCAAGATCAACACGGACCGCTGGCGCACCACGTGGGACTGGGCCATCGCCCTGGGCTCCTTCGTGGCGGCGTTCGGCGTCGGTGCGGCACTGGCCCTGAGCACGACGGGACTGCCGCTGAACGCCAACGGTGACCGCGTCGGCGGCCCGTTCGCCTGGCTGACTCCTCCCGCGATCCTCGGCGGCTTCGCCGTCGTGCTGTTCGCGCTGGTCCACGCCCTCGCGTTCCTCATGCTCAAGACCGACGGCGAGATCCGGCACCGCGCGCGCCGCTGGCTGATCCGCTGGCTGCCCCTGGGCCTCCTCCCGATCGCCGGCTGGGTCCTGCTGGTGCAGTTCCAGCACGGCAAGTGGTGGAGCTGGGCGCTCACCGGCCTGGCCGTGATCGCCGCGGTCTGCGCCTGGGTCCTGGCCCGCAAGGCTCAGGAAGGCAAGGCGTTCATCCTGCTCGGCGGCTTCCTGGCGAGCGGAACGGCCGCGATCTTCTCCGCCGTGTACCCCGTGGTCCTGCCGTCCACGCTGGATCCGGCCTTCAACCTGACCATCTCGAACGCCTCCTCCAGCGACTACACGCTGGGTCTCATGACGGTGGTCGCGTGCATCGGCCTGCCGCTCGTCATCGCCTACCAGGCGTGGACGTACTGGGTGTTCCGCCGGCGGATCAGCGCCGAGCTGATCCCGCAGTCCCACACCGTGCTGCCGGCCGTCCTGCAGCGCGCCCTTACCAGGCAGTCCTGACGCATGGCGCGGACCAGGAAGTCACCGTTCCCGCCCGGGCCGAAGGGCCCCGTCTACGTGATGGGGCTGCTCGGGGCCGTCAACGCCCTGGGGCTGGTGCTGCTGGCTCAGGCCCTGGCCGGAGGGATCGCTCTCCTCGCCGCGGGCCGGGCCGCCGACGCCGGGGCGCTCGTCCCGCTGGTCGGCGGAGGAGCGCTGGGGGCCCTGCTCCGGGCCGCCTCCGCCTGGGGGCAGTCGGTCGCCGCGCGGGCCGCCGTCGTCGAGGTGAAGGAGGGTCTGCGGACCCGGCTGCTCGCCGCGCTCCTCGGGGGACGACGTCCTGCCGGCTCCACGGGACGGGGCGCCGACGCTCTCCTGGCGACCCGGCGGCTCGATGAGCTGGACCGCTACTACACCGAGTTCCTGCCCAGCCTGGTCAACTGCGCGACCGTGCCGTTGCTCGTGGGAACGAGGATCCTGCTGTCCGACTGGCTCAGCGCTCTGATCATCGTGCTGACGATCCCGCTGGTGCCGCTGTTCATGATCCTGATCGGGCGGCACAGCCAGGAGAGCCTCCTGAAGGCGTACCGCTCGCTCGATGTCCTGTCCTCCCACCTGGTGGAACTCGCGCGCGGGCTTCCCGTGCTCCTGGGCCTCGGCCGTTCGAAGGAGCAGCGTTCGGCGCTGGAGGCGGTCGGCGAACAGCACCGCCGGGAGTCGATGGCGACGTTGCGGACCGCCTTCCTGTCCGCGCTGGCACTGGAACTCATCGCGACCATCTCCGTCGCCCTCGTGGCCGTGACGATCGGCGTGCGGCTGGTCCACGGGCAGATGCCGCTCGAGGCGGGGCTGATCGCACTGATCCTCGCCCCGGAGTGCTATCAGGCACTGCGGTCGATGGGAGCCGCGTACCACGCGAGTGAGGACGGCAAGCTGGCGCTGGAAGCGGTGGATGAGGTCCTGGAGGCTCCGGAACCGCGCCGTCTTCAGGTGGAGAGCGTCGCTTCCCTGACGGGTCCCGGACTCGGGCTGGAGGGCCTGGCCGTGACGTTCCCCACCCGCGGCATCACCCTGGGACCCGTGACCGTCACACTCCGGCCGGGGACGATCACCGCCCTCACGGGCCCGAGCGGCTGCGGGAAGAGCACGCTCCTCTCGGCCCTGGCCGGAACGCTCGAACCGGGCGCCGAGTCCGTCGGCACGGTGCTGCGCCTCAGGGAAGCGTCTCCGGAGGCATCCCGCCCGGAGGAAGCCGACGGCCTCGCCGTGGCCTACGCCCCTCAGCACCCCGAATTCCTCGAGGAACGGGTGCGGGAGGAACTGGACTTCTGGGCCGGTGAGCGGGCGACGCCGGATCTGCTGGAACGGAGCGCCCGGCTGGCGGCCGCCGACGATCTGCTCGACCTGCGGATAGCCGACCTCAGCCCGGGGGAGCAGCGCCGGGTGGCCCTCGCCCGGGCCTTCCTGCTCGCGGAACTCGGCGCCGAGGTGCTCCTCGTGGACGAGCCCACGGCCCACTTGGATCCTGTCCGGGCCGCGACGGTCCGTGACTCACTTCGCGAGCTCTCCGGGGTGCTTCCCGTGCTCCTGGTCAGCCACGAACCCGTGACGCTCGCGCTGGCGGACGAATCGGTGCCCGTCCGTGGCGGACTCGCCCAGCCCTCGGATGGGCAGGTGGTCATGCGCGCCGCAGCGTCCATTGCGGACATCGACGGCGGAGCTCCGGCATCCGCTGGTTCCCACGCCGACGATGCGGACGGCCGTCCGTCTCCCGTGGTCCCGTTGCCGTCCCGTGCCTCCGCCTCGCTCCTCTCCGGCTCCGGCTGGCGGCTGGTGCGAGCTGCGGCGCTGGGTGTCCTGGCTCAGCTGTTCTCGGTGGCCCTCGCGGCGCTGTCCGGCTGGCTGATCGTCCGGGCGAGTTCCCAGCCGCCCATCCTCTACCTGATGGCCGCTATCGTCGGCGTGCGGTTCTTCGGCATCGGGCGTGCGGTTCTGCGGTACTGCGACCGGCTCGTGATGCACGACGCCGTGTTCCGCGTGACCACGAGCCTGCGGTCCCGGGTGTGGGAAGGGCTCTCCGGGAGGGCCCTGGGCATCCGTCGCGTCATGCAGGGCGGCAACGTCCTGGACACCGTCGTGGCCGATGTCGACGAGTACCGTGACATCCTGCCTCGAGTGCTGGCACCCCGCTGGATCGCCGTGGGCACCGCCGTGCTGGCGGTGGTCGCCACTGCTGTCGTCCTGCCGGCCGCTCTTCCCGTGACGCTCCTCGTCAGCGTAATCGGGCTGTTCGTGGCTCCGGCCGTGGCCGTCCGGGCCGATCGTCGGTCCAGCCGTGCCGTGCTGGAGAGCAAGTCCGCCCTGCTGCACTGGGTCGCGTCCGCACTGCAGTCCTGGAAGGACGTGCGAGGGAACGGCCTCGGCGCGCGGGTGGTCGAGCAGGCGGGACGTCTCTCCGGCGCCATGGTCAGGGCCGCACGTCGCGCGGCGTGGGCCGAAGGGTCCGGGCTGGCGCTCAGCGTGGCGGCGTGCGCCGCGGGGGCGGCCGCCGTCGTCGTGCAGTCGGTGGCGCTCGGGACCGGGCAGGAGCTGGCGGAACGCACCGCGGTCGTCGCGTTCATGCTGCTCGCGCTGCAGGAGCCGTTCCAGGCGCACCTCTCCGCGAGCCGTCTCAAGCCGGCGCTCCGCCGCCTGGAGGAACGCCTCACCGCGGCCACGGCGCCGGAACCTGTCAGGGAGTCGCGGGGAACCCGGGTCGTGGAACCTGCCGCGAAGCCCAGCGGGCTGTCCTTCGAGGACCTGTCCGTCGCGTGGCCGGATTCGGACGCCGTCTTCACCGGGCTCAGCGGTGCTGCCGCGCCGGGCCGGTCCCTGGGGATCTCCGGACCTTCCGGCAGTGGCAAATCCACGCTGCTTGCTGCGCTGCTGGGCTTCATGCCTCCGCTCGAGGGAACGATCACCGTGCACGGCCGCATCGCGTGGTGCCCCCAGGAATCGCACGTGTTCGACTCGACCGTCCGCGGCAATCTGGCTCTGGCGCGTTCCCGGGCCGACTCTGCCGGTGAGGATGCGCTGTGGGCGAGCCTCGAACGGGTGGGTCTCGCCGAGGCGGTCCGGAGCATGCCGGACGGTCTCGACACGCGCATCGGGCCGGGCGGCAGCTTCCTGTCCGGCGGCCAGCGGCAGCGTCTTGCCGTCGCGAGGACGCTCCTGGCCGGGGCAAACGTGCTGCTGCTCGACGAACCGACGGCGCATCTGGACGCGGAAGCGGCGGATGCGCTCCTGGGAGACCTCGTCACGTCGCTGGAGGGGGAGACCTTGGTGGTCGTCTCACACCGGGACGAGGACCTGTCGCGCCTTCCGGGGCGGCTGGACCTCGGGGCCAGGGAACCCGTGGGCGGCTCGACGCGCCACCCCTGACGGTGAGGGCGCCACCAGGCGCTCCCGGGATACGCTGGCACGATGACTGAGGAATTCGGGGGACTCCTGGTCCGGGCACCGCTGCGGAACGACATACCGGCCTGGGCGGAGCTCGTGGCGCGGATCGCCGAGGCGGAGCGGCACACGTGGTTCGAGAAGGTGGAGGACCTGGAGACGTTCTACGAGCTGCACGACGCGGCCTCGGACGCCGTCCTGGCCTTCGACCACGACGGCGTGCCCCGCGCCCACGGCCGGCTCACCGCTGTAGGGGACGGCGCCGTCGTGCGCACCGAAGGCGGCGTGGATCCCGCCTGGCTGCGACGTGGCATCGGGAGGCATGTTCTCCGCTGGCAGCAGGAGCGGGCCGGGCGCCTCGCCGCGGAGCGCGGGCTGCCCGGCGTGGCTCTCCGGGCGCAGCATGAGGACCATGTCCAGGGACCCGCGAGGCTGTTCGACTCCGAAGGCTTCGAGATCGTGCGCTGGTTCAACGAGATGCACCGGGGCCTGGACGGACTGCCTCCGGCCCGCCCGATCACGCCGGGCTACGAGCTCCTGGAATGGACGACGGACCTGGACGAGCAGACCCGCCTCCTGCACAACCTCGCCTTCGCCGGCCACTGGGGGAGCGCACCCCGGACCGAGGAGTCCTGGGCCCGCCGCGTAGGCAACCCCGAGGTCCGGAGGGACTGGAGCTTCGTGGTGCGCGAGACGTCCACCGGGTCGCCCGTGGCGTACCACCTGGGCAGCCACGACCCGGAGATCGAGCGGCTGCACGGCCGGGCGGAGGGTTACACCGAGCTGATCGGCGTGCACCCCGGCCATCGGGGCCGGGGGCTCGCCCGGCATCTGCTCGAGGAGGCACTGCGGCGCTATGCGGCGGACGGCATGTCCACCGCGGCGCTCGACATGGACTCCGGCAACGGCACCGGAGCCCTGGCACTGTATGAGGGCCTCGGCTACCGCGTGGTGAATCGGGCCCCCGTCTGGGAGAAGACGATCCCCGCTACGCCGTGACGTCGTGCAGGTGGTGCACCACGTCGTGGAGGAAGTAGCTGGAAAGCGAAGCCACCGTGAACTCTGAGCCGTTGCTGCGCAGCCCGCGGTGACCGAGCAGCTCGCCGGGCACCTCGTCGAACGCCCGGGCGGTGAGTTCGGTCTCCTCGGCGACCTGGTGCGCGACACGCCGGGGGCTCTCCTGGCGGTATTCCTTCGCCACCGCAGTGGCGTCCTGATCCCAATTCGCGAACTCCACGCCGTCACGGCCGAGCATGAGGTGCAGGCGCTCCCGGAACAGCTCCAGCACGTCCCGCACATGGGCGGCGTACTCGAGAGGTGACCAGGTGGACTCGTCCGGACGGACCGTGACGTCGGGCCGGGCCAGCACGGCCTCCCAGCGGGCCGGATGGGTCCGGATCTCCCGTGCCACGTCCGCGGGCGTGATGTCCGCGGGGTCGAAGCCGCATTCGGGGCAGACCTTCTCGATCACCCAGGTCCAGTCCTTCACATCCGGTTCAATCGCCATGGGTCCAGCATAGTCAGCGGGTCGTGAAAGGGCCGACCCGCCGGCCGGGGCGGAGACCCGCGGTCTCAGCCCAGGCTCGGGCCGATCAGGTCCACGGACTGGCTCAGGGGCACCCCGGAACCGTCGCGACGGCCGTGCTCCTGCGGCAGCGACCGCGCCACGCCCGCGGCGCTGGACGCACGGGCGGGCCCGTGCCCGGCCCATGCCAGGAGCAGCCGGTCCTCGCCCTTCAGGAACCGGTGGGCCCGCACACCACCGGTGGCTCGGCCCTTGACCGGGAATTCCGAGAACTCGGTCACCTTCGCGGCGCCGGGGTTGGTGCCCGGCAGCGCGTCGGACGATCCAGCGATGGTGACCACGACGGCGGAGGGATCGCCCGCGGCGACGACGCCGAAGAAGATCGCCTCGTCGTCGTCGGCCAGTTTGATGCCGGCCATGCCGCCCGCGAGGCGGCCCTGGGGCCGGACGGCGGTGGCGTTCATCCGGAGCAGCTGGCTGGACCGGGAGACGAAGACCAGCTCGGAGTCATCCGGGGCCGGGGCGATCGCGAGCACCCGGTCCTTGTCCTTGAGGGTGATCGCCTCCCAGTCCTCACGGTTGAGCGGGTAGTCCGGCTGCAGGCGCTTGACCACGCCCTGCGCGGTGCCGAGCGCGACGACCTCGTTGAGCGGGACGATGCCGATGACGCTCTCGCCCTTGGGCAGGGGCAGGAACTCCTTGACCGGCACGCTCGTCGCGAGGTTCGGCGCGCCGCCCGGCATGGGCACGACGGGCAGGTCCATGGCCTGGATCCGCAGCATCCGCCCCAGGTCCGTGACCGCCCCCAGCTCGCCGCGGGCGGTGGTGCGAACGGTGGACACGAGCACATCGTGCTTGGCGCGGTTGCCCGGATCCGCGAGCGGTTCGGCTGAATCGGTGCGGGCCACGACGCCGGAGGCGCTGAGGACCACCCAGCAGGGCTCGTCCGCGATCTCCAGCGGCAGCTGCTGGGCCGCGGCCTTCTTGCCCGCAGGCGCGGCGAGAGCCTTGACCGGGACGTCCTCCTTGTCCAGGAGGACCGTACGCCGGGGAGTGCCGTACTGCTCCGCGACCTCGGCCAGCTCGGCGGAGACCACCTCGCGCAGACGGGTGTCCGAGGCGAGGATCTCCTCGAGTTCGGCGATCTGCCGGCGGAGTTCGTCCCGCTCCTTCTCGAGCTCGATGAGCGAGTACTTCGTCAGCTGACGCAGCCGCAGTTCCAGGATGTAGTTGGCCTGGGCCTCGGAGAGGTCGTAGATCGACATGAGACGCTCACGGGCCACGGCGGCCTCGTCGCTCGAGCGGATGATCTGGATGACCTCGTCGATGTCGACGATGGCGATCAGCAGGCCCTCGACGAGGTGGAGGCGGTCCTTCTTCTTGCCGAGCCGGAAGGCGGTGCGACGGCGCACCACGTCGAGGCGGTGCCCCAGGTAGACGTGCAGGAGCTCCATCAGGCCGAGCGTGCGCGGCTGACCGTCCACGAGCGTGACGTTGTTGATGCCGAAGGAGTCCTCCAGCGGCGTGAGACGGTAGAGCTGCTGCAGGACGGCCTGAGGATTGAAGCCGTTCTTGAGTTCGATCACGAGCCGCAGCCCGTTCTGGCGGTCCGTGAGGTCCACCAGGTCGCTGATGCCGGCCAGCTTCTTGGCGTTGACCGCGTCCTTGATCTTCTCGATGACCTTTTCCGGGCCCACCATGTACGGGAGTTCGGTGACCACGAGGCCGGTCCGCCGCGCGGAGAGCTGTTCCACGGTGACCTTGGCGCGGGTCTTGAAACTGCCGCGGCCGGTGGCGTAGGCGTCCCGGATGCCGTCCAGGCCCACGATCCGCCCGCCGCCGGGCAGATCCGGACCCGGGATGAAGCCCATGATGGTCTCCAGGGTGGCGTCCGGGTGTTCGAGGAGGTACCGGGCGCCGGCGATGACCTCACCCAGATTGTGAGGGGCCATGTTGGTGGCCATGCCCACGGCGATGCCGGAGGCGCCGTTGACCAGCAGGTTCGGGAAGGCCGCCGGCAGCACTTCGGGCTGGGTGAGCTGGTTGTCGTAGTTCGGGACGAAATCGACGACGTCCTCGTCCAGATTCCCGGTCAGGGCCATGGCGGACGGCGCCAGACGTGCTTCCGTGTAGCGCGGGGCGGCGGGGCCGTCGTCGAGCGAGCCGAAGTTGCCGTGGCCGTCGATGAGCGGAAGGCGCAGAGAGAAGTCCTGGGCCATGCGGACCATGGCGTCGTAGATGGCGGTGTCGCCGTGCGGATGGAGCTTGCCCATGACCTCGCCGACCACGCGGGCGCTCTTGACATGTCCCTTGTCCGGCCGGAGGCCCATGTCGCTCATCATGTAGAGGATGCGCCGCTGCACGGGCTTCATGCCGTCCCGGGCGTCCGGGAGGGCGCGGGAGTAGATCACCGAATAGGCGTACTCGAGGAAGGACGTCTCCATCTCCGTGGTGACGTCGATCTCGACGATGTTCTCAGTGAACGGTTCTAGGGGCTGGGCTCCCCGGCTAGTGGTGCGTCGCGCCATGGATTTACGAAAGACCTCGTGGTGTGCTGCGGCGCGCCCCGGTGGCGCGACGACTACTCTAAAGCTTATGGCGCGCGCGGCTGAACTTGCTGGATATCCGGACTACTGGGAGGCCGATGTCGTGCTGCGGGACGGAGGCACCGGTCACATCCGGCCCATCGCCCCGTCCGACGCCGAGGCGGTGCAGGCCTTCCACCAGGCCCAGTCACAGTCCTCCATCTATCTGCGCTTCTTCAGCTACAAGGCCAAACTCAGCCGCACGGAGCTCAAACGCTTCACCGAGGTGGACCACCGGGACCGCGTCGCCCTCGTGATCACGATCGCCGGGGAGATCGTCGGCATCGCCCGGTACGACCGGCTGGACGGGACCCGCGAAGCAGAGGTGGCCTTCAACATCTCGGACCGGCACCAGGGCCGGGGGCTCGGTTCGATCCTCCTGGAACACCTGGCTGCGGCCGCCCTGGAGAACGGCATCCGGCGGTTCACGGCGGAGGTCCTGCCGGAGAACCGGAAGATGCTCAGCGTGTTCGCCGATGCCGGGTACGAGGTGCAGCGGCAGCTCGAGGACGGGGTGATCCTGGTCGGTTTCGACATCGACCCCACCGTGAAATCCCGCGCCGTCATGGAGTCCCGCGAGCACCGTGCGGAGGCCCGCAGCGTGCAGGAACTCCTGGCGCCGGCTTCGGTCGCGGTCATCGGCGCGAGCCGCCACTGGGGCAAGATCGGCCACGAGATCATGCACCATCTGCTCGAGGGCGGGTTCACCGGGACGGTCTACGCGGTCAATCCCTCCGCGCTGGAGGTGGGCGGCGGGCTGAGCTACGGCACCATCACCGAGGTCCCGGGTCCCGTGGATCTGGCCGTCATCGCGGTGCCCTACGACGAGCTGCCCGGCGTCGTGGCCGAATGCGGCGCCGCCGGGGTGCGGGGCGTGCTGATCATCACCGCCGGCTTCGCGGACGACGGCGAGCGGGGCCTCGCGCGCCAGAACGAGATCGTGCGCCAGGCCCGGGCCGCGGGCATGCGCGTGATCGGTCCGGCGTCCCTGGGGCTCATCAACAGCGATCCCGCCGTGGCCCTGAACGTCTCGATGGCGCCGGGCATGCCGGCGCCGGGTGGGCTCGGGCTGTTCAGCCAGTCCGCCGCCGTCGGGATCTCGCTTTATGCCACGGCTCAGCGGCGCGCGGTCGGCATCTCCAGCTTCGTCTCCGCGGGGAACCGCGCCGACGTGTCAGGGAACGACGTCATGCAGTACTGGGAGGACGACCCTCGCACCCGCGCCGTGGGGCTTTTCCTGGAGTCGTTCGGCAATCCCCGCAAGTTCTCGCGGATCGCGCGCCGCCTGGCCCGGAGCAAACCGGTGATCGTGGCGAAACCGGAGACCATCGGCCTCCGGCTGCCGCCCGGCCATGCGGTCCGCACCACGCAGGCGCCTGCCCGGGCGCTGGACGCCATGCTGCGGCAGGCCGGGGTCATCCGGGTGGGCACGATGGAGGAGCTGCTGGATGTCGCGCAGCTGGTCGAGGCTCAGCCCTTGCCCCGCGGCGGCCGCGTGGGGATCCTCTCCAACTCGCTGAACCTGGCCAGGATCGTGGCCGACACCGCGGAAGGCCATGGTCTGGTGGTCGGGGCCGTGCAGGGCGCCCTCTCGCTCGACGGCGGGCAGTCCGTGGCGCTGGCCCGGCTGCGGCGCGAGATCGGCGCCCTCCAGGAGGACGTGGGGGTGGACAGCATCGTGGTGACGCTTCTGCCTTCGCTCGGCCTGGAGCATGACGCGCTCGTGGACGGGCTCGCGGCCCTGGCCCGCGAGAGTGACAAGCCGCTCGTGGCGGTCTTCCCCGGGAATTTCGATCCGGCCCAGCGGGAGAGCGGGGTGCTTGGAGGCGCGCCCGACGGGCAGCGTGGCCTGCCCGCGTTCGAAAGCCCCGGGGCTGCGCTGGCCGCCGTGGCCGCCGTCGCGGGCTATGTGAGCTGGCGGGACCGGGAGCTCTCCGCCGAGTCCGCCCCGGACATGACGGGCGACCTCGCGTCCCGGGAACCGCGGGAACAGGCCGCCGCTCTGCTCGCGGAGTGGCTGCGGCCGGTGCGGGGCCCGCAGCTCGTGGCCCTCGACCAGGACCGTCTGGAGTCGCTGCTGGGCTGCTACGGGATCCAGGTCCTCCCGTCACGGCCGTTCAGCACGGTGGCGGAGGCGCAGGAGGCGGCGGACGAGCTCGGGTGGCCGGTGGCGCTGAAGACCCTCAGCCCTGCCTTGCGGCATCGCCTCGACCTCGGAGGGGTGCGCCTCAACATCCAGGACCGTGAGTCGCTCGCGCGCAATGTCGAGCAGATGAAGGACGTGCTGGCCGTCTACGGAGCCACGGATCTCGAAGTCCAGTCCATGGCCGGGGTGGGCCAGGCCTGCACGCTCCGCGCGATCGAGGACCCGTTGCTCGGACCCGTGGTGGCGTACGGGCTGGCCGGCGACGCGGTCAAGCTGCTGGACGACTGGGCCTACCGGGTCCCGCCGCTCAGCGAGGAGGAGGCGCGCGAATTCGTGCACGCCCCCAAGGCGGCGGTGAAACTGACCGGCTACGAGGGTCTGCCGCCGATGGACACGTCGGCACTGGCCGACCTCCTCTTCACGGTCGCCGAGCTGAAGGACAACCATCCGGAGATCGCCCTGCTGGAGTTCACCCCGGTGCTCGTCGGCCAGCACGGTCTGACGGTGCTCTCGGTCACCGTGCACATCGCCAATGCGGCGCAGCGCACCGACAGCGCGCGGAGGGCTCTGCGCAATCAGTGAGCGACGCCGGGTGGCGGTCCGCCGCCGTCGTGCGGGAGATGCATTCGCGTGGACCCGTCGGCTCATGGGAAAATGGATCCCATGAGCCAGCCCAGCAGCGCCTCGAAAGCACATCCCATGAGTGATCTCCGGGCCGCCGTGGACCGGGCGGGTTTCTATCCGCGACTGGTCATGGACGTCATCCAGGACGCATTGGACGGCCAGGTCCCGCTCCAGCAGCTCGTCCACCTCGAGACCCATTTCGACCGCGCCGAAGTGCGCCGTCACGTCACCGCGCTCGTCCTCACCCACGACGTCCTCGTGGTGGTCCATGTGGACGATCACCAGCTCGATGACAAGGGGGAGCAGGTCATGGCGCAGGTCTCCACCGAGACCGTGCCGCTCCACCAGATCCGCAGTGTGGTGCTCGGCTTCGTGTACGCCCAGCCGCAGGAGTACAGCGGCAAGGAACAGCCGCGCGAGCTGACCCTGTCCATCGCCTGGTCCGGTGGACGGCGCCTCGATCTGATGCCCGCCACGTGCGGCGATCCGCAGTGCGAGGCCGACCATGGCCTCAACGGCACGAGCAGCGCTGAGGACATCGTGCTGCGCGTGAGCGCCGAGGCGGACGGACCCAAGTCCCTCAAGCAGGCCCGCCAGTTCGCGCATTCGCTGCGTTCCGCGAGCACCGGCCAGCGGGTGGGCGACCTTCCGGAGACCCCGACCGCCCCCGCTCTGCGCGGCGAGGCGGCCCCGCACGCGCCCGTCCGGAAGCCGGCCCGCGGCCTCGCGGCGCTCTCCGGCCGCCTCGGCTCGCGCAGCAGCCACCGCCAGTGACGGACGCGACGACGACGGCGCCGCCCCAGGTCCCGGCGTACGGCCGCCGCAGCATCGCCGACCTTCTCAGCAGCGCGGCTTCCGCGGCGGGCGCCACCACGCTGCCCAACACGCTGAAGATCCCGGCGTCGAACCGCGTCTGCCTCGTCCTGGTCGACGGGATGGGCGCCCAGGTGCTCAAGCGGTACGCGGCCCATGTGCCCTTCATGAGGTCCCTGATCCAGGCCGGAGGCGACTCCGGTCTCCCCGTGCGCCTCGACGCGGCCTTCCCCACCACGACGGCCAGCTCCCTCGCCAGCCTCGGCACGGGAGCACCTCCCGGGCAGCACGGCATGGTCGGCTACGACGTGCTGGACCCGGACCAGGGCAAGGTCGTCAACCAGCTCGGCAACTGGGACGCCGGGGTGGATCCCGCCCGCTGGCAGCCGTTGCCGACCGTGTTCGAGCGGGCCTCCGCCCACGTCCCCGTGCACACCGTCAGCATTCCGCGCTTCGCGTCCTCGTCCATGACCCATGCCGCGCTGCGCGGGACCGAGTTCCACGGTTCCGGGACGCTGGCGGGCCGGATCGGCGCGGCCGTGGACATCCTGCAGAAGCCGGGCCTGGTGTACTTCTATCTCAATGATGTGGACAAAGCCGGCCACAAGTACGGCGTGGACTCCGCGGAGTTCCTGGCCGCGCTCGAGGAGGTGGACTTCACCCTCCGGCAGCTGTCGACGCGGCTTCCGCAGGACACCCGCGTGCTGGTGTCTGCGGACCATGGCATGGTGGATGTCCCGAAGAGTGGCCGCATCGACTTCTCGGCCGTCCCGGAGCTCATCGACGGGGTCCGGCACACCGCCGGAGAACCACGGATGCTGCATCTGCACCTGGAGGAGGGCGGGGATCCCGCCTCTCTGCGGCGGGCGTGGGAATCACGCTTCGGTGACCGGATCTGGGTGCTGGAGAAGGACCAGGCGGTCCGTGACGGATATTTCGGGCCGGTCCGTGAGGAAGTGCGGCCGAGGATCGGTGATGTGCTGATCCTGGCTCGAGAAGAAGTCGCGTTCTTCGATCTCCGCAGGGTCAGGCCCGAGGCCATGGAGATGATCGGTCAGCACGGCTCGCTGACCAGGGCCGAACGGGAGGTGCCCCTGCTCAGTTTCCTGGCGAACGGGCCCAAGGCCGGGAGCCGCAGCGGGACGGGCCGCCGCCGGTCCTGACAGGCCCGGTTCGGACGAGCCGTCGCGGCCGGTGGTGGCCGGCCGCGTCACGGTCTGTCGTCAGTTGTCGCCCTTGGTCCCGAAGACGATCTCGTCCCAGCTGGGCACGCTGCGCCTCTTGGCAGGCTTCTCCGGGGTCTTGCTGTCCGAGTCGGCATCGTCCTTCGCGGAACGCGCGCCCTTGGGGGACTCGTCGTCCCGGCGGGCGTCCTCCTCACGCTGACGCCGTTCGGCCTCGGCACGTGCGAAGTCCTCGGGATCCTTGTGGAAGCTTGCGCCCCGCAGGACGGAACGCTGCCGCAGAGGGGCGCGTTCGCCGGCCTCTGCCTCCTCCTCCGTGGCGTTGGCGAAGATCTCGTCGGCGAGGCTCGGGCCGCCCTTACGGCCGCCGCGTTCCGCCGGGGGCACGACACGGATCTCGCGGGTGTGCGTGCTCACGCCGTCCGACAGGGAGATGCCGTCGTCCTCGTGCTCCTCCTCCTCGGGAAGGGCCAGGCGGAGACGAGGGGCCTCCGCGGCCGGGGTGTCGTCCTCCTCCTCATCCACCTCGGAAGGGCGGGGATGTGCGGCGGGAATTCCTTGGGAGAGCAGGAGCGCGAGGGTGTCGTCGCTGTCCTCGTCGACGCCGAGGCGCTGACCGCGCCGGGAGTTCAGGAGGTCGACCAGGCTTTCGGAGTCGCTCAGGAGGTCGTCGGACGCGGGCTGCTCGACGGCGTCGGCCTCCACGTCGAACGGGTGATCCCGGACGGCGGAGAGACGGCGGCTGCCCCACGGGCTGTCCACGTGGAGCGGAAGGGGTTCGAGTTCGCTGAGGTGCTGCGCCCAGCGATTGGCGTTCTGCAGCGTCTTCGTCAGCGGCGAGTAGGTCCAGCGGGCCGGAGGCTCCTCGCCGAGCTGACTGCCGAGCGACTCAGGGATGTCGAAGTCCGCCGTGACCTCCCAGAGGCCGTGGGCCACCTTCTTGGAATCCCAGCTCAGGCCGTCGACCGGGACGCCGAGCTGCTTGAGGCGGTGTTCGACCATCTCGCCCAGGAACGCGCGGTCCTGACCGAAAGCGCTGCGGTAGCCCTCGCCGTCGTCCAGGTGTCCCGGAACCTCGACGCCGCGAGCCTGATCTGCCACGTGCGCGCGTTCGGCCAGCACGGGGCCCTCGTAGCGTTCCACGCTGGCCAGGGGCAGACCGGATTCCTCGGCGACCTCGGCCGCGGTGGCGCCGGCCCGGATGCGGGCCTGGATGTCGCGGGGACTGAGGCTGGGGGTGGAACCGCTCCGTGCGCTGGGCCGGGCGGCCGCGCGGGAGATGGCGCGGCGCAGCGCCTCATCGAGAGGAAGCTCGTAGCGTTCTCCGCTGGAGTCGCTGAGCAAGAGGCGATCACCGTCGTCGTGAACTCCGAGAAGCCGCAGCTCCTGCATGCTGATACCTCCATGTGTGCGTTGCCGTCAATCGAAACTCTGCCATCTCCGGGGCGGCATCGGGGTCAGCTTCGAGGGCGTGCCGCGAAATTTCCCCCGTATTGACTGGCTTTAAGGCCGGATCTCCGCCAGAATCGGGCGCGTGCTCCGGCTCGGGCACAAAATCGGCTCTCTCGACGTTGACGCTGTAGTTCCTGGCCACTCGAGGGTGGCTTCCCGATTTCTCATAAGGGGGAAACAACACCACATGGCCACCGATTACGATGCGCCCCGCAAGACCGAGGAAGACCGGGCGAACGAGTCCCTGGAAGCCTTGAAGACCACGCACCGTGCGGACGGCACCTCTGCCGTGGTGGACGAGGATGAGGCGGACCTCGCCGATTCCTTCGAATTGCCCGGGGCGGATCTGTCCCACGAAGAGCTCCAGGTGACCGTCCTTCCGGAGCAGTCGGACGAGTTCACCTGCGCCTCCTGTTTCCTGGTGCGGCATCGCTCCCAGATCGCCCGGGAAAAGGGCGGACTGGCGTACTGCGTCGACTGCGAAGGCTGAGACGCGGCGCGTCCGGCACGACGGCGCCCGGCCAGCGGGCGCCGGAATGCTCACCAACGGCGAAGGGCCGGTGCATCTGCCCCGGCCCTTCGCCGTCAAGGGGCTGTGCGGCGGACCGCACAGGAGTCCTGCCGGACTCAGGAAGACAGTGCGGCCACGAGCTGCTGGGGGCGCCGCGTGGAGACGAGCCAGTACGGGGTCTCGTCCTCGGGATCGGTGATCTCGACTCGGACCACCGGGTCCACCCAGCCGCGGATGCAGAGGAAGGCCAGGCCGTTGAGCCGCGGACCGCGCTCCTGGAAGGCCTCGTCGTGACTGAACGCCTGCACCTCGCCGAGGAAGGCGCGGTCGATGACGGCCTTGCCGGCGCGGAACTCCGTGGCGGTGACCTCGATGCGGGGGGTGTTCGCGTACAGCGCACCGCCCACGAGAAGGAAGATCACGATGGCTGCCGCGATGCCGTACCCGATCCCGATCGGCGCGAGCACCAGGATCCCGGCGAGGGACAGGACCGCCACGATGATCCAGGCGCCAGGCCCGGGCCAGAGCCGCTCGCTGAAGAGCGCAGGGGTGGTGGAGGCGTCCGAGGGCATGGCCGGACCGGTGTTCGTGGAGGGCATGACACTAGCTTGGCACCTTTCCCTGGGCATTTCATCTCGGTCCGACCGCTCACGAGGGGCCGGCCGTGCCCGCTTCATGCCTCTCTCCGCGTCCGGGGGCGGGGCCGGCGGGTTCAGCGGGAGGCCGGGCGGCCGTACTAGGCTTGAGCGCGTGACTGAACCGCAACCGCACACCCTTGATGTTGAACTCCGCATGCTCGACGACGGGCTGGAGCCGCCGTCGTACGCCCAGCCGGGCGATGCGGGCGCCGATCTGCGGGCCCGGGTCGACGTGCACCTGGAACCGGGGGAGCGGCGCCTGGTTCCGACGGGTGTCTCCATCGCCCTGCCGTTCGGCTACGTCGCCCTGATCCATCCCCGTTCCGGTCTGGCCACCAAGCAGGGCCTGAGCATCGTCAATGCTCCCGGGACGGTGGACGCGGGCTACCGCGGGGAGATCGCCGTCACCCTGATCAACACGGACCGCGAGCAGGCGATCGATCTGCGCCGCGGCGATAGAATCGCACAGATGGTGATTCAGCGCGTGGAGCACGCCCGTTTCGTCGCCGTGAGTGAGTTGCCGGACTCGGTCCGCGGCGCTGGCGGCTTCGGATCCACCGGCGGCTTCGCCGGCTCGCACGCCTGAACGCACCCCATAACCACGGCACCACGGCGCCCTTGACACGAAGCCACTGAGGAGAATCCCGCATGCTATTCGGCAGGTCCCGCAAGTCCCAGCGTGAATCCGACGAAGTCCTCACCCCCAGTGAGTCCGTGATCGAGGAGCAGGACACCGAAGGCCGCTCGACCAGCGGTCCCTTCGACGTCCACGAGATCGAGGACCGCGAGGAATACCTCGACCTCGGCGCGATCCTGGTCTCGCCCCGGCCCGGCCTTGAGCTCCGCCTCGAAGTCGAGGAGTCCAGCCAGCGGGTCATCGCGGTGTCCCTCGACATCGGTGACTCGTCCGTGCAGGTCCAGGCGTTCGCCGCGCCCCGCTCCGAAGGCCTGTGGCCCGAGATCCGCGAGCAGATCGCGGAGTCCGTGCGCAGCCAGGGCGGTCAGATCGACGAGCTGGAAGGCACCCTCGGCGCCGAGCTGATCGCCAGCGTCCCCGCCGAGGCCCCGGATGGCACGGCCGGTTACCGCGTGGCCCGGTTCGTGGGCGTCGACGGCCCGCGCTGGTTCCTGCGCGGTGTCTTCAGCGGTCCCGCGGCCATCCAGCGGGAGGCCGCGACCGAACTGGAGGAGCTCTTCCGGGCCCTCGTGGTGGTGCGTGGCGACAGCCCCATGCCGCCGCGCGAACTGCTGCCGCTGACCATGCCGAAGGCCACTGCGGAAGCCCCGCAGGCCGAGGACGGCAGGCCGTCCCTCCAGGCTCCCGAACGAGGGCCTGAGATCACCGAGATCGGCTGAGTCCCATGGCGGAACCGAACATCCCCGGCCACGGACCGGTCGCCCGGCTCCGTGGCGAATGGGTGGGCCGGATCTCCTCGGTCACTCTCGAGCCCAAAGGCAGCAAGCCGCGTTTCACCGCGCGGCTGGGGGAGGTGAGCGGACCGGATCTGCCGGTTCCCGCCGGGGACCGCTCGGTGGCGGACATCCGCCTGCTGTGGCTGGGACGCCGTTCCGTCGGCGGCATCGAACCCGGTTCCACCCTTCGGGTCAGGGGCATGCTCACGTCCCGGAGCGGCCTGGCCACGATCATCAACCCCGGCTACGAGATCATCTCGGCCGGCGAACACTGAGGCATGCGCCCTGACGGTCCTGACCGCACCGGTCCGGAGGCGCGCGGCGTCTGGAAAGGCCAGCAACCCATGACCACTGAGGACCGGAACACCGTGGAGCCCGGCGCAGCCCTGCCTGCCACCCCGGCGGGCGGCGCCGTCAACCCGGAGGCTGCCGGGAACCCGGAGGCCGGGAACCCGGAGGCCGGGAACCCCGGCCCCGACAAGCAGGACCTGGCCCGGAGCGTCGCCGCCGCGGCCGGCGTCCACCACCACGAGGACGGCCGGGTGGATCTGCTCCGCACGGCCGGCGGCTGGCAGGGGATCTGCGAGAGCATCCTGCCGGGCCTCGTCTTCCTGGTCCTGTACACCGTCACGGAGTCCCTGGGCTGGGGCTTGGGTGTCGCCCTGGGTGTGAGCGCGGTCTTCGCGGTTCTCCGCCTGATCCAGAAGCAGAAGCTGACCATGGCGCTGGCCGGCGTGGTGGGTGTCGCGATCTCCGCCTGGGTCGCCCAGAGCACCGGCAAGGCCTCCGACTTCTACGTGCCGGGGTTCTTCACGAACGGCGGTTACCTCCTGGCGCTCCTCATCTCCATCATCGTGAAGTGGCCGCTGGCCGGGCTCCTGTTCGGCTTCCTGCGGAACGAGGGTGTCCACTGGCGCCAGGACCCGGCGCGACTCAAGCGTTACACCCTCGCGACTTGGGTCATCATCGCGATCTTCGGCCTGCGCCTGGCGGTCCAGCTTCCGCTGTACTTCATGGGCGACGCCGGCCTCACCGCCCTGGGCACGACGCGGCTGATCATGGGAACCCCGCTCTACGTGCTGGGCCTCTGGCTCGCCTGGCTGCTCAGCAGGCCCGCGGCTCCCGTCGAGGAGCGCGCCCAGGAGTCCTGACGATTCCCTGACCTGACGGTACGACGACGGCGGGGCGCGGCGATCATCCGCCGCGCCCCGCCGTCGTCGTGTCCGGAGAGGGTGTTCCGCTCAGCCGTCGAAGCCGTCGTCGTACTGGGGAGCCGCCGCGGATTCCGGCGCGGATTCGCCCGTGTGGGCGGCCGAGAGGAGCTGCCGGAGTTCGTCCTCGGCCGCGAGGGTCGTGACGAAGAAGAGCTCGTCCCCGCCCTCGATCACGTCGTCCCGGCTCGGCGTGATGGGGGCCTGATCCCGCAGGATGGCCACGAGTGTCGCATCCTGCGGCCAGTCGATGTCGCCGACCGTGGAGCCGATGAACGAGGCGTCATGCGGCACGGTGAACTCGACCAGGGAGGACACACCGGTCTGGAGGGTCAGCAGCCGGACGACATCGCCGATCTCCACGGCCTCCTCCACGAGGGCCGTCATGAGCTGCGGGGTGTTGACCGCGACGTCCACGCCCCAGGAGTCGTCGAACATCCACCCGTTCTTCGGGTTGTTCACGCGGCCCACGGTCCGGCCCACGCCGAACTCGGTCTTGGCCAGCAGGGAGACCACGAGGTTCACTTTGTCATCGCCCGAGGCGGAGACCACCACGTCGGCGTCGTCCAGGCGGGCCTCCTTCAGCACACTGAGCTCGCAGGCGTCGCCCACCAGCCAGTGCGCGCCGCGCAGACCGCTGCGGCCGATCACTTCGGGCTTGAGGTCGATCAGCAGCACATCATGCTGGTGCCCCAGGAGTTCCCGGGCGATGGAGCTTCCGACGCTTCCCGCGCCGACGATCACGACTTTCACTCTGCTTCCTTCACGGGTGCCTTGGAGAGGATCCGGGTCACGGCGTCGAGCCGCTTGACGGGGACGATGGCGTGCAGGCTGTCGCCTTCCTGGAAACGCGAGTCGGCGTGCACCATGGCGCCTTCACCGAAACGGGTCAGATACGCCACGCGGATGTCCGCGGCCTCTTCGAGTTCGGTCAGAGGACGTCCCTCCCAGCCGTGGTCCACGGCGAGCTCGGTCAGGACCAGACGCCCCGACGGTTCGCGGAAGTCACCCGTGATGGACTGCTCCGGCAGGATCCGGCGCAGCACCTGGTCGGCGCTCCACTTGACCGCGGCCACCGTGGGGATGCCGAGCCGCTGGTAGATCTCGGCGCGTCCCGGGTCATAGATCCGTGCGACCACGTGGGGGACGTGGAAGGTCTCGCGGGCCACGCGGGTGGCCAGGATGTTGGAGTTGTCACCGCTGGAGACGGCGGCGAAGGCGTAGGCCTCTTCGACTCCGGCGTGGCGCAGGGTGTCGCGGTCGAAGCCGACGCCGGTCACTTTGCGGCCCTGGAAGCCGTTGCGCAGGCGACGGAAGGCCCGCTCGTCCTGGTCGATGATGGCCACGCTGTGGCCGGAGTCCTCCAGTGTGTGGGCCAGGGTCGCGCCCACACGGCCACAGCCCATGATGACGAAATGCGCCACGAACCATTCCTTCAATTCTGCGGATGGCGGGTGCGCATCCGTACGGATCAGAACACCACTGTATCCGGGGCGGGGCGTCATCCGTGCCGAGAAGGCCGGGAGATTTCCGCCCGTCATGACACAGGGGCACCGCGCAGACTACCGTAGTCAGGTGCTGTCACTTCTGAATGCGGTCAAGCGGGTGATCGTCGGCCGGCCGTTCCGTAACGACCGTCTGGCCCACACCCTGCTGCCCAAGCGCATCGCATTGCCGGTTTTCGCCTCGGACGCCTTGTCCTCCGTGGCGTACGCCCCCGATGAGATCCTCCTGACCCTGGCGCTGGCCGGGGTCTCCGCCGTCGCGCTGTCCCCGTGGGTCGGGCTGGCGGTCGCCGTCGTCCTGCTGACCGTGGTGGCGTCCTACCGCCAGAACGTGCACGCCTACCCCTCGGGCGGTGGCGACTACGAGATCGCGAATGTGAACCTCGGCAAGTTCGCGGGTCTGACCGTCGCTTCGGCGCTCCTGGTGGATTACGTCCTCACGGTGGCCGTCTCTATGTCCTCCGCCGCCAACTACCTGGCAACGGCCGTGCCGTCCCTGCACGGGAGTCAGGCCCTGATCGCGACGCTCGGCGTCGTGGTGCTGGCGCTGGTCAATCTGCGGGGCATCAAGGAGGCCGGTTCGGTCTTCGCCCTGCCCACCTACATCTTCATGGCGGCCATCATCGGCATGTCGCTCGTAGGCGCCATCCAGGCCGCCACCGGCACGCTGGGACTGGCCGAGTCCGCCGGGTTCGAGATCGTCCCGGAAAGCCACTTCGACCAGGGTCTGGTCGGCCTGGCCGGGGCGTTCCTGCTGCTGCGCGCCTTCTCCTCGGGCGCCGCGGCCCTGACCGGCGTGGAAGCGATCAGCAACGGCGTCCCCAACTTCCAGAAGCCCAAGAGCAAGAACGCGGCCACCACGCTGCTCCTGCTCGGTGTCATCGCGACGACCATGCTGGCGGGCATCCTCTTCCTGGCCAATGCCACCAAGGTCCACATCGTGCTGGATCCCGCCACGGAGTTCCTGAAGGACGGCAAGCCGCTTCCCGAGGGTTACATCCAGAACCCGGCGATCAGCCAGATCGCCCAGACAGTGTTCGGTGCGGGATCCATCCCCTTCTACATCATCGTGGCGGCCACGGGCGTCATCCTGGTGTTCGCCTCCAACACGGCGTTCAACGGCTTCCCGGTGCTCGGCTCGATCCTCGCGCAGGACGGCTACCTGCCGCGCCAGCTCAAGACCCGTGGCGACCGCCTCGCCTACAGCAACGGCGTGCTGGCCCTCGCCGCGGGCGCACTGGTCCTCATCCTCGCGTTCAACGCCGACGTCACGAAGCTGATCCAGCTCTACATCGTGGGCGTGTTCATCTCCTTCACGGCGAGCCAGCTCGGCATGGTCCGGCACTGGGGCCGTGAACTCAAGAAGGTCCGGGACAAGGCCACTCGGCTCCGTCTCATGAAGTCCCGCACCATCAACATGCTCGGCTTCGGCATGACGGCGCTCGTGCTGACCATCGTGCTCATCACCAAGTTCGAGCAGGGCGCCTGGATCGCCCTGCTCGCCATGCTGGTCCTTTTCCTCATCATGTGGAGCATCCGGGCGCACTACGACAACGTCGCCAAGGAACTCGCCGTCGACGAGGACTCCGCTCCGAGAGCCCTGCCGTCCCGGGTGCATGCCGTGCTGCTGGTGTCCCATGTCCGGAAGCCGGTGCTGCGTGCCCTCGCCTATGCCCGCGCCTCCCGGCCGTGGAAGCTCGACGCCGTGATCGTCGACATCAGCCCCGAGGAGACGGCCCGCACGGTCGAGGACTGGGAGAAGCTCGACATCCCGGTCCCGCTGACCGTCCTGGCCAGTCCCTACCGCGAAACGGTCACGCCGATCATCGATTACGTGAAGAACATGCGGAAGGACTCTCCGCGCGATCTGATCGTCGTCTACATCCCCGAATACGTGGTCGGCAAGTGGTGGGAGCAGCTGGTGCACAACCAGACCGCGCTGCGCATCAAGACCCGGCTGCACTTCGAACCCGGGGTCATGGTGGCCAGTGTCCCGTGGCAGCTCAAATCGTCCAAGGAAGCCCAGCAATTGCAGGAACTCAGGTGAACCCACACTCCGCAGAGCAGACCGTCACTCTCACCCTGGGACCCGTCGCGCACGGCGGTCACACGGTGGCCCGCCACGACGCGCGCGTCGTGTTCGTCCGCCACGGTCTGCCGGGGGAGCAGGTGCGGGTCCGCCTGACCGAGTCGGCTCCGGACGCCCGCTTCTGGCGTGGAGACGTCGTCGAGGTCCTGGATGCATCGCCCGACCGCCAGGACCACCCGTGGCGGCAGGCATCCGCCCTCGAGGCCGCGCGGACTTCCGCGCAGCCTCTGGGCGGGGCGGAGTTCGGCCACGCGACCCTGCCCGCGCAGCGACGCCTCAAGGAGGCGGTCCTCGCGGAGCAGCTTCAGCGTCTGGCGGGTCTGGACCGGAGCACCGTGGTGGAGGCCGTGGAGGACGACGCCGGCCAGGGCCTGCACTGGCGGACCAGGATGGCGTTCGCCGTGACGGCGGACGGTCGCCTCGGCATGCACGCTCACCGCTCGGAGGAGGTGCTGCCCGTCGACTCCATGCCGCTCGCCTCCGAGGCGATCGTCGATCTCGGCCTGTGGAACCACCTCTGGAAGGGCGTCACCCGCGTCGAGGTGGCGGCTCCGGCGAACGGCTCGCAGCCTCTGGTGATCCTCTGGCCGGAGGAGGCGCTGGGGGAGAAGGAGCAGGGCAGAGCGCTCAATCGTGCCGTCGCGCAGATCCCGGACGGCGTTTCGGTGGCCGTGATGGACCCGGTCAGCAAGCAGCTGCTGCGCTGGCGGGGCCGGTCCTGGGTGCGGGAGAGCGTGAACGGCTTCGAGTACCGCGTGACCGGTGAAGGCTTCTGGCAGATCCACCGCCGCGCGCCGCAGACGCTCATGGACGCCGTCACCGGTTTCCTGGGTGAGGGCGGCTTCCTCCGTGAAGGTGCCTCCGTCGCCGACCTGTACGCCGGAGCAGGCCTGTTCACCGCCCCGCTGGCCCAGGCCGTGGGCGAGAACGGTGCGGTGCTGTCGGTGGAGGGCGCGCCTGGGACCAGCCGTGACGCGCGGAAGAACTTCCACGGGCAGCGACATGTCGAGATCGTCCAGGGGAAGGTCGAACGCGTGCTGCGGCAGCGGCCCCGGCGGCTCGACGCCGTCGTGCTCGACCCGCCGCGCGCAGGCGCCGGCCGGACCGTGGTGCAGCAATTGGCCGAGTCCGGCCCCCGTGCCATCGCCTACGTGTCCTGCGACCCGGCGTCGTTCGCCCGCGATGTGAAGTTCTTCGAGGGGGAGGGCTGGGAGCTCGCCGGACTGCGGGCCTTCGACCTGTACCCCCATACGCACCACCTCGAGACGGTCGGCCTGCTCCTGCCGAAGGGCTGACGTCCCGGACCATTGCGGGGTGCTGACACCGGGTGTAGCTTGACCGTGGGGCGCCATGGCGGCGCCGCGAAAGGAGCCCGTCATGTCCTCG
Organism: Arthrobacter woluwensis; assembly: GCF_900105345.1. Classification (NCBI taxonomy): domain Bacteria; kingdom Bacillati; phylum Actinomycetota; class Actinomycetes; order Micrococcales; family Micrococcaceae; genus Arthrobacter; species Arthrobacter woluwensis. Next base: position 2,055,048 of record NZ_FNSN01000003.1, read on the forward strand.
AACCTCAACCCGTATCTGAACTTCCAGGACAACGCCCGGCAGGCCATGGAGTTCTATCAGGGCGCGCTCGGCGGCGAGCTGACGCTCAACACCTTCGGTGAATTCCACGCGTCGGATGATCCCGCCGAGGCCGACAAGATCATGCACGCCCTGCTCAAGACCCCGGCCGGCTTCACGCTGATGGCGGCGGACACGCCGAACCAGATGCAGTTCACGGGTCACGCCGGGTTCTCGGTGAGCCTCTCGGGTGACGACGCGGCGGAGTTGCAGGGCTACTGGGACGCGCTCTCCGAGGGTGGACAGGTGGTCATGCCGCTCGAACGGCAGATCTGGGGCGACACCTTCGGCATGGTGGTGGACCGGTTCGGCGTCACGTGGATGGTCAACATCGCCGGTCAGTGAGGAATCCGGCGGGTGACGCGCCAGTCCGGAACGGTTAGGCAGACCTAACTAGCATGCGTTCTGTGACGCGACAAAGATGAAAGTGTTGCGAGAGGAGTCCTGCTATATGAGCACTGTGGACAGCTTCGGTTCCAAGGGCGTACTGAACGTCAAAGGCACCGATTACGAAATCTTCCGGCTGAACTCTGTGGAAGGCGCGGAAAGCCTTCCCTACAGCTTGAAAGTCCTTCTGGAGAATCTGCTCCGGACCGAGGACGGTGCCAACATCACCGCCGACCATGTCCGCGCCCTGGCCGCCTGGGATCCGGCAGCCGAGCCCGACACGGAAATCCAGTTCACCCCCGCCCGCGTGATCATGCAGGACTTCACCGGCGTGCCGTGTGTGGTCGACCTGGCCACCATGCGCGAGGCCGTGAAGGACCTGGGCGGTGACCCGAAGCGCGTCAACCCGCTGGCGCCCGCCGAGATGGTCATCGACCACTCCGTGCAGATCGACGCGTTCGGCAATGCCGGCGCGCTCGAGCGGAACATGGAGATCGAATACCAGCGCAATGGGGAGCGTTACCAGTTCCTCCGCTGGGGCCAGACGGCCTTCGACGACTTCAAGGTCGTCCCGCCGGGAACCGGCATCGTGCACCAGGTCAACATCGAGTACCTGGCCCGCACCATCATGACCCGTGAGGTCGACGGCAAGCTGCGCGCTTACCCGGACACCTGCGTGGGCACCGACTCCCACACCACCATGGTCAACGGCCTGGGTGTGCTGGGCTGGGGCGTCGGCGGCATCGAGGCCGAAGCGGCGATGCTCGGCCAGCCCGTCTCCATGCTCATTCCGCGCGTCGTGGGCTTCAAGCTCTCCGGCTCCATCCCGGCCGGCGCCACCGCCACCGACGTGGTGCTGACCATCACCGAGATGCTGCGCAAGCACGGCGTCGTCGGCAAGTTCGTCGAGTTCTACGGTGAAGGCGTCGCGGCCGTGCCGCTCGCCAACCGCGCCACCATCGGCAACATGAGCCCGGAGTTCGGCTCCACGGCCGCCATGTTCCCGATCGACGACGTCACTCTCGACTACCTGCGCCTCACCGGTCGCAGCGAGGAGAACGTCGCCCTGGTCGAGGCGTACACCAAGGAGCAGGGCCTCTGGCACGACCCGTCCCGCGAGCTGCGCTTCTCCGAGTACCTCGAGCTGGACCTGTCCACCGTGGTGCCGTCCATCTCCGGCCCGAAGCGTCCTCAGGACCGCATCGAGCTCACGGACGCCAAGGAGCAGTTCCGCAAGGACATCCACAACTACGTCACGCTCGCCGACGGCAGCGTGGACGAGGCCCTGGATGAGTCCTTCCCCGCGTCCGACTCCCCGTCCTTCTCGCCGGACTCCCACGTGACCGAGGACAACGAGGTCAAGGTGGTGGCTTCCGCCGCCAACGGCGCCAACGGACGTCCGTCCAAGCCCGTCACCGTGGAGACCGCCGACGGCCGCAGCTTCGAGCTGGATCACGGTGCGGTGTCGATCGCCTCGATCACCTCCTGCACCAACACCTCGAACCCGTCCGTGATGCTGGCCGCCGCTCTGCTGGCCCGCAACGCCGTGGAGAAGGGCCTCACGGCCAAGCCGTGGGTCAAGACCTCGGTCGCCCCGGGCTCGAAGGTCGTCACGGACTACTACGAGAAGTCCGGCCTGACCCCGTACCTGGAGAAGCTCGGCTTCTACATCGTCGGCTACGGCTGCGCCACCTGTATCGGCAACTCGGGTCCACTGGAGCCGGAGATCTCGGAGGCCATCCAGGCCAACGACCTTTCCGTCACCGCCGTCCTCTCGGGCAACCGCAACTTCGAGGGCCGCATCAACCCGGACGTCAAGATGAACTACCTGGCTTCCCCGCCGCTGGTCATCGCCTACGCTCTGGCCGGCACCATGGACTTCGACTTCGACGTCGATCCGCTGGGCCAGGATGAGCAGGGCAACGACGTGTTCCTCAAGGACATCTGGCCGAACCCGGTCGAGGTCCAGGAAGTCATCGACTCCTCCATCGACGAGGGCATGTTCGCCAAGGGCTACGAGGGCGTCTTCGAGGGCGACGAGCGCTGGAAGGCCCTCGACACCCCCGCCGGTGACACCTTCGCATGGGCCGAGGATTCCACCTACGTCCGGAAGCCCCCGTACTTCGAGGGCATGAAGGCGCAGCCGGACCCCGTCACGGACATCGAGGGCGCCCGCGTGCTCCTCAAGCTGGGCGATTCCGTCACCACGGACCACATCTCCCCGGCCGGCTCCTTCAAGTCGGACACCCCCGCCGGTCAGTACCTGCTGGCCAACGGTGTGGAGCGCAAGGACTTCAACTCCTACGGTTCCCGTCGTGGCAACCACGAGGTGATGATCCGCGGCACCTTCGCGAACATCCGCATCAAGAACCAGCTGCTCGCGGACTTCAACGACGGCGCCGGCGTCGAGGGTGGCTTCACCCGCGACTTCACCCAGCCCGACGGCCCGCAGGCCTACGTCTACGACGCGGCGCAGAACTACCGCGAAGCGGGCACCCCGCTGGTGGTCTTGGGTGGCAAGGAGTACGGTTCCGGCTCCAGCCGTGACTGGGCTGCCAAGGGCACCGCGCTGCTGGGCGTCAAGGCCGTCATCACCGAGAGCTTCGAGCGCATCCACCGCTCGAACCTGATCGGCATGGGCGTCCTGCCGCTCCAGTTCCCGGAGGGCGAGAACGCTGCGACCCTGGGCCTGGACGGCACCGAGACGTTCTCGATCTCGGGCGTGACCCAGCTGAACGAAGGCGTGACGCCGAAGACCCTCAAGGTCACGGCCACGAAGGAGGACGGCACGAGCAAGTCCTTCGACGCCGTCGTCCGCATCGACACCCCCGGTGAGGCTGACTACTACCGCAACGGTGGCATCCTCCAGTACGTGCTGCGCCAGATCTCGGCCTAGCGTCCGTACGTTCCGGATCGGAAGACCCCGCCACCTGAGGGTGGCGGGGTCTTCCGTTTCCGGCGAAGTCAGGGCGTCTCCCTGTCCGGGGAGGCGGTAAAGTGGGAGAGCACAACCGGCGGGAGAAGGAGGGCCCTTGGGCATCTTGGAAGGAATCCGGGAACCGCATGATCTGCAGCGGCTGAACCAGGACCAGCTGGCACCCCTCGCGGCGGAGATCCGCGAGTTCCTCATCAGCAACGTCTCGCAGACGGGCGGACACCTCGGTCCCAATCTGGGAGTGGTGGAACTGACCATCGCCCTGCACCGGGTCTTCGATTCGCCCGTGGACTCCATCGTCTTCGACACCGGGCACCAGTCCTATGTGCACAAGTTGCTGACCGGACGGCAGGATTTCGCCACCCTCCGGCAGCAGGGCGGTCTCTCGGGTTACCCGGACCGCGGCGAATCCGAGCACGACATCGTCGAATCCTCGCATGCGTCCTCGTCCCTCTCCTGGGCCGACGGGATCTCCCGCGCCCGCAAGTTGCGCGGCGAGACGGACCGCTACACGGTCGCCGTGATCGGCGACGGCGCCCTGACCGGCGGCATGGCCTGGGAGGCCCTGAACAACATCGCGGCCGACAAGGACCGCAAGGTGGTCATCGTCGTCAACGACAACGGCCGCTCCTACGCTCCGACCGTGGGCGGTTTCGCCGACTACCTCGCCTCGCTGCGTCCCACGATCGACGCCTTGCGCGCCAAGCCCGGCTATGAGGGCGCCATGACCTGGTGGAAGACGCGCCTGCAGGAGGGCGGCCCCGTCGGCCAGTTCACCTACAAGAGTCTGCACGCCGCGAAGAAGGGCGTGAAGGACTGGTGGGCGCCCCAGGGCATGTTCGAGGACCTGGGCCTGAAGTACATCGGCCCCGTGGACGGCCATGACGAGGCGGCCGTCGAGGAGGCGCTGCGACTCGCCCGGAACTTCGGCGGACCGGTGCTGGTGCACACGATCACCGAGAAGGGGCGCGGCTACGCGCCCGCCCGCGCCGATGAGGCTGACCAGTTCCACGCCGTCGGCGTCATCGACCCGGAGACCGGCTTGCCGACCTCCAGTGGCGGCGCCCGTTCGTGGACCAGCGTCTTCGGCGAGGAGATCGCCGCGATCGCGGACGAGCGGGACGACATCGTCGGCATCACCGGCGCCATGCTGATTCCGGTGGGCCTCAGCGAGATGGCGGCCCGCCACCCTGACCGCGTGATCGACGTCGGCATCGCCGAGCAGCACGCGGTCACCATGGCGGCCGGGCTGGCTTTCGGTGGCCTGCACCCCGTGGTCGCCGTGTACGCGACCTTCCTGAACCGTGCTTTCGACCAGCTGCTGATGGATGTCGCCCTGCACAAGGCCGGGGTGACCCTGGTGCTCGACCGCGCAGGCGTGACCGGTCCCGACGGGCCCAGCCACCACGGCATGTGGGACATGGCCATGGTCCAGACCGTGCCGGGCCTGCACCTCGCGGCGCCCCGCGATGCGAGCCGTCTCCGGGAGGAGCTGCGCGAAGCGGTCGCGATCGACGACGCGCCCAGTGTGGTGCGCTTCTCCAAGGGCGCGGTGGGTCCCGAGGTCAACGCCGTGGAACGGCTCAAGGACGGCGTGGACGTGCTCGCCCGGCCCGAGGACGGGCAGCTGGAGAACGACGTGCTCCTCATCTCGGTGGGCGCCCTGAGCGAGCTGACCCTCGAAGTGGGGGAGCGCCTCGCCGCCCACGGCATCACGTCCACCGTGGTCGACCCCCGCTGGGTCCTTCCCGTGCCCCGCTCGATCATCGCCCTCGCCGCGCGCCATCGTCTGGTCGTGTGCCTGGAGGACGGCGTCCGCGCGGGTGGCGTCGGGTCCAGGATCCGCCAGGAGATGCGGGCCGCCGGCGTCGACACCGCGCTGAACGAGGTCGGGCTTCCAGCGGAGTTCCTCGCGCACGGCACGCGCGGCGAAGTCCTCGAGCGCGTCGGCCTCACGGCGCAGCAGGTGACGCACGACGTCGTCGCGCAGGTCCTCGGCACGAAGGTCCCCTTCGCGCGGCCTCTCCCCGGTCAGCAGGCGCCCAGCACGGGAAGCATTCCCGCACTGTGACGGCCGGATCCGTCCGGGAGCCGCTCGAGGTGGCTCCCGGTGAGCTCGTCGTCGCGCGCAACCAAAAATGGGACGGCACCGCCCATTGGGTGGTGCCGGGCCGATACCTCGGCGAGGACGACCACGGCTGGTGGGTCTACCAGGCCAAGGGCGAGTTCTGCTCCCGGCCCGGCGCGGCGTTCTACACCCGGAGCCACAACGTCCTGCTCGTGCCCCGCGTGGGCGAATGGGTCGCGACCTTCTACGACGAGACGCACCCCGGCGATGTCCGGGTGTACGTGGACATGGCGGTCGGACACGAGTTCAAGCGCATCAGGCCCGCCGTGACCGAGTTCCACGTGGTGGACATGGACCTTGATGTGATCCTGCTCGCCGACGGCACGAGCTACGTCGACGATGAGGATGAGTTCGCCGAGCGACGTGTCAGTATGCACTATCCGACCTGGCTGGTGGAGACGACGGAGAGCTCCTGCCGCCACGTCCTGGCCGCCGTCGAGGCACGCGAAGCGCCCTTTGTGGACGTCGCGGACACGTGGCTGGCCCGGGGCCTGGAGGCCACCCGGACCGGTGCATGGCATGATGACTGGATCCCAGAAGACGGAGAGAACGATGAATGAACTGCTGCGCGCCTACCGGCGTGACGAGGACGGCGTCCTCAGCTTCCGCGAGGCCTGGTACGAGCAGGAGGAAGGCGTGGTCGTGGTCAACCACGGCGTCGTCGGCCATGTGAGCAAGGACGACGTGCAGTCCGTCGAGTCGGATGAGGCCGCCGTCGCGCTGCTGGAGGCTTTCAGCGCGCAGTGCGCCGAGGACGGCTTCGCCGAGATCCCCGTCGAGGAGCAGCACTGGGTCGTCGCCCAGTTCGCGCTGAAGACGAAGGGCGGCACCGAACGCGACCGCTACCTGGAGCGCTCCGCCGTCGCCGCGCTGACCGGTCACTTCGCGTGGCGCGGCCTGGGCGTGGTGGACCGGAGCACCATCGAGAACGGCAAGCTCAACATCTTCCTGGTCTCGCCCGAGCCGTCCAAAGCGGTCAAGGCTGTGGTGTCGGTGGCTCGCGAAGCAGACCTGGACCCGACCAAGTTGACCGTCGGCGTCGCGCCGTACTCGGAGCCCGAGGCCCTCAAGCGCCGCCACCCGGCGGGCGCCGGAGCGCCGTTCAGCCTCTGAGCCCTCCGCGCCTCCGCTCAGGCCCTTCCGGTGTGTCCGGAGGGGCCTGAGCGCTGCCAGGAGCATTCGATAGGCTGGCACCATGACTGAATACCGCAGATTGGGAACATCCGGACTCGTCGTCTCCACCATCGGCCTGGGGTGCAACAACCTCGGCCGGCCGAACACGCCGAGTTTCACCCAGGAAGGCACGGACACCGTCATCCACGCGGCGCTCGACGCGGGCGTCACGCTTTTCGATGTCGCGGACGTCTACGGCGCGACGCCGGGCCTCAGCGAAGAGATGCTGGGCAAGGCCCTGGGGGACCGGCGCTCCGAAGTGGTCCTGGCGACCAAGTTCGGCATGGACTTGAACGGCGCCAACGGCGCGGACTTCGGCGCTCGTGGCTCGCGCCGCTACATCGTCAACGCCGTGGAGGCGTCCCTGAGGCGCCTCGGCACCGACTGGATCGACCTGTACCAGTTCCACACCCCGGACGACGGGACCCCCGTCGAGGAGACGCTCCGTGCCCTCGATGACCTGGTGACCGCCGGTAAGGTCCGGTACATCGGGCACTCGAACCGTGCGGGCTGGCAGATCGCCGAGGCGGAGTTCCTGGCGCACTCGCTCGGCACGGAGCGGTTCATCTCGAGTCAGAACCACTACAACCTGCTGGACCGCCGAGCCGAACTCGAAGTCCTGCCGGCCGCGCGGGCCTACGGACTCGGGGTCCTGCCGTACTTCCCGCTCGCCAACGGTTTCCTCACCGGCAAGTACGCGCCGGACCGCGTGCCCGAGGGCTCCCGTCTCAGCCACACGCGCCAGAACATGGTGCGCGACGCCGACTGGGAGCAGATGGCCAAGTACTCGGAGTTCGCCCGGGAACGCGGGCTCACCGAGGTCGAGGTGGCCTTCGCGTGGCTCCTGGCCCAGGAGCCCGTCAGCAGCGTGATCGCCGGCGCGACCAAGGTCGAGCAGATCCAGCAGAACGCTCGGGCCGTCGAGGCGCGGCTGAGCCCCGAGGATCTGGCCGTCCTGGACGAGATCTTCCCGCCTGTGCCCAAGGTGGCCCTCTTCTAGCCTCTGCTGATCTCGGCGCTTCGCACGGCCCAGCACATCCCGTCGACTGCTCCATAGGATTCCCTTCCAGGGGGATTCCGCCCGGAAAAGGCATCCTGTGGAGCAGTCGATCGCACGTGGGGCCCGGTGAGGGCCTGCGGTGGGGAGCACTGGGCAGAACAACGCCAGCACGACGACGAAGGGGACGGCACCCGCTGGTGCCGTCCCCTTCGTCGTCGTCCCCTCCGCCCGCTCGGCTCGGGGTGAGTGGCTCAGGCCGCGTGGAACCGCTTGCCGTTGACCCGCTCGGAGGCGCCCACCCGGTCCAGGTACGGCGTGATGCCGCCCAGGAACATGGGCCAGCCGGCACCGAGGATCATGCAGAGGTCGATGTCCTCGGGACCCGCGACCACACCCTCTTCGAGCATGAGGCCGATCTCCTCCGCCAGCGCGTCCTGGGTTCGTGTGAGGACCTCTTCCGACGTCGACGGGTTGTCCCCGAACGTCATCAGGGCCAGCACGCGCTCCGGGATCTCCTGGCCGCCGTCGTCGGTCGGGGCCCAGAGGCCCTTCACGCCGTTGTCGATCAGGGCCTGGAGGTTGGCCGAGACCGTGAAGCGGTCGCCGAAGGCCGCGTGCAGGGATTCCTGCACGTGCTGCGCGACCGGCAGGCCGACCATGGCGCCGAGGGTGAACGGCGTCATCGGCAGGCCCATGGGGCGCAGCGCGTTGTCCGCGACGTCGGCCGGAGTGCCCTCGTCGAAGGCGGCCGTCACTTCGCCCATGAGCCGCAGGAGGACGCGGTTCACCACGAAGGCGGCGGCGTCCTTGACGAGCACGGCGCTCTTCTTCAGGTTCTTGGCCAGCTGGAACGCCGTGGCCAGGGTCTCGTCCGAGGTCTTCGGCGCCCGCACGATCTCCAGCAGCGGCATGACCGCCACCGGGTTGAAGAAGTGGAAGCCGACGAGCCGTTCCGGGTGCTCCAGATCGCGCGCCATCTCCGTGACGGACAGGCTGGAGGTGTTGGTGGCCAGGATGCACTCGGGGGAGACGATGGCCTCGACTTCCGCGAACACCTGCTTCTTGACGGAGAGCTCCTCGAACACCGCTTCGATCACGAAGTCGGCGTCGGCGAACGCCTGCTTGTCCACGGCGCCCGTGATGAGTGCCTTGGTCCGGTTCGCGGCGTCGGCGGACATCCGGCCCTTGGCCTGCAGCTTGTCGACTTCACCGTGGATGTAGGAGACGCCGCGGTCCACGCGTTCCTGGTCGATGTCCGTCATGACGACGGGCACCTTGAGCTGCTTGGCGAAGAGCAGGGCGAGCTGGCCCGCCATGAGACCGGCGCCGACCACGCCCACCTTGGTGACAGGACGCGCCAGCTTGGCGTCCGGCGCCCCGGCCGGACGCTTGGCGCGCTTCTGCACCAGATCGAGGAACGCGTAGACCGTCGAGCGGAACTCACCGGTCTGCATGAGCCCGGCCAGGGCCTCGCACTCGGCCGCGGCGGACTCCTCCTGCGTCTGGGTGCGGTTGGCCTCGAGCAGGTCGAGGACCTTGCCGGGGGCCGGGGCCGCATCGGAGATCTTACGGCTCACGAAGGCGCGTCCGGCGTCGACCGCCGCCTGCCAGCGCTCGGCCACCTGCGGATCGGAGGCGTCGACGGCGTGCGTGCGTTCCGGCGTGACCTCGCCGCTGAGCACCTGGGCTGCCCAGGAGAGGGACTGCTCCAGGAAGTCGGCGGCGTCGAAGAGGGCGTCCGCGACGCCGAGCTCCAGGGCCTGCTTGCCGCTGAGCGTCCGGTTGTTGTTGAGCGGGTTCTCGATCATCACCTTGACGGCGTTCTCCGGCCCGATGAGGCGCGGCAGGAGATAGACGCCGCCCCAGCCCGGGACGAGGCCCAGGAAGGCCTCGGGGAGGCCGAGGGCGCCCGCGGAGGCGCTGACCGTGCGGTACGTGGACTGAAGGGCGATCTCGAGACCGCCACCCAGGGCGAGGCCGTTGATGAACGCGAAGCTCGGCACCGGCAGGTTCCGCAGCAGTCCGTACACCTCATGACCCAGTTGGGCCATGGCCAGGCCGTGCTCCGGCTTGGAGATGGCGGAGACCGCGGTGAGGTCGGCGCCGGCCACCAGGAAGTACGGCTTCCCGGTGATGCCCACGGCCTGGATCTCGCCCTTGGAGGCACGCTCCGCCAGGGATTCGAGGATGTGCCCGAGCTCGAGGAGCGTGTTCGGGCCGAGCGTGGTCGGCTTGCGGTGGTCGAGCCCGTTGTCCAGGGTCACGAGCGCCAGGGTGCCGATGCCCGGCAGGGGCACGTCCTGGACCAGCGAGTGGGTCACCGTCTCCGTGCTGAAGAGCCCTGCGAGTTCCGTGAAATCGTCGAGACTCATGCTGCCTCTCCTGCCTGTGCGTCGGTTCCGTAGTCGGGGTGGTGGGGGTTCTCCCAGATGATCGTGCCGCCCATGCCGAGGCCGATGCACATGGTGGTGATGCCGTAGCGGACGCTCGGGTCCTGCTCGAACTGGCGGGCGAGCTGGTTCATCAGCCGCACGCCCGAGGAGGCGAGGGGGTGGCCCAGCGCGATCGCGCCGCCGAAGCGGTTGACGCGGGGATCGTCGTCGGCGATGCCGAAGTAGTCCAGGAAGCTCAGGACCTGCACCGCGAACGCCTCGTTGATCTCGAAAAGCCCGATGTCCTCGATGCCGAGCCCGGCCTTCTCGAGAGCCTTGAGGGTGGACGGGACGGGGCCGTAGCCCATGACGCTCGGCTCCACGCCGGCGAAGGCGTAGGAGACCATGCGCATGCGGACCGGCAGGCCCAGCTCCTCGGCGGTGTCCGCATCGGCGAGCAGGGCCGCCGTCGCGCCGTCGTTCAGACCGGCGGCATTGCCCGCGGTGACGCGGCCATGCGGTCGGAAGGGGGTACGGAGACCTTCGAGGTCTTCCAGGGTGGTGCCGGGCCGCGGCGGCTCGTCCACCGTGTTCAGGGTCCAGCCGGCGCCGGCCTTCTTGCTCGCCACGGGGACGAGGCCGGCCTGGATGTCACCGCTCTCATAGGCTTCGGCGACCTTGCGCTGCGAAGCGACGGCGTAGGCGTCGGCGCGCTCTTTGGTGATGGCGGGGAACCGGTCGTGGAGGTTCTCGGCGGTGTTGCCCATGTTCAGCGCGGCGGGATCGACGATCCGTTCGGCGAGGAAGCGCGGGTTGGGATCGGCTCCGACGCCCATCGGGTGATGACCCATGTGCTCGACGCCGCCCGCGATGACGACGTCGTACGCGCCGGAGGCGATGCCGGAACCGGTGGTGGTCACGGCGGTCAGAGCGCCCGCGCACATGCGGTCGATGGCGAAGCCCGGCACGGACTGGGGGAGGCCCGCGAGCAGGGCCGCGGTGCGCCCGATGGTGAGGCCCTGGTCACCGGTCTGCGTGGTGGCGGCGATGGCCACCTCATCTACGCGCTCGGCCGGGAGGCCCGGATTGCGTCGCATCAGTTCTCGGATGCACTTGACCACCAGGTCGTCGGCACGGGTCTCGGCATAGATGCCCTTGTCTCCTGCCTTGCCGAACGGTGTGCGGATGCCGTCGACAAAGACGACATCGCGGCCGGCCAGGCCTTTGCGGATGCGGCTCACGCTTGCTCCTCGTTGAGTTCAACGCCCGACGAGCGGGCGACACGCTTCTGCCCGGCGGGCGCCGGACGCGTTCAACGACATGTTACTCGCCAGTAACTTGATGGGGCAAGGGGTGTCCGGGGGTGTCGTCAGGCGGCCGGGGACTCCGGCTGGGGATGCAGCAGGGCCTCCAGGAGCAGGGGCACCGTGAGCTTTCGCTGCCAGGAGCGCGCGCCCAGCTCCGCGAGGGCCGCATCGACACTCTCTGAGTTCAGTTCCGTCGGCGGACGCCACATCAGACGACGCAGGTGATCCGGCGTGAGCAGGTTCTCGACGGGCATGTCCCATTCGGCGGCGAGGTCGGTGAGCGCCTGGCGCGCGGTGGTCAGCCGGGCGGCGGCGACGGGGTCCTTGTCCGCCCATGCCCGCGGGGGAGGTGGGGCGTTGGTCGGCAGGTGCAGCGGGGGAAGGTCCTCGGTGTCCCGGGCGGACATGAGGGCCCGGAGCCAGCGGGGCGCCTCACGCTGCGCCGCGCGGCCGTCGAAGCCACGGGTGGCGATCAGCTGCGGCACCGTGGTGGGCATGGCCCGCGCCGCAGCGATGAGCGCGGAATCCGGCAGGAGGCGGCCGGGTGCGACGTCGCGCTTGCGCGCCAGATCCTCCCGTTCGAGCCAGAGCTGACGCACCGCGGCCAGCTGGCGGCGATCGCGGATCTGGTGCATGCCGGACGTCCGGCGCCAGGGTTCCTTGCGAGGGGGTGCGACGCCGGCGTCCAGGATCGCCTGGAACTCCTCCAGGGCGAACTCCAGTTTGCCCTGGCTGCTCAGGAGCTCGATCAACTCCTCCCGCAACTCGATGAGCACTTCGACGTCGAGCGCGGCGTACTTGAGCCACGGCTCAGGCAGGGGACGGGTGGACCAGTCCGCGGCCGAGTGCTCCTTGGCCAGACGGAAGCCCAGGAGCTGCTCGATCACGGCGGCCAGGCCGACGCGCGGGAGCCCGGCCAAGCGTGCGGCAAGCTCCGTGTCGAACAGGGCCGAGGGCCACAGGCCGAGCTCGCTCAGGCATGGCAGGTCCTGGGTGGACGCATGCAGGATCCACTCGCTGCCCACGAGCGCGGCCTGGATCGGCTCGAGATCCTCGAATGGCTCGGGATCGATGAGCCAGGTCCCCGCGCCCTCGCGGCGGATCTGCACGAGGAAGGCGCGCTGGCCGTACCGGAAGCCGGAGGAGCGTTCGGCGTCGACGGCGACGGGGCCGGTCCCGGCGGCCAGCGCAGCGGCGCAGCGCTGCAGGCCGGCGTCGGTGCTGATGACGAAGGGGACGCCTTCGCGCGGCGTGTCCAATTCGACGACGTCGGGCACCTCGAGGGTGAGGTCGTCCAGGTCGTGGGAGGCTGTGTCAGCGGCCGGATCGCCGGCCGTGGTCAGGTTTCGCTTCAGGGTCATGGTGCTCTCAGTTTATCGGTGCCCCGGAGTGGGGCCGCCGGAGGCTCAAAAACGCCGCCCGGGAAGCGCCGTCACACCTTCGGGAAGCGGCGGAAGTCCGGCGAAGGAGCAGACCATGTCCGCCCAGGCTTCGAGGTGGTTCTGCACCTGCCAGTCGGCCGGCGTCCACGAGGCCCGGAGCTCGATGTCGATGGTGCTGCCGCGTTCGGCGAGCGTCCCGAAGGAATCGGAGAGCACCCGGGTGGCCGTGCCGCCCGCGGAACGGTAGTCGGCGCCGTGATTCTGCAATGCTTCGACGAGCCAGGTCCAGGCGACGGTGCCCAGGAGTTCGTCGTTGCCCATCTCGGCGTCCATCTGCGCCCGGATGAACGTCACCACGCGGAAGTCGCCGCCCCAGACCTCGGACCCGGCCGGATCGTGGAGCAGGATGAAGCGGCCGGTGGCCAGGTCGGCGAGCCCTTCGGTATCCGCGAGTCCGGGGCCGAGGGCCGACGGGGAGATCTCTGCGCCGAGCGCCACGGCGAAGGGCGCGAGCCGTGCCGGAGCGGGGATCTCCTCGAGCCGGAGTTCCGCGCGGGACCGCGCGGCCTTCAGCGAGGAGAGTGCTCTGTTGAAGCCCGAGGGCAACGGGGCATTGGCGTTCACGGCACGAGAATACTGCCGTGCGGGCGTGGCTCGACTGAGCCACGCCCGCACGATGCGAGTTTGACGCCTCGGCGCCTCTGCTGCGGGGCCTTGAAGCGTCCTGACCGGCGCCATGACGCCGGAACGGGGAGTCCGGTCAGGCGCCGAGCTCCGCACGCAGGGCGGCCGCGAAGGCATCCACATCGGCCTCCGTGGTGTCGAACGAGCACATCCAGCGCACCTCGCGGCGGCCGGCGTCCCAGTCGTAGAAACGGAACTTCTCACGCACCGCGTCCGCCACGCCCTCCGGGAGGATGGCGAACACACCGTTGGACTGAGTGTCCTGGGTGATCTCCACCCCGGGCAGGCCCTCCACGGCCGAGCGCAGGCGCTGCGCCATGGCATTGGAGTGGCTGGCCGACCGCAGCCAGAGGTCGCCCTCCAGGAGCGCGATGAACTGCGCCGACATGAAGCGCATCTTGGACGCGAGCTGCATGCTCATCTTGCGCAGGTAGATCAGGCCGGGCGCGGCCTCCGGGTTGAGCGCCACGACGATCTCGCCGAAGATCAGGCCGTTCTTGGTGCCGCCGAAGGAGAGGATGTCGACGCCGGCGTCGCGCGTGAAGGCGCGCAGCGGCAGTCCGAGCGTGGCGGCCGCGTTGGCCAGGCGGGAGCCGTCCATGTGCAGCTTCATTCCCTTGGCGTGCACGTGGTCAGCGATCGCGCGGACCTCCTCCGGGGTGTACACGGTGCCGAGTTCGGTGCTCTGCGTGATGGAGACGGCCAGCGGCTGGGCGCGGTGCTCGTCGCCGTAGCCCCAGGCCTCCAGGTCGATGAGCTCGGGGGTGAGCTTGCCGTTGTCGGTGGGGACAGGGAGCAGCTTGATGCCTCCCATCCGCTCCGGGGCGCCGTTCTCGTCGACGTTGATGTGCGCCGTGGTGGCACACACCACCGCGCCCCAGCGGGGGAGCAGCGACTGGAGAGCCACCACATTGGCGCCGGTGCCGTTGAACACCGGGAAGTACTCGATCCCGGCGCCGAAGTGGCCCTCCAGGACCTCGCCGAGCCGTGCGGTGTACTGGTCTTCGCCATAGGCGATCTGGTGCCCGTGGTTGGCCTGGGCGATGGCTTCCAGGATCTCCGGGTGGACGCCGGAGTAGTTGTCCGAGGCGAAGCCCCGGCTGGTGACGTCATGCAGGGGTGCGGATGCCATGGCGGAGTGTGTTTCCTGTTCTGTTGTCGGGAGGCGATGGGAGAGGACGCGGGTCACGCGTTCCAGGCGGGAAGGATCCGGCGCGTGCCGTTGAGATCCGCCGCGTCCTCACCGAAGAGGCCGAGAGCCGCCTGGGCGAGCTGGGTGACGTCCGTGTAGCCGGGGAACTTGCGTTCGGGGTGGGCGGTGCGCTGGGCTTCGTCCACGAGGGACTTCACCGCCAGCACGACGGCGGCGGCAGAGCCGGTGTCCGACGTGCGGAAGGCGTCCGCCACCGAGAGGGTCCAGGCCTCCGCCGCGGCCTTCGCCGCCGCGTAGTTGGCGCCCTTGGCCGTGGGGTGCTCGGCGATGGTGGAGCCCACCATGACGAAGCGGCCGGCCCGCGATGCGAGGAGGGCCGGGAGGAAGGCCCGGCTGGTGTTGCGCAGGGTCTGGACGGCCTGGCGGTGCAGGAAGTCCCAGTCCTCGTCGCTCTGGTCCAGCAGCGAGGTCCCGCCGCGCCAGCCGCCCACGAGGTGCAGCACGCCGTCCACTCCACCGGCGTCGTCGGTGATCTCGGCCGCGAGCCGCTCCACGGCGGCGTGGTCGGAGAGATCGCAGACCAGCGGGGTGACGGTGTGCCCGGAGGCTTCGGTGGAGGCGGACGCGGCCGCCTCAATGCGGTCGGGGGAGGACCCGATCGTGTAGACGCGGTGTCCGGCCTGGGAAAACGCCGTGGCGGCAGCAACCCCGGAAGGGCTGCTGCCGCCGGCGACGACAACGGTGAGGTTGTTCATGATGTCGAGTCTAGGCTCTCGTTCCAGGTGCCGTGGTTCAGGACAGCGCGGTGGCGCCGGTGATGCCCGCGGTGGACTCGATGACGGTGCGCATCTTCTTCTCCAGGGCCTCGAAGAACATGGAGAGCGGGAACTCGTCGTCCATGACCTGGTCGGTGATCTCGCGCGGGGTGCCGGTCAGCGGCAGGGCGTCGGGACCCTTGGCCCACACGGAGGCCGGGTGCGGCGTGACGGTGGCGGAGATCATCTCGTAGGCGGCGATCCAGTGGGCGACCTTCGGGCGGTCGATCGAACGCCAGTACAGCTCCTCGATCTGCTCGCCCAGGGCGACGACGACGTCGGCGACGTTGTCCCACTCGATGCTCATCTTGCCGTCGGTCCAGTGCAGCACGCGGTGCTGGTGCATCCACGCGAAGAGCAGCTGGCCGCCCAGGCCGTCGTAGTTGCGGACGCGGGAGCCCGTGATGGAGAAGCGGAAGATCCGGTCGAAGATGACCGCGTACTGCACGAGCTTGGCGTGCTTGCGGGCCTCGGGGCTCGCGTTCTCGTCCTTCTCGACGAGGACGGACTCGCGGAAGGCGGTGAGGTCACAGCGGAGCTCTTCCAGTGAGTACAGGAAGAACGGCATGCGCTGCTTGATCATGAACGGGTCGAAGGGCAGGTCGCCGCGCATGTGGGTGCGGTCGTGGATGAGGTCCCACATGATGAAGGCCTCCTGCGTCAGCTGCTGGTCCTCGATCAGCTCGGCGGCGTCCTCGGGGAGGTCCAGCGAGGTGATCTCGGCGGCGGCCCTCAGGACGCGGCGGAAGCGGGCGGCCTCACGGTCCTGGAAGATGGCGCCCCAGGTGAAGGCGGGGGTCTCGCGGACTGCCACGGACTCCGGGAAGAGCACGGCGGAGTTGGTGTCGTAGCCGGCCGTGAAGTCGACGAAGCTCAGCGGGACGAACAGCTTGTTGGAGTATGCGCCGGCTTCGAGCTCGGAGATGAACTCCGGCCAGAGGACGTCCACCAGCACGGCTTCGAGCAGACGCTGAGTGCTGCCGTTCTGGGTGTACATCGGGAAGACGACCAGGTGCTGGAGGCCGTCGATGCGGTGCTCCTGCGGCTGGAAGGCCATGAGGGAGTCGAGGAAGTCCGGTTCGCCGAAGCCCGCGGCGGCCCAGGCCTTCAGGTCCTTCTGCAGCAGGGTGAGGTATTCGGCGTCGTGCGGGAAGTGCGGTGTCAGCTCGGCGACGGCTTCGACGACGGTGTCGACAGCGTCGGCTGCTGCGGCGTGGTTCCCGGCGTCCTCGATGGCGCCGTTCTTGGACTGGAACGGCTGCACGCTGCTGACGGCGGCCTTCAGGCGCTGCCAGGCCGGGTGCTCGGCGGTGACGCGGGAGGTGGTCTCGATGGTGGTGGCGGTCATGGCCAGGCTCCTTTTCCTCTGTTCCCCGAGGGGAAGGTGCGGGGGCTCATGTGTGATCCGCCACACCGTGACATCTGGAATCAGCGTAGCCGTGAGCAACCAAGACTGATGCAAATTCGGGCGTAGCAACAGTAGCTCTTATGCTTGGTGGGCATCTCGCGGTTCAAGGCCCACGGACGGCGGAAGCTCCGTCCAGTGGGTTCCTCCGGCGCCTCGGCAACCCTCGCCGAGTCAGCGAAAAGGGGCGTGAGTCCGCTCGATGATGCAGCGGACTCACGCCCCTTGCAGCGGACTCACCGGAGCGCGTGGAGCGGCCGGTGAGCCCTGATCTACTGCGTCACTCGGTGGGCCGCAGTTTCAGCGAGACCGAGTTGATGCAGTACCGCTGGTCGGTGGGAGTGTCATACCCCTCGCCCTCGAAGACGTGCCCCAGATGCGAGTCACAGCTGGCGCAACGGACTTCGACGCGCTCCATGCCCAGCGTCGAGTCGCGGAGGTACCGGACCCGGCCCTCCGCGAGCGGCGCGAAGAAGGATGGCCACCCGCAGTGCGAGTCGAACTTCTCCGAGCTCGTGAACAGCTCCGCACCACAAGCGCGGCAGCTGTACACGCCCTCCTGCCGGGTGTCCCAGTACTCGCCGGTGAAAGCGCGTTCCGTGCCGGCCTGGCGGAGCACCTGGTACTCCTCGGGCGTCAGCTCCTGACGCCACTCCTGGTCACTCTTGACGACCTCTGCGCCGTTTCCCGGGCGGTCCATGATGTGCTCCTCACTCCGATGATCTGTTCGGCACAGGCGTTAACGCTCAGGAGTCCCCGATGAATCCCGAACCCGCGTAGAGATGCAGCACAGGAAGACCGAGAGCGTGCTGGGCCTTGCTCGCCAGGTCCGCGTGGAAAGTGTCCAGGACCGCGTGCGGGCGCGTGAACACGACCGCCTGGCTGGCGCCGGTGTCCTTGACCGCGTCCACGAGGGCCTGGACGGCGGACCCTTCGTCGACGACGCTGCCGTCGATCTCCTGGAACAGTCCTTCGAGGGCAGTCAAGGACTTCTCCAGCACCTGGGAGGCGTCCTGCCGGGCGTCGGCCGTGTCCGGGGCCTTGGCGCCCAGCTCGCGGAAGGCCTCGGCGAACTCGAGGAGGGAGAGGTGTTCGACGAAATCGACCAGCAGATGCCGCTGCGTGTCGGCCTGGACCAGGAGTTTCGCAGAGAACTCCCCACCGTCCAGAAGTTCCTCGAGGCTCGTGCGGTCCGAGTCGTCCAGTGTGGTTTCCGTCAGGATGACGATTGGCTGAATCATGTGACAAGACTAGTCCGGTACAGGAGATTCACGGCCACAGCCAGCAGAATGGATGTCATGGACGAACAGAGCAGCACGGGACGGGGCCATGGTTTCTTCAGGATCGCGGGACTGGGTGTCGCGTCGGCCCTGGCGGCGACGGCGTTGCTGGGGGCCGGGAGCTCGGCCCTGGCCGCCTACTTCGCCCGCCGCATCATCACCCCGGACCGGGTGAAGAGCCAGGGGGAGGAACTGCTCGCCGTCGTGCAGGGCGATCACGGCCCCGAGGCGATCTTCCGCGCCACGGCGGAGAACACCGGGGACGGGGTGTACAGCTTCCACTTCGACGGCGACGCCGGGCTGGCCAGGATCGGCCGCATCACCTCCTACTCGCCCCTGGAAGGCACGGTGCAGCGCGAGATCGAGGAGATCTATTCGGGGAGCCTGGACCGGGTGCGGTGGGGCCGCTGGGGCGGGGCGACCTACCCGGATCCGTCCGCCCTCGGGATCGACTTCGAGGAGGTCCTGCTCCGGGACGAGATCGGCGATTTCCCCGCCTGGCTGGTCCCGGCGCCGCAGGACGCCTCCGGCGCGGCCCACCGCAAGCATGCCGCGCCGGGTGGTCAGAACGTCTGGGCGATCATGGTGCACGGTCGCGGCGCGACGCGGATGGAGGGCCTGCGGGCCTTGCCCGTGGTCCAGGAGCTCGGGCTGACGAGCCTGCTCATCTCCTACCGCAACGACGGCGAGGCCCCTCCGGCGGATGCGGGGCGCTACGGCCTGGGGTCCACCGAGTGGCGCGAAGTCGAGGCCGCGATCGCGTACGCCCTGGACCACGGCGCGACGGACGTGGTGCTGTTCGGCTGGTCGATGGGCGGAGCGGTCTCCCTGCAGGCCGCGGATCAGGCCCGCAATCGGCACGCCATCAGGGCATTGGTCCTGGACGCTCCAGTGATCGACTGGGTGGACGTTCTCGCCTTCCAGGCGCGGCTCAACCGCATCCCCGCTGAAGTGGGGCGCTACGGGCAGTTCATGCTGTCCCATCCTCTGGGCCGGCGGCTGACCGGGCTGTCGGCGCCGGTGGACCTGAAGTCCATGGACTGGGTGACCCGCTCGATCGAGCTGCGGACCCCCACCCTCATCCTGCACAGCGTGGACGACGACTTCGTCCCCTATGGGCCGTCGGAGAAGCTCGCCGCGAAGAACCCCGAGATGGTGACGTTCGTGCCGTTCCAGAAGGCACGGCACACGCGGGAGTGGAACGTGGACCGGGAGCGCTGGGAAGCGACCGTCCGAGAGTGGCTCGGTGCCCAGCTGGAGGAGCGGAAGGGACCGGCGGCGGCGGTCTGAGGCCGTGCCGGGAAGGCGCCGGCCGTCCGCTCAGGCGCGGATCGTGGCGCGCACGGCGCCGGTGAGGCGGCTCAGGTCCTCCGGCGACAGCTCGACGTCGAGACCTCGGCGCCCTCCGGAGACGAGGATCGTGGCGTGCTCGAAGGCCGAGTCGTCCAGCACGGTGGGTGACGGCGAACGCTGACCCAGCGGGGAGATCCCGCCGAGAACGTACCCTGTCCGGCGCTGGGCCGCGGCCGGGTCGGCCATGGACGCCTTCTTCTGGCCGAACGCCGCGGCAACGGCCTTGAGGTCGAGCGTTCCGCTCACGGGCACGACGCCCACGGCCATGCCGTCCGCGAGCTGGACCATGAGGGTCTTGAAGACCTGTTCGGGGGCGAAGCCGAGCGCCTCGGCCGCCTCGAGCCCGAAGTTGGTGTTCCGCGGGTCGTGGTCATACAGGTGCAGCGTGAACGGGACCCCGGCCGCCTCGAGTGCGAGGGTGGCCGGGGTCCCGGTGCTGTGCTTCTTGCCGGCCATGCCGGATCAGGACGGCGCGACGGCGGTGGACTGGGCCACGTACGCCGTCACCTTGCGTTTGATCCTTCCGAGCATGGCTGTCATGCCGCGCATCCTGAGCGGGGACACCGCGCGGGTCAGGCCCAGGAGCTCCGGCATGTCATCCGGAACCGCCAGGATCTCGGCCGCGCTCAGGCCGTTCAGACCCTCATGGAGCACTCCCGCGAAACCGCGCGTGGTGGGCGCCTCCGCCGGCGCCTGGAAGAACAGCTCGATCAGGGCGTCCGCGCCGCGGCCTTCCGCCTCGATGGTGAGGAAGAGGGGCGACTGGCACTCCACCACCTGTTCCAGAAGCTCCGGGTGATCCTTGAGCCGCGCGGGAAGCTCCGGCAGGCCCCGGGAGAAGTCCAGGAGCAGCTGAAGGCGGTCCCGCTCCTCAAGAGCCTGGAACTCCTCGACGATCTCGGCCAGTGCGGATGGAAGTGCTGCCGGACGCTGGGTGGAGGGTGACTTACTGCTCATGGGCATCAATCCTACGCCTGGCTCAGAATCCGGCCGGAACCTCGCCGCGCTCGGAGCCCTTCACGATCGGGACACGCACGGCGTTGCCCCATTCGGTCCAGGAGCCGTCGTAGTTGCGGACGTTCTCGAAGCCCAGCAGGTACTTCAGGGCGAACCAGGTGTGGCTGGACCGCTCACCGATGCGGCAGTAGGCGATGACCTCGTCGCCCGGGGTGAGTCCGGCTTCGCCGCCGTAGATGGCGTCCAGTTCCTCCCGCGAACGGAAGCTGCCGTCCTCGGCGGCCGCACGGGCCCACGGGACGGAAGCCGCGGTGGGGATGTGGCCGCCACGGAGCGCGCCTTCCTCCGGGTAGGCCGGCATGTGGGTCCGGGCGCCGCTGTATTCCTCGGGGGAGCGGACGTCGATGAGCGGTTTGCCGAGGTGGGCCAGCACGTCCTCCTTGAAGGCGCGGATGGGCTGGTCGTCACGCTCGACGACGGGGTAGTCACCGGCGGCGGGAGCGGGCACGTCGGTGACGAGCTCGCGGCCCTCGGCGATCCACTTATCGCGGCCGCCGTCCAGGAGGCGGACATCCTCGTGACCGAACAGGGTGAAGACCCAGAGGGCGTAGGCGGCCCACCAGTTCGACTTGTCACCGTAGATGACGACGGTGGAGTCGCGGGAGATGCCCTTGGAGGCGGCGAGCTCGGCGAAGGCGGCGCCGTCGACGTAGTCGCGGGTCACTTCGTCATTGAGGTCCGTGTGCCAGTCGATCTTCACGGCGCCGGGGATGTGGCCGGTCTCGTACAGCAGGACGTCCTCGTCCGACTCGACCACCACGAGGCGGCCGTCCGCGACGGCGCCGGAGGCGATCTGCTCGGCGAGCCAGTCCGTGGACACCAGGCGCTCCGGGTGTGCGTAGCTGGCGAACTTGTCGTTCTCTTCAGGGGCGATGCTCATGGGTCAGCCTGGCTTTCTTCGGGGACGGGATCGGCTCGTGCCCCGGGGACGGGACCGTGCCGTTGAGTCAACCTTAACCACGCCGGCTCCCCAGGGAAGGTGAGAGTTCACATGGGGCAACACTGCGCCGTCGTCGATATTCCCGGGCTGTGAGAAGGACCGCCCCCGGCCGGGGGCCAACGCCCGGTATCCTGGGCACTGCGGTTCAGTCGCCCGGGCTGCCGTGCCTTGGAGGAATGGAACCCTTGCAGATCGAACAGCTTTCCACCCGGACTCCTGCCGTCTCAGCCGATGAGATCCTGGCGGGGTTCGCTCCCACCTACCGTTTCGGGGAGGTGTCCTTCGACAGTTACCGTCCCGATCCTGCGCACCCGAGCCAGGCCGCCGCGGTGAAGGCCCTGCGGGAGTTCGCGGCCGGCGTGGGCACGTCCTCCTCGGGAGGGCTGTTCGGAAAGCTCTTCGGCAAGAAGAAGGACGCGGGCCGGGCCGGCATCTACCTCGACGGCGGATTCGGTGTGGGCAAGACCCACCTGCTCGCCTCTCTCTGGCACGCCGTCCCGGGGCCGAAGGCCTTCGGCACCTTCGTGGAGTACACCAATCTGGTGGGCGCGCTCTCCTTCCGGAAGACCGTGGAAGCGCTCAGCACCTACAAGCTCGTGTGCATCGATGAGTTCGAGCTGGACGATCCGGGCGACACGGTCCTGATGTCGCGCCTCATGCGCGAACTGGCCGACGCCGGCGTGAAGCTCGCGGCCACCTCCAACACCCTGCCGGGCTCGCTGGGGGAGGGGCGCTTCGCCGCCGTCGACTTCCAGCGCGAGATCCAGGTGCTCGCCGATCAGTTCGACGTGATCCGCGTGGACGGCGAGGACTTCCGTCACCGCGGCCTGCCGGCGGCGCCCCAGCCGGTGCGTGCCGATGAGCTGAACTCCCGGATGAAGGCCGAGTTCGAGGGCAAGACGGTGGCGGTGGACGATTTCCCGAGCCTGATCTCGCACCTGGCCGGTGTGCACCCGAGCCGTTACCGTGCTCTGCTCGACGGCGTGGAGGCAGTGGTCTGGAAGGGCGTCACCCCGGTGACGGAGCAGGCCGTCGCACTGCGCTTCGTGGTGCTGGCGGACCGTCTCTACGACAAGGACGTGCCGATCCTCGCCAGTGGAGTCTCCTTCGATCAGCTCTTCACCCCGGAGATGATGGCCGGCGGATACCAGAAGAAATACTTCCGCGCGGTGTCCCGTCTGACGGCCCTGGCGCGCGAGGCGCAGCAGCACGAACCCGCGGTCTGAGGGCGCACGCGGCCGCCCGTCGTCGCCGTCGTCCGGAAGGCATCCTTAAATGCCAAAGCGCCGGTGCTGCCTCTCGGCAGTACCGGCGCCTCGCTTGACAAATGCTTTGGGCGCCTCAGGCTTCTGGCCTAGGCGTTGTCCTTGCCTTCGAGGTTGTCCACGAAGTTGGAAGCGCCATCCTGGACTGCGTCCACCTGGCCAGCGAACTTGCCACCGGTTTTCTCATCGATAAAGTCGCCGACCTTCTCGATGCCATCCTTGATGGCCTGCTCGTTGCCCTGGACCAGATCCTGGGCCTTGCCCTTCAGATCGTCAAAGACAGACACAGGCACCTCCTTTCCGTTGGCGGGGCCAGACGCCCCGTTCGATCAACGAGCATAGTGGAAAGAGGGGAAAAGAAAAAGACCACCCGAAGGTGGTCTTTCAGATCTTCATCCTGACCGCGAACGGTCCGAAAGAGAAAGTGGAGCGGACGACGAGATTCGAACTCGCGACATCCACCTTGGCAAGGTGGTGCTCTACCAGCTGAGCTACGTCCGCGTGGAACACTTGCGTGTCCGTGGGCGATACTGGGATCGAACCAGTGACCTCTTCCGTGTCAGGGAAGCGCGCTACCGCTGCGCCAATCGCCCGGGGTGCCGGGTTGCAGTCTGTTTGACCACACTGCGAGCGGACGACGAGATTCGAACTCGCGACATCCACCTTGGCAAGGTGGTGCTCTACCAGCTGAGCTACGTCCGCGTGGAACACTTGCGTGTCCGTGGGCGATACTGGGATCGAACCAGTGACCTCTTCCGTGTCAGGGAAGCGCGCTACCGCTGCGCCAATCGCCCCTAGCTTTCCACCGAAGTGGAACCAGGGTTTTCACCGAGGTGGGTACGGGATTCGAACCCGTGTATACGGCTTTGCAGGCCGCTGCCTCGCCTCTCGGCCAACCCACCGTGCAGAAGATTTCTCTTCAGACAGTGTCCTGCGAGCGGACGACGAGATTCGAACTCGCGACATCCACCTTGGCAAGGTGGTGCTCTACCAGCTGAGCTACGTCCGCAGAAGGTTTTCCGACCCTGTCCCGCTATGGGCTAGGGCCGCTTTCCAACGAAGAAAAACTCTATAGGACGGAGGCCCGTTTGTTCAAATCCCGCGGCCTTCCGCGCGTCGTGGCGCTCAATTGGCGTTCCGCTCGATGATGGTCTAGAGTTTCTAAGCGTTGCAGAACGCAAGGGCGATTGGCGCAGTGGTAGCGCGCTTCGTTCACACCGAAGAGGTCACTGGTTCGAACCCAGTATCGCCCACCCTTGCACCCCCGGTTGACCAGCGGAAACGCTGGATCGGCCGGGGGTTTTCGCGTCCCCGGGCTCAGAGCCGCCGACGCCGGGGGCGACGCGGAGGGCAGGAAACGATGTCGGCGCGTTATGGGAAAGTGAAGACATGACCGCACCAATGCTTGCCCGGGCCACCGATACGGGCCGTATGTATGCGCGCAGCACGCGCGAAGAACCCGTCGTCCCGTCGATCACCACCGTGATCGCGCAGCAGCCCCACGGTCTGGACGGCTGGTTCGGATACATGGGGGCGAACGCCCTGGCGCAGGACGTCACCCTCCAGTCCGCACTCAACAGCCCGGCGAAGCTCCGTCAGGCGGTGCAGCGCGCCGCCAATGCGGCCGCCCTGTACCGCGACGCGGCCGCGGAGCGTGGTGACCGCGTCCACAACTACTGTGAGCAGGTGGCGCTGCGGCATCTGGACCGGGAGCACGACGTCGACGGCGCGCGGGACCTGCTCGCCCGGCACGGCGAGCAGGCGTTCGCCGACCGCTTCGATGAATGGTGGAAGGCGTATGACGTACGCCCGATCGCCCCCGAGATCACGGTCTGGAACCACGAGGTCGGCTATGCGGGCACGCTCGACCTGGTGGCCGAGATCAACGGCCGCACCTGCCTGATCGACTACAAGACCAAGGGCACCACCCGGGACGGCCAGGTCAAGGCGCTGGATGACAAGGTGGTCATGCAGCTCGTCGCCGGCATGAAGGCGGAGGAGAGCCTGGTCGATCCCGAACTGGGGGAGTGGGAGGCGTGGCAGCATGGCGGCGGCCCTCTGCTCATCGCGGTGGCGGTGGGAGAGACCGAGGTGCGGCCGCAGCGGGCCAATCCCGAGGTCCTCAAGCATCACTGGTGGAAGTTCTGCGCCTTGAAGAGGGTGTGGCAGCTCAATCAGGAACTGCTGCAGGAGCGGTCCGCGCTCCTTCCTCTGTCCCCGCCGCGGGTCTGAAACGCGACCTGCCGGGATTCCACCGGCGTCCCTCCGGCCCGCGGAGCCGGTCCGTAGAATAGACAGCGCGGCGCACGGCGCCGCAGTGATCCGTCAGCACCTTAATACAGGAGGTCCACTCCATGGCCGTTCTCGGCATCAGGACTCTCGGCGATCCGGTCCTCAGGACCCGGGCCGAAGAAGTCACCGACATCTCACCGGCCGTCCATCAGCTGGTGGACGACATGCTGGAGACCATGGAGGACGTGCACGGCGCCGGCCTCGCCGCGCCCCAGGTGGGCGTGGGCCAGCGCATCTTCACCTTCAACATCGACGGTGTGAAGGGCCACGTCATCAACCCCGTCCTCGTCAACAGCGAGGACCATCAGCCGGACGAACGCGAAGGGTGCCTCTCGGTGCCCGGCATCTCCGCCCCGGTCCGCCGGTTCCGGCAGACCACGGTCCGCGGGATCGATCGGGACGGCAATCCGGTGGAGCTGACGGCCGAGGGCATGCTCGCCCGGTGCTTCCAGCACGAGACGGACCACTTGGACGGCATCCTGTTCATCGATCGCCTGTCGGGTGAGGAACGGCGTCGAGCCCTCAAGACCCTTCGGAGCGGCGAGTACTCCGCGGCCGAGCGGGCGACGGTGGATCAGCGCGCCGGTTCCGTGGCCTCCGCCTTCAGCAAGGCGCCGTCGTCGGCGGCGAAGGGCCGTGGCTCCTTCGGGCAGGCGCTGTGAAGGTCCTGTTCGCCGGAACACCGGCGGTGGCCGTCCCGTCCCTCGACCGTCTGCTCGAGGCCGGATTCGAGGTGGTCGGTGTCCTGACCCGTCCCGACGCCCCGCTCGGCCGGAAGCGCGTCCTGACCCCCTCGCCCGTGGCGCAGCGCGCCGAGGAACTCGGGCTCGAGGTCATCAAGGCCTCCCGCATCACCCCGGAGGTGACGGATGAGATCGTGGCGACCGGCGCGGACGTCGGAGCGATCGTGGCCTTCGGCGGTCTGGTGCCGCAGTCCGCGCTCGACGCCCTCGAGCACGGCTGGATCAATCTCCACTTCTCTCTGCTGCCCTCCTGGCGCGGCGCGGCCCCCGTCCAGCATGCCCTCATCAACGGCGACGACGTCCTGGGCGCCTCGACGTTCCAGCTGGAGGCGGGCCTGGACACCGGTCCGGTGTTCGGCACCATGACCGAGACGGCACGGCCCGATGACACGAGCGGCGTGGTCCTCGAACGTCTGGCGGTGAGCGGTGCTGTCCTGCTCGCCCAGACGCTGTCGGCGATCGCCGCGGGCCGCGCGGAGGCCCGGCCTCAGGAAGGAACGCCGACGCTCGCCCCCAAACTCTCGCTGGAGGACGGCCGCCTCGACTGGTCCCAGCCGGCTCTGTCCTTGCACCGCCGCGCCCGGGGCGTCACTCCGGAACCCGGCGCATGGACCGAACTCGACGGCCAGCGCTTCAAGATCGGGTCCCTCGCGCTCCGGCCCGACGTCCGGGATCTGGCGCCGGGCACTCTGCGGCTCGTGGGGAAGTCCGTGGTGGTCGGCACCGGCAGTCACGGCCTGGAACTGCTCGAGGTGCAGCCCAGTGGCAAACGCATGATGTCAGCACGCGACTGGGCCCGTGGTCTGGCCGCCCTGGAGAAAGTGACCTTCGCATGAGTCAGCATCGGGGCACGCCCCAGTCCAGGGGCGGTTCAGGTTCGGGCGGCTCGGGCCGCTCCGGCGGCGGCCGGGATGCCGGCCGCCGGAACGCGCAGGGCCGTGAACGGCACCGCGGCAACAGTGGTGGAGGCCGGCAGTTCAGCTCCGCCGCACCTTCGCAGCGGTCCCGCCGCGCCGATCCGGCCCGTCTGGTCGCCTTCGAGGTGCTCCGAGCGGTGTCGGGCGCGGACGCCTACGCCAACCTGGTGCTGCCCGGGCTCATCCGCGAGCACCGGCTGGAACGCCGGGACGCCGCGTTCGCCACGGAACTCGCCTACGGGACCCTCCGTGGTCAGGGCAGCTACGACGGCATCCTGTCCGAATCGGTCGACCGGCCCCTGAAGGACCTGGACCCGGCCGTGCTCGACGTGCTCAGGCTCGGAGCGCACCAGCTCCTCGGCATGCGGGTCCCCGCGCATGCGGCCCTCGACGAGAGCGTCGGTCTGACGCGTGCCGTGATCGGCGCCGGTCCGTCCGGCCTGGTCAATGCGGTGCTCCGGAAGGTCAGTGCCCACACGCTGGAGGAGTGGCTGGACGAGATCGCCTCCCGCACGCCCGATGTCATCGAGCAGCTCGCCCTCCGTCAGGCCCACCCGGCGTGGATCGTGCGGGCCTTGCGCCAGGCGCTGGTCGGTCACGGACACGATGTCGCCGAGATCGAGGACCTCCTGGCTGCCGACAACGAGGCCCCGGTGGTGAACCTCGTGGCCCTCCCGTCGCTGGCGTCCGCACACGATCTCGATGACAGCGGCGCCGAGCCCGGTCCGTTGCTGGAGGGGTCCTGGCTGTCGGCAGGCGGCGATCTGGGCCGCATCCCGGCGGTGCGCGACGGCGTCGTGCGTGTGCAGGACGTCGGCTCTCAGCTGGTGGCCCGCGCTCTGGTGGCCGCGCCGCTCGAGGGCGGCGACGGCGCTCCGGAGCGCTGGCTCGACCTGTGCGCCGGCCCGGGCGGCAAGGCCGCTCTGCTCGCCGCTCTGGCGATCGACGCGGACGCGTCGCTGCTGGCCAACGAGGCTCAGCAGCACCGGGCCGACCTCGTCCGGCGCGCCCTTCAGCCGGTCCCCGAGGAACGCTGGGAGGTCCGCACCGGAGACGGCCGTGACGTCGGCGAGAAGCTCCCGGGGCAGTTCGACCGCGTCCTCGTCGACGTTCCCTGCACGGGCCTCGGCGCTCTGCGCCGTCGGCCGGAGTCCCGCTGGCGCCGCACCCCGAAGGACCTGACCGAACTCGGCCCGCTGCAGCGCCAGCTGCTGGACTCCGCGATCCAGGCCACCCGGCCGGGTGGCGTGATCGCCTATGTGACGTGCTCCCCGCACCTCGCCGAGACGCGCATGGTGGTGGACGACGTCCTCAAACGCCGCGACGATCTGGAACTCGTCGACGCGGGGCCCGTGATCGACGGGGTGGCCCGGGGAGAAACGCTGTCCGCCGACCACGGAGGATACGTCCAGCTCTGGCCCCATCAGCACGGGACGGACGCCATGTTCCTGGCGCTGCTCCGTAAGAAGACCCCCGCCGCGGCCCAGGCCTGAGCGGTCCAGCCCCTCCGAAGGAGAACGCATGCGCTGTTGCATCAATCCGAGCATCCTGTCCGCCGACTTCGTCAATCTTCAGGCGGAGCTGGACAGGATCGCCGCGGCCGACGCCGTCCACGTGGACGTCATGGACAACCACTTCGTGCCGAATCTGACCCTGGGGCTGCCGGTGGCGTCCCGGATCCAGGCGGTGAGCCCCATTCCGCTGGACGCCCACCTCATGATCGAGGACCCTGACCGCTGGGCCCCCGGGTTCGCGGACGCCGGCCTGGCCTCCGTCACGTTCCACGCCGAAGCGGCGACCGCTCCCATCAAACTGGCCCGTGAGCTGAGGGCCCGTGGCGCCAAGGCCGGCCTGGCACTCCGCCCGGCCACGCCGGTGGAGCCGTACCTGGACCTGCTCCATGAGTTCGACATGATCCTGGTGATGACCGTGGAGCCGGGCTTCGGCGGTCAGAGCTTCCTGGACGTCACGCTGCCCAAGATCCGGCGCGCCCGGGCGGCGATCGACGGCAGCGGCGCCGCCGTGCAGCTGCAGGTCGACGGCGGCGTCACCGAGGAGACGATCGTTCGGGCCGCCGAAGCCGGGGCGAACGTCTTCGTGGCGGGCAGCTCGGTCTACGGGGCGGAGGATCCGGAACGGGCCATCACGCGGCTGCGCGACATCGCGGAGAGCGTCTGGGCCGGCGCGCGTTCCTGACGAAATGTTTCCGGTGGCCGTCGGGAATGAACCGGCGGCCTCCGGACTTATGACACTATGTAATCCTGCTCCCAGCACCGGACGGTGAGGGGAACAGACACAATTTGATCAATCGTGCTCCGGGGTCGGTGAAAGTCCGAACCGGCGGTTATAGTCCGCGACCCGCCAGACCTTCATCGGTCTGCCGGTTGAGCCGGTGAAATTCCGGCACCGACAGTTAAAGTCTGGATGGGAGAAGCACGAACACAAGCCACGGGTCTGTCCCGTGCGTCCTTGTTGTCGCCCCCGGAGCCGCCGCGGTTCTCTGGAAAGGGTGAGACATGGACCTCTTGCGGTGGCTCTTCGAAGCGCAGATCCCAGTCGGTGGGACGGCGCTTCTGCTACGTGAAGTTCTCGGTAATGTTTTCGGTCTGGCGAGTGCCCTCGGTGGCATGCGCCGCCGCGTCTGGGCGTGGCCCGTGGGCATCGTGGGCAATCTGCTCCTGCTCACGGTGTTCCTGGGCAATGTGTTCGGCGCTGCCGCCCCCGCCACTCTGTGGGGACAGGCAGGCCGTCAGATCATGTTCATCGCGGTGGCCGTCTTCGGCTGGATCCGCTGGCGTCAGGGCAAGCGCGACGCCGACAGTCACGGCGTGGCCCTCGTGCCCCGCTGGGCCGGTGGCCGGGCCCGCGTGGCCCTCATCGCGGCCCTCCTGCTCGGCACGGGGCTCCTGACCCCGCTCTTCTCGCTTCTCGGTTCCTATCCTCCGGTGTGGGCGGACGCCTGGACCTTCGTGGGGTCGCTCCTGGCCACCTTCGGCATGGCCAAGGGCTGGACCGAGTTCTGGCTCATCTGGGTGGCCGTGGACGTCGTCGGCGTGCCGCTGCTGTTCAGCGCCGGGTATTACGCGAGCGGCTTCATGTACCTCTTCTACGGCGTCTTCACGCTGGTCGGTTTCTTCGTCTGGATGCGCGCCCAGAAGCGCGAGGCGCAGGCGCCTCCCGGGTACACCCACGACGACGGCGCACCCGTCACGGCGGAGGTGCGCTGAGTGAGTGGACATGACGTGAACGGCGCCTCCTTCACGGACATCGAACGGGCCGCGATGCACCAGGCCCTGGACGCCGCGCTCGGCGGCCCCCGGGGCGCCAACCCCCTCGTGGGGGCCGTGATCCTCGACCCCGAGGGCAGGGTCCTCAGCGTCGGGCACCACCGAGGAGCCGGTACCGCACATGCCGAGGCCGACGCGCTGGCCACGGCCCGTGAGCACGGCATCGACGTGACGGGCGGGACCATCCTCGTCACCCTGGAGCCCTGCAATCACCAGGGCCGCACCGGACCCTGCGCCCAGGCGATCATCGCCGCCGGACTGGCCCGGGTCATCTACGCGATCGACGATCCCCACGATCCCGCCGCGGGAGGCGCGGCGACACTGCGCGCCTCGGGCATCCAGGTGGACAGCGGACTGGGGGCCGAGCAGGCCCGGGCGCTGAACGCGCGGTGGCTCGCCGCCGTCGACGATCGCCGTCCGTTCGTGACCCTGCACATCGCCCAGACGCTGGACGCCCGCATCGCAGCGGAGGACGGCACCAGCCAGTGGATCTCGTCTCCCGAGTCGCTCCGGGACAACCATGCGATCCGGCAGCGGATCGATGCGATCCTCGTCGGAACCGGGACGGTGGAGATCGACGATCCGCGCCTCACCGCGCGCACCCCGGATGGTGAGCTCGCCGAGCATCAGCCCCTCCGCGCGGTGATGGGAGTGCGCCCGATCCCGGAGGGCGCCGCGATCGTCGGTGATGACGGCCGCGCCATCCACCTGGCCACACGGGAGCCGGCCGAGGCCCTCGCGGAGCTCTTCGACCGGGGTGTCCGTCACGTCATGGTCGAGGGCGGCAGCCGCATCATCGGGACCTTCCTCAGCGCCGGCCTGGTCGACGAACTCGTGGTCTACCAGGCCCCCACCCTCCTCGGCTCGGGGAAGAACTCCGTGGCCGGGCTGGGCATCCACACCCTTGCCGAAGCCCAGTCCTGGGACTGGGACCACTCGGACGGCGGCGCCGTGCGGCACCTGGGCCGCGATCTCCGCCTTCATCTTCAGCCGGCCACGCCGCAGTATTAAGGAATAGTCATGTTCACCGGAATCATCGCCGAACGCGGCACCGTCGCCGCGCTCCAGCAGCAGGACGGCAGTGCCGTCCTGACCCTCGACGTCCCCACGCTCGCCGAGGACCTCGGCCTGGGCGGCTCCATCGCGGTCAACGGCGTGTGCCTCACCGCCACGTCCCGTGAGGGCGGCCGCATCGACGTCGACGTGATGGGGGAGACCCTCGTCCGGACCACGATCGGCTCGCTCGAGCCGGGGGACCGGGTCAATCTCGAACGCTGCGTTCCCGCCGGCGGCCGCTTGGACGGGCACGTCGTGCAGGGCCACGTCGACGGCGTGGGCGCCCTTCTGGAACGCGAGAACCAGGGCAACTGGGACCGGCTGCGCTTCAGCATCCCGACGCCGCTGGCCCGGTATGTGGCGGAGAAGGGCTCCATCGCGATCGATGGCGTGTCCCTCACCGTCACCGCCGTCAGTCCTGCGACCGAGCCGGAGCAGTGGTTCGAGGTGGGGCTGATCCCGATCACCCTCGCGGAGACCGGGCTGGGGGACAAGAAGCCCGGGGAGGGCGTCAACCTGGAGGTCGACGTGCTCGCGAAGTACGCCGAGCGCCTGCTCTCCTTCCTGGACGGAGCGCGACGGTGAGCGGGCACTCCAGCGGTCCGCACGGCCTGGACCCCATCGAGGACGCCATCGCCGCGATCGCGGCGGGGCGCGCCGTCGTCGTCGTGGATGACGAGGACCGCGAGAACGAAGGCGACATCATCTTCGCCGCCCAGCACTCCACGCCCCAGCTCATGGGCTGGACCATCCGGCACAGCTCCGGCGTGATCTGCGTGCCGCTGACGGGGGACCAGGCGGACCGTCTGGAGCTGCCGCCCATGGTCGAGGTCAACCAGGACGCCAAAGGCACCGCGTACACCGTCAGCTGCGATGCGGCGGTCGGCGTGACCACCGGCATTTCGGCGACGGACCGGTCCTTGACGGTGAATCTCCTGGCCAGCGCGCACACTCGGCCCGAGGAACTGACCCGGCCCGGGCATATTTTCCCGTTGCGTGCCGTTGAAGGGGGAGTGCTTGAACGCCCTGGACACACCGAGGCGGCCGTGGACCTCTGCCGACTGGCCGGTGTCCAGGAAGCCGGCGTCATCGCCGAGATCGTTCACGACGATGGCGAAATGATGCGTCTGGCGGCGCTGCGTGACTTCGCAGCCACCCACGGTTGTCCTCTGGTGTCCATCGCCGACCTCGTGAGATACCTCCTGTTGGACGGCGAGCAGGCATGACTAGAGTGCATGGAGGAACTAGAGGAGGAACCATGAGTCCGGAACAGCCCAGTGGGACGCACCCCGTCAGCTCGGGGCCCATCGTCAAACTGCCCACGGCCTTCGGTGAGTTCGTGGCCCAGGCCTGGATCGATGAAGAAACCGGTGTGGAACATCTGGCCGTCAGTTCCCCCAACCCGCCCCGTGATGGACAGGCCCCACTCGTGCGCCTGCACTCCGAATGCCTCACGGGTGATGTGTTCGGCTCGTACCGCTGCGATTGCGGCGAGCAGCTCGCCCTGGCGCTCAATCTGATCCGCGAAGAGGGCGGCACGCTGCTCTACCTGCGCGGCCAGGAGGGCCGCGGCATCGGGCTGGCCAACAAGATCAAGGCGTACGCGCTGCAGGAGGCCGGGTTCGACACGGTGGAGGCCAATGAGCAGCTCGGCCTGCCCGTGGACGCCCGCAGCTACAACGCGGCCGCTCAGATCCTCGCGGAGATGGGCCTGACGGAGATCCGTCTGCTCAGCAACAACCCGGACAAGGAGCACCGTCTTGCGACTGCCGGGGTCCGGGTGGTGGAGATGGTCCCCACCGAGGTGCCCAGCCGCGAGGAGAACCTCCGGTACCTCCGGACCAAGAAGGACCGCATGGATCACCGGCTCAGCCTGGAGGTTCTCGATGTGGAGATCCCCGGAGCGAACTCCTGATGACCAGCCAGCCCGACCAGAAAGCGAGCACCGCATGAGCGGCCACGGAGCACCCACCATCACCCTCGACGCCGGCGCGGAGCAGCAGCCGCTGCGCGTGGCCGTCATCGCCGCGAGCTGGCACCGGGAGGTGATGGACGGTCTGCTGGCCGCCGCCCAGGCGGCGGCCGCCGACGCCGGACTGACCGACGTCACGGTGGTCACGGTCCCCGGCACCTTCGAACTGAGCGTCGCCGCGGCGCGTCTGGCGCCGCACTACGATGCCCTCGTGGCACTCGGGGTCGTCATCCGTGGTGGCACGCCGCACTTCGACTACGTCTGCCAGTCCGCGACGCTCGGCCTGACCCAGGTGTCGGTGAACACCGGAGTGCCGGTCGGCTTCGGCGTCCTCACCTGCGACAACGAACAGCAGGCACTGGACCGGGCGGGACTCCCGGGGTCCTCCGAGGACAAGGGCCGTGAGGCGCTCGAAGCCGCCGTGGCCACCGCGCTGACGCTGCGGTCCACGCTCGCCCAGCAGGACTGATCCGTCGCAGGGGTGGGCAAGATCACCCCTGGCGGCTCTGTAACGCCCCCGGCCCGTTTCGGGCCGGGGGCCCGGTTCACAGTAGGGTATGACACGTGAAGAATTTCGAGGCGCTCTTCGCTGAATTGAGCGAAAAAGCCGACACCCGGCCCGAAGGTTCGCGTACCGTCGCTGAACTGGATTCGGGCGTGCACGGGATCGGCAAGAAGGTTGTGGAAGAGGCCGCCGAAGTCTGGATGGCGGCGGAGTACGAATCCGATGAGGCGGCTGCGGAGGAGATCTCCCAGCTCCTGTACCACCTTCAGGTCCTGATGCTTGCCAAAGGCCTGACCCTCGAAGACGTCTACAAGCATCTCTAGCCGCTCGGCGCGGCAAGCGCCCGGCGGCTGGCGTCGTTCCCGGCCCTGCCTTCCCGCGGGACGGGACGGCTCACGTCTCTCCAGTTCACAGACCACTGCGGGCCGAGGGCCCGGACACGAAAGATGCTTGAAGACATATGTTGCGCGTAGCAGTTCCCAATAAAGGTTCCCTTTCCGAAGCCGCCGCGGCGATGCTGGCCGAAGCCGGCTACCGCCAGCGCCGGGACAACCGTGAGCTCGTCATGGTGGACCCCGACAACGATGTGGAGTTCTTCTTCCTCCGTCCCCGTGACATCGCGGTGTACGTGGGGCAGGGCACCCTGGACGTCGGCATCACCGGACGCGACCTCCTCCTGGACGCCCAGGTGGACGCGGTCGAGATGCTCGAACTCGGTTTCGCCGCGTCGACCTTCCGCTTCGCCGGGCCCGTCGGCGACTTCCAGAGCGTCGAGCAGCTGGCCGGCAAGCGCCTGGCCACCAGCTACGACGGCCTCCTCCGCGATTACCTCGCGAACCTCGGCATCGACGCCAAGGTGGTCCGTCTGGACGGCGCGGTCGAATCCTCGGTGCGCCTCGGCGTCGCCGACGCGATCGCCGACGTCGTCGAGACCGGCAACACCCTGAAGGCCGCCGGCATGGAGATCTTCGGCGAGCCGATCCTGAAGTCGCAGGCCGTGCTGATCGGCCGTCCGGGCGAGAACAACCCCGCCGCCGAGGTGCTCATCCGGCGACTGCAGGGCGTGCTCGTGGCGCGTCAGTACGTCCTGGTGGACTACGACATCCGCAAGGACCTGGTGGAGGAGGCCGCGGCTCTGACGCCGGGTCTGGAATCTCCCACGGTGTCGCCGCTGCGTGACTCCGATTGGGTCGCCGTGCGGTCGATGGTGCTCAAGAAGTCCACCAATCAGGTCATGGATGAGCTCTACGACCTGGGCGCCCGTGCCATCCTGGTGAGCAGCATCCACGCCTGCCGCATCTGAGCCACCCGACGAGAACCCAGGAGGAACCATGGCAGTCGCCATCCGCGTGATCCCCTGCCTTGACGTCGACGCCGGCCGCGTGGTCAAGGGAGTCAACTTCAAAGGCCTCCGCGACGCCGGAGACCCGGTCGAGCTGGCTCACCGTTACGACCGCGCCGGGGCGGACGAGCTGACGTTCCTGGACGTCACCGCGAGCTCCGGCAACCGCGAGACCACGTTCGACGTCGTCCGCCGCACCGCCGAGGAGATCTTCATCCCTCTCACGGTCGGCGGCGGTGTGCGCGGCGTGGCCGAAGTGGACAAGCTGCTGCGCTACGGCGCGGACAAGGCGTCCATCAACACGGCCGCCGTCGCGCGTCCCGACGTGATCGATGAGATCACCCGGCACTTCGGCTCCCAGGTCCTGGTGCTCTCCGTGGACGCGCGCCGTGTCCCGGAGGGCGCGGACAGCACGACCCCGTCGGGCTTCGAGGTGACGACCCACGGCGGGCGCCAGGGGACCGGCATCGACGCGATCGCCTGGGCACGGGAGGCCGCCGACCGGGGTGTGGGGGAGATCCTGCTGAACTCGATCGACGCCGACGGCACCAAGGACGGTTTCGATCTCGAGATGATCCGCGCCGTGCGGGCCGCCGTGAACATCCCGCTCATCGCCTCGGGCGGGGCCGGGATTCCGGAGCACTTCCCGCCGGCCATCGAAGCGGGTGCGGACGCCGTCCTCGCCGCGTCGATGTTCCACTTCGGCCCGGACGACATGATCGCCCAGGTCAAGACCGCCATCCGCGACGCCGGGTACGAGGTCCGCTGACGTCGCGTCAGGCGCACCGCGGGGCCGGAGCGCCCCGCCGGAACTGACGAGGGACCCTGCCAGGCGGCAGGGTCCCTCGTCAGTTCAATACCTCATCAGTTCGTGGTGAGGCGCAGATTCAGGCGCCGAGCGTCGCCGAACGGAGCAGGGCGACGGCGTCGGGCTGCCCCTCGAAGGACACCAGCGCATGCGAGGCGCGGCCGTAGGCATGCAGCATGAGCTCGGCAGGATCGCCGAGGATGGCGACCGAGTCCGGAGCCCGCCGGGCCACGTGCCGCGGACCGTTCGGACGGACCAGCACGATCCCGAGATCGACGCCGCGGTAGAGCAGGGCGGCGCGCTTCACCAGATCCGCCCAGAGGGCTTCGGCGTATGAGTCGTCCAGGGCACGCGGCGCCCAGCGGTCCCCGGCGCGGCGGACGTCCTCGGCGTGCACGAAGTACTCTGCGAGATTGGCCAGCTCTGCGACCGCGGGGATGCCCCAGGGGGAGAAGCGGGACGGGCCGGCGCGGAACTGCTCCACGAGCTTGACGTAGGGGCCGTCATCCAGGGTGGACGCGAGCTCTTCGATCGCCTGATCCGTGGCAGGCGCCAGGGCCTTGACCGCGAGACCGAGAGCGACCCGCGGGCTGTTCTCCCGCAAGTGCAAGTGCGCCAGCAGGTGGCGCGTCTTCCACCCCTCGCAGAGGGTGGGCGCGTCGGGACCGGCCGCGAGCAAGGTCTCGGCCAGGAATTCTCGGGAGGGGGCCACAAAACGCATCACTGTGAACCTAACACGAGAGGCGGTTCCCGGCGCTGCATGGCACACCGCGCGACGCGGCGTTGCGCGCGGAGCGGACCACGGTGACGGTCGGCGTCACCGAGAAGGGTCGAGGCAGGGCGGCAGGGCTCGCCGTACTAGACTGGATCGCGATGTCTGAACAGCCCATTCCCCCTCTTTCCGGCGCGTCCACCGGCCCCGAGCCGGCCACCGAGCTCGCTTCTGACGTGGCGTCGCGCCTCAAGCGCGATGACCACGGTCTGGTGGCGGCCGTCATCCAGCAGCATGACACCGGCGAAGTCCTCATGCTCGGCTGGATGGACGACGAAGCGCTCCGCCGCACCCTCACCACGGGAAGGGTCACCTTCTGGTCCCGGTCGCGGCAGGAGTACTGGCGCAAGGGGGACACCTCGGGCCATGTGCAGTGGGTCAAGTCCGTCGCGCTGGACTGCGACGGCGATGCGCTCCTGGTGCGCGTCGACCAGGTGGGCGCCGCCTGCCACACGGGAACGCGGACCTGCTTCGACGGCCGGGAGCTGCCCGCCGTCGTCGGGTCCCGGGACGCCGGCCCGGCGGCCGCTGAGGAACTGACCGCTGACGACACGACGACGGAAGGTGCACGCTAGTGCTGGAGACCACCGCACTGACCCCGAGCCTGAACGAGTTCCGGACCCTGGCGCGCGAGCACCGGGTGATCTCGGTGACGCTGAAGGTGCTGGCCGACGCGGAGACGCCGATCAGCCTCTACCGCAAGCTCGCCCTGGCCGACGACGGCGCCGCGAAGCCCGGGACGTTCCTCTTCGAGTCCGCCGCTGTCGGGGGGTCCTGGAGCCGCTACTCCTTCATCGGCGCCCACAGCCGGGCGACGCTGACGACGCGCGACGGCGAGGCGTTCTGGCAGGGCGAGCCGCCCCAGGGGGTGCCCACCTCCGGGAACCCGGCCGAGGCCCTGCGCCTCACCCTCGAGGCGCTGCGCACCGAGCGCCACGCCGACCTGCCGCCGCTGACGTCGGGCCTGGTGGGCTTCGTCGGCTGGGAGACCGTGCGGCACTGGGAACGGCTGGTCCACCCGCCGCAGGACGATCTGAACCTGCCGGAGCTCGCCCTCAACCTGGCGAGCGACATCGCGGTCCACGACAATGTGGACGGCTCGGTGCTCCTCGTGGCCAACGCCATCAACATGGACGACAGCCCGGAACGGGTGGACGAGGCCTACCAGGACGCCGTCAACCGTCTCGACACCATGCTGAAGCGCCTGCAGCGTCCGGCCGCACCGGCCATCGCCGCCCTCGCCCCGAGCCGCGACTACCAGGAGTCCGTGCAGCACCGCTGGCCCGAACCGCAGTACCTCGAGGCCATCGACCGCGGCAAGGAGGCCATCCGCGACGGCGAGGTCTTCCAGGTGGTCATCTCCCGGCGTTTCGAGCTGGACTGCGCCGCCAGTGCTCTGGACGTCTACCGGATGCTGCGCAACAGCAACCCCAGCCCGTACATGTACCTCTGCAACTTCGAGGATCCGGAGGGCCGGGAGTACGCAATCGTCGGCTCCAGCCCCGAAGCGCTCGTGACGGTCACGGATCGCGAGGTGATCACTCACCCGATCGCCGGGTCCCGGCCGCGCGGCAAGACCCATGACGCCGACGTCGCGCTGGCCGAGGAGCTCCTCGCGGACACGAAGGAACGCGCCGAGCACCTCATGCTGGTGGATCTGTCCCGCAACGACCTCTCGCGGGTCTGCACCGCCGGCACGGTGGACGTCACCCAGTTCATGGAGGTGGAGCGCTTCAGCCACATCATGCACCTGGTCTCCACCGTGGTGGGGCAGCTCGCCCCGGGCTCCACGGCGTACGACGTGCTCGCCTCCACCTTCCCGGCCGGCACGCTCTCCGGTGCTCCGAAGCCGCGGGCGCTGAGTCTCCTGGACGAACTGGAGCCGCACCGTCGCAGCGTCTACGGGGGAGTGGTCGGCTATCTCGACTTCGCCGGGGACATGGACATGGCCATCGCGATCCGCACGGCGCTCCTGCTGGACGGCAAGGCGTATGTCCAGGCCGGTGGCGGCATCGTCGCCGATTCCCATAAGCCGGACGAGGCACTGGAGACCGTGAACAAGGCTGCCGCGCCGCTGCGTGCCGCGCACCTCGCCTCCGCTCTGCGCGATGCGGAGCCCGGTCTCGCCACGTCCCTCGCGGAAGGCCAGTGATGGGCCGTCCCGCAGCTCCCCGCTGGTCCCGCAAGGCCACGGTCGTGCTCGTGACGGTGCTGTGCGCCGTCGCGGTCTTCGGCACCACGACCCAGAGCTGGGTCAACGTCGTCCTGGCGCAGAGCGGTGTCAGGATGCCCGATATCCACGTCGCCGGCAGCAAGGCCGCCACGGCGGTCACGGCCCTCGCCGTGGTGGCGGTCGCCGGCGCGATCGCCAGCAGCATCGCGGGCCGCGTCGCCCGGTGGGTGGTCGCCGTGGCGATCGCTCTCTCCGGTGTGGGCATCGTGTCGGCCGGCCTGACCGTGCTGAACGATCCCCGCGCCGCGGCGCAGGGAGAGATCAGCCGCCAGACCGGCGTCGCGAACGGGCCGGCGGAGGTCAGCCTCACCACGTTCCCGGTGCTCGCCGTGATCTTCGGCGCCCTCCTCATCCTGTGCGCAGTGTGGCTGGTCCTCGCCTCACGGCACTGGGCGGGCAGCTCGAAGTACGACGGCGCCGCGGGCCGGTCCCGTGCCGCGGCGAAGGGCTCCGCGAGCCCCTCCGCGACGGCCGAGGAGGCCGCCGACGACGAGCCCCTCGACGCAATCGACAGCTGGGATCAGCTCAGCAAGGGGCACGACCCCAGCTAGGCCCGTCCGGCAGGTGGGCGCGGCGGCTCCGCTGCGCCTGGACCTGCACAATCAATGGCAGAATGTAGTTAGTTTCATTCCTGAGGAGTATCACCATGAGCAAAGCCACTGTTTCCGCCAGCCAGTCCACCGAGTCCCACGCGGACGAGATCGGACACGGCAACAGCCCGGCTGCCTGGACCTGCGTGGCCATCATGCTGGTGGGCGCCCTGGTCTCGTCCATCGCCTTCGTTCTGGCCAGCGCGCCGGTGTTCTGGGGCGGCATCGGCGTCATGGTGATCGGTCTCCTGGCCGGGTTCGCCATGCGCAAGGCCGGTTACGGCGTCGGCGGCAGCAAGCTCAAGAACAGCCACTGATCTGTGACTGTCCTCGACGACATCATCGCGGGAGTCCGCGAAGACCTTGAGGCGCGTCGGCTGTCCCAGGCCGAGATCGAGGACGCCGCGCGTGCCGCGGCACCCGCCCGGGATGCCTGGGCCGCCCTCGGTGGCGGTCAGCCCGACGCCGGGCTGAAGGTCATCGCGGAGATCAAGCGGAGCAGCCCCTCCAAGGGCGAGCTGGCCGGGATCGTCGATCCGGCGGCCCTGGCGGAGCAGTACGTCTCCGGCGGCGCCTCCGTCATCTCGGTCCTGACCGAGCAGCGCCGCTTCAAGGGCAGCCTCGCCGATCTGGACGCGGTGCGCGCCCGGGTCGACGTGCCGCTGCTCCGCAAGGACTTCACGGTGGACGAGTACCAGATCTGGGAGGCCCGGGCCCACGGCGCCGACCTCATCCTGCTGATCGCCGCCGCGCTCGATGACGCGCAGCTCAAGGACTTCAGCGACCTCACCCACGAGCTGGGCATGAACGTCCTGCTGGAGACCCACACGCTCGAGGAGATCGAGCGGGCCGCGGCCGTGGAGGCCCGCATCATCGGCGTCAACGTCCGCAATCTGAAGACCCTCGACGTCGACCGCGGCGTCTTCGGCGGGCTGGCCTCGGCCATTCCGGCCGGAGCGATCGCGGTGGCGGAGTCGGGCGTCCGCGGTGTCGAGGATGCCGTGCACTACGCGTCCCAGGGTGCGCAAGCGCTCCTGGTGGGCGAGGCTCTCGTCACGACCGAGGACCCCCGCCGGCTGCTGCAGGACTTCCGCGAGGCCGGCACGCGGGCCATGCCGGCACGGCGCGGCTGAACAGCTCTACGAACACGCCCGGCGATGCCCACGCGGCGTCGCCGGTCCGAACCGAAACACAGAGGACGGTGAGCGCGATGGCGGAGAACGCATCGCAGAACCCCGGGCAGGGCGCGGCTGAAGAGCAGGCGTTCGGGGACCCCGCTGAGGCATTCCTGGCGGGACGGCAGGCGGAGCAGCCCGACGGCGGCAGCGCCGCGGACCGAGGCCCGCTGCGTCACGCGGAAGGACCGTACTTCGGTGAATACGGCGGCCGCTGGATGCCCGAGTCCCTCATCGCCGCTCTGGACGAGCTGGAAGACACCTTCAACAAGGCCCGGCTGGATCCCGATTTCCTCGCGGAGATTTCCGAGCTGAACAAGAACTACTCGGGCCGCCCGAGCCTGCTCACCGAGGCCAAGCGCTTCTCCGAGCACGCCGGTGGCGCCCGCGTCTTCCTCAAGCGCGAAGACCTCAACCACACCGGTTCGCACAAGATCAACAACGTGCTGGGCCAGGCCCTGCTGGCCAAGCGCATGGGCAAGACCCGCGTGATCGCGGAGACCGGCGCGGGACAGCACGGCGTCGCCTCGGCCACCGCCGCCGCCCTCATGGGCTTGGAGTGCGTCGTCTACATGGGCGCCGAGGACTGCCGCCGGCAGGCCCTCAACGTGGCCCGCATGCAGCTGCTGGGCGCCACGGTCATTCCCGTCACGAACGGCTCCCAGACGCTGAAGGACGCCATCAACGAGGCGCTGCGCGACTGGGTGACCAACGTCGACACCACGCACTACCTGCTCGGCACGGCGGCCGGAGCCCACCCGTTCCCGGCCATGGTCCGCTTCTTCCACGAGGTCATCGGCGACGAGGCCCGCGAGCAGATCCTGACCCAGACCGGCCGTCTGCCGGACGCGGTCTGTGCCTGCATCGGCGGCGGTTCGAACGCGATCGGCATCTTCCACGGCTTCCTGGACGACCCCGAGGTCGCCATCTACGGCTTCGAGGCCGGCGGCGACGGCGTGGAGACCGGACGGCATGCGGCCACCATCACGCTCGGCCGCCCGGGCGTGTTGCACGGCGCGCGCTCCTACCTGATGCAGGACGAGGACGGCCAGACCGTGGAGTCTCACTCCATCTCCGCCGGCCTGGACTACCCGGGCGTCGGCCCGGAGCACTCCTACCTGCACGACATCGGCCGCGTGACCTATGAGCCGATCACGGACACCGAGGCGATGGACGCCTTCAAGCTGCTGTCGCAGACCGAGGGCATCATCCCGGCCATCGAGTCCTCCCACGCCCTCGCCGGCGCCATCAAGGTCGGCCGGCGGCTGACCGAGGGCAAGGAGGACCCCAGCGAGGTCATCATCGTGGTCAACCTGTCGGGCCGCGGTGACAAGGACGTCCAGACCGCCGCCGAATGGTTCGACATGCTCGACGAGGACGGGAACGTCCGCGGCACCACGCTTTCCACACGTCACAGCACCACGGGTGAGGAGTCCCTGGCATGATCCACTCCAAGGCCGCGGCCGCCATCGACAAGGCGAAGGCCGAGGGGCGCTCCGCCCTGATCGGCTACCTGCCTGCCGGATACCCGGATGTCCAGACGAGCATCGACGCCGGCATCGCCCTGGCGAAGAATGGTGCGGACATCATCGAGATCGGCATCCCGTACTCGGACCCCGTCATGGACGGCCCGGTCATCCAGGCCGCGACCACCGAGGCTCTCGCGAACGGCTTCCACGTGGCGAGCGTCTTCGACGTCGTCAAGGGCATCACCGAGGCGAGCGATGCCGCCGTCGTGGTCATGACCTACTGGAACCCGGTCATGCGGCTGGGCGTCGACGAGTTCGCACGCCGCCTGGCGGAAGCCGGGGGAGCGGGCCTGGTCACGCCGGACCTCATCCCCGACGAGGCTGCCGAGTGGGTCGCCGCCTCGGACAAGTACTCGCTGGACCGCATCTTCCTGGTGGCGCCGTCCTCCACGCCGGAGCGCCTCAGCATGACGGTCCAGGCGAGCCGCGGCTTCGTGTACGCCGTCTCGGTCATGGGCGTCACCGGCGCCCGCGGCGCCGTGAGCAACCTCGCCGAGAGCCTCGTGGCAGCCACCCACGCCGCCGGCGCAG
The DNA here is from genome assembly GCF_900105345.1 of Arthrobacter woluwensis. Taxonomy (NCBI): domain Bacteria; kingdom Bacillati; phylum Actinomycetota; class Actinomycetes; order Micrococcales; family Micrococcaceae; genus Arthrobacter; species Arthrobacter woluwensis. The sequence continues at coordinate 2,097,453 of NZ_FNSN01000003.1, forward strand.
AACGCGTGTGCGTCGGGCTGGGCGTGTCCCGGGCCGAGCACGTCCGGGAGATCGCCTCCTATGCCGATGGCGTGATCGTGGGCTCCGCCCTGGTCTCGGCACTCCGCGATGGCGGCGTCCCCGCCGTCGCACAGCTCACTCAGGAACTCAGCGCCGGATTCACCCCGGCCGGATAGGAACCCGGTATGCAGACCGCCCTGATGGCGACCCAGCTCCCTGCCAGCATCCCCAGCCCCAGCTGGTCGGGGTTCGAGCTGGGACCGCTCAGCATCAGGGCGTACGCCCTGTGCATCCTGCTCGGCATCGTGGTGGGCCTCTGGCTCACCGCGGTGCGCTGGAAGCGCCGCGGCACGCCCGAGGGCAGCCTGTGGGACATCGCCATCTGGGCGATCCCGTTCGGCATCATCGGCGGTCGCCTCTACCATGTCTTCTCCTCGCCCGCGCAGTACTTCGGCCCGAACTTCGACGGCACGGGTGACCTCAGCCTGATCCCTCAGATCTGGCGCGGCGGCCTGGGCATCTGGGGCGCGGTGGTCCTGGGTGCGGTCGGCGCCTGGATCGGCTGCCGCCGGTCCGGGGTGAAGCTGAGCGCGTTCATGGACGCGGCGGCGCCCGGCCTGCTGCTCGCCCAGGCGATCGGCCGCTGGGGCAACTGGTTCAACCAGGAGCTCTTCGGCGCTCCCACGGACCTGCCGTGGGGCCTGCAGATCGACCCGCAGAACCCGAACTTCCCCGCGGACGCGGCTCCGGGCACGCTGTTCCACCCGACGTTCCTCTACGAGAGCCTCTGGAACCTGGTCGGCGTCGTCATCCTCCTGCTGCTGGACCGCCGGTTCCACTTCCGCCGCGCCCGCCTCTTCGCCCTGTACGCCGCGTACTACTGCCTGGGCCGCGTCTGGATCGAACTGCTCCGGATCGACGACGCCGAGCACATCACCCTCTTCGGCGTCACCACCCGCCTCAACGTCTGGACGAGCATCTTCGTCCTCATCGCGGCTCTCCTGTACTTCGTGATCGCCGGATTCGGGCGCTCGAAGCGGGGCGACACCCCGTACCTGAAGGGTCGCGAGCCGGAGCCCGAGGCGCCGGCCGACAGTCATGAACCGGAAGTTACCATCCAGGATGCGGAAGGTTCCGTCTCAGATGGTGGTCCTCGTGGTAGTGTCGCTGCAACACCGAGCGATGCTGCAACCGATGATGACCCTGCAGCAGCCCAGCCCGAAGCGGACGCCACCCCCCAGTCCGCGGGCCCGGAAGCCTCCTCCTCGTCCACCGACCAGGAATCCCGGAACTGAATCCAGCCACGGCCCCGCCCCGTCACGACGGGGGCGGCCTGATGCCGCCCCTCAGAGGGGTGTAACCATTCGTTCGGTGACCGCTGGTGACCTACAATCGCTAGTATCAATCGCCTTGTTGCGCTCGTCACAATGACGCGCGAACGACTGGGGCCAATGTTGTCCCCTCCACCAGCTCGACCAGGAGGAAGGACGCTCCGTCATGACTCATACGCGGCACCACGCACCCGAAGTGGAACCGGCAGCCCCCGGGCAGCCGGAGAACCCCTTCGTGCGGTTCGCGGCTCAGCCTGCCGCCTCAGGGCTTTACCGCCCCGAGGAGGAGAAGGACGCCTGTGGCCTCGCCATCATCGCCACCTTGCGCGGTGAACCCGGCTACGACATCGTGGCCAACGCCCTCCATGCCCTGCGGAGCCTCGAGCACCGCGGCGCCGTCGGCGCTGACGAAGGCACCGGCGACGGCGCCGGTCTTCTGACACAGATCCCCGACGAATTCTTCCGCGCGGTTCTCGACTTCGAGCTTCCTGCTCAGGGCCAGTACGCAGTCGGCACCGCCTTCCTCCCGGCGATCCCGGCCGAAGCCGACGCCGCCCGTCAGGGCATCGAAGGCCTGGCCGGCGAAGAGGGCCTCTCCGTCATCGGCTGGCGCGAGGTTCCGATCCGCGCAGAGCTGGTCGGTTCCATGGCCCGCGCCTGCATGCCGTTCTTCGCCCAGCCGTTCTTCGCGGCGATCGACGGCGCCGAACTGAGCCGCGACGAGCTGGACCGCCGCGTCTGGCGCATCCGCAAGCGCGCCCAGAACCGTTTCGGCGTGTACTTCCCGTCGCTGTCGAGCCGCACCATCGTCTACAAGGGGATGCTCACCACGGCTCAGCTCGAGCCGTTCTACCCGGACCTCTCGGACACACGTTTCAAGAGCAAGCTCGCGATCGTGCACTCGCGCTTCTCCACGAACACCTTCCCGTCCTGGCCGCTCGCCCAGCCGTTCCGGACGATCGCCCACAACGGTGAGATCAACACCGTGAAGGGCAACCGGAACTGGATGCGCGCCCGCCAGTCGCAGCTGGCCAGTCCGCTGCTCGGCAGCTCCCCGGAGGACTTGTACCCGATCTGCACCCCGGGCGCCTCGGACTCCGCGTCCTTCGACGAGGTCGCCGAGCTCCTCTGGCTGTCCGGCCGTCCCATCAGCCACGCGATCATGATGATGATCCCGGAGGCGTGGGAGAACCACACCGCCATGGACCCGGCACGCCGCGCGTTCTACGAGTACCACTCCATGCTCATGGAGCCGTGGGACGGCCCTGCCGCCGTGTCCTTCACGGACGGCAACCTCGTCGGTGCGACGCTGGACCGCAACGGTCTTCGCCCCGGCCGCTACTGGATCACCGAGGACGGCATGATCGTCTTCGCGTCCGAGGTGGGCGTCCTGGACATCGAGCCGTCGAAGGTGGTCAAGAAGGGCCGCGTCTCGCCGGGCAAGATGTTCCTGGTCGACACGGGTGAAGGCCGCATCATCGCCGACGAGGAGGTCAAGGCCGAGATCGCCGCCTCGAACCCGTGGGCCGAATGGGTGGAGCAGAACCTCGTCAAGCTGGACGACCTCCCCGAGCGTGAACACGTGGTCCACACCCCGGCGTCGGTCAACATCCGCCAGCGGACCTTCGGCTACACCACCGAGGAACTGAAGATCCTGCTCGGGCCCATGGCCCGCACCGGCGCGGAACCGCTCGGCGCGATGGGCTCGGACACCCCGGTCGCGGTGCTCTCCGAGCGCCCCCGCGTCCTGTTCGACTACTTCGTGCAGTCCTTCGCCCAGGTGACCAACCCTCCGCTGGACGCCATCCGCGAAGAGCTCGTGACCTCCATGCGCTGCGCCGTCGGACCCAATGGCAACATGCTGGACACCGGCCTCATCCGCCAGCCGCAGATCGCCCTGCCCTACCCCGTGATCAACAACGACCAGCTGTCGAAGATCGCGAACATGGAGAACGCCGACGGCGACCGCGTGGCCATGAAGGTCCGCGGGCTCTACCGCCCCGAGGGCGGCGAGCAGGCCCTCCGCACGCGCATCAAGGAGATCTGTGAGCAGATCTCCAGCGCGATCAACCGTGGCGTCCAGTACGTGGTGCTCTCGGACCGTGACTCGAACGCCCAGTGGGCGCCGATCCCGTCGCTCCTGCTGCTGTCCGCCGTGCACCACCACCTGCTGCGCAGCGCGAACCGCACCAAGACCGCCCTGCTGGTCGAGGCCGGCGACGTCCGCGAAGTCCACCACGTGGCCGTGCTGATCGGCTACGGCGCGTCCGCGGTCAACCCGTACCTTGCTATGGAGAGTGTCGAAGAGCTCATCCGCACGGGCGAGCTGTGCGGTGTCACGCCGGAGACCGGTGTCTACAACCTGATCAAGGGCCTCGGCAAGGGTGTCCTGAAGATCATGTCCAAGATGGGCATCTCGACCGTGGCGTCCTACTGCGGCGCGCAGACCTTCGAAGCCCTGGGTCTCTCCCAGGACCTGGTCGATGAGTTCTTCTCCGGCACCCACTCCCAGCTGGGTGGCGTCGGCCTGGACGTCATCGCCCAGGAGGTGCTCACCCGGCACCGCTTCGCGTACCCGGAAGAGGGCATCGAGCTCCCGCACAGCCCGCTCAACGGCGGCGGCGAGTACCAGTGGCGCCGCGATGGTGAGCCGCACCTGTTCAACCCGGAGACGGTGTTCCGCCTGCAGCACTCCACGCGGGAGCGCCGCTACGACATCTTCAAGGAGTACACGCGCGGGATCGACGATCAGTCGGGCAAGCTCATGACGCTCCGCGGGCTCCTGAAGTTCAAGGAGGGTCTGCGCCCGTCCGTGCCGCTCGAGGAGGTCGAGCCGGTCTCCTCGATCGTCAAGCGCTTCTCCACGGGCGCCATGAGCTATGGCTCCATCTCCAAGGAGGCGCACGAGACGCTCGCCATCGCCATGAACCGTCTGGGCGCCAAGTCCAACACGGGTGAGGGCGGCGAGGATGTGGACCGCCTGCTGGATCCGGAGCGCCGCTCCGCGATCAAGCAGATCGCGTCCGGTCGTTTCGGTGTCACGAGCCTGTACCTGAGCAACGCCGACGACATCCAGATCAAGATGGCCCAGGGCGCCAAGCCGGGTGAGGGCGGACAGCTCATGGCCCAGAAGGTGTACCCCTGGGTGGCTCGCACGCGGCACTCGACGCCCGGCGTCGGGCTCATCTCCCCGCCGCCGCACCATGACATCTATTCGATCGAGGACCTCGCGCAGCTGATCTACGACGCCAAGCGGTCGAACCCGTCCGCCCGCGTCCACGTGAAGCTGGTCTCCGAGGTCGGCATCGGCACCGTGGCGTCCGGCGTGACCAAGGCGAAGGCCGACGTCGTGCTCATCTCGGGCCACGACGGCGGCACGGGCGCCTCGCCGCTCAACTCGCTCAAGCACGCGGGTGTGCCGTGGGAGCTCGGCCTGGCCGAGACCCAGCAGACCCTGATGCTCAACAACTTGCGCGAGCGCGTGGTCGTCCAGGTGGACGGCCAGCTCAAGACCGGGCGTGACGTGGTCATCGCGGCGCTCCTGGGCGCCGAGGAATACGGCTTCGCCACGGCGCCGCTCGTGGTGTCCGGCTGCATCATGATGCGCGTCTGCCACCTCGACACCTGCCCCGTGGGCGTCGCGACGCAGAACCCCGAGCTGCGGTCCCGGTTCACGGGCAAGCCGGAGTTCGTGGTGAACTTCTTCGAGTTCCTGGCGGAGGAGGTGCGCGAGATCCTCGCCGAGCTCGGTTTCCGGACCCTGGACGAGGCGATCGGGCACTCCGAATATCTGGACAAGGAAGCGGCGATCACCCATTGGAAGGCCTCTGGCCTGGATCTCGACCCGATCCTCAACGGCCTGGACTTCGATGAGGACGCCCCGCTGCGCAACACCACCGGCCAGAACCACGAACTGGACCAGCACTTCGACCAGCAGCTCATCCGTCTCTCGGCGGACGCCCTGGAACGCCGCGAGCCCGTCAAGATCACGCTCGGCGTGGTCAACACCGACCGCTCCGTGGGCACGATGCTGGGCCACGTGGTCACGAAGACGTTCGGGGTGGACACTCTCGCCCCGGACACGATCGACATCACCCTGACGGGCACGGCCGGTCAGTCGCTCGGCGCCTTCCTGCCGGCCGGCGTCACGCTGCGGCTCGACGGCGACTCGAACGACTACGTCGGCAAGGGCCTGTCCGGCGGCCGAATCATCGTCCGCCCGGACCGCCAGAACGTCTTCCCAGCGGAGCGGAACGTGATCGCGGGCAACGTGATCGGCTACGGCGCCACGAGCGGTGAGATCTACCTGCGCGGTCAGGTCGGCGAACGCTTCCTGGTCCGCAACTCCGGCGCCACCGCGGTGGTCGAGGGGATCGGTGATCACGGCTGCGAGTACATGACCGGTGGTCAGACGCTGATCCTGGGCCGCACGGGCCGCAACTTCGGCGCCGGCATGTCCGGCGGCACGGCCTACGTGCTGGACCTGCGCCCCGAGAAGGTCAACAAGGAGGCGCTGGAGAACGGCGAGCTCAAGCTCCTGGAGCTCGACGCCGAGGACCGTGACATCGTGCACGGCCTGCTCAAGCGTCACGCGGAGGAGACCGGATCCCAGCTGGCCGCGCGCCTGCTGGAGAACTTTGACGACACGGCCGCACGGGTGACCAAGGTCCTGCCCCGCGACTACGCGGCCGTACTGCAGACTCGACTGGACGCCCTCGAAGAGGGTCTCGACCCGGATGGCGAAGAGGTCTGGTCCCGTATTTTGGAGGTAACCGGTGGCTGATCCCCGTGGCTTTTTGAAGGTCCGCGAACGCGAGACCCAGCCTCGCCGCCCCGTTCCGGTCCGCATCATGGACTGGAAGGAAGTGTATGAGGCACAGGAGAAGGGCGTCTTGAAGAGCCAGGCCGGCCGGTGCATGGACTGCGGCGTGCCGTTCTGTCACCAGGGCTGTCCTCTGGGCAACCTCATCCCGGAGTGGAACGACCTCGTATGGCGGGACCGTGGTCAGGAGGCCATCGAGCGCCTGCACGCCACCAACAACTTCCCGGAGTTCACGGGTCGTCTGTGCCCCGCCCCCTGCGAGTCGTCCTGCGTGCTGGGCATCAACCAGCCCGCCGTGACGATCAAGCAGGTGGAGGTCTCCATCATCGACCAGGCGTTCGAGGAGGGCTGGGTCACGCCTCTGCCGCCCACCCGTCTGACCGGCAAGACGGTGGCCGTGGTCGGGTCCGGCCCGGCCGGCCTCGCCGTCGCGCAGCAGCTCACCCGCGTGGGCCACACCGTGGCCGTGTACGAACGGGACGACAAGATCGGCGGCCTGCTGCGGTACGGCATCCCGGACTTCAAGATGGAGAAGGACCACCTGGACCGTCGTCTGGAGCAGATGAAGGCCGAGGGCACCCGCTTCCGTCCGGGCGTCAACGTGGGCGTCGACGTCACGTGGGAGCAGCTGCGCCGCCGCTACGACGCCGTCGTGGTCACCACCGGTGCCACGGTGCCCCGTGACCTTCCGATCCCCGGCCGTGAGCTGTCCGGCGTGCACTACGCCATGGACTACCTGGTGCCCTCCAACCGCGTGGTGGCGGGGGAGCAGCCCGAGAACCACATCGACGCCCGCGGCAAGCACGTGGTCATCCTCGGTGGCGGTGACACGGGCGCCGACTGCATCGGCACCGCCCACCGACAGCAGGCCGCCTCCGTGACGACGCTCGCGATCGGCAAGCAGCCGCCCGCCGAGCGCCCCGCGCACCAGCCGTGGCCGCTGTTCCCCACCCTGTTCGAGGTGGCCAGTGCCCATGAGGAAGGCGGTGAGCGCACCTACCTGGCGTCCACCGTCGAGTTCGTGGGCGAGAACGGTCAGCTCACGGGGATCAAGGTCGCGGAGACCGAGTTCGTGGACGGCAAGCGCCTGCCGAAGGCGGGCACCGAACGGATCATCCCGGCCGACCTGGTCTTCCTCGCTCTCGGATTCACCGGCGCCGAGCCGGCCGGGATCACCGAGCAGATCAAGGCGGAGTTCGACGGCCGCGGCAATGTCAGCCGCGACGCCGAGTACATGACCAGCACGGAAGGCGTCTTCGTTGCCGGCGACGCCGGCCGTGGGCAGTCACTGATCGTGTGGGCCATCGCCGAAGGCCGTGCCTGCGCGGCTTCGGTGGACAGGTTCCTGACCGGGGGCACCATCCTCCCGGCCCCCGTGGCACCCACCGATCGAGCGATCTCGCTGCTTTAGGCCCAAAGGCCTGCACGAGATTTTCAGCAGAAGTCAACCTTCCGTAAAAAGCGATGAACTAGGTTAGGTATATGAGACGCGCAAAGATTGTGGCCACTTTCGGCCCCGCCCTGGGCACTTATGAGAAGGCCCTCGAGGTCATCCAGGCGGGCATGAACGTGGCCCGCCTGAACATGAGCCACGGCGATCACTCCATGCACGATGTGAACTACGAGAACATCCGCAAGGCTTCGTCGATGCTCGGTGTCGCCGTGGGCATCATGGCGGACCTTCAGGGGCCCAAGATCCGCCTGGGCAAGTTCGTCAACGATGAGAAGCACTTCCTGGAGGTGGGGGACCAGTTCACCATCACCACCGAGAACGTGCCGGGCACCAAGGAGATCTGCTCCACCACGCTCAAGAGCCTGACCGAGGACGTCCGTCCGGGTGACACGCTCCTGATCGACGACGGCAAGGTCGCCCTGCGCGCCGTGAGCGTCGACGAGATCAAGGTCGTCGCCGAGGTGACCGTTCCGGGCTACGTGTCCAACAACAAGGGCATCAACCTGCCCGGCGTCGCCGTGAACGTCCCCGCCCTGAGCGAGAAGGACGAGACCGACCTCCGCTGGGCGCTGCAGCGCGGCGTCGACATGATCGCGCTGTCCTTCGTGCGTGACGCCAAGGACATCACCCGCGTGCACGAGATCATGGAGGAGGAAGGCCGGAAGATCCCGGTCATCGCCAAGATCGAGAAGCCGCAGGCCGTGGCGCAGCTGCACGAGATCGTGGACGCGTTCGACGCGATCATGGTCGCCCGTGGTGACCTCGGCGTCGAGCTGCCTCTCGAAGAGGTGCCGGTCGTCCAGAAGAAGGCCATCGCCGAAGCCCGTCGCTGGGCCAAGCCGGTCATCGTCGCCACCCAGGTGCTCGAGTCCATGATCGAGAACCCCCGCCCCACCCGCGCCGAGGCCTCCGACTGTGCCAACGCCGTGCTCGATGGCGCCGACGCCGTCATGCTCTCCGGTGAGACCAGCGTGGGCAAGTACGCGATCGAGACGGTCAAGACCATGGCCCGCATCATCGAGTACACCGAGGAGAAGGCGCTCGACCTGGTGCCGGCCCTCGGCTCCAAGCCGAAGACCCGTGGCGGTGCCATCACCCTGGCCGCCGTGGAGATCGCCGACCAGCTCGACGCCAAGTACATCTGCACCTTCACGCAGTCCGGTGACTCGGCCCGCCGTCTGTCCCGCCTGCGCCCGAAGAAGCCGATCTTCGCGTTCACCCCGGTGGACCAGGTCCGCAACTTCCTGGCACTGACCTGGGGCATCCAGCCGATCCAGGTCCCCATGGTGAACCACACGGACGCGATGACCGCCCAGGTGGACACCTTCCTGACGGATCTGGAACTGGTCCAGGAAGACGACCTCGTCGTCATCGCCGCCGGTTCGCCTCCCGGACAGGCCGGCTCCACCAACTCCATCAAGGTCCACAAGGTGGGCGACCTGGCGGACACCGGCCGTGCCGGCCAGGAGGAGCGCCGGGAGCCCATCGGCCCGTGGCCCGCCAAGAAGAAGAAAAAGAAGTAGCTTTTCGCTGCGTTCCCCGAGGGGGCGGTCCGGAGGGGCCGCCCCCTCGGGCGTACCCGGGGGAGTCGCGCGGATGCCGTACTGGCCACGGCCGTCCTCCGGCTGAGTCCGCTATCCGGGGCGTGAGTCAGCTACATGATCCAGCGGACTCACGCCCCGGATAGCGGACTCGGCGGCCATGGTGCCACGGCGGTGGTGAGAGAACGACGACGGCGGCGCACCCCGAGTGGGTGCGCCGCCGTCGTCGTCGGTCGGCTGAGCGGGAGCTCAGTTCACCTGGTTGATGATGGTCTCCGCGACCTCGCGCATGCTGAGGCGGCGGTCCATGGAGGTCTTCTGAATCCAGCGGAAGGCCTCGGGCTCGGAGAGGCCCATCTTGGTGGTGAGGAGGCTCTTGGCGCGCTCCACGAGCTTGCGCGTGGCGAACTGCTCCTTGAGGTCTCCCACCTCCTTTTCGAGGGCCTTGATCTCCTCGTGGCGGGAGAGGGCGATCTCGATGGCCGGGATGAGGTCAGCCGGGGTGAAGGGCTTGACCACGTAGGCCATGGCGCCGGCCTCGCGGGCACGCTCGACGAGTTCCTTCTGGCTGAAAGCGGTCAGGAGCACCACGGGGGCGATCCGGGCCTTCGCGATCTGCTCGGCGGCGCTGATGCCGTCCATGACAGGCATCTTGACGTCCATGATCACCAGATCCGGCTTGTGCTCTTCGGCGAGCTCGACGGCGCGCTGGCCGTTGTCGGCTTCGGCGACGACGTCGTAGCCTTCACCGCGGAGGATCTCGATGATGTCGAGGCGGATGAGGGTCTCATCCTCGGCGACCACGATGCGCTTGGCGGGGCCGGTGGTGGTTTCAGTGGTGTCCTGGGCAGGGGATTCGCTCACAGGGTCTCCTTTAACGAGGGGAACGGGGACAACAGTGTCAGGTCTATGGCGCCGTTGCCAGTGGCCCTGATGGGCAATTTGACGCTCTTAGCCTATCGCCATGTAGAGTTATCACGCGTATGCGGCCCGCGTGATGTCGCGGACCGTTTCGGTGCCTGCCCGAGTGGCGGAATTGGCAGACGCGCCGCACTCAAAATGCGGTATCGAAAGGTGTGTGGGTTCGAGTCCCACCTCGGGCACCGACAGACCAACTCGGCAATCGTGGAGCATCCCCACGAGCCGACGGCGTCGACGACACGGAAAGGGCCCCGTCCAGCTGGACGGGGCCCTTTCCGTTCACCGGGCGCTCGCCCATGGGGGCCTCACCCATGCGAGCCTCGGTCGCGCGAACCTCGGGGGTCGGAGTCCGGCGACAGCCACCCGGGGTCAGCACCGCCCGATGATCGAGGTGACGTTCGGGCCCGTGTAGACGTAGCGATCGGTGACCCAACGGGAGCCTCCGGCCGTGTAGACCTTCAGCCAGATGTTGTCGCCGTCGACGGATTCCCCGTAGGTCCAGCAATCGAACTCGTAGACCTGACCTGCGCGGAGGGTGTAGCCGGCATAGGAGTATCCGCTGCCCGGGCCCGTCCTGACGTTCAAGGTGGTGTCGGTGTAGACCTGCGCGCACTTCGACGCGCGATCGCTGTAGGAGACTGCTCCGCCATAGCCGTTGTGGGGGAACGAGGAGCACAGCTTGATCGTGCTGGAGAGCTTGGGGACCGCCGCCTGAGCAGGTGCCGCCGCCGCGGCGGCTGAGAGCGCTGCGCCCAGCGTGATCGCTGCGGCCGACTTCTTCCAAAGGGCTTTCATCAGGGAATCTCCTTGATCGGTGAGGGTTGTGCGAATGATGAGAAGGTGGTGCAGGGTGGTGCCGAGCAGCCTGGGCGTGGTCCGGTCTATTGGACCTTGCCGATCCGGGTGGCGAAGTCGGCCCAGGTCGCGTCGGCCTGGCTCTCCATGAACTCCCGCATCCAGTTCTCGACGGATGCCCAGTTGAGCGCCGGACCGGTGGCATGCACGTTGAGGAACGTCCGGGAGGCGCCGGACCGGATGCGGAAGTTCATCACGGCGCCCTTCATGACTCCTTCGGTGCCGATGAAGGAGACACCGTTCGTGCGGACCTGGATGACTTTGAAGTGTCCGGGGGCGGGCGCATCCGAATGCAAGGCCACGGGATCGGACATCATCGATTTGGGCGAACCGAGGTGAAAGGTCGATCCGCACGTCAGATTGTTCATGGCCTTATTGAGGTTGTTGTTCACGCGCAGCTGATACGTCGTCCCATTGGTGTTCGTCACAGTCTGGTACGTGACGTGGGTATAGTTGTGCAGGGGAAAGACCGCCCCGAGCTGGGTTTTCGTCCTGGCCCAGATGCTGTCTCCGACCTTCAGCCCGTAGGGGTCATTCTGAAGAAGACGGCTCCATCCGGCACTGGAGATCGGAATGTTCTTCTCCATGTTGTACCCATAACCTGTGCCACCGTTCTGGTAGGCGCCGCACAGGGTCGTTCCCTCGTACTTGTCGGCGTCCGGTGTGGTCCCGGCGTGAGCCGACGAGATCGGTCCGAGCGCCAGCAGACCTATGGAGACCGCAATGGCCACGAGAGATTTCTTCTTGAGCATTCTTCCCCCTGGATGTCATGCTGCGACTGGTCGCAGTCGAATCGGTGTCACCAAGTGCAGCGCTGTTTGGGCTGGTCATGGGCGGTCAAACCGCTGTAGACGACGCGACCAGACTATCTGGGCGAGCCGCTCGCCGATAGGGTTAATCCAGATTTTGTTTTAACTCGGCCGAGCGAAACGGAAGTGCACGCTCGAGTGTGAGGCCCGTCTCGGCGCCAGGACGGTGGCCGTGAAGCCGGACGGTGCTCGACGACCTGTCGCGCCGTCTAGCACCGTCCGATAGCGCTGCGCTCGGCGGATCAACGCCGCCGTCAAGAGAAAATGAAATTTCAGTCTCACTCTTGACCAGCAAGTTACTGGCAAGTAGGTTTCAAGCTATCAGCGCGCCTTACCTCCAGGTTCACGGCTTCGTGGGCCTGCCATTCACGGAACAAAGACGTCCCGAAAGGCCACCATGACATCGTTGACTCGCCGCGTCGCCACTGCGGCCATGGTTTCACTGCTCACTGTCCTCTCGCTGTTGCCCGGGGCCCCGGCCCAGGCGGCTCCTCTCACCGATCCGGGTGACGCGACCCGGCCGGCGTTCTATCAGGCGCCGGCACAGCTCCCGGCCCAGAACGGCGCCGTCATCAAGGCCGAACCGGCGCCCTTCCACCTGGATCCTCTCAATCTGCGTGGCACGCTCATCACGTCCCAGCGGATCATGTACAAGACGACGAACCGGACCGGGACCCCGGTGGGTGTCACCGGCACGGTGATCACCCCCAAGACCGCGTGGTCCGGTCCCGGAAAGCGACCGCTGATCTCGTTCGCGGTCGGCACGCAGGGTCTTGCCGACCAGTGTGCGCCCTCCCGTCTGCTGGCTTTCGCCGCGGAGTACGAAGAAGTGTTCGTCGGCACACTGCTGAGCCGGGGCTACGCCGTGGCGATCACCGATTACGAAGGCCTCGGAACCGCAGGGATCCACACCTACATGGACCGGGTGTCTCAGGGCCGTGCCGTGCTGGACATGGCGCGGGCGGCCATCTCGCTTCCCGGCACCGGACTGAGCGCGCAGTCACCGATCGGCGTCGACGGGTATTCGCAGGGCGGCGGGGCCGCGGCCGCCGCGGCCGAACTCGCACCGAGCTATGCTCCGGAGCTTCAGATCAAGGGGGTGTCCGCCGGGGCCGTCCCCGCGGACCTCACCGCGGTCGGAACCTCGCTGGATGGCGGTTTGTACGCCGAGTTCATGCTCTTCGCGCTGGACGGGCTGTTCAGCTCCTACGGTGTCGACCCGGCGTCGTTCCTCAACGCGGCCGGGCAGGCGAAGGCCGCCGAAGTGTCCGGCCATTGCGTCTGGAACCTGCCGCAGAACAGTTACGTGAAGATGGCGAACCTGTCGTCTTCGGGACAGTCGTTCACGCAGCTCGCTCAGCAGGCCCCCATCTCCACGATGCTGGCGGACCAGCTGATCGGCCGCGCGCGTCCCGGGGCTCCCGTCCTCATCACGCACTCGGTGGCGGATGACGTCATCCCGTACCGTGTGGGCAAGGGTCTGGCGCAGCGCTGGTGCACGGCCGGGACGACCGTGAACTTCGTTCCGACCCCCGTGCCGACCCACGTGGGCGGAGCAGCACCGCACTTCGCGGCAACGCTGGCGTTCTTCGAGGCGCGATTCCGGGGCCTGCCCGCGACGAACAACTGCTGGACGCTCTGACCGTCCTGAGCGGTCCCTCCCGGCTCAGGAAGCATCCGGGACGGACCGCCGGTCAGCGGCGCCACTCCTGAAGGCCGCCGTCACGTGAGCCCGCAGTCGCGGGGTGATGAACAACTGGTCGTCCCGGGTGACGCAGAGAGCATCGATGTCCCACCGGGAAGCGCACGCCTCAAGGGTCTGCCGCCCGCCCGCCATGATCGACGTCGCGAGGACATCGGCGGTGACGATGTCCGGTGCAAGGACCGACACCTGGAGGAAGTCGGCGTGACCGGGAGGTCCCCAAATATGTTCACCACGCTCGGCGATGCCAGACGTGGCCAGGGCGCGCCACTGCCCTTCCAACTGAACCGACGTGATGAGGGCCGCCTTGTCCAGGGGATCAACGATACCGACCGCCCACGGTATGGGGCCGTTCCGGCCGGCCACCAGAACATCACCGCCGGCGTTGAGCAGCCAGTTTGCGTCGCCCGCCGCGAGGAGCCGGTTTCCTGCGGCCTCCAGAGCCTCAGCCTTGACCAGCCCCGAGAGGTCCAGGACGCCGTCGGGAGCCCTCGTGCGGAAAGCGCCGTGAGTGGCGTCCTCCCAGCCTGCGGCGCGGTTCAGGGTCGACCTGAACGCCCCGCTGGCGTTGACGACTGGCAAGTCTCCGCGTGCGATCACGCTGATCTCGGAGTCGGCACGGTAGAGGCTGAATCGCTGGTCGCGGTCGTAGAACTCGCGTTCGACGTCGGCCATGACGTGGGCGGCCGGCTGCGGTCCGGGCGTCAGCAGGCTGATCACGGTGCCCATGGAGGTGAACACGGATCGGCTCATGGCCCGGTCCTCCGATCCCACGTCACTGCGCCTGATCCAGCGCAGCCTGGAGGGACTGGAGGTAGCCCTCGGACGTATAGGTCGCACCTGAGACCGAGTCGACCGACGCCGACTGTGCCGCCAGGACCTCCTGCCGGAGGATGGGTGCGGCCATGCTGCTGATCTGTTGCGAGCGTCCGTCCTGGTCCGTGAGTTGCAAGGCGATGACGTCCGTGATCTTTCCCTGGGCGAGGACCACTTGCACCTGGACATTGCCGTACCGTGTGCCGATGACGCTTCCCGTGTAAGTGCCGCTCGCCTTCTTGGCCGCCGACGTGGCCGCCGACGTCGGCGCTGACCCACTGCCGGCGTTTCCTGTGTCTGAAACACCACCTGTGCCGGTAGAGGGCTGGGGAACGGCAGTCGATCGCGCCCCGGTGGACGGCGTGACGGATCCGGCGACCGAAACGATGGCATGAGAAGCAGGAGACTTGCTCACGCTCCACGAGCCGATCAGGATGGCCGCGGCGGAGAGCGCTCCGCCCCAGGCAGCGCGGGCCCTCACCAGTCGAACCTTTCCACGTGGATCTGGTGATCCTTCAGACCGGCCCGCTTGGCGTCGCGGACCACGGCATCAGTCCAGGCCGAGGGGCCGCAGACATACAGGTCGGAGTCGGTGATCCTTGGAAACACCGATTCGAGGGTGACACCCCGTTGCACTGCGGCCGCGGAAAGCCAAGGTGCCCGGACCGTTGACCTCGATCCGAGATCCGCATAACAGTCGGCTCCGTAACGACGGCTCAGCGAGAGCATCTCGTTCCAGAGGTACAGCTGGGATTCGTCACTGGCCCGGAGGAGGATGGTCGCTTCGCCGGGTGCCGGGGCGAGTTCCTCCAGCATCGAACGGATCGGAGTGACGCCGATCCCTGCCGCCATGAGCGCGACCGACGGCTGAGTGCGGGCGGCCTTCGTGAACAGCCCGTAGGGACCCTCGACCATCACGGGGGTACCGGGACGCAGCGCACTGAGCGAGCGGGTGCCCGAACCGGTGAGCCGTACCGTGAGCCGCACACCGCCGTCGTCGGACAGGGCCGAATACGACAGCGGATGAGCGTGCCACCAGTCGCGTGCCGTGAGGAAGCGCCAGTTCGCATACTGTCCGCCGCTAACTCTCAGCCGCTCTTGGTTCCGTCCGTGGAGATGGATCGACACGACGTCGGCCGCGACCCGCTCGACCGCGGTGACCCGGAAACGGTGCCGCAGGGATCCCACCAGGGGCTTCACGATCCGGAACCACAGAATCGCGGCGTAGGCCGCGACGTACAGCAGAATCCAGTAGATTCGCTGGATCGTTCCGTCGGCGAGCACACCACCCACACTGAGCTGGTGCGGCAGCGCGAACAGGACTGCCGCGTAACTGAGCAGATGGACCACATGCCAGAGCTCGTAGGCGAAGCGACGGCGCACGGCGATGAGCGACGTGACCACGACGGCGAGCAGCAGGGCGAAAGCAACGTAGGCGTAGACCAGATCCCCGACGCCGAGGAAGGACGACGTCTCTGCGATGACCGAGGTCCCATCCTGCAGGGCGTATCCGACGGTCAGCAGGACGGCATGTGCCGTCAGGAGGTACAGCACCGGTTTCCCCAGGGCCCGGTGCCAGCCCATCACCACGTCCTGACCCACGGCCCGGTCCAGCCAGGGGATCCGTGCGGCGAGCACCACCATGATCAGGATGAGATTAGTGCCCGCAAGGCCGGTGACGATTCCCAGCCCATTGACGGCATCTGCCGGTGAGGCCATCGCCGCGAGCGCGCCGTGGACGAGATACAAACCGACGGCGAGCGCTGTCGAAGCCCAGCACAGGGCGACAGCGATGTCGGCGACCAGCAATCGGCGACGCAATGCCCGGCGCCAGGTCCGCCCGAGGTCGGCCGGGCGGGGAGTCTCCTCCGCGGGTGTCCACCTCGTGCCGGCGATCGTATCCATAGTCTTGCTCCTGGGCCAGTGGCCTGCGGGGGATCCGACAAGCCTTCTGGCTACCACTTTCGCCTCGGGTGCTGTGCCCGCGCTGTGTGATGCCCCTGGCGCAGCGTAGAAGGCCGATACTTGGGAGGCTGCGCCGCCCTCAGATCCCCAGGCTGAGCCCGATCATGGTCAGCGTGACCGCGAAGCCCGTCAGGTAATTCAGCCACAAGAACCTCCGCCAGCCGGGACGGGTCCGTTCCGACGTCTCATCCCGCACGCCGAGATACGGGGCCACATTGAGGAGGTACGGGATCGCGAGAAGCCCCGTCCAACGGACCGGCCCTCCCGTCACCAGGAGGACCGCTCCGGCGGCGGTGTAGCAGACCAGCACCAGGCCGAGGGTCACGCGACTGCCGAGCAGCGTGCCGATCGAGTCGATGCCGGCGGCGCGGTCCGGGAGGATGTCCTGGATCGCCCCGAAGGCGTGGCTCGCCATGCCCCAGAGGAAGAAGGCGCAGAGCACGCTCACGCCGACCGCGGCGTCGTCGGGCGTCACGACCGCCGAGCCGCCCGGCGCCCAGCCCGCGAGCACCAGACCGTACAGCGCGGGGGAGACGAAGTGCGTGCTCGACGTGATCGAGTCCAGGACCGGCTTCTCTTTGAAGCGCAGCCCGGCGACGCTGTAGGCCGCGACGGCGAACAGCGAAACGGCCAGCACGACCCAGCTCCACGGCCCGCCGCCGAGCACCAGGGCGATGACGAACGGCACGCACGAGCCCCACACCAGGTACAGGACGGGGCGGTGCAGCGACGGGTCGAGCACCGCGCCCTCGACGCCGCCCTTGCGGGGATTGCGCAGGTCGGACTCGTAGTCGAAGACATCGTTCGTGCCGTACATCGCCGCGTTGTAGGGGATGAGGAAGAAGAGCGTCCCCACTACGAGTTTCCAGTCGACCACCCCGGCCGTCAGAAAGTACGCGGCGGCGAAGGGAAAGGCGGTGTTGGGCCACGAGATGGGGCGCGAGGCCACGAAGACCTTGCGCAGCAGATCAGCGGTCCGCGTCATGGCCACGCCGCCTCTCGCGTCCACGGAGGAGCACCCAGAGCACTGGGAGCATCAGGGCCGCCGCCACGGGATAGGCGAAGTCCTCCAGCGGGACCTTGCCGAGGTGCACGCCGCTGAGGCTCTCGGGGTCGTAGGAGAACAGTCCGACGGCGATCATCACGTTGTCGAACACCGCCGTGAGCGCCAGCAGCACGACGCCGGCGATCGCCACCGCGGGCCAGCTCACCCGGGCGTCGCCTCGCCGTGTGCCGCGTCGCCGGGCGGCCCTCGCCACTCCCGCGGTCACGGCGCCGCAGACGACGAGGAACACGGCATCCAGCGCGAGATAACTCACGAGCCCACCCGCTTCCGCCGTCGCTCCTGGACGTGTTCGAAGACCCGTTCAGCACCCGCGAACAGCACGAGCGCCGTGTAGCAGAGGAACGCCAGGAACACCGGTTCTTCGAGGGGAAGCTCCGGGGCGAGGAGGACTCCGGTCATGTGCGCCGAGTCGCCGTGCCGGAAGATGCCCAGCCCGATCGCGACCAGATCCCACACCAGGAAGAACGCCGTGCCGAGCAGCACCACCACGGCGCCCGAGCGTGGGGCGCGCCACATGACGAGGCGCCAGCGCCGGTCGAGCACGGCCATTCCGGCAGCGCTTACGAGGAGAGCGAGCAGATACGTCACCGGGCCTCCAGAGCGGACGCCTGGTGCGGTGCGGGGACGGCCGGGCCCGCACGCCGTTCACCACGCACCCGTTTGAGCACCAGCTCCGCGCTGATCAGGCACATCGGCAGGCCGATCCCGGGGCGGACCGAAGCCCCGGCGTAGTGCAGCCCCTGAACCTTGCGGCTCACGGTGCCGGGTCGGAAGAACGCGCTCTGGCGCAGCGTGTGGGCCAGTCCCAGGGCTCCGCCGCGCCACGCATTGAAGTCCGCCTCAAAGTCGGCCGGTCCCAGGGTCCTCCGCACCACGATGCGGGAGGCCAGGTCCGGGATCCCCGCCCACGCCGCGATCTGGTCCACGACGTGATCCACGGCCGCTTCGACCATGGCGGCGCCGTTGCCGTCCACGCCGCCTCGCCCCCACTCGGGGCGGGCGGGGGAGGGGACGAGCACGAAGAGGCTCTCGCCCCCGTCCGGGGCGACGCCCGGATCACTCGCGCTCGTCTTGCTGACATAGACCGAGGTGGTCTTCGGCAGCGCGTCGGGATCCGGGACGGTGTGGGGCGACCGGGAGTCGCTGATCCAGTCGAAGTCCTTGCGCCAGTCCCGGCTGAAGAAGAGGTTGTGATGACTGAGCTCCGGCAGGGCCCCGCGGACGCCGAGGCAGGCGAGGAACGCCCCCGGGCCGGGGTCTCGGCGACGCCAGGCCTTCTCCGGGTGGGTGCGGAGTGCCTCGGGCAGGAGGGCGTTCTCCAGATGATGGAGATCCGCCGCGCCCACCACCAGGTCCGCGTCGTGGCGATGCGTCGTGCCGGCGTCGTCCGTCCATTCGATGCCCGTGGCGGTGGTGCCGCCAGGGCCCGGGGAGGTCAGGATGCGCTCCACACGCGCCGACGTGACGATCGCGGCGCCCGCCGCGACGCTGAGCCGGGCCATCGCGTCGATGAACGCCGCGAAGCCGCCCTGCGGGTAGAGCACGCCTTGCTCCAGATCGAGGTGGCTCATGAGCTGATACAGCGCTGGGGCCTTGTAGGGCGTGGTCCCCAGGAACACCGCGGGGTATCCCAGGATCTGCTGCTGCCGGTGGTCCCGGAACCGGTGCCGGGTCACGCCGGCCAGGCTCCGGCCGAGCGCCGACAGCAGCCGCGGGACCCTGCGCAGCACCTCCGGATGGGTCAGAAACCGGGCCGAAGAGAAATCGTCGTACAGGAAGTGCCGCAGCGCCGTGTCGTACAGGTCCCCGGCCTCCCGGAGGTAGCGGGTGAGTTCCGCACCGCTCCCAGGGTCGAGCGTGTCGAACAGCGCTGCCGCCCGGTCGGCGCCGACCGGGACGTCCCGGGGCGCCGGCTCGCCTTCGAAGAACGTCCGGTAACCCGGGTCCAGCCGCGTCAGGGTCAGCTCGGCCTCGGCTGAGGTCCCCATGAGCCGGAACCAGTGGTCGATGACCTCCGGCATGAGATACCAGGACGGGCCGGTGTCGAACCGGAACCCGTCCTTCTCCCAGCGTCCGGCCCGTCCGCCGACCTGCTCGCACTGATCGAACACGGTGACGTCGTGGCCGTCACGGGCCAGCAAGCCCGCCGTCGCCAGCCCCGAGGCGCCCGCGCCGATGATCGCGACCCGCAAGCGGTCCTGCGTCCGGGCGCTCATGCGGACACCTGCCGTCCCGCACCGCGCGCCGGACCCAGCCCGAGGAGGACCGCGCCTGCCAGGCAGGCCTTCTCCCGGCCGGGCACGCGGACGCGCTCGTGCGCCACCACGGCTGCGGGGGTGGCCGCGAGCCGGTCGGTGAGCGCCGCGAACAAGGCATAGGCGAGCTCCACGGCTTTACGGCACGACGCCGGCAGCCGCCGCACGCCCGGAAGCGCGGCCCGCAGATCATCCCGGATGCCGTCGACGAGAACGTTCTTCTGTGTCTCGGTCAGGGTGCCGTCCTCGATGCCGGGGAAGTATCCGCGGCCGAGTTCCACGGTGTCTTCGCACAGGTCCCGCAGGAAGTTGACCTTCTGGAACGCCGCGCCCAGGCGCCGCGCCGGTTCCGCCAGCTCCTCCCACCGTCCCGCCGGGGATTCCCGAGCGTCCTCGTCCGCGCTGAGGAACACCCGCAGGCACATCAGACCGACCACTTCGGCGGAGCCGTAGATGTACGTCTCCACGGAATCCGCCGTGTGCGGCACCGCGACGCAGTCCCGACGCATGGACGCGAAGAAGGGCGTCACGAGGGCCGGGTCGATCCCCGTCCTCCGGGCTGTCTCCGCGAAGGCGTGCACGACCGGGTTGGCGCTGTACCCGCGGTCGAGGGCCAGCAGTGTCTCCTGCTCCAGACCGTCGAGGCAGGCCAGGACTTCCTCGACGGAGAACCCGGCATGAGCGGCCGCGCCATCCACCACCTCATCGGCCAGGCGGACGAGAGCGTAGACGTTGGCGATGTCCTGCCGGGCGGATCGGGGGAGCAGCCGGCACGCGAGGGAGAAGGAGGTCGAGTAGCGGCGGATGATCACGACCGACCCCGCGCTCGCGGCCGAGGAGTAGCGGGCGAGAGGATCGGGTGCATCGTGCCGTCCGGCCCGTGGACCGATGCGGGATTTCAGCGAGAGGGACATCAGTTCTCCCGGTGCAGGACGTGGTTGCAGATACGGGTCAGATCGGTGCGCAGGGGAGCCGGCAGGCCGGCGTCCGCCGCGTCCTGGAGAGCTTCGCTGACGAGCTCATGGGCCAGCGCCAGGGCTGAGTCGTCCGCCCCCGCGTGGTGCAGCGCCGCTTTCAGGGCCTCGACGGCGTCGTCGGAGTCGGCGGCCGCGTGCAGGCGGGAGGAGACCTGCGGGTCGCGCTTGCCGAGCGCCGTCAGGGCCGTCATCTTGCCGCCGCGCAGGTCGGAGGTGACGGATTTCCCGGTCTGGCCCGGGTCCCCGAAGGTGCCGAGGACGTCGTCAATGACCTGGTAGGCGATGCCGACCTTCTCGCCCAGCAGCTCGAGGGCCGCGGCGGATGCGGCAGGCGCCCCCGCCAGCAGGGCTCCGGCGGCGAGGGGCGCCGCGAAGGAGTACACGGCGGTCTTCTGGCGCTCCATTTCGAGCACGTCCCCGAGCGAGATCGACGTGTCCTGGGCGATGAGGATGTCCTCGAGTTCGCCGCCGGCCGCGTCGGCCACGGCACGGTCCATGAGGTCTGCGATCGCCCGGCGTGCCGGCTCCGGGCAGTTGAGTTCCCGCACCGCGCGGAAGGCGGCGGCCAGCAGCATGTCCCCGGCGACGATGGCGACCGAGCGGCCCACGTGGCGAGCCTCCTCCTCCGGCAATCCGCGCTCGAGGGCTCCTCGGCCGTAGATGCCGGCGATGTTGCTGCGGCCCCGCCGGGTGAGGTCCTGGTCGATCACGTCGTCGTGGATCACGAGCGCCGCATGGAGGAGTTCGAAGGCGGCGCCGAGAGCCGAGCAGCGGACCTCGTCCGTCCCGCCGAACGCCGCGTAGCTCGTCCAGACGAGCTGGGGACGGAGCCGCTTGCCGCCTTCGAAGGAATCGGCGAGGTGGCGCCATAGACCGCGGGCGTGCACGGAGTTGGTGCCGTCGATCGCCGAGGTGATGATGTCCACGATCTGCTCATCCACCAGGCGGGAAGTGCGGGGCCAGGTCGCGACCGCAGGTGCGGACGTGGCCGGATGGTGGGAGGTCTGGGTCTCGGGAAGGTGATGCTCCGGCGCCGTCCACGCCGTCTGGGTCACACTGCTCATGTCCACTCCTTGACTCGGCCGGCAGAACTGCCTAGCTCCTAGAACATCTAGCTTGTTGTATATCTCGACTATCTACAAATATGGTTGTCTAGGAACGCTCGATTGTCCAGAGGAGGACATCATGTCGATGGCACTGCAGTCCCCGAAGTCACACCTCGTCGCCGCCGTGGCCACCCTTGCGGCGGCCCTTCTGGCGCTGCTGCTCGCGGCAGGAGGGTCCGGGGCGTTCGGTCTGACCCCGGTCGCATCCGCGGCGGGAGGATATCTTTCCAGCACCGCCACTCCACTGGCCCCGGCCAACGCCGCGTTCGGCATCTGGAGTGTGATCTACCTGGGGCTCCTGGCCTATGCGGTCTGGCAGCTCGGGCGCCGGGCCCGGAAGGATGCCCTGCAGCGGCGGCTCCGGCCGTGGGCCGCCGCGTCGATGCTCCTCAATGCCGCGTGGTTGTGGGCGGCGCAGCTCGGCAGTCTTCCGGCCACGCTGGTGGTCATGGTGCTGCTGCTGGCGGTCCTGTGCCGGATTCTCGTGCTGACCGAGGGGATCACGCCCGGGGCCGGTGTGGAGTGGGTGCTGAGCGTCGCGGCCTTCGGCCTCTACCTCGGCTGGATCTGCGTCGCGACCGTGGCGAACGTCGCGGCGGTGCTCGCCTGGGCCGGAGTCGCGTGGCCCGAGGTTCCCGCCGCGGCCGTGGTGCTCGCCGTCGTGGTGCTTCTCGGGCTGGCGCTGGCGCACCGCGGGGCGTGGACGCCGCTCGTGTCGATGCTCTGGGGCGTCGCCTGGATCGCCGTCGCGCGCTGGCAGGGTCCCCGCTACTCCGCCGGTGTCGCACTCGAGGCGCTGCTCGCCGTCGTCATCCTGACGCTGGGGGCGGCGCTGCTCCTGGCGCGCCGCCGGACGGTCAGGGCTTAGTCCCGTGTTGACGGAGACCAGGGAATGGCGCTGCACCTCCAGTGCCCGGGACGTCTGGCGGGTGATCGATGCTTATGGATCGTCCGGCATCGCCACACCGGGCGGCCGGGGCAAGAGCTATTGGTGCATCGAATCAGTGGAGCCGGGGAAGTCCCTGCTCCTGCGAGCGGGCCACCTCCGGCAGGGCCGTCTCTGGCTGGAGCTGTCGCTCGCGGACCTCGGAGGCGAGTGCGTCTGCCGGCAGCGGGTGATCTTCCTCCCGCATCACGACCGGTCCGCCCGGTTCCACTGGGCCAGGCTGCTCCCGTTCCGGCGGAGTGTGCTCCGCGGTGTCGGAGAGCGCCTGAACCGGTCCGTCCACACCCCTACGGAAAGGCGCCCATGAGCGTTCCACAGTACGACACGTCACTCGTCCAGTTGGTCTCCGAACAGGGCGATCCTCTGGGCACGGCGCCACGCGCCACGGTCCACACCGCGACGACGCCGCTCCACCTCGCCTTCTCCTGTCACCTCATCGACGGGGAGGGCAGGGTGCTGCTGACCAGGCGGAGCCTCTCCAAGGCGGCATGGCCGGGAGTCTGGACCAATTCCTTCTGTGGCCATCCGGCGCCGGGGGAGCCGCTGGAGGAGGCCGTCCGGCGTCGCGCGCGGGAGGAACTGGGACTCGAGATCGACGACGTGCGCACCGTCCTGCCGGATTTCCGGTACCGGGCCGTGGACTCCAGTGGCGTGGTGGAGCACGAGATCTGCCCGGTGTTCGTCGCCAGGGCCACGCGCGACCCTGAACCCGCCCCGGAGGAGGTCGATTCGTGGGCCTGGGCGACCTCGAACCGCGTGGACCAGGCGGTCACCGCGACGCCGTTCGTCTTCAGCCCGTGGCTCGTGCTGCAGCACGCGGAACTCGGCCGCGGACTATGGCAGGCCCCGGAGCACGAGTAGCCTCCCGGACCGGTTGCGAGCGCGGCGAAACGCCCCGTCCGGGCAAGGACCCGGGCGGAGCGTTCCGTATCGCTCGCTGCGCTCAACTGATCTTCTTCCGGTAGGCGGCGATCGCCAGCACGTAGGCGACCACGAGGATGCCGACGCACCAGGCCAGCGCCACCCAGATGTCGCTTCCCACCGGCTGCCCGGCGAACAGCGCCTGGATCGTGTTCACGATCGAGGTCACGGGCTGGTTCTCGGCGAACCACCGGACCGGACCGGGCATGGTGGCGGTCGGCACGAAGGCCGAGCTGATGAACGGCAGGAAGATGAGCGGGTAGGAGAAGGCGCTGGCGCCGTCGGTCGTCTTGGCGCTCAGGCCCGCGATGATGGCGAGCCAGGTGAGCGCCAGGGTGAAGAGGAGCAGGATCCCGATGACGCCGAGCCAGGCGAGCACGCTCGCTCCGGTGCGGAAGCCCATGAGGAACCCGACGCCGAAGATGATCACCAGCGTGATCCCGTTGGCCACCATCGAGGTCAGCACATGGGCCCACAGCACGCTGGACCGTGCGATCGGCATGGAGTGGAACCGTTCGAAGATCCCGCTCTGCAGATCGGTGAACAGCCGGAACGCCGTGTACGCGATGCCGGAGGCGATGGCGATGAGCAGGATACCCGGCAGCAGGTAGTTGACGTAGTTCTCGGTGCCGGTGCTCTGCCGGAGTGCTCCTCCGAACACGTAGACGAAGAGCAGCATCAGGGCGATCGGGGTGACCGCCGTGGTGATGATCGTGTCCGCGCTGCGGAAGATGTGCCGCAGGGAGCGGCCGGTGAGTGTCGCGGTGTCCGCGAGCGCGTGAGTGCTCATGACGCGTCCTCCTTCTGGGTCTGACGTGGACCGATGAGCTGGAGGAAGATCTCCTCGAGCGTCGGCTGTTTCTCGACGTACTCCACCGTGGCCGCCGGAAGGAGCCGCTTGAGCTCCGTCAGGGTGCCGTTGGCGATGATCCGGCCTTCATGCAGGATGGCGATGCGGTCGGCCAGATGCTCCGCCTCGTCGAGGTACTGCGTGGTCAGCAGGACCGTGGTGCCGCCGGCGGCGAGACCCTTGACGAGCTCCCAGACTTCGAGGCGGGCTTCGGGGTCGAGTCCGGTGGTCGGCTCGTCCAGATAGATCACCTCGGGATGCCCCACCAGGCTCATCGCGATGTCGAGACGGCGCCGCATGCCTCCGGAATAGCTGCCGGCCTTCCGGCCGCCGGCCTCCGTGAGACGGAACGCCGCCAGGAGTTCGTCGGCGACGCCTCCCGGATCGGGCACATGGCGGAGTTTCGCGACCAGCACCAGGTTCTCGCGGCCGGTGAGGATCTCGTCCACGGCCGCGAACTGGCCGGTGAGGCTGATGACTTCGCGGACGCTCAGGCCTTCACGCGCGACGTCGTGGCCCAGCACCGTGGCGGTGCCGGCGTCGGCCTGAAGGAGGGTTGAGAGGATCCGCACCATGGTGGTCTTTCCGGCGCCGTTGGAGCCGAGAAGGGCGAAGATCCCGCCCCTTTCGACCTCGAAATCGACGCCGCGGAGGACCGGGAGGTCCTTGTACGATTTCTCGATGCCACGGACGGAGATTGCCGGCGCGCTCATGGCCTGTCCTCCTGTGTCTTCGCGTCGTCGACCGCCTTGATGAGGCGGGCGCGCTCCTTGTCGATCCACTGGGCGCCACCGTAGGACTGGGCGTAGTTCTCAGCGAATTCCACGGGATCCTCGCCGACGATGGCGCTGATGGGGGTGCCGTCCAGCGCCGCACGCTCCCAGAGGTCGGCCAGGTCCAGGAACATCTGGACGAGGGTGTCGCCGTCGGTGATCCCGCCGTAGTACATCGAGTACCGGTGCTGGGCGTTGGCGACCTCCCGGTACGGCGAGGGGAGGGCGTCGAGCCGGGCCTTCGCCTGGCGGTACTGCTTCTTCTGTTCGAGCGATCCGGTGAGCGCTTCGATCCATTTCGCGGCCATGATCAGTTCTCCTTGTTTCCGGTCTTGTTCAGCTGTTCGATGTGCTGTGCGAGGAATGTCCAGGTCTTCCAGAACTCGTCGAGCTCCTGGGCTCCCTGCGCGTTGAGGGTGAACACCTTCCGGGGCGGCCCTTTCTCGCTCGGCACTTTCTGGACGTCCACGAGCTTCTTCTGCTCGAGCCGCACCAGGAGGGCGTAGATGGTGCCCTCGGCGATGTCGGCGAAACCCCGGTCCCGCAGGCGTGCGGTGATCTCATATCCATAGGCCGGCTGCTCGGCCAGGAGGGCGAGGACGATGCCCTCCAGAGTGCCTTTGAGCATCTCGGTCATCTGCTTGCCCATCGGTTCCTCCCTTCACTACTCAGTAACACTTGGTACTGCTAGAAAGTATCACTGAGTACCGGTACCTAGCAAGACTGAATAGTGAAAAAGTGACGAAGGATCTTCTGTGGAGGGCGGTGCGGGGGCTTCGAGCGCTCTGGAGGCGACGGGGGAGTGGCACCTTCCGTTAACCTTCAAGCGTTTGGGTAACCGCCGAAGGTTGATTTGCCGGAGGTGGGGCCGCCGGGATTCATGGTTTCTTCACAGCAAACAGGCCGGCGAGGCCGACTCGTGTGAACCCTTTTCGTCACAATCGGAGCCCGGACTTCGAGGGCATCGGGTGGCGTCGCGGCTTCCGTGAAATGAGACTGGCCTGTCAGATCCGCGGAAATCGGGCCCCTGCGCGGGATATCTGAAGGTTGTGAGCGGGTCTGCCGCCCTGGTGATGCCCGTAACACTGACGAAGTGACAAAACACGGGACAAGTTTTGTTTAGCAGCCGCGCCTCTGGTCCCGCAAGCGATTCACCAGAACTTCGCGTCTGGTTCACCTGCTGTTGCTGGTGTCCCGAATCGGGCGGCCCAAGGATTGAAAGTGGGAACTCCGGCAAGAGTTTTGGACGACCAAGCCGGAGTTCCCGCAGGAACGGAAAACCGTTCCTGGAGCAATGAAGTCACAAAGCGCCCGGGCATTCGCATGTCCGGAGCTCAGTTTCAGCACTCGAACCCACTTTATCAAGGAGACGAGCAGCCATGAAGAAGGCTCTCAAGTTTTCAACCCTCGCCGTCGCCGCTGTGACGGCCACCCTGATCGGTACGGGCGCCGCCCAGGCCGACCCGACCTCGTCCCCCCGTCCGATCAACGCCGTCGGCTCCGACACCACGCAGGATGTGTGGAACGGCCTGTCCAATCTGGACACGAATGTCGCCTCCTGGAATGCGTTCCTCGGCACCAGCACGACCATCAATCTCGACGCCTCCACCACCATCAACCGTCCGGCCGGATCCGGCGCCGGCGTGCAGGCCCTGAGCGCCGCCGTCGACCCCGCCTGGACCGGTGGCTACCCCGGCCCGTCCGGCAACGTCAACGTCCAGGGCAAGATCAGCTTCGCGCGTTCGTCTTCTGCTGCGGCGAAGAACGGCACCGATCTGACCTACTTGCCGTTCGCCCGTGACGCCGTCAGCCTGGCGGTCAAGACCACGGCCGGTCCCGTGTCCCTGACCACCGCCCAGCTGCAGGGCATCTACAACTGCACGGTCAACACCATCACCGCCGGCACCAGCACCGTCACCGTCCACCCGAAGCTGCCCCAGGCCAACTCCGGCACCCGGGCGTTCTTCCTCGCAGCCCTGGGCATCACCACCCCGGGCACCTGCGTCACCACCGTCGGCGCGGAGAACGACGGCGCCCAGCTCACCACCGCCGGAGACGTCATCCCGTTCTCCGCCGCGCAGTGGATCGCGCAGCGCAACAACCGCATCACCAACACCACCGCGGGTCTGGAACTGGCCACCCTCAACGGCCAGGCCCCGACCACCGGCACCGCCCCGAGCCTGGCACCTGGAGCGCTGTACGGCTCCACCACCACCGAGCCCACTTCCGGTGTCGGCACCTTCGCCCGTGACACGTACAACGTCGTCAAGACCAGCGAATACACCAACAGCACCACTCTGGCGACCACCACGCTGAAGACGAACCTGGCGACCACCAACGCTCAGAACGCGATCAAGTCGTACGGCTTCCAGAACCTCTCCTACGTCGGCAACCCCACGATCGGAGCGGGTCTGGCCGCGCACCAGTCGGCGTACAAGCACTGACGATCGATTCACCCTGCGGCTGTGGGCCGGGATTCATGATCCCGGCCCACGGCCCAGGCCAACCTCACTCGCATCCCATTTCCGAAAGCAGCATCGTGAATTACTCTCTGCCCCGCATCGGCCGCGCGCTCGGCTTGGCATTCCTGGGTTCTTTCGTCCTCGCCGGTTCGCTGGCCGTCCCTCCCGTCGCAGCGGCACCCGGCGACGGTTCCGGAGCAGGTGCCATCGCCCTCGAACCGAATTCCGGATCCTGGTACGCCTCGGGGGACTCCGGCGTCCCTCCCGGCGGATATCCCGTGACCGTCACCGGGTCACTCGAATGTCCTACGAGCAGCGAGGGAACGGTCAGCGCGATACCGTTCATCGCCGAACAGGGCAGCGAACTGCCCGTGGTGGATGCGAACACCACACCACAGTCATTGATCGACGCCGGCGTCCTCGTGGCGTTCTCCGACACCGGCCTCCTGCGCGACGGGAGCACGAAGCTCTCGTCCTACACCGGGGAGATCTTCAATACCGGAAACAATTGGGTCGCCAAGTCCGCCCTGCCCTCTGTCCTGAAGCCGAACCACAGCTACAGCATCGGGGTCCTTTGCGTGGAGAGCGTACTCGACATGGACACGTGGATCGGCAAGACCACGGTTCAGGGGATCGACGGTAAAGCTGTGACGGCGTGGACCACCCTCTCGACCGGCGCCGATGTGAAGAACTGGAGCACTCCTGCCAAGCTCAACCCCACGACCACCAAGCTGAGCGGTGCAGGTAAGGCAAGCTCCGTGGAGCTCACGGCAGAGGTCAATGCGGAAATCGCGGGCGGGCTCGCCGACGACGCTCAGGGCGTCATCGAATTTTACGAGGGTGCCACCAAGGTCGGTCAGCAGACGGTGTCGGCCGGCAAAGCCGCCCTCGCGGTGAAGAACCTGGCCCCGGGCTCGGTCCACAGCTACACCGCGAAGTTCGTCCCCGCCGAACCGAGCGGTTCCGGACCCTCCTATGGCGGTTCCGAGTCGACGGCGGTGTCCGTGACGGTCCTTGCGACGACTCCTACGACGCCGACTCCCACCGGCACCCCATCCGCCACGCCCACGGCCAGCGAGACCTCGGAAACGCCGTCGTCCTCTCCGAGTGAGGACAGTTCCGATCCAGGTCCTGGAGCCTCCGCCGGCAGCGCAGCTCCTCTTACGGGAAGTGACGCACACACTCCCGGGATCAACAGCGGCTTCGCCCCGCTGACCGGCTGGATCGGTCAGACGGCCTCCTCACCCGAAGAGATCACCGGCCTGTTCGCGGCCGCCCTGGTCCTGGTCACCGGTTTCGCCTTCGGCTTCAACGTCCTGACCCGGCGGGCGAGGAAGCGCGGCCACTGAGACTCAGCACACTGGCCTCGCTCCTGCCTTCTTATAGCTCGTGTTCCACGAAAGATCTCACCTCATGCTCTTGCGTACTCTTCCGTCCGTCCTCCGACGTCGTGCGTTCATCGCAGCGGTGACCATGGCCTCGCTCGCCGCCGTGTCGCTGCCGCTGACCATACCGGCCGACGCTCAAGCAGCACCCCCGCCGTCGAACGGCAACGCCTGGGGACCGGACGGCACTTTCGACTCGGATTCCGTCGTCACCGTCCGCTGGGACAACACGGGCAACGCCCCGGAGAACACGGTGCCCCGGGAGCGGGACACCCCGTTGCCCCACACCGCGGGTAAGACGTACGCGGACATCCCGGCCCGGATCAGGAACTCGGTGCAGTCCCTCCTCGGGCCGGACAACGGCCGCGGCGGGATGCGCATGACGGTCTCCCAGAGCAGGGGACTGACGAACCAGACCATTTCCGTCCGGCTGGAGGGGCTCGCGGATCCGTCCCCGGACATCAACCCCGGCGGAACGGCTCCCGACAACGACCAGTTCCAGGTCTTCCAGTGCTGGGGAGCGCCCGGTCCCGACGGCAAACCAGACCCGAAGGCACAAGCTCCGGATCCCTCCACCTGCGAGCTCGGGGCTGCCGGATGGGGACGGTGGGCGACCGACGGCCCGACGTCGTTCGCCCAGCAGGTCGGAGGGGATCCACTGCTTGCAGGAGGCGATTGGGAGCGCCGCGGTCTGATCGACCAGGACGGCTATCTGAAGGTCACCGGAATCGACGGATCAGTGGTGTCCGGGTACCCGCTCACGAGCCCGGTCATCAACCAGAGTTCCACCAACGAGGTGTCCCGTCTGACCGTGAACAAGACAGGGAGCGTCAGCGCGCCCTTCGAAGTCCACACCGGCGCCGAGGCGAAGTTCATGGGCTGCGGCAAGCGTGATGACGCCCCGTCGACCAGCAGCTGCTGGCTCGTGGCGGTGCCCCGGGTCGGGCAGCTTCAACTCAGCAAGGTCGCCAGCCCGGCAGCGTGGGCTCAGCGTCTGCAGGTCAAACTCGGCTTCCGGGACATCCCCAAGCCCTGCTCGAGCACGCAGCAACGCCTGATCTCCTCCGGTTCGGAACTGATCTCCAGGTCGGGGTCCTCCTGGATCCCCGCTCTGTGCGGCCAAGGCCAGGGACTCGCACTCGCCAAGGTGTCGGACGCCACGGCGAGGAATCAGCAGGCCGGCGGCAACCCGCTGGCGTTCACGACGCGGCCGTCCGACGGGGCACAGCACGTGCCGGTGGCGCTCTCCGGAGTCGTCATCGCCTACCGCGCCGGCTACACGAATGAGCCGGCGCCCGGACAGCCCCGGTTCGACGGCGCGGTGACCGGACTCAAACTCAACGCCCGGCTCATCGCCAAGATGCTCACGAGCAGTTACGCACAGGCCATCAAGAACATCCCGCAGCCGCCCGGCTACGTCTCGCCCAACTTTCTCTCGGACGATCCGGAGTTCCGGCGGCTGAATCCGGACTACACCTTCGATCCGGCCAAGCCCCCGTACCTCGCTGAACTGCAGAACCAGAATTTCAACCTCGAATCGCTCAACTCTGATGCGGCTCAGATCTTGTGGACCTGGCTGGGCCGGGACAAGGCGGCATCGTCCTTCCTCAGCGGATGCCCCGATCCGGACGGCATGACGGTGCAGCCCTTCTACTCGAGCAGGACCTACACCGGCTGCGAGTCCCAGGCGAAGACGCTGGAGGCGAGCGCCTCGGCTCAGCGTGCGGCAGCGTCCAAGGTCCCCGAGTTCGTGGATGCGCCGCAGATCTACCCGCCCTATTCCGGCGCCTATCCTCAGGTCCTCTGGACGCAGGGTGACCCGGTCAAGGTCGTCGACGGCCTGTCGTTTCCGCGCACCCTGCCCGACTCCTATCCGCGCGTGGACACCATGGAGACGGCGGGCGTGCGCACGTCCCGGATGCTCTTCATCCAGAACACTGACAAGTGGTGCAGCACCGCGGAAGGGTGCCAGGTCCCGCCTCCCGGTAAGTGGACGGCGGACGGCAGCAAGAACCCCAAGGAAGGCACCTCCTCGGTCTTCGGCGTCACCGACACCGCGACAGCAGCCAACTACCAGCTGCAGACCGCGCTACTCTGCGACGACGACGGAAAGAAGTGCGTGGGCGCCGACGAGTCCTCCCTGACGGCGGCGTCGACGACGTTCACGTCCGAAGCGGCACCCCAGCCGGACCCCGCGAAGGCCTTGGCCTCGGGCGCGTACCCGCTGGCGATGCCGGTGTATGCGGCCCTCAAACCAGGACCGAAGGCCACCCCCGACGTCGTGCGGCAGATCGACAAGGTCATCACCTACATGACGGGCCCGGGGCAGAAGCCGGGATTCGGCGTCGGGCAGCTGCCTCCGGGTTATGCGCCCGTCACGGCCGCCATGAAGGCTCACGCCTCGTGTGCGCTCGTCACCTTCACGGGCGGGAAGAAGCCCGGGTGTGCCACCGCGGCTCCGTCCGAGAGCAAGCCGACCGGGACCAGCCCGCTTCTCCCCGACAAGGGCCGGACGGTCAGCGGGGCGCAGAGCCTGCTGGCGCCTCTCGTGCCGGATGCCAAGGGCGACGACGGCGGGGCGAAGCCCGCAGCGGAACCGGCCGACGCGGCAGCCGCCGCCGGTCCAGCCGCACCGAACGGGGGCAAGGCCACCCCGCAGGCCGACGCCGCGAGCCCCGTCAGCAACGGGGTCACCGCGGTGACCCCGGCCGCGTGGGCCAGTTACGGCTTGTTCGTCCTGCTGGGGCTCGCGCTCGTGGCGGCCATCGTGTCGCCCGTGCTGAAGCGGCTCCGGGGCGGGGGAGCGGCATGAGCACGTCGATCCGCAACGAGGCGGCTCTCGAAGCGCCTCCCTCCGGTCCGCGCAAGATCCGCCAGGTGCTCGAACGGAAGGACCTGTGGTTCAGGGCTCTCACCCGCAGCGGCGGTGTGGTCGTCCTGGCGGTCATGGCCCTGGTGGGGCTGTTCCTCGCCGGGAACGGCATCTCGGCGATCAACTCGGTGGGTCTGGGGAACTTCCTCGTGACCCAAGAATGGGCTCCGGAGAACAACAACTTCGGCATCGCGGCGGTGATCACCGGTTCCGTGCTGATCGCCGCCGTCGCGCTGACCGTCTCCCTGCCACTGGCTCTCGGCACGGCGCTGTTCATCACCGAGGTGGCCGGCGGGCGGGTGAGGAGCATCCTCACCTCGGTGATCGACTTGATGGCGGCCGTGCCCTCAGTGGTCTTCGGTCTCTGGGGCCTGAGCTACCTGCAGGTCCAGATCGTCCCCTTCGCCCGCTGGCTGTCCACCTGGTTCGGCTGGATCCCCCTGTTCGCCGTCGATGGCGTCGAGCCGGACAATCCACTGCCCAATGATTCGCTCTACACCTCGTCCACGTTCATCGCGGGACTCGTCGTCGCGCTCATGATCCTGCCCATTCAGACGTCGGTCATGATGGAGTCCTTCTCGCGGGCGCCGATCGGGGAGCGGGAAGGCGCTTATGCGCTGGGCGCGACCCGCTGGGGCATGATCCGTTCGGTCGTGATCCCGTTCGGCAAGGGCGGGATCATCGGCGGGACCATGCTCGGGCTGGGCCGGGCGCTCGGTGAGACGATCGCGATCTACCTGATCATCAACACGGCGTCGTACGCCATCAACTTCCACATCCTCCAGACCGGAGCCAACTCGGTGGCGGCCCTCATCGCCCTGAAATACGGGGAGGCCAACGAGTTCACCATGTCCGCCCTGATGGCCGCTGGACTCGCCCTGTTCGTGCTGACCATGCTGGTCAACTTCACCGCGTCCGCCATCATCGCGCGGTCGCGGTCGGGCGCGGAAAGCGAGGCCTGAGATGACGACGGACATGATCGGCGCCCAGGAACTGGAACAGCAGCTGGACGCGCAGAAGACGACCCTGCCGCGGCTCGACCTGCCGGAAGCGGCGCCGCCTCAGGAGCGGATCCGGATCGGCGTGTCGAAGGAGGAAGTCCTCTCCATCGCCGGCGCCGGGGTGGCAGGGCTCTCGGTGGGCGCCCTGCTCTGCCTCGGACTCGGCATCGTGCCGGTCGGGTGGATGCCGCTCCTGAGCTATCTCTGGTTCCTGGGCACCTACGCCGCCCTGGTCTTCATCACGAACCGTGGCCCCGCGGTGCGGGACAGGTTCTGGAGCGTCATGCTCTGGTCCGCCGCGATCGTCGTGGTCGCTTCGCTGGCGCTGGTCATCGGCTTCACCAGCACTCGGGGATGGGACGTGTTCGGCAAGGGCAACTTCTTCACCCAGGACATGGGGGTCGCAGGCCCGCTGGCACCGCTCGAGAAGGGCGGCATCATCCACGCACTGGTCGGGACGCTGGAGCAGATCGGGATCGCCCTGGCCATCTCGGTCCCGTTCAGCGTGACCACCGCGGTCTTCCTCAACGAGGTCGGGGGACGCTTCGCACGGCTCGTCCGGACCGTGGTGGAGGCGATGACCGCTCTTCCGTCCGTGGTCGCGGGGCTGTTCATCTATGCGGCGGTCATCATCGGCATCACCCGGCAGTTCAACGGTTTCGCGGCGTCCCTCGCGATCACCGTCCTGATGATCCCCATCATGATCCGGTCCGCCGACGTCGTGCTGCGGCTGGTGCCCGGCAATCTGCGGGAGGCGGGCCTGGCCCTCGGCGCAGGGCAATGGAGCGTGGTGCTGCACGTGGTCCTCCCGACCGTGCGATCGGGCCTCGTGACCGCGATCATCCTCGGCACGGCGCACGGCATCGGGGAGACCGCGCCGGTCCTGCTCACCGCAGGGGTCACGAACAACCTCAACTTCAACCCCTTCGAAGGACCCCAGGTCTCGCTCCCGCTGGCCGCGCTGGAATTCGTGAAATCGGGCCAGCCCAACATGGTGGCCCGCGGCTTCGCCACGGCCACGTTCCTCCTGTTCGTGGTGCTCGTGCTGTTCATCCTGGCCCGCGTCCTCGGCGGACAGCAGGCCGGCAAGCTCACGGCAGGACAGCAACGACGGCGCGCGGCGAGGTCGCGCGCCTGGCTCAGACGTATCGAGGAAAACCGCAGTGGGTGGCTGGTCAGCCACCCGACATCCACCCCGGAGGACGAACGACCATGACGCACGATCCCCAGAAGAACCGACGGACCCGAGGGCGGGTGACACGCCGGATCCTCGCCCTCCTGACGGTCCTGGCCCTCGCCTCCGGGACCTTCATCCCCGCCGCCCTCGCCGCCAGTTACACCCGGATCGGTGGATCCGGGTCATCCTGGGCCGGGAACGCGGTCAACCAATGGGTCACGGACATCCGGTCCCAGGGGAGCACCGTGGATTACAACCCCAGCGGTTCCTCCACCGGCCGCAAGGAATTCGCCAACGGCCTGGTCGACTTCGCGGTCTCCGAGATCCCGTACAAGGGCGACACCGCCGATCCCCAGGATACGGTGTTCCCCGGTTTCAAATACTCGATGCTGCCCATCGCCGCCGGAGGCACCAGCTTCATGTACAACCTCCCGGTCAACGGAAAGCGCTTCTCCGAACTCAAACTCACCCAGGATGCCCTGGCCAGGATCTTCACCGGAAAGGTGACCCGCTGGAACGACCCGGCGATCGCCAAAACGAACCCCGGTGTGAACCTGCCCAACCAGCAGATCCGCGTCGTCGTGCGCTCCGAAGGCTCCGGCGCCACCGCTCAGTTCACTCTGTGGATGAAACGTCAGTTCCCGTCATACTATGCGGAGCTCTGCGGCAAGACGGGCGGCTGCCCGAACGGCGGCGCAACCTCCTACTTCCCGGGGCAGGGCATCGCCAACTTCTCCGCCCAGAACGGATCCAGCGGCGTGACGACCTACACGGCGAACACCCCGTACACGATCAACTACGACGAGTACTCCTACGCGCTCGGGGCGAACTTCCCGGTGGCGCAGGTCGGCAACGCGGCAGGGTTCTTCACCATCCCCACCGACACCGCGGTGGCCGTGGCACTGACCAAGGCGAAGATCAACATGGACGCGAGTTCGCCCAACTACCTCAGCCAGGACCTCTCCGCCGTCTACACGCACAACGACCCCCGCGTCTACGCCCTCTCCGCCTACACGTACATGCTGGTGCCGGCCCAGACCCGGGGCAGCTTCGACAACAGCAAGGGCGCCGCGCTCGGAAACTTCGCGAGCTACTCCCTCTGCGAGGGGCAGCAGACCATGGGAGCGCTGGGCTACTCGCCCCTGCCGATGAACCTGGTGATGTCCGCCATGCAGCAGGTCAAGAAGATCCCCGGGCTGGACTCGGACACCGGCAAGCGTCTGGACTCCACGATCAACGCCGCCCAGAGCAGTTCCGGGAACCCCTGTAACAACCCGACCTTCAAACCGGGTCAGGACGTGAACAACAACCAGCTCGTCTACACGGCCCCGTTCCCGAGCGGTTGCGACGCAGCGTGCCAGGCTCCCTGGAGGGGTAAGAACGTCGGCTACAACGCAGGCCCGGGCGCCAAACCCGGCCAAGTGGCGGGCGGTTCCGAGGGGCCGGCGGCGGCGCAGGGTCCCGCAGCGGCACAGGGTC
Source organism: Arthrobacter woluwensis (assembly GCF_900105345.1). Classification (NCBI taxonomy): domain Bacteria; kingdom Bacillati; phylum Actinomycetota; class Actinomycetes; order Micrococcales; family Micrococcaceae; genus Arthrobacter; species Arthrobacter woluwensis. Next base: position 2,132,938 of record NZ_FNSN01000003.1, read on the forward strand.
CGGGCGCCAGTGGAGCAGTACCGCAGGGCAACAGCCCGGCCGCGACCACAAAGCGGCCCACCGCAGCGAACAAGCCCAGCGTGTCCTGCAACCGTGCCACCGGGCAGTGCACCGATGCCAAGGGGAACGTGCTGGCCGCGGAACAGGCCCAGCAGTACCTGAATGACGCGCCTGAGGCCTCCGGTCCCGGGGCGAAGGCGGTGCCCCTGGTTCTTGCGGGCAACACCGGCTGGGGCACGTCGCAGAACCTCCTCGTGGTGGCCGCGCTGTTCCTCCTGCTGCTCGTGCTGACGCCACCCCTCGCGGCGCGGTACATCAGGAGCGGGCGACGCGGGAAGGGGACCGACTCATGACAGCGACCCTCGAGGCGGCCGTGCCGGGAAGCGCTCCGCCGCCCCCGCCGTCGTCGTCCTTCGAAACTCCCCGCCCTCCCGCCGCGCCGGCGCCACGACGCTGGGAACTCGATTTCTCCTCGATGCTGCAGCTCGTGGCGATCATCATTCTCGGGTTTCTGCTCCAGCTGGTGTTCGTCTCCCGGGTCCAGCACGCGACGGCTCAGCAGCAGCTGACCACCCAGTTGCGTCTCACCCTGGCCGAAGGGTCGATTCCGGTCGGGCCGAGCGACGCCGACGGCGTGCTCGTTCCTTTGGGGACGCCCATCGCGTACCTGGAGATCCCACGGCTGGACCTCAAGGAGGTGATGGTGGAGGGCACCAGCTCGTCTCAGACGGCCCAGGGCGTGGGGCACCAGCGTGACACGGCCTTCCCCGGGCAGGCGGGCAACGCCGTCGTCATGGGCCGCAGCGGCGCCTACGGCGGGGTTTTCGGCGGACTGAATCAGCTGCAGCTCGGCGATCGGTTCGTCGTCTCCACCGGCCAGGGCCGCTTCACCTATGAGGTCTCGGGGATCCGGAATCCCGGAGACCCGGAGCCCGGGGCCATGAAGCCCACCGAAGGCCGCATGACGCTGGCCACCGCCGGTGGACTGCCGTTCCTGCCCGACGACGTCCTCCGCGTGGACGCCACGCTCGTCTCGGCGGCCGCCCCGAAATCACTCGATGCGATCCGCGTCGGGTCCATCACCGAGGCGGAGAAGCCCCTCGGATCCGACACCTCCGGCCTGGTCGGGCTGGTGTTCCTCCTGCAGCTCGCCGTCGCGGCCGGTGTCGCCTGCGTCTGGAGCTGGAAGAAATGGGGCCGCTGGCAGAGCTGGCTGATCTTCGTCCCGGCCTTCCTCACCCTCGGCGTGCTCATCGCCACCCCTTTGGGCCTGTTGCTGCCCAACCTCCTCTGAAAGGTCGAAGGAAACCACCATGACCCATCTCCTCCGGGCCCGCCGCGGCCGCCGTGAATCCAGCCTCGAGGCCCAGGCGCCGCTGGACGACCTCATGCTGCACGACATCGAAGACCCGCTGCCGGCGACGCCCCCGCAAGCCATCCGGCTCTCCGAACCGGCCGAGCTCCATGCCCAGGACATCTCCGCCTGGTTCGGCGACCACAAGGTCCTCGACCGAGTCTCCCTGTCCATGCAGGCGGGAAAGGTCACCTCCCTGATCGGCCCCTCCGGCTGCGGGAAGTCGACGTTCCTGCGCATCCTGAACCGGATGCACGAGATGATCCCCTCCGCGTCCCTGGCCGGCCGGGTGCTCCTGGACGGCGAGGACGTCTACGATCCGAACCGCCGCATCACGCAGGCCAGGCGCGACATCGGAATGGTGTTCCAGAAAGCCAACCCGTTCCCGGCCATGTCCATCTACGACAACACGGTGGCCGGCCTGAAACTCACCGGCATCAAGGCCTCCCGCGAGGAGAAGGACTTCCTGGTGGAGGATTCCCTGCGGAAGGCCTCCCTCTGGGACGAGGTGAAGGACCGCCTCCTGCAGCCCGGCGGCGGTCTCTCCGGCGGACAGCAGCAGCGGTTGTGCATCGCCCGGTCACTCGCCGTCGCACCGCGAGTCCTCCTCATGGACGAACCCTGCTCCGCCCTGGACCCGACCTCCACCCGCCGGGTCGAGGAGACCATCGAGTCCTTGCGGGATCAGGTGACCATCGTGATCGTCACCCACAACATGCAGCAGGCGGCGCGCGTCTCGGATCAGTGCGCGTTCTTCCTCGCGGCGCAGAACACGCCAGGTGTCATCGTCGAGCACGGCCCCACCCGGCTCATGTTCCAGGAACCGCAGGACGAGCGCACCGGTGACTACGTCAACGGCCGGTTCGGCTGAGACCCACCGATGACCACTCCACGGCGTTCGCACCTCGCCACCGGACTGGCTGTCCTCGTGCTGCTGGCCGGGACCGGCTGGGGCGTCCACACCATGAGCGGTTCCCGCGCGTCAGGGTCGGAACCACCGCAGACGGTCGACGCCGCGGACACCGCGCTCGCGGCCCTGCGCGGCGGCGGTCGGCAACCGGTGACTGCGGAGACAAACAGGCCGCTCTGGCAGTCGGAGATCGACCACGCCGCGGGCTGGTCCGCGGTCCCCGCCCCCGCCTCGGGCAAGATCACCGCGATGTCGGGGGAGTCCACGCCCCGGCCGGCAGCGGCCACCGACGCCGGAACCGGGGCCGACCCGCAGGCGGCCACCGGTCCCGACAGCGGAGGCCTCGGCGAGGACACCGCCGGCATCGACCGCCGCTGGCTGCTCAGGACCGCCCAGAGGACGGGCATCCCCGCACGGGCGCTGCAGTCCTACGCGGGCGCCGCCGTCCGGTCGGAGCGAAGCGTTCCCGGCTGCGGCATCGGGTGGAACACGCTGGCGGGCATCGGGTACATCGAATCGCGCCACGGAACCCACGGGGGCCACCGGGTCCAGCCCGACGGCCAAGTCTCCGGGCCCATCCTCGGACCGGCCCTGGACGGGAACGGCTTCGCCATGATCCGCGACACCGACGGCGGGGCGCTCGACGGCGACACCCGCTGGGACCGCGCGGTGGGCCCTTTCCAGTTCATCCCCTCGACGTGGGCCCGGTACGCGAGCCGTGCGGCAGGTGACGGCGCCGAGGCCAGCCCGCACGACTTGGACGACGCCGCCCTGACCGCCGCCCGCTATCTGTGTGCGGCAGGCGGCGACCTCGGAACCGCCGCGGGATGGACCCGCGCCGTGTTCGCCTACAACCACTCGCAGGCCTATGTGGACGAGGTCCTGGCCGCGGCGAACGCCTACGCGAAGCGGGCCGGAGAGCCCTGAGGAAGCGAGGAGCCATGAGGAGGAAGGAAACCATGAGGAAGATCTGGCGCACGCTGTGCGCCGGACTCCTGGCCGTCGTCGTGCTGGTCACGGCCGGAGCGCTGCTCGGAAGCAATCGCCCGGGGCCGGGCGGAACAGGCGGCAGCGCGGACCCCGGGACCCCCTCGGCGAAGCCCGTGCCGGCCTCGTTGCCGGGCGGCCCGCCTCCCGGTGCGCCGGTGCTCGACGACGCACCCGTCGCGTCGTCCGGAGGCGGCGGCACGAGCCGGGTGACGCCGTCCGTGCCCGGCCAGCCCTTGAGAGTCCAGCTGCCCGGGGTCGGGCTGGATGTCAGGGTGTACGCCAGCCGGCTTCCCGGCGACCGGACGTTCGACCCGCCGACGGTCCCGGACGCCTTCTGGGTGATGGACTTCGGCATCGCGGGACCGGCATCCCGCAACACCGTCTACATCGCCGCGCATTCCTCGTCCGTGGGGCCCGCTGCGTTCAACCCGCTCCTGGACCGGGGCGCCCTGGGAGGAGCGGTGCACGCGGGCCAGAAGATCCTCGTCACCACCCCGGAAGGCGGTTACAGCTACACGGTCACCGGTTCGGCCCGCTACGTGAAAACCGACATCCTCGGCGCCCGAAAGCTCTGGGAAGCGGTGCCGGGCCGCCTGGTCCTGGTGACGTGCTTCCAGTACAACCACCGGGCGGAGTCGGACCAGAACTTCGTGGTCTACGCCCAGCTGGACGGAGGCGTGACCCGTGGCTGAGGACGCGGTGACCGAACCCCTCCCGCTCGTCCCGGTGCCGGCTCCGCATCGCACGGCCTCGGTGATCGAGGCGGCACGGGAGGCCACCGCACCCCTGACCCTCCAGGAGGAGCGGGCGCAGCGGCACGAGCGGGCGATGACCGTCGCCGCGGCACGAGCCGGTTCCTGGAGCAGGGAATCCACCGCCCGGGACCGCCAGGGCGGCAGCGCAGTCGACGGCAGACCCGCCGGTCCCGGACCCGCCGACCGCGTCTCCGCATCCGGCCGACCGCACGGCCGGCCGGCGAAGTCCGCGGGCATCGTGCTGGTTCTCCTGGTGGTGCTGCTGGCCGCGGGCGGGGTGCTGATGCTGCTCAGACCCTGGGCCGTGCCGACCGGCGCCGGCCCGGTGGCGGTCCCGACGGTGCTCGGCCTGTCCACCACGCAGGCCGGTGCCGCACTGCGCGGTGCTGGCCTCCTGCCCGGCGGCGAGACCCACGGGTTCCACCCCACGGTGCCCCGTGGAAAGGTCGCCGGGACCGATCCGGGAGCGGGCGCCCAGGTGAAGCGGGGGAGTGCGGTCGTCCTGCGCATCTCGGACGGCCCGGCGCCGACCGCGAAGGCGACAGCCCCGCCGTCGACCACGGTGGCGGGGATACCGGTGCCCACCCTGAGCGGTCGGCGCCTCGACGAGTCGACCAGGGAGCTGTCGTCACTCGGTCTCGCCGTCGGGACGATCACGGAAACCGATTCCGCCTATCCGGCCGGGACGGTCCTGTCCTCCTCGCCCGGGGTGGGGGAGGTGCTCCGTCCCGGCGCCCTCGTGAACCTGACCGTGGCCAGCGGTCTCCAGCAGGTGCCGCGAGGTCTGCTCGGACGGAGCGTCGCGACCGTCGTGCAGGCACTCCGCACCGCGGGATTCGCCGTCGTCTTGGTGGACGGCGGCCGCAGCCGGCAGGGCGTCGAGCCGGTGGAGGGGCTCTCGGCGCCGGAAGGGTCGAGAGCTCCCGTGGGCAGTGTCATCACGGTGCGGTTCGCGCCGGCCGCGAGCGAACCGGCGTCGCCGACGCCCGGAGCGCAACCCACCGGCACACAGGCCACCGGCACGCCCTCACCCGGCAGGCCCGTCGCACCCTCCACCTCTCCCGCCGGCTGACGCACAGCAGGGCCGTGACCTGCCAGGAGACAGGCGGTGATCACCAACGACGGCGGCCCGTCCCGCCTGCTCGCGCAGGCTTGTCACGACGACAGGAGCACCAGCTCCCGGGTCGCCCGGGTCATGGCGACGTATCGGTCCACGGCTCCCTCGATGCCCGCCCCGAAACCCTCCGGGTCCACGAGCACCACGAGATCGAACTCCAGGCCCTTCGCCTCCTCGGCCGTCAGGACACCCACCCGCGCCTCAGCCGCAGGCAGGCGGGAGGCCACCGCGTCCGGAACAGGGGCGATGACACACGCGACGCCCTCCGTGTTCAGCTCCAGCCATTCCCTCAGCACCGTGTCCAGTTCGCTGAGATCGCCCCGCCTGACCGGGATGCCACTGCTCCGGACCGAGGCCGGCACATTGGCATCGGGCAACGCCGCGCGGATCGTCGGCTCGGCCTCCGCCATCACCTCCTCCGGAGTGCGGTAGTTGATCGTCAGAGAGGCCAGGCGCGCCTCGGGAACGCCCACCCGCTCGAGCCGTTCGATCCAGCTTTCCGGGAAGCCCCGCCGGGCCTGGGCTCGGTCGCCCACGATCGTCAGGCTCCCTGACGGACACCGCGCCAGCAGCATCTGCCACTCGGCGTCACTGAGCTCCTGGGCCTCATCCACGATCACGTGCCCGAAAGGCCCCGCGAGCAGATCGGGGGAAGTCGTGGCCACGAGGCCTTCATCGCCCAGGCTCTCCTGCAGGTCCTCGCCCTTCAGCATGGACATCACGAGCATCTCGGAGTCGTCCGCGGCGATCAGGTCCTCCACCACACGGCCCATCAGGTCCCGCTCGGCCGCCTGCTCCGCCCTGCGGCGCCGCGCACGCCTCGCCGCGTCAGGATCACCAAGGCGGAGCCGGGCCGCGTCCAGCAGGGGAAGGTCATCCGTGGTCCAGGCCCGCGGCTCCTCCCGCTGCAGCACACCGACCTCCTCGGCGGTGAGCCACGGCGCGCAGAGGGACAGATAGGCCGGTACCCGCCACAGATCACTCACCACCACGGTGTGGTCCAGGAGGGGCCACGCACGGTTGAACACCGCCGCGAGCTCAGCGTTCCGTGCGAGTGCCGAACGGAGCGCGCCTTCGGGCGCCTCGCCGTCGTCGGCTCCTTCGACCAGCAGCGTGAGCAATTCGTCCCAGACTTCGGCGCGTGCCTCGTTATGGGGTGTCCCGGGCGCAGGGGCCGCGAAAGCTTCGGCCCAGTCCTCGGGACCCACCCAGACGTCCCGGTAGGGGGTCTCCACGAGGAGGCCCCGGGTGGGAGGCTCCTCGTAGAACCGGACGCCCCGTTCGATCGCGCGCACCATGTCCGCGGACGATTTGAGCCGCGTCACCTCCGGATCGCTCTCTGCTCGGGCAGCGGCGCCTTCGGGCACCAGTTCGCGGACGGTGCAGGCCTGCACGCCTTCCTCGCCGAGGCCGGGCAGGACATCCGCCACGTAGGACAGGTAGTGCCGGTGCGGTCCGACGAGCAGGACGCCGCCCCGACCGCGGCTGAGACGGGGATCGGCGTACAGGAGATACGCGGCACGGTGCAGCGCCACGACCGTCTTCCCGGTGCCCGGACCGCCGTCGACCACCAGGGCGCCCCGCGACGACGCGCGGATGATCGCGTCCTGGTCCGCCTGAATCGTGCCCAGGACGTCCCGCATGCGCGCCGTCCTGCTGTGCCCGAGGCTGGCGATGAAGGCGGACAGGTCACCGAGCGAGGCGGCATCGTCGACACCGTCGGGGGAGAAGGCCTCATCCCAGTAGTCGGTGACACGACCGCCGCTCCAGCGGTACCGACGCCGGCTCACCACCCCCTGCGGATGTGCGTGGGTCGCGCTGGAGAACGGCTCCGCGGCGGGGGCCCGCCAGTCGACCAGGAGGCGCTCGCCGTCGGCGTCCGTCAGGCCCAGCCGTCCGATGTACACGGGGGCCGCGCCGTCCGATGTCACGAAGCGCCCCAGACAGAGGTCGAGTCCGTATCTCTCGAGGGCCCGCAGGCGGCCGCTGAGGCGCCGGATCTCGGCGTCCCGGTCCACAGCCTGCTGTCCCGAACGGCCGGGGGCGCGCCGGGCGGCGTCGAGACGCTCGGCGAGTTCGGCGCGGGTCCGCTCAAGGCTTGCGGCGATGGCGGTGAAGTGGCGTTCGTCGTCCGCGATCAGGGCGGGATCAGCCTTCGCTGCGAGGCGTTCGGGGAGCTGGAAAACGCTGGACGGGGTGGTGGCTGCCACGGTGGGGTCTCCTCGGATCGTGTCGTTGGACCCTCTACTGTGCGGCATCCGGGGGGCCTTGCCGCAAGCCCCCGGGTGCGCTATAGATTGAAAATGAGGAGGAGTGTTCATCCTCGATCCTGGGCGGTCCACGATGGCATCGCGCGTTCCGCCGACACCCTTTCCTTCTCCGTCTCCCGGGCGGAAGATGAGTCATGTGGACTCGTCGGAAGCATCTCTGCCGTCCTCCCGGTCAGCGGGCCGACGCCGCGCCTGAAGCGGCGAAGCCGGACCATGTGGTGCTCTTCGTCCACGGCATGGGACGGGCCCTCAAGGGCGGGACGCTGCAGGAATGGGCGCAGCCGCTCATGCTCAGCCTCCACGATGAGGCCCTTGCGTGCGACGACGCCGGCGACCACCCGCCGCTCATCATCACCGAGGCGACGGCCGTGGGGGACGCCCCGCAGGCCCGCGTGAAAGTGCTCACCGGCTGCTCCCCGTCGGGCGGTCCCGAATACCTCGATGTGCTGATGACCGAGGCCTCGTGGGCGAAGGACTTCGAACCGGCGACCGTCGGCGCCACCTTCTGGTGGGCCATGAGCCAGGCGAAGACGGTGTACAAGCGGTGCCTGCGGCTCCTGTGGTGGACTTTCCGGCCCGCGGACCACGAACGGATCCTCCCGGCGCGCCTGCTCACCTGGCTGCTCCTCATCCCGTTCATCAGCGCGGTGGCGGCCCTGGGTTTCCTGCTGATCCTCGGGATCCTCCTGCTGGGAATGGTCCTCATGGTCCTGGCGAAGATCCCGGCCCTCGGTCGGTTCGTCAGTCGGCTGCTGTCCCTGTTCGCGGACTTTCTCGGTGACCCGCAGGTCTGGAAACGCAAGCAGATGCAGGCCGCTGCCATGCGGCAGAGAATCCGCGAGACACTGGCGCCCTGGAACGGCGACGACGGGGTGCCGGTCACCGTGGTGGCGCACAGTCAGGGAGCCGCGATCGTGGGGCAGGTGCTGTTCCAGCGGAGCGAGGATCCCGTGCGCGCCACGAACTTCGTGAGCGTCGGCAGCGGGATCGATCTTCTCGGATACGCGGAATGGGGTGGCACCGACGGCAGTGATCCGGTCCAGGACTGGCTCGACGTGCCGGACCGCCCGCGGTGGGTCGACGTCTGGGGCAAATTCGACTTCGTCCCGGCCGGGCCGATCTCGCGCGCCGTGGACGGCCGGGCCGCGATCTTCCGGAAGATCTTCGATCGCGAGGGGCCGGGCACCGGCGGCCCCGGCCCGGACGAGCACCCGGTCTACAACCGTTCGGCCCTGGTCTACGACCACGTGGTCTATTCGCGCAACCGGATCGAAGTCATCGACCCGCTGGCCAGGCTCATCCTGTCGACGCCGCGCCATGAAGCCTCGCGGTCGACGGCGCAGGCGCCGGTGCCGCTGCTCTTCACGGGCGTCCCGGGGGACGAACGCCTCCGGCCGCATCGCGTCATGGTCAAGAGTCTCGGCGTGACCCGGCTGGCCGCTCTCGTGGCGGCCATGCTCACCGCCCCCGCCCTCATGACCTGGTTCGCCGGACGATCGGTGGTGCGAGGTTCGGCCCGCTGCGCTGCGGATCCGGTGTCCTGGCTCGCGTGGCTGTGCCCTGACGGTCCTTACCGCTGGGCGAACCCCGCCGATTGGTCCCTTCTGGCGGTGGCCACACTCGTCCTGACGGCTGTGCAGATCTGGGTGCTGAACGGCATGCTCTGGAGCGGTCTCCACGGGCTGCTGGAACGTCGCCGGAAGAAGTCCCGGACCCGGTCCAGTGATCCGAAGAAGAAGCTGCCACCGAATCCGTGGTGGCAGCTCTGGCTCTATCTCGCCGCCGCGCTGGTCCTCACCTTCGTCCTCCCGTGGCTCGTGCTCGGCGGAGACCTCACGGGTGGGGACGTCCTCCTCGTCGTGCCGCTGCTGCTGTACCCCTTCGCGTTCCTGAGGACCGGCATCAGGGGTCTGGCCGCGCGCGTCTGACGGCGGTGCCGGTTCAGCCGGGGGCCAGCGCCGCTGCGAGCCCCTGCTCACCCTTCCGCATCGTGTGGGCGTGCGCGGCCATGAACACCCGGGCGGCCACGGGGGACAGCACGTTCATCCAACGCAGCGTCGGGCGCACGGTCCATCGGATGTCCATCCTGGTCCCGGAGCCGGCCGACTCCGCCGTGAGCACGATGTCGCCGTCCCCCTCGAGGTCCCCCTGTGCTTCGAACACGAGCTTCCGATGCGTGACCGCGAGCGTCGGATGGATGCTGACGGTGAGCGAATAGCCGAGCAGCGTCCGGAAACGCAGATGAGCGATGATGTCCGTCAGGTCCGCCGTCGCCGGATCGTCTGAGGGGCTCGTCGTGGTCAGGGGAGCGGCCACGGTGCACCCGGGCCACCACACGGGTTCGCCCGGGCGGAGGTCCAGCGCGGTGAGAACGTCCCACACCTCATCGACCGGGGCGGGCAGATGCCAGGTGGACCGGAGGTCGAAGAGCCGTGGCGTCATGAAGTCATTCTGGCAGGAGACACCCGGAAAACACGGAAGGCCCCCGGTCTCAGACCAGGAGCCTTCGCTCTGTGCGCGGAGGGGGACTTGAACCCCCACGCCCTATTCGGGCACTAGCACCTCAAGCTAGCGCGTCTGCCATTCCGCCACCCGCGCATCTGGGTGAACCGGCTGTCTGGACCGCGTTTCCGCTGTTCAGGCCGCCGGGGCAACGAGAAATACTCTACACGCATTTCACGGAAACGCGAAATCCTGGCTGAGCTGGGGCTTCGCAAGGTTTCGGGGCATGACCGGGAGAGCGCCCCGTGCCCGAACGTCCCCACTAGGCTGAGGAGTGATCAGTTCGGCAGCGGCGCGGAAAGGCGAAACGATGAGCACTCAGGAATCCGTCACCCCCTCCCAGGGGACATCTCCGGCCGAAGCGGAAGTGGTGGACATCTGCCGCGAACTCATCCGCTTCGACACCACCAACTTCGGTGACAACCAAGGACCCGGAGAACGGAAGGCCGCCGAGTACGTGGCGGGCCTCATGGCCGAGGTGGGTCTGGAGCCGGAGATCTTCGAGTCCGCGCCCGGCCGCGCCAGCGTCGTGACCCGGATGGAGGGCCAGGATCCCAGCGCGAGTGCGCTGGTGGTGCATGGCCACCTCGACGTCGTGCCGGCCCTGCGGGAGCAGTGGAGTGTCGATCCCTTCGCCGCCGAAGTGAAGGACGGCATGATCTGGGGCCGAGGCGCCGTGGACATGAAGGATATGGACGCCATGATCCTGGCGACTCTCCGTGACTTCGCACGGCGGGGGATCAAGCCGAAGCGTGACCTCGTGTTCGCGTTCTTCGCCGACGAGGAGGCCGGCGGGGACTACGGCGCCCGCTATGCCGTGGACAAGCGTCCCGAATTGTTCGACGGCGCCACCGAGGCCATCTCCGAAGTCGGCGGCTTCTCGTCCACGATCGGTGGCAAGCGCGCGTACCTCCTGCAGACGGCGGAGAAGGGCCTGTCCTGGCTGCGCCTGGTCGCGCACGGCCGCGCGGGCCACGGCTCGCAGATCAACACGGACAACGCCGTGACGCGGCTCGCGGCCGCCGTCGCGCGCATCGGCCAGCATGAGTGGCCCATCGAACTCACGCCCACCACCCGGCAGTTCCTGGACGGCGTCACCGAGCTGACCGGCGTGGAATTCGATCCGGACAACCCGGAGATCATCCTCAAGGAACTCGGCACCGTGGCGCGCTTCGTCGGCGCCACGCTGCAGAACACGTCCAACCCCACGCTGCTCAGCGGCGGGTACAAGCACAACGTCATCCCGGAGACGGCCGAGGCGCTCGTGGACTGCCGCACGCTGCCGGGCCAGCAGGAGCAGGTCTTCGAGACCATCCGCCAGCTCGCCGGCGAGGGCATCGAACTCAGCTACGTGAACAAGGACGTGTCCCTGGAGGTGCCGTTCGCGGGCAATCTCGTGGACGCCATGGTCGATTCCCTCAAGCGCCACGACCCCGAGGCGACGGTCCTCCCGTACACGCTCTCGGGCGGCACGGACAACAAGTCGCTGAGCCAGCTCGGGATCACCGGCTACGGCTTCGCGCCCCTGCAGCTGCCGGATGAGCTCGACTTCACCGGCATGTTCCACGGTGTCGACGAGCGGGTCCCGCTGGACTCCCTGCGCTTCGGCACACGCGTCCTGTCCGATCTGCTCCAGAACTACTGATCGGGACGGGACTACTGATCAGGACGGGCCCGTCGGTACTTCGGCCGGCGGGCCTGCCCCGATCCGTCGGGAGCCGCGCTCAGATCGTCCGCGCGACGTTCATGACCTTGCGCCGCATCCAGTAGCGCCGATGACCGCCCAGGTAGAGGACGGAGCGGTGAAGTTCCCATTTGCCGTATTCGCTGTGCTCCAGCACGCGCCGTCGCGCTTCGGGCAGCGATTCGTCGCGCTCGACGCTGATGACCATGTACTCGTAATTCTGGCCCTGGTACAGACGTTGTTCCACGGACCGCGGCAGAATCTGTTCCTTCATGTGAGATGTCTACCACTCCTGCGGGCGAATTTCCTGCCCTCCGACACATTTCGCCGGAGGCGCCGCGGGGGCTTCCCGGCTGGTCACAGGCCATGACGTAAGGTCGTCTACATGAATTGGATCGAAGCCATACTTCTCGGCCTGGTACAGGGCCTGACCGAGTTCCTCCCCATTTCATCCAGCGCTCATCTGCGCATCCTGGGGGAGTTCCTGCCGAATGCCTCCGATCCCGGGGCGGCCTTCACCGCCATCACCCAGCTCGGCACCGAGACCGCCGTCCTGCTCTTCTTCTGGAAGGACATCGTCAGGATCGTCAAAGCGTGGTTCGGATCGCTGCGCGGCAGCGTGTCCCGCGATGATCCGGACGCCCGCATGGGCTGGCTCGTGATCCTGGGCAGCATCCCGATCGTCGTGCTCGGCATCCTGCTGCAGGACTACATCGAGCACACGTTCCGTTCCCTCTGGATCGTCGCCACCACGCTGATCGTCTTCGGCATGATCCTGGCCGTGGCCGACGTCTTCGGCAAGCAGGAACGCCAGCTCAAGGACCTGACCGTCAAGCACGGCATCCTGTACGGCTTCGCCCAGGCCCTCGCCCTCATCCCGGGCGTGTCCCGCTCGGGCGGCACCATCACGGCCGGTCTCTTCATGGGCTACACCCGTGAGGCTGCGGCCCGGTACTCCTTCCTCCTGGCCATCCCCGCCGTCTTCGGCTCCGGGTTCTACCAGCTCTTCAAGGTCCTCAAAGGCTCCGAGGCCGCCGGCCCGTACGGGCTGGGGGAGACCGCCCTGGCGACCCTGATCGCCTTCGCGGTCGGCTACGTGATCATCGGTTGGTTCCTCAAGTTCATCTCCAGCCGCGGGTACCAGGCGTTCGTCTGGTACCGGATCGGACTCGGCGCCGCGCTGTACCTGCTGCTCGGATTCGGGGTCATCCCCGCCTGAGCGATAGGCTGACAGGCGTGAAATCGTGGAAGACGCGCCCTGTCCCTGAACTGCCCGGAACCATGCCGCCGCTCAGGATTTACGACACCTCGCGCGGTGACTTCGCCACCATCCAGCCGCAGGCCGAACAGTCCATGTACGTCTGCGGGATCACCCCTTATGACGCGACCCATATGGGTCATGCGGCGACATATCTGGCCTTCGATCTGCTCAATCGCGCCTGGCGCGACGCCGGCAGCCGGGTCGACTACGTGCAGAACGTGACGGACGTGGACGACCCGCTCCTGGAGCGCGCGACCGCGACCGGCCAGGACTGGCGCGAGCTGGCGGTCGATCAGACGAGCCTCTTCCATGAGGACATGGAAGCGCTCAATGTCGTGGCGCCTGCGCACTACGTCGGCGCCGTCGAGGCGATCCCGTGGATCGTCCCCGAGATCGAGCGCCTCGTGGCCTCGGGCCTGGCGTACCGTGTGCCAGGGACGAACGGCGAGCCCGACGGCGATGTGTACTACGACGTCGCCGCGGCCGACGCCGAGGGCCAGAACGTCGAAGCCTGGGAACTGGGCGCCGTCTCCGGGCTGAGCGAGGAGGAGATGCTTCCCCTCTTCGCCGAGCGCGGCGGAGATCCCGACCGCCCCGGCAAGCGCAACCGGCTTGACCCGCTCCTCTGGCGCGTCGCCCGCGACGGTGAGCCCTGCTGGGACGGCGGCTCGCTGGGCCGGGGCCGTCCCGGCTGGCACATCGAATGCACCGTGATCGCCCAGCGCTTCCTGCCGTCGCCGTTCACGGTCCAGGCCGGCGGTTCGGACCTGATCTTCCCGCACCACGAGATGGGCGCCGGACACTGGTACTCCCTCACGGGCGAGCCCATGGCGAAGCACTACGCCCACACGGGCATGGTGGGCCTGGACGGCGAGAAGATGAGCAAGTCACGCGGCAACCTGGTCCTGGTCTCGGCGCTGCGCCGTCAGGGCGTCGAGCCCGCGGTCATCCGCAGCGCCGTTCTGGCGAACCACTACCGCACCGACTGGTTCTGGACCGACGAGCTCCTCCAGGAGGCGGAGCGTCGCGTGGCCCGCTGGCGGGAAGCCCTGGAGCATGCTCCGGAGGGTTCCGCCGGTCCGCTCCTGGCGGCGCTGCGGGAGCGGCTCGCCGACGATCTGGATGCACCGGGCGCGCTGCGGGCCCTGGACACGTGGGCGGACGCCGCACTCGCCACGGGTGGGACCGCCAGCGTGCCGGACGCCAGCCTCGTCTCCGACTCCGTCAACGCCCTCCTCGGCGTGGAGCTCTGAGGACGGACTCGCGCTGAGGCGCGGCGCGCGCTCCTGACACGGACGACGACGGCGGGGAACCGCCGTCGCCGTCTGCTCTTAAGGTGTCATGCGCCCAGGAAGGATCGGCTTAGGAAGTAGCGGGTCAGGAAGGATCGGCGTGCGGGTGGCCGTTGCCTTTGCCGCGACGCCGCAGGTACCGCTCGAACTCCCGGGCGATCGACTCGCCGGAAGCCTCCGGAAGCTCGGCCGTGTCGGTGGCCTCCTCCAGCTGGCGGACGTAGCCCGCGATGTCGGGGTCCTCGGCGGACAGCTCGTCCACGCCGCGTTCCCAGGCCTCGGCGTCCTCGACCAGATCGCCCGGATCAAGGGGGATCTGGAGCAGCTCCTCGATCCGGTGCAGCAGCGCGAGCTGTGCCTTCGGCGAGGGGGACTGGGCCACGTAGTGAGGAACGGTCGCCCACAGGGAGATGGCCGGAAGCCCCGCGAGCCGCGCGAGTTCGCCGAAGACTCCCACGATACCGGTGGGGCCCTGGTAGGTGGACGGTTCGAGGTTCAGACGTTCCTGGAGGGCCCGGTCATCGGTCGTCACGGTGACGGGGAGGGGCCGTGTGTGGGGGACGTCCGCCAGGAGCGCACCCAGCAGGACCACGCGGTCCACCCCGAGTTCCTCGGCCTGGGCCAGGATCTCCGCGGTGAACGCGCGCCAGCGGTAGGACGGTTCCACACCGCTGACCAGGACGACGTCCACCGGCACGCCGGGGATGCTCGCCTGATGGATCCGAGTGCCCGGCCAGCGCAGCCGCCGCTCCCCGGAGCCTGTGGTGCGCACTGTGGGCCGGGTGAACTGGAAGTCGTAATAGTCGTCGGGCTCCAGGACGGACACCTTCCGGGCATGCCACGCCTTGCTCAGGAATTTGATGGTGTCGCTCGCAGCTTCACCGGCGTCATTCCACCCCTCGAAGGCCGCAATGAGAACCGTGCTGCGCTTCCCGCCCTGGTGCAGGGGAAGGAACGCCTCGTCCTGCAGAGTCTCGGGGTCGTCGAAGTTCTCCATGGGCTCTACCCTACGACGGACCCGGCCCAGCTCAAGAGACGTCTTCGCACATCACCGCCCCGTAGACTTGGGCCATGTTGTCTCCAGCGCCTCTCTCGTCCGGTGATCGCCGTCCTGATGCCCCTTTGCGGGCCGTGCTGTGGGACATGGACGGGACTCTGGTGGACACGGAGCCGTACTGGATCGCGGCCGAACATGAACTCGTGGAGAGCTTCGGAGGCACGTGGAGCCATGCTCAGGCGATCCAGTTGGTGGGCCAGGCCCTGGACCGCAGCGCCCGCATCCTGCAGGCCGCCGGTGTCCGGATGCCCGAACGCCAGATCATCTCCACGCTCTCGACCCGCGTCATGGAACGCATCGAAGAAGCGGTCCCGTGGCGGCCCGGGGCCCAGGAGATGCTCGAGTCGCTGACGGCGAACGGGGTGCGCTGCGCTCTCGTCACGATGAGTGAACGCCCCCTGGCCAGCCTCGTGGTGGAGAAACTGCCGCAGAAGTACTTCGAATTCCTGGTCACCGGTGACGACGTGACGAACGGCAAGCCCGATCCCGAGGCGTACCTCCAGGCCATGGCGACCATGCAGTCCACCGAATCCGCCTTGCGGGTGGAGAACTTCGTGGCCCTGGAGGACTCCGTCCCGGGCGTGGGCGCGGCGCTGGCGTCCGGCGCCGTGACCATCGGCATCCCGCACACCGTGCCCCTTCCGGAGTTCCCCGGCCGTTTCACCCGCTGGGACACGCTGGCGCAGAAGGATTACCACGCGATACAGCGCATTCTCGACGGGCACTGGGCCGGCACTCCGTCAGGACTCGATCCCGAAGACGGGAAGGTCAGCGCGTGAGCTCTGTGACCAGCCGGGATGGGCTGCGGCTCGGCCGACTCTGGGGCATCCCCATCTACCTGGCGTACTCGTGGTTCATCATCGCGGCCTTCACCGTGGTGACGTTCGGCCCGATGCTCGCTGGTTCGCAGCCGGCCCTGGGATTCGGCGCCTATGTCGTCGCCTTCATGTACGCGGTCCTGTTGCTGCTCTCCGTCCTGGCGCACGAACTCGCCCATGCGCTGACCGCCATGATCTTCGGCTGGGCGTCGGAGAAGATCGTGCTCAACCTCTGGGGCGGGCACACCCAGTTCACCGAGTTCAAGGCGACGCCGTGGCGTTCCGTCCTGGTCGCGTTCGCCGGGCCGGTGGCCAACTTCGTCCTGGCGGGCCTCGGCTGGCTCGCCGCCACGCTGACGCAGCCCGACGGGGTGGCGGGGATCCTCCTCTGGATCTTCACCTGGGCGAACTTCGTCATCGCGATCTTCAACGTCCTGCCCGGCCTGCCGCTCGACGGCGGCCGTCTCGTGGAGACGATCGTCTGGACCAGCACCGGGAACCGCGAGAAGGGCACCATCGCCGCGGGCTGGGCCGGACGGATCATCGTCGTCCTGATCGTGCTCTACTTCATCGTCCGCCCGTTCCTGCTGGGGGAGGGCCTCGACTTCAAGTTCGCCATCATCACGCTGCTCGTCGCCGGATTCCTCTGGATGGGGGCGAGCGAGGCGATCCGCGTCGCCCGCATGCGCGGCAGGCTCCCCGCCATCCATGCTGCGCAACTGGCCGAACCGGCCTACGGTGTCCCGCAGGACCTCCCGGTGGCACAGCTCTTCTCCGTGGCACGGCCGGGCACCGCCTTCGTGGTCATCGCGCCGGACGGCAGCCCGCAGGCCGTCGTCGACCCCTCCGCCGTCGCCGCGGTGCCCGCCGGCCTCCTTCCGACGACGCCGGTCTCCGCGGTCAGCGTGCCCTTGGCCCCCGGCGCCTACGTGCCGGACCACGCCGCAGGCAAGGAGCTGATCGACTACCTGTCGGCCCTGGACGGCAACCAGTACGCCGTCGTCGACTCCCAGGGCCGCGTGACCGGCCTTCTGCGCCAGGCGACGGTCGTGGCAGCCCTGACAGGACGACCGGAAGGCCCCGGCCGAGCCGGGACCCACTGACGGGTAAAGTTGATTCCCGGACATTTCGCCCACACCCCATGCGCGCCCGATGCGGCGCACAGGAGAAGGAACACGCCATGAGCAACCAGGAAACCCCCCAGGCCACCCCCGCGGAAGGCCGCCAGGCGGTCGGCGCCGCTCGACGCCGCGGGCCGTTCCGGGTGGGCGAGCGGGTTCAGCTCACCGATGAGAAGGGGCGGATGAACACCATCACCCTCGAACGGGGCGGGGCGTTCCACACCCACCGCGGCTTCCTCAACCACGACGATCTGATCGGGCAGCCCGACGGCAGTGTCGCCGTGAACAACATCGGCCAGCAGTACCAGGCGCTCCGTCCGCTGCTGAGCGACTTCGTCCTCTCGATGCCGCGTGGCGCGGCGGTGGTCTACCCGAAGGACGCCGGCCAGATCGTGACCATGGCGGACATCTTCCCGGGCGCCCGCGTCGTCGAAGCGGGAGTCGGCTCCGGCGCGCTGTCCATCTCCCTGCTCCGCGCCGTCGGCGACATGGGCTACCTCCACTCGTTCGAGCGGCGCGAGGAGTTCGCCGACATCGCCCGTGGCAACGTCGAGACCATCTTCGGCGGCCCACACCCGGCCTGGCAGATCAGTCTGGGCGACTTCCAGGACGAGGTCGTCAAGGCGGAGGCGCCCGGCAGCGTCGACCGCGTGGTTCTGGACATGCTCGCCCCGTGGGAGTGCCTCGACGCCGTGGCCACGGTGCTGGCTCCTGGCGGTGTCTGGATCAACTACGTCGCCACCGCGACCCAGCTGTCCCGCACGGCCGAGGCCATCCGCGCCGACGGCCGCTTCACGGAGCCCGATGCGTGGGAGTCCATGGTCCGCGGCTGGCACCTCGAAGGCCTGGCCGTCCGCCCGAATCACCGCATGGTGGGGCACACCGGCTTCCTGCTGGTCACGCGCCGTCTGGCGGACGGCGTCGACGGCCTGGCGCTGAAGAAGCGCGCCAAGACGGAATTCACCGAAGAGGACATGAACGCCTGGACCCCGGCCAGCGTGGGGGAGCGTCCGTACTCGGACCGCAAGCTCCGCCGTGCCGCCCGTGACGCCATGGCAGGCACCCAGGTGGAGGATCCCGAAGAGCCGACCGCAGGGGAGTAATCCCAGGTCGGAGGCCATCGGCAGTCACATCGTGGGCACCGGTCCGCGATCCCCGTCGGAACGCGCTAGTGTCGAAGGTGACGGCACACGGACTTTCCACGAGAGGGCTGGCCACCATGAGCGAGGACACACTGGGCACCAACGGTGACGCCGCGAACGAGGCGCGGAACAACGCTGCCCACCAGAGCATTGCCGAACGGCAGATCAACGTGCTGCGGGACAAACTCCGCAATGTGGACCGCCAGCTCTCCTCCGCGACCCAGAACAACTCGCGGCTGGTCGGCATGCTCGAGACCGCCAAGACCGAGATCCAGCGGCTCAAGGCCGCGCTGGAGCAGGAAGGGCAGCCGCCCTACAGCTTCGCCACGATCGCACAGCTGAACCACCGCAAGGAACCCGTCCCGGGCGCCAGTGCCAACGCCGCCGTGGAGGAGTCCGTGGACGTCTTCAACGGCGGGCGGAAGATGCGTGTGGGGATCAGCCCCCTGGTCAACATCCACCAGCTCGCCGTCGGCCAGGAAGTGCTGCTGAACGAGGCCCTCGTGGTGATCGCAGGACTGGGTTTCGAGCAGGCCGGCGAAGTGGTCACCGTCAAGGAACTGATCGGTCACGACCGCGTGCTGGTCGTCGGCCGCACCGATGACGAGCGGGTCATCCGCCTCTCGGGTCCGCTGCGCCACCGGGGCGTGCGGGTCGGTGACGCGGTGTCCGTGGACGGGCGCACCGGTTTCGCTCTGGAGAAGGTCGACCGCAGCGAGGTCGAGACCCTGGTCCTGGAAGACGTGCCGGACATCAGCTACGAGGACATCGGCGGCCTGGGCCCTCAGATCGAACAGATCAGGGACGCCGTGGAGCTCCCGTTCCTGCACCCGGGCCTCTACCGCGAGCACGGGCTCAAGGCGCCCAAGGGCATCCTCCTGTACGGCCCTCCGGGCTGTGGCAAGACCTTGATCGCCAAGGCCGTCGCCAATTCCCTGGCAGCCCGCGCCGCGGAGCGTTCCGGCGCGGCCGAGCTGAAGAGCTACTTCCTGAACATCAAGGGTCCGGAGCTGCTGGACAAGTACGTGGGTGAGACCGAACGGCACATCCGCCTGATCTTCGCCCGCGCCCGGGAGAAGGCCAGCGACGGCAGCCCCGTGGTGGTCTTCTTCGACGAGATGGACTCGCTGTTCCGCACCCGCGGCACGGGTGTCTCCTCCGATGTCGAGACGACGATCGTGCCTCAGCTCCTCAGCGAGATCGACGGCGTCGAGCGTCTGGACAATGTGATCGTGATCGGCGCGTCCAACCGCGAGGACATGATCGATCCCGCCATCCTCCGCCCCGGACGCCTCGATGTGAAGGTCAAGATCCAGCGCCCGGACGCCGAAGCGGCCGCGGACATCTTTGCGAAGTACATCACCACCGAGCTGCCCCTGCACCCGCAGGACGTGGCGGAACACGGCGGGGACCAGGCCGCCACGGTCCGCGGCATGATCCAGCGCACCGTGGAGTCCATGTACTCGACGGACAAGTCCAATGAGTACCTCGAGGTCACCTACGCCAACGGTGACAGCGAGATCCTCTACTTCAAGGACTTCAACTCCGGCGCCGTCATCCAGAACGTGGTGGACCGCGCGAAGAAGTACGCCATCAAGGACCTCCTCACGAGCGGCGAGAAGGGCCTGCGCATCGACCACCTGCTGCGGGCCGTCACCGACGAGTTCCGGGAGCACGAGGACATGCCGAACACCACCAACCCGGACGACTGGGCCCGGATCTCCGGCAAGAAGGGTGAGCGGATCACCTACATCCGGACGATCGTCCAGGGCAAGGGCGGGCAGGAGCCCGGCAAGAGCCTGGAGACCGCCACCAACACGGGACAGTATCTGTGAGCGCATCCGGACTGCCCGGAGCCGGCGACGGCGGGGTCATCCGTGTCATGGGATCGGAGACCGAGTACGGAATCCACGCCCCGCAGGCCCCGACCGCCAATGCGACCGTCCTCTCGGCGCGGGTCATCGACGCGTACGCCCGCCTCACCTCCGCCCGTCAGGCTTCCGGCGAGACCGGGCCCGGCTCCGGGAGCCGCCGGACGGCTGCGGGCTGGGACTACAGCGATGAGGAGCCGCTGCACGACGCGCGCGGCTGGTCGCTTCCCCGCACCCAGGCACACCCGAGCCAGCTGACCGACGTCGCGCCCGTGCTGGATGCGACCGCCGTGGCCCTCGCGCACGGCCGAGCCGAGCTGGACTACTCCGACGTCGAATCGGGGGAGCAGCCCCTCATGAACATGGTGCTGGGCAACGGCGCACGCTTCTATGTGGATCACGCCCACCCGGAGTATTCGAGCCCCGAGGTCACCAACCCGCGGGACGCCGTGATCTGGGACGCCGCCGGCGACCTGGTCGCCCTCGACGCGATCCGCGCCCTCGACGCCGACGACGGCTCCGGCCCGGTCAATCTCTACAAGAACAACACGGACAACAAGACCGTCTCCTACGGGAGCCACGAGAACTACCTCATGCCACGGGCCGTGCCGTTCTCCTCCATCGCGGAAGGCCTGATCCCGTTCTTCCTGAGCCGTCAGGTGCTGTGCGGCGCGGGCCGGCTGGGGATGGGCCAGGACGGGCGCGGCAGCGGGTTCCAGATCAGTCAGCGGGCCGACTTCTTCGAAGCCGAGGTCGGCCTGGAGACGACCATCCGGCGCCCCATCGTCAACACCCGTGACGAACCGCACGCCACTGCGGACAAGTACCGCAGGCTGCACGTCATCATCGGGGACGCCAACCTCTCGGAGTATGCGAACTACCTCAAGTTCGGCACCACGGCGCTCGTGCTGGGCCTCATCGAGGCGGGTCGCGTCCCGCGGCTCCAGGTGTTCGAACCGGTGGCCGCGCTCCAGGAGGTCAGCCACGACACCACGCTCGCCCATCAGGTGCGGCTGATCGATGGCCGGCGGATGACCGGCGTCGAGCTCCAGTGGCTCTACTTCGAGGCGGCCCGTGAGTTCGCCGAGGAGAGCGGCGCCGGCCACCCCACCCAGGGTGACGGCCAGACCCACGCCGTGCTGACGGCGTGGGAGGAGACCCTCGGCTGGCTCGAGCAGGGCGACGAGCGCGCCGCCCAGCGCGTCGAATGGCTCGCCAAACTCCGGCTCCTCGAGGGCTACCGTGACCGCGGCGGGTTGGCCTGGGATGACGCTCGCCTCGGACTGATCGACCTGCAGTGGTCGGACATCCGCCCGGAGAAGGGCCTGTACCACCGGCTCGTGCAGCACGGCCGGATGGCCAAACTGGTGGACGACGCCGAGATCGCGGCCGCCGCGACCACGCCGCCGGCCGACACGCGCGCCTATTTCCGCGGCATGTGTCTGAGCCGCTTCCCCCGTGCCGTCACGGGCGCCAGCTGGGACTCCGTGATCTTCCGCCTGCCCGGGCAGAGCCGGGCCACGAGGATCCCCACGCGCGAACCGCTGCGCGGCACCCGGGAACTCACCGGCGCGCTCTTCGAGGAACATGAGGACGCGGGGGATTTCCTGCGCGCGCTCCTGAGCTCACCGTGAGCTGAGCTGCTGCGAACAGGGCCTTGAAGTGGCAGGATGGCAGGAGAGGACAATCCGAGGAGGAACCATGGCAGGCCAGGAACAGATCAACCCGAGCACGCGCGGCGAGGAGCAGATCGAGGAGACGGACGCCCCGGCGCCCGCCGCTCCCACGGCTCAGGCCAGTGAGGCGACGCAGGGCGTGGACGACCTGCTCGACGAGATCGACGGCGTGCTGGAACAGAACGCCGAGGAGTTCGTCCGCGGCTTCGTCCAGAAGGGCGGCCAGTAGGCCGTGTCCAGCGACGCCGCCCGCCTGCCCGCTGAGGCCAGCGCCTCCTTCCTGGAGCACCTGACGGCCACCAGGCCGGAGCTGCTGCCGTTCGGTCAGGCGGCGGCGCAGGGCACCGCGAGCCTTCAGGCGCCCCACGCCACCACGATCGTGGCGCTGCAGACCGCCGGCGGAGTCCTCATGGCGGGGGACCGGCGCGCGACCATGGGGAATCTGATCGCCTCACGGACCATGGAGAAGGTCTTCGCCGCGGACGAGAGTTCCCTGCTGGGCATCGCCGGGACCGCGGGGCTGGCCGTGGACATCGTCAAGCTCTTCCAGGTGGAGCTGGAGCACTACGAGAAGATCGAGGGCACCCCTCTCAGCCTCGAGGGCCGGGCCAACCGGCTCGCGGCCATGGTCCGGGGCAATCTCGGCATGGCCCAGCAGGGTCTGGCCGTCGTGCCGCTCTATGCCGGCTTCGAACCCGCCCTGGCCTCCGGGCGGATCTATTCCTACGACGTGACGGGCGGCCGTTACGAGGAGCACGAGCACCACAGCGTGGGGTCCGGCTCCACCTTCGCCCGGGGCGCTCTCAAGAAGCTCTGGAAGCCCGGGCTCGAGGAGGCCGAGGCCGTGCGGGTCGCGGTCGAGGCCCTGTATGACGCTGCGGACGATGATTCCGCGACCGGTGGACCGGACCTCGTGCGTCAGCTCTGGCCGGTGGTCTATGTGGCGGACGCCGAAGGAAGCCGGCGGGTGCCGGACGACGTGGTGAAGGGCATCGCCGCTCAGGTGCTGTCGGGACGCACCGCACAGGGACGGGAGGCCTGAGATGTCACAGCAGTTCTACGTCTCGCCGGAACAGATCATGAAGGATCGGGCGGACTTCGCCCGGAAGGGCATCGCCCGCGGCCGGTCCGTGGTGGTCGTCTCCTGTGCGGCGGGCATCGCGCTGGTCGCCGAGAACACCTCCAACTCCCTGCACAAGATCGGGGAGATCTACGACCGCATCGCCTTCGCAGCCGTGGGCAAGTACAACGAGTTCGAGAGCCTGCGGCAGGCGGGCGTGCGGTACGCCGATGTCCGCGGCTACTCCTATGACCGGAGCGACGTGACGGCCCGGGGCCTGGCCAGCGTGTATGCGCAGAGCCTGGGCACGGTGTTCACGGCGGAGCAGAAGCCGTTCGAGGTGGAGCTGGCCGTGGCCGAAGTGGGCGCCACCCAGGCGGGAGACCACATCTTCCGGCTGACCTTCGACGGCTCCATCACGGATGAACGCAGCTTCGTGGCCATGGGGGGCCGCAGCGACCGGGTGACCGAAGTGCTCCGGTCGGGGTGGCGCGCCGATCTGGCGCTGGGCGAGGCGCTGCGGCTGGCCACGCGGGCGCTGGCCGCCGCCACGGTGGCCCAGGACGCCGTGGCGAGCGGCGGCGGCACGGTGGAGCCCGACGGCGGGGTGGCGCGGGCGCCCGAACATCCGGAAGCGCCGGCCCCCGTCGCCGCGGTGGGCCTCGAGGTCGCCGTCCTGGACCGCGAACCGGCCAGCTGGCGGTCCCGCCGCAGGGCGTTCCGACGGATCGGGCAGGATGCGCTCCAGCGCCTGCTGGAGGAGTGACCTCGGCCCGGAACGGCGGAGTGCCCGGACCCGGTCGATCAGGTGAGTGAGTGCGTGCGCGGACGAGTGGCCGCGCACTGAAGGGAAAGGGCGGCATGGACCGGCGGATTTTTGGCATTGAGACGGAATTCGGCATCTCCTACGTGGGAAGCAACACCCGACGCCTGGCCCCCGAGGAAGCGGCGCGTTACCTGTTCCGCAAGGTCGTGAGCTGGGGGCGCTCCTCGAACGTGTTCCTGGCCAACGGCTCCCGCCTCTATCTCGACGTCGGCTCCCACCCGGAGTACGCGACCGCCGAGTGCGATTCGCTGCCCCAGCTCATCGCCCATGACAAGGCCGGCGAGCTGATTCTGGAGGAGCTCTGCCATGAGGCCGAGGAGCGTCTGTCGGCCGACGGCTTCGAAGGCAGGATCTTCCTGTTCAAGAACAACACCGACTCCGCGGGAAACTCCTACGGGAGCCACGAGAATTACCTGATCCCGCGGAAGGGGGAGTTCAACCGCCTGGCGGACGTGCTCATCCCGTTCCTGGTCACCCGGCAGCTGCTCGTGGGCGCGGGGAAGATCATCAACACGCCGCAGGGTGCGCTGTACGCGTTCTCGCAGCGGGCCGACCACATCTGGGAAGGTGTCTCCTCGGCCACCACGCGCTCCCGGCCGATCATCAACACCCGCGACGAACCGCACGCCGATGCCGAGTACTTCCGGCGGCTCCACGTGATCGTGGGCGACTCCACCATGTCCGAGACCACGGCGCTGCTGAAAACCGGTTCGGTGGATCTGGTGCTCCGTGCGCTCGAAGCCAGCGCGATGATGCGGGACATGCGGATGGAGAACCCCATCAGGAGCATCCGGGAGATCTCCCGCGACCTCAGCGGACAGGTGCTCGTCAAGCTCGCCACGGGCCGTCAGCTCACCGCACTCCAGATCCAGGAGGAGTACCTGCAGTGGGTCACCGACTTCGTGGAACGCGAAGGGGCGCACCACGAGCACGTCGGGCAGATCCTCGATCTGTGGGGCCGCACGCTGCAGGCGATCCGTGCCGGTGATCACAGCGGCATCGACACCGAGATCGACTGGGCCATCAAGAAGAAGCTCATGGACCGCTATGCGCTGCGGCACGGACTCGGGCTGGATTCGCCGCGGCTCGCGCAGATCGACCTCACCTACCACGACATCTCCCGGAAGCGGGGTCTCTTCTACCTGACCGAGCAGCGCGGACTCGCGCGTCGTGTCGTCACGGAGGAGGCGACCCGGGAGGCGGGCACGACGGCGCCCCAGACCACCCGCGCACGGCTCCGCGGTGAGTTCGTCCGGAAGGCCCAGGAGCTCGGCCGCGACTACACGGTCGACTGGGTTCATCTCAAGCTCAACGACCGGGCGCACCAGACCGTCATCTGCAAGGACCCGTTCGCCGCGCACGACGAGCGGGTGGACGCGCTGATCGCCGGCATGGGCTGAGCGGCGTCGGGCGACTTCACAGCCTGCTCCGTTACGATGGTGGGCGTGCCTGTCCCCAGATGGGCCCGGACCCCCTGATTTCTAGTGGAAAGACGACCATTGCGACGTATTCTCGCGGCATTCGTCCCCGCCGTTCTCCTGCTGACGGCCTGTGGCAACCCCTCGGAGCCCAGCAGCCAGCCGGCCGGCGACACCTCCAAGCTCAGCACGGTGAAGATCAACGACCAGGGAGCGGGTAAGGCGCCCCGCGTCGAGTTCGCCAAGCCCCTGTCCGTCTCGGAGACCACCATCAAGGTCCTGCGTGAGGGCAACGGTGAGCGGATCAAGGAGAACCAGAAGGCCGAAGTCGGCTACCTCGCCTACAACGGCCAGGACGGCTCCCAGCTGGCGGACACGTATCTTTCCAAGCACGAGTCCCTCCCGGTCAACGATGCGCTGAAGAAGGGCAACGAGCCCCTTTACAAGGCGATCCTGGGCGTGAAGCAGGGCTCCGATCTGGCGATCGCCATGCCCGGCCAGGGCGGGACCGGTCCCACGCAGCTGCTCGTGCTCCACGTGTTCAGCGCTACGGACATCGCGCCGGTCCTCTCCAAGCCGGAAGGCGACGCCGTCACTCCGCCGGCCGGTCTGCCGAAGGTCACGGTGAACGACAAGCAGGAGGCGACGATCGACGTCAAGGGCGTCGCCGCACCCAAGCAGCTCATCGCTCAGGACCTCATCAAGGGCAAGGGCGCCGAGGTCAAGAGCACCGACACCATCGTGGCCAACTACACCGGAGTCCGCCTCGCCGACGGCAAGGTCTTCGACTCGAGCTTCAAGACCGGCAAGCCGGCCACGTTCCCTCTGACCGGCGTCATCCCGGGCTGGACCAAGGGCCTGACCGGCAAGACGGTCGGCTCCCGTGTGCTGCTGGTCATCCCGGCGGCGGACGCCTACGGCGCCAAGCCGGACCAGGGCCGTCCCGCGGGTGATCTGGTCTTCGTCGTGGACATCCTCGGCGTCCAGTAAACTCCACACAGCGCCTGAAACCTGGCACCAACCGAAACGTGAAGAGGAGCACCCATGTCATTCGGTCAGCGTGATTACGACCGCACCAAGCCGGAAATCGAGTTCCCGGAAGGGGACGTCCCCACCGAGCTGCGCATCGTCGACCTCATCGAGGGCGACGGCGCTGAAGCCACTCCCGGCTCCACCGTGTCGACCCATTACGTCGGCGTCGCCTGGTCGACCGGTGAAGAGTTCGACTCCTCCTGGGGCCGTGGCGCACCGCTCGACTTCCGCGTCGGCGTCGGCCAGGTCATCCAGGGCTGGGACCAGGGCCTCCTGGGCATGAAGGTGGGCGGCCGCCGTCGTCTGGAGATCCCGTCCGAGCTGGCCTACGGCTCCCGTGGCGCCGGCGGGGCGATCGCTCCGAACGAGTCCCTCATCTTCGTGGTGGACCTCGTCGGAGTCCGCTGAGTCTCCGTCCGTCAGGGCATCGCAAGGGCCGCTTCCCCCCGGGAGGCGGCCCTTGGCGCATGTCAGGGCCGGTCTTTAGTACGCTGGGCTGGTGTCCGCACGAAAGACCGAACGAATCCTCAACCTGCTGATCGCGTTGCTGTCCAGCCCCCGCGGCCACACCAGGGCCTACCTGGAATCTACCGTCTACGCCTATTGCCGCGCGGAGGGCATGAATGACGCTGCGATCGAACGCATGTTCGAACGCGACAAGGCCGAGCTGCGGGACATGGGCGTCCCTCTGGAGGTCTTCGATGACGAGACCTTCGACATCGACGATTCCTCCGGCTCCCGGTACCGCGTCAACCCGGACGACTACCTGCTGCCCGTCCTGCAGCTCACCGCCGAGGAACGACTGCTGCTGCAGCTCGCCGCCCAGCTCTGGGAGCAGGCGAGCCTCCGTTCGGCGGGCAGCGCCGCGCTCCGCAAGCTCACCGACGGCCAGGATCCCGACGACGGGTCCCCGGCACCCGTGCTGCCCCGCGTCACCACGGGCGGCGCCGCCCTCGAAACGCTGCACCGTGCCCTGGCAGGCCGCCATCCGGTCCGGTTCGGCTACCGCGCCTCCGCGGCGGAGGAGCCCGCCACGCGCCGGCTCGAACCCCACGGGCTCGGTAACCGCGCGGGACAATGGTACGTCGTCGGCCATGATCTGGACCGCGACGCGGAACGGACCTTCCGGCTGAGCAGGATCACCACGACTGTCGAGGTGGAGGAGCGGAAGCGGTTCGCCCCGCCGCGGGACTTCTCCATCGCCGCCGCCCTCGATTCGATGGAAGCCTACCCGGAGCAGCAAGCCGTGGTCCGTCTGCCGCACGGCGGGGGAGCGCAGTGGCGTGTGAGGGCCGATCGGGTCGACGGGGACCACGCCACCATCAGCTATCAGGACGAATCGGCCTTCCTGGACGAACTGGCCGCTCTCGCGCCGACGGTGCAGGTGGTCGAACCGGCCCGGCTGCGGGACGCGGTGATCGGCCGCCTCCGGAGCGCTGCGGAGGCCCTGTCCCTTCCCGCCGGCGTCACCGAATTCCGCACGCCGCCGGTGAAACGGGGACCGAAATCCTCCTCCGAGACCACGGTTCGCCGGCTCCTGGGCATGATCCCGTTCCTCGTGCGTCACGGCGGGATCCTCAAATCGGAACTCGCGGCCGAGTTCGGCATCACCGGCCGTCAGCTGGACGACGATCTTGAGCGCATCATGATGGTCGGCCGTCCCGAGGGGTATCACAACGACCTCATGGACATCGTGGACGACGGCGAGCGGGTGTGGATCAACAACGCCCTGGATCTGGCTCAGCCGATCCGGTTCTCCCCGGAGGAGGCCTGGACGCTTCTGGTGGGCCTCGACGCGCTCTCCGAGCTGGGCATCGGCGGGGACGCCAGCTCGATCGAATCGCTGCGGCTCCGGCTGGCGGGCGCGGCAGGGGACTCGCTCGCCCTGGCGGAGGCTATCAAGGTCCGCATGGCCCCGTCGGGCAGCCTCGGACGGCACCTCGAGCAGCTGCGGGACGCGATCGACCGCGGAGTCCGCGTCCGCATCGGGTATGTGGTCCCGAGCCGTGACGAGCTGACCGAACGGCTCATCGATCCCCGCAGGCTGCGCTCGGTGGACCAGCAGTGGTACGTGGACGCCTGGTGCCACCGGGCCGGCGCCCCGCGGAACTTCCGCCTCGACCGGATCGCCTCCCTCGAGGTGACCGCCGAACCCGTCGACGCCTCCCTGTGGGACGGCGCGGTGGATGAGGTGCCGTTCACCGTCCGCGAACAGGCCCCGCGCGTCCTGGTGGTCTTCTCTCAGGAGTCCCGCTGGCTCGCGGCCCGCTACAACGCGCTGCGCACCGCGACCCTCGACGACGGCGACGTCCTGGCGGAACTCGCCGTCGCGTCCCCTTCCTGGCTGGCCGGGCTCGTGGCGCAGACCGTGGGCACCGTGCGGGTGGTCTCGCCGCCGTCCGTCGTGGACCAGGTGAAGGCGTGGCTCGCCAGGGGGCTGGATTCCTACGGAGTCCCGACACTCGGAGAGAATTCCCAGGCAGGGAAAGGTAGGCTGGAGTGATGCCGTGGTGGTCCTGGATTCTGATCTGGGTGGCGATCCTCGCCCTCAGCGCTCTGCTGTTCGTGGTGCTCGGAATCAAGCTTTTCCGACAGTTCACGGCCATGATGCGTCAGCTCGGGTCTGCGGCGGATATGCTGTCCGGGTTGGACTCGGACAGTCCGCGCACACCGCTTCCCGAACATCGTCTGGAAGTCCTCGGCATCTACGCTGATCCCGAGGAGATGCGCGCCCGCTATGAGGCGGGGAAGGCCGAGCGCCGGGAACTTCGGCGGCAACGTCGTGTGGTCCGTCGTGCAGCGGCCCACCGGGCACAGAAGCTGCGCGATGTGGGCCTTGAGCGCCCTATGATTTAAGAAAGAGAAAGGACCCCGACATGGGACGACTTTTTGATGGCCCCTGGCCCATCGTGATCATCATCATCGTGGCGCTGCTGCTGTTCGCGGCCCCCAAGCTTCCTCAGATGGCGCGCAGCCTCGGTCAGTCGATGCGCATCATGAAGTCCGAGGTCAAGCAGATGAAGGATGAGAGCCCTTCCAAGAACAAGGCCGAGGAGCCCGTCGAGGGCAAGGTCGTGCAGCACCCCGAGGCTGCCACGAAGGACAACGGCGAGCAGACCCCGCCGTCCGGCAACGCTTAAGGCGAAGTGGCACTCAGCAAAGGCCCTCGGAGGAATCCCGAGGGCCGCATGGCCCTCCTCGATCACTTCAAGGAACTGAAGAACCGGCTCCTCAAGAGCCTGGTCGCCCTGGCTGTCACCACCGTGGTCGGGTGGTTCCTCTACCCACCGGTGATCGCCTCTTTGTCGGCTCCTCTGGAGCAGATCGCGCAGGAGATGCACCGGAACGCATCGATGAACTTCTCGTCGATCGCATCGCCGTTCGAGTTCCAGCTGCGGATCGCGATCCAGATCGGCCTGGTCATCTCCAGTCCGGTGTGGATCTATCAGATCTGGGCGTTCGTCACGCCGGGCCTGACCCGCAAGGAGCGCAAGTTCACCCTGGGCTTCATGGCGGCGGCCATTCCGCTGTTCCTGGTCGGCGTGTACGTGGCGTGGTCGGTGATCCCCAACATCGTCCGGGCTCTGCTGCACTTCACACCGGACAACGCGTCCAACCTCATCAGCGCGGATGACTACCTGACGTTCGCGACGCACACCATGCTGTTCCTCGGACTGGCCTTCCTGGTCCCCGTGATCCTGGTGGGCGTCAACCTCATGGGTGTCGTGAGCGGCAAGACGATCCTGAAGGCGTGGCGTATCACGGTCTTCGCCGTCTTCGTCCTGGCGGCCATCGCGGCTCCGGGTGCGGACGCGATCTCCATGTTCATGCTCGCGCTGCCTCTGCTGGCCCTATTCTTCCTGGCGATCGGGATCTGCCTGTTCAACGACAAGCGCCGCGAAGGCAAGCAGGCGGAGGAGACGGATGCTTCGGCGGACGTCGCGACGCCCACCGAGGATCTCGGAAAACTCTGAGGAACTCTTCACAAGACCGGTCCCGAGGGGCCGGTCTTGCTGTTTAAGCCCCCGTGGCCCGGCACGGAGCGGCGCCGAATGCCGATACCCTTGAGTAATGCCTCAAATGAGTGAGCCCCTGACTCCCGCCGAGAAGTATGCCGCGGCCAAAGCCAGGAACAGCGAGAGCAACAGCGCACTCCGGGCATTCCGGCAGACCCTCGCCTTCGAGCTCGACGACTTCCAGGTCGACGCCTGCCGCGCGCTGGAAGAGGGCCGCGGAGTCCTCCTCGCGGCGCCGACGGGCGCCGGTAAGACCATCCTCGGTGAGTTCGCCGTCTTCTGCGCGCTGCGCCAGGGCCGGAAGGCCTTCTACACCACGCCCATCAAGGCGCTGAGCAATCAGAAGTACAGCGAGCTGGCCGAGAAGTACGGCGCCGACCAGGTGGGTCTGCTCACGGGCGACACCAACATCAATGCGCACGCGCCCATCGTGGTCATGACCACCGAGGTGCTGCGGAACATGCTGTACGCCGATTCGGACGCCCTGGCAGGTCTGGCCTATGTGGTGATGGACGAGGTGCATTACCTCGCCGACCGCTTCCGGGGCGCCGTCTGGGAGGAGGTCATCATCCACCTCCCGCGCGAGGTGCAGCTGGTCTCCCTGAGCGCCACCGTGTCCAACGCCGAGGAGTTCGGCGCCTGGCTCGCGGCGGTCCGGGGCGACACCGCCATCGTCGTCTCCGAGCACCGCCCCGTGCCCCTGTGGCAGCACGTGATGGCCGGACGCCAGGTGCTGGACCTGTTCGCCGAGCCGAAGCCGACCGGCGCCGAGGACGACGCCGAAGCCCCGGCTCATCTCGAGGTCAATCCTGAGCTGCTCAAGATGGTCCGCCCGTCGTCCGGCCGCCGCGGCCCGCAATCCGTGCGCGGCAGGAAGCGCCACGACCGTGCTCAGGGCCGGAGCGAGATCCGGACCACCGTGCCCCGGGTCTCGCGTCCCGCCGCCATCCAGGCGCTCGAATCTCGCGGACTGCTGCCGGCCATCTACTTCATCTTCTCCCGCGCCGCCTGCGACGCCGCCGTGCAGCAGTGCGCGGCCGCCGATCTCTGGCTGACCACCGAGCGGGAACGGCAGATCATCGCCGCCCGTGTCGACCAGGCCAGCCGGGACATCCCCGGTGAGGACCTGGACGTCCTGGGCTTCTGGGCATGGCGGGACGGCCTGCTGCGGGGCATCGCCTCGCACCACGCCGGCCTCCTGCCGGCCTTCAAGGAGACGGTCGAGGATCTCTTCGCCGAAGGCCTGGTCCGGGTCGTCTTCGCCACCGAGACGCTGGCCCTCGGCGTGAACATGCCGGCCCGCGCCGTCGTGCTGGAGAAGCTGGACAAGTTCAACGGCGAATCCCGAGTGGGCATCACCGCGGGGGAGTACACCCAGCTGACGGGTCGCGCCGGACGGCGGGGGATCGACGTCGAAGGCCACGCCGTGGTCCTGTGGCACGAAGGCATCGACCCGCAGGCGGTGGCCGGCCTGGCCTCCAAGCGCACCTACCCGCTCAACTCGAGCTTCCGTCCCGGCTACAACATGTCCATCAACCTGCTGGCCCAGTTCGGGCGTGGCCGGTCGCGGGAGATCCTCGAATCGTCCTTCGCCCAGTTCCAGGCCGACCGGTCCGTGGTGGATCTCGCCCGGCAGGTCCGCAGCCGTGAGGAGTCCCTCGAAGGGTACGCGGAGGCCATGCGCTGCCACCTGGGCGACTTCGAGGAGTACGCCCGGCTGCGCCAGGAGCTCTCCAGCCTCGAGGGCAAGGCCGCCAAGGAGAACAAGCGGGCCGCCCGGAACTGGATGGTGTCCTCCCTCACCCGGCTCATGCCCGGCGACGTCATCCACCTGGACGGGGAGCGGGTGCAGGGGTACGCCGTCGTGCTGAATGCGGACACCAACGCGCATGAGCCGCGTCCCGCGGTGCTGACCAACGACCACCAGTTGCGCCGCATCGGCCTGGGAGACCTGCAGGGTCCGGTGGACGCGCTGTTCCGGGTGCGCATCGGGAAGAGCTTCAACGCCAAGACGCCCAAGGACCGTCGCGCCCTGGCCTCGACCATGCGCCACGAGCTGTACAAGCGGGGCATCCTCGACGGCAAGGCCGGTCTCAACGGTCCGAAGAACCGCCGCAAGGCCGAAGGCAGCAGGGACACCGAGGCGCGGATCGTGCAGCTTCGCAAGGAGATGGCGGCACACCCGTGTCATGGCTGCCACGACCGGGAGAACCACGCCCGCTGGGGCGAACGCTGGTGGCGTCTGAGGGCGGAGACCGACACGCTGCTCGCGCAGATCCAGGGGCGGACGAACACGATCGCCCGCACCTTCGACCGCCTCTGCGGTCTCCTGGAGGAATTCGGCTACCTGGAATCGCGTGACGGCAAGGAACAGATCACCGAGACGGGAAAGCGGCTGCGCAGGATCTACGGGGACCGCGACCTTCTCATCGCCCAGGCGCTGCGGGAAGGCGCGTTCGACGATCTGGACGCTTCGGAGATGGCGGCGTTCGTCACCGTGCTCCTGTATCAGTCCAAGCGCGACGACGGCACCGTGCCTCCACGCATGCCGAGCATCTCCCTGGAGAGCGCGGTGGAGATCGTGGTCCGGGAATGGGAGCGGCTCTCCGAGGCGGAGAAGCGGCACAAGCTCCCGCTCACGGCCGAACCCGAGCTGCAACTCATCTGGCCCATGTACAAGTGGGCCAAGGGACGCCGACTCCAGGAGGTCCTGGCCGGCAGCGATCTGGCCGCCGGTGACTTCGTCCGCTGGGTCCGGCAGGTCATCGATCTGCTCGATCAGATCGCAGGCGTCCCCGGTCTGGACCCGCGGGTCCAGCGCATCTGCCGCGAAGCGATCACCCGGGTCCGCCGCGGCGTGGTGTCCTATTCATCCCTGAGCGAGTGAGCCAGGGGCAGAGGAAACAGGAAGTGTGAGGTCAGCAATGAACGACGGACGGTCCGGCACCGCATCAGGGCTCAGGCTGTATGTCAACGGCAGCGTGTATTCGGCGGCGGATCCGTTCGCCACGGCCATGCTGGTGGACGGCGACACGGTCGCCTGGATCGGCTCGGAGCAGGCGGCGCAGTCCCTCCGTGACGACCGCATGGAGCTGATCGACCTTCGCGGGGCGCTCGTGGTCCCCGGCTTCGTGGACTCGCACGTCCACCTGACGGAGACGGGCCTGGCTCTCGCCTCCCTGGACCTGAGCGCGGTCCGCTCGGCCCGTGAGCTCCTGGACGCGGTGTCCAAGGCCGCTTCCGCACTCGAAGCGGGCGCGACCGTGTTCGGGCACTCCTGGGACGAGTCCCGCTGGGAGGATTCCACGCTTCCCACACTCGATGAGCTCGACAGGGCCGCAGGCGGGCGTCCGCTGTACCTGACACGCATCGACGTCCATTCGGCGCTGGTCAACCGTGCTTCGCTGGCCGTGGCGGGAGACCTCACCGGACTCCGCGGGACCTCCGGCGGCGCCGTGCTGAGCCTGGAGGCTCATGCGGCTGTCCGGCAGGCCGTGCGCCGCTTCAGCGCCGCACAGCGCGAGGAGTACCAGAAGGTGGCCCTGGACGCAGCGGCGCGTCAGGGCTATGTGGCTCTCGCCGAGATGTCCGGACCCACCATCGCCGGAATGGACGACCTCCGGCGGGCCGTGGCCTGGAATGCCGTGCCGGGCGCCGGCCCGAGGATCCTTCCGTACTGGGGCGAGGCCGTGGAGAACGTGGAGCAGGCCAGGGCGCTGCTCGAGGAGCTCGACGTCCCCGTGCTGGGTCTGGCCGGCGACCTGAACATCGACGGCTCCCTGGGGTCCCGCACGGCCCTGCTCCGCGCCGATTACGCGGACGCCCCGGGCAACGCCGGTTCCCAGTACCTCTCCGCGGAAGCCGCCGCGGAACACCTCATCGCGTGCACGGAGCTGGGGCTCCAGGGCGGCTTCCACGCCATCGGCGACGGCGCGCTGGACGTCGTCGTCGACGCACTGGACCGCACCTCGGCCCGGCTGGGGGAGTCCGCCGTCCGACGCGCGGGTCACCGCGTGGAACACGCCGAGATGCTCGACGCCGACCACATCGCTGCGCTCGTCGCGCACTCCGTGAGCGTCAGCGCCCAGCCGGCCTTCGATGCCGCCTGGGGTGGACCCGACGGCATGTATGCCCAGCGCCTCGGCTCGCGCTGGGCTGCGATGAATCCGTTCGCCGATCTGTACCGGGCCGGTGTGCCCCTGGCCTTCGGCAGCGATGCACCGGTCACGCCGCTGCGCCCCTGGGACAGCATCCGCGCTTGCCTGGACCACCGGTCCGAGGGTCAGGGCATCTCCGCCCGCGCGGCATTCATCGGACACACGCGGGCCGGGTGGCGCGCTGCTCGGGACTCCAACCCGCTCAACGGCCAACTGGTCCCCGGGGCCCCGGCCAATTTCGCGGTGTGGGAGGTCGAAAGCCTCATGGTCCAGGTCGCCGACGACCGGGTGGCGTCCTGGAGCACCGACCCGCGCGCCCGCACCCCTCTGCTCCCGGCACTCGACGGCGCCGAGCCGCGGTGCCTCCAGACCGTGTCCGAGGGCGTGGAGCTGTACCGCTCCGAGGCGATCTGAAGGGACACCCTCAGAAAAGCCGGTTGACCGGCCTTCCCTGAACCCCCTCCTGAACTGCGACGAAGCATGTCCTTGCAGTTCAAGGCCGGGGTTGACAGTGAGTTCATGGACCGTAGAGTTGTACATCACGGGTGGTCATGAGGTCTCTTAGGCCATCCAGCCTCATCGGCAGGACAGCTCAGGGAACCCGGCCAGGCCGGAGATCCCCGCGTCACGGTGGCGGCACGTCTGAACGGGCCTGGTGGTAGCAGAAAACAGTTGCAG
Organism: Arthrobacter woluwensis; assembly: GCF_900105345.1. Lineage (NCBI taxonomy): Bacteria > Bacillati > Actinomycetota > Actinomycetes > Micrococcales > Micrococcaceae > Arthrobacter > Arthrobacter woluwensis. The sequence goes on from NZ_FNSN01000003.1 coordinate 2,167,945, forward strand.
CGGACATGTGTGTGCCGCCTGCGACTGGTCCTTCTCCACCGGGCCCGTTCTTGTGTCCGGCCTCGAGTCCGGCGGGACGAGGACAAGCGAGCGACCCCGGAGCCGCGGGGTTGACCGGAGAGCCTCGGGCGCGTGACTTATAATGGGACTTTGCGCCCTGCCGGCACTCTCTGTGATCCGAGCGGCGCGGCCAGCTGTCCCGAGCAGAATGGAAAGCCTCTTTGCGCGTCCTGACCATCATTCCCACGTTCAATGAACTCGAGTCCCTCCCGAAGACGCTCGCTCGGGTGCGCGCCGCGGTTCCGGCCTCCGATGTCCTGGTGGTCGATGACAACAGCCCCGATGGGACGGGACGCCTGGCGGATCAGATCGCAGCCGAGGACTCCCAGGTCAAGGTGCTGCACCGCAAGGGCAAGGAAGGGCTCGGCGCAGCGTACATCGCCGGCTTCAAGTGGGGCCTCGGCGAAGGTTATGACGTCCTGGTGGAGCTCGACGCCGACGGATCGCACCAGCCGGAGCAGCTCCCGGAGCTTCTGAAGGCCATTGAGAACGGCGCCGATCTGGCGATCGGCTCGCGCTGGGTGCCCGGGGGAGAGGTCGTCAACTGGCCGGCCCACCGGCAGCTGATCTCGCGGTGCGGGTCCTTCTACGCACGGACCATGCTCGGGCTCCCGATCCGTGACCTCACCGGCGGCTACAACGCCTTCCGCGCCTCCACCCTGCAGACGATCGATCTGGATCTGGTGGAGTCGAAGGGTTACGGCTTCCAGGTGGATCTCAAGTGGCGCACCGCCAAGGCCGGCCTCGCGATCAAGGAGGTTCCGATCACCTTCGTCGAGCGTGAGTTCGGCACCTCGAAGATGAGCGGCAACATCGTGGTGGAAGCCATGATCAACGTGACCAAGTGGGGGCTGAACGCTCGCTGGAACGCTCTGACCGGCGGTCGCAAGCGCTGATTCACCGGCGCCGGAAGGCGCCCCTGCCCGGGAGAGACCCGAGACAGAGGAAGGGCCGGAACCCGCGGGTTCCGGCCCTTCCTTCATGTCGTCGTCCAGCAGCGTCAGCTGGCGCGTGCTCCCCGGCGTTCGCGGAGGATCTTGAGGCGGTCCTCAAGGATCTGCTCCAGCTCGGGGATGGAACGGCGTTCCAGCAGCATGTCCCAGTGGGTACGGGCGGCCTTTTCATTGGCGTCGACCGGCTTCTCGCCGTCGACCAGGATGGCTTCCTTGCCGGTCTTGGACGTCCAGACCGGGGGGATCTCCGCTTCGGCGGCAAAGGTCACGAAAACCTGTTCACCATCGGCGCAGCGGTACTCCACGCGCTGGCGCGGCGCCGGCTCCACACCGGATTCGCTCTCCATGCTCTGTGCGCCAAGGCGCATGCCTCGCAGGCTGCGATCGCTCATTTGTTCTCCCTCGCTGACCGGGTTCCACGGCACTCACCCTGGCTTGATGGGCCAGGGAGGATACCCTGTCGAATGCAACGCCTTCAGAGCCGGACTTGTTCCCGCTCCAGGGCGCAACCACCTATTTTACGGCACCGGAGCCCGATCGCGGGCCATATGCCGCCGGCCCCGTCGAAACGGGGCCGGCAGAGCTGGTCCGGCCGCGAAGGTCCGGAGAGGACGCGTCAGTGGCGCGGCACGCCACCGGTGGAGTCGCCGGCGTCGGGCGCCACATTGCCGAGCACGCCGCCGATGCCCTTGAGGGCCTCGCCCACCTCGCTCGGGATGATCCACAGCTTGTTGGACGTGCCTTCGGCGAGCTTGGGAAGCGTCTGCAGGTACTGGTAGGCCAGCAGCTTCTGATCCGGACGTCCGGCGTGGATCGCGTCGAAGACCTTCTGGATGGCCTGGGCTTCACCGTCGGCCCTCAGGATCGCCGCCTTCGCGTCGCCCTCGGCCTTGAGGATGGCGGCCTGCCGCTCACCCTCGGCTGTCAGGATCTGGGACTGCTTGGTGCCTTCCGCCGTGAGGATCGCGGCACGGCGGTCACGCTCGGCGCGCATCTGCTTCTCCATCGAGTCCTGGATGGAGAGGGGCGGATCGATGGCCTTGAGCTCGACGCGGGAGACGCGGATGCCCCAACGGCCGGTGGCCTCGTCGAGGACGCCGCGTAGCTGGCCGTTGATCTGGTCGCGGCTGGTCAGAGCCTGCTCCAGGTTGAGGCCGCCCACCACGTTACGGAGCGTGGTGGTGGTGAGCTGCTCGACGGCCTGGATGTAGTTGGCGATCTCATAGGTGGCCGCGCGGGCATCCGTGACCTGGAAGTACACCACGGTGTCGATGGAGACCACCAGGTTGTCCTCGGTGATGACGGGCTGCGGAGGGAAGGACACCACCTGTTCACGAAGGTCCAGCAGCGGCAGCAGGCGGTCCACGAAAGGGATGAGGATGGTCAGGCCCGGGTTCAGCGTGCGCTGGTACTTTCCGAGCCGTTCCACCACCCCGGCGCGGGCCTGCGGCACGATCCGCACGGAACGGATCAGCACGATCAGGACGAAGATCACCAGGGCGATCAGGAGGAAGGAGAGTACGACAGGTAAGGGATTGAACATCAGCAGGTGCCTTTCCTGGGTTGGCGGGACGGGCAAGCGCCTTGCCCGCTGAAAAAGTCAGGAAGCAGCGGTGGGCTGCTCGGGAAGTCCGACGACAGCGTGGGCGCCGTCGATGCGCAGCACCTGGACGGTGGTGCCGGTGAGGAAGCTGAGGCCGTCCGTCCGGGCGCTCCACACGTCGCCCCCGATCTTGACGAGCCCGCCCTGCGCGCTCACGGTCTCCACGACGAGGGCGGAGTCGCCGATCAGCCGGTCGACATTGCTGAGGGAGTCCTTGGGACCCTTGCGCAGATGTTTCAGGGCGATGGGCCGGACGAAGAAGATCATCAGGAGCGAGACCAGGCAGAACACGACCACCTGGAGCCAGAAGGGCGCTCCTGCAAGGGCGACGAAGAGGGTCACCAGCGAAGAGCCGGCCATCATGAGGAAGATCAGGTCGAGGCTGAGGAGCTCGATCACCCCGAAGACCAGCAACGTGACGAGCCAGAGGGCCCAGAGATTGTCGATGAGCCAGTCCATCGTGCCACCCCTTTGCTGTGGGTGAGACCAACGCCTCCTTCGGCGACGACTCCCCACGATCGTTTGAACCATCCTAGTCACACCGCGCTCCCGGGCACCTCGCGTGAGGGTCACGATCTGGGCTTCCGTGTCGGGAGGGCTGCCGGTTCAGGCCGCGCGAGGGCGGTAGGCGGAGAGGGTGAACGCCGCCGTGACCGGGGTGAGGGCTCCCAGGGCTTCGGTGCGGCGGGCGAGCGCCTCCGGATCGAGGTGGTGCCCGGCCGGGCCCATGAGCGCGACGGCGGCGACGTCCGCAGGCGTGAGAGACAGGCCGAACTCGAGCGTCCGCCGCTCGAGCAGCTCGAAGTCCTCTCCCATGCCGGCGTCGAGCCGTTCGGTCTTGCCTTCCTCGATGTCCAGGAGCCCGGCGACTTCAGCGATCTCCCGCAGATGGGCCGGCTGCGGAGTCACGACGACGGCGACCCCGCCCGGCCGGAGGACGCGGCGGAACTCGGCCGGGTTACGGGGCGCGAACACCACGAGGAGAGCGTCGGCGCTGCCGGCGGCGAGCGGAAGCGGACGCCAGACGTCCCAGACGAACACCGCGGCATCGGGGTTCAGGCGTGCGGCGCGACGGAGGGCGAACTTCGAGATGTCGAAGGCGACGGCGGCCGGGGCGGTGGACCCGGAGCCCTGGGGGCTCAGTCGCGTGGTCACCTCGTGGAGGTAGTAGCCGGTGCCCGCTCCGGCGTCGACGACCACCGGCGTGCCGGTGTCGCGCGACGGATCCGTTGAGGCCATCCCTTCACGGACCATCCCGGCGAGTGCTTCCGCCAGGGGAGCATAGTGCCCGCTGTCGAGGAAGGCGGCCCGCGACGCTGCCATGGCGGCGCTGTCCGCGGTGAACGCCGTGCCTTTGCCGGTGAGGAAGTTGTAGTAGCCCTGTTTGGCGGCGTCGAAGCTGTGGCCCGCGGGGCACTGGAGGCGCGGTCCCTGACCGGGCACGAACGGCTCGCCGCAATGCGGACAGCGGAGGAGCGCCCTGGCGTCATCCTTCACGGTCAGAAACCCAGGCCCTTCCTGGCGCCGTCGATCCCCGGCGCGGCCCAGTACTCCGCGTACTCCGGATTGAAGGTCAGGGACCGGGTGACGGCCTTGTCCACGTACAGTGTGCCGCCCAGATGGTCGGTCTCATGCTGGACGATGCGGGCCTGCCAGCCGCTGAATTCCTCGCTGCGGGTCTCGCCCTCCGGAGAGGTCCAGTCGAGCTGCACGCGCTGGTGACGTGCGACCACCGCCTGCAGACCGTGGACGGACAGGCACCCCTCATAGAAGGGCGCCAGCTCTTCGCCCAGGCCGTGATAGACCGGGTTGACCACTGCGAAGTAGGGGAGCGGCTCGCGGTGACGCTCCGCGGCGACCTCCTCGGGGATGGGCCACTGGTCTTCCAGGACCGCGATTCGGAGAGGGATGCCCAGCTGTGGCGCTGCAAGTCCGACCCCCGGCGCCGCATGCATGACGGCCCGCATGAGGTCCAGGAAGGCTTGGAGCTCCGCATCACTGAGCTGGCCGGTGAAGTCCTTGGCCTGCTGCCGGAGGACGGGGTGGCCGGCCTGTACGATCGCGATCTCCTCCGGGGACTCCAGGAGCGCCAGGACCAGCTCGCGGATCTCCGCATCGCTCAGGGTGGGGGCAGGGGCGGACACGGCTCTCCTCAGGTCAGGGGGCGACGGCTCGTCGGACGGGTGGGCCGACGGCACGGCTAGGATGCAGTCTATGACAGCTGAGACTGCCCGCCGGATCGTTCTCGACTATGTGCATGCCGTGGGCCGTCAGGCCCCTGTGGAGGAGCTCGCCGCCTTGCTGGCGCCGGACTTCGTGTTCCGCGAATGGCCGAACGCGTTGTCGCCCCAGGAGGCCACTCGGGATCGGGAACAGACCTTGAACGGATTCGCCCAGGCGCACCTCGTAGTGGGGGACCAGCAGTACACCGTGCAGCGGGTGCTGGCCGACGGCGAGGAGGTGGCGGTGGAGCTGTCCTGGCAGGCGGTGGCACGGATGGATCTGCCGTACTGGAATGTGGGGGACACCATGAAGGCCCGGATCCTCTCGGTCTTCACGGTGCGTGACGGTCTCATCGCGGCACAGGACAGCTTCGACAGCTACGAGACCTGAGAGCCTGCTCGGTGCCGGGAAGCCCGGTGGAAGAGCTCAGCCGTCGATCAACGACCGCACGAGCGTCAGGAACTCGCCCGTCTCCCTGCTGAGTGGCGCGCGGGAAGGCCACACCGCCCGGAGCGTCCGCGCCAGCACGAGCCCGGGCACGGTGACTGCCACGAGCCGGCCTGTCTGAAGTTCGGAGCTGACCGCCAGGCGGCTGACGACGCCGGGACCGAGCCCCGCGGCCACGCTCGCCACGAGTGCGGCATTGCTCCCCACCTCGAGACGCGACGGTCCGGTCCCGCCTCGCGTATGGGCCGCAAGGGCGCGCTCGGCCACCTGCCGGGTCCCGGAGCCTGCTTCACGGACCACCAGGGTGGCGCCCGCGAGCTCCTCGGCGCCGACGGTCCCGCTCCCGGCCCAGGGGTGCGACGCCGGCACGACCACCACCAGGTCGTCCCGCAGCAGATCCAGATAGTGGAAGCCCGTCTCGATGGTGGGGCCCTCGACGAAGCCGAGATCGACGCTGCCATCGCGCAGCCGTTCGAACACGGACGCCGAGTTGCCGACGTCGAGGGTGATGGACAAGGAGGGGAGCCGCTGCCGGGCTGTCGCCAGCCAGCCGGGCATGAGGTGTTCGGCCACGGTGAGGCTCGAGCAGATGTGGAGGCTGCCGCCCTGACCGGCGAGGGCGTCCGCGGCGTGCGTCACCCGCGTGGCGGCGGCGAGCACTTCTGAGGCGAGGCCCGCCAGCACCAGGCCACGGTCGGTGAGGCGGCTTCCCCGCGCGGACCGTTCGGCCAAAGGGAAGCCCGCACTGCGCTCCATGGAATCCAGCAACCGGGAGGCATTGGGCTGTGCGAGTCCCAGAAGACGGGCCGCCGCGCCGATGCTGCCGGCTTCGGCCAGCGCATCCAGCAGGCGGAAATGGCGCAGATCCCAGTCTCGTACGGTCATATCACCAGCATATGGCTCCATGCCCGTTTGCCGTCTACTGGCCGCCGGCCGACGTTGAAAGCATGGAAACATGCCTACCGCTCTGCAACGTCCCGGACTGCTCCTCGCCGGAGCCGTGGCCCTCGTGGCCTGCGTGATCTCCCATCTGGTTCCGGGGGTGAGTGCGCTGCTGATCGCGATCATCGTGGGGGTCGTCGCGCGCAATGCCGGCATCCTGCCCCGCACGAGCGATCCCGGACTGGGCTATGCCGCCCGGGTGCCGTTGCGCCTGGGCATCGTGCTGCTGGGCCTGCAGCTGTCTCTGCCCGAGCTGTTCGCCCGCGGCTGGGGAGTCCCGGTGCTGGCGGTCCTCGTGGTCGGCGTCGGCATCGTGGGAACCCTCGGCCTCGGCCGCCTGCTCGGGGTGGAGCGTAGACAAGCGCTCCTCGTGGCCTGTGGATTCTCGATCTGCGGCGCCGCAGCTGTCGCCGGCGTCGAGTCGAGCGTGGATGCCCGCGAGAAGGAGACGGTGACCGCCGTCGCGCTCGTGGTCCTGTTCGGAACCCTCATGATCCCGCTGATTCCCGGTCTCGGAGCCCTCCTGGGGCTCAGCACGGAACAGACGGCGCTCTGGGCGGGCGCTTCGGTGCATGAAGTCGGGCAAGTCGTCGCGATCGGAGGTCTGTTCGGTGGGGGAGCGCTCGGCCTGGCGGTCAGCATGAAGCTCGCCCGCGTGCTGCTGCTGGCCCCCGTGGCCGCCGTCCTGGGAGCCCGGTCCCGCGCGCTCGCCCCGGAGGGCGACATGAGTCAGGACTCCGCGTCGAGTAAACCACCCGTGATTCCCCTCTTCCTCGTGGGGTTCATCATCGCGGCGGTGGTCCGGAGCCTTCTGCCGGTGCCGCACGAAGTGCTCGCCCTGGCCTCCTCAGCCCAGGAATTCCTGCTGTCGGCCGCCATGTTCGCACTCGGCGCCGGCGTCCACGTGAAGTCACTCCTGTCCGGCAGCGGAAGGCTGCTCGCCCTGGCCGCCGGGTCCACCGTGCTGGTCGCTGCTCTGGGGCTGGGTGGCGCCCTGGTCATCGCGTAACGCCCACCGGGACTCAGGCGACGGCGAGCAGCCGCTTCAGATGCCGCTCCACACGAGTGGCCACTGCGGACGTGGCGGAACTCGAGGAGGCGTTCCACAGCTCCTCGGCGACGAGTCCCTCCAGGAAAGTCACGAGGTCCTTCGCCGCCTCCCTGGGCTCGTGAGCCCCGAGACCGGCCATCAGATTCTCGGCCAGGTGGTGGGAGAACAGGCAGCGCGCCAGGGCGCTGCGCACGTCGCCGGGCAGCGACGTCTCACCCAGCAGAGCAGTGCGTGCGAGCGCCTGATCGCGGCGGACCGTCAAGAGCAGCTCCATCTGACGGGCGACGACGGCGGCAGCCCCGGGAAGGCCATCGCGCCCCGGCGCTCCAGGGCCCGCGTCCGCCGCGCCCGAGAGACCGCGGTCCAGTTCGGCGCGGGACCGGACCGCGATCCACCGGGCCGTCGCCTCCAGGAGTGCAAGCCGCGTCCTGAAGTAGTACGAGGCAGACCCGAGCGGCAGGCCCAGACTCCGGTCCACCGCATGGTGCGTCAGCCCACGGGCGCCATCCCGCGCCAGCAACCCGACCGCGGCCTCGCAGATCGCCTCTCGCCGGTCCTGTCCCATCACGCCGCCCCCCGGTCCTCCATGGGTGCTCTCTAGCCGACCCAATCCTCTATAGATGTAGAGTACAGGCATGCTGCCCCGCCTGTTCCCCTCCACCGCGAAGACCGCTGCCTTGCCCACCGCGGCTGCGGTCCGCCGGAACGTGGAGGCCGAAGGCCGTCGGCTCGACGAAGCTCAACAGGAAGCCCTCGACCGACTGGAGTCGGCCGGAGCCGCCCCCATCTACCTCTGGGGCGCCGTCGGGCGTGGCAAATCCTGGCTACTGGAGGAGTACTTCACCCTCCTCCCGGAGGAGACCCGGCAGCGCGTCCACTTCCACGGCTTCCTCAGCGGATTGCACTCGGCGCTCGCGGCCGATCCCGGACGCGCCGAGCACGTGTTGGCGCGCTACCGGACGGAAACCCCGGTGCTGCTCTTCGACGAATTCCTCCTCCACGACGTCGCCGACGCCCATCTCCTGAATCGCTGGCTCCCGCGCGCGCTCGCGGCCGGGGTGCGGGTCCTCGCCACATCGAACTACCCACCGCACCGCCTCCTGCCCGATCCGCTCTTCCACGAGGCGGTCCTGCCGGTCATCCGGACGATCGAATCCGGCTTTCACGTCATCGAGCTGACGGGGACGTGGGATCATCGGCAGACCGGGATCCCGGGCGGGTCGGCGCAGCCCGGCTGGCTCAGGGAGCCGTCCACGGAGTCCGGCGGGCGCGACCAGGCCGGGGGAGCGCAGGAGCTGCAGGTGCCCCTCGGAGGCGGGAGCCGGAGCCTGCGGGCGGGGCTGGCGTCCGACGGCGTTTTCGTCGTGGAGTTCGCCAGGCTCTGCGATGACCCCCTCTCCGCGCAGGACTATCTGGTCCTCGCGCGGCGGTGGAGGAGGTGGGAGATCACCGGAGTGCCCGGCGTCGAACGTCTGGAGCGGGAGCCGACGCAGCGCTGGGCGCACCTGGTCGACGTGCTGTACGACGAGCGGGTGGACGTCCTCTTCGCGTCGGAGTCGCCGCTGCCCTCGGAGGCGGAGCTGGCCCCGCGGGTGCGGGACGCGGCGCGGTTCGTCAGCAGGCTGCGGCATCTCGCCGAGCGTCCCTTCACATGAATTCATAAAATTCATAGAATTCACACAAACTCACCGTTAGACTCGTCCCATGAAAAACCCGTTCCGCCCGACCGCCGGGGCCACTCCTCCCGAACTGATCGGCCGGGAAGGCCTCCTGGACGAGTTCACCTACGGACTGCACCTGGGCTCGGGGGCGCCGGGTCTGCTGACCATCTTCACAGGCGTGCGTGGCGTGGGGAAGACCGTCATGCTGGGGGCCGCCGAGGATGCGGCGCTGGAGGCCGGCTGGGCCGTCATCTCCGAGACCGCGACGCCGGGCTTCGTGGCCAGGATCGGCGAGCACATGCGCCGGCTCACTCAGGAGCTGGGGGAGGGGCGCGCGGCCCGGCGGGTCACCGCCCTCTCCGTCGCCGGATTCGGGATCACCACGCAGCTGGCACCTGAGGAGCAGGTCCAGTGGCGCGATCAGGCGATCGCCCTGCTGGCCCTCCTCGCCGAGAAGGGAACCGGACTCATCCTGACCGTGGACGAGATCCACGCCGCCAATCGCTCCGAGCTGGCCCTCTTGGCCGCCGACGTCCAGCACCTGATCCGCGAGTCCCTGCCGATCGGGCTCGTCTTCGCCGGGCTGCCGTCCGCCGTCTCGGACCTCCTCAACGAAGGCGTCGCGACCTTCCTGCGCCGTGCCGACCGCATCGATCTGCATGCCGCCGCGCTCGACGACGTCGAACGGTCCCTCCGCGACACGCTCGCCGAGGGCGGCTGGACGCTGGGCCCGGACCAGGCCGCGCGGGCCGCCGAGGCGACGGGCGGGTACCCCTTCCTCATCCAGCTGGTGGGGTACTACCTCTGGAAGGAGGCCGAGGTCGGGCCGCTCGGCGATGATGCCGTGCAGCGCGCCGTGGCGGCTGCCCGGCGTCGTCATGACCGGACCGTCATCGAAGCGGCGCTGGCCTCCGTCTCGCCGAGGGACCGGGAGTTCCTCGAAGCGATGGCCGAGGACCCCGACGGGATCTCCACCAGCGGCGACATCGGTCAGCGGATCGGCATGAGGGCCAGCGCCGTGGGGAACTACCGGACCCGGCTCATCGATGCCGGCCTGATCGAGGCGGCCGGTCATGGAAAGCTGCGGTTCGCCATTCCGGGGATGGCGGAATACTTCCGCGGCGAGTGAACGCTGCGCCGCACCGGGTGGTCAGGACAGCAGGCACTCAGCGCAGCACGACATCGGCGGTCTCGCGCAGGGCGGCCGCGACGGAATCGAGAGCGGCCGAGCCCGCCGCCCACTGCTGCCAATGCAGACTGACGTCCACCGTGTTCGCCTCATCCAGCACGACCAAACGGCCCGCTTCACGTCCCTCGTCCGTCTGAATGTCCGGCAGCATCGCCCAGCCGAGCCCCAGCTCGGTCGCTTTCACGAACTCCGAACTGGAGGGGACATGAGTGCACGGTGGATCCAGGATCTTCTCCGGGCTGTGGAGAGCCAGGAAGCGGTCCTGCAGGCTGTCCTTGCGGTTGAAATTGAGCATGGGGGCGCGCGAGAGGCCGTCGACCGTCAGCCCCTCGGGGAACCAGCGGTCGCGGAACGATGGACTCGCCATGGCGTGATACCGCATCACCCCCAGTGACGTCACACGGCACCCGGGCACCGGGCTCGTGTCCGAGGTGATCGCAGCCATCGCGACACCCTCGCGGAGCCACGCGGTCGTGTGATCCTGATCGTCCACGAGGATCTCGAAGCGCACCCCGGGCACGGTGGCCAGAGCCGGGAGCACCCAGGTGGCGAGTGAGTCCGCATTGACCACCAGGGGGATGCGCGCCCCGTGCGGGTCCTCCAGCCCGAGCTCCACCGCCGTCTCCTGTTCCAGGAGGGCGATCTGACGCGCGAGACGCAGCACCGCCCGACCGGGAGCCGTGGCCACGGCAGGTTTCGAGCGCAGGAGCAGCACTTTCCCGACCTGCTGCTCCAGCGCTCGGATGCGCTGGCTGATCGCGGATGGCGTGAGGTGCAAAGCGGCGGCCGCGGCGTCGAAGGTGCCATGTTCCACGACCGCGCTCAGGGCGCGGAGCTGATCGGGATGAGCTATCACATGAATGATTCTAATGATCCTGAAGAATAATTAGCTTCACTTCGGGCCGCGTCGTGGATAGCGTGAGCGGGTGATCTCCCCTGACATCCCCGTGCTTTTCGCCGGCTTCGGCGCCGGACTGTCCCTCATCATCGCCATCGGAGCGCAGAACGCCTTCGTGCTCCGCCAAGGTCTTCTGCGAGAGCATGTGGTGCCCGTCGTGCTGCTCTGCATGGGCAGTGACGCCGTGCTCATCCTGGCCGGGATCTCAGGGGTAGGCGCAGCGATCGAGGCGGCGCCCTGGATTCTGGTGGTGGCACGCTGGGCCGGCGCCGCATTCCTTCTGGCCTACGCCTTCACGGCGGCACGGCGGGTGATGAGCAAGAGTTCCGCCCTGTCCACCGAACGCGGAGGAAGCGCCGGTCTCTGGGCGACTCTCGGTACGGTGGCCGCCCTGACCTGGCTGAACCCGCACGTCTACCTGGACACGGTGCTGCTGCTCGGCTCTCTCGGCGCGGCGCACGGAGAGGCGCGGTGGTCCTTCGGCGCGGGCGCCGCGGCGGCGAGTGTCATCTGGTTCAGCCTGCTGGGGTTCGGCGCCCGATTCCTGGCTCCGGTCTTCGCCCGACCGGCCGCCTGGCGCCTCCTCGACGCGGCCATCGCCGTGACCATGGTGATCATCGCCGCGCAACTGGTGTTCGGCCACTGAGCCGTTCAGGCGACCAGTTCGACCTCGAAGCCCTGCCCGTTCACCAGGTATAGCGCGGTGTGCTGAGGACCGCCGGCATGCGGGTAGACCTCCGGGAAGAGCTCTTGCCAGTCGTTCGCGACGGCGTCCCTGCGCAGCTCGTCGAGCAGGGCACGGCCCGGAACGGTGAAGGCCACATGGTTCAGCCCGGGACGGAGCCGGTCGTGCGGTTCGTCCAGCACCGCGGGGGACTGCTCCAGCACCAGATAGCTTCCCTCCGGATGCCGCCAGATCCGGCCCTGCGGCCAGTCCGCGGGGTCGTCCTTGACGAAACCGAGGTGGGCCAGGAGCCAGTCGAAGGACGGCTCGGCGCCGGGAAGGTCGCGAGTCCAGAGCTCAAGGTGATGGAAGATCGGCACACCGGGAGTCTAACGCCCGCGTTTCCGCCTCGTCCTGGTCGACGGATCCGTCGGGCAACACGAAAGGGCGGCCACGGGATCTTCCCCCGTGACCGCCCCGTCACATCACTCTCCGCTGCTGAGGTCCGCGACGCTGTAGCTCCACAGCTCGGCGGACACTCCCACCGGGCGCTGGCGCGCGCCGTCGTCGCCTCCGGAAGGGCGGTGACCATGACCGAACGACGCCGACTCGCGCCAGGCGTTGAAGCTCTCCTCATCGGCCCAGCGGGTCAGGACGAGCCAGACATTGCGGCCGTCGGACGGCTGCAGAAGCTCGAAGCCCTCGAAGCCGGGCTGGCCGTCCACCGAGGTGGCGCGGGCGGCGAAGCGCTTGGCGAGCTCGTCGCCGGAATCTGCGGGAACGGTGATGGCGTTGATCTTGATGACACTCATGAGTCCATTCTGCCTGCTGGGTCAGGACCCCACCCACTCCACTCGGCGGCGTCGATCACGCAGAAGCGATTTCCTTCGGGGTCCTCCATGATCAGGTAATCGGCGTCGTCAGGCCGGCCTTCCCAGTGGACGAGGCGCGCCCCCAGCGCCTCGAGCCTTACGGCTTCCGCCGCCTGGTCCTGCGCGTACAGGTCGAGATGGAGCCGCGGTGGCAGCATGCGCTCCGAGGGCGAAGCGTCCAGCGACACATTGGGGCCGCGGCCTTCCGGGGAATGGAGCAGGACGAAGTCGTCCCCTGGGGGCTCCCTCACCACATAGTGAAGCGCCGCGCACCAGAAGGCGGTCTGCGCGGTCAGATCGCGAACACGGAACACCACCGAACCGATGACCAGCATGAACCGAATCTAGACGTCGGGAGGCGGTGATCCAAGGCCGGGGTGTGAGTTTCCGATCGGCCGAGGTCTTGTCGGCTGGGCACGGGACTGCCAGACTGGGCCGCTATGGAGGGCTTGACCTGGGCGGAGACCGAAGGGACGTTCTGCGCCACCACCGTGCTCCTCGAGGGAGTCAGTGATGTCGCGGCCGTACGGGCGGTCGCCAAGCGCCTCGATGTCGACCTCTCCTCCGTGCAGCTGGTGGATCTCGGGGGAGTGACCAACGTGCGGCGGGTGCTGCTGGACACCGTCCGCGCCAGGCCCGACGCCGGCCTCCTCGGGCTCTGCGACGCCGGAGAGGTGCGATTCGTGCTGCGGGCGCTGGACGTGGCAGGTCTCGGAGTGGCTCACGAACGGGAACTGCCCTCCCGGGGCTTCTTCGTCTGCCGCGCCGACCTCGAAGAGGAGCTGATCCGCGCTCTGGGGACGGCACGGACGGTGGAGGTCATCGAAGGACTCGGGCTCGGAACCAAGCTGGCCACCCTGCAGCAGCAACCCGCGTGGCAGGGCCGGCCCCTGGCCGAGCAGCTTCACCGTTTCTGCGGGGTCGCCTCAGGACGCAAGGAGCTGCTGGCCGGCGCTCTGGCGGCGGAACTGGAGCCGAGCGAGGTCCCGGTTCCTCTCAGGAGGCTGGCCGAGAGGATGGCCCGGGCCTGATCTCAGCCTTCGGGACAGCGTTTCCGGTCGACTCCGCCAGGATCCCCAGCAGCTTGAGCGACTCCTCGGCCGGGCTGCACGGCTCGGCCGTGTACAGGAGGATGCGGTGTCCCGAATCGTCGGGGGAGTCCAGCACTTCGAACGACAGCTCCAGCTCACCCAGTTCGGGATGCCGGAACAGTTTGACTCCCGAGACGCAGTTCTGCACGGGATGCCGGGACCAAAGCCGAGCGAACTCCTCGCTGCGGAGCGTCAGTTCACCGATCAGCGCGGCCAGCGCGCCGTCGTCGGCCCGTCCCGCCAGCAGACGCAGCGAGGCGACGGCACGGGAGGCCTCCTCCGGCCAGCGCGAGTAGAGCTCGCGCGTCTGCGGGTCGAGGAAGAGCAGCCGGTGCAGATTGGGCCTCGTCTCGGGCGCCGCGGGCGCGGCGAAGTCCAGATGGCCCGCCACCAGGCGATGCCCCAGCGGATTCCATGCGAGCACGTCGCCGAGACGGCCCAGCACGACGGCGGGCACGCCGGTCATGGCCTGCACCAATCGGATCGTGCCCGGCCGAGCCTCGTCCGGTCGGGACGGTCCGCGACGGCCCGGCTTCCTCGCCGGACGGGCCAGATCGAACAGGTGGCTCCGTTCGTCGGCGCTCAGACGGAGGGCCCGGGCCAGGGAGTCGAGCACGGCATCGGACGCATTGGTGCTGAGGCCTTGTTCTAGCCGCGTGTAGTACGTGAGGCTCACTCCGGCGAGCATCGCCAGCTCCTCGCGCCTCAGCCCGGGCACGCGTCGCACTCCGTGGTGCAGCAGTCCCACGTCATCCGGCTGGATGCCCGCGCGGCGGAGCCGAAGGAACTCGCCGAGTTCGCTCTGAGGGTTCATGGAAGCCATTCTGCCCCGAGGAAAGCCGGCTGTCCTGTCCCTGGGAGTGCTAGGCAGGGCCGGGTCTGGTTGCGATCCGGCGACGGCCGCACAGTGGAGGCACCGCCACCTGAGGCGGCATCGACCCCACGAGCAAGGAGCCACGGCATGACCATTCCCTCGGGACCGCACACGGAGAGCGGCACGCCCGCCGCCGCACCGGACGGCGGTGGGAGACCAAGCGGTGCAGGCTCAGGCGGTGCCGCCGGCACGGGTGCCACGATGTCCCGGCATCAGCGGATCGCGCTCGTGGTGCTGCTGACGGCGGGCTTCACCCTCGCCGTCGACTTCTCAATCCTCAACGTCGCCCTTCCGGTCATCGGCAGGGAGGTCGGCTTCGCCCTGGAGAACCTGCAATGGATCGCCACGGCCTTCTCCCTGTGCGCGGCGGGACTCACGCTGCTGTCCGGACGGGTCGCCGATCTGCTCGGCCGACGTCGGGTGTTCTTCACCGGCATGGCGCTTCTCGGCATCGCGTCGCTGGTCGGCGGGATCGCGACCGAACCGGCATTGCTCCTCGCCGCCCGGGTGGGCCAGGGCATCGCTACGGCTCTGGTGATCCCGTCGGCCCTGGCGCTGCTCCTCGCCGCCTTCGAGGAGGGTCCTCTGCGGGAGAAGGCCCTCGGCTTGAACGGCGCGCTGATGGCTGCGGGTTTCACCACGGGAGCCGTTCTGGGCGGCCTCCTGACCGACATTCTGAGCTGGCGATGGGCCTTCTTCCTCAACATCCCGGTGGCCCTCGGCGTGCTGATCGCCGGCCCTTTGGTGCTCCACGAGAGCCGTCCCGCCACGCGGCAGACCCTGGATGTGCCGGGCGCGATCACCGTGACGCTGGGCCTGTTCGCCCTGGTCCTCGGGCTCACTCAGGCCGCCGAAACCGGCTGGACCTCACCATTCACCCTGGTCGCGCTGGGGGCGGCCGCCGTCCTGCTCGTCTCCTTCATCCTGGTGGAACGGCGTGCCGCTGCACCGCTCGTGCCCCTCTGGATGGTGCGCCGTCCGGCCATCGCGTGGGGGAATCTGGCCGGTCTGGCGGCCTTCGCCACCGAGACCTCCCTCGTGTTCCTTCTGACCCTCTACGTGCAGCGCGTGCTCGGGTACAGCCCGCTCGGCGCGGGCCTCTCCTTCGCGGTCCTGGGGCTCGGCACCGTTCTGGGTGGACTGCTCGGGCCCCGGGTGATCGCCCTGTTCGGCACCAAGGGGGCGCTGGCCGGCGGGTTCGCCGCGCAGGCCGCCGCCACCGGCATCCTGGCGCTGCTGAGCTCGGAGCCCGGGTCGCTCATCCTTCTCCTGATCGCGACTTTCGTCGGAGGAGTGGCCAATCTGGTGGTCATCGTCGGGTTCACCGTGACCGCGACCTCCGGTCTGCCCGACACCGAGCAAGGCCTCGCCACCGGGCTCGCGACCATGAGCCAGCAGATCGGCATCACCCTCGGGATCCCGATCATGAGCGCCATCGTCACGGCGCACCTGACCAGCATGGGGGCCGGGGCCGCCGGGCCGGACGTGATCCTGGGTGGCCTCACCACGGCCATCCTCGTCAACGCCGGGGTCTGCCTGGCGATGGCCGTCCTGCTCGCCGCCTTCCTGCGGAGGCCCGCTGCACGTACGCGGACCACGACCTGACGCACGACGACGGCGGCGCCGCACCGGCTTTCGGCCGGCGGGCCGCCGTCGTGGACGCTCAGCTCACCCGGTAGGCCGTGTAGCGCACGGTGTCCGCATCACGCAGACCTGACGTGATGAACAATGACCGTTCCAGGTGGGCCAGCCGCGGCGCCGAGGTCTCGATCGAGACAGTGGTCCGGAAGTAGAACTCTTCCGGCCCGGGCTGTTCGCCGCGGGCCAGCGCCTCGGCGGCCTGAGGACCGGGGATGCGGAGACCCTCGGCGTGGAGATACAGGAGCTCGCCGTCCTCGGTCCTGGCACTGTAGCGGGCATCGATCTCGCAGCCTCCGTCCGGGCGGATGCGCTGCCAGTCAGCGCCGCCCTCCAGGATCTCCGCGGTCACCGCACCGGAGATCCTGCCACCGAGGATCGGCACCACGCGGCGATGACCGACGCGGGTGACGCCATGGTCGGCCGGAGCGCCGACCTGCACCTCGACGTCGAAGGCGGCTTCCAGGCCCGGCACAGGAAGCGGCGCCGTCATGACGTCACCCCAGGGCCCTGCGGGGGCGAGTCCCCCGTCGAGACCTCCGCACTGCCGCTCCGTGCGACCAGGTCCCGCAGGCTCTCCAGCACCGGAACCGCCGCGGCGAGGACGCTCTGTTCCTCCGGGCTCAAGCGCGCCACCGCCTCCAGAATGACGGTCGTGGACGTGGCGTCGAAGGACTCGAAGTGGCGGAGCGCGTCCTCGGAGGCGCGGACCTGGACCCCGCGCCCGTCCTCGGGACTCGGGCGCCGGCTGATCAGACCCGCCCGCTCCATAGACGCGAGAAGGTTGCTGACGCTGGACTTGCTGAGGCCCAGCGTCGTGGCGAGTTCACCGGGCGATGTCGCGGTTCCGCGCGGGAGGGCACGGAGGATCTCAACCTGCGCATCCGGGATGTCGGGCAGATCGGCACGGGCGCGGGTCACGGTCAGCAGGGTCCGGCGGAGCGGTGAGACGACTGCGGCCAGTCGTGCGGCGTCGACGATCATGCCCCGGCTCCCACTCCCAGCGAAGACCGCGCGTTGAGCTGTTCCGGGTGGAAACCCGCGGCACGCTTGTAGGACGCCGCGATCTCCTCGAGCTCCGCTGCCGGGATCACGTCGTGGATGTCCGCGAAGCCGCCGGGCGCCCGTTCGTGGGCGAGTTGCATGACGCGTTCCGGCCCGGTCTGCCGCGTCATCTCCAGAAGTTTCGCCGTGACGGGACGGCGGTCCTTCTCGTAGCGCTGCAAGGCATCCTCGATCGTCGCCGCAGTCGCGAGGTGGTGGGCCAGCGTGCGGGCGTCGAGGATGGCCTGCGAACCGCCGTTGGATCCGTTCGGGTACATCGCGTGGGCGGCGTCCGCGATCAGCGTCGTCCTGCCGATGCTCCAGCGGGGGAGTGCGTCGCGGTCCACCATCGGGTATTCGAGGATCTCTTCGGCGCCGGCGATGACCCCCGGCACATCGAGCCAGTCGAAGGACCAGCCGCGGAACAGCTCCGCGATCGGAGCGGGCGCGACGGCGCGGTTCCAGTCGGCGTCCGGTGAGCCGGCGACGCGGCGCTCGGCGATGAAATTGACGCGCTGCGTGCCCGTCGCCGGGTCGAGCGGTTCGAGAGGGTAGGCGACGAACTTCTGCTCGCCGTCGCCCGCCATGATCATGGTGCGACCATCCAGGAACGGCGCGACGCGTGCCGTTCCGCGCCAGAGAGTGAGTCCACTCCAGACGGGAGCGCCGTCCTCGGGATACCGGAGGGCGCGCAGGGCGGAGTGGATGCCGTCGGCGCCGATCAGCACGTCGGCGTCCACGTCCACGGGGCCGTCCACGGTGTCGAAGGTGGCGGTGACGCCGTCGGGCCGGTCCCGGACCGCGGACAGTCGATGTCCCGTGCGCACCACGTCGCCCAGCCGCTCCCGGACCACTTCGTAAAGAACGAGCTGCAGCCGGCCCCGGTGCACGGACAGCTGAGGCCAGCGGTATCCCGCGGCCAGCCCACGCGGTTCGGACCAGATCTCCTGGCCATGACGGTTGAAATAGCTCAAGGCCTCCGGCTCTACGCCGAGCTCCCGGATCCGGGAGCCCAGACGGAGCTCGTCCAGTTCCCGCACGGCGTGGGGCAGCAGGTTGATCCCGACGCCCAAGGGCCGGATCTCACGGCTGCGTTCGTACACGACGACCTCCCGGAGGCCTGCCGCTTCGAGACTGAGAGCGAGGGCCAGGCCGCCGATGCCGGCCCCTGCGATGGCGATGCGCATGAAGACTCCTTCGTCTGTGATCTGCACCACGGGTGATGAAGATAGTTTTGCATCTGAACTACTTTGCCGCAAGGGGTGGGTCCCGGGGGAGAAGACGCGGGGGAGCGGGCACAGCAGAGCCCCGGGCGCCAGGTGGCGTCCGGGGCTCCGTCAAGCGTGCTGCCAGTCGGTCTACAGCGACGGCGGCGTGTGCCAGATCCGCTCGATGTAGTCGCGCATCGAGCGATCCGACGAGAAGAAGCCGCAGCGCGCGACGTTCAGGATCGCGGACCGGGTCCAGGCGTCCTGGTCTGCGTATGCGGCGTCCACGGTGCGCTGAGCCTGCAAATAAGAGCCGTAGTCCGCCAGCACCATGAAGCGGTCGTCGTAGAGCAGGTTGGAGACGATCGGTTCGAAGGTCGAGCGGTCTCCGCCGGAGAACGCGCCGGAGGCGATGAGGTCCATCGCGCGGCGGAGGTCCTCATTGCCCTGGTAGAACTCGCTCGGCCGATATCCCTTGGCCCACAGTGCCGCGACCTCCGGTTCGGTCATGCCGAAGAGGAAGAAGTTGTCATCGCCCACAAGCTCGCGGATCTCGACGTTCGCGCCGTCGTCCGTGCCGATGGTGAGCGCGCCGTTCAGCGCGAACTTCATGTTGCCCGTGCCGGAGGCCTCCTTGCCGGCCAGGGAGATCTGCTCCGAGAGGTCGGCGGCCGGAATCACCCGCTCGGCGAGCGTGACGTTGTAGTTGGGCGGGAAGAGCACCTTGAGCCGGCCTTCGACGCGCGGATCGTTATTGACCACGGATCCGACCGCGTTGATGAGGTGGATGATCCGCTTCGCCATGGCATATCCAGGAGCGGCCTTCGCCCCGAAGATGAAAGTACGCGGAGTGATGTCGGATGCCTTCACCCGGCCGGACTGGACACCCTCGTAGAGCGTGACGATGTGCAGCACCTGGAGCATCTGGCGCTTGTACTCGTGCAGGCGCTTCACCATGACGTCGAGCAGATGTCCCTCACCGACCACCAGGCCGTCACGGAGCATCAGCTCGTCGCGGAGGCGGTCCTTGTTATGGGCTTTGACCTCGGCGAATGCCGCGCGGAACGCAGGATTCTCCGCGTGGGGCTCCAGTTCTTTGAGGCGGTCCAGGTCCGTCTCCCAGCCCGAGCCGATGGTGTCCGAGATGAGAGAGGACAGTGCGGGATTCGCCAAGCGGAGGAAACGCCGTGGCGTGACCCCGTTGGTGACGTTGGTGAACTTGCCGGGGAAGAACTCGGCGAAGTCGGGGAGCACCTTGTCCCGGAGGAGCTGTGAGTGCAGCTCGGCGACGCCGTTGACCTTGGCGCCGGCCACTGTCGCCAGATAAGCCATCCGGACGGAGCGTTCCGGGTGCTCGCCGATGATCGACATGTTGCGGATCCGCATCTCATCGTCGCCGAACTGTTCCCGCACCGACAGGAGGAACTCCTCATTGATGCGGTAGATGATCTCCAGGTGGCGGGGGAGCAGGCGCCCGAGCAGGTCCACCGACCAGACTTCCAGGGCCTCCGGCAGGAGAGTGTGACAGGTGTAGGCGAAACACTGACGGGTGATCTCCCACGCTTCGGCCCAGTCGAGACCTCGCTCATCCACCAGGACGCGCATGAGTTCCGGCACCGCGATCACCGGGTGAGTGTCGTTGAGCTGGAAGATCACGCGCTCAGGCAGGTTCTTGAGATCGAAACCCTCGGCGAGCTGACGGTCCAGGAAGTCCCGGATCGAGGCGGCCACGAAGAAGTACTGCTGCTGAAGGCGCAGCTCCTTGCCCTGCGGCGTCGAGTCCTCCGGGTACAGCACTTTGGAGATGTTGGACGCGAACGTCTGGGCGCGCACGGCCTCCGAGTACTCGCCGGAGTTGAAGGTGCGCAGATCGAAGGCGTTGGTGGCCTCGGCGCTCCAGAGGCGCAGCGTGTTGACGCGGCCATTGCGGTAGCCGGGCACCATGTAGTTGTAGGGGACGGCCTGGACGTCCCAGGCCGGGACCCAGCGGGTCCGCTGCGTGCCGTCGTCGTCGTAGCTTTCAGTGTGACCGCCGAACGAGATGGTCTGCGCCGCTTCAGGGTGCGGGAATTCCCAGGGGGAGCCCATGGCCAGCCACTGATCGGGCTGTTCGGCCTGCTGGCCTTCGACGAACGTCTGACGGAAGATGCCGAATTCGTAGCGGATGCCGTACCCGATGGACGGGACGCTCATGGTGGCGAGGGAATCGACGAAACAGGCCGCCAGGCGACCCAGACCGCCGTTGCCGAGACCCGGCTCGACCTCAAGGCGGCGGAGCTCATCGATGTCGATGCCGCAGGAGGCGAGGGCTTCGGTCGCGATCTCATTGAGCCCGCTCGCCAGGAGGTTGTTGTCGAGCTGCCGCCCCAGGAGGTACTCGGCGGAAAGATAGCAGACGCCCTTGGCCTGGCGCTCGTGCTGGCGGCGCTGGTCTTCCAGCCAGCGGGCCATGAGATAGTCCCGCACGGTCTCAGCCAGCGCCAGGTAGCGGTCGTTGTCGCTCGATGTCGACAGCGCCACGCCCTGACGGAAGTTCAGGTTGTTGAGGAATTCTTGGACGAACCCGTCTACGGTGCTGGCGGGTGGGGCCACCGGCCCGAGTGCGAGCGGGTGAGAAACAGGAGTGTCAGACATGGCACGACGCTATATGACGCAGGTGTCCGCGAAAGTGTCTGTCGAGAATATTTCGGGCGGCTGTCATGTAACGATCCAGGTGAGCGCCGAATGGTCAAAAAAGTGCAGGGGAGTGGCGCGGTGGGCGCAGGGGCGGGTCGCTCGGCGCGTTCAGGACGCCGATCGGGTGCTGATGAGGACGACGCCGTCGCGGTCACCACGGCACCGATCGTGTCCGCAGAGCCTTCCTGGCCCTGCCTCCGCCATGGATTCGAACTCTCGACGACGCCGATCGCCTCATGTCCAGAACGCTGAACCCGACGGCGGCGCCTCGCCTGGCGGATGAACACCGCAGCCAGGAGTCCGATCACCTCAGCGACGACCACCCATACGGCGACGTCGAAGAATGTGTCAGGCCAGAGCGCATGCACCGCGACAAGTGACCCGCCGATGATCACGAGCACGCAGACGAGAGAGATCCAGCTGACACCGACGGACGTGTCAGGCGTGATGTCTCGGTCGGCGGTCATCGAAGAACTCTCCACATCTCTGCCGCGGCGTTCCATGAGCAGTCGTGGAGTCAGGCTAAGCGAGAATGCCGCGCGCGACCAGAGCCTGGTCGAGTCCTGCAGTCGGAATGCCGAGGTCGCCGTCACAGGTATACGACGTCGACCAAACCCTCTCCGTCCACGACAGTAAAGCGCCGATAATCTACATTATGTCAACTAATAATCCGGACGCTGCCCTGGGCCGATCATCTCGCCCCTCCTTGGCGCACGAGACGTTCCCCTCGTTCACAGTGCGCTGAGACATGACCTCCACGCGACGCTCTCACTGTTCAGGGAGTTCGACGCGTCAGTTCGGCGCGCACGATGCCGCCGGGCCGCCCGTCGGCTTCGGCGAGCTTGGTTCCGTCAGCAGCAAAGACCGCAGAGCCGCGCCGTAGTCCAGGGGCTGGGCATCCTCCACCGGCGGCCCCCAGATCTGGCTCGCACCAATGCAGATGACCGCATCGGCCGCTGCATTCTGAGCCTCCAAGCCAGGCATGAGATCGAAAATCACCCGGTCATCCAGCCCGCGAATCCGCGCTTGCTGGCGTGCCCGCTCGATGAACGCCGGCGACCGGTCCACTCCCCTGCCTCGCGCGTGCGGCACCGACTCCACGACCCGGAGCAGCAACTCACCCCACCCGCACCCCATGTCCAGAACGTCCGTCGGCGCAGGGTCGGATAAGAAGGTCACCAGGTGCGCGGCGCGTTCCTCCGAGAGCGGAGTCAGCCACGTCAGAGAGTCATGGAGGGGCGGTAGTTCCAGCGATGTACTGTCCGTCACACCATCGATCCTCTCACGAGCCCTCAGGCCGTTCCCAGGTCATTGCCGGTCCACCTCTCCAACAGCGCGGCTCCCTCGCAACGCTACCAGCGCGGCCCTGACGGTGTCCCGGGCATGTGCGAGTTCGGCAATCCGCCCGTCGATGACCTCGAGCTGCTCCGCCAGGAGCGACGCCTTCTCCCCCTCGCTCATGCCGTCCCAATGCGTCATGCGCTCCCGCATCTCCGTCAACGAGAAGCCGGCCGCCCGTCCCGCAAGAATCAGTTCCACTCGGCGCTGAGCCTCCGGCGTGTAGTCACGATAGCCATTGGGCAATCGCTTCACCTGACCCGGGCTGAACATGTCCCGATCCTCGTAGAACCTGATCGCCGACGGCGCCACACCCGTGCGGCGAGCCAGTTCACTGATCCTCATCATCCCCCTTGACCTTCAAGTGACTTGAAAGTTTAGCGTCGATTCCGACAACCCGGTCCACGACTCAAGGAATTCCCCCATGACGCACTTCCTCGCCGGCACAGCGGTTGTTCTGTTCTCCCTGCGGCTCCTGCTGTTCGTCCTGCTGCACGTGCTGCCCGGCGGCATCCACCCTGTCCACGACACCGTCAGCGATTACGCCGCATCTCCGGCGAAACGGACCAGGGCAGTCGCTTCCGCCGCATCGTGGACGGCGTCCTTGGCCTGGCTTTCGCTCGGCTTCGCCGTCCTGTCTAGCACCTCCCGATCGGACACCACGCTGGGTGGCTGGCTGCTCGGCCTCGGCGTGCTCCTGGCGGTCATGCCTTTCGTGCCGACCGATCGCAGCGGCACCACCACGACCACGCGTGGCAGGATCCATCTGCTGTTCGCGATCGCCTGGTTCACCCTCGCCTACGCGACCATCACCCCCTTGAGCAGATTGATCGCGGGCCCAGCGGGCGCCGTCGCCGTGGTGAACGCACTGGATCTGATCGCGGCGATCTCGTTGACGGCGCTTGTCCTCGCCTTGCTCATCCAGCCTCTACGACGCCGGTTCTTCGGTCTCAGCGAACGCCTCTTCATCGTGGTGGTCACTGCTGCTCCGCTGGTGGCAGCAGCAGTCCTGGCCTCCCCCTGAGTTTCGGTGGCAGCCGGCCACCGAACCCCACCGGTCCGAAGAGCCGTTCCGAACGTCCCTGATACCGTCAGAGCTTCGGAACAGCGAAAGGGCAGGTCAGATGGACCATGACGGGATGGCATCACAGACCCTCCCAGGAGACCGCCTGACGGCAGGTCAGAGAACGTCCGTGGTGCTCGCGATCGCGGGCACGGTGGTCTGCTTCCCTGCGGCCCTACTGTTCGGCTTGGCGCTGGGCGCCTATCCCTTCCGGATGGAATGCACCCTCGAGACGCTTGGCTCGGGGTGCTACGAGGGTGAACTCGAGCTCAGCGGCGTCCTCCTCGCACTGGTTTTCGTGCCGTTCTTCGTCGCGACGCTCGTGCTGGCCATCATCAACCGAAAAAGCCCACGGCGCGCAGCGACCTGGCTGCCGCTCATCGGGCTGTGCAGCGTGACATTCATCGCCGTCGCCGTCTACGCAGTACTGATGGCCACGAGCCCTTCGCCCGGCCTGTGATGCCCTGGCGGCACCGCTTCACTCAGCCGCGGCCCAGTAGCCTGGGGGCATGAGCCCCACTCCCCCGTTCCTGCCACCCGTCGACATCGCACCGGGCTTCGTCGTCCGCAAGGCCCTCCGCAATGACCTGGGGTCCCTCATCGAGCTGCTGCACGATGACATGCTCGGTCAGACCCGCGAACGGCACGACGACGGCGCCTACCTCCGAGGCTTCGAAGCGGTCGACTCCGATCCGGCCCAGTTCCTCGCGGTCGTCGAAGACTCCGACGGCGCCCTCGTCGGGTTGATGCAGCTCAGCCTGATCCCGGGGATTTCCCGTGGCGGACGCCTCCGGCTCAACATCGAAGGCGTCCGCATCGCGTCGACGCTGCGCGGACAAGGAGTGGGGTCCGCCATGATCTCCTGGGCCGTCGAGTACGGCCGCCGGAACGGAGCCGGCCTCGTCCAGCTCACGACGGACGCCCGCAGGACCGACGCCCAGCGTTTCTACACCCGGCTGGGGTTCGTGGCGAGCCACGTTGGCATGAAGCTCGACCTGGATTGAACCCGCGTTCTAGCCGGCGGCTCCGACCAGGAACTTCTTCAGCAGAGGACCGCTCGTGTCGGCGCCCAAGCCACCGTCCTCGACGAAGACCGCGACAGCGAGATCGCCGTGCGTCGCCACGATCCAGGCGTGGGTCTTGGGCGGGTTGTCCGTGCCGAACTCGGCCGTACCGGTCTTCGCCCCGACAGGAGCACCCGGGACGTCAGACAGGAATCCTGCGTGGCCCGATGTCACGACGGCCCGCATGAGGTCCTTGAGCTTCACCGATTCCGCCGGCGTGATCGGCTTCTCGATCGGCGCCGTCGTCGTCGATGGTGACGGCGAACCGCTCGCAGTGGCCCCGGGAGTGGCTGCGGTCCCCTCCCCGAGGACCAGCTTCGGTGTGACCGGCGCGCCCTTGCCGACTGAGCCGGCCATGACCGCTGCCGCCAGCGGCGACATCAGGACCTTGCCCTGGCCGATCATGGAGGCCGCGTGCTCCGTGCCCTCCGCCGCGGCCGGAACGGACCCGAGGAAGCCGTCGAAATTCAGCGTGTCAGAGGGAAGCCCGACACCGAGAGACTGCGCCGCAGCGCTCACCTGAGCCTGGGACACCTTGTCCCGCGCGTTGATGAACGCCGTGTTGCACGAGTGGGCGAACGCCTCCCTCAGCGGGATCGTCCCCACTTCCGAGGCGGGATACAGCGGAGCGTTCTTGAAGGTCCGGCCATCCACGGAAGCAGTGGCGGTGCAGGAAACGGTGCTGTCCGGGGTCATGCCGTTGCGGATCATCGCCAGGGAGTCCACGATCTTGAACGTCGAACCCGGCGCATACTGACCGATCATGGCCGTGTTGTAGCCATTGCTGCCGGGTCCCGAGGCCGCAGCGAGCACGGCTCCGTCAGACGGCCGCAGGGCGACGATCGCGGAGGCCGGCCCGATGTCCTTGAGAGTGTCCTCCGCAAGCGCCTGAAGGCGTGGGTCGAGGGTCGTCTTGAGGGGGGTTCCAGCTTTGGCCTCCACCTGGAAGAGCACGCGGCCCGCGTCCTGGGTGGCGCCGTCCGTCGTCGGCGCATCCGCCGGGACGGTGGACTTGGCCCGGACCACCACGCCCTCCTGACCGCGCAGCTGCGAGTCATACCGGGCCTGGAGGCCGCCGATGCCGGTCATGTCACCGGCTTTGAGCTCACCCTTGGACTTCTCCACCTGTTCGGCGGTCGCTTCGCCCACCGTCCCCAGGACTGCGCGGGCGAAGCCCCGGCTCGGCGCCAGCGGCAACGTGCCCGGGACGGTCCTCGCGCCGGGGATCTGAGCGAGCTTCTCTGCGGTCAGTGCTTTGGCCTCCGCCGAGTCCGCCCGGAGAGTGATCGCCTTGACGAATGCCTGAGGCCCGGAGGCCTTGACCTGTGCCGCGAATCCGGCGGGATCCACATCGGCCAGGCGGGCCACCTGCTGCGCGGCCGCATCGGCATCCTTGCCATTCAGACGGGACTTGTCGATGCCGAAATCGAGGACGGGCCGATTGGTGACCAGGACCTTGCCTCCGGCTCCCAGAATGTCCGCGCGGGGCGCGGACTGACCGCCCGTCTCCAGGACCTCGCCGTCCTTCAGATCGGGCGCCACGAGCGCGGGACTCCACTGAGCAGTCCATTCGCCGTTGCTCTTCTTCAGCCCGGCCTGGGTGGAATAGCTCCAATGGGCTCCGGACAGCGTCCAGTCGAAGGAGAGCTTCGCCGTCCCCTTCTCCCCCTCCACCGTCACGGAATCGACCTTGACGGTGGGCTTGCTGTCCGGCAGGCCCTTCACGATGGCTTTCAGCTTCTTGTCCGCTTCCGCGCCGTCGACGCCGTCGAAGCGCACCGAACCGACGTTGAGCCCGGCGAGACCGCCGGCGAGCTGCTGGACGTAGGACTCGGCGCCCTTGCGCCCGTCGTCACACGCCGACAGCGAACCGAGCAGGATGACGGAAGCGGCCAGGACACTGAGTGTTTTCGTTGATTTCCCCACGAGCGTCATTATGCCAAGCGTCACTGACATTCCTGGTCAAGCGCCCAGGCGGCCCGCCGCACGCAGACCTTGACACACCCTGGTATAAGCAGCGCGATCGGCGGATAATGGATTCAGGTCATGGCACCCGCCACGTACCAGCAAGAACAAGGGAAAAGGGGAAACGTCATGGGCTTTGTGGCATTCCTTATTCTGGGTCTCATTTGCGGTGCGATCGCCAAGATGATCATGCCCGGCGAACATGGTGGAGGGTGGATCTCCACCCTGATCCTCGGGGTCGTCGGAGCACTTCTCGGCGGCTGGATCGGCGCCGTCGTCTTCAACGTCGGACTCGCCGGCTTCTGGAGCCTCCAGACATGGATCCTCGCCATCGTCGGATCGGCGATCGTCCTCTTCGTCTTCGGGCTGTTCAGTCACAGCGGCCGCGGCGCCGGCCATCGCACCAGTCACTGAATCGACCACACCACGGAGGCCGGGGCGCCGAGCCCCGGCCTCCGGCTTGTCCGCCTGGGCGGCCCGGTCCACCTAGACTGGACGAGCTATGCAGTGTGACTACTTTGACGCCGGGACGTGCCGCTCCTGTACGGAGATGGGCGTGCCGTACCCCACCCAGGTGGCCCGGAAGGAAGAGCATCTGCGCCGACAGCTCGGCGCTTTCCCCGGCATCGAATGGCTCCCCTCATTCACTGCGGCCGAATCCGGCTTCCGCAACAAGGCCAAAATGGTCATCTCCGGAGACCCCGGCTCCCCCACCCTGGGCATCCTCGACACCGACGGCCTGGGCGTGGACCTGCGCGCCTGCGGGCTGTGCTCCCCCGGCCTGACGGCCGCCTTCCCGGTCCTGGCGGACTTCATCAGCACCACAGGCCTGATCCCGTATGACGTGCCGCGCCGCCGGGGTGAGGTCAAGTACCTCATCGTGACCGAATCGCCCGACGGCGAGCTCATGGTGCGGTTCGTCCTGCGCAGCACCCGGCAGCTCGCTCAGCTGCGGGACGCCCTGCCGCGGCTTCAGGCGGCGCTTCCGGCCGCCGTCGTCGTGTCCGCGAACATCCACCCCGAGCACAAGGCGACCCTCGAAGGCGACGAGGAGATCATCCTGACCGCTCAGGAGTCGCTGCCGATGCGGCTGGACGCCCTGACACTGCACCTGCGCACCCGGAGCTTTTTCCAGACCAACACCGCGGTGGCCCGGGAGCTCTACCGTCAAGGCACGGCATGGGTGGACGAGGTCGGACCTTCCACGCTGTGGGACCTCTATTGCGGCGTGGGCGGCTTCGCCCTCCACGCGGCGCGCGCCGACCGTGAGGTCACGGGCATCGAGGTGAGCGCGGAGGCCGTGGCCAGCGCCCGCCTCAGCGCCTCGGACGCCGGTCTTCCCCACACAGGATTCGTCGCAGCGGACGCCACGGCCTTCGTCCGGGACGCCGTCGAGCTTCCCGAGCTCGTGATCGTCAACCCGCCGCGTCGCGGGCTGGGAGCGGAACTCGCCTCCCTCCTCGAGGACTCCGAAGTGCGCCACGTCCTGTATTCCAGCTGCAACGCGGTGAGCCTGGGCAAGGATCTGACCCGGATGCCCGGCCTCGCTCCGGTGAAGGCCCGGCTCATGGACATGTTCCCGCAGAGCCACCACTACGAGACCATGGTGCTGCTTGAGCGCCGCGCCGCCTGACCACCCCCGACCCGGAAGACCGCGATGAACTCCCCCAGCAAGCCCCTCCTGACCGCTGCGATCGTCCTGGACGTCGTGCTGATCCTCGTGTTCGCGGGGATCGGACGCGACGCCCACCACCGGGATCAAGGCGTCCTCGGAATCTTCGTCACCGCCTGGCCGTTCCTGGTCGGCGCCGCGATCGGCTGGCTCGCCGGACGCGCCTGGCGGGCCCCGCTCCGCCTGTGGCCTGCCGGCGTCTCCGTCTGGCTGGGCGCACTCGTCGGCGGAATGGTGCTGCGCGCTCTCACCGCTCAGGTGGTGGTGCTCCCGTTCTTCATCGTGGCCACCCTCTTCCTGGCACTGGTCCTGCTCGGCTGGCGCGCCGTGTGGCTCCTGGTCGCGCGACGCGGATCAAAGCGCCGGGCCCTGTAATAGAGTTCCTGTAGAGCAAGAACCAGTCAGTGACACCAGGAAGGCCCACCGTGATCACCGCATTCGTCCACATCAAGACGGACACCTCCTCCATCCCGGAATCCGCGCAGCAGATCGCGGCCATCGAGGGCATCTCCGAGGTCTACTCGGTCACCGGCGATTGGGATCTCATCGCCATCGCCAAGGTGAGCAAGCATGAGGATCTGGCAGACGTCATCGCCGACCGCCTGTCCAAGGTCCCGGCCGTCGTCCACACGACGACCCACATCGCCTTCCGTTCCTATTCCAAGGAGGACCTTGACGAGGCCTTCTCCATGGGCTTCGACGGCTGACCTTCGCGCACTCTTCTTAAAACAGAGGGCTCCCGGATCATCCGGGAGCCCTCTGCTGGTCTCTGGGGAACTCGTCTACGTGGTCTGCGGACGAAACCGCTCAGCGGCGGCTGGCCTGAACCCACCGTTCGAGCACGTCGGCGGCCGCACCGGAGTCGATCGATTCTTCGGCGACCCGCTGGGCCTCCTTCAGCCGCTCCTGCAGTGGAGTCTCGTATGCGGCGTCGGCGGCGACGAGTCCGGCGGCGGCATTGAGCACGACGGCGTCACGCACCGGCCCCTTCTCCCCCGCCAGGAAACGGCGCACCAGGTCGGCGTTGCTGTCCGCGTCGGACCCCTTGAGCGCCTCGACCGGCACGAGCTCCACGCCGAAGTCCCTGGGGTCCAGGCGATGGACCTGGACCTCGCCGTCGCGGACCTCCCAGACGGTCGACAAGCCGGAGGTCGTGATCTTGTCGCGGCCGTCGTCCCCGCGGAACACCAGAGCGCGGGTCCCGCGACGCGCGAGCACTCCGGCCATCAGCGGCGCCATCCGCTCATTGGCGACGCCGAGCGCCTGCGCCGTGACGCCGGCCGGGTTGGTCAGCGGCCCCAGGACGTTGAACGCCGTCGGGATGCCGAGATCCCGGCGCACTCCACCGGCATGCCGGAAGGAGGGGTGGAAGACCTGGGCGAAACACAGGGTGATCCCGACTTCTGCCGCGATCTCCGCGACTCGCTGGGCCGGCAGATCGAGGCGCACCCCGAGGGCCTCGATCACATCGGCCGACCCCGCCTTCGTCGACGCCCCCCGGTTGCCGTGCTTGACCACGGTTCGGCCGGCGCCGACCACCACGAGCGAGGACATGGTCGAGATGTTGACCGTGTCCAGACCGTCGCCACCCGTGCCGACGATGTCCAGGGTCTCGCCGGGGACGGAGATGCGCTCGGCCCGCGCCAGCATCGTGCCGGCCAGCCCGTCGATCTCCTCCACGGTCTCGCCCTTGGCCCGCAGGCCCACCAGGAACCCGGCGAGCTGCGCCGGATTCGCGGCCCCGTCCATCACCTCGGCCATGGCCCAGGCCGTGGCCTCGGCCGGCAGATCTTCGCCGCGGACGAGTGCGCTGATCAGGAGCGGCCAGGTCCAGGGAACTCGCGGGGTCTGAACGTCGTTACTCACGTGTAGATCCTATCGAGGCGACGCCGCCGGACCCGCAATGTGAACTGCGGCACCTCCCCTGGTGCGGAAAACCACGGTAGTTTTCGCAGCTCTGTAGAAAAAGTCTGCCGAAACGGCGCTTTGCGTTGGGCACCGCGAGGTTTTGCAGACATAATGTCTATGTGACCACAGCGACTCATGCCCCCAGTACCCCGGCGCATCCCACGCTGAACAGGCCAAACATGGTTTCCGTTGGGACCGTGGTGTGGCTGTCCAGCGAGCTGATGTTCTTCGCCGGCCTTTTTGCCATGTACTTCACCCTGCGCTCCACTTCCGGTGAGCTCTGGGCCGAAGAGACTGCGAAGCTGAACTTCCCCTTCGCCCTGGTGAACACCATTGTTCTGGTGCTCTCCTCCTTCACCTGCCAGATGGGCGTCTTCGCCGCAGAGCGTCTGCAGCCCCGCCGCACCGGCAGCATCTTCCAGTTCACCCGCTGGGGGATGAACGAATGGTTCATCCTGACGTTCCTCATGGGTGCCTTCTTCGTGGCCGGTCAGGCCACCGAGTACGCGATGCTGACCAGCGAGCACGTGACCCTGAACGCGAACGCCTACGGTTCGGCCTTCTACATGACCACGGGCTTCCACGGCCTGCACGTCATCGGCGGCCTCATCGCGTTCCTCTTCATCCTCGGACGTTCGTACGCGGCCAAGAAGTTCGGCCACTTCGAAGCGACTTCGGCGATCGTGACCTCCTACTACTGGCACTTCGTCGACGTCGTGTGGATCGGCCTCTTCCTGGTCATCTACGTCCTGAAGTGACCGGTGCCTTGAGCACGGAACACGGCAAAGAAAACTACGCACCTGCCTGGCTGGCAAGTGCACGATCGATCAAAGGAACCACCAAGTGAAGGCACTCTCCCTGAAGCGACGTCATCCGCTCGCGGCAATCGCCTTGCTGTTGTTGGGTCTGCTCTTCACTGGTGGCCTCTACGCGGCGGCCTCCACGGCCAACCAGGCCAAGGCCGAGACCCAGAGCTACAGCGCCAGCGATGCCGCTGAGGGCAAGAAGCTGTTCGTGGCTAACTGCTCCACCTGTCACGGCATGGGCGCCGCCGGCACCAAGGACGGTCCGTCCCTGGTCGGCGTCGGCGCTGCCGCCGTCGACTTCCAGGTCGGCACGGGCCGTATGCCCATGCAGATGAACGGCCCGCAGGCCCAGATCAAGCCGAAGCAGTTCAACGAGGAGCAGACCCGCCAGCTCGCCGCCTACGTGGCGTCCCTGGCACCGGGCCCGAGCGTTCCCGACGCGCACATCCTCGACGAGAAGGGTGACGCCGCCAAGGGTGGCGAGCTCTTCCGAGTGAACTGCGCCATGTGCCACAACGCCGCCGCTGCCGGTGGTGCGCTGACCCGGGGCAAGTTCGCCCCGACCCTGCACGGTGTCGAGAGCAAGCACATCTACGAGGCCATGGTCACCGGCCCGCAGAACATGCCTGTCTTCAGTGACGCGAACATCTCCCCCGAGGGCAAGCGCGACATCATCACCTTCCTGAAGACCATCGAGAACAACCCGTCCCCGGGTGGCGCCGACCTCGGCGCCCTGGGTCCGGTCTCCGAGGGCCTCTTCGTGTGGACTGCAGGTCTGGCCGTCATCATCGGCTTCACCATCTGGCTGACCTCGCGTAGCAGCTAGCTGACAGCGCGGGCGAACACTTTGCCGCTGCGACGACGGCGGCGTTGAAATTGAAGATCTTCGGCAACAGCCGAACTCAGAGAGGGAAAAAGGGGAACCATGGGCAACCATAGTGACGGCAGCTCGACAGGCTCGGGCACCGTAGCTACGGCTGGTCAGCACGATGAGGGAGCATTCCAGGATCCTGGAATTCCTCCTCACCGTCCTCGACTCGCCGACAAAGACCCCAAGGCCGCCAAGCGGGCGGAGCGGCAGGTCGCCATCCTGTTCATCGTGTCCGTGATCGGCACCTTGGTCTTCCTGGTGGCGTACTTCGCCATCGATCTGACCAACAAGTCCACGACTCGTGACATCAGCCTGCAGAACATGCTGCTCGGGCTTGGCACCGCGTTCGCAATGCTTGGCATCGGCACTGGCATCGTGCACTGGGCGAAGACCCTGATGCCCGATCACGAAGTCTCCGAGGAGCGGCACGAGCTGCGGTCCGAGGACGACCGAGTGGCAGCCGTGGCCATCGCGGACACGATCATCGAGGAATCCGGCATCAAGCGCCGCCCCCTCATCCGGAACACCCTGCTGGGTGCGGTCGCGCTGGCTCCCCTGCCCGCCCTGGCCGTCTTCGGAGATCTGGGACCGCGTCCGGACGACAAGCTCGCACACACCATGTGGGCCCCGAAGGACGGCAAGCTCAAGCGCCTCACCCGTGACCCTGATGGCACCCCCATCAAGGCTTCGGATGTCACCATCGGCTCCGCGTTCCACGTGATCCCGGAAGGCCTGAACGAGCTGGAGCACGGCAAGCTGAACGAGAAGGCCAAGGCCGTCGTTCTGCTGATGCGTCTGAACCCGGATGAGCTTCACCCCTCCCCCGGACGTGAGAACTGGGCTTACAACGGCATCGTCGCCTACTCCAAGATCTGCACGCACGTCGGTTGCCCTGTCGCTCTGTACGAGCAGCAGACGCACCACCTGCTGTGCCCGTGTCACCAGTCGACCTTCGACCTGACGCACGAGTGTGAGGTCATCTTCGGCCCGGCCAGCCGTCCGCTGCCGCAGCTGCCGATCGCCGTCGACGAAGAGGGTTACCTCGTCGCCACGAGCGATTTCCATGAACCTGTCGGACCGAGTTACTGGGAGCGTGACGAGCATGAGCGCCGCCTCAACAGCTGAGCAATCCACCTATCAGGCGGAGACCAAGTTCGGCCGCTTCACTGACTTCGTCGATCAGCGTGTCGGTGGATCCGGCATCCTGAAGGAGTTCGGCCGCAAGGTCTTCCCGGACCACTGGTCCTTCATGTTTGGCGAGGTGGCGCTGTACTCCTTCGTCATCCTGCTGATGTCGGGAACGTTCCTGACGTTCTTCTTCGACCCGTCCATGGCGGAGACCCACTACCAAGGCAGCTACTCGCCGCTCTACAACGTGGAGATGTCGGTCGCCTACAACTCCTCGCTGAACATCTCCTTCGAGGTGCGTGGCGGTCTGTTCATGCGCCAGGTCCACCACTGGGCAGCACTGCTCTTCGTGGCCTCCGTGTCGGTGCACATGCTCCGCGTGTTCTTCACCGGCGCCTTCCGCAAGCCGCGTGAGCTCAACTGGGTGGTGGGCGGTGTCCTGCTGATCCTGGCCATGGCCGCCGGCTTCACCGGTTACTCGCTCCCCGATGACCTGCTGTCCGGTAACGGCCTGCGCATCATCGACGGTGTCATCAAGTCGATCCCCGTGATCGGCACCTGGATCTCCTTCTTCCTCTTCGGCGGAGAGTTCCCCGGCACGGCCATCATCGGTCGCCTGTACGTGCTCCACATCCTGCTGGTCCCGGCTCTCATCCTTCTGATGGTCGCCATCCACCTGTTCATGGTCGTGGTTCACAAGCACACCCAGTACCCCGGCCCGGGCCGCAACGACCGCAACGTCGTCGGCTACCCGCTCGGCCCGGTCTACGCCGCGAAGGCCGGTGGCTTCTTCTTCATCGTCTTCGGTGTCATCGCACTGATGGCCGGCTTCTTCACGATCAACCCGATCTGGAACTACGGTCCGTACGACCCCTCCCCCGTGTCCGCAGGCACCCAGCCTGACTGGTACATCGGTTGGGTGGACGGCGCGCTGCGCCTGATGCCGGGCGTCATCGGCGCGATCGGCAGTTACCGTCAGCACTTCGAGTTCATCATCTTCGATCACACGCTGACCCTGAACGTGCTGCTGCCGGCCCTCGTGCCCGCAGGCATCGTGTTCACGGTGCTGTTCACCTACCCGTGGATCGAGCGCTGGATCACGAAGGACGACCGCGAGCACCACGTGCTGGACCGCCCGCGCAACGCTCCGACCCGCACCGCGATCGGCGTCGCAGGCATCGTGTTCTACTGCGTCATGTGGGCTGCCGCCAGCTCCGACCTCATCGCCACCCACTTCAAGGTGTCGCTGAACGACGTGACCTACTGGCTCCGCGCCCTGTTCTTCATCGGCCCGGTCATCGGCTTCTTCGTGGCCAAGCGTGTGGCTCTCGCCCTGCAGCGCAAGGACCGCGAGATCGCCCTCCACGGCCGCGAGACCGGACGCATCGTGCGACTGCCGCACGGTGAGTTCATCGAGGTCCACGAGCCGCTGAACGACTACAAGCGCTACCGCCTGGTGGCCTTCGAGTCGCCGAAGCCGCTCCCCGCACAGCCCAACGCGCAGGGTGTGGTGGACAGCAAGGAACGCCGTCGTGCGAAGTTCTCCAAGTGGTTCTTCGAGGACCGCGTCGCACCCGTCACTCCGGCGGAGCTCGAGTCGGCTCATGGCCACGGCCACCACGCCGAGGTCGAGTCCGGTGAGGACAGCAAGAGCCTGAGCCACTGATTCAGCGGCACACAGCCGAAAGGGCCCCCTCCAGGAAACTGGAGGGGGCCCTTTCGTCATATCGGCGCTTTTGCCGGCAGGTGCTCGGAGGCGCTGTGCCGGAGCCCTGCGTGAGCGCCCTGGGCCGGCGCTCAGGGGCGTGGTGGAGGGGCGGCCCGGTAGTTGCGGGGTGACTTCTTCCCCTGCCTCTGGAGGGGCACTCTGAGCGAGTAACGGTCGGCACGGTAGTAGGACACGGAATAGTCCACCACCGTGTCGGCCACATAAGCGTGACGCTGGATCTTGAGCAATGGTGAGCCGATGTCCACCTTGAGGAGAGTGGCCACGGACGGGCTGGCCGCGGTGGCCTCGACGATGTCCTCGCCCCAGTCCATCACCAGCCCGTAGTTCTGCTCCAGCTCGCCGTAGAGCGAGACCGGGGCCTTCCCCGCCGTGATCCCGGGCGCCCGTGACGAGACGATGAAGTTCTCGTCGACGCTCATGGGCTCATTGTCCGCGAGCAGAAGGCGCCGGAAGCGCACCACCGCGGTTCCCTCGGGGACCTCGAGCTCGCGCGCGAGATGGGCATTCGAATGGATCTCCTCGAAGCTGAGGACACGCGACGTCGGCACCATGCCGCGGCGCTGCATCTCCTCACTGTACGAGGTGAGTTTGAGCTGCAGGTCCATCTTCGGGCGGTGCACGAACGTCCCCACCCCCACCATGCGATCCACCACATTGTCACGGGCCAGGGAATCGAGAGCCTGCCGCACAGTCATCCGCGCGAGCCCGAAACGTTCGCACAGGGCGCGCTCAGAGGGCAGCTCCGTGCCCGGCTGGCACTTGGTGTCGATGAAGACCAACAGAAGGGATTTGAGCTGCTCATAGAGCGGCACAGGGCTTTCCCTGATGATCTCTCCGCTGATGGCCGACGCACTGGGGGGCATGCTGTTCTCCGCACGAAAAGTGGATCACTGGACAGCTACTATTCTTGTTCAGATACCTGTACCGGTCTAATGAACATTCGAGGAGTCCCTGTGCCCGTTGTCCGCGCCCGAATCGCTGCCGCCATCGGCCTGCACGCGCGCCCGGCCGCCCAGTTCGTCCGCGCCGTCGCCGAGACGCTGCTGCCGGTCACCATCACCCAGCAGGGACAGGATCCGGTGGACGCCCGGTCCCTCCTCGAGGTCATGACGGCGGACTTCACGCAGGGCACTGAAGTGACACTCGGCCTCGATGACGAACGGTACGGCACCCCGGAGGCCCAGAGCATCCTGGAGAGCCTCCGGGACCTGCTCGAGTCCCAGGAGTAGGCGACGGCGCCGCACGGCGCCTGAGGGGGCCGTCAGGGCTCCCCCGCTGTGAGCAACTCTCCAGCAACGAAAAACGACGACGGCGGCGGCCTCCCGAAGGAGGCCGCCGCCGTCGTCGTTGATGCAGTCAGTCGGCGTGAGCCGGCCGGTCAGTGAGCGTGATCACCGCGGCTGTACTCGAACACCCAGCCGACGAGGGCCACGACCGCAAGGCCGGCTGCGATGAAGAGGATCCACCAGCCGACGGCCAGGCCGAGGAAACCACCGGCGCAGGCCAGGCCGAGAACCAGCGGCCACCAGCTCCAAGGGCTGAAGTGCCCCTGCTCGCCGGCGCCTTCGTGGATCTCGGCGTCTTCACGGTCCTCGGGACGCATGCCGACGCGCTTGCCGGTGAACCCGAGGTAGAACCCGATCATGCCGGCCAGGCCACCCACGAGGAGGATGCCCAGGACGCCGACCCACTCGGTCCAGTTGGTCAGGAAACCGTAGACGATCGAGACCGGGACGAAGAAGAAGACGCCGGTTCCGAAGAGCCAGGACTCGATTTTCACTTGGCGACTCCGTTCGGGACTGCGGAGGTGTGCGCGGGGGCCAGCTCCGGGTGGTGCAGGTCGAGCGCAGGACGCTCAGACCGGATGCGCGGGATGGACGTGAAGTTGTGACGCGGCGGCGGGCAGGACGTGGCCCACTCGAGCGAAGCGCCGAAGCCCCACGGGTCATCCACGGTGACCTTCTTGTCACTGCGCCAGGTGATGTACACGTTCCAGAAGAACGGGATCAGCGAGGCGCCGAGCACGAAGGAGGAGATCGTGGAGAACTGGTTCATCGCGGTGAAGCCGTCCTGCGGCATGTAGTCCGCGTAACGACGCGGCATGCCGAGCACACCCAGCCAGTGCTGGATCAGGAAGGTGCCGTGGAAGCCCAGGAACAGGAGCCAGAAGTGGATCTTGCCGAGGCGCTCGTTGAGCATCTTGCCGGTCCACTTCGGCCACCAGAAGTAGAAGCCCGCGAACATCGCGAACACCACGGTGCCGAACACCACGTAGTGGAAGTGGGCGACCACGAAGTAGCTGTCCGAGAGGTGGAAGTCCAGCGGCGGCGACGCCAGGATGATGCCGGTCAGACCGCCGAAGAGGAAGGTGACCATGAAGCCGAGGCTCCAGAGCATGGGGGTCTCGAAGGTGATGGACCCACCCCAGAGCGTTCCGATCCAGTTGAAGAACTTCACACCGGTCGGAACCGCGATCAGCATCGTCATGAAGGAGAAGAACGGCAGCAGCACGGAGCCGGTCACGTACATGTGGTGAGCCCACACGGTGACGGACAGGGCGGCGATGGAGATGGTCGCGTAGACCAGGCCCTTGTAACCGAAGATCGGCTTGCGGCTGAACACCGGGAAGATCTCGGAGACGATGCCGAAGAACGGCAGGGCGATGATGTACACCTCGGGGTGACCGAAGAACCAGAACAGGTGCTGCCAGAGCACCGCTCCACCGTTCTCGGGATCGAAGATGTGAGCACCGAAGCGACGGTCGGCACCCAGGCCGAACAGAGCGGCGGCCAGCGGCGGGAAGGCCATCAGCACGAGGATCGCGGTGATCAGCGTGTTCCAGGTGAAGATCGGCATGCGCCACATGGTCATGCCCGGGGCACGCATGCAGATGATCGTCGTGATGAAGTTCACGGCGCCGAGGATGGTGCCGAAGCCGGAGAGACCCAGACCGAAGACCCAGAGGTCACCGCCCACGCCCGGAGAGAACGTGGTGTTGGAGAGGGGCGCGTAGGCGAACCAGCCGAAGGAGGCGGCACCCTGAGGGGTGATGAAGCCCGAGACGGCGATGGTGGAGCCGAACAGGAAGAACCAGAAGGCCAGGGCGTTCAGACGGGGGAAGGCCACGTCGGGAGCGCCGATCTGGAGCGGCATGATGACGTTGGCGAAGCCCGCGAACAGCGGGGTGGCGAACATCAGGAGCATGACCGTGCCATGCATGGTGAACAGCTGGTTGTACTGCTCCTTGGTCTGCAGGATCTGCATACCGGGTTCAAACAGCTCCGCGCGGATGAGCAGTGCCATGACGCCGCCCAGGCAGAAGAAGATGAACGAGGCGATCAGGTACATGTAACCGATCGTCTTGTGGTCGGTGGACGTGATCCAGTTGACCACGATCCGGCCCTTGGATTTCGGCACGACCGGTGCCTCCAGGACCCCAGCGGGTTGAGTGTAGGTAGCCACGAGACGTCCCTTACTTCTTTTCGTTCAGATTGGGGTTGCGGTCGTACTTGGAACCAAGCTCGCCCGTATTGCCCTGCTTGCGGAGGTCATCCATATGAGCCTGGAACTCGGACTCGGAGACGACCTTCACGCGGAAGAGCATCTCGGAGTGGTACTCACCGCAGAGTTCGGCGCACTTACCGTCGTAAGTGCCTTCCTTGGTGGGGGTGAAGTTCAGGTAGTTCGTCTTACCGGGGATCATGTCGCGCTTCTGCAGGAAGGCGGGAACCCAGAAGGAGTGGATGACGTCACGGGAGTTCAGCTCCAGCTCGACGCTCTTGTTGACCGGGAGGTACAGCGTGGGGAGCTTG
This sequence comes from Arthrobacter woluwensis, assembly GCF_900105345.1. Taxonomy (NCBI): domain Bacteria; kingdom Bacillati; phylum Actinomycetota; class Actinomycetes; order Micrococcales; family Micrococcaceae; genus Arthrobacter; species Arthrobacter woluwensis. The sequence goes on from NZ_FNSN01000003.1 coordinate 2,206,395, forward strand.
TCCTTGTCCACTTCCTGACCGGTGAGGTGCGCCTGGACGCCGCCTTCGTACACGGGCTGCTGGATGACATTGCCCTGCTTGTAGTTGAAGTCCCAGGCCCACTGCTTGCCACGGACATCGACCACGACGTCCGCCGGCTTGGACCGGTCGTCGATCGCCTGCTGGTCACGGTCGGTGAAGTAGAAGAACACCAGGACCATGAACAGCGGGATGGTCAAGTAGAAGACCTCGAGCGGCAGGTTGTAGCTCAGCTGCTTGGGGAAACCGGTGGTGCCCTTGCGGCGCCGGTAGGCGATGATGCACCAGATGATCAAGCCCCAGGTCACGAACCCGACGGCAATGGCGGCAATCCACGAGTTCACCCAGAGGTCGATGATCCGGCCAGTGTGGTTGGTGACGTCCTTCTCAGACGGCAACCACCCCCTGGCTACCTCCGATGAACATCCGGTCAATGCCAACGCACCGGCCACGGCGACGCCGGTGATCGCCGTGATCTTACCGCGTCGGCTGCCGGTTCGGTTCTGCGAACTCACAGACGGCCCTTCCTCTTTGTTTCAGCATGTGGCGCCGTTTTTTGGCACCACTGCGTGGAGTTTTACTACCCGATGTAGAGCTTACCGCGATGGGCCGCGTTTTGCTCACACAACAGCCGTGTGCCCCGCACATTCTTGAGAAGTGCGGGGCACACGGCTGTCGAGAAGGGAGACTTCCTAGTGGAACGAGTCACCACAGGCGCACGATCCGCCGGCATTCGGGTTGTCGATGGTGAAGCCCTGCTTGGAGATGGTGTCCTCGAAGTCGATCGAAGCGCCGTTCAGGTACGGAACGCTCATCTTGTCCACCACGACCTCCACACCGTCGAAGTCGCGGACGGCGTCGCCATCGAGCAGACGCTCGTCGAAGTAGAGCTGGTAGATGAGGCCCGAGCAGCCGCCCGGCTGAACGGCGACGCGCAGACGGAGGTCCGTGCGGCCTTCCTGCTCCAGGAGGCTGCGGACCTTGCCAGCGGCTACGTCGCTGAGCTGGACCTCGTGGGTGGGAAGCTCGTCATCCGTGGTGACAGCGACATTCTCGCTGGTGCTGGTGCTCATGGATCTCTCCTCTTTCACTTTTCCCAAGGCCTGTCATGACCCCAGGACACTGCTGGCTCTCCTACTATGCTACGGCCGAACACGGAGCAGCCTTAATAGGGGTCAACGCGGGAACGGCCCGCGATCTTCCCGGACGTCGCCGATTCAGCCGTTGAGATCGGCGAGAAGGAGCGCCTCGGCCAGGATGGCCTTGCGGAATTCCTCGATATGGAGGGACTCGTTGGCGCTGTGCGCGCGGGAATCGGGGTCCTCGACGCCGGTCACCAGGATCTGCGCCTTCGGATAGACCTCGACGAGTTCCGCGATGAAAGGGATCGACCCGCCGATGCCGGTGCCCACCGAGCCGGTCCCCCACGCCTCCGCGAGGGCGGCCATCATGGCGGTCGCGGCGGGCGACTCCATGTCCACGGCGAACGGGTTGCCCATCTCGCCCGGGGTGAAGGTGACCTGAGCGCCGAACGGGGCGTGGGCCTTCACATGCTCCTCGACCGCCTTCATGGCGGCCTGCGGGTCCTGCCCGGGGGCGATCCGCAGGCTGAACTTCGCACGCGCCGTCGGGAGCAGGGTGTTGCTGGCCACCTCGATGCTCGGTGCGTCGATGCCGATGATGGACAGGGCCGGCTTGGTCCAGATGCGGGAGGTGAGGCTCCCCTCCCCCGCGAGCTGCACGCCCGGCAGGACCGATGCGTCGGCGCGGAAGTCCTCTTCCGGCATGTCGACGTCGGAGTCGTCGTGCGAGACCAGTCCCTCGATCGCCACATTGCCGCGCTCGTCGTGGAAGGTGCTGATGAGGCGCGCCAGCAGGGTGGGCGCGTCGAGCACGGGTCCGCCGAACATGCCGGAGTGGACCGCGTGGTCCAGCACACGGACCTCGACGACGCCGTCGACCAGGCCACGGAGGCTCGTCGTCAGGGCGGGGATGCCCACTTTCCAGTTGCTGGAGTCGGCGACGATGATGACGTCGGCCTCGAGCTCGGCCTGGTGCTCCTCCAGGAAGGTGCGGAACGTCGGCGAACCGGCCTCCTCCTCGCCCTCGATGAAGAGCGTGACGCCAAGGCCGAGTTCGTCCCCGAGGACCTTCGCGACGGCGGCGCTGGCGGAGAGGTGCACCATGATGCCCGCCTTGTCATCGGCCGCCCCGCGCCCGTACAGCCGGCCGTCACGTTCGACCGCGACGAACGGCTCGGACTCCCACAGCGCCGGATCCCCCGGCGGCTGGACATCGTGGTGGGCGTACAGCAGCACGGTCGGCTTGCCGTCCGCGGCGGCGCGGCGTGCGACGACGGCGGGCCCACCCGGCGTGCCGTCCTCCTTGAGGGCACGGTGCACGGCGACCTCCGGGAATCCGGCGGCGGTGGCGAGGGCCGCGACGGCCTCGGCGCTGCGGTCCAGCTGAGCGGCGTCGAAGCTCGCCCAGGCGATGCCCGGGATGGCGACGAGGTCCTTGAGGGTCGCCACGGTGGAGGCGAAGGATTCATCGATGGCGGCGCGCAGGGCCGCGCTGTGGCGGCCGGCTGCTGGCAGGCTGTTTTCCTCGTGAGAAGTCATGCTGAAAGCCTACCGAAGCACGGTGCAGGTCCAGCGACCTGCACCGAGTATCCTTGTGGGGTGTTTGGACGTAAGAAGGATGAGCCCCTGCCCGCCGAGCCGGAGACCGCTTCCGATGCTCCCGTGATCGGAAAGGGTGCCCCGACCCCGAAGCGGAAGGACCAGGTCGCAGCCCGCAAGCGCCCCCTGGTGCCCGAGGACCGCAAGGCCTCGAAGCAGGCCGAGCGCCTTGCCGTCGCGGAGCAGCGTGCCAAGGTGCGCAGCGCGATGGACACCGGTGACGAGCGCTTCCTGCCCGTGCGTGACAAGGGCCCGCAGAAGCGCTTCGCCCGCGATTTCGTGGACTCCCGCTTCAGCGCGGGTGAGTTCCTGATGTTCGGCGCCCTGATCTTCGTGGTCGCGTCCCTGGTCATCCCGCAGCGGAGCGACTCCCAGTTCATCGTGCTGGGCGCGTTCTGGGTGATGTTCCTGGTGGTCTTCGTGGACACGTTCCTGCTCAGCCGCCGCCTCAAGAAGGCGCTGACGGCCAAGTTCGGGTCCGTCGAGCGCGGCACCGTCTGGTACGGCTGCATGCGCGCCCTGCAGTTCCGCAAGCTGCGCCTTCCCAAGCCCCAGGTCACCCGCGGCCAGCGTCCCAGCTGATCCGGGCGGCCAGCGAGCCGCCCCTCCTTCCACAGACAAAGGCCCCGGCCGTGAATCTCACGACCGGGGCCTTTGTGGTGTCCGGACTCAGCGGCGGAGCTTCGCGAGACCCTTGTTGATGTGGCCCGCCCAGAAGGGACCCTCATACAGGAATGCCGTGTAGCCCTGGACGAGGTTCGCGCCGGCATCGAGGCGTTCCTGGACGTCGGCCGCCGTTTCGACTCCGCCCACCGAGATGATGACCATCTCCGCAGGCACCTGGGCGCGCAGACGGCGCAGGACATCCAGAGACCGGGCCTTCAGGGGCGCCCCGGACAGACCGCCGGCGCCGCACGACTCGACCTTGGCGGCCGGCGCCGTGAGGCCCTCCCGCCCGATCGTGGTGTTGGTCGCGATGATCCCGTCGAGACCGAGGTCGATCGCCAGGCGGGCCACGTCATCCAGGTCCTCATCGCTCAGGTCGGGGGCGATCTTGACCAGCAGCGGAACGTGGCGTCCCGCGCTGCGGTCCGCTTCCGCTCCCACCGCCTCCAGGAGAGGGCGGAGCGAGTCCACGTTCTGGAGGAGGCGGAGTCCGGGCGTGTTCGGGGAACTGACGTTCACCACCAGGTAATCGGCGTGCGGGGCCAGCGCACGGGTGCTGACGAGGTAATCCTCGACGGCGTGCTCCAGCTCGACGAGCTTCGTCTTGCCGATGTTCACGCCGATGACGGGGCGCACGCCCGGGTGACGACGGCTCAGTGCGGCGCGGGCTGCGGCGATGCGCGGCGCGACGTGCTCGGCGCCGTCGTTGTTGAAGCCCATCCGGTTGATCACTGCGCGGTCCTCCACCAGGCGGAAGAGGCGCGGCTTATCATTGCCCGGCTGAGCTGCGCCGGTGATGGTTCCCGCCTCGATGTGGCCGAAGCCCATGGCGGCCAGTGCCTCGATGGCCAGGCCTTCCTTGTCGAATCCCGCGGCAAGACCGAACGGGGAGGGGAAGTCGATGCCGAACACCGTGGTCCGCAGCGACGGGTCGGGACCGTTGAGCCGGTGAAGGAGCCCGGCCGCTCCGGCCTTGTTGAAGAACCGGATGGCCTGGTAACCGATCCGATGAGCCTTCTCGGGATCCATCCAGGAGAAGGCAACACGGAAGACGGTGGGATAGATGCGCATGGCTCCATTTTTTCCGCTCGGGCCGGTCCGCACAAATGAGCCCACGTCATGGGGGCGGGCTTAGGATGAAAACGCGGACACACGACGCGCTGAGGAGGGGACATGGAGTGGCAGCCGGACATCCTCGGGCCGTCGTTCGAGTCCTTGGAACTGCACACCACCCGGGACGGTTCCCAGCAGACCGCCACCCTGATCCGGCACCTCGGGGCGACGCCGGACGGCACACCACCGGCACGGGGCACCGTCCTGTTCCTGCATGGCTGGAGCGACTACTTCTTCAACAGGGAACTGGCGGAGTTCTTCGCAGGCCAGGGCTTCAGCTTCTTCGCGCTGGACCTCCACAACCACGGGCGGAGCCTGCGCCCGGAGCTGCCCGGTGGCTACGTGGCCGATCTCGACCACTATGACCAGGACATCCTGGCCGCGCTGGACTCCTGTCATCCGGCGTCGGGACGCCCGCTGCTGCTCATGGGCCATTCGACCGGTGGCCTGGTGGCCAGCCTGTGGGCGGCCCGCCACCCGGATCGCGTGGACGGCTTGATCCTCAACAGCCCCTGGCTGGAGATGCACGGCAGTCCGGCCGTCCGCCATGCGGCGCGGTCACTGCTGGCTCCGCTCTCCCGCATGAGGCCCCAGACCGTGCTGCGTCTTCCGGAGCGGGGATTCTACTGGCGCAGTATCAGTTCCGAGGCGGAGGGCGAGTGGGAGCTCGACGACCGGTACCGACCGCCTCTGGCCTTCCCGGTGCGTGCCGGCTGGCTCAGCGCGATCCTGAGCGGCCAGAGCAAGGTGGCCCGCGGCCTCCGGCTCTCCCAGCCCATCGTGGTGCTCATGTCCATGTCGAGCTCCAACGGTCCCCTCTGGCGGGAGGACATGCGCCGCAGCGACGCGGTCCTGGACGTCAACACCATGGCCGTCCGCGCCCTCGAACTCGGCACCTCCGTGACTCTGGAAAGGGTCGACGGCGCGCTGCACGACGTCTTCCTCTCCCCCGCCGCCGTGCGCGAGGAAGCCTATGGCCGGCTCCGACGCTGGCTGAAGACTTTCTGACTGCGACAACCCGAAAGGAAAGCCTGATGACACGTTCCCCGCTGCGGGTCCGCACCTGGCAGCAGGACGTGCTGTTCAACGACTTCGAACAGTGCCTCCTGCCCCTGGAACCCGACGAGGAGGGCGCGGTCTCGGCGACACTGGTCCGCCGGAAGCCGAAGCGCGAACTGTCGTCGGAGGCACGGGCTCATGACTGGCCGTCATGGCTCGCCGCAGTCCGGCAGCGACGCGAGCACCGCCATGATCACGAGGACCACAATGTGGTGCTGTACCTCCACGGCTGGGCGGACTACTTCCTCCAGACCGAGCTGGCCGACTACTTCGAGGACCACGGCGCGAGTTTCTATGCGCTGGACCTTCGCAAGTTCGGCCGCAGTCTGCACGAGTACCAGACCGCCGGCTACACGGACGACCTGGACGTCTATGACGAGGAGATCGAGGCCGCCCTCACCGTCATCAGGGAGGAGGCCGCGGTCCGGGGCGTGCCGGAGGAACGCCTCCGGGTGCACCTGATGGGGCATTCCCTCGGCGGGCTGGTCGCTGCGCTGTGGGCGGACCGCCACCCGGGCCGCCTGGCCAGCGTCATCCTGAACTCACCCTGGCTGGAGCTCCAGGGCAGCACGCTGGTGCGCAGTATCGCCTCCCAACTGGTGGAACCGTTCGCTCGGGCCGATCCCAAGCACGCGTTCCCGCTTCCGGAGATGCCCGCGTACTGGAAGAGCGTCAGTGACAAGGCGTACGGCGAATGGCACATCGTCTCCGCCTGGCGGCCCCGGGAATCCTTCCCCATCCGTGCCGGATGGATCCGCGCGGTCATGAACGGCCATGCCCGCGTGCAGCACGGCCTCGACATCGATGCGCCGGTCCTCATCATGCTGAGTGAGCGGAGCAAGATCCAGACCGGCTACACGGACGAGCTCAAGACGCTCGACGCCGTGATCGACGTCCAGGAGACCGCCAAGCGGGCGCTGGGGATCAGCCGCCGGGTCGCCGTGTTCCGGTACCGCGGCGCCATCCACGACATCTTCATGTCCGCACGGCACGTCCGCGAGCAGGCCTACAAGGAGTCGATGGACTGGCTCGTTCAGACCGCCGCGGAATCCACGGCCGCACCGTAGCGGCGGTCCCGGCGGGCGTAGGTCTCGACCGCCTGATACAAGGTGGTGCGGTCCACGTCCGGCCACAGTTCCTCGAGGAAGACGAATTCGGCGTAGGCGGACTGCCAGGGCAGGAAGTTGGACAGGCGCTGCTCACCGGATGACCGCATGAAGAGATCGACGTCGGGCAGATCGGGCTGGTAGAGGTACCGCTGCACCGTCTTCTCCGTGATCTTGCCGGCCTTGAGGCGTCCGGACGCGACCTCCTCCGCCATGCGGTTGAAGCCGTCCACCAGCTCCGCGCGGCCACCGTAGTTGATGCACATGGTCAGCACGCAGCGTGTGTTGGCACGGGTGAGCTTCTCGGCTTCCTCGAGCTCCCGGATCACGGATCCCCAGAGTCGCGGACGGCGGCCCGACCAGCGCACCTGGACGCCCCAGCGATTGAGCTGGTCACGCTGGCGGCGTAGTACATCCTTGTTAAATCCCATGAGGAAGCGGACCTCCTCGGGGGAACGCTTCCAGTTCTCCGTGGAGAACGCGTAGACCGTCACGTACTTCACGCCGAGCTCGATCGCGCCCGCAACCACGTCGAGCAGCGCCGGCTCCCCCGCCTTGTGCCCTTCGATCCGAGGCAGCCCACGGAGGTTGGCCCAGCGCCCGTTGCCATCCATGACGATCGCGACATGTTCGGGGACGAGTTCCGCCGGGATGCTCGGCGGTGTGGCGCCGCTCGGGTGCGGATAGGGGAATTCGTAGCCCTGCTGGGCGGAATCAGAGAAGGACACGTGTGTTAATTCCTCAGTTCAGGACGAACGGTCGACATGCTGCAAGGACTTCACCCTGCGTTCCAGGTGCCATTGTAGATAGGCGGACACGAGCCCCGCGGCTTCGGTCCTGGCACGTTCCGGCGACTCCCCCGCCGTCTCCCAGTCACCACTCAGCAGTGCCGCGAGCAAGGTGATGGTCTCCGGAGCAGGAGCAGGCGACCCGGGTGGCCGGCAGTCCGCGCACACCATGCCGCCCAGAGCCGCGTTGAACGCGGTGTGCGGGCCAGGGGCGTCGCAGCGGGCGCAGGAGGTGAAGCTCGGGGCCCAGCCGCCGGTGGACAGGGCCCGCAGGAGATACGAGTCGAGAATGAGGCCGGGCGCGTAGGCGCCGCGACTGAGCGCCGCCAGCGCCCCCACGAGCAGAAGGTACTGGGCGGTGCCCGAGTCGCCGTCGACGTCGGTCAGCTTCTCCGCCGTCTCCACCATGGCCGCCGCCACCGTGTAGCGCGAGTAATCGGAGGCGATCGCATGCCCGTAGGAGCCTTTGCTCTGGGCCTGGGTGACGACTTCGAGGCTCCGTCCCGGCACCAGCTGCAGATCCGCCACCATGAAGGGTTCGAGCCGGGAGCCGAAACGGCTGCTGGTCCGCCGGACCCCGCGGGCCACCGCACGGATCTGACCGTGGTGCTTCGTCAGCAGCGTCAGGATCCGGTCCGCCTCGCCCAGCTTATGGGTGCGCAGCACGACGGCGTCGTCGCGGTATGCGCGTGATGTGAAACTCGCCTCTGCCACGGTTCCATTCTCCCACTTCCGGACGCCGAAAGGCCCCGGCGGCGCTCCGGGAGTCGGAGCACCGCCGGGGCCGGCGGAGATTCAGCCTGCGCCGTCCGGGACGTCGGGCGACGGGCCCCTCTCAGATGGAGCGGTCCCGGATGGCCCGGTTGACCGCGGAGATCACGGCCTTCAGCGAGGACGTGCTGGTGTTCGAGTCGATGCCGGTGCCCCACAGGACCCGCTCCCCCACGGCACACTCGACGTAGGCGGCCGCCAGGGCGTTGCCGCCCTCGCTCAGCGCGTGCTCGCTGTAGTCCAGCACGCGGACGTCGACGCCGTCCTTGCTCAGGATGTCCAGCAGGGCGGCGATGGGGCCGTTGCCGTGTCCCGTGCGGTCCACGATCTGGCCGTCCACCCGCATCGACGCGTGGAGGGTCACGGCCCCGTCCTCGTCCGATTCGGTGCGAGTCGCGCCGAGAGCGTAACGGCCCCACTGCTGCGCGGCATCCTTGGCGGGCAGGTATTCGTCCTGGAACGCCTTCCACAGCTCGTCCGCGCTGACCTCGCCGCCGACGGTGTCCGTGCGGCGCTGGATGACGCCGGAGAACTCGATCTGGGCACGGCGCGGCAGGTCCAGGTGGTGTTCGGACTTCAGCAGGTACGCGACGCCGCCCTTGCCGGACTGCGAGTTCACGCGGATGACCGCCTCATAGTTCCGGCCCACATCCTTCGGGTCGATGGGCAGGTACGGGACCTGCCAGGTGAACTCGTCGACCTCGACGCCGGCCGCCTGAGCGTCCTGCTCGAGGGCCTCCAGGCCCTTCTTGATGGCGTCCTGGTGGGAACCGGAGAACGCGGTGAAGACCAGATCGCCACCGTACGGGGAACGCTCGGGGACGGGCAGCTGGTTGCAGTACTCCACGGTCCGGCGGATCTCGTCGATGTTCGAGAAATCGATCATGGGGTCCACGCCCTGGACGAACATGTTCAGGCCCAGCGTCACCAGGTCCACATTGCCGGTGCGTTCGCCGTTGCCGAACAGGCAGCCCTCGATGCGGTCGGCGCCTGCCAGGTAGCCCAGCTCGGCGGCCGCGACGCCGGTGCCCCGGTCATTGTGCGGGTGCAGGGAGAGGATGATGCCTTCCCGCGGGTGCAGGTTCCGGTGCATCCACTCGATGGAGTCGGCATAGACGTTCGGGGTGGCCATCTCCACCGTCGCCGGCAGGTTGATGATCACCTGGCGGTCGGCGGACGCCTCGAAGATGTCCGCTACGGCGTTGCAGACCCGCACGGCGTACTCGAGCTCCGTGCCCGTGAAGGACTCCGGCGAGTACTCGTACGTGACATTGGTGTCGGTCAGCGTCTCCTCGTACTTCTTGCACAGCCGGGCGCCCTGCAGGGCGATGTCCAGGATCCCGTCCTCGTCCTGCTTGAACACGACGCGGCGCTGCAGCGTCGACGTGGAGTTGTAGAGGTGGACGATCACGTTCTTGGCGCCGGTGATGGCCTCGTACGTGCGCTCGATCAGGTGCTCACGGGCCTGGGTCAACACCTGGATGGTCACATCGTCCGGGATGTGGTTCCCCTCGATCAGCTGGCGGACGAAGTCGAAGTCCGTCTGGGAAGCGGAAGGGAAGCCGACCTCGATCTCCTTGTAGCCCATGCGGACCAGCAGATCGAACATCTTCATCTTGCGGGCCGGGCTCATGGGGTCGATGAGCGCCTGATTCCCATCGCGCAGATCGACCGCGCACCAGCGGGGCGCCGTGGTGATCCGCTTGTCCGGCCAGGTCCTGTCCGGCAGATCGACGGTGATCTGCTCGTGGAACGGGATGTAACGGTGGACAGGCATGCCCGAGGGCTGCTGTGCATTTCGCATGTGATTTCAGTGCCTTTTACTCGTGAGGGCTGTCAAGATAGCCGGGCGCAACAGACTCCGCGACGAGGGAGCCCAGCTTCACAACGGTAAAGAATCAGGCCTCGCCACGGCAGCTAAGAAGAAGCAGCCCTGCATGCACGTTGTCAGGTTAGCACGTGCTTAGGATGAGGGTGTCCCGCATCACCACGATGTCCACCATGTGGCCCGACCAGGGGCCATCCTGCAAAGGAGAGATTCCCCTTTGAATCCATCCGGTATTGAACTCGGCCACGTCGACCCCGGGACGCGAGCCCAGGATGACTTCTACCGCCACGTCAACGGCGCCTGGCTGTCCTCCACCACGATCCGCGACGACCGTTCGCTCGAAGGCACGTTCACCGCGCTCCGCGACGCCTCGGAGGAGGCGGTCCGCACCCTGATCGAAGACGCCGCCGACCGAGGGCAGGCCGAAGGCGGGATCGCCGCGCAGATCGGCGGGCTCTACGCGAGCTTCATGGATGAAGCCCGTGTCGAGGCACTCGGCCTGGACCCGATCCGTGAGCGTCTTGCCGCGCTGGCCGAGCTCGACGGCCCGGAAGCGGTGATCCGCCGCGTGGGCGAACTCTTCCGCGCGGACGTCCCGGGCCTCTTCTATCTCTACCCGTCCCCCGACGCCGGCGATCCCACCCGGGTCCTGCTCTACCTCGGACAATCAGGCCTCGGCCTGCCCGACGAAAGCTACTACCGCGAGGAACAGTTCGCGGAAACCGTGGCCAAGTACCAGGAGCACCTCGGCCGGATCCTTGCGCTGGCCGAGTGGGACGATCCCGAGGGCGCCGCGGAGCGCATCGTGGCGCTCGAGCGCCGGATCGCCGCGACGCACTGGGACAAGGTCACCCTCCGCGACCCTCAGAAGACCTACAACCTCCGCACCGCGGCGGAGTTCGCCGAGGTCTTCCCCTTCGCGCGCCCCTGGTTCGAAGCGGCCGGGATCGACGAAGCCGTCTACGGAGAGGTGGTCCTCAGCACGCCGGAGTACTTCCCCGCCCTGCTGGAGCTGCTGTCCTCCGAACCCGTGCAGAGCTGGCGGGACTGGCTCGCGGCCAGGATCGTCGGCGCCGCGGCCCCGTACCTCTCCTCCCCCTTCGTGCAGGAGAACTTCGCGTTCTACGGCACCGTGCTCAGCGGCACCCCCGAACTGAAGGAACGCTGGAAGCGCGGCGTCGCCGTCGTCGAGGATGCGCTCGGCGAGGCGATCGGCGAGCTGTATGTCCGCAAGCACTTCCCGGAGAGCCACAAGGCGCGCATGGAGGAGCTGGTGGCGAACCTCGTGGAGGCGTACCGCAGCAGCATCACCGGACTCGACTGGATGGGCGAGGAGACCAAGACCCGCGCCCTCGCGAAGCTCGACTCGTTCCGGACCAAGATCGGCTACCCGGCCAAGTGGACCGACTACTCGTCCGTGGTCATCGACCCCGCCGACCTGCTGGGCAATGTGGAGCGTGCCCACAGCGCCGACGTGGACCGGCACCTGGACGAAGTGGGCAAGGAGGTCGACCATGAGAAGTGGCTCATGACGCCCCAGACAGTCAACGCCTACTACCACCCGGTGCTGAATGAGATCGTCTTCCCGGCCGCGATCCTGCAGCCGCCGTTCTTCCAGGCCGACGCCGATGACGCGGTCAACTACGGCGCGATCGGCGCCGTCATCGGTCACGAGATCGGGCACGGCTTCGACGACAAGGGTTCCCAGTACGACGGCGACGGCACCCTGCGCAACTGGTGGACCGACGCCGACCGCGAAGCGTTCGAGGGTCGCACTCGGCGCCTCGTCGATCAGTTCAACGCTCTGGAACCGGCGGAGGCCCCGGGTCATCGTGTGAACGGTGAGCTCACCCTCGGCGAGAACATCGGAGACCTCGGTGGACTGGGCATCGCGTACAAGGCCTACCTGGCCACGCTCGACGGCGGAGAGGCCCCGGTCCTCGACGGCCTGACAGGCGCCCAGCGCTTCTTCTTCGCATGGGCCACGAGCTGGCGCCAGGTGATCCGCAGCGAAGAGGCGATCCGCCGCGTCACGATCGACCCGCACTCCCCCAATGAGTTCCGCGCAAACGCGACCGTGCGGAACCTGGACGCCTTCCACGAGGCCTTCGACGTCCGGGAGGGCGACGCCATGTGGCTCCCCGAGGAGGAACGCGTCCGCATCTGGTGACGCCTTCCAGGGAGACGGCGAGGGCCGTGAAGAGGATTCCTCTTCACGGCCCTCGCCGTCTGCCGCGGCGCCTGCGCCCGTCAGCCGGTGAACGCGCTCTGGCAGGTCTGGTCCGCGGCCGTCTGGCCGACGATGTCCTTGGGCAGCTGAACCGTCTGGTACGCGGTGCCGGAGGCGAAGTCCGTGCCCACGGCGACCTGGACACCCAGGATGTCGGCGCTGGGCTTCAGCTGCGCCTGCGGGATGCCGAGGGCCGTGGCCACCTTGACGGCCGCGCCGCGGTAGGCGGATGAGTAGTACACGACCGTCTTGGCGGTCGTCTCCGCCGGGACCGCCGCCTGGACCAGGAAGCCCTTGGCCAGGAGGAAGGTGTTGAGCTCCTGGCTCCGGCCCTCGACGCCGGTGGCGTTCGCCACGGTCACCGGCGCGGTCGACTGATCGACGCCCGGAGCCGGGTTCGTGGTGGCGGAGGGAGTGGAGGACGGCGTCGACGACGGCGTCGCGCTGGGCTTGGGCTTCGGCTTGGCCGCGTTGGGGTTGGTGAGGTCGACTCCCTCACGCATCGCCTTGAACAGCTGGCCCGCATCCGGTTCCTTCGGCTGGACCCAGGCCGTCGGGTTCACGACCGACGGCTCCCACGGCACCGTCACGAAGGCGACCTTGGCGAGATCCACCTTCTGCAGTCGCTGGGCGATGGTGATCAGGGTCTGCGGATTGGCGAGCCCCTCATCCACCGTGAGGTTCTTGGTCACCGTGTCCGCGATGCCCAGGAGCTTCGGGAGATTGGTGAGTGTGCCGTCGCTCCGCACCTTCCGGGCCAGGGAGGCCAGGAACTGCTGCTGCGACTTGATGCGGGAGATGTCACTGCCGTCGCCCACACCGTGGCGGTTACGCAGGAAGGCCAGGGCCTGATCGCCCTGGACGAGCGACTTGCCGGCGGGGAGCTTGAGCCTGGAGTCCGGATCGTCGATCGGCGCGTTGACGCAGACCTCCACGCCACCCACCTCGTTGGACAGCTCCTTCACGGCGTTGAAGTCGGCCATCATGAAGTGGTCGATCTCCAGACCGGTCAGCTTGTTGATCGTGTCGACGGTGCAGCCCGGACCCGCTTCGGACATCGCGCCGTTGATCTGCGAGTCCGGCCGGGGCGCCTTGACCTGTTTGGTCTTGGGGTCGGTGCACTGCGGAATGGAGACGACCAGGTCGCGCGGGAAGGACACCATGCTGACCCGCTGGTTGTCCGCGGAGATGTCCAGCAGCATCAGCACATCCGAATTGCCGTACCCGGACGACTGGTCCGACGTGCCGTAGGCCTTGTTCTTGCCGTCACGGGTGTCCGTGCCCATGATCAGGATCTGCAGACGGTCGGTCGCGTCGTTGAGAGTCCCCTTGTCCCGGCCCGACGCCGTAAGGGGCGCGGTGTTCAGATTGCCCTGCAGGCGGAAGTACCAGTACCCGGCGAACCCGAGCACCGCGATGAGGGCGGCGCTGGCGACCCACGCCGTGACCTTCACCCAGAGCGGGGCTCCGGACGGCCGGGTCAGGTGGCGTGCTTCGTGCACCTTGGCGTCAGATGCGTGAGCACGCGCTTTGCGGAGCGTGTCATCCGCCCGTCGTGCGGCATGGGGTGGCTTGGTCACTCAAGGGGCCTTTCGAAACAAACAGAACCGTCCCATCGTAGAGCCGATTCCTGCATTTGAGCTGACAGATCTCCGAAGAGTCCTGCTCAGAAGCCCATCCGCCCCAGCTGCTTGGGATCCCGCTGCCAGTCCTTGGCCACCTTCACGTGCAGATCGAGGTACACCTTCGTGCCCAGCAGCGCCTCGATGCCCTTGCGGGCGCGCGTGCCGACTTCTTTGAGCCTGCTGCCCGCGCGGCCGATGATGATCGCCTTCTGGGAAGGCCGTTCCACGAACAGGTTCACCCGGACATCCAGGAGAGGGTTGTCTTCCGAACGTCCTTCCCGGGGGACGATCTCCTCGACCACCACGGCCAGGGAGTGGGGCAGTTCGTCCCGAACGCCTTCGAGAGCGGCCTCACGGATCAGCTCGGCCACCATGACGGCTTCCGGCTCATCGGTCAGCTCTCCGTCCGGGTAGAGCGGCGGCGACTTCGGCAGGTACGAGATCAGCACGTCCTCCAGGGTGGTCACCTGGAAACCGTCCTGTGCCGACACCGGGACGATGTCCCTGAAGCCGTCGCCGCCGAGAATCTCCTGGCCCATGGCGTGGACGGACAGCAGCTGCTTGCCGAGGTCCTCCTTGCTCACCAGATCGGCCTTGGTGACGACGGCGATGATGGGCTTGCGCCCGAGGAGTGCCAGCTGCTGTGCGATGAAACGGTCACCGGGGCCCACGGCCTCGTTGGCCGGGAGGCAGAACCCGATGACGTCCACTTCGGACAGGGTGGCCGCCACCAGATCGTTCAGCCGCTGACCCAGCAGCGTGCGGGGCCGGTGCAGGCCCGGCGTGTCGACGAGGACCAGCTGGGCGTCGGGACGGTGCAGGATGCCGCGGATCGTGTGGCGGGTGGTCTGAGGCTTGTTGGAGGTGATGGCGACCTTCTGCCCCACCAGGGCGTTGGTCAGGGTGGACTTGCCCGCATTCGGACGTCCCACCAGGATGGCGAAACCTGCCCGGTAATCCTTGTTCTCCGGTGTGGGCATCAGCCCGTCATTGCGTCCCGACATCAGTCCTCTTCCTCCCGGGACTCCGCGGTCCCACGTTCAGTTTCATTCGACTCCTGGGCCAGGACGTGGTGGACACGGTTCCTCCGGCCCTCAATGCTCAGCGCTTCCAGCCGCAGCCCGTGGGTGCAGGCGACGCTGCCCAGGATCGGAACCCTGCCCAGCGCCTTGGCGAGGAGGCCGCCGACGGAATCGACGTCGTCGTCCTCGATCTCCCGGTCGAAAAGCTCACCCAGGTGGTCGATCGGCATGCGGGCGTTCACCCGGAACGTGCCCGGCGCCAGTTCGACGAACTCAGCAGCCTCGGAGTCGTACTCGTCCACGATCTCGCCCACGATCTCCTCGATGAGATCCTCCAGGGTCACCAGACCCGCGGTGCCGCCGTATTCGTCGATCACGATCGCCATGTGGACCTGCTCGGTCTGGAGTTCCTTGAGAAGCTCCGCCACCGGCTTCGACTCCGGCACGAACCGCACCGGCCGCATGAGGGCGATCAGGGAGATCGAGGAATCCGGTCCACGTCCGAACAGAGCCGCCGCCACATCCTTCAGGTAGAGGATGCCCAGCACGTCGTCCGCGCTCTCCCCCACGACGGGGACGCGCGAGTTGCCGCTGCGCAGGAAGAGGCTCATCGCCTGTTCCAGCGTCTGTTCGCTGCCGATGTGGACGATGTCGGTGCGGGGCACCATGACGGCGCGGACGAGGGTGTCCTCCAGGTCGAAGACGCTCTGGATGAGTTCGGCCTCGCCCTCTTCGATGAGCTCGGAATCGCTCGAGCGCTCGAAGAGCTCCCGCACTTCGGCGCTGGTCAGCGAACCGAGCTCGTCATGCGTGTCGACGTCCGAGCCGTGCGAGGACGGCAGCACGGCCGTGCCGAAACGCTGCAGCCATTCCGGGATCGGGCCGAGGACCAGGCGCAGGACGTGGACGAGGGACGCCGTGTACCGGACGGTCGCGGCCGGGTGCAGCCGGCCGAGACGGCGCGGCGACACCCCGACGAGCACGAAGCCGACCAGGGCCATGATGACCGTGGCGATGAGCCCCGCGAGCCATACGTTCTCGATGAGCCCGGACACCGCGAGCGTCAGGGCGACCGCGCCGGCCATCTCGAACCAGATGCGCCAGAAGCGCAGCGACCTCAGGTGCGCCTGCGCGTCGTCGAGCACCCGGTTGGCCGCGTGCCCGGGACGGGACTCAGCCAGATCGTCGAGGGCGTGACGGGGCAGGAACGCAAGGGCCGATTCGGCCGCCGAGAGGATGGCGCCGATGACCAGGAAGACGACCGTCAGGACCAGCAGTACCGCCAGGGTCATTCGGTGGTCTCCAGGGGGGCGTCCTTGCCCAGGAAGGAGGAGAGCAGCTGGCGCTGAAGGCCGAACATCTCGGCCTTCTCCTCCGGCTCAGCGTGGTCGAAGCCCAGGAGGTGGAGGATTCCGTGCGTGGCGAGCAGGAGCATCTCCTCCTCGGTGCTGTGGCCGGCGTTCTTCGCCTGGATCTCGGCCACCTGCGGGCAGATGGCGATGTCGCCCAGCATGCCGGCCGGGGTGATCCGGCCGGGAGCACCCGGGGTCAGCTCATCCATGGGGACCGAGAGCACGTCCGTGGCGCCCGGCTCGTCCATCAGCTCGATGTGGAGCTTCTCCATCGTGGGCTCGTCGACCAGGAGCACGGACAGTTCGGCCTCGGGGTGGATGTAGAGCTCGTCGAAGATGAACCGCGCGAGGCGGACGATGTCCTCGGCATTGGCGTCGACGCCGGATTCGTTGTTGACCTCGATGCTCATGCGGTGGCTCCTGGCTCGGTGGTGCTGTGCTCTGTGCTGCTGCGCTCGGCGCTGCCGTCCAGGCCTGCTGCCTGGCGGGAGGAGGTGCGACGGCGGTGCGTGCCTCGCTGCTGCTCCTCATCCCAATGGTTGTAAGCGGTCACGATGTCCCCCACGAGGCGGTGGCGCACCACGTCGCTGGCGTCGAGGACGGAGAAGTTGATGTCTTCGATGCCGTCCAGGATGCCCTGGACGATCTTGAGACCCGAGGTCGTCCCGCCCGGCAGATCCACCTGGCTGGTGTCACCCGTGACCACCATCTTGGAGCCGAAGCCCAGACGGGTGAGGAACATCTTCATCTGCTCCGGGGTGGTGTTCTGGGCCTCGTCCAGAATGATGAACGCCTCGTTGAGGGTGCGGCCACGCATGTACGCGAGCGGCGCCACCTCGATGGTCCCCGCCGCCATCAGGCGCGGGATCGACTCCGGATCCATCATGTCGTGCAGCGCGTCGAACAGCGGTCGCAGGTACGGGTCGATCTTGTCATTGAGCGTGCCGGGTAGGAAGCCCAGCCGTTCGCCCGCCTCGACCGCGGGACGCGTGAGGATGATCCGGGTGACTTCCTTGTTCTGCAGCGCCTGGACCGCTTTCGCCATGGCCAGGTAGGTCTTGCCGGTGCCGGCCGGGCCGAGTCCGAACACGATCGTGTTCTGGTCGATCGCATCGACATAGCTCTTCTGATTGAGCGTCTTGGGGCGGATCGTGCGGCCGCGGCTGCTGAGGATGTTCTGCGTCAGGACCTCGGTGGGCGTCGGCACGGTGCGTGCGCTCAGCATGCCGAGGAGCTGGACCACGAGCTCGCGGGTGACGGGGGTGCCCCGCTCCGACAGCGACTTGAGTTCCAGGACCAGACGGTGTGCCAGCTGGACGTTCTCGGTGGGACCCTTCAGGGTCAGTTCGTTGCCGCGCACGTGGAACGTCACGGCGGGGAAGGCGGACTCGAGACCGCGCAGGGATTCGTCGTGGGCGCCCAGTGCCCGCACCATGGCCTCGCCCGTGTCGAAGAGGATGACCTCGGTCCGCGAGAGGGGCGTGCTGTGCGGGAAGTCGGCATGACCTGACAGGGCCCCCGATGACATGGTTTCTTCGCTCATGGTGCCGGCCCTCGTGACCGGATATCCCTTTCGTGGAAATCGTGCGGCCATGAAGTCCATGGCCTGCTGAAAGTCTACGTCAGGACGCCGGAGGGTCACGGGTTGGGCACAGCGGGGTATCAATCGGATTTCACTTCCGGGGGCTGCCCGCTCAGAGGCACGGCGACCTGACGGGGTGTGGCAAGGTGGAACGTGGGGCGTGCTGATCAGCAGGCCCTTTCGCATGGGCGTGCATCACCCATCGATCCCGAGGGAACAACCCGGCCGGCAGGAGGAAGGAGCACCATGACGTCGATCAGCGCACGACGACGGCGCCTTCCCGCGCGTCTGCTGGCACTCCCCCTCGCCGCGGCTCTCCTGTCCGCCTGCACGGCGACACCCTCGGTGACCGAGTCGTCCGGTCTGCCGGACCCGCAGTCGCTGGCCACCTCCGTGCCGGATGTCACAGCGGTCCCGAGCGAGACGGCGGACACCGCGACCCAGGTGCAGGTCTACTGGATCGGGCGCACGGGCGGCAACGCTTATCTCTTCTCGGAGCCTCGTAAGACCGGCGCCGGCGACGATCCTGTCACCTCGGCGCTGAAGGTCATGATGGCCCAGAAGCCCGAGGATCCCGACTACTTCACCGCCTGGCAGGCTCCGCACCGTCTGGCCGCGTCCATGTCCGGGGTCTCGACCATCACGGTGGATGTCAGTGCGGACGCCTTCTCCAAGAACCTCGACCCGTCGATGGCCAAACGGGCCATGCAGCAGCTGGTCTTCACGGCGGTGTCCGCCGCGCGCGCTTCAGGAATGGTCGACGCTTCGGTGGAACCCGACGTCGTGCTCCTGATCGACGGGCGCAATGACGTCGAGGCGTTCGGCTCGATCCCCTTGAATCTCCCGTTCCACCGGGACCTCGCGTTCCTCTCCCCTGTGCGCATCATGGTCCCCCAGGACCAGGCCGTCCTCAGCTCGGGCACGGTCGCATTCAACGGCGTGGTGCTGGGCGGCCAGAAGGACGTGACCTGGTCGGTCGCTCCGGCCGGCTCACCCGAAGGCCAGGACGTGCTGTCCTCGGACAAGGTCGCCGTCACTCAGACGGCGGTCAAGGTGGGGCGCTTCGCCTCCCGGGTCGACCTGCCGAAGGGCACGTACGAGCTGACCGTGTCCGCCGCGGTCCCCGGCACGGCTCAGCCGGTCCAGGATTCGAAGACGGTCACCATCCGCTGAGATCCCGCCTCACCAGCGTCCGAGCACGGTGTTCGCGACGACCAGCGCCGCCGGTCCCGCCGACGATGACCGCAGCACGTGCGGTCCCAGCAGTGCGGTGCGGGCACCCGCCTCGTGGAACGCAGCCACCTCGGACGGGGAGATCCCACCCTCCGGTCCCACGATGAGCAGAACCTCACCGTCGAGCTCCCGGATGGCATCCAGCTGCGAGGCGAGCGAGCCACTCGCGTCCTCGTGGAGGACGAATGCCGCGCCCGAGCGGGAGATGCGCCGGGCGAGTGCCGCCGAATCGAGGACATCCTCGACCTCCGGTGTACGGGCGCGCCGCGACTGCTTCGTGGCGGCCCGGATGACGGAACGCCACTTCGCCAGGGCCTTCGCCGCCCGGTCCCCCCGCCAGCGGACGATCGAACGGTCGGACTGCCACGGGATGACCCCGTCGATGCCCAGTTCCGTCGCGCTCTCGATCGCCTGCTCGTCGCGGTCGCCCTTCGCCAGGGCCTGCACCAGGATCAGGCGGGGCGACACCGCCGGTTCCCGCACGATCTCGAGCGCCCGAACCACCAGCTCACCAGCGTCGGACGATTCCACCGTGCCGATGACGCGTGTCCCCTGCTCGTCCACGAGATCGACGCCCTCGCCGGCCGACAGCCGCTTGACCGTGACGGCGTGCCGCGCTTCGGCGCCGTCGACGGTCACGAGACCGGAAGGCTCCACCTCATCGAGGGAACCGGCGGGGACGAAGAAGACCGGGTTGCTCATGGCTCAGAGGTTGCCGAACTTGTCGCGGAGCTTGGCGAACATTCCGCCGCTGCTGGCGAGCTTGCCCTCGGTGAACTCCTCGTCGCGGAGCCCGGCGAGCTTCCGCAGCAGCTCCTCCTGTTCGGCGTCGAGCTTCGTGGGGGTCTCCACCTGGATGCGGACCTTGAGATCGCCGCGGCCGTAGCCGCGCAGGTGGGTGACACCGAGCTCATGGAGAGTGATCACCTCACCGGACTGCGTGCCGGGCTTGATGCTGATCGTCTGCGGACCGTCGAAGGTCTCCAGCTCGACGTCGGTGCCGAGGGCCGCCGCGGTCATGGGGACCTTCAGCGCGGCCTGCAGGTCGTCGCCGTCGCGCGTGTAGGTCTTGTCCGGGTTCACCCTGACCTGGACGTACAGATCCCCCGAGGGACCGCCGGCGATGCCGGCTTCACCGTGGCCGGAGAGCTGGATCCGGGTTCCGGTGCTCACCCCGGCGGGGATCTTGATGGAGAGGGAACGGTGCGAGCGGACGCGGCCCTGGCCGTTGCACTCGTTGCACGGGTCCTTGATCACGGTGCCGAAGCCCTGGCAGCTGGGGCACGTGGCGGCCGTCATGACCTGGCCCAGGATGGACCGCACCGGGCGCTGGACCTGGCCCGCGCCATGGCAGATATCGCAGCGCTCCGGGCTCGTGCCCGGCTGGCAGCAGCTGCCGTCGCAGGTCTCACACACCACGGCCGTCTCCAGCTCGAGCGTCTTCTCCACGCCGAACACGGCGTCCTTGAGATCGATGCGGACCTCGACCAGGGCGTCCTGGCCGCGCCGCACCCGGGAGGCCGGGCCGGCAGCGGCGCCGCCGCCACCGAAGAAGGTGTCGAAGATATCCTGGAAGGCGAAGCCGGAACCGGAGTATCCGCCGAAACCGTTGTCGGTGCCGTTCTCATTGCCCGTGGTGTCGTAGACCCGGCGCTTCTCGGGATCCGAGAGGACCTCGTAGGCATGCGTCACGGCCTTGAACTGCTCGGCGGCGTCGTCCCCGGAGTTGACATCCGGGTGGAGGGTCCGCGCGAGCTTGCGGTAGGCCTTCTTGATCTCCTCACCGCTGGCGTCGCGCGGGACTCCGAGGACTTCATAGTGACTGCTCACGTGTGTGTACTTCTCTTCCTCTGTTGGGTGAAATGCAGTGGCGTCGGGCGACCGGTCAGGTCACCCCGCCAGAATCCGTGAAAGGTAACGTGCGACGGCGCGCACCGCCGCCATGGAGGACGGATAGTCCATACGGGTGGGGCCGAGGACGCCCACCTTCGAGGCGGACCCCTTGCCGTAGCCGGTGGCCACCACCGAGGTGCCGGCGAGCTCGTCGAACGGGTTCTCGCGTCCGATGCTGACGGCGACGCCATGCTGGTCCTGATGCATCTCGGTGAGCAGCCGCAGCATGACCACCTGCTCCTCGAGCGCCTCCAGCACCGGCCCGATGCTCAGGGGGAAATCCATGGTGGCGCGCGCCAGATTGGCGGTTCCCGCCAGGACGATCCGCTCCTCGGCGCTCGAGTCGAGAAGCGACAGGAGCGCGGACGCGAGTGCGGCGGCGGGCTGCTGAAGGCCCGGGGCAACCGTCGCGGTCAGGACCGGGACGGTCTCCCGCAGCGCATCGAGCGGCTGATTAGCGCAGGCTGCCAGGAACATCGTCCTCAGCACCGCGACGTCGGATTCCGCCAGGACCTGTCCCAGATCCACCACCCGCTGGTCCACCGACCCGGTGTCGGTGATCAGCACGAGCAGCACCTGGGGACCTCCGAGCGCGACCACTTCGAGATGCCGCAGGCGGGCCTGGCTGGCCTTGGGGTATTGGACCACGGCCACCTGCCGTGTCAGCTGGGACAGGAGCCGGGCCGACCGTTCCAACACGTCATCAAGGTCGGAGGCGCTGTCGAGGAAGGAGTGGATGGCGCGGCGCTCAGCGGCGGACAGCGGTTTGACGGAGGCCAGCTGGTCCACGAAAAGACGGTAGCCCTTGTCCGTCGGAATGCGGCCGGCACTCGTATGAGGGGCCGCGATGAGCCCCTCCTCCTCCAGGGCCGCCATGTCATTGCGGATCGTCGCGCTGGACACACCCAGCTGATGGCGTTCCACCAGCACCTTCGATCCCACCGGCTCCCGGAAGTGGACGTAATCCTCCACAATGGCGCGCAGGACTTCGAGACGACGAGGATCACTCACTCGGCCACCTCCACATGCTCTTGCTCTTCGGCGTTTCTCTTAGCACTCTACCTCTCTAAGTGCTAATTCTAGTATGCCTGCCCCGGACCCGGGACATCGCCAGGCGGAGAACAGCAGGAGGCTTCATGTCCATCCATTCCTGGGGACCGCAGGACCTCAGCGCGCCCGCCAAGAAGCAGCTGCGCGAGGTGCCGGTGGAGCGAGGCATGGTCCTCGAGGAAGTTCAGACCGGCTGGGTCGGCGCCGTGACACGCGTGGAGAAATCGGGCGGGATGCACATCCTCAGCTTGGAGGACCGCCGGGGCAAGGAGCGCTCCTTCCAGCTCGGCTTCGGCTTCCTCCTCGACGGCGAGGCGGTCAAGATCGTTCCGCCGCGCGCCGCTGCCGCTCAGCAGGGTCCCCGGCGCACCGCCAGCGGTTCCCTTCATGTCGACACCAAAGCCCGTACGGCCCTCGCCAGCCGCATCTGGGTGGAAGGCAAGCACGACGCCGAACTCGTCGAGCGCGTCTGGGGTGACGATCTGCGGGTGGAGGGCATCGTCGTCGAGCCCCTGCACGGCATCGATGACCTGGAAGCGGCCGTCGCGGCCTTCGGCCCCGGGCCCGGCCGCAAGCTCGGCATCCTGGTCGATCACCTGGTGCCCGGCTCGAAGGAGCAGCGGATCGTCGACGCCCTGATGCGCAAGCCGGGCGTCGCCGGAAACGTCCTGGTGGTGGGCCATCCCTACGTCGATGTGTGGCAGGCCATCAAGCCGCAGACCCTCGGCATCCCCGCCTGGCCGCAGATCCCCCGCGGCACGGACTGGAAGACGGGCATCCTCCAGGCCTTCGGCTGGCCGCACGCCACCGCGGAGGACATCGGCCTCGGCTGGCAGAAGCTGCTCTCCACGGTGCGCAGCTACGCTGACCTGGAACCGAGCCTGCTGGGGCGTGTCGAGGAGGTCATCGATTTCCTCACGGCCTGACCTCCCAGCCACTATGCTGAGTAGGAAACGCCGTCACGTGCGCCGCCCGTGATCCGGAACTACCTCAGGAGTAAAAGCTGTGTCTGACGCATCCGGACCGAAGCCCCAGGGAGCATCCTCCCCGGGCGATCAGCCGCGCTCCGCGTCCGGCATGAACGGCGGCCCGGCCCAGAAGAATCCGGCCCAGCACAACCCCGGCCAGGGCAACCCCGGTCAGACCTCTGGGGAGCACCCCTACACGGGCGCCAGCGCCGTCCCGGAGCCGCTGAGCTCCAGCGAGGACCGGCAATGGGCCATGCTGGCCCATTTCGGCGGCATTCTGGGCTTCATCCCCTCGCTGCTGATCTACTTGATCTTCAAGGACCGGGGACCGTTCACGGCCCAGGAAGCGAAGGAAGCCCTCAACTTCACGCTGCCTCCCACACTGGTGGCCGTCGTGGCGAACATCTTGAGCCTCATCCCGTGGATCGGTGGGATCTTCGCGGTGATCGCGGCCCTGATCTGGATCGCACTCACGGTGTTCTCCGTGATCGCCGGCGTCCACGTCAACCGAGGCCAGCCATACCGCTACAAGTACAACCTGCGGCTCATCAAGTAGCCGAAAGGCGGAACCCCGGCTCGGGGTTCCGCCTTTTTCATGCCCTGAACACTTCGTGCCCTGACCACCGTCGGATGCCGGGCGGCAGGGTCAGTCCGGCAGAAGCCGGCGTACGACGGCGTCGGCCAGGAGGCGGCCCCGCAGGCTCAGGCGGACGGTGCCCTTGAAGGCGGCCTGAGGGTCGATCAGGCCGTCGGCGATCAGACCAGCGACGGCGGTGCGCCCCTCGGCGTGGAGCGCCGAGGTGGGCAGGCCCTCAGCCAGCCGGACGCGCAGGAGGATGTCCTCGAGATAGCGGGTGTCGCCGTCGAGCACTTCCTTGCCCGCGGCCGGCGAGACCCCGTCCCCCAGGCGCTGCGCGTAGGCACGGGGGTGCTTGACGTTCCACCACCGTACGCCGCCGACGTGCGAGTGCGCGCCGGGGCCGATCCCCCACCAGTCGTCGCCCCGCCAGTAGGCGAGATTGTGCCGGCATTCCTGACCCGGCTCGCGTGCCCAGTTGCTGACCTCGTACCAGTCGAAGCCTGCGGCGGCGAGGCGCTGCTCGGCGAGTTCGTACTTGTCGGCATGGTCGTCGTCGACGACGTCGGGCACCTCCCCGCGCCGGATCTGCGCGGCGAGCTTCGTGCCGTCCTCGATGATGAGGGCGTAGGCGCTCACGTGGTCTGGCTCGCAGGTGAGCGCAGCGTCCAGGGAACGTTCCCAATCGGCCAGCGACTCCCCCGGGGTCCCATAGATGAGGTCCAGACTCACGTTGAGACCCGCGGCACGGGCCCATGCCACCACCTGCGGGACCCGCTCGGGCCGGTGAACCCGGTCCAGCGTCTTCAGCACGTGCGGCACGGCGGACTGCATGCCGAAGGACACGCGGGTGAAACCGGCTTCCGCCAGGCGCGCGAGGGACTCCTCGGTCACCGT
Organism: Arthrobacter woluwensis; assembly: GCF_900105345.1. Classification (NCBI taxonomy): domain Bacteria; kingdom Bacillati; phylum Actinomycetota; class Actinomycetes; order Micrococcales; family Micrococcaceae; genus Arthrobacter; species Arthrobacter woluwensis. Next base: position 2,230,854 of record NZ_FNSN01000003.1, read on the forward strand.
CTCGGGATTGGCCTCGGTGGTCACCTCCGCGCCCGGTTCCAGACCCCAGAGGTCCCGGGCACGGCCCAGCAGGGCACCCAGTTCCTCCGGGTTGAGCAGGGTCGGCGTGCCGCCGCCGAAGAAGACGGTCGACACCGGGCGCCGCGGGATGCCGGAACGCTCCAGGACACCGGCTGCGAAGTCCAGTTCGGACAGCGCGGTGCCGGCATACTCGTCCTGGCTCGCACCACCGCCGAGTTCCGTGGCCGTGTAGGTGTTGAAGTCGCAGTAACCGCAGCGGACCGTGCAGTACGGCACGTGGATGTACAGGCTGAAGGCACGCTCCTGCGCGCCTTCCCGGGCCTGGGGGTCCAGGAGCCCGTCCGCGGGAGCCGGGTCACCGAGAGGAAGCGCACTGGGCATGGGTTACTTCTTGGCCTTGTCCTTGCCGTTGCCGTCGTCGTTGCTCAGCGCGGCGATGAAGGCTTCCTGCGGGACCTCGACGCGGCCCACCATCTTCATGCGCTTCTTGCCTTCCTTCTGCTTCTCCAGCAGCTTGCGCTTACGGCTGATGTCACCGCCGTAGCACTTGGCGAGCACGTCCTTGCGGATGGCGCGGATGTTCTCGCGGGCGATGATGCGCGCGCCGATGGCGGCCTGGATCGGGACCTCGAATTGCTGGCGAGGGATCAGTTCCCGGAGCTTGGAGGTCATCATGACGCCGTAGGAGTAGGCCTTGTCACGGTGGGTGATCGCGCTGAAGGCGTCCACCGTCTCGCCCTGAAGCATGATGTCGACCTTGACCAGGTCGGCGACCTGATCGCCGTCGGCCTTCCAGTCGAGCGAACCGTAGCCGCGGGTCTTGGACTTCAGCGTGTCGAAGAAGTCGAAGACGATCTCCGCCAGCGGGAGCCGGTAACGGATCTCGACGCGGTCCTCCGAGAGGTAGTCCATGCCGCCCAGGATGCCTCGCCGGGACTGGCACAGCTCCATGATGGCTCCGACGAACTCGTTCGGCGCCAGGATCGTGGCGGACACCATCGGTTCACGCACCTCGGCGACCTTGCCGACCGGGTACTCGCTCGGGTTCGTGACGTGGACGACCTTCTTGTCCTCGAGGGTCACCTCGTACTCCACGTTCGGAGCGGTCGAGATCAGGTCCAGTTTGTACTCGCGCTCCAGGCGTTCCCGGGTGATCTCCAGGTGGAGCAGGCCGAGGAAGCCCACGCGGAAGCCGAAGCCCAGGGCCGCGGACGTCTCCGGCTCGTACACGAGCGCCGCGTCGTTGAGCATCAGCTTCTCCAGCGCGTCACGAAGCACCGGGTAGTCCGTGCCGTCGAGGGGGTACAGGCCGGAGAAGACCATGGGCTTGGCGTCCTCGTAACCGCCGAGGGACTCCGATGCGGGCTTGTGCAGCGTGGTGACGGTGTCGCCGACCTTGGACTGACGGACGTCCTTCACACCGGTGATGAGGTAGCCGACTTCGCCGACGCCCAGTCCCTTCGTCGGCACCGGCTCCGGAGAGCTCACGCCGATCTCGAGGAGCTCGTGGCTCGCCTTGGTGGACATCATCTGAATGCGCTCGCGCGGCGACAGTTTGCCGTCGACGACACGGACATACGTGACCACGCCACGGTAGGTGTCGTAGACCGAGTCGAAGATCATGGCGCGGGCAGGCGCATCCGGATCGCCGACGGGCGCCGGGAGGTCCTGCACGATCTTGTCCAGCAGGTCCTCGACGCCGACGCCGGTCTTACCGGACACCATGAGCACATCCTCCGGCTTGCCGCCGATGAGGTTGGCCAGTTCCGCCGCGTACTTCTCCGGCTGGGCCGCGGGCAGGTCGATCTTGTTGAGCACGGGGATGATCGTCAGATCGTTCTCCATGGCCAGGTAGAGGTTGGCCAGCGTCTGGGCTTCGATGCCCTGCGCGGCGTCCACCAGAAGGATCGCGCCTTCACAGGCGGCCAGCGAGCGGGAGACCTCGTACGTGAAGTCGACGTGACCCGGGGTGTCGATCATGTTCAGCGCATAGCTCGTGCCGTCGAATTCCCAGGGCATGCGGACGGCCTGGGATTTGATGGTGATGCCACGCTCGCGCTCGATGTCCATGCGGTCCAGGTACTGGGCCTTCATGTCCCGGGGCTGGACCACGCCGGTCAGCTGCAGCATGCGGTCGGCGAGGGTCGACTTGCCGTGATCGATGTGCGCGATGATGCAGAAGTTGCGGATCACGGACGGATCAGTCGCGGCGGGCACCGGTGCAGTGCGGGCCATGGGAGACACTCAGGAGTCCTTACTGTTGCCTTCGGGCGGTCCTTCCGGCGCGGCCCGGCGTGAAGCCGGGCATGCGGAACAGGACCGAGGGGTCAGATCAATCATTCTCCCACGTTTCGGAGCACTTCTCCTCACATCCTCCCCCACCGCCGCGCCGGTCTTCCTGGGTACCCTGGACCACATGGCCGGCTTGTTCTCACGCATCCTCAGGTTCCTCGGCGCCAAGCCGCGCCGCACACCCCGCGTGGGGCGCGGCGCGGCCGGCACCTATCCCGGCGACTTCACCGGCGTCGTGGCCGTGCGCTATTCACCGCGGGCCGACGGCAGGGCCGATCCCGGCGAGATCGTGTGGACCTGGGTCCCCTATGAAGAGGACCACCGGCAGGGCAAGGACCGGCCTGTCCTCCTGGTGGGCGAGGACGGACCGTGGCTGCTCGGCCTCATGCTGACCTCCAAAGACAGGAACAACGGCGCGCATCGCGACGCCGCCTACGTCGACATCGGGTCCGGTCCGTGGGATCGCGAAGGGCGGCCGAGCGAAGTCAAGGTCAACCGCGTGGTGCGGGTCGATCCTGCCGCGATCCGCCGCGAAGGCGCCGTGCTCGACCGACGGCGGTTCAGCCAGGTCAGCGAGGGTCTCCGCCGCGCCGGACACTGAGTCTTTGGCCATTCAAGGCGTGATTCTGCTAAGATCGTTTGCTGTGTGTCCGCACAGGTCGACGGACACTGATGATTGGCTGCCATAGGCATCCCCACGCCGCTCAGTCAATGGCCAATCTGACGCCCTCTAGACCCATCCGTCATTACAAGAGAGTTCACTAAGTGGCTAACATCAAGTCTCAGAAGAAGCGCATCCTCACCAACGAGAAGGCTCGCCAGCGCAACGTCGCTGTCAAGTCTGAGCTCAAGACCCTCATCAAGACCGTCAACGAGGCGGTTGAGGCTGGTAACAAGGAAGCCGCTGAGTCCGCCGTCAAGGTGGCCAGCCGTAAGCTGGACAAGGCTGTCAGCAAGGGCGTCATTCACAAGAACAACGCTGCCAACCGCAAGTCCGCGATCAACAAGAAGGTCAGCGCTCTCTAAGAGAAGCGCTGCGGCCGATCGCTGACGCGACAGGCTGACACCTCACTTGCTTCGGAGTGGCCGGTCCCCCAGGGACCGGCCACTCTTGCGTTAACCGTCACGACGGCGTTCACCATCGCGGCCCTGAGCCCGGTCCCCCGCGATCCGGGGCGTCGCCGCGGACAGGCGACGCCCTGTCGTCAACGGCTCTGGACGGACGAGGCCACCAGGTGCACCACGCGTTCGACGGCGTACACCGGATCCCGGGACAGGCCCTTCACCTGGGCGTCGGCCTCGGCCACCGCGCGGACGCAGAGCCGCAGCTGCTCCGGCGTCCAGCGGCGGACCTCCCGTTGAGCCTGCTCCACGAGCCACGGCTGCATCCCCAGATCACGCGCCACCTGGGCGGCGGATCCACGGCTGCCCGCCACCCGGGCCAGCGTCCGCAGCTTGGCGGCCAGGGCCGCGACGAGCGGGACGGGATCCGCACCGGAGTCCAAGGCGTACCGCAGGGTCGCAAGAGCGCCGGCCGCATCACCGGCGAGGGCCGCGTCGGCGACCTTGAAGGAGGTCGCCTCGATCCGGCCGCCGTAGTACTTCTCCACGTCGTCCGCGGTGACCGTGCCGGTGGTGTCTTCGATGAGCTGGCCACAGGCTGCGGCCAGTTCGGCGGTCTGAGAGCCGACAGCGTTGACCAGGGCCACCACGGCGGGACCTTCGATGCGACGGCTCGCCGCCCGGAACTCGGAGGTGACGAAGGCGTTCTTGTCGGTGTCGCGCTTCAGGGGCTGGCAGTCCACGACGGGCCAGCGGGATTTCACGGCGTCCAGGAGCTTCTTTCCCCGATTGCCACCGCCATGACGGAGCACGACGACGGCGTCTTCCGCGCCCGAGGCGCTCAGCTCCAGCGCGTCGGTGAGGAACGCGTCGTTCATGGCTTCCAGCCGAGACACCTCGATGAGTTTGAATTCACCGAAGAGGGACGGACTGCAGGCCATCAAGAGCGCGCCGGGCTGGTATTCCGAAGCGTCGAAGCTGGTCAGTTCCAGATCCGGGTGGCTCTGACGGAGCTGGCTGCGCAGCAGATCCCGGGCCCGCTGGGCGAAGTACTCCTCGGGGCCGGAAAGGAGGATCAGCGGTGCGAGCTGGATGTCTCGCCAGTTCAAGGCGGTGGATGCGGCGGCCTTCGCCATCGAGGTGGTCTCCCTGCTGTTTTCGGCTTGTCGGCTCCTCAGCATCGTATCGCGGCCGGGACGGCTCGGGCCTCGCCGCGAGGGGTGCGCGCCCGTGATCGGGGACCGGCCCGGTGCGGTCTCAGCCCTCGCTCAGCCGGGATTCCAGCTCGGCGATCCTCCGCTCCAGATACTCGAGGTATTCGATCACGTAGGCGTCCTTGGCTTCCATGCGATCAAGCCGAGGAAGAATGAGCTGCACGTTGCCGTTCATCGGGGCCACCAGGGGGTGGGCCGCGTCGATGGCGGTCAGGGCGGCGCGCAGAGGGCTGTTCTCGTCACGATGAGTCATGGTTGCACCCTATCCACCTTTGGCGGGGTGCTGGCCCTCCCATCTCTCAAAAGCGCGTGCACCCGCCGGTAGAAACCCCCGACCGTCCGCGGGTGGGCCACCACCCACAGCAGCCCCACCTGACATGCGCCGAACGCCGTCATCGTGACCAGCCCCAGAACACCGGGAGGCCAGTCCATCAGAGCGCCGGGCACACTGCTCACTCCCTGCGCGATCGTCCAGATCCCCTGTGTGGCCGCCCCGGCCCAGTCGACCAGGAGCCCACTGATCGGACCCGGAACCACGGCCACAGCCAGGGCCGCCGTGCCCAACAGCGTCACCGGGGCGACCAACGGCGCCGTCAGAGCGTTGGCGAGCATCGAATACGGCGTCAGCTGCGGCTGGATCAGCACGAGCAACGGTGAACAGGCCAGGTTCGCGGCCAACGGAATCGCCAGTCCCAGCGCCACCACGTACGGCATCCACCGTGCCAGCCACAGGGCCAATCCCTGAGCGGAGACGAGGATCCCCGCCGTCGCCGCCACCGACAGGGCGAACCCCAGGTCCCAGGCCAGCCACGGCTCAGCCAGCAGGAGACCCGAAGCGCTCACACACAACAGCGGCAGCCCACGGCCTTGATGACCACTCATCATCACCGTCAGCCCTGCCGCGGACATCACCACCGCCCGCAAGACACTCGAATCCGGCCCCACCAGCGCCCCGAACGCCGCCAGGGACAGCAAGGACGACACCATCACCACCGCACGGCCCACCCGCAGGCTCCTCAGCATCAGCACCACGGAGGCGAACACCACACTGCAATTCGCTCCGGAAACCGCGGTCAGGTGTGTCAGGCCCGTGGTGGTCATGACTGCGGCGGATTCCGGCGTCTGGCGACTGCGGTCCCCGAGCACCATCCCATCGAGCAGGGCGCCCGGATCACCCGGAATGGCCTGGCTTCTCCGGAGAAACTCCTGCCGGAGCCGTGAGACGGCTCCCTCGAAAACCGACGGCGCCGACACCAGTCCGGGCCTCCCCACGGCCGTTCCGGACAGCGACCCGGGGCGCCCGTCCCGTTCCTTGAGGCGGAGTGTCAGTTCCAGTACCTGCCCATATCGGACCGCTGCGCAGGCCGTCTGGCACTGGACATCGACCGGGATGTCCAGGCCCTGCCAGATGGCCCCCTGGCGGATCCGCTCGAGGCGAGCGACGAACCGGCAGCCCGAGCTGCACGGCGGCGCGCTCTGCGCTCCGACGGCGGCTCGCTCTCGAGGAGGCGACGCCTGCCCGAAGCCCGGCGGGAGAGCCTCCGGATGTCCCGTGACCCGAGCGACGACGCTGATCGCCTGGCGGTCCTGCACCGCGCCCCAGAGATGACGTGAGCCAGGGTCCGCCGTGCGTGCGAGGCCGAGGACGCAGCCCACCAGGGCCGCGAGGGCGGCGAGAACGAGGCATGCCCCCATGCCCCTGTTCCGCGGCGAGGACGGGGGCCGCCGCCGGGCTGAAAGAGACCGGGCAGGCAGAAGCCGGGTGTGAAGAAGCCGGCACAGCCCGATAGCGCAGATCAGCACCACCACCATGACAGTCAGGACGCGCAACAGTGCCTCATCGCGGGCCGCGGTCACCGCGCTCACCGTCCACAGCAGGCACAGCGTGGGGACGAGACGCACGTCGTGAGTCGTCTCCCGCAGCAGGAGACGCCGTTCCAGCTGCTCGTCGTGGGCGCGAAACGCGGCGCGTGCCGTAGCCAGCCACCGCGCAGCGCCCGGTCCAGCATGGTTCAGGACTTCGGTGATGCCCATGGTCAGCCGTCGAGCACGATCAGAGGCGTCAGCTGTTCGAGAAGCCGCGGTCCGATACCGTCCACCGCGTCAAGGTCTTCGATCTTCGTGAATGCTCCGTGCTGCTCCCGCCACGCGATCATCCGGTCCGCGAGCACCTTGCCGACGCGCGGCAAGGTCATGAGCTGCTCCTCGGAGGCTGTGTTGAGGTGCACGGGGGCCGGCCGGCTGCCACCGGGCTGATCGGAACTTCCGGTCCCGCCGGTCAGCCCTGCGCTCCCGACCTGGCCCGTACCGGACCCCGCCACCGTTTCGCCATGCTGCGGAACACGGACCTTATGACCGTCCTGGAGCGGTTCCGCGAGGTTCAGGGCGTCCAGCTCCGCCGTGTCCAATGCGCCGCCGGCCTTCTCGATGGCCTGGAACACCCGTGCGCCGGCGGTCAGCCGGACAATGCCAGGGTGCTTGACCGCGCCGGAGACATGCACGACGATCGGGGCGGATGAACTGGCAGAGGCCGGGGTTTCTGCGCCCGAGGGCCGGACCGATGGCGCGGGCCGGAGGGGCGCCACGGTGCCGTGCGCCACGGAGGGAGGTTCCGGGACCGACTGGCCCGGCGCTGCGGCCGTGACCGCCCACCAGGCGCTCAGGAGCGCGACGACGCACAGCGCCGTCGTCGTCAGGGCCCTGAGACTGATCCGCCAGCGGAAGCGGCCACGGCGGTGGAGCCTCCTGCGGTCGGCGAGGGTGAGCGCCGGCTCCGGAGAGGCCGGATCGGAGACCTCGGACGGCTCTGGAAGGATCCGTTCCAGGCGCCCCTGCGCATCGGACGATGTCATATCCCGACGTTACGGCGGCCCATGCCCGTGGAACGGACGCGAAATGGCTTATGCGGACAACTCCCGCGGGGGCAGCTGTGCACTGACGATCGCCAGAACCCCGAGCCCGACATGGGCGGCCAGCACGGGCGGGAGGGTGCTGATCACCACGGGAGGCGCGGCCGGGAAGGCCTCCGCCAGGCGGCCGGCCAGCTCCGAGGCGGCCTGGTGCGAGCCGAAATGATGGACCGCGAGTCCAAGGGATTCCTCGGGGATGCTCGTCGCCGCGGCACCCGCCAGGTCCTCCAGCCGGGCCCGCGCCCGCGCCGCGGAGCGGACCCTTTCCACCGGGACCACTTTGCCCCCGGCGATGCCGAGGATCGGCTTGATGGCCAGCACGGTGCCCAGCCAGGAGGCCGCATTGCCGATCCTGCCGCCCCTGCGAAGCTGCTCCAGAGAGGGGACGTAGAAGTGGACGGCGCTGCCGGCCAGGGACGCTTCGGCACCGGCCGCCACGAGTTCCAGGGGCGCTCCCTGGCCGGCCAGCCCACAGGCGGTCTGCACGGCGAAACCCTGGCACATGGCGGCGGTCCGGGAGTCGAGCACCTGCACCGGGATCCCGCACTCGGCGGCCGCGATGCGCGCGGCGTCGACGGTTCCCGAGAGCTCCGCGGAAAGGTGCACGGACAGGATGGCCGAATACCCGGCGGCCTCGAGCTCCCGATAAGCCGCGGCCAGGGTGGCCGGCGAAGGCCGTGAGGTGCGGACCGTCTCGCCCATCGCCAGAGCCAGGCTGAGCCGCTCCGCAACCCGCTCTTCACCCTCGGCGAGATCCGCCGAAGAGTAGATCTCCTCCCCCACCATCACCGGCATGGGCACGTGCCGGAACCAGTCCGGCGCCTGGTCCAGCCACGCTTGCGGAAGAGCAGCCGCGGAATCGGTCACGACGGCGACCCGCACCGGCGGCGCGGCGGACTTCCGGGCGCGCCCGGCACGGCCCTCCGCACGTCCGCCCTTGAAACCCGACGAGCCGAGGGCACGGAGAGCCTCGAGACGCTCCAGCAAGCGTCCCCAGGTCCCGGCCCCCGGCTCCGGCATGTCGTCCTGCCTAGGCGGGGACGATGTTCACGAGCTTGGGTGCCCGCACGATGATGGTCCGGATGTCCCGCCCATCGAGGATCCGCTGGACGTTCTCCGAGGCCAGCGCCAGCTCGCGCAGGGCGTCCTCGGTGATGTCGGCCGGAACCTCCAGGCGGTCGCGGACCTTGCCCTGGACCTGGACGACGGCGGTCGCCGTGTCCTGCACCAGGAGGGCCGGGTCGAAGGCCGGCCACGCGGCGTTCGCCACGAACGGCTCACGGCCCAGCAGGCTCCACATGTCCTCCGCCGTGTACGGCGCGAAGAGGGAGAGGATGACGGCCACGGTCTCGGTGGCCTCGCGCACGGCGGGATCCGCGGCGCCGGCCCCGGAGTCGATCGCCTTGCGGGTCGCGTTGACGAGTTCCATGAGGCGGGCGACCACCACGTTGAACTTGTTCGCGGCCAGCAGGTCCTCGGCGTCGGCGATGGTCCGGTGCGTCACGGCGCGCAGAGCCTTGTCGCCCTGCTCCGGGGCGGCGCCGGGCTCGCTGGTGACGTCCTGCGCGAGGCGCCAGGCGCGGGCCAGGAACTTCGCGGAGCCGGACGGCGAGACGTCCGCCCAGTCGACGTCGTCCTCCGGCGGGGAGGCGAACACCATGGTGAGGCGCACGGCGTCGACACCGAACTTGTCGAGCTGCTCGCTCAGGTCCACACCATTGCCCAGGGACTTGCTCATGGCCTTGCCGCCGTTGAGCACCTGTCCCTGGTTCAGGAGCGCGGTGAACGGCTCGGTGGTCTCCAGCATGCCCAGGTCGTGGATGACCTTGGTGAAGAAGCGGGAGTACAGCAGGTGCAGGATGGCGTGCTCGACGCCGCCGACGTACTGTCCCACCGGCATCCAGGTGTTGACGGCCTCCGGGTCGAAGGGACCCTCGGTGTAGTCCGGCGAGGTGAACCGCAGGAAGTACCAGGACGAGTCCACGAAGGTGTCCATGGTGTCGCTGTCCCGGCGCGCCGGCCCCCCGCAGGAGGGGCAGGTGACGTTGACCCATGCCTCGGCCGCGGCCAGAGGCGACGTCCCCTTGGGCGCCAGGTCCTCACCGCGCAGATCGTCCGGCAGACGGACCGGCAGATCCTCGTCCGGCACGGGCACCTCACCGCAGGATTCGCAGTGGATGATCGGGATCGGGGTGCCCCAGAAACGCTGACGGCTCAGCAGCCAGTCGCGCAGGCGGAAGTTCACGTAGCCCTCACCGGTGCCCAGGCGCTCCAGGATCGCGATGGCGGCCGGAATGGCTTCGGCCTTGCTCAGGCCGTCCAGCTCACCGGAGTTGATGAGCGTGCCTTCGCCGGTCGCCGCGACGCCGGTCTCCGCCGGGTCCTCCTCGCCGGTCTCCAGCACGGGGCGGACGGGGATGCCGAACGCCTTGGAGAAGTCCAGGTCGCGCTGGTCGTGCGCGGGCACGGCCATGATCGCGCCCGTGCCGTAGTCGGCCAGGACGTAGTCGGCGGCCCACACGGGCAGCTTCTCGCCATTGAGCGGGTTGATCGCGTAGCGGCCCGTGAACACACCGGTCTTGGGACGCTCGGTGGACTGACGCTCGATCTCGGACAGAGCCTTGACCTGCTCACGGTAGGCGTCCAGGGCCTCCGCGTGCTCCGGCGCGACCAGCTCGACCGCCAGATCGGAGTCCGCGGCCACGACGAAGAAGGTGGCGCCGTACAGCGTGTCCGGACGGGTGGTGAAGACCGTGGTCTCGCGCTCGGGCTTGTCCCCCGCCGCTTCGATCACGAAGCGGACGTGGGCGCCTTCGGAGCGGCCGATCCAGTTCTTCTGCATGGCCAGCACACGCTCGGGCCAGTGGCCCTCCAACTGGTCCATGTCATCGAGCAGACGCTGCGCGTAATCGGTGATCTTGAAGTACCACTGGTTCAGGGACTTCTTCGTCACCGGGGTGCCGCACCGTTCGCAGGCGCCGTTCACGACCTGTTCGTTGGCCAGGACCGTCTGGTCCTTCGGGCACCAGTTGACGGGCGAGTCCTTGCGGTAGGCCAGGCCCTTTTCGTAGAAGCGCTTGAACAGCCACTGGGTCCAGCGGTAGTACTCGGGGTCCGAGGTCTGCAGACGACGGGTCCAGTCCGCGGAGATGGCGTACCGCTTGAAGGACGCCGCCTGGGTGTCGATGTTGGTGTAGGTCCACTCGCTCGGGTGAGCGTTGCGCTTGATGGCCGCGTTCTCGGCCGGGAGGCCGAAGGAGTCCCAGCCGATGGGGTGCAGGACGTCGTAACCCTTCAGGCGCCAGTACCGGGACACCACGTCACCCATGGCGAAGGCCTCGGCGTGACCCATGTGGAGGTCGCCGGACGGGTACGGGAACATGTCCAGGACGTAGCGGCGTTCGCGCGATCCGTCGTCGAGGGGGGCGAACTGGGGGTTCTCCTCCCAGGCCTTGGCCCACACGGCCTCGATGGCGGCGAAGTCATAGCCACGCTCGCGCGCGGACTCACCGCCCACGGTCTGTTCAGCTTCTACGCTCACTCTTTGCTCTCTCACCTTCGGCGCTCCGGCATCGTTCCAGCCACGCTCATCCACTCCACACACACAAAAGCCCCTCAACCCGCGACGACAGCCCGGCTGTCGGAAGGGTTCAAGGGGCGGCCGTCCACATCGGAACACCACGTCGGAAGTGTGCGCGGACGTGGCGCCGAGGGACGGCTAGCTAAGCAGAAGGATTGCGTGCATACCCTCCACTTTACCGCACGGTTCCACCCCGCTGCGCGGCAAGGCCTTCCGCCCCACGGAAGAGGCCGCGCACCACCCCTGCGGGCGATGCGCGGCCTCTCTCCGTCGTGACGGAGGACCTACTTGACGTCCTCGTCGACCCAGTCCATGGACTTGGTCACGGCCTTCTTCCAGAGGCGCAGCTGACGGTCACGCTCTTCGGCGTCCATCTGCGGCTCCCAGCGCTTGTCCTCGCCCCAGTTGGCGGACAGCTCGCCGAGGTCCTTCCAGAAGCCGACGGCGAGGCCGGCCGCGTAGGCGGCGCCCAGCGCGGTCGTCTCGGTGACCTTCGGACGCACCACGGGCACGCCCAGGATGTCGGCCTGGAACTGCATGAGGGCCTCGTTGGCCACCATGCCGCCGTCGACCTTGAGCTCCGTCAGCGGCACGCCGGAGTCGGCGTTGACCGCGTCCAGGACCTCACGAGTCTGGAAAGCGGTCGACTCGAGCGCGGCACGGGCGATGTGGCCCTTGTTGACGTAGCGGGTCAGACCGACGATCGCACCGCGGGCGTCCGCACGCCAGTACGGGGCGAACAGGCCGGAGAACGCCGGCACGATGTACGCGCCACCGTTGTCCTCGACCGAAGCCGCCAGCTGCTCCACCTCGGGAGCGGTGGAGATCATGCCGAGGTTGTCACGCAGCCACTGGATCAGCGAACCCGCGACCGCGATGGAGCCTTCCAGCGCGTAGTGCGCCGGCTGGTCGCCCAGCTTGTACCCCAGGGTGGTCAGCAGACCGTTCTTGGAGTGCACGATCTCGGTGTCCGTGTTGAAGATCAGGAAGCAGCCCGTGCCGTAGGTGTTCTTGGCCTCGCCGGCCTGGAACGCCGCCTGACCGAAGGTCGCGGCCTGCTGGTCGCCCAGGATGCCGGCCACCGGAACTTCGCGCAGCAGCTGCGAGGTGTGCACCTGGCCGTAGACCTCGGAGGAGGACTTGATGGCCGGGAGCATGGAGGCCGGAACGCCGAAGGCGTCCAGGATGTCCTGATCCCACGCGAGGGTCTGCAGGTCCATGAACATGGTGCGGGAGGCGTTGGTGACGTCCGTGGCGTGCACGCCGCCGTCGACGCCGCCCGTCAGGTTCCACAGAACCCAGCAGTCGGTGGTGCCGAAGAGCAGATCCCCGGCCTCGGCCTTCTCGCGGGCGCCCTCGACGTTGTCGAGGATCCACTTGACCTTGGTGCCGGAGAAGTAGGTCGCCAGGGGCAGGCCCACCTTCTCCTTGAAGCGCTCGACGCCGCCGTCGGCCGCGAGCTCGTCCACGATCGACTGGGTGCGGGTGTCCTGCCACACGATGGCGTTGTAGACGGGCTCACCGGTGTTCTTGTCCCAGACCACGGCGGTCTCGCGCTGGTTGGTGATGCCGACCGCGGCGATGTCGTGGCGGGTCAGGTTCGCCTTGGACAGCGCGCTCCCGATGACCTCGCGGGTGTTGTTCCAGATCTCCTTGGCGTCGTGCTCGACCCACCCGGCGTGCGGGAAGATCTGCTCGTGCTCCATCTGACCACTGGAAACGATGTTCCCGCTGTGGTCGAAGATGATGGCACGGGAGCTCGTGGTGCCCTGGTCGATCGCGATGACGTATTCAGACATGACTTCCTCGTTCTCCTTCTCGACCGGCTACTTGGCCACAGCCGTGAACACGATGGGCAGGTGGGCCGCGAATCCGGCGAGCAGGCCGCCGATGATGGGGCCGGCGATCGGGACCCAGGCGTAGCTCCAGTCGCTGCTGCCCTTGCCCTTGATGGGGAGGACGGCGTGAGCGATGCGCGGGCCGAGGTCACGGGCCGGGTTGATGGCGTAACCGGTGGGGCCACCGAGGGAGGCGCCGATACCGACCACGAGCATCGCGACGGCGAGCGGGCCGAGTTCGTTCGGCGAACCGCCGAAGCAGAGGATCACGAACACGAGCACGAAGGTGCCGATGATCTCCGTGACCAGGTTCCAGCCGTAGTTACGGATCGCGGGTCCGGTGGAGAAGGTGCCCAGCTTGTTGGCCGGGTCCGGCTCCACGTCGAAGTGCTGCTTGTAGGCCAGCCAGCAGACGACGGCGCCGATGAAGGCGCCCAGCAGCTCCGCACCCAGGTAGGTGAAGATGGATGCTGCGTCCACGGGGATGCCGGGAACGAACTCGCTCTTACCTGACGCGACGATACCGAGCGTCACGGCGGGGTTCAGGTGAGCGCCGGACTTGGCTGCCACGAAGACACCGGCGAAGACCGCGAGGCCCCAGCCGAAGTTCACAAAGAGGAACCCGGTGTTGTTGCCCTTAGTCCCCTTTAGCGCGGTATTGGCGACAACGCCACAGCCGAGGAGGGTGAGCATTGCGGTACCGAAGACTTCCGAAAGGAAGACGATTCCAAGAGACATCATTGACTCCTTGAGAGGTGCTGAACACACCGGGCCAGCGCCCGGTGGATAAGTAGCCCCGAAGGGCTAGGCAACCAGGCTGTCCAGCTGGACCAGGTGCATACGCTCCAGGACAGTGGTCGCATGGTTGATTTCCGCCACGATTCGATCCTTGTCCCAGCCAAGCGGTTCTGACAAGACCTCGGCCGTTTCGCGGAGGAGTTCTCCCGTGACCAGGCCACGGAAAGCGAGGGAGGTGCGGCGGATGAGAACGTCCACGAGGTGGCCGATCTGCTCATGCTCCGCCATCCAGTGAAGTTCACGGACGCTCAGTTCGTGCGTGGAGTGCAGGAGGCGGTCCTCGCCCTGACCCAGGTACGCGATGACGTCGTCGGCGCGGGTGCCGTACCGGGTGAGGAGGCCGTCGACGCGCGCCGCGTCGAGCCCCGCCGCCGGGTTGAGACGCTGCTTGATCCACTGCTGCACACCGGCGTCGTCGGCCGGGAAGCCGACACCGCCGCCGATGGAGAGCTTCGCCGTGGAGACCTTGCGCTGCACGCCGATCAGGCCGAGCACTTCATCGGCCAGGTGCTCGGAGAGCGCGCGGAAGGTGGTCCACTTGCCGCCCACGAGGCTGAGCACGGTGGCGCGGACGGCGCCGAAGTCCTGCTCGCGCTTCTCGATGCGGTAGTCGCGGGAGACGAAGCCCGGCGCCGTGTCGTCGTGGCGCGGGAGCGGGCGGACGCCGGAGAAGGTGTAGACGATCTGGTCACGGCTCACGGCGATGTCCGGGAAGACGTGCGCCACGAGGTCGAAGAAGTAGTCGATCTCCTCGTCGGTGCAGACGGCGTCCTCGTTCATGTCCGCGTTGATGTCCGTGGTGCCCACGAGGACGCGGTCGCCCATCGGGTAGATGAGCACGATGCGGCCGTCTGTGTGCTCGAAGAAGATCTCGCGGCCGCCGGTGGCGGCGAGCAGCTCCGGGTGGTCCAGCACGATGTGCGATCCCTTGGTGCCGCCCATGAAGGTGGTCGGGGCGCCCAGGGCTGTGTTGCTCTGGTCCACCCACGCGCCGGTGACGTTGACCACGATGTCGGCGCTGAAGTCGAACTCCTCGCCGGTCAGCTCATCACGCAGACGCACGACGCCGGGGGCGGCCTCGGCCGGGCCGACGACGCTGAGGTAGTTGGCGGCACGGGCCTTGTCACCGCCGGCCTTGAGGCCGTCGTTGAGGACATCCAGAGTGAGGCGCTCCGGGTTGTGCACGGAGGCGTCGAAGTAGCTGGCCGCGTACTTGATGCCCGGGTTCAGGCGGGGCAGTTCCTCCAGGGCCTTGGTGCGGCCGCGGAACTGGTGGCGAGGCACGGTGCCGCCGTCGCGGGAGAAGGAGTCGTAGAGGCTCAGGCCGAGCTTGATGAGGAAGGCGCCGCGTTCCTTCGGCTTGCCCTGCTTGTGCGTGAGGAAGCGCATCGGGGCGCTCAGGATGCCGGAGAAGGTGCTGAAGATCGGGATGGTGGTCTTGAGCGGCTTCACGTAGTGAGGAGCGATCTTCATGAGGCGATTGCGCTCGACCACGGACTCCTGGACCAGGCGGAATTCACCGTTCTCCAGGTAGCGGATGCCGCCGTGGATCATGTGGGAGGACGCGCCGGAGGCGCCCTGACAGTAGTCGCCGCGCTCCACCAGGACCACGTCGACGCCCTGGAGCGCGAGGTCCCGGAAAGTGCCCACCCCGTTGATGCCTCCGCCGACGATCAGCACCTTCGCTGTCGGCCTGGCGGCGATGGCCTCGACGGCCTGGCGGGTCTGGGGGGTGTTGGCGGATGCGTTCTGCTGCGTGGACATTGCTTCTCCGGACTGGGTTTCACGTCGTTCCAGACGCCATGACGGCGTCGTCCCCACTATTCTTGGAAGGACTGAAAATTACCGTCAAGCAAAATGCACAAACGTGCAGAAGGGTGTGCCATGCGCAAGGACGGCGACGTGCTGAAGGCCGCGCAGCTCTACTACCTGCAGGATCTCACCATGGACGCGATCGCGCGGGAGCTGCGTACCTCACGGTCCACGGTCTCACGTCTCCTGGCGGCCGCGCGGGACACCGGCCTCGTGCAGATCCAGGTGCGCTCCAGCCTGGACATGGCGCCCGAGCTTGAACAATTGATCAAAAAACAATTCGGAGTGGACGCGCACGTCGTGCCCATCCCGTCGAGCGTGGGCGAGGCCGAGGCGCTCGACCGCGTGGCCCTCTACGCCGCACGGACGATCACCCCGCACGTCGACTCCAACTCCATCATCGGCGTCGCCTGGGGCGCGACCATGAGCGCCGTGAGCCGTCACCTCACCAGCCGACCCACCCACAACAGTGTGATCGTCCAGCTCAACGGCGCGGGCAACACCCACTCGACCGGCATCTCCTACTCGAGCGAGATCCTCCGCCGCTTCGGCCGGGCCTACGGCGCCAAAGTGGAGCAGTTCCCGGTGCCGGCGTTCTTCGATCATGTGGAGACGCGGGAGGCGATGTGGAAGGAACGCAGCGTGGCCCGCATGCTCGACCTCCAGTCCCGCATGACGATGGCGCTGTTCGGCGTGGGCGGGATCGACGCCGGCTACCCCAGCCACGTGTACGCCGGCGGCTACCTCGAACGGCAGGACCTCGAATCGCTCGCAGAGCATGAGGTGGTAGGCGATGTGGCCACCGTGTTCTTCCGGGCCGACGGGTCCACCGACGGCATCCCTCTCAACGCCCGCTCGACGGGGCCCAGCCACGAACAGCTGCGGCGGGCGCCCCGCCGCGTGTGCGTCGTGTCCGGACCGGGCAAGATCAACGGTCTCAAAGGGGCGCTCGCCGCCGGACTGGTCACCGAACTCATCCTGGACGAGAAGACGGCCCGGCTCCTGGTCGGCAGCTGAGCGCGAGTCCCCCGGATTCGTGGAGACACCTTCGGTAGAGTCAGGAGCATGAGTCACATCCCCTCCGTCGCCCTGAACAACGGCGTCCTGATCCCTCAGCTGGGATTCGGGCTCTACAAGGTCCCCGGGGAGGATGTCGCGGACCTGGTTCCCGCCGCCGTCGACGCCGGATACCGCCATTTCGACACCGCGGCGATGTACGGGAATGAGTTGGCCCTGGGCAGGGCCCTGGGCGCGCAGCTGGAGGACGGCAGCCTGAGCCGTGAGGACTTCTTCATCACGAGCAAGGTCTGGAACGACCAGCAGGGCTACGACGCCACGCTGCGCTCCTTCGACGACTCGATGATCGCGCTCGGGCTGGACGTTCTAGACCTCTACCTGATCCACTGGCCCGTGGCCGGCCGCGGTCTGTACCTGGAGACCTACCGTGCGCTGGAGACCCTGTACCGCGAGGGCCGGGTCCGGGCGATCGGCGTCTCCAACTTCCAGGTGGAACATCTCTCGCGGGTTCTCGAGGAACGCGACGTCGTGCCCGCCGTGAATCAGGTGGAGCTGCACCCCTGGCTCCAGCAGCGGGATCTCCGGGCCTTCCACGCTCGGCACGGCATCACGACCGAGGCCTGGAGCCCTCTCGCGCGGGGCGCGCTCCTGGAAGACCCAATCCTCGCGGACGTTGCCGCCAAGCATGGCAGGAGCGTGGCCCAGATCGCGCTGCGCTGGCAGATCCAGGAAGGGATCGTCGTCTTCCCCAAGGCCAGCTCCCCCGAACGCATCCGGCAGAACGCGGACCTCTTCGGCTTCAGCCTGGACCAGGAGGACCTGGACCGGATCGTCGGCCTCGACCGGGACTTCCGCAGCGGCTCCCACCCGGATCAGGTGAAGTGATGACCCTCCAGAACCAATCCCTGCCCGACACCACCGGATTCATCTCCCCCGCGCTCGCGGATCGGGAGCGGTCCGCCGTCGTGGAGCTGCCCGGCGGCCCCGCCCGCTACTGGGAGCATTCCGCCGTGGATCCGGACCCCGACACGAGCCGCACCATCCTGGTGATCCACGGGTTCCGCGGCGACCACCATGGCCTGCTGCGCCTGGTGGATCTGATGCCGGGTCACCGCTTCATCACCCCGGACCTGCCGGGGTTCGGCGCCTCGGAGGCGTTCCAGGACCGCGAGCATTCACTCGAGAATTACGCCCGGTTCGTGGCGGAGTTCATGGAGGCACTGGACCTGGGGCCCGACACCGTGCTCCTCGGCCATTCCTTCGGTTCTCTCGTGTGCAGCCGCTTCGTCACGCTGTATCCGGGCCGGGTCACTCCGTTGATCCTGATCAACCCCATCGCCGCGCCGGCTCTGGAAGGGCCCAAGGCCCTGCTGACCAAGCTCGCGATCGCGTATTACCGCGCCGCCGCCGCTTTGCCCGAGAAAGCCGGCCGAGCCCTCCTGGCCAATCCGGCGATCGTCCGCGTCATGAGTGTCACGATGGCCAGAACCAAGCAGAAGGACCTCCGCCGGTTCATCCACGCCCAGCACGACGCGTACTTCAGTGACTTCGCCAGCCGTGAAAGCCTGCTCGAGTCCTTCCGCGCCTCGGTCTCCGGCACCGTCACCGAAGTGGCCGACCGGATCACCCTGCCCACCCTGCTGATCGCGGGCTCGACCGATGAAGTCGCCCCGCTGCCCGCCCAGGAGAAGCTGCAGGACGTCCTGCCGGACTCGCGGCTCGTGGTGATCGACGGCGTCGGGCATCTGATCCACTACGAGACGCCGCAGGCCGCCGCCCACTCGATCGAACTCTTCCTTCAGGAGCACCCCGCATGAAACTGGTGATCGACGCCCGGTTCACCCGCACCGACCACCACGACGGCATCAGCCGCTACGGCGCCAGCCTCATCGAGGCCTGTTCCAAGGTGGCGGACGTGACCATGCTGATCAGCGACGAGCGGCAGCTCAAGCTGCTCCCGGACGTCCCGTACGTGAAGATCGGAAGCCCACTCTCTCCGCTGGAGCTCTTCGTGGCGCGCGAGGTCAACAAGCTCGGCGCGGACGTGGTCGTGTGCCCCATGCAGACCATGGGCTCCTGGGGCCGGAAGTACGGGCTCATCCTGACGCTCCACGACCTGATCTACTACGAGCACCCTGCTCCCCCGGGATTCCTTCCGGCGCCCGTCCGTTTCCTGTGGCGGCTGTACCACAAGGCGTACTGGCCGCAGCGGGTCCTGCTCAACCGGGCCGACGTCGTCGCGACCATCAGCCGGACCACGGAGTCCCTCATGGAGAAGTTCCGGCTCACCAAGCGACCGATCCGGATCGTGGGAAACGCCCCGCAGCCGGGCGCGGTCACCCGTCCGGAGGGGGTGGCACCGGTTAAGGAGCTCGTCTACATGGGCTCCTTCATGGAGTACAAGAACGTCGAGACGCTCATCCGCGGCATGGCGTCCCTGCCGGACTACACGCTCCGGCTCATGAGCCGCGTGCAGCCGGAACGACGCGCTCAGCTGGAGGCCCTCGTCCCGGACGGCGCACTGGTGGTGTTCCACAACGGCGTCACGGACGAGGAGTACGAAGACCTGCTGCGCCGCTGCACGGCCCTCGTGACACTGTCCAAGGCGGAGGGCTACGGCCTTCCGCTGGTCGAGGCGATGTCCCTGGGCACGCCCGTGGTGGTCGCCGACACCCCGATCTTCCGTGAAGTGGGCGGGGACGCCGCACACTATGTGCCGGCCGAGGACCCTGCCGCCTTCGCCTCCGCGGTGCGCTCCTTGGAGGACGACGGCGCGTGGCAGGCCGCCAGCCGCGCCTCCCTGGAGCAGGCGGCCCGGTTCTCCTGGGACCGTTCGGCGCAGGAGCTCCTGTCCGCGGCGGAGGAGGTCGTGAAGCTCCGGGGTTCACGGAACCGCTGAGTTCCGGACGGCGCTGAGATCCGGAGGGCTACAGCAGATCCAGGCCGTCGAAGCGCACCTGCGCCGCTGCGTGGGTGCGCTTCGCCGAGGCGGCGGCTTTCGCGGCCCGCAGGAGCCGGGCGGCTTCCGAGGCCACCGCGAAGGGGATGAAGCAGAGCGTGCGGTAGTCGCCGTCGTCGAACGGGACAGGACCCACGATCCGCACCTCGTGCTCGCCCTCCTGCAACGGCGCCAGTGCCTGCTGCAGGTGCTCGACCGCGTCCTTGGGCCCGGTGAGGGCGGCGACCCGCACCGCCGGCGGCAGGTGGAGTTCCCGGCGCTCGGCGAGCTCACGCGCGGCGAAGGAGGCCGGATCCCAGCGCACGAGCGCACCCACGGCGAGTTCGTGCTCGGCCGTGACCATGACGACTCCCCCGTCCCGGGCCGGGCGGACCAGCGAGGCGGCGTTGAACCAGCGCCGCACGGTCTCCTCCGCGGCCCGCAGGTTCTCGCGCCGGAGCATCTGGTCGCCGTCCAGCAGGAGCGCCGCGGCATACCCCTCGGGCGCGACGGGCTCGGCGCCCAGCGTCGCGACCACGAGGGTCCCTGCTCCGGAGACCTCGTCCTTCACGCGACCGGCCGACGACGACACCACCCGCGCTCCCGGGAAGGCACGGCCCAATTGCTCCGCCGTGCGCAGGACTCCGTTGCCCGCCACCGTGTACCGCTGTGATCCGCAGACGCGGCACGTGACGGTCCGGTGCACCGTGCCGCACCACCGGCACTCAGGCGCGGCTCCGGTGGCCGGAACATGCAGGGGGCCTTCACACTTCGAACAGCGCAAGGGGTTGCTGCACTCGGCGCAGAGCAGGGTGGGCGCGTACCCGCCCCGGGCCACTTGGATGAGAACCGGCCCGTGCGCCAGAGCATCCTTGGCAGCCTGCCAGGCCGCATGCGGGAGCCGCGCCGCGGTCGCCAGCGGATCCCGCTCCTGGTGGAACGAGTCCGCCGTGTTGACGACGCGAGGGGTCACGGCCCGCAGCAACGGACGGTCGGCCTCCACGGACTGAGCCCAGCCGTTCTCCACGAGACGTTCGGCCTCGGTGCTCCGGGAGTGTCCGGCCAGGATGCAGGCCGCACCCCGACCCTGGGAGCTGCGGATCATCAGAAGTTCGCGGGCATGGGGGTACGGTGCGCGGGGTTCGGCGTGGACGTCGTCCCCGTCGTCCCAGATCGCGACGAGCCCCAAGTCCCTGAGAGGCGCGTAAGACGCCGCACGGGTGCCGATGACCACCCGCGCGTAGCCGCCCAGCACCCGGAGGTACTCGCGGTACCGCACCGACGGACCGTCCTCGGCCGAGAGGCGTGCCACCAGACCGCGCGGCATATGATGGGCCAGGGCCGCCGCCAGACGGTCCAGATCCCGGCGGTCCGGGACCACGAGCAAGGCGTTGCGTCCGGAGTGCAGCGTGGCGACGGCGGCCTCGGCGAAAAGCTCCGGCCAGGCGTGCGGACCATACCCTTCCGGCACCGTGACGACGGCGTGGGGGTCGCCTCCCGCGCGGACGTGCTGGAGGAATGCGGCGCCCTTGCCGAGCCGCGTCCAGGCCTCCTCAGGAGCCTGAACGTCCGGCAGGGAAGACTCGTCGTCGGGAACGTCGCCCCGCGGCGTCCAGTCCTTCTCGCAGCTGGCCACCCGGCCGGGGATGGCGAGCCGGAGGACATCGCTCACGGTGCCCGCGTACCGCGCGGCGACCAGACGACAGAGCTCCAGAACCTCGGGAGTGAGCACCGGCACCGGGGAGACGACCTTGTCCAGCACGCTCAGGCGCGTTCCGGAATCGCTGTCCTCCCGGCGCTCCACGATGTACCCGTGCAGTTCCCGGCCCGCGAACCGCACCCTGACGCGCGCCCCGGCGACGGCGTCGCCGTCCAGTGCGTCCGGCACCAGATAGTCGAACGGCCGGTCCAGATGAGGCAACGGGGATTCGACGACCACCCGTGCCACTGGATTCGTGGCGGCCAGCTTCTCCGGCGGCTCGGGCATGAGCCAGCCCTTGCCGCCTCCTGCGCCCGGCCCGGAGGCCGACGGTCCCACGGAGTCAGAGACCGGGAAAAGTCCGTCCTGCACGTGTCACCACCGGTGTCAGGCGTTGAAGAAGGCCTTGAGATCCGCGACCTTGTCGAGGCGCTCCCAGGTGAACTCCGGCTCCTCGCGGCCGAAGTGACCGTGAGCGGCCGTCTTGGCGTAGATCGGGCGCTTGAGGTCCAGCGCGTCGATGATGGCGCGCGGGCGGAGGTCGAAGACCTCGTTGATGGCGTCACTGATGCGCGCGGGATCGACGGTCTCGGTGCCGAAGGTCTCCACGTAGATGCCGACCGGACGGGCCTGGCCGATCGCGTAGCCGATCTGGATCTCCGCACGGCGTGCGAGCCCGGCGGCCACGACGTTCTTGGCCACCCAGCGCATGGCGTAGGCCGCCGAGCGGTCCACCTTGGACGGGTCCTTGCCGGAGAACGCGCCGCCGCCGTGGCGGGCGAAGCCGCCGTACGTGTCGACGATGATCTTGCGGCCGGTCAGACCGGCGTCGCCCACGGGGCCGCCGATGATGAACTTGCCGGCCGGGTTCAGGATGCTGCGGACCGAGGAGGTGTCCAGTTCCGCTGTCGCGAGCACGGGGGTGATCACGTGGGTCTGCAGATCGCTGCGTAGCTGCTCCAGGCCGGCGTCCTCGGCGTGCTGGCTGGAGATCACGATGGTCTCGACCGACACGGGCTTGTCCCCGTCATACCCCACGGTGACCTGGGTCTTGCCGTCGGGACGGAGGTAGGCGAGCTCGCCGTTCTTGCGGACTTCGGTGAGCCGTTCGGACAGGCGGTGCGCCAGCCAGATGGGGGTCGGCATGTAGCTGGACGTCTCGTCACTCGCGTAGCCGAACATGATGCCCTGGTCACCGGCGCCCTGGAGATCGTAGTCGTCCTGGGTGCGGCCTTCACGGGCCTCGATGGAGTTGAAGACGCCATCCGCGATGTCATTGGACTGCTGGCCGATCGAGACGGACACGCCACAGCGGGCGCCGTCGAAGCCGTTCGCCGAGGAGTCGTACCCGATGCCCAGGATGGTCTCCCGGACGATCTGCGGGATCTCCACGTAGGCGTCCGTGGTGACCTCGCCCGCCACGTGGACCAGGCCGGTGGTGGCCATGGTCTCGACAGCGACCCGCGACTCGGGGTCGGCGGCCAGCAGCGCGTCCAGAATGGAGTCGCTGATCTGGTCACAGATCTTGTCCGGATGTCCCTCAGTGACGGACTCGGAGGTGAACAGCCGGAGGCCGGTGTGCGAAGAATTCTGCATGGCAAAGGTCACCAGTACACTCTACCGGCCACTTCCACCAGCTTTGGCGCGCACATGACGTTATGTGGACGACGGCGCGGGACACGCCTGTGGACCCGCCCCGTTCAGCCGCGCAACTCCGCGGCGACACGGTGCACGATCGCCTCGGCCACGAGGTTCTTCGAACCCTCCACGTGCTGCATCTCACGGTCGGTCCGGGACAGGATCTCCACGGAGTTCACGTCCTGGCCGAAGACCTTCGACTCCCCCACGTGGTTCACCACCAGGAGGTCACAGCCCTTGCGCTCGAGCTTCTGGCGCGCGTACTCGAGCACGCTGCCCGAATCATCGCCCGTCTCGGCGGCGAAACCCAGGATGAGCTGCTCCCGGCCCTCCTCGGCGCGGAGCCGCACCAGCTCGGCGAGGATGTCCGGGTTGCGGACCAGCTCGATCACCGGATCGGCGCCCTCGGCCCGCTTCTTGATCTTGGTGCCGGACCGTTCCGCCGGACGGAAGTCCGCGACGGCCGCGGCCATGAGCACGACGTCGGCGGACGCGGCCTCGCGGGTCATGACCTCCCGCAGTTCCTCGGCGGTGCCGACGCGCACGACGTCGACCCCCGCCGGGAGCGCGACCTCCACGTGGGCGGCCACGAGCGTCACCGCGGCCCCGGCGTCGCGGGCGGCGGCGGCCAGGGCGATGCCCTGCTTGCCGGACGACCGGTTGCCGAGGAACCGGACCGGATCGAGAGGCTCCTGCGTGCCGCCGGCGGAGACGAGCACCCGCTTCCCGGCCAGCAGCGCCCCGGCGGATCCGCCGTCGTGCGCCTCGTCAGGAGCGGACACCAGCGCCATCGCGGCCGCGAAGATGGCCTGCGGTTCCGGAAGACGGCCCGGACCGCTGTCCTTGCCGGTCAGCCGCCCGACGTCGGGGTCCAGCACGTGGGCGCCGTGCGCCCGGAGGGTCGCCACATTGGCCTGCGTCGCGGGGTGCCGCCACATCTCGGTGTGCATGGCGGGGGCGAACAGCACCGGACAGGTGGCGACGAGGAGCGTGTTGCCGAGCAGATCATCGGCCAGGCCATGCGCCGAACGGGCCAGGATGTTGGCCGTGGCCGGGGCGACCACGACCAGATCGGCCTCCTGGCCGAGCCGGACGTGATTCACCTGCTCCACGTGCTCGAACACGGAGGTGCTCACGGGATGACCGGACAGCGCCTCCCAGGTGGCCTGCCCCACGAAGTGGAG
This sequence comes from Arthrobacter woluwensis, assembly GCF_900105345.1. Lineage (NCBI taxonomy): Bacteria > Bacillati > Actinomycetota > Actinomycetes > Micrococcales > Micrococcaceae > Arthrobacter > Arthrobacter woluwensis. Next base: position 2,254,856 of record NZ_FNSN01000003.1, read on the forward strand.
TGCGGCCTCCGTGGGCACGACGTTGACCTGATGACCCTGTTCGGTGAAAAGACGAAGGAGGGACGCGACCTTGAAGGCCGCGATCCCTCCTCCGACACCCAGGACGATCCGCATGCGCGTCTCCTTGGTTTCAGTCTCTGACGCCGGTGACCCGGCGACGGATCACTCGGCTTCTTCGGTGCTCTCGACCGGCTTGCACTCCAGAAGGCCCTCGTTGATCTCGCGCAGGGCGATGGAGAGCGGCTTCTCGTTCATCTTGGTCTCGACAAGCGGACCGACGTACTCGAAGAGGCCCTCGTTCAGCTGGGCGTAGTACGCGTTGATCTGGCGGGCACGCTTGGCACCGAAGATGACCAGGCCGTACTTCGAGTCAGCGGCTTCGAGCAGCTGGTCGATCGGCGGGTTGATGATGCCCTCAAGGTTGGTGGACACGGTGTTCTCCAGGATCTTCTCGGTGTTCAATCCCCGGCTCCTCAGAGAGGGACCGGGGTGGCGTCCGCCGGTGAGCAGACGCCGCGTCATGGCGGCTTTTCAGCGAGGGTTCGGGGTCAAACCCATCAACTGGACAAGTTCGTCGGCTGCACGCTGGACGTCGTCGTTGACCACGGTGTGGTCGAACTCCGGCTCGGCAGCAAGTTCCAGTTTAGCGGTTTCCAGCCGGCGCTGCTGTTCTTCCGGGCTTTCCGTGCCCCGGCCCACCAGCCGGCGGACCATTTCATCCCAGCTCGGCGGGGCGAGGAACACGAAGCGGGCGTCGGGGACGCTGGCTTTGACCTGACGCGCACCCTGGAGGTCGATCTCCAGCAGGACGTGCTTGCCGTCGGCCAGAGCGGCCTCCACCGTGCTCCGCAGCGTGCCGTACCGGTTGACGCCGTGCACCACGGCCCACTCGAGGAATTCACCTTCCTCGGCCAGCCGGTCGAACTCCTCGGCGGACTTGAAGAAGTAGTGAACGCCTTCCTGCTCTCCGGGCCGCGGGGGGCGGGTGGTCGCGGAGACCGACAGCCAGACCTGCGGGTAGTTGTCACGGATGTACGTGGAGACCGTGCCCTTGCCGACCGCGGTGGGTCCGGCGAGCACGGTGAGACCGGAAAGTGAGCTCACGGTGTCCTCTGGTCATAGGCCGCCCGTGGGCCGCCTGAACTATTTGTCTTCCAGAAAATCTATCAGGGCCTTGCGCTGGTGGACGCCGAGGCCCCGGACCCTGCGTGACGGGGCGATGCGCAATTGAGTCATGATCGCCTGCGACCTGACGCGGCCGATGCCCGGGAAGGACTCGAGCAGTTCGGAGACCTTGAGCCGTGCGATGGCGGGGTCGTCCTCTGCCTGGGCGAGCACCTGCGGCACGGTCAGTTCCCCGGATTTCAGCGCCTCTTTGAGGCGCGCACGCACCTGACGGGCCGCGGCTGCTTTCGCAAGGGCGGCACTTCGTTCCGTGCTGGTCAGAACTCGCAGGCTCATGGCATCTCCCACCTCCGGGCGCCCATGGCTATGGGCGCGACTGACGGTTGATGCGAACCTACCTGAAAGTGACGTCCGGCACCATAGCTGGGAGGTCACCGATTTCGGCGACCTCCCAGCTGAGCGGCACGTCCCGGCGTGCGGACCGCGGGTGAAGACCCTCAGCGCAGGCCGGCGAGCGTCCTCTCGATGCCCGCCACGAGCCCCTGGACGGACGGGCCGTCCTTGAGGATGTCACGGCTGGACGTGCCCAGGACGAAGGGATAGGCCGCACCGAAGGTCCGACGCATGTCCTCGGCCGTCGCGCCCTGGGCCCCGAGGCCGGGAGCCAGGATGGGGCCGTTGAGCGCGGCGAGGTCGAGACCCAGCTCGTCGATCGCCGCTCCGACGGTCGCGCCGACGACGAGGCCCACGGAGCCCAGACCCGAAGCGCCGGCGTTCTCCGCCGCGGCCGCCTCGATGATCCGGCGGGCCACCGAGGCCTCTCCCCCGACGTGCTGCACGCTGGCGCCCTCCGGGTTGGAGGTGAGCGCCAGGACGAACACGCCGCGGCCGTGGGCCGCCGCGAGGTCGAGGGCCGGACGGAGCGACTCGAAGCCGAGGTACGGACTGAGCGTCACGGCATCCGCCGCGAGAGGCGACGACGGCGACAGCCACGCGTCCGCATAAGCGGCCATCGTGGAGCCGATGTCACCGCGCTTGGCGTCGGCGATCGTGTGCACCCCGGCCGAGGCGGCGTCCGCGAGCAGACCTTCCAGAACGGCCAGACCCGCCGAACCATGCCGCTCGTACAGGGCCACCTGGGGCTTGATGGCGGCCACCCGGCCGGAAGCGGCCTCCAGGACGCGGGCGGAGAACTCCTTGAGCCCCACGGCCGAGTCGTCCAGCCCCCAGGCCTCCAGGAGACCGGGGTGCGGGTCGATGCCCACGCAGAGCGGGCCGAGGGAGGCCATGGCCTCCGCCAGGCGGGCGCCGAAGCCGGCGCCCGCCGTCGTCGTCTGGTCAGCCATTGCGGACCGCCGCGAGGTTCGCCGCGTGCTCCTGCAGGCTCGTGACATCCCATTCGTAGGTGCGGATGGCCTCCATGGCCTGCACGGCCACGTTGAACTCCGCGACCGTGGTGATGCACGGGATGCCGATCGAGGTGGCCGCGGCGCGGATCTCGTAACCGTCGCCACGGGCTTCGCCACCGGACGGGGTGTTGAACACCATGTCGATCTCGCCGGCGACGATGCGGTCCACGATCGTGTTCTCGCCCTCGCCGGCGCCCTGGCCCTCGGCGACCTTGCGGACCAAGGTCGCCTGGATGCCGTTGCGCTGGAGCACATCGGCGGTGCCGCCGGTCGAGACGATCTCGTAGCCCAGATCCGAGAGGCGCTTGACCGCCAGGATCACGGCGCGCTTGTCACGGTTCGCGACCGAGACGAACACGCGGCCCTCACGGGGCAGCGGGTTGTTCGCGCCGGCCTGGCTCTTGGCGAACGCCGTGTCGAAGTGCTTGTCGATGCCCATGACCTCACCGGTCGAGCGCATCTCCGGGCCCAGCAGGGAGTCGACTACGTGGCCGTCCTCGGTGCGGAAGCGGCTGAAGGGCAGCACGGCCTCCTTGACGGCCACCGGGGCCTCCAGCGGGAGGTTCGCGCCGTCGCCCTGCTCGGGGAGCATCTTGTACGCGGTGCGGAGCTGGTGGATGGTGACGCCGACGCCGATCAGCGCCGCTGCCTTCGCCATCTGCACGCCGGTGGCCTTGGAGACGAACGGCACGGTGCGGGAGGCGCGGGGGTTGGCTTCCAGCACGTACAGGACGTCCGAGGCGAGGGCGAACTGGATGTTGATCAGGCCACGCACGCCCACACCCTCCGCGATGGCGCGGGTGGCGTTCCGGACCCGCTCGATCACGTTCTTGCCGAGGGTGATCGGAGGCAGCACACAGGCGGAGTCGCCGGAGTGGACGCCGGCCTCCTCGATGTGCTCCATGATGCCGCCCAGGTACATGTCGGTGCCGTCGAAGAGGGCGTCGACGTCGATCTCGACGGCGTCCTCCAGGAAGCGATCGATCAGGACCGGGTGGTCCGGGGTGATCTCGGTGGCGTTGGCGATGTAACGGGACAGGTTGGCCTCGTCGTAGACGATCTCCATGCCGCGGCCGCCCAGCACGTAGGACGGGCGCACCAGGACCGGGTACCCGATCTCGTCAGCGATCTTCTTGGCGTCCTCGAAGGAGACGGCGGTGCCGTTCTTCGGGGCGATCAGGCCGGCGTTGTCCAGCACGCGGGAGAACTCGCCACGGTGCTCGGCGAGGTCGATGGCCTCCGGCTGCGTGCCGAGGATCGGGACGCCGGCGTCGGCCAGTTCCTGGGCCAGCTTGAGCGGCGTCTGACCGCCGAGCTGCACGAACACGCCCATGACACCGCCGGTGCGCTCCTCCGCCGCGATGACCTCGAGCACGTCCTCCAGGGTGAGGGGCTCGAAGTACAGGCGGGTGGACACGTCGTAGTCCGTCGACACGGTCTCCGGGTTGCAGTTGACCATGACGGTCTCGTAGCCGGCCTTGCGCAGCGCCATGGAGGCGTGGACGCACGAGTAGTCGAACTCGATGCCCTGGCCGATGCGGTTCGGGCCGGAACCCAGGATGATGACCGACGGCTTGGAGTGCAGGCCCACCTCGTCCTCCTCGTCGTAGGACGAGTAGTGGTACGGGGTGTACGCGGCGAACTCGGCGGCGCAGGTGTCCACGGTCTTGTAGACCGGGCGGATGGAGAGCGCCTGGCGGACACCGCGGACCACGGCCTCCGGGTTGTTGGTCAGGGCGCCGATCTGGGCGTCCGAGAAGCCGTGGCGCTTCGCCAGGCGCAGCATCTCCGGTGTCAGGGCCTCGCTGCTGCGGATGGTGCCGGCGACCTCGTTGAGGAGCTGGAGCTGGTCCAGGAACCAGGGGTCGATCTTGGTGGCCTCGAAGACCTGCTCGACCGTGGCGCCGCCCAGGAGGGCGCGCTGCACCTGGTGCAGACGCTCGGTGGTGGGGCGCTTGGCCTTCTCCAGGAGCTCCTCCACCTCCCACTCGGGGACGTGGCTGAAGTCCAGGGTGGCGCCCTTCTGCTCGAGGGAGCGGAGGGCCTTCTGGAGGGCCTCGGTGAAGTTGCGGCCCAGGGCCATGGCCTCACCGACGCTCTTCATGGTGGTCGTCAGGGTCGGGTCCGCCGCCGGGAACTTCTCGAACGCGAACCGCGGGACCTTGACCACCACGTAGTCGAGGGTCGGCTCGAAGGAGGCCGGGGTCTTCTGGGTGATGTCGTTGGGGATCTCATCCAGGGTGTAGCCGAGCGAGAGCTTCGTGGCGATCTTGGCGATCGCGAAGCCGGTCGCCTTGGACGCCAGGGCCGAGGAGCGGGACACGCGCGGGTTCATCTCGATGACCACCACGCGGCCGGTCTCCGGGTTCACGGCGAACTGGATGTTGCAGCCACCGGTGTCGACGCCGACCTCACGGATGACGGCGATCGCGACATCGCGCAGCTTCTGGTACTCGCGGTCGGTCAGCGTCAGGGCCGGCGCCACGGTGATGGAGTCGCCCGTGTGGACGCCCACCGGATCGAAGTTCTCGATGGAGCACACGACCACGACGTTGTCGTTCTTGTCGCGCATCATCTCCAGCTCGTACTCCTTCCAGCCGAGGATGCTCTCTTCGAGCAGCACCTCGCTGGTGGGGCTGTACTGGAGGCCCTGGCCGACGATTCGGCGCAGATCGCTCTCGTTGTACGCCAGGCCGGAGCCCAGACCGCCCATGGTGAAGGACGGGCGGACGACCATGGGGTAGCCGAGGTCCTCGGCGGCCGCGAGGGCCTCATCCATGGTGTGGATGATGTGGCTCTTGGCGCTCTCGGCGCCACAGCGCTCGACCACGCCCTTGAACTTCTCGCGGTCCTCGCCCAGCTCGATCGCGGCGATGTTCGCGCCGATCAGCTCGACGTCGTACTTGGCGAGCACGCCGTTCTTGTCCAGCGCGATCGCCGTGTTGAGGGCCGTCTGGCCGCCCAGGGTCGGCAGGACCGCGTCGGGGCGCTCCTTGGCGATGATCTTCTCGACCACCTCGGGAGTGATCGGCTCGACGTAGGTGGCGTCGGCGAACTCGGGGTCGGTCATGATGGTGGCCGGGTTGGAGTTGACCAGGATGACCCGCAGGCCCTCCTCCTTCAGGACACGCAGGGCCTGCGTGCCGGAGTAATCGAACTCGGCCGCCTGGCCGATGACGATGGGTCCCGACCCGATGACCAGGACACTCTTGAGGTCTGTACGTTTCGGCATGCTTAGGCGTCCTTGTCCTTCTGGTTGGTCTGGCCGCTCTCGGCTTCCATGAGCTCGATGAAGCGGTCGAAGAGATAAGCGGCGTCGTGCGGGCCCGAGGCGGCCTCGGGGTGGTACTGCACGGAGAACGCGGGGATGTCGAGGCAGGAGAGGCCCTCGACCACGTCGTCGTTGAGGCTCACGTGGCTCACCTCGACGCGGCCGAAGCGGCTCTCCGGGGCCTGGGTGGCGCCGTCCATGGGGGCGTCCACCGCGAAGCCGTGGTTCTGCGAGGTGATCTCCACCTTGCCGGTGCGGCGGTCCAGGACCGGCTGGTTGATGCCGCGGTGGCCGTACTTCAGCTTGTAGGTGCCGAAGCCGAGCGCGCGGCCCAGGATCTGGTTGCCGAAGCAGATGCCGAAGTACGGCAGCTTCTCATCCAGCACGGAGCGCAGGAGGCTGACCTGCGCGTCCGCCGTCGCGGGGTCGCCGGGGCCGTTGGACATGAAGAACCCGTCCGGGTTCACGGCCTTGACGTCGTCCAGCGTGGCCGTGGCCGGCAGCACGTGGACGCGCACTCCGCGCTCGGCGAAACGCTGCGGGGTCATGGCCTTGATGCCGAGGTCGATCGCGGCGATGGTGAAGCGGGGCTCACCCTCCCAGCCGTGCTCGGACGGCTCGACGACGTACGCCTCGTCGATGCTGACCTCCTCGGCCAGGCGGGAGCCTTCCATCGGCTCGCTCGCCCGGACGGCGGCCAGCAGCTCGGCGTCGCTCGCCTGAGCGGCCTCGCCGGAGAAGATGCCGGCGCGCATGGTCTTGTGCTCACGGAGGTGGCGGGTCAGCGCGCGGGTGTCCACACCCTGGATGCCCACGATGCCCTGGCGGACGAGCTCCTCGTCGAGCGAGGCCTCGCTGCGCCAGTTGGAGGGACGTCGGGCGGGGTCTCGCACCACGTACCCGGCGACCCAGATGCGGCGGGATTCGGCGTCTTCACCGTTCACGCCGGTGTTGCCGATGTGCGGGGCGGTCTGCACCACGATCTGACGGGCGTAGGAGGGGTCCGTGATGGTCTCCTGGTAGCCGGTCATGCCGGTGGTGAAGACGGCCTCCCCCAGAGTGGTGCCGACGGCACCGTAGCTCTGGCCGCGGAAGATGCGTCCGTCTTCAAGGACGAGAACTGCCGCGCCGGTGCTCGCCTCAGGCGTTTGAATGCTCACTGTGTCCTCTTGTTCGCGTTCGTGTGGTCTGTCATGTCGTTTCGGAGGGCCCTCAGGCCCGTGCGGGGCCCAGGAGTCGCTCCAGGGCTTGCCGCAGTGGTTCGGTGTCGGCGCCGTGCCGGGGCAGGAAACCCGTGTCCAGGCTGCGCTCCCCCAGCTTCCAGGTGGCGACGAGGATCTGGTCCTTGCCCAGGAACTTCCCCGCCATGCCGCTGGTCAGCCGGACCTCCTCGAGGTCGGCCGCCGGGATGAAGAGCTCCTCGCAGCCCGGCCGCGTGATCAGCACGCCGTCCGGGTGGACGGCCAGGTCCGCCCGGGAACGGATGCCGAGGCTGTGGACCGCCACGCGGTCCAGCCAGTCCCCCGCCGTCGTCGTGGCCACGTACTGGCCGGCGACGGCGAGACCGGGCTCGCCGAGCTCCGGCACCGTGGGCAGCGGCGCCAGATCGCTCTGGCGTCGCTGGCGGCTGCGCCAGCCCACGTACAGCAGCACGATGACCGCCGCGCCGAGGGCCAGCATGAGGATGCCGGGCAGGACCTTGTCCATGGCTCAGGCCCCGACGGTGGTGCGCGGAGTGTTGAGCGCCCCGTCCAGCACCGTGGGGTGGCCGTGGAAGAACGTGGCCCGGACCTTGCCCGGCAGCTCCATGCCCTGGAACGGCGTGTTCCGGCCCTTGGTGGCCATGGCCTTGCCGTCCACGGTCCAGCGGGCCGCCGGATCCACCAGGGTGATGTTGGCGGGCTCGCCGACGGCCAGCGGACGGCCCTGATCGGCCACGCGGCCGACCTCCGCCGGGACCTGGGACATCACGCGGGCCACATCGGCCCAGCTCATGAGCCCGCTGTCCACCATGGTGTGCTGCACCACGGACAGGGCCGTCTCGAGGCCCGTCATGCCCATGGCGGCCTGCGCCCACTCGCACTCCTTGTGCTCGCTCGGGTGCGGCGCGTGGTCCGTGCCGATGACGTCGATGACGCCTTCGGCCAGGGCCTGGCGCAGGGCCAGGACGTCGCCCTGGGTGCGGAGGGGCGGGTTGACCTTGTAGACGGGGTCGTAGCTGCGGACCAGCTCGTCCGTCAGCAGCAGGTGGTGCGGGGTGACCTCCGCGGTGACGCGGATGCCGCGTTGCTTGGCCCAGCGGATGATCTCCACGCTGCCGGCCGTGGAGACGTGGCAGACGTGCAGGCGGGAGTCGACGTGCTGCGCCAGGAGCACGTCGCGGGCGATGATGCTCTCCTCGGCGACCGCCGGCCAGCCGGCCAGGCCGAGGACCGCGGACACCTCGCCCTCGTTCATCTGGGCGCCCGCCGTGAGGCGCGGCTCCTGGGCGTGCTGGGCGATGACGCCGTCGAACGCCTTGACGTATTCGAGGGCGCGGCGCATCAGGACCGGGTCGTGGACGCAGATGCCGTCGTCGGAGAACATCCGCACCTGAGCGCGGGAGTCGGCCATGGCGCCCAGCTCGGCGAGCTGCTCGCCGGCCAGTCCGACGGTGACGGCGCCCACGGGGCGGACATCGACCCAGCCGGAGGCCTGGCCGAGGCTGTGGACCTGCTCGACGACGCCGGCCGTGTCGGCCACCGGGGAGCTGTTCGCCATGGCGTGCACGGCGGTGTAGCCGCCCAGCGCCGCGGCGCGGGTGCCGGTCTCGACGGTCTCGGCGTCCTCCCGGCCCGGCTCGCGCAGGTGGGTGTGCACGTCCACGAGACCGGGCAGGGCCACGAGGCCCGAAGCGTCGATCACGGTGGCGCCCTCGGCGTCCGGGTGGGCCGCGGCCTCGGGGCCGAGCGCTGCGATGACGCCGTCGGCGATCAGGATGTCCGTGGGCTCGCCGCCCAGGAGCGAGGCTCCCGTGAGGAGGTGGTTGTCGGAACTCATGCGGGGATTCCCTCCGTGACGGCTTCGGTGCTGTGGTCTTCGACGTCCCGGCCGCCGGCCAGGAGCAGGTAGAGCGCCGCCATGCGGACGGACACGCCGTTGCTGACCTGGTCCAGGACGGTGGAACGGGGCGAGTCGGCCGCCGCGGAGGAGATCTCCAGACCGCGGTTCATGGGGCCGGGGTGCATGATGATCGTGTCCTTCAGGCCGTGACGGTCCAGCGCGTCGAGGCGCGCGTCGTCGAAGCCCCAGCGGCGCGAGTACTCGCGGGCGGAGGGGAAGAAGGAATCATGCATGCGCTCCTTCTGGACGCGCAGCATCATCATCGAGTCGACGCCGGCTTCCAGGGTGGCGTCCAGATCGTAGCTGACCTCACACGGCCAGCTCTCGACGCCGACCGGCAGCAGGGTGGGAGGGGCCACGAGCGTCACCCTCGCGCCCAGGGTCCGCAGCAGCCAGACGTTGGAGCGGGCCACCCGGGAGTGCAGGACGTCCCCGGCGATCGCAACTCGCATGCCCGACAGATCGGTTCCTGCCGAGTCGGTCCCCGCGAGCTTCGCCCAGTGACGCCGCATGGTGAAGGCGTCCAGGAGCGCCTGCGTGGGGTGCTCGTGCGTGCCGTCGCCGGCATTGAGGATCTTCGCGTCGATCCAGTCAGTGTTGGCGAGACGCTGCGGCGCACCGCTCGCCCAGTGCCGGATGACGACGGCGTCGGCGCCGATCGCCGCGAGGGTCTGGGCCGTGTCCTTGAGGGACTCCCCCTTGCTCACCGAGGAGCCCTTCGCGGAGAAGTTGATGACATCGGCGGAGAGACGCTTGGCCGCGGCCTCGAAGGAGATCCGCGTGCGGGTCGAGTCCTCGAAGAAGAGGTTCACCACGGTGCGTCCACGCAGTGCGGGGAGCTTCTTGACCTCACGCTGGCCGACACGGGCCATCTCCTCCGCGGTGTCCAGGATGTCCAGGGCGTCACGGCGGCTCAGGTCCTGGGTGGAGAGAAGGTGTTTCATGCGCCCGCCTCGATCACGACTTCGTTCTCACCGGAGTCGACTTCGCTCAGGTGCACCCGGACTTTCTCGCTGCTCGCGGTGGGGAGGTTCTTGCCCACGTGGTCCGCCCGGATCGGCAGTTCACGGTGCCCGCGATCCACGAGGACGGCCAAGCGGACGATGCGAGGGCGGCCCAGGTCCACCAGGGCGTCCAGGGCTGCCCGGATGGTGCGGCCCGAGTAGAGGACGTCATCGACCAGGACCACGACCTTGCCGTCGAGGCCGCTCTTCGGGAGCTGGGTGGGAAGCGGTGAGCGCGTGGGCTGATGCGCGAGATCGTCACGGAACATGGTGACGTCGAGCTGGCCGAGGGATTCCCGGGCGTCGAAGCCGGGGTGCGCTGCGGCGATCTTCTGCGCGAGGCGCTGAGCGAGGGGGTAGCCGCGACGGGGAATGCCGAGCAGGACGAGGTCCTGGGTCCCCTTGTTCGCCTCGATGATCTCAAAGGCGATGCGGGTCAACGCGCGATCGATGTCGTCGGAGCTGAGGACGACGCGCTGGACCGGTTGCCCGGCCGAGGATGCACTGGTGGCGTCATTCATGCCTCTCTCCCCTTTCCCCGCCTCACGGGACGGAATTAAAAAAGGATGATTGCGTACCAAAATTACCACACGGCCGGGGCCGGGCCGCTGTGTGACGGCCGCCGTCGAGCGTGATCCGCGACGCATCCGCCGCATTGCGTCCGCATGCTGGCTGGGGAGCCTCCGAATCAATACGATGGAGAATCATGAGCGCCCCACCGTATGGTCACGACGACCCTTCAGGCCATCAGGCCCCCGGCCGGCAGCCGCATCCGGCGCCCGCGCCGGAGCCCTTCTTCGTCCCCGAGGACCAGCAGCTGAATCCCAGCTGGATCGGCCGGGTGGATCCCGAGAGCTACACCCAGCCGGGAGCGAATTACGCCGGCCGGCCACCGCTGCAGCCGTCGGCGCCCCTGCAGTATCAGAATCAGTACCAGGGCCAGCAGTTCCAGGGCCAACAGCCCTTCCAGCAACCCGCGCAGCCGCAGCCTTTCCAGCAGCCGTTCCAACAGCCTGCGCCCGGCCCTCAGGCGTGGCAGCAGAATCCGTCGCCGCAGGGTCAAGGACAGCAGTTCCCGCAGCAGGCTTATCCGGCCCAGCAGGCACAACCGGCACAGCCGGCCCCGGCCTGGCCCGCAGGGCCGCAGCAGTTCCAGGGCGCCTGGCAGCAGACGCCGATGGGCTGGACGTCTCCCCGCAGGCACCGGAACATCAACCCGGCCACACTCGCGCTCATGATCATCGGCGGAGTCCTCGCCTTCCTCAGCCTCGTCCTCGTCCTGCCGCTGCTGCTGTCGAACGTCGGCGGACAGGGGTTCATTGGCGGCTTCTTCGCCTCCCTCATCCCCCTGGCGATCGTGCTCACTGCGGTGTACTTCATGGACCGCTGGGAACCCGAGCCCCGCAAGCTCCTGCTGTTCGCCCTGCTGTGGGGCGCCACGGTCGCCGTCGCCACCACCGTGGTGATCCAGCCGTTCTTCCTCCAGCTCGCCCCGCCGGATTCGACCAAGGCGGAGGTCCAGACCTTCCTGGCCACGGTGGAGGCCCCGATCGTCGAGGAGTTCTCCAAGTCCCTCGGCCTGCTTTTGCTGGCGCTGCTGGCGCGGAAGTATTTCGACGGCCCGGTGGACGGGCTGGTCTACGCCTTCACCATCGCCGCGGGCTTCGCCTTCACAGAGAACATCCTCTACTTCGGCCGCATCTACTCCGCCGAAGAAGGCGCCGGTCAGACCTTCTGGACCATCGTGTTCCTCCGCGGCATCCTCTCCCCGTTCGCGCACGCCCTGTTCACCGGAGCCACCGGCCTGCTCATGGGCTTCGCCGCCCGCCGCTGGAACCGGGGACTGACCGTGGGGGCGTTCTTCGTCGGACTGCTGCCGGCCATGTTCCTGCATCACCAGTGGAACAGCATGGGCCAGGACTTCCTGTGGCTCTACATCGTCATCCAGATGCCGCTCTTCTTCCTGGCGGTCCTGGGCTTCATCTTCCTGCGGGTCGCGGAGGCCAAGCTGACCCGTGCGCGGCTCAGCGAGTACGCCGCGGCCGGCTGGCTCACCTGGCCGGAAGTGGGGCTCTTCGCCACGGGCCAGGGACGCCGGGCGGCCAAGCGCTGGGCTTCGCAGTTCGGCCGCCAGAAGACCATGCACGAGCTCATCCGCACCGCGACGGCCCTCGCCTACACCCGCCAGCGGATCCTCACCGGACGGGACCTCCCCCGGCTTCAGCAGGACGAGCACCGGCTCCTCGAACGCCTCGGCCAGCTGCGGTCCATGGTGACCGCCTGAGGCTTCCGCGAACGGAGACCTCCGGGACCTCTGTTCTCCGCGAACGACGACGGCGGCCCGCCCCGGAAAGGGGGCGGGCCGCCGTCGTCGTGCCATACCGGCCGGCTCACGCTGAGCGCTGGGTCCCTCTGCGGGGATCAGGCGAGCAGCGTGGGCTTGAGCTCCTTCAAACGGCCGAGCAGGCCGTTGATGAACGCGGGTGAGTCGTCCGTGGACAGGGTCTTGGCGAGGCTCACGGCCTCGCTCACGGCCACGCTGTCCGGCACGTCCTCGTTGTAGAGCAGTTCCCAGGTCCCGATGCGGAGGATGATCCGGTCTACATTGGGCATGCGCTCCAGGGTCCAGCCCTGGGCGTAGGTGGTCAGGAACTCGTCGATGGTCTCCTGCAGCGACACCACACCTTCGACCACTTCCACCGTGTAGGGGTTGATGATCTGGTCGGTGTGCTCACGCCGTTCCTTGATGACGGAGAACGGGGTGACCTGACGCTGCTCGGCTTCGAACAGGATGTCGAGTGCCCGGTTGCGGGCCTTGCCGCGGGCGCTCACTAGTCGGTGACCCGGCCCAGGTAGCTGCCGTCGCGGGTGTCGACCTTGACGCGCGTGCCCTGCTCGAGGAACAGCGGGACCTGGATCTCGTAGCCGGTCTCCACGGTGGCGGGCTTGGTGCCGGCGGAGGAACGGTCACCCTGCAGGCCGGGCTCGGTGTAGGTGATCTCGAGGACGACGCTGGCCGGCATTTCGAGGTACAGCGGCGAACCGTCGTGCATGGCGATGATGACCTGCTGGTTCTCCAGCATGAAGTTCTTCGCGTTGCCGACGACCTCCGGGGTCACGGTGAGCTGGTCGTAGTCCTGCACGTCCATGAAGACGTAGTCGGCGCCGTCCTGGTACAGGTAGGTGTAATCGCGGCGGTCGACCGTGGCGGTCTCGATCTTGGCGCCGGCGTTGAAGGTCTTGTCCACGACCTTGCCGGAGAGCACATTGCGGAGCTTGGTGCGCACGAACGCGCCGCCCTTGCCCGGCTTCACGTGCTGGAACTCGATGACGTTCCAGAGGTTGCCCTCCAGCTTGAGGACGGTGCCGTTCTTGATGTCGTTCGTAGTTGCCACTGCAGCCTCTCTCCCGATGCGGACTGTCCGGGGCCCTGAGGGCGCGAACAGCCATGTAGTTGTCAAAAAACCGAGATCCAGTCTACCGTGTCCGGCGGACTGCCCGGAAAACGGGCCGAAGGGCCGTGTGTCAGCTGGCCTCCGCCGCGTGCCGGGCCTGCTGCAGCGCGATCGTGGAGGAGTAGATCAGCTCGGGACTGGCGTGCGATGCGACCCGCAGTTCCAGGGCCTCCTGGAACGCGTCGGCACTGCGGGCGAAATCGCCGGAACTGTAGTAGGTGTTGCCCAGGTGCTGCAGCACCTCCGCCTCGTGACCGGTCCCCCGGTACTGGGCGAGCAGGCGGTGCAGGCGTTCGTAGGCGGCCTCGAGACGGCCCCGCGTGTAAAGGATCTCCGTGTCCAGGAGCAGCAGCTCGAAGGATTCGGGGTCCACCATGCGCGCCTCGGCCAGCAGTTCGGCGGCCTCGGTGGTCTTGCCCTGGACCATCAGGACGAAGACGCCCGCCCACGGGCGGTCGTCACCCGCGAGGCTCTCCTGCACCAGGTCCTCGTCCACGATCTCGTACCGGCGTGTCAGAGGGTTGACCTTGATGCCGGGGAAACCGGACTCGGGCCATTCGGAGGTCTCCAGGTCGACGCCGCCGCTGCTCATGCCTCGGCCACCTCCTGATAGGCGGCGAAGAGCAGGGACGTGTCCGGCACCTCCAGGACGCCGGGCTTGCCGACGCCGTCCAGGACCACGAAGCGCAGCAGGTCGCCGCGGGACTTCTTGTCGCGCCGCATCCCGTCCAGCAGCGCCGCCCAGCGGTCGTTGCGGTAGGAGGTGGGGAGTCCGAAGCTCTCCAGGATGGCCTTGTGCCGGTCGGCCTCGCCGTCGCTCAGGCGCCCCACGCTCCGGGCGAGCTCGGCGGCGAACACCATGCCCACGGAGATGGCGGCGCCGTGGCGCCAGGAGTACCGCTCGGCCAGTTCGATGGCGTGGCCCAGGGTGTGCCCGTAGTTCAGGATCTCGCGGAGACCGGACTCCTTGAGGTCCTCGGAGACGACCTTGGCCTTGACGGCGATGGCCCGCTCGATCAGCTCCCGCAGCACCGGCGACTCCGGATCCAGCACGTCCTGGCCGTGCTCTTCCAGCAGATCGAGGATCACCGGATCGGCGATGAACCCGCACTTGATGACCTCGGCCAGGCCGGAGACCAGTTCGTTGCGGGGCAGCGTCCGCAGGGTGTCCAGATCAGCGAGCACCGCCGCGGGCGGGTGGAACGCGCCCACCAGGTTCTTGCCTTCGGCCGTGTTGATGCCGGTCTTGCCTCCGACGGCCGCGTCGACCATGCCGAGCACGCTCGTGGGCATGTGGATGACCTTGACGCCGCGCAGCCAGGTGGCGGCGACGAAGCCGCCCAGGTCGCTCACGGCGCCGCCGCCGACGGTCACGACGGCATCGGAACGGGTGAAGTCGTTCTGCCCCAGAACCTGCCAGCAGAAGGCCGCCACCTGGATGTGCTTGCCCTCCTCGGCGTCCGGGATCTCGGCCGTCACGGCGGTGAAGCCGGCGGACGCGAGTTCATCGCGCACGGCGTCACCCGTCAGCCGGAGCGCACGGGGGTGGACCACCAGGACGCGCTTGACGCGCTCCCCCAGCCGGTCCGGGAGCTGCGCCAGCAGACCGCGGCCCACCACGACGTCGTAGTTCTCCTCCGGGCGATTGCCGGTGACCTTGATGACCGTCTCGGGATGCGTCACTCGCTGCTGTCCTTTGCTGTGATTCCGGGGAGGTCCAGCGCCCTGGCGATCTCCAGGGCGAAGTCCTCCGGGCTTCCGTGGCGCACGTCGACGGTCAGCTCGGCTGCCGCTTGGTAGAGGTGACGCCGCTGTTCGAAGAGGGTGAGCCAGCGCTCGGCCGCGTCACCCGTGAGCATGGGCCGGCCCGTGTCCCGGGCGATGCGCGGGAGGACCGTGGCCAGATCCGGCTCGAGGTACACCACGCGGCACGGCGCGATGGCCTCGCGCGACGCCTCGGCCACCACGGACCCGCCCCCGAGGGAGATGATCCGCGGCGCCTCGGGGTGGGTCATGGGGACGTCGCCGGCCACGGCGCGCGCCACGATCGAGGCCTCCACGGCGCGGAACGCGTCCTCGCCGTGGGCCTCGAAGTACTCCGTGATCGGGCCGTTCTCCAGAACGAAGACCTCGTCCGTGTCCACGTACTCGCCCTGGAGCAACGCCGCCAGGGCCCGTCCCACGGCGCTCTTCCCGGCCGCCATGGGGCCGACCAGGACGATCGCCGTGCTGTCTGCTGCCTCATCAGAAGGCATGTGGGGCTCCCTGTGTTTCAGTTGCCGTATCAGTGGCCGGAGGAGCTGAGCTCCTCCGGGATGGCTGCCAGGTAGTTCTGGAGGTTGCGGCGGGTCTCGGCCACCGAGTCGCCGCCGAACTTCTCCAGCATGGCCTCGGCGAGGACCAGGGCCACCATGGCCTCGGCGACGACGCCGGCCGCGGGCACGGCACAGACGTCCGAGCGCTGGTGGTGGGCCTTCGCCGCTTCGCCCGTCGTGACGTCCACGGTCTGGAGGGCGCGGGGCACGGTGGCGATCGGCTTCATGGCGGCGCGGACGCGCAGCACGGTCCCGATGCTCATGCCGCCTTCGATGCCGCCGGCGCGGTTGCTCAGGCGGGAGATCTCGCCGTTCTCGTCCTTGACCATCTCGTCATGCGCAGCGGAGCCACGTCGGGCCGCCGTGGCGAAGCCGTCGCCGACCTCCACGCCCTTGATGGCCTGGATGCCCATGAGCGCGGACGCCAGGCGGGCGTCCAGGCGACGGTCCCAGTGCACGTAGCTGCCGAGTCCCGGGGGAAGCCCGTAGGCGAGGACCTCGACGACACCGCCGAGGGTCTCGCCCTCCTTGTGAGCGGCATCCACCTCGGCCACCATGGCGTCCGAGGTCTCGCGGTCGAAGCAGCGCAGCGGATCGGCGTCGAGGGCGATCAGATCCGACGGCGCGGGCAGCGGCGTGCCCTCCGGCACGGCGACGGTCCCCACCGCGGTGGTGTGGCTGATGAGCTCCACGCCGAGCTGGCGGAGGAACTTCGCGGCCACGGTGCCGAGGGCGACGCGGGTGGCCGTCTCGCGGGCGCTGGCGCGCTCCAGGACGGGGCGGGCCTCCGGGAAGCCGTACTTCTGCATGCCGGTGAAGTCGGCGTGACCCGGACGCGGCCGCGTCAGAGGAGCGTTGCGGGCCGAGTTCGCCAGCTCCTCCGGATCCACGGGATCTGCGGACATGACGCGCTCCCACTTGGGCCATTCGGTGTTGCCCACCTCGATGGCCACGGGGCCGCCCTGAGTCAGGCCGTGCCGGACACCACCGATGATGGTGACCTCATCCTGCTCGAACTTCATCCGGGCGCCGCGGCCATAGCCGAGACGGCGCCGGGCGAGGGCGTCACGGACGTCCTCACTCGACAGTTCGACGCCTGCCGGGACGCCTTCGACGATCCCGACAAGCGCGGGGCCATGAGACTCACCAGCGGTTAACCAACGAAACATATGTCCATCCTGCCATGCTTGTGTCCGGTCACCCGCGTCGGGGTGCGTTCACTGCGTCACACATCGCGTCAATGACGCGAGGGGCCTTCTCGGGCCCGTTTCCGGTAAAGAGAAGCACTTGTTCGACCGCCTGGTAGAGCAGCATCTCCAGGCCCGGCACCACCGTCCCGCCCCGGGCGGACCACGCGGACGCCAGGGCGCTGGGCCACGGCTCGTAGGCGACGTCCAGCAGCACGGGCGGCACGTCACCGGACGATGCGGCACTCCCCTGCGCCGCCAGCTGAGCCGCCAGGCCGTCCGCGGCGCGCGGCGGCAGCGTCGAGATCACGACGTCGTACTCCGCCAGGCTGCCGGTCGCCGAGTCATAGGGCAGGAGACTGAGCCGCACCCCGCTCGCGTCTGCGGCGCCGAACGCCTCCGCCGCACGGCTCTCGTCCCGTGCGAAGAGGACCACGTCGCGGTGGCCCAGACGGGACAGGGCCGTGATCGCGGCCGCCGAGGTCCCGCCGGCGCCCAGAATCGCCGCGCGGCGTCCGAGGGTGACCCCGTCGCCGGGCACACCGTGGAGGGTCGGCAGGCCCGCCGCGTTCCGGAGGGCGTTCACGATGCCCGTGACATCCGTGTTGTGGCCCGTGAGACGGATGGCGCCGTCGACGCCGGTCTCGATGACCACGGTGTTCAGCACCCCGAGTTCGGCGGCCGCGCCCACGCACTCGTCCACTTCCGAGACCATCGCCCTTTTGAGCGGCATGGTGACGGACAGACCGCACCAGGCCGGCTCGCGGCGCACTCCGGCCATGAAGGCGGCCAGTTCCGGCTCGTCCACATCCACCGCGGTGTATTCGGCATCGAATCCGAGCACACGGTACGCCGCGTTGTGCAGCGCGGGCGACTTCGAGTGGGAGATGGGATGCCCGAGGACCGCGGCCCTGCGCATCATTGGCAACGTCCTGCGTTGGCGCTGCACCACTCCTGGTAGAGCGCCACATTGCGATTGTGCTCGTCCAGGGTCTTGGCGAAGCGGGTCTCCCCCGTGTCCAGGTTGATCGTGACCCAGAACAGGTAATCGGACGCCTTCGGATGGGCTGCCGCATCGATCGCCAGCTTGCCCGGGGAACCGATGGGACCCACCGGAAGTCCGGGGTTCGCATAGGTGTTGTACGGGTTGCTCTTGTCCTGCTTCTCCGCCGGCGTG
Organism: Arthrobacter woluwensis; assembly: GCF_900105345.1. Taxonomy (NCBI): domain Bacteria; kingdom Bacillati; phylum Actinomycetota; class Actinomycetes; order Micrococcales; family Micrococcaceae; genus Arthrobacter; species Arthrobacter woluwensis. Next base: position 2,272,901 of record NZ_FNSN01000003.1, read on the forward strand.
AGCTCGTAGCTCTTCCGGCCGAGTCCATAGGTCACGGTGGCGTCCGACTGGATGAAACCGACCGTCTGCGCGTTGTGCTTCAGGCGGTTCATCACGGCCCCGGCCACGGTCGGGTAGTCGGCGCGTCCGGCCTCGGCCTGGACGATCGAGGCGATGGTCAGCATGCGGTACTGCTCGTCCGGATCGGTCACGCCCTGAGCCTTGAGCTCGTCCTGCGTGGCCTTGACGAGCTGTCCGAGAACCTGCTTCGCGGTGCTGCCCAGGGCGAAGCGGTACTCGCCGGGGAACAGGTAGCCTTCCAGGTTCTTGGCCTTCGAGGACACGCCGAACTGCGCCGGCGCATCGGCGAGCTTCTTCAGGTCCGCGATCTCCAGGCCGGTGCCCTTGGCGATCGCGTCGAGGGACTCATTGAGCCGCAGGCCCGCCGACAGCGGGACGTAGGACACCTTGTCGTTGCCGCTCGCGGCGAAGACGCTGACGGCGTCCGCTGACTTCATCTCCTTGCGGAAGGTGTACTTGCCCGGGGACAGCGTGACGCCCGACTCGCCGAACGCCTTGATGAACGTCCCCGCGTCGGCCACGACCCCCTCCTCCTTGAGGGAATTGGCCACCTGGGTGACGGATGAACCCTGCGCGACCTCGACGGACACGGAACCCGTTCCGGGGCCCGGGTAGTCGGTCACGCGGCCCCAGCCGAGGCTCGGCCCGATGAACTGGAACGCGGCGAATGCTCCGCCGGCCACGAGCAGGAAGGACAGGAGGACGGCCACCCAGCCACGCACGCGCCGGTGCTTGCGGGGGCTCGCCACCTCCTCCTGGAACGCGGTCTTGACGGGCGCTTCCTCGTCATGACCGGGCTCGGACGAGTGGATGAAGTGAAAACTGTGCGCCGCGGCGGCCTCGTGCTGGCCGTGGTGCTGGGACTCGACGTCCTCAGCGGTGGACGCCTCCACCGTGTCCGCAGGCGCTTCCGCCCGACCGCCCGGCGTGCCGGTGGGCCGGTGCCCGTGGGCCAAGGGGTGGAGCCGGGTGTGCGTCGGCTCCGGGTAGAAATGCTGAGCGTGCGCCGTGGCGGGGACGGGCGCGATCCGGGAACCCGGGGCGGCCTCCGCGCGGCCGTGGCCGCCCTCGGTGGACGACGACGCCGCCCGGCTCTCGGCGTCGGCCGCCGGCTCGGTGGCACGGGCGCTCTCCTGCGGGAGGTCGCGGGAGAGCGCGGCTTTCGCCTTCGCGGCCAGAGCGCTCTCGGTGGCGGCCTTGTCCGCCTGAATCTTGTCGGCTTCAACCTTGTCGGCCTGGAGCTTCTCGGCGCGAGCCCTCTCCGCGGCAGCCTTGTCGGCCTGGAGCTTGTCCGCCTGGAGCTTCTCGGCGCGAACCTTCTCCGCCCGTGCCCGCTCGGCCGCTGCCCGCTCCGCTTCGGCTCGTTCAGCAGCCGCCTTTTCAGCGGCCTTCTCCGCCTGGGCTTTCGCCGCAGCGATCCGCGCGGCGGCAGCCTTCTCGGCAGCGGCCCGTTCAGCCTGGGCCTTCTCTTCCGCGGCGCGCTCGAGACGCGCCTTCTCGGCCTGCACCTTCTCGGCAGCCGCACGCTCCGCGGCGATCCGTTCGGCCTCGGCCTTTTCGGTCCGGGCCCGCTCCGCGGCGGCGACACGCTCGGACACGATGCGCTCCGCCCGCGCCTGTTCGGCGGCGGCCTTCTCGGCAGCCGCACGCTCGGCGGCCGCCTGGTCGTCTACGGGCGTGCCGTCCTGGCGCGGCGAGGAGTCGCGTCGTCGCGGCAGCTCGTCCTGCTCCTGGTCAAAGGGAGCTGCGGCCCGCGCGGCACGCTCCTGTTCCTCGCGCTGGGCGAGGAGACGTTCCCGCGCGCGGAGTTCCCGCCGGGTCAGCGGCATGCCCTCCGCGGCCATAGGACCGTCAGCCCGGGACGGCATGTCACCAGGCTCTTTGTTGTCCGTGCTCACGTACGGGTGCCTCCATCACTTTCCTCGCGGGTGGCGGAATGGGCGCGCACCGGCGTCCCCACTTCAGGTCCTTGGCGTTTCTGCATGTCAAGCGCATGCTGGAGGATGTTCACCGCCGCCACCTGATCCACCACTTTACGATGTTCACGGCCGTCCATTCCAGCTTCGCGAAGCGTCCGGTGCGCCGTGACGGTGGTCAGACGCTCGTCGAGCATCGCCACGGAACACTCCACAGAGGCTTCCTGGAGCCGGTCGGCGAGGATCTGAGCGTAGTCCAGCGCCATCTGCGTGGACTGGCTCTCCCCGCCGCGCAACGTGCGCGGCAGGCCGACGAAGGCCCAGCGCACCTGGCGCTCGACGATCTGCCGGACGATCACCGTGATGTCCGAGTTCTTCTTGCTGTCACGCTGCAAGGTCTTGAAGGGGGTGGCCAGGATCCCGTCCGGATCGCTGACGGCCACCCCGACCCTCACCAGGCCGACGTCGATCCCCAGGCGGACGCCCCGAGGAGCGTCCGCCGGGGACGTCTGTGCATGGTCTTCCATCCCTGCCTAGCGGTTGCGGATCGCGTCGACGATGGCGGTCAGCGCGGCGGGGATCTTCGCGGCGTCGGTGCCACCGCCCTGGGCGATGTCGTCCTTGCCGCCGCCACCGCCGACGAGGATCCCGGCGGCCGTGCGGACCAGCGCACCGGCCTTGACACCCGCGGACCGGGCTTCGTCGTTGGTGGCGACCAGGACCACGGGACGGCCGTTCGCCACACCGGCCACGGCCACCGTGGCCGCTGCGCTGCCGAGGCGGCCGCGGAGGTCCAGCACGAGCGAGCGGAGGTCGTCCGCGCCGCCGACCGTGCCGGCGTCGTGCGCGATCACGCGGACGCCGTTCGCATCGCTGGCGCTGTTCAGCAGCGTGGCGGCCTGAGCGGCGAGCTGTTCCTTGCGCAGGCGGTCGAGTTCCTTCTCCGCGGCCTTGAGCTTGCTCAGCGTCGCGCCGATGCGCTCGGACAGCTGGCCGGAGGGGACCTTGAACATCTCGCTGAGCTCGGTCACCAGGGCGCGCTCGGCGGCGAAGTGGCGGAATGCCTCCATACCCACGAAGGCCTCCACCCGGCGGTTGCCCGAGCCGACGGACTGCTCGCCCAGCAGGTTCAGGCTGCCGATCCGCGAGGTGCTGCCCACGTGGGTGCCACCGCAGAGTTCACGGGACCAGGCGCCGTCGATCTCCACGACACGGACTTCACTGCCGTAGTTCTCGCCGAAGAGGGCCATGGCGCCGAGAGCCTTCGCCTGCTCCAGGCCCATCACCGAGGTCTTCACCTCGAAGTTGTTCCGGATGGCGAGGTTGGCCACTTCCTCGATCTCGCTCTTGGTGGCGCCGGAGAGCTGCTCACCCCAGGCGAAGTCGAAGCGGAGGTAGCCGGCCTTGTTGAAGGAGCCGCGCTGGGTGGCTTCCTTGCCCAGGATCTGGTGCAGAGCGGCGTGGACCAGGTGCGTGGCGGTGTGCGCCTGCTCGCCGGCATGACGACGCTCCGCGTCCACGGCGGCGCGCACGATGGCGTCCGAGGAGATCTCACCCTCGCGGACCAGTGCCTTGTGCACGGAGAGCCCCTTGACCGGGCGCTGGACGTCCAGCACCTCGACTACGAAGCCGTCGCCCGTGATCAGACCGGTGTCGGCGGCCTGGCCACCGGCCTCCGCGTAGAAGGGGGTCTCCGCGAGAACCAGTTCGATCTCGTCACCCGTGGAGGCGTGTCCCGTGCGGGCGCCGCCGCTGAGCAGCGCGCGGACGCGGGACTCGGTCTCCAGCTCGTCGTAGCCGGTGAACACGGTCTCGCCGTCGGCCAGGATGTCGCGGAAGACCGTGACGTCGGCGTGGCCGCCCTTCTTGGCCTTGGCATCCGCCTGGGCGCGCTGACGCTGCTCCTGCATGAGAGTGCGGAACTGCTTCTCGTCGACGGCGACGCCGGCCTCCTCGGCCATCTCGAGCGTCAGATCGATCGGGAAGCCGTACGTGTCGTGCAGGGCGAAGGCGTCCTCGCCGGAGAGCGAAGCGCCCTGGGACTTCGCCTGGACCACGGCCTCGTCGAGACGAGCGGTGCCGGAGGCGATGGTGCGCAGGAACGCCCGCTCCTCGGCGTAGGCGATCCGGGAGATCCGGTCGAACTCGAGCTCGACCACCGGGTACACGCCCTTCATGGCGTCGCGGGAGGCGGGCAGGAGCTCCGGCAGGCAGGCCTGCTCGACGCCCAGCAGGCGCATCGAGCGGACCGCACGGCGGATCAGGCGGCGCAGCACGTAACCGCGGCCCTCGTTGGACGGGGTGACGCCGTCGGCGATCAGCATGAGGGCGGAGCGGACGTGGTCCGCCACGACGCGCATGCGGACGTCATCGGTGTGGTGCGGGTCCTCGGGGCTCTCGGCGGAGGTGTACTCCTTGCCGGAGAGCTCGGAGGCCTTGTCGATCACGGGGCGGACCTGGTCCGTCTCGTACATGTTCTCCACGCCCTGCAGGATCATGGCGAGACGCTCCATGCCGAGGCCGGTGTCGATGTTCTTCTTGGGCAGCTCGCCGACGATGTCGAAGTCCACCTTCGACTTCACATTGTCGATCTGGTACTGCATGAAGACCAGGTTCCAGATCTCCACATAGCGGTTGTCGTCGGCCTCGGGGCCGCCCTCGATGCCGTACGCGGGTCCGCGGTCGTAGTAGATCTCCGAGCAGGGGCCGGCGGGGCCGGGCTGGCCGGTGGACCAGTAGTTGTCGCTCTTGCCCATGCGCTGGATGCGCTCGGCCGGGATCGCGGTGTGCTCAAGCCAGAGGTCGCGGGCCTCGTCGTCGTCCTCGTAGACCGTGACCCAGAGCTTCTCCTCGGGCAGGCCGTAGCCGCCGTCCTCCACCGGGCTGGTCAGCAGCTCATAGGCGAACTTGATGGCGTCTTCCTTGAAGTAGTCGCCGAAAGAGAAGTTGCCGCACATCTGGAAGAAGGTGCCGTGGCGTGCGGTCTTGCCGACCTCTTCGATGTCACCGGTGCGGATGCACTTCTGGACGCTCGTGGCGCGGCTGTACGGAGGGGTCTCCTGCGCGGTCAGGTACGGGATGAAGGGAACCATGCCGGCCACGGTGAAGAGCAGGCTGGGGTCGTTCGAGACCAACGAGGCGGACGGCACCGCAGTGTGGCCCTTGGAGACGAAAAAGTCCACCCAGCGCTTGGTGATTTCCTGCGACTTCATGAGGAAGTGAGTTCCCTTCGGCGTGACTCGGGCGGATGCCCGGTGATGCATGGTGGCGGACCAGCTGTCCGCCGCGTTCAATTGTGCCTTCATGGCCGCCCCGGGAGCCAATCCCGCGGCCGGTTTCCGCGCCTGGTCCGGAGGCGCAGCGATCAGGTGCGACGGCGGGAGACGGCCGCCGTCGCGCGTGTCAGGACCGCTTGTCGTCCAGGGCGAGGGCCGCCCGGAGTTCGTCCTCACGCTCGCGCATGCCGTCCCGCACCTGATCGGCGAAGTGATAGATGCTGTCGCTCAGACGCCCGACCGCACGGTTCAGGCCTTCCGGGCCGACGGCGTCGCGGGCTTCGGAGAGCTTACGGAAGACCACCACGCCCAGCGCGGCGCCGACTCCCAGCCAGAGAATTCGTTTCATCGTCTGTCCTTTCCGCGATTCAGCGGCTGCGACGGCCGGCGGGGCGCTGCGAGCCCTGCTTGCGCGCCGACAGGGCCGAACGGACACCGTGGCTGAAGGCAGCCACCTTGATCAGCGGGCCGCCCACGGTCGCCGAGATGAGCGAGGAGAGCGCCGAGAGGTTCGCACTGGCATCCGCGACGTTGTTCGAGATGCCGTCCACCTTCTTGAGCTGCTCATTGGTCGTGGTGACGGTGGCCGTCACCTCCGTCATGAGGGGCTGGGCGCCGTCGCTCAGCTCCTTGATGGAATCCCGGATCTCGTCCAGCACCTTGCCCAGCTTGAGGATGGGCACTGCGAGGAAGAGGACCAACAGCAGGAAGACTCCGGCTGCGATGAGACCGGCAATGTCACCGCCACTCATGACTTTTCTCCTTGAGGTTCGTGGACAAGCACGTGTCCTACCTTATCGCCCGTGACCGCCGGCACGGCCCGGGAAAGAGAAAGAGCCCGTGGCCAGGGCCACGGGCTCCTTCCAGAGGCTCTTAGCGAGCGTAGAATTCCACGACGAGCTGCTCTTCGCAGGTCACGGGAACCTCAGCACGCTTCGGGCGACGCACCAGGCGTGCCTGAAGGGCCTCGAGCTTGACATCCAGGTAAGCCGGGACGGCCGGCAGGACATCGCGGTGGGCGCCGGCGGCAGCAAGCTGCAGCGGGACCATCGGGATGCTGCGCGGGTGCACGTGGATCAGCTGGCCTTCGGAAACGCGGAAGGACGGGCGGTCCACGCGCTGTCCGTCAACCATGATGTGGCGGTGCACCACGAGCTGGCGGGCCTGGGCGATCGTGCGGGCGAAGCCTGCACGAAGAACCAGGGCGTCCAGACGCATTTCGAGCAGCTCGACCAGGTTCTCACCGGTCAGACCCTTGGTGCGACGAGCTTCCTCGAAGACGCGGGTCATCTGAGCTTCACGGATGCCGTACTGAGCGCGCAGACGCTGCTTTTCACGCAGACGAACGGCGTAGTCGGAATCCTGCTTCTTGCGGGCGCGGCCATGTTCGCCGGGTCCGTACGGACGGCGCTCCATGTACTTGGCGGCCTTGGGAGTCAGAGCGATGCCGAGGGACCGCGAAAGGCGGGCCTGACGGCGAGCACGAGTGCTGTTAGCCACTTGTGTCCTTCCAATGGTGCGGTTTTTGTGGTGTTAACTGGCCTCCCGTATGGAGAGCATCGGCAAACCGCCGCCTTTTGCTACTGGTCCCGGACACGCGCCACCCTCGCGGAGAACCGTGAGAAGGGTGCTTGCCGGCGGGATCATGCCAGACAAACCTCAATTCTAGCATGGCGGTGTCCCGCGTCGCCGAGGGTGGCTCAGCGCTCCCCGCGCACGATGCCCCGCAGCCGCTCCAGGCGCGCAGCGATCTCGCGTTCCGAGCCGTTCGCCGTCGGCTCGTAGTAGTTCCGGCCCACGAGGTCGTCCGGCGGGTACTGCTGCCGGGCGATCGAGTGAGGCGCGTCGTGGGCGTAGACATAGCCCTTGCCGTGGCCCAGGCCCTTCGCGCCCGGATAGTGGGCGTCCCGCAGAGGCATCGGGATGTCCGTGCCCATGCCCGCCCTGACGTCCGCCAGCGCCTTGTCGATCGCCAGATAGGCGGCGTTCGACTTGGGCGCGGTCGCCAGATGGACCACGGCCTCGGCCAAGATGATCCGGCCTTCGGGCATGCCGATGAGCTGCACGGCCTGGGCCGCGGCCACTGCTGTCTGGAGCGCGGTCGGATCGGCCATCCCGATGTCCTCCGCCGCGGAGATCACGATGCGCCGGGCGAGGAAGCGCGGGTCCTCCCCCGCCTCGATCATGCGCGCGAGGTAGTGGAGGGCGGCGTCGACGTCGGAACCGCGGATCGATTTGATGAACGCGCTGATCACGTCGTAGTGCTGGTCGCCTTGCCGGTCATACCGCACCGACGCCTTGTCGATCGCCTGCTCGGCCTGCGCCAGATGGAGCACGGCCTTGGTCTTGCCGTCCTCCCCGGAACCGCCCGCGTGCTCTCCGAGCGCGACGCCGGCCGCGGCCTCGAGAGAGGTCAGCGCCCGCCGGGCATCCCCCGTGGAGACGCGGACCAGATAGTCGAGTGCATCCTCCTCGACCTCGATCTTGCCGCCGAGCCCCCGGTCGTCCTCGATGGCCCGCTCCAGGAGTCCCCGGATATCGGCGTCCTGCAGGGGCTTGAGCGTCAGGAGGATCGACCGCGACAGCAGCGGCGCCACCACCGAGAAGGACGGGTTCTCCGTGGTCGCCGCCACCAGGATCACCCAGCGGTTCTCCACACCCGGCAGGAGGGCGTCCTGCTGGGCCTTGTTGAAGCGATGGATCTCGTCGAGGAACAGCACGGTCCCCTGCCGGTGCAGATCCCGGCGCTGCAGCGCCTCGTCCATGACCCTTCGGACGTCCTTGACCCCTGCGGTGATGGCGGACAGCTCCACGAATTTGCGGCCCGGCGCATTGGCGATCACGTGCGCCAAAGTGGTCTTGCCGGTTCCCGGTGGGCCCCAGAGGATGATGCTCGACGGCCCGACGGCGGAGGGTTCGCCGCTCGATTCCGCGAGCGTCCGCAGCGGCTGCCCGGGTCGCAGCAGATGCTGCTGGCCCACCACATCGTCGATGGTCCGGGGCCGCATCCGCACGGCCAGCGGCGTGAGCGGATACGCGGACGACGACGTCCCCTCACCCGAGGGGGAATCGCCCGGATCGCTCTGGGAGAATTCGTCCTGGGAAAAGAGGTCAGCCATGCTCCCCAGCCTAGCGGGCGAGGGGCCCCGCCCGATGCGGAGCGAGGGTGGGGAGCCCGGCTAGGCGCTCTCCCCGGCGGCTCCCCAACTTCGTTCCTCGGTGGGGCCCCTCGCCCCCGTGGGCCCAGGGCGAGGGGCCCCGGCCGATGCGGAGCGAGGGTGGGGAGCCCGGCTAGGCGATCTCCCCTGTCGCTGCTACCCAGCCTCAGCAGGCTCCGGGCGCGCGGCGCAATGGCGCACTGCGGTACCAGTAGGAGCCGGCCTCCACGAACCCCAGATCCCGATACAGTGCCAGGGCGCCGTGGTTGGAGCGCGTCACGCTCAGCCAGAACCCATGCGGAGTGGCCGGCTCGGCCAGGAGCGCGGTCAGGATGGCGCGGGCATGGCCCTTGCGGCGGTGCGCCTCACGCGTGACCATGCCGTAGATCCCCGAGCACGCGCCCACGTGGATCGCCTGACCGACGGCGACCGGGGCGCCGTCGTCGTCGCGGATGAGCGCATACGTGGACCGGACGGATTCCTGGATGGCCCGTGCAGTGTCCGCCGCGTCGGCGCCGCCGTGGCCGCTGGTGAGCCACCAGGCATCGAACCACTCCTCGGTCAGGTCGGGAGTGATCTCGACGCGGCCAAGTGCGGGCAGAACCGGTCCGGCGGACGCCTCCCGGACCATGAAGACCGTGTGGGACTGCGCGCGGTAACCGAGTGCGTCGAGGCGGGCGTCCAGGGCGGCGTCCGCCGGATCCGAGGTGAGCTGGAACAGCGCCGGAAGCCGCTGCTCGCGGTACCAGGACTCGGCGGCCTTGATGGCGGCGTCGACGTCGTCCACCGGTGCGTACGGCCACACCGAGTTGGCCCGCTGTGTCACGCCGGAGGCACTGCGGAGCAGCCAGGCACCGGTGTCGAACGTGGTCAGGCCCGGCCATGCTGCGTTCTGCAGCGCGGCCAGGCCTGACACGGAGGAAAGGGACTCCACGGGATCAGACGTCCGCGGTCTCCCCTGCCGGCTTCTCAGCGGCGGCGGCCTTCGGGGCGGGCTTGAAGTCCACACCGGCCTCCTTGCGCTGCTGCGGCGTGATGGGAGCCGGAGCCGCGGTCAGCGGATCGTAGCCGCCACCGGACTTCGGGAAGGCGATGACGTCGCGGATGGACTCGGCGCCGGCCAGGAAGGAGACCACGCGGTCCCAGCCGAGGGCGATGCCGCCGTGCGGCGGGGCGCCGTACTTGAAGCCCTCGAGCAGGAAGCCGAACTTGCTCTCGGCTTCCTCCTTGCTCAGGCCCATGACCTCGAACACGCGCTCCTGGACATCACGCTGGTGGATACGGATGGAACCGCCACCGAGCTCGCTGCCGTTGCAGACGATGTCGTAGGCGTAGGACAGCGCCGACTCGGGATCCGTGTCGAACGTGTCCATGAACTCCGGACGCGGCGACGTGAACGCGTGGTGCACGGCGGTCCACTTTCCGGCGCCGACGGCGACGTCACCCGACGCGACGGCAGCGGCGGCCGGCTCGAACATCGGCGCGTCCACGACCCACACGAAGGCCCAGTCGCCTTCCGCGACCAAGCCGGTACGGTGACCGATCTCCACGCGAGCCGCGCCGAGCAGGGCACGGGACGCCGTCTTCTCACCGGCGGCGAAGAAGATGCAGTCGCCGTTGGAGGCGCCCACCGCGGCGGCCAGGCCCTCGCGCTCGGCATCCGTGAGGTTCTTGGCGACAGGACCCGTGAGCTCGCCGTCCTCCTTGATGAGGACGTACGCCAGGCCCTTGGCGCCGCGCTGCTTGGCCCATTCCTGCCACGCGTCCAGCGTGCGGCGCGGCTGCGAGGCCCCGCCCGGCATGACCACGGCGCCGACGTACGGGGCCTTGAACACGCCGAAGTTGGTGTCCTTGAAGAACTCGGTCAGATCCGTCAGCTCCAGGCCGAAACGCAGGTCCGGCTTGTCCGAGCCGTACTTGGCCATGGCCTCGGAGTAGGGCATGCGGCGGATCGGGGTGGGGATGTCCACACCGATGAGCTTCCAGAGCGCGACGACGAGCTTCTCGCCGAGGGCGATGATGTCGTCCTGGTCGACGAAGCTGGCTTCGATGTCCAGCTGGGTGAACTCGGGCTGACGGTCCGCGCGGAAGTCCTCGTCGCGGTAGCAGCGGGCGATCTGGTAGTACTTCTCGAAGCCGCCCACCTGCAGGAGCTGCTTGAAGAGCTGCGGGGACTGCGGCAGCGCATACCAGGACCCCGGGGCCAGACGGGCGGGCACCAGGAAGTCGCGGGCGCCTTCCGGAGTGGAACGGGTCAGGGTCGGGGTCTCGATCTCGAGGAAGCCCTCGGAGTGCAGCAGCTCGCGGGCCACGCGGCTCGCCTCGGAGCGCAGGCGGAGATTGCGGGACAGGACCGGACGGCGCATGTCCAGGTAGCGGTGCTTGAGGCGGGCCTCCTCACCGACCTCCACGTGCTCGTCGATCTGGAACGGCAGCGGCTCGGAGGTGTTGAGCACCACGACCTTGTCCGCGATGACCTCCACCTCGCCGGTGGCCAGGGCGGGGTTCTCGTTGCCCTCGGGACGCCGCTCGACCGTACCGGTCACCTGCAGCACGAACTCATTGCGCAGACCGTGGAAGACCTCCTCCTCGCGGACCACCACCTGGGCCACGCCCGAGGCATCGCGGAGGTCCACGAAGGCCACTCCGCCATGGTCACGACGGCGGGCCACCCAGCCTGCCAGGGTGACGGTCTGTCCGATGTTCTCGGCCCGGAGTGAGCCGAGGTCATGTGTGCGCAGCACAGCATTCCTTTCGAGTGAGGCGGATCCCCCCGCCGCCGACGAGATACTGCAGATGCTCCGGGCGGGAAAACTCAAGGATCGTCAGGACGTCTCGGTCCGACGCAGACGATTTTACCCGGTGAGCCTGCTCCCGCCCGCCACCGGGCGCGTGCGCGCGGTGGCGGGCGGGAGCCGGACCCAGCGGGCTGGAGGGCGATCAGTCCGCGAGGCGGGCGATCACCTGCGGACGGAGGTCCTCGGCGGCCGGCGACCAGAGGGCCGGATCGGCCGCGACCTGGTCGCCGCTGCGGATGTCCTTGACCTGGTGTGCACCGTCGGCGTCGGTGAACCAGACGAACGGGATCCCGCGGCGGTCTGCGTATTTGATCTGCTTGCCGAACTTCTCGGCCTTGGCTGCCACCTCGGTGGCGATGCCGCGGCTCCGCAGCTGGGCGGCGACGTCCTGCGCGCCGGCCCAGGACTCGTCGTCGTTGAGCGCCACGAGCACGGCGGTCGGCACGCTGCGGCTGGCGGTCGCGAACTCCTGCGACAGGATGCGGGACACCAGACGGGTCACGCCGATGGACAGGCCGACGCCGGGGAAGGTCCGGTTACCCTTCGTGGCCAGGGACTCGTAGCGGCCGCCCGAGCAGATCGAGCCGAGCTGTTCGTGGCCGACCAGCACGGTCTCGACCACGGTGCCCGTGTAGTAGTCGAGTCCACGGGCGATGCTGAGATCGGCCATCACCTTGCCCGGCGCGCGCAGCGACGCGGCGGCCACCACCTGCTCCAGTTCAGTGAGGCCCTCCTCCAGCAGCGGGTGCTCGACGCCGAGCGCCCGGACCTGCTCGACGAAGGAGGTGTCCAGGGTCTGGATGGTCGCGAGCTTCAGGGCCGCCTCGGCCTGCTCGGGGGTGGCGCCGAGCTCGCTCTGGAGCAGCTCGGCCACCTTCGCGGCGCCGATCTTCTCGAGCTTGTCGATGCTGCGGAGCACCCCGGCCGTGTCCTCCAGCCCGATCCCCCGGTAGAAGCCCTCGGACAGCTTGCGGTTGTTGACCCGCAGGCGGAATTCCGGGATCGGCAGGGCGGAGAGCGCCTCGGCGATGACGAGCACGATCTCCACGTCGTAGCGGAACGGCAGTTCGCCGTCGCCCACCACGTCGATGTCCGCCTGCGTGAATTCGCGGGCGCGGCCTTCCTGCGGACGCTCGCCGCGCCACACCTTCTGCATCTGGTACCGGCGGAAGGGGAACGCCAGGTAGCCGGCGTTCTCCACGACATACCGGGCGAACGGCACCGTCAGGTCGAAGTGCAGGGCCAGGGCGTTGGGGTCCTGCTTGCCGGCGGCGTCCTCGTCATCCTGGAGGCGGCTGAGGCCGTAGACCTCCTTGTCGATCTCGCCCTTGCGCAGCAGCTGGCCCACCGTCTCGACCGCGCGGGTCTCGATGGAACCGAAGCCGTGCAGTTCGAAAACGCGGCGCAAAGTGTCCAGCACATGCTGTTCCACCACGCGTTCCTGTGGGAGCCACTCGGGGAATCCGGACAGGGAAGGGGTGCGTGCCATGCTGTGAAACTCCTTTGACGTGCGGCTTTTCGCCTGCTGCGGGGGAAGCCGTGCCTAAACTAGGTGCGTCAGCCAGTTTAAGCCGTGGCTGGCGTGCGCGGCGAACGCGCGACTTTCAGTCAGACGGACGACGGCGCCACCGGGCGCCGCAGGAGGTTACGGGTGGCAGCCAGCAAGCAGGAGCTGCGGGAGCAGCGCCGTCGTGTGCGCCAGATGGAGGCCAGGCGCTCCCTGCGCGACGCTCAGCAGCAGCGGCGCCGGCGTGACAACACCCTCGCGATCGGGGCGGGCGTCGTCGCGGTGGCACTCGGCGTCGTGCTGCAGCTGACGGCGTTTTCCAGCAACCCCACTCCCGAGGAGTACGCGGCGGTCCAGGCCGGGCTGCAGACGCCGTCCGCCACCCCGTCCCCCTCCGAAAGCAATGTCGGCAACATCCCCAGCGCCGACCTCGCCCGTGGCAAGACCCTCACCGGAACCCTCACCGTCAACGGCAAGCCCCTCGGCGTCACGCTGGACGGGACGAAGGCGCCGCAGGCGGTGTCCGTCTTCAAGACCCTGGCCGACCAGGGCTTCTTCACGAAGAACGGCTGCCACCGGCTGACCACTTCGTCGATCTACGTGCTCCAGTGCGGCTCCAAGGACGGCAAGGGCGGAGTGGACCCGGGCTTCCAGTGGGGGCCCGTGGAGAACGTCCCGGCGGACGGCAAGTACCCGGCCGGAACCATCGCGGTAGCCCGCGCGGCGAGCACCTACAGCAACAGCACGCAGTTCTTCATCACCTACAAGGACAGCGTCCTCCCCGTCGATCAGGGCGGCTACACGGTCATGGGGCGCGTCACCTCCGGACTCGACGCCATCACCGCCCTCGCGTCGGCCGGTGTCAAGGCCGGCGGCACATCTGCCACGGATGGCCCCCCTGCCACGGCAGTGACGATAGACTCGTTTACTCTGAAGTGATTTTCGCTCTGATGTGATTCCCGCTTCGGACGAAGCACCATCCTCGATCCCTGCTCCGGCCGGGACCGCGCATGTTCCAACGAAGGAAAGAGTTTTAGCGGTGACAGAAAGTCTGCAACCCGACGAAGCCAGCACCACGGAAGCGGCCACGGAGACGTCCGCTGCCAAGCCCGCAGCACCGAGCCCGGCGGCGTTCGCCGCCCGGCCCAAGGCGCCTGCGGCCGCTCCCGCAGCGGTCCACGCCCCGGACACCACGGTGGATCTCACGGCCGCCCGCGCCTTCGGCCGGGTGGAGGGCGACGGTCACGTCTTCGTGACCGTCGACGGCGAAGAGCACGTCGCCGGCCAGTACCCGGGCGTGTCGGCCGACGAGGCCCTGGCCTACTTCGCCCGCAAGTTCGAGGACATCACGGCACAGATCGACCTGCTGGAGAGCCGCGTGGAGGCCAAGGCCGCCGCCGGCGAGCTCCCCACCAGCCTCAAGCACCTGCGCGAGCAGCTCGAGGCACGCAACGTCCTCGGCGACATCCGCGGCGCCCTGGACCGCGTGTCCGCGCTCGACGGGAAGGTCGCGGCTCTCATCGCGGAGCAGCGTGCGCACCAGGAGGCCGCCAAGGCCGCCGAGCTGAGCGCCCGCGAAGCCATCGTCGCCGAAGCCGAGGCCATCTCCGCGCAGGACCCGGCGGCGACGCAGTGGAAGACCTCGAGCACCCGGATGAACGAGCTCTTCGACGCCTGGAAGGCCGCACAGAAGTCCGGCGTCCGTCTGTCCAAGAGCGTTGAGGAAGGCCTGTGGAAGCGATTCCGCACGGCCCGCACCGTCTTCGACCGCCACCGGCGCGCGTACTTCTCCCAGCTGGACAGCTCCAACGCCCAGGCGAAGGCCGTCAAGGAACAGCTGATCGCCGAGGCGGAGCAGTTGCAGACGTCCACCGACTGGGGCCACGCGGCAGCGGAGTACCGCCGCCTCATGGATCAGTGGAAGGCCGCACCGCGCGCCAGCCGCAAGGACGACGACGCACTGTGGGCCCGCTTCCGCGCCGCCCAGGACGTCTTCTTCGCGGCCCGCCAGGCCGCCAACGACGAGCTGGATGCGAGCTACTCGGCCAACCTGGCCGTCAAGGAGCAGCTCCTGCTCGAAGCCCAGGAACTCGTCCCGGTCTCCGATCTGGCCGCCGCCAAGAAGGGGCTCCAGTCGATCCGGGACCGCTGGGAGGAGGCCGGCCGCGTGCCGCGGGCCGACATGGGCCGCATCGAGGCCGCACTGCGCCGCGTGGAGGATGCCGTCCGCGAGGCCGAGGAGGAGAACTGGCGCCGGAGCGATCCCGAGGCTAAGGCTCGCAGCACCAGCATGATCGAGCAGCTCGAGGCCACCATCGCGGGTCTGCGTGACGATCTGAGCGCCGCCGAGGCCAAGGGCGACGCCCGGGCCATCAAGAGCGCCCGCGAGGCCCTCGAGGCCCGTGAGCAGTGGCTCGAGGTCGTGCGCAACTCGGCCAAGGACCTCGGCTGATCGGCTGACCCCCGCACTGAACAGCACGCGCTGAACAGAAGGCACAGAACAGCACGCACTGAACAGAACGCACTGAACAGAAGGCCGCGGCCGCTGGAACCCAGGTTCCGGCGGCCGCGGCCTTTGCGGTTTCAGGCGTCCGGCGAGCCGATCCCCCGTCCACCGCCGGGCGCACCCCCGTTGTCCACAGACTGCGGCCCGGTGGTGTCGCGTGACGGGCCGGCGCGGCAGGATGCTGTCATGGACTTCCCCACTGCGGCGCCGCCGGGCCGCCAGACCCTCCTGCGCACCGGCCGGCCGTTCACCAGATCCGAATTGAACGGTCTGGTGCTGGACGGTCTGGCTCAGCCGCTCTCGCAGGACTGCTTCGCGTCCGGGACGGCCGTGGTGGATGCGCGACTGCGGGCCAGGGCATTGGCGGAGCGCATACCGTTCGAAGCACGGCAGCGTGTGGTGGCGGGACGGTTGAGCGCGGCATGGATACACGGCCACTCCAGGGAGCCCGGACGGCCCGTCCTCTACATCGCCCCGGGCCGCCGGGCCGGAACACTGCGCCACGGCCTGCGGGCCGAACTCCACGACATCCAGCTGGGCAGCCATGACGTCGTCAGCCTGGGCGGGATCCTGGTGACGTCTCCCCTGCGCACCGCGCTGGACATCGCCTCGTCACTGCGCCCGGAGCTCGCGGTGCCCGTGCTGCGGAACATGCTCGACGACGGCGGCCGCGGCCTCAGCTGGCGCGTGCTCCGTCTGGCGGTGGAACACGCCGCTCCCCCACGGGTACGCGAGGCGGCGCTGGCCAAAGTGGACGCATGCGTCCGTTGACGCCGGCGGGAACCCGCCGTCGTCGGATGTCCTGCCACGGACCGTCAGGAACGCCCGGGCTCAGCGGCGCTGTCCGCCGCCCGTCCGGTAGACGTCGAACACGCCGTCGATCCGGCGCACCGCGTTCAGGATGTGGTCCAGGTACTTCGGATCACCCATCTCGAAGGCGAACCGTGAGATCGCGAGACGGTCCTTCGAGGTGTGCACGCTGGCCTCGAGGATGTTCACGTGGTTCTCGGAGAGCACCTTGGTGACGTCCATCAGGAGGCTCTTGCGGTCCAGAGCCTCGACCTGGATCTGGACCAGGTAGATGCTGCTGCGCGTCGGGGCCCATTCGACGTCCACGAACCGCTCGGGCTCGTGGGCGAGGGCCAGAGCGTTCGGACAGTCACTGCGGTGCACGGAGATGCCGGATCCTCGGGTCACGTAGCCGACGATCGCGTCCGGCGGCACCGGGGAACAGCACCGGGCCAGCTTGACCCAGACGTCGTCCACGCCGCGCACGATCACGCCGGCGTCCGAGACCCTGCCGCTCGGGCTGTGGGTCCGGGCCGGAGTGAATTCCTCCTCGGCCTCGGCCTGGGCCGGCTCCGTGAGCCGCTCCATGGCCCGTTCGACCACGGACTGGGTGGAGATGTGGCCGTCGCCGATCCCGGCGTAGAGGCCCGCCACATCGACGTACTTGAAGGCATCGGCCAGGTACGTCAGGTTCTCCGGGGTGAGGACCTTCGTCAGCGGGAGGCTCTGCTTGCGCATGGCCCGCGTGAGCATCTCCTTGCCCTTTTCGATGGACTCCTCGCGGCGTTCCTTCGTGAACCACTGCCGGATCTTGTTGCGGGCACGGGCGCTCTTGACGAAGTGCTGCCAGTCCTGGCTGGGGCCGGCCCCTTCGGCCTTGGACGTGAAGACCTCGACCCGGTCGCCGTGGCTGAGTTCCGAGTTCAGCGGAACGAGCTTGCCGTTCACCCGGGCGCCGATGGTCCGGTGGCCGACCTCGGTGTGCACGGCGTAGGCGAAGTCGACGGGCGTGGCGCCGGCCGGCAGGGTCATGATCTCGCCCTTGGGCGTGAACACGAACACTTCGTTGGTGCTGATCTCGTGACGCAGGCTGTCCAGGAAGTCGCCCGGGTCCACCGTCTCGCGCTGCATGTCCACGAGCGACCGGAGCCAGCCCATCTCGCCCTCGCGAGGGGTGCCCGCCGCCCGTGCCTGGTGCTTGTACTTCCAGTGCGCCGCGACACCGTATTCGGCGTTGCGGTGCATCTCATGGGTGCGGATCTGGATCTCAACCGTCCTGCCGCCCGGGCCGATCACCGAGGTGTGCAGGGACATGTACATGTTGAACTTCGGGATGGCGATGTAGTCCTTGAAGCGCCCCGGAATCGGCTTCCACAGGGAATGGACCACACCGAGTGCGGCGTAACAGTCCTTGACGCTGTCCACCAGGACCCGCACGCCGAGCAGGTCGTTGATGTCGTCGAACTCCTTCTCCCGCACCACCATCTTCTGGTAGATGGAGTAGTAGTGCTTCGGCCGGCCCGTGATCGTCGCCTTGATGCGCGCTTCCCGCAGCTCTTCGGCCACCATCTCACGGATGCTGCCGAGCAGCTCCTCGCGCTCGGGGGTCCGGGCGCTGACCATCCGGACGAACTCCTCGTAGACCCGCGGGTAGAGGGCGGCGAAGGACAGGTCCTCCAGTTCCCACTTCACCGTGTTCATCCCGAGACGGTGGGCCAGCGGAGCGAAGATGTCCAGGGTCTCGCGGGCTTTCTTGGCCGACGACTCGGCGGAGACGAACCGCCAGGTCCGGGCGTTGTGCAGACGGTCGGCGAGCTTGATCATCAGGACGCGGATGTCCTTGGCCATGGCCACGACCATCTTGCGGACGGTCTCGGCCTGCGCGGCGTCGCCGTAGGTGACCTTGTCCAGCTTGGTCACACCGTCCACCAGCATGGCCACCTCGGGACCGAAGTCCTTGGAGAGCTGGTCCAGGGTGTAGTCGGTGTCCTCCACCGTGTCATGGAGCAGGGCCGCGGCCAGCGTGGTGCCGCTCATGCCGAGCTCGGCCAGGATGGTCGCCACGGCCACGGGGTGAGTGATGTACGGGTCGCCGCTCTTGCGCTTCTGGCCACGGTGGTGGAGTTCCGCGGTGTCATAGGCGCGCTGGAGGTATTCGAGATCCTCGCGCGGATTGTTGCTGCGCACCGTCCGGAGCAGCGGTTCGAGGATCGGCGAATAGCTCAGACCGCCCCGGCCTGTGAGGCGTGCCAGTCGTGAGAGCGTGCGCTCCCGCCGCCCCGGGAAGGTGGCCTTCGCCGCCGAATTGTCCACGGGGACGCCCACCACGGTGTGCCCCGGCGCCTGCAGGGCAGTGCGCTCCGCCGTCGTCGCGGGCGCCGCCGAGCGCTCGGCACCCACGGGTGCCTCATCCTCCGGGGTCGAACCCGGTGCTGAACCGTCCACCACAGTTGTTCCTCCCCACGGACTTAATTCACCAATTCTAATCCGTCCCCGCGGCTTAAAAGGACGAAAGGCCGTCCTCACCTGCAGGTGAAGACGGCCTTTCGGTGTCAGGACCGATCGACGGCGCCTCAGACGCCTTCGGCGACGGCCTCACTGCGGCCGCGCCGCTCGTGAACCTTCGCCGCCTGAGCCTTCAGCGCGGCCTCGCCGTGACGCAGCCACGCGTAGAGCGGCGCGGAGACGTACAGGGTGGCGAGGGTGCCGAGGATGATGCCCACGAACAGCGCGAGCGAGAGGTCGCGCAGGGTGCCCGCACCCAGCAGACCGGCCCCGATGAACAGGATCGCGGCCACCGGCAGGACAGCGACGACACTGGTGTTGATCGACCGGACCAGAGTCTGGTTGACCGCCAGGTTCACCTCCTCGTCGAAGGTGCGGCGCGTGGAGGTCAGCAGATCGGCGGTGTTCTCCCGGATCTTGTCGAAAACCACCACCGTGTCATATAGCGAGTAGCTCAGCACCGTCAGGAAGCCGATGATGGCGCTGGGGGTCACCTCGAAGTCACTGACGGCGTAGATGCCGGCCGTGATGATGAGCGTGACGGCCATGCCGGCCAGAGCCGCCAGGGACATCTTCCAGGTCCGGAAGTACAGCGCCATCAGCACCGCGGCGAGAAGCACGAAGATGATGAGACCGAGCAGGGCCTGCTGGCTCACATCGGCGCCCCAGGTCGGGCCGATGAAGGTCGAGGTGACCTTGTCGTCACCCACGCCGTAGGCCTTGGCCAGGCTGTCGCGGAGCTGCGTGGTCTGCTCATCCGTCAGCTTGTCCGTCTGGACGCGCATGGTGTCGCCGGCGATGTTGGCGACACGCGGGGCGGACCCCTGCACGACCTGCCGCACCGCGTCCTCGCCGAGGCGCTGATCGGTGCTGTGGACATTGGAGATGGTGAACTCGGAGCCGCCCCGGAACTCGATGCCGAGGTTGAAGCCGCCCTTGAGCACGGGCACCATGATGGAGAGCAGGACCGCCACACCGGCGATCAGCATCCAGAGCTTCTTGCGTCCCACGAAGTCGTAGGAACGCTTACCGGTGTAGAGCTCGTTGCCGAAACGTGCGAAGACTGTTGACATGGCTACTTGCCTTCCTTTCCGGCGTCTTCCGCCTCAGTGCCCTGCTCGCGCTCGGCACGACGGCGTTCGGCGATGGTCAGACGGCGTTCGGCTTCGGCCTGGGCACGGCTGTTCTTGGCCGGCACCGGGGCGCCGGCGGTCACCAGATCCTCGGGTGTGCGGACACGGCCGGCGCCGCGGTACAGCGGCACGGCGCCCAGGTTCCGCGGGTCCAGACCGGAGAACCGGTGCCCTTCGCCGAAGAACTTGGTCTTGGCGAGCAGCTGCAGCGTCGGGTGCGTGAAGAGGAACACGACCAGAAGGTCGGCGAGGGCCGTGAGGCCGAGCGTGAAGGCG
This sequence comes from Arthrobacter woluwensis, assembly GCF_900105345.1. Taxonomy (NCBI): domain Bacteria; kingdom Bacillati; phylum Actinomycetota; class Actinomycetes; order Micrococcales; family Micrococcaceae; genus Arthrobacter; species Arthrobacter woluwensis. The sequence goes on from NZ_FNSN01000003.1 coordinate 2,292,824, forward strand.
AAGCCTCGCACGTTGCCCACCGCCACGAAGTACAGCACGACGGCGGCCAGGAGGTTCACGGCCTTGGATGCCAGGATGGTGCGCTTGGCGCGGCGCCAGCCGTTCTCCACCGCGGCCACCAGACCACGCCCGTCACGCAGTTCATCACGGATGCGTTCGAAGTACACGATGAACGAGTCCGCCGTCTGGCCGATGGCCACGATCAGACCGGCCACACCGGCCAGCGAGAGGCGGTAGTTCTGCGCCCATCCCAGCAGGGTGATCGCCAGGTACGTGATGACACCCGCCACGACCAGGGAGGCCACGGTCACGAAACCGAGGGCCCGGTACTGGAAGAGCGAGTAGACGACCACCAGCAGCAGACCGATGAGGCCTGCGATCAGACCCATCTTGAGCTGCTCGCCACCGAGGGTCGCGGAGATCTGCTCCTGGGACTGGATCTCGAAGCTGATCGGCAGTGCGCCGTACCGGAGCTGGTCCGACAGGGCCTTGGCGCTGGCTTCGGTGAAGTTGCCCGTGATCTGCGGACGGCCATCGGTGATGACGGCCAGCGATCGCGGAGCGGACAGCACCTTGTCGTCCAGCACGATCGCGAACTGCGCGCGCGGATCGCTGCCGTTCTCGCCGCCGCCCGCGACGTAGAACTGGTTCAGACGCTGCGTGACGTCCTTGAAGATCTTGGTGCCCTGGTCGTTGAACTGGATGTTCACGGCCCACTCATTGGTCACGGCACCCTGACGGCCCTGCTGCAGACCGTAGGAGGACGTCACGATGTCCTGACCCTTGACCTCGACCGGCCCGAGGACGTACTTGATGGCAGGCTGTCCGTTCGCGGCCGGCTGGCACGTGACCAGCGGCTTGGTCGGATCGGAGCGCTTGACGCCACCCTTGTCCAGGGTCGAGCAGTCCATCGCCTCGAACTCCTTCAGCACAGGCGCCGTGATCCAGGCACTGTCGCTGGCGTCCTTCGGCGTCGTGGGCTTCGGGAGCTTGCTGGCGGGGGTGCGCTGCGCTTCGGGGACCGGCGTGCCGGCCCCCGCCGTGATGACCGGCCGGAAGTTCATGTCCGCCGACGCCTGGATCAGGTCGCGCTCCTCCTTGGTCGGAGTGCCCGGCATCGAGACGACCACGTTACGGCCGCCCTGTGTGCTGATCTCCGATTCGGAGACGCCGGAACCGTCCACACGCTGGCGGATGATCTCCACCGCCTGGTTGAGCTGCTCCGAGCTGACCGAGGCGCTGCCCTCGACACGCGGCGCCAGGATCATCTGGGTGCCGCCTTCGAGGTCGAGGGCGAGTTTGGGCGTCCAGCTGGATGCGCCGGATAACGCTCCCCCGGCCACGACTGCTGTCATGGCAAGGGTCAAAGCGACAAGCCAGAGCAGCGTTCTGCGCGCCACCCTTACGGGGCCGGTCTTAGCCATCTATGAGGTCCTTTGGGGCTACGTGGCAAGGCCACGGAAGGTGTTCAGGGGCTACTTGCTGTCGCCGTTCAGGCGCTTGAGAGTCTCTTCCGGCGTCTCGGCGGCGGTGCCGGGCGCGACGTCGTCCTTGACCGTCTCGGGGAGCTCGGCGGCCGGGGCGGTCTGCGCCTCGGTCACGGTCTCCTCGGCCGGCACGGCGGTCTCAGCGGCGGCCGGCTCGACGACCTTCGCGATCGCCTGACGGTGCACGGTGGCCAGGTGGCCGGGGGAAAGCTCCAGGACGACCTTGTTCTCCGCTTCATCGATGGAGCGGATGGTGCCGAACAGGCCGAAGCTGGTCATGACGTCGACGCCCGGCGCGAACTTGGACTGCATCTGCTGCTGCTGTTGCTGGGTCTTCTTGTTCCGGCGCATCATGAAGAACATCAGGACGGCCAGGGCGGCCAGCATCAAGAGCAAGGTGGGATCCACGGATCATTTCCAATCGTTGCGTTCAGGCAGGGGGTCGCCGCACCCGTGAAGGGGCGGGCGTCAACACAGTCTACGGGCAAAAACCGGGAGAACAGTGTCAAGCGGCCAGGCGCAGCGATGCCGGGCGTTCCCGCGTCAATCGCTGAAGCCGGACCCGTCGTCGTCCAGCAGAAGGGGCTGGAACGCCTCCTCCACGAGGCCCGCCGCGGCGAACTGCTCCCGGCCGAACACCCCGTCCGGCACCACGAAACCAAGGTGCGTCCAGGCTGCGGCCATCGCGATCCGCCCGCGGGGCGTGCGCCCGACCAGCCCTTCACGGACCAGGAACGGCTCGGCCACCGTCTCCACGGTCTCCGGCTCCTCCCCCACGGCGATCGCCAAGGTGGACAGCCCGACCGGGCCTCCGCCGAACTTCGTCACCAGGGCCTCCAGCACGGAGCGGTCCAGGCGGTCCAGACCACGCGAGTCCACTTCGTACATGTCCAGCGCGGCTCCCGCGGTCCGGGCGTCGATCTGGTCGATCCCGTGGACCAGGGCCCAGTCCCGCACCCGGCGAAGGAGCCGGTTGGCGATACGGGGAGTGCCGCGCGAACGGCCCGCGATCTCGCTGAACCCGGCGGAGGAGACCTTCAGGTCGAGGAGTCCGGCGGAGCGCCGCAGCACCAGCTCGAGTTCCTCCACGGCATAGAACTCGAGGTGGCCCGTGAATCCGAAGCGGTCGCGGAGCGGCCCGGGCAGAAGACCGGCACGCGTCGTGGCGCCGACCAGGGTGAACGGCGGAAGCTCCAGCGGGATCGCCGTCGCGCCCGCCCCCTTGCCGACCACGATGTCGACCCTGAAGTCCTCCATCGCCATGTACAGCATCTCCTCGGCAGGCCGGGACATGCGGTGGATCTCATCGAGGAAGAGCACCTCGCCTTCACTGAGCGAGGAGAGGATGGCGGCGAGATCACCGGCGTGCTGGATCGCCGGACCGCTGCTGATGCGCAGCGGCGCATTCATCTCGGCTGCGATGATCATCGCGAGCGTCGTCTTGCCCAGGCCGGGAGGGCCGGACAGGAGCACGTGATCAGCGCTCTTGCCGCGCAGGCGGGACGCTTCCAGCACGAGCTTGAGCTGCTGCCGGACCCTGGCCTGACCGACGAAGTCATCGAGGTTCTTGGGCCGCAGCGCGGCTTCGATCACCCGCTCCTCGGGCTCTTCGCATCCCCGGACCAGGGAGTCTTCGGGCAGACCGTCAGCCACGACCGCTCCTCACCCGGGCGCCGTCCTGGCCGAGCCAGCGGAGCGTGGCCCTCAGGATCTCGGGAACGCTGCCGGCCCCGGCGAGGTCCGGAGAGTCCTTGAGCGCCTTGTCGATGTTGGAGGCGGCGTCCTTCTCGCTCCAGCCGAGGCTCGTGAGCGCCGCGACGACCTGCGGCTTCCAGGCCTCTTCGCCGGACACCGGCAGCAACGGCGTGCCAGGTGAACCGGTCCCGTGCGGCACCAGTTTGCCTTTGAGCTCCAGCACGATCCGGCCGGCGACCTTCGGCCCGATGCCGGGAACGGTCGTGAACGCCTTGCTGTCCTCGCCGTGGGCCGCCACGCGGATCGCCTCGGGGTCCAGCACGGCGAGCACCGCAAGCGCCAGCCGCGGCCCCACGCCGCTCACGGTCAGCAGAGTCTCGAAGACCTCGCGCTCGTCGTCGTCGGCGAAACCGAAGAGGGTCAGCGAATCCTCACGCACGATCAGCGCGGTGCTGACCCGCGCCTCCTCCCCGAGACGCAGGGCGGACAGGGTCTGCGGCGTGGCCTGCACGGCCATGCCCACCCCTCCGACCTCCAGGACCGCACTGGAGAGCCCCAGATGCGTCACGGTTCCACGGAGCGAGCTGATCACGGCGACCCCTCAGTAAGTTTGTGCCATTCGAACATTTCTACGAATAGGCTAGCAAGACGATCCCTGGGTCAGCGACCGCGCCGCGCCCGGGCTTCGGCCTCGGCCCAGGCCTTCTGTGCCGGAGTGAGCGAGGCGTGGCCGGGCGCCGACGTCGCCGCGGCGGCGCCACTGCCGGCGCGCCAGGCATGCGTGATGGCCAGGGCCAGGGCGTCGGCGGCGTCGGCGGGACGGGGCGCCACCCCCAGCCGGAGGATCTTGGTCACCATGCGGGTGACAGCTTCCTTGTCGGCCCGGCCACTGCCGGTCACGGCGGCCTTGACCTCGGACGGCGTGTGGAGGGCCACCGGGATGCCTCGCCGGGCGGCCGCGGCGATGACCACGCCGGACACCTGGGCCACGCCCATCACCGTGCTGACGTTCTGCTGCGAGAACACCCGCTCCACCGCGACCACGTGCGGCTGATGACGGTCGAGCCACTCATCGATCGCATTGGCGATCACGAGCAGCCGCTGATCCAGCGGCTGCTCCGCCGCCGTGCCGACGACGCCGACCGCCACCATGGTGGCCCGGCGGTCGCCGGCGACGTCCACGACCCCAAGACCGCAGCGTGTGAGCCCCGGGTCGACCCCGAGAACCCGCAGGCTCACGGCAGGAGCCCTTTCACGGGGACGATGACTACTCGGCCTCGAGCTGAGCGTGGACCTCTTCGCTGAGATCGGCGTTGGTGTAGACGTTCTGCACGTCGTCCAGCTCTTCCAGCGCGTCAACGAGCTTGAGGAACTTCTTGGCGCCGTCCAGATCGAGCTCGACCTGCATGGACGGAAGGAACTCGGCCTCATCGGTCTCATACTCGATGCCGGCCTCGTTCAGGGCGTCACGGATGGCCTGCAGATCGCCCGGCTCGGAGTGGATCTCCCAGTTCTCGCCCTGGTCCTTGACCTCATCGGCGCCGGCGTCCAGCACGACCATGAGCAGGTCGTCCTCGCTCAGGCCGTTCTTCGGCAGGCTGACCACGCCGCGGCGGGTGAAGAGGTACGCCACCGAACCCGGGTCGGCCACGGTGCCGCCGTTGCGGGTGATGGCCAGGCGGACCTCGGAGGCTGCACGGTTCTTGTTGTCCGTGAGGCACTCGATCAGCAGGGCGGAACCCTGCGGGCCGCGTGCTTCGTACATGATCTCGGTGTAGTCGACGACTTCACCGGTCAGACCGGCGCCGCGCTTGATGGCGCGGTCGATGTTGTCATTGGGCACCGAGTTCTTCTTGGCCTTGGACACGGCCAGGTCGAGCGCCGGGTTGCCGGAGAGGTCCGGTCCGCCCATCCGCGATGCGACCTCGATGTTCTTGATGAACTTGGCGAACGCCTTGGCACGCCTGCCGTCGATCACGGCCTTCTTGTGCTTGGTGGTAGCCCATTTGGAGTGACCCGACATGCCTACGCTTCTCCTTTGATCATCCGGATGAACAGTTCGTGAACGCGCAGCTCCCCCGTCACTTCGGGATGGAAGGACGTGGCGAGCAGATTGCCCGAGCGAACCGCAACAATTCTAGCCCGTGAATCGAGTGTCGCCGCGGACGGCATCTCGTCCGGGTGCAACTGGGCGAGGACCTCGACGCCTTCGCCGACCGACTCGACCCAGGGTCCGCGGATGAAGACCGCGTGAACGGGGGCCACGCCGTCGCCGTCGCGGCCGGCCGAGAATTCGAGGCCACCGAAGTCCACATCGACTTCGAAGGACTCGCGCTGACGCCCGAAGGCGTTGCGGCGCACCGTCATGTCGATGCCGCCGAACGTCTGCTGGGGGTTCCCCTCAAGGTCCAAAGTCGGATCCTCGATCCGGTCGGCCAGGAGGATCATCCCGGCGCAGGACCCGTACACCGGGAGTCCTTCCGCGATCCGCTCGCGGAGGGGCTCGGACAGTTCGAAGGCGCGGGCGAGCTTGTCGATCGCCGTCGACTCACCGCCGGGGATCACGAGGCCGTCGACGCCGGCCAGCTCGGTCGGGCGGCGCACGGGAACGGCGCGGCCGCCCACCTCGTGGACGGCCTTCAGGTGTTCTCGGAAGTCGCCCTGCAGGGCGAGCACGCCCACCAGAGGGGCGTCAGAGGGAGGAATTCGCACCTTGACAGTGTAATCAGCCGCGACGTCGCGGCCGCCCCGTGTGACGCCCGCGACGTTCCCCCGCTCCCCTGGCGAGGGCCACCCACCCAGTAGCATTGGTCAGGACCTGTTATCTATCGAAGAGGTGCGCAGTATGTGCGGAATCGCCGGTTACCACGGCTTTGGGGAGAACGAGGAGATGCTCAAGGCCATGAGCGCCTGCATCGTTCACCGTGGCCCCGATGGTGAGGGGTACTTCACCGAGGCGAATGTGGGACTCGCGCACCGCCGTTTGTCCATCATCGACGTCGCGCACGGCCAGGAGCCGATGATCAGCGCCGACGGCGACTTCGTCCTCGTCTACAACGGCGAGGTCTACAACTACCTCGAGCTGCGCGCCGAGCTGGAGGCCCTGGGCCGCACGTTCCGCACCCAGTCGGACACCGAGGTCGTCCTGCAGTCCTACGAGGAGTGGGGCACCGAGGCCTTCGACCGGTTCAACGGCATGTTCGGCCTCGCCATCCTGGACAAGAAGCGCAACGTCACCGTGCTCGCCCGCGACCACTTCGGCATCAAGCCGGTGTACTGGGCGAACGCCGGCACCGAGGACGAGCCCCGCGTGATCTTCGCCTCCGAGATCCGTCCGATCCTGGCCACCGGCCACATCGAGGCCGCCCCGAACGAGCGCATCCTCTACCGCTACCTGCAGTACCGGATCCACGACGACACCGCCGAGACCTTCTTCGCCGGTGTCAACAAGCTGCTCCCCGGCGAGATGATGACCATCGACAACGCCACGGGCCGCTTCACCATCGAGAGCTTCACGCGGCTGCGCCAGGAGCTCGAGGAACTCTCGAGCGTGAACCGTCCGTACACACCCGAGGTGACCGAGGAATACCGCCAGCGGTTCACCGAGGCCATCCGGATGCGCCTCAAGTCCGAGGTCCCCGTGGGCTCCGCCCTCTCCGGCGGCCTCGACTCCTCCGCCGTCGTCGTGACCATCAACAAGCTGATGCAGGAGCACGCGGACGCGGTCGACTCGATCGGCCCCAAGCAGAACACCTTCAGCGCGGTCTTCCCCAACTCGATCAATGACGAGGAGGCCTACGCGGACGCCGCCATCGCCAAGTGCAGCGGCAACATCGAGGCCCACAAGATCCTCCCGACGGCCGAGGGCTTCGCGGCGGACCTCGAGGACTTCGTCCGCACCATGGAGGAGCCCATCATCTCCTCCGGGCCGTACGCCCAGTACTGCGTGATGAAGGAAGCCAGCAAGCACGTCACCGTGCTGCTCGACGGCCAGGGCGCCGACGAGATGATGGCCGGCTACATCCCGTACTACTTCGCCTACCTCCGCCAGCTGCAGAAGGCCGGCGACTACCGGAAGCTCCTCAAGGAGGCCGGCCAGTCCCTGGACATCTTCTACCGCCTGGGCCGCTTCCGCCTGAAGTCCAAGCTCACCGCCAAGAAGCGCGTGACCATGGGCCAGCTCCTCAACAAGGAGTTCACCTCCGGGTACCGTGGCGAGAAGTTCGGCAACGTGCCGGACAACATGAAGGCCCGTCTCATCGACGACCTCTTCCACAAGTCGCTGCCCTCGCTGCTCCGCTACGAGGACAAGAACACCATGCGCTTCTCCCTGGAGGGCCGCGTGCCCTTCCTGGACAAGGAAGTGGTGAAGTTCCTCTTTAGCCTGTCCGATGAGGCCATCATCAAGGGCGGCTGGAACAAGCGCATCCTGCGGGACGCCACCCGCGGGCTGCTTCCCGAGAAGATCAGCAACCGTCGCAACAAGATCGGCTTCACCACCCCCGAGGTGGAGTGGTTCCGCATCATGAACGAGCGGATCTACAAGATCTTCATGTCGAACTCCTTCTACAACCGCCCGTACTGGAACCGTGAAGCGGTCCTGACGGCGTTCGAGGAGTACCTCAACGACAAGAACGACGCCGACACCATGGTGTTCTGGCGCCTCATGAACGTCGAGCTGTGGTTCCGCGAGTTCATCGACAAGGACGAGACCCCCGCGGACGTGAAGCTCAACAAGAGCGACTACGAGCCGAACCCGGGCAAGGACCTCGGCATCGAGTCGGCCGGCACCACGTTCCTCCGCTTCCCGCTCCAGACCGAGGTCTTCGCCAAGGACACCGAGCTGGCTCCCGCGGTGACCCAGTACCCGGCCCGCTTCTTCGACGGTCTGGAAGGCGCCCCGGCGAAGGTCCAGGACGCCGTCGAGAGCGCCCGCCGGGACGGCCGGAAGTGGTACCTGCTGGTGAGCGAGAAGATTGTCGCCATCACGCAGGGCCGCTCCTTCCCGGTCTGGGAGATCAAGGTGACTCCTGCCGCACGCGTGCTGAGCAAGTTCGTCACCCGCACGCCCGCCGGCATCGGCCTGGGCAGCCCCTGGTCCATGCAGATCGCCATCAACGAAGTCGGTCTGCCCCTCATCGCCAAGGCCGCCGCGGCGTCCGTGGTGGGCAAGTTCCAGGGCAAGAGCGGCGTCTTCTACGACGTGGTCGGCAACAACATCAACGCGATCGACGGTGCGACCCCGTACAGCCTCGGGGCGGCGAGCAACTCCGTGAAGCTCGCCCCGAAGGATCCCGAGGGCGTGGCACGTGCGCTGAGCGCCGAGATCCGCGCGACCCTGCCCGACGAGGCGGTGGAGAACTTCGGCGGCGTGGCCATCATGGACGCCAACGACCTGGGCGTCGTGGTCATGGGCCACGACACCGCGCTTCCTACCGAGACCATCGCCGGGATGTTCAAGGACAATCCGCAGGGTCAGGGCGCCCAGGCGACCCCGATGTCCCTCGTGGTGACGCAGGCCTGATCCGGGCCCCGTCCTGAGGGAAGGCCCCCACCGGATGATCCGGTGGGGGCCTTCCCGCGTCCGGGTCCGGTTCTCAGTCAGAGCTTTATGCCGTCAGGGCGTCTTCTGTGAAGTGCACTTTCCTCTCAGAGCACCTTCCCTTCAACGCGTCCGACGACGGCGGTGGGCCACCTTCCCCATGAACCGCGAGGCGAGGAGGATGCGCCCCGCCGAGCGGGCCCGCTGCGCGCTGTAGCGCTCGAGCAGCGCCACGACGTCCTGCCCCTCCCGATGATCCTCCCTGTCTCCCCCGGCGCCGGACACGAGGCCGCACAGTGCCGCCGCATCCTCGAAGCCCGCCCCGGCACCCTGCCCGAGGTCCGGGGTCATGGCGTGAGCGGCGTCGCCCGCGAGGGCCACCCGACCCCGATGGAACACCCTGAGGGGCCGGGCGAGGTCGTGGATGTCGTGACGCAGGACGGCGTCGTCGGGTGTGGCATCGATCAACGCCCCCACGGTCTCATACCAGCCGGCGAACTCGCGGCGCACGGCGTCCTTCTCGGAGGCGAGGCCCCGGGAAACCGCGGTCTCCCCCGCCGGGTGGCTCGCCACGGCGAACCAGTAGACCCTGCCGTCCGCGAGGGGCACGGTGCCGAACCGGTGTTCCCCGGCCCAGTCCTCCCCCGCCGTGCCGCCCGTGTCCACCGGGTCCGCCGTCACGCCTCTCCATGCGGTGTACCCGGCGTAGCGCAGGCCGGGGTCGAGCCCCAGCACCGTCCGGGTGCGGCTGCGCAGGCCGTCCGCAGCGATCACCAGATCCCAGCCGCCGACGGTCCGGGGGCCGCCCGGAGCGCCGCCTCCCCCGTCGACGGTGAGGCACGCGCGGCGGAGGCGGTCGCCGTCGTCGGCCACCGAGGCAGTGGCGCCCCAGTGGAAGGTGACGTCGTCGCAGGATTCCAGCAGGAACTCGCGGAGGTCATTGCGATGGAACATGCGGACGCCGTGGTCGCGCGGGGCGGGTGCGGAGAACCGGATGCGCCCGTCGCGGCGGCGCATCGCGGTGCGCGTTCCGGACGGCGGACCGTGCGGCACACGGTCGAAGCCGTCGCCCAGGCCCAAGCGGCGCATGGCCTTCCGGCTGTTGGGAAAGAGGGAGATCCCAGCCCCGGCTGGAGGCTCCTGTCCGGCCCGTTCGAAGACCTCCACCTGGGCTCCGCGGCGTGCCAGGCCCGCCGCCGTGGCGAGACCGACCAGCCCGGCGCCGATGATCGCGATGCGCATCCAGTCCCTCCTCCTCCCGGCGTCGGGGTCTCCTCATGACTTCCCCGGCGCGTCCGCCTTGTGACACACGCCACGGCTGTGAAAGGGTCGTTTCATGACCAACCCTCTTCTGCAGCCGAGCACGCTCCCGTACGGTCTGACGCCGTTCGCCGAGCTCACCACCGAAGCCTACCGCGAGGCGATCCTCCAGGGCCTCAGCGAACACCGCGCCGAGGTCGAGGCCATCACCGGCAACGCCGACGCCCCTGACTTCCACAACACCGTCCTGGCACTGGAATCCTCCGGCGACCTGCTCGAGCGCGCCGTCCGGGCCTTCCACACCGTCTCCGGCGCGGACAGTTCGCCGGAGCTCGATGCACTCGAGTCCGAGGTGACGCCCCTGCTCGCCGAGCATGAGGACGGGATCTACCTCAACCGCGCGCTGTTCGACCGCTTCGAAGCCGTCGACGCCGACGGCCTGGAGGGCGAGGACGCGCAGCTCCTCTCGGAGTACCTCCGCCGGTTCCGCCTGGCAGGCATCGGCCTCGAGGAGAGCCAGCAGGCACGGCTCCGCGAGATCAACGCCCGGCTGTCCGCGCTCGGCACCGAGTTCTCTCAGAAGGCCAAGGAGAGCGTGAATGCCGGCGCCCTTGTGGTGGACACCGAAGAGGCCCTCCGCGGGTTCGATGCCGAAGCCATCCGTGCCGCCGCCCAGTCCGCCGACGAGGCCGGGCACGCCGGCAAGTTCCTCGTGCCTTTGATCCAGCCGAGCAGCCAGCCTGCGCTGTCCATCCTGGAGGACCCCGGCACACGCGCGCAGTTGCTCGCCAACTCCCTCGCCCGCGGCATCCAGCCCGGCGAGCTGGACGTCCGCGAGAACATCCTGGAGCAGGCACGTCTCCGCGCCGAGAAGGCAGAGCTGCTGGGCTTCGCCAACTTCGCGGAGCTGTCCGTGCAGGATCAGACCGCGCCGGGTCTGGAACCGGTCCTCGAGATGCTGCACCGCATGGCGCCCGCGGCCCGCGCGAACGCCGAGCGTGAAGCGGAGGCGCTGGCGGCGTCGGCGGGTCATCCCATCGACGCCGCCGACTGGCAGTTCCACTCGGACCGGGTCCGCAATGAGCGGTTCCAGGTGGACGAGCAGGAGCTGTGCCCCTATTTCGAGCTCGACAGCGTGATCGAGAACGGCATCTTCCACGCGGCTGGCAAGCTCTTCGGCCTGACCTTCACCGAGCGGCCCGACCTCAAGGTCTACCACCCCGACGTCCGCGTCTGGGAGGTCTTCGAGGAGGACGGCACTCCCCTGGGCCTGTTCCTGGGCGACTTCTTCACGCGTCCCTCCAAGCGCGGTGGCGCCTGGATGAACTCCCTCGTGGAGCAGTCCAGCTTCGCCGGGACGTCGCCCGTGGTCTTCAACACCCTCAACATCGCCCGCCCCGCCGACGGCGAGCCCGCGCTGCTGACCCTCGACGAGCTCCGGACCGTCTTCCACGAATTCGGCCACGCCTTGCACGGCCTGCTGTCGAAGGTGAAGTACCCGGGGCTGTCCGGTGCCAACGTGCCGCGGGACTTCGTGGAATACCCGTCGCAGGTCAACGAGATGTGGATCTTCCACCCGGAGGTGCTGTCCCACTACGCCCGCCACCACGTGACCGGTGAGGCGCTGGACCCAGCCGTGGTGGAGCGCCTCGACGCCGCGCAGCTCTGGGGTCAGGGCTTCGGGACCACCGAGTATCTGGGCGCCGCCCTGCTCGACCTGGCCTGGCACTCCTTCGGCCAGGGCGACGTTCCCGAGGACGTGGAGGGCTTCGAGCGCGCGGCCCTCGGCCGGGCCGGGCTGGACTGGGACCTGGTGCCGCCGCGGTACCGCTCGGGGTACTTCCAGCACATCTTCGCCGGTGGCTGGTATGCCGCGGGCTACTACTCCTACATCTGGAGCGAGGTCCTCGACGCGGACACGGTCGAGTGGTTCCGCGAGAACGGGGGCCTCACCCGTGAGAACGGCGAGCACTTCCGGAACGAACTGCTCAGCAGGGGCAACAGCCGCGACCCCCTGGACAGCTTCCGGGCCTTCCGCGGCCGCGACGCCGAGGTCGCCCCGCTGCTGAAGCGCCGCGGCCTGGCCTAGCAGCCGCCCCACGGCCCGGGATGACACGACGACGGCGGCCGGCCACCTTCCAGCGAAGGTGACCGGCCGCCGTCGTGCAAATGCGTGTCGTGCGCGCCCGGCTCTCTCGGCTCGATAAGAGAGGGCGCAGAGGCTCAAAAGGCGGGGCGCCCCGCGCCCCGCCTTTTGAGAGGCGTCCGAACGTTACCAGCCGCGCTCGGCGAACTGGATGGAGCGGGCCGGCTCGTCGACGTTGATGCCGACCATGGCCTCGCCCAGGCCGCGGGAGACCTTCGCGATGACCCCGGGGTCGTCGTAGAAGGTGGTGGCCTTGACCACGGCGGCGGCACGCTGGGCCGGGTTGCCGGACTTGAAGATGCCGGAGCCCACGAACACGCCGTCGGCGCCGAGCTGCATCATCATGGCGGCGTCGGCCGGGGTGGCGATGCCGCCGGCGGTGAAGAGGACCACGGGCAGCTTGCCGGTGGCCGCGACCTCCTTGACCAGCTCGTACGGGGCCTGCAGTTCCTTGGCGGCCACGTACAGCTCGTCCTCGGGCAGGGCCGAGAGCTTGGCGATCTCGGAGCGGATCTTGCGCATGTGACCCGTGGCGTTGGAGACGTCGCCGGTGCCGGCCTCGCCCTTGGAACGGATCATGGCCGCACCCTCGTTGATGCGGCGCAGGGCCTCACCGAGGTTGGTGGCGCCACAGACGAAGGGGACGTCGAAGTCCCACTTGTCGATGTGGTTGACATAGTCGGCCGGGGTGAGCACCTCGGACTCGTCGATGTAGTCGACGCCGAGGGACTGCAGGACCTGGGCCTCCACGAAGTGGCCGATGCGGGCCTTCGCCATGACCGGGATGGACACGGCCTCGATGATCTGGTCGATCATGTCCGGGTCGGACATGCGGGAGACCCCGCCCTGGGCGCGGATGTCCGCGGGAACGCGCTCGAGGGCCATGACGGCCACGGCGCCGGCGTCTTCGGCGATGCGGGCCTGCTCGACGTTGACGACGTCCATGATGACGCCGCCCTTGAGCATGTCGGCCATGCCCCGCTTGACGCGGCTGCTGCCGGTGACGACTCGCTGCTTCGCATCGGCGGCATTGCCGTTGGTGTTCTCGCCGTTCAGTTCAGCTGTAGACACAAAAAACCCCTATGGGTATCAGAAAATGGCGTACGCCAGGAACACGCGGCCAAACTCACGCAGTGTCTCCCGACCGGCGGCAGAACGCCGCCTGCGGACAAGTCTAATAGCTGTCCGACGGCGGCACCGCCCGTGAGGCGCGCCCGCGTAACAGACAGGCGAAGCCTCGGCTCGGGTCACTCCCAGGCCGAGGCTTCGCCGGATGTCTGCTCCCCGGTCAGCGGACGGCGGCCGCCTGACGCCGGACCGTCTCGACGCGCTGCCCGATCGTGAAGAGCGATGCCAGAGCGAGCAGCACGAGCGTCACGAGCAGGACCACCGGCGGCAGGCCGAGCCCTGTGAGTCCGGTCATGACCAGCAGGGCGACGAGCCGCTCCGCACGCTCGGCGATGCCCACATTGCACTCGAAGCCGAGCGCTTCGGCCTTCGCCCGCGCATAGGACACGAGCATGCCGAGGACGAGGCATGCCAGGGCGGCCGTCGCGATGACCGGATCGTTCCCTCCGGTGAAGTACCAGAACGCGACCGTGGAGAACAGCACCCCGTCCACCACACGGTCCAGCGTCGAGTCGAGGAAGTTGCCCCACAGGCCGTGACGGCCGGACAGGCGCGCCATGATGCCGTCGACCACATCCGAGAAGATGAACACCGTGATCGCCACGGTCCCCCAGAAGAGCTGCCCCTGCGGGTAGAAGATGAGCGCGGAGACGACGGCGCCGAGTGTGCCGGCCACCGTCACGGCGTCCGGACTCACCCCGGCTTTGAGCAGCGCCTTGGCAAGAGGAGTGAACAGGCGCGTGAAGAAGGTGCGCGCGAAACGGTTGAGCATGGGCTCAGAGGTCCCCTGCCGCTGCCGTGTGTGCGGCACCCGCCACGTCGCCGTCGTCGTCCGCCGGCCAGCCCTCGGCCAGCAGCTCCCGGACTTCACCCAAGGTCTGCGTGATCGCCTTGGTCTGCGCGATGATCGGCAAGAAGTTGCCGTCCCCGCCCCAGCGCGGCACCACATGCTGGTGAAGGTGCTCGGAGATCCCGGCGCCGCCCACCTTGCCTTGGTTCATGCCGATGTTGAAACCGCCCGGACGGGACACCTTCTGCAGCACGCGGATGGTGGTCTGGGTGAGGGCCGAGAACTCGGCGGTCTCCTCCTCCGTCAGGTCCGTGTAATAGGACACGTGGCGATAGGGGCAGATGAGGGCGTGCCCGGGGTTGTACGGGTACAGGTTGAGGATGACGTAGCAGAGCTTCCCCCGGTGCACGATGAGCGATTGCTCGTCGGAACGGCCCGGCGCCACGCAGAACGGGCAGGAATCCGGGTGGTCGTACTGCTCCTGACCACCCTTGATGTAGGCCATCCGATGAGGGGTCCACAGGCGCTGGAAGGCGTCCGGGACGCCGGGGAGCTGGAAATCGTCGGTCACGGCTTCATCAGAGGTCGTGCCCGTCCCGGAAGTCTCCGCAGCGCCTGTGGGTTCCGTCATGCCTAGAGGGTCCTGTTCTTCACGGCGTCGACGATCCGCTGCACGGCTTCCTCGACCGGCACGCCGTTGTCCTGGCTGCCGTCACGGAACCGGAAGGACACCGCACCGTTCTCGGCGTCCTCGCCCCCGGCGATCAGGACGAAGGGCACCTTGTCCTTGCTGGCGGTGCGGATCTTCTTCGGGAAGCGGTCGCTGGACGCGTCCACCTCCACCCGGATGCCGGCCTTCTTGAGCTTCGCCGCCACCTCATAGAGGTAGTCGTTGAACGCCTCGGCGACCGGGATGGCCACGACCTGAACCGGCGCGAGCCACGCGGGGAACGCCCCGGCGTAGTGCTCGGTGAGGACACCCATGAAGCGCTCGACCGAACCGAAGAGCGCCCGGTGGATCATCACGGGACGCTGGCGGGAGCCGTCCGCGGCCTGGTACTCGAGTTCGAAGCGCTCCGGCAGGTTGAAGTCCAGCTGGATCGTGGACATCTGCCAGGTGCGCCCCAGGGCGTCCTTGGCCTGCACGGAGATCTTGGGGCCGTAGAACGCGGCTCCACCCGGGTCCGGCACGAGCTCCAGCCCGGATGCCTCCGCCACCTCGGCGAGGGTGCGGGTGGCTTCCTCCCAGACCTCGTCGCTGCCGACGTACTTCTCGGGGTCCTTGGTGGACAGCTCCAGGTAGAAGTCGTCCAGGCCGTAGTCCTTGAGCAGCCCGAGCACGAAGTTGAGCGTGCTGGTCAGCTCGTCCTTCATCTGCTCCTTGGTGCAGTAGATGTGAGCGTCGTCCTGAGTCATGCCACGGACACGGGTCAGGCCGTGCACCACGCCGGACTTCTCGTAGCGGTACACCGAGCCGAACTCGAAGAGCCGCAGCGGGAGCTCGCGGTAGGACCGTCCGCGGGAGCGGAAGATCAGGTTGTGCATGGGGCAGTTCATGGGCTTGAGGTAGTAGTCCTGGCCCGGCTTGCGCACGGTGCCGTCCTCATTGAACTCCGCGTCGACGTGCATCGCGGGGAACATGCCGTCCTTGTACCAGTCCAGGTGGCCCGAGACCTCGTACAGGTGCCCCTTGGTGATGTGGGGGGTGTAGACGAACTCGTAGTCGGCTTCCACGTGCCGCTGGCGGGAGTAGTCCTCCATCGCCTTGCGGATGATGCCGCCCTTGGGGTGGAACACCGGCAGACCGGAGCCCAGCTCGTCCGGGAAGGAGAAGAGGTCCAGTTCGACGCCGAGCTTGCGGTGATCGCGGCGCTCCGCCTCGGCCAGGCGCTCCTGGTACTCCTTGAGGGCTTCCTTGGTGGGCCACGCGGTGCCGTAGATGCGCTGCAGCGGCTTGTTGTTCTGGTCGCCCAGCCAGTAGGCGGCCGAGGAACGGGTCAGTGCGAAGGCGTTGGAGATCAGCTTGGTGTTGGGCAGGTGCGGGCCGCGGCAGAGATCGCACCAGACCACGTCGCCGCTCTTGCGGTCCACGTTGTCGTAGATCGTGATGTCGCCTGCGCCGACCTCGACGTTGACGCCCTCGCCCGCTTCATCGGCGGAGTCGGCCTTGCCGAGCAGTTCGAGCTTGTACGGCTCGTCGGCCATCGCCTCACGCGCCTCCTCCGGGGAGACGACACGGCGCACGAACTTCTGGTTCTGGTTGACGATCTTGAGCATCATCTTCTCGAGGGCCTTGAGGTCCTCGGGGGTGAAGGGCTCGGCGACGTCGAAGTCGAAGTAGAAGCCGTCCTTGATGTACGGACCGATGCCGAGCTTGGCATCCGGACGCAGCTGCTGCACGGCCTGGGCCATGACGTGCGCGGTGGA
The DNA here is from genome assembly GCF_900105345.1 of Arthrobacter woluwensis. Classification (NCBI taxonomy): domain Bacteria; kingdom Bacillati; phylum Actinomycetota; class Actinomycetes; order Micrococcales; family Micrococcaceae; genus Arthrobacter; species Arthrobacter woluwensis. Next base: position 2,309,299 of record NZ_FNSN01000003.1, read on the forward strand.
GTGGCGGAGGACGTTCAGGCCGTCCGGGGAGTCGATGGTGACGGACTCGATCTCGGCGCCGGCCTCCAGGGGCTGGTCCAGATCCTTGAGCACACCGTCGACACGCATGACCACCACGTCACGGCGATCGAAGAACAACTCCGCGCCAGTGGTGCCCGCGGTCACCTGGGTCTCGTCTCCGTCGACTCTGAGGGTGATCTGTTGGGCTTCTGACACGGTGTCTCCTGTTCATCTTGCGGCTTCATGACTTGCGGCATACGGGACCACAGCCAGCCACCGAACAGTCTAGTACGAGCGCCGGGAGCGCTCGGCACCGGTTCCCTCAGGAACGGATGAACCCGGAGTGGCGCCGCTCAGGCCGCGGCGCTGGTCAGCGGCTGATCCTGCTCCAGCCGTGCGAGGAGTTCCAGGCGTTCGGCGCTCACAGCGTCCGCCGGGGCGAACCAGACGATCCGCGTTCCAAGGGTCTCGTCGGTCCACAGGCTCGTCATGCTGAGATTCAGCTCACCCAACTGGGGGTGACGGAGCCGCTTGAGGGCGTTGCGCTCACCGGAGACGTCGCCACGGGCCCAGAGCTCCCGGAACACCGGGGAGGCGTCCTGGAGCTCCTGGATGAAGCGCTGCCATTCGGGATACTCCCGATGGCGGCCGTAGGCGGCGCGGAGACGGGCGGCGATGCGCCGCTGAGCGTGCTCGAGATCCACGTGCGCCTTCTGCCATTCCGGAGCCGTGAACAGCAGCCGCGCGCAGTTGCGCTCCCCCACCGGGATCCGGTCGAAGTCCGTGAACAGATACCGGTAGGAGCGGTTGTAGGCGACGATGTCGAAGCGGGCGGTCTGAGCGGCCGCCGGGTAGGGCATGAGCTTGGCGAGCAGTTCGTGGTGCGAGTCGTTCAGGCAGCTCATCGGGGCACGCTCGGGGATCGCGGCGCCGGCCAGCGCGAACAGGTGATCCCGTTCGTCGTCACTCAGGAGGAGCGCCCGCGCGATCGACGTCAGCACCTGCTCCGACGCCGCGATGGGCCGACCCTGCTCGAGCCACGTGTACCAAGTGAGTCCGACGCCGGCGAGCTGGGCCACTTCCTCGCGCCGGAGACCCGCGACGCGGCGCCGCGCGCCCCGTGGCAGCCCCACGTCCTCCGGCCGCAGCCGCGCCCGACGGGAACTCAGAAATTCCGCGAATTCCTCGCGGCGTGCCGAAGTGGACATGTCTCCTCCTGCAGCGATCCTCTCACGCCCGTACGCGGCCGGGAGCACTTGGGCCGGGTGCTGTCACTACCAGGATAAACAGGCTCCTGGCACCAGGATAAGGAGCGGAGCAGAGTGGTCCCATGACCACCGCGCCCACCGCCTCAGCAACGACCACGCTCCACCCGGTCCCCCCGGCCTCCGTGCCGATCTGGCGCTATCTCGGCCTCGTCCTGGCGCCCGGCGTCGGGTCCTACGCCTTCAACGCCGTCACCGTCTCGCTTTCGCAGCTGCACACGGAGTTCTCCGCGTCCGATGCCGGGCTGGAGCTCGTCGTCGCCGGCTACGGGATCCCCTTCGCCACGCTGCTCATTCTGGGCGGGCGCCTCGGTGACCGCTTTGGCAGGCACCGCATGTTCACCCTCGGAATGGTCGTGTTCCTCGTGGCGGCCCTGGCCTGCTCCTTCCCGCCGAACCTCGGGGTCCTGATCGCCGCACGGATCGCACAAGGCCTCGGCGCCGCGCTCTGCACGCCCCAAGTGCTCGCCACGATCCAGGCGACGAGCGTGGGCGCGGCCCGCGTGCGGGCCATCTCCGCCTTCGGGGCCAGTGGCGGCATCGGTGCGGCGCTCGGTCAGGTGGCCGGCGGGGCGCTGGCGAGCGTCACGTTCGGGCCCCTCTCCGGCTGGCGCGCCGTCTACTGGCTCGCCGCGGCCATCGCGGCGGCCGCCGTCGTGCTCGGCCGCTTCGCACCCCGCAGCACAGCCCATGAGGCCGTGGACATCGACGTTGCGGGCACGCTCCAGCTCGGCGGCGGCGTCCTGCTGCTGGCCGCCGGTCTGACGTTCGGGCCGTCGCTCGGCTGGCCGTGGCCGGTGCCGGTCGCGCTCGTGGTGGGCGCGGTCCTTCTGCTCGCACTGTGGCGGCATCAGAACCGGATCGAACGGTCCGGCCGTGTGCCCCTCCTGCCGCCCAGCATCCTGCGTCTGCCGGCCCTGCAGACCGGGCTGCTCGCCGCCGGACTGTTCTTCGCCGGGTACGGAGCGATCCTCTACGTCATCCCGCGCGCCCTGGAACACGGTCTCGGCCTGACGCCCCTGGACGCGGGCCTCCTCCTGCTTCCCTTCGCCCTGGTGTTCACGGCCGTGTCCCTCAGCCTGTCCAGGATCCAGCGGTGGCTCGGGGACCGCACGCTGTTCTGGGGCGTCACGCTTCAGGGGGCGGCGCTCGTCCTGATCGCCGCGACCGTCCTCCTGGCCTGGACCCCGGCGCTTCCGTTGCTGCTGCAGCCCAGCCTGGTGCTCCTGGGCGCCGGACAGGCGATGATCTTCTCCCCGCTCACCCAGGCGGTGGTGCGCGAGATCCCAGTGGAGGCGGCCGGCCTGTCCGGCGGGCTGTTCGGCACCGTGCAGCAGCTCGCGCTCTCCCTGGGCGTCATCCTGATCGGCGGGATCTGCACCGCGGCAGGTCTGACGGGCCAAGCCGAGTTCGCCGCGGGAACGTTCCTTGACCTCGGGATCGCCCTGATCGTGGTGCTCCTGGCCCTCCGGCTGAACCGCCGTCGAACGGCTCATGAATAAGCCGGTCGGGGGATGTCCCGGCGCACGGGCCGCGGCTAGCATGCAGACATGAACCGTCGAGTGAACATCAGCAAAGCCCATTCCGAGACCTTCAAAGCGCTGGGGAAGCTGAGCAAGGCCGCCACTGAGGCCGCTGCCGCGGCGGACATCAGCCCCCTGCTCTGCGAGCTCCTCAAGATCCGCGCCTCGCAGATCAACGGCTGCGCCTACTGTCTGCGGCTGCACACCAAGGACGCGGTCACGCTGGGTGAGACGCAGGACCGCCTCGCGGTCCTCCCGGCGTGGCGGGAGAGCGAGTACTTCACCGCCGTCGAACGCGCCGCGCTGGCCCTGACCGAGGCGATCACCCAGGTGTCCGATCACCAGGTCCCGGACGAGGTCTACGTCCCGGTGTCCCAGGTGCTCAGCGAGGAGCAGATCTCCGCGGTGTCCTGGCTCGCCATCACGATCAACGCCTACAACCGCGTCGCCATCACGAGCCACTACACCGTCAAGCCCTGAACCGGTCAGGCACCCGGCGCCCAGCCGTCCGGTAGGGTCGGGCCATGGTGAAAGCACACGCTTCCGTCCTCGCCGATCAAGTCGAGGACTTCCCCCGCTGGTATCAGGACGTCCTGGACAAGGCGCAGCTGGCCGACAACGGCCCGGTGCGCGGGACCATGGTCATCCGCCCCTATGCCTACGGCATCTGGGAGCGGATGCAGGCCGCCGTCGACGGCCGTATCAAAGCCGCCGGCGCCGAGAACGTCTACCTCCCGCTCTTCATCCCGCAGTCCTACCTGGAACGGGAGGCCGAGCATGTGGACGGGTTCAGCCCGGAGCTCGCCGTGGTCACTCACGCCGGAGGCAAGGAGCTCAGCGAGCCGGTGGTCGTGCGGCCCACCAGCGAGACGATCTTCGGTGAGCTCATGGCCAAGTGGGTCCAGTCCTACCGCGATCTGCCGCTCCTGCTGAATCAATGGGCCAACGTCGTGCGCTGGGAGATGCGTCCCCGGACGTTCCTGCGAACCAGCGAATTCCTGTGGCAGGAAGGCCACACGGCCCACGCGACGCGTGAGGAGGCGGCGGCGTACGCGCGCCGCATCCACCTCGAGGTGTACCGCTCGTTCCTGGAGGACGTCCTGGCCATCCCCGTCCTGATGGGTGACAAGTCCCCCGCCGAACGGTTCGCGGGCGCCGTCAACACCATGACCTGCGAGGCCATGATGGTCGACGGCAAAGCCCTCCAGATGGCCACGAGCCACGAACTCGGCCAGAACTTCGCCAAGGCCTTCGGCATCGGGTTCACGGACTCGGAGGGCGCCGTGCAGGACTGCTGGACCACGTCCTGGGGATCGAGCACGCGGATGCTCGGCGGGCTGATCATGTCCCATGGCGACAACACGGGGCTGCGCCTCCCTCCGGCCATCGCCCCGGTCCAGCTGGTGATCGTCCCCGTGCGCGACGACGGCCGCGTCCTCGCCGCTGCGGCGCGCCTCCGTGAGGAACTGGAGGAGGCGGGCGTCCGGGTGAAGATCGACGAACGGCTCACGACCGGCTTCGGACGCCGTGTGACGGAGTGGGAACTCAAGGGAGTCCCGCTCCGGATCGAGATCGGCCCGCGCGACCTGGAGCAGGGTGTCGCGACCCTCGTCCGCCGTGACACGGGCTCCAAGGCGCCGGTGACGCTCAGCGAGACCTCCGCGCTCATCCCCGGCCTGCTGACGGAGATCCAGCACGCGATGTTCCAGGAGGCCCAGCGTCGGCTGACGGACCACACCGTCGAGACGACCGATCCCGCCGAGGCGAAGGAGGCGGCTCAGGCGGGATTCGCCCGGATCCGCTGGGACCTCCTCGGCGAAGCCGGCGAGAGGACCCTCAACGGCTCGGCCATCACCGTGCGCTGCCTGCAGACCGAGGACGGTGGTCTCCCGGCCCCGGACGCGCGCCCCGAGGAACTCTTCGCGGTCGTGGGCAGGAGCTACTGACGCGGCCCGGGATCTGACCCCACGAACGACGGCGGCGGCCGGGATCACTCCCGGCCGCCGCCGTCGTCGTTCAACTGTGCTCAGCCGTGTTCAGCCGCGCACGCTGGATCAGATGTTGAAGCCGAGGGCCCGCATCTGGTCCTTGCCGTCATCGGTGATCCGCTCGGGACCCCACGGCGGCATCCACACCCAGTTGAGGCGCCAGTCGTCCACGACACCGTCCAGGGCCTTGCCCACCTGCTCCTCGAGCACGTCGGTGAGCGGGCAGGCCGCGGTGGTCAGCGTCATGTCGATCAGGAGCGCGCCGTCCTCGTCGGAGTACTTGAGCCCGTAGAGCAGGCCCAGATCCACGACGTTGACGCCGAGCTCGGGGTCGATGACGTCCTTGAGCGCCTCTTCGACGTCCTCAAGACTTGTCCTGGCCGCATTCACTTCGGTCATCTTCTGTCCCCTCCCGGGTTGTCAGGCGAGTGGCTCAGACCGCTGCCGGCTCGGAGGCCGTGCCGGCGCCGGCCACGTAGCGGTCGTAGCCCTCGTCCTCGAGGCGGTCGGCCAGCTCCGGGCCACCCTGCTCGACGACCTTGCCGTCGACGAAGACGTGGACGAAGTCCGGCTTGATGTAGCGCAGGATGCGCGTGTAGTGGGTGATGAGCAGCGTGCCCATCTCGCCACCGGCGTGAGCGCGGTTGACGCCCTCGGAGACGACCTTCAGGGCGTCGACGTCCAGGCCGGAGTCGGTCTCGTCCAGGATGGCGAACTTCGGCTTGAAGAGCTCGAGCTGGAGGATCTCCACGCGCTTCTTCTCGCCGCCGGAGAAGCCCTCGTTGACGTTGCGCTGGGCGAAGTCGGCGTCGATGCGCAGCTGCTCCATGGCGGCCTTGACGTCCTTGGTCCAGTGACGCAGCGAGGGGGCCTCGCCGTCGATCGCGGTCTTGGCGGTGCGGAGGAAGTTGGTCATGGTGACGCCGGGGACCTCGACCGGGTACTGCATGGCGAGGAAGAGACCGGCGCGGGCGCGCTCGTCCACGCTCATCTCCAGGACGTCCTCGCCGTCCAGGGTGATGGAGCCGCTGGTCACGGTGTAGCGCGGGTGACCGGCGATCGTGGAGGCCAGGGTGGACTTGCCGGAGCCGTTGGGGCCCATGATGGCGTGGGTCTCGCCGGTCTTGATGACCAGGGAGACGCCCTTGAGGATTTCCTTCTCGCCCTGCTCGGTCTCAATGCTGACGTGCAGGTCCTTGATTTCAAGAGTAGACATGCTGTTCTTTCTTGTCCTAAGTCTGTTTGATGCGGCCGGGGCTCAGAAGACCCGGGCGCCGTTCACAACGTTGCTGGTGTCGACGTACACGTCGTCGCCGTGGATCTCCACGGCGAAGACGGGAACGGGATCATAGGCGGGCAGCTGGAGCGGCTGGCCGGACCGCAGATCGAACTGGGAACCGTGTCCCCAGCATTCGATCGCGCCGCCCTCGACGTCACCCTCGGAGAGGGACACGTCCGCGTGCGAGCAGGTGTCGCCGATGGCGTGGATCTCCCCCATGGAGTCCTTCACCACGGCGACGGGGTATCCGTCGAGGAGAACCCTGAGGGCCTGCTTGGGCGAAATCTCGGTGCTCTTGCACACCAAGGTGCCCTGGGGCGTTTCCGGCACGTCCGCTCCTTCTAGTTCTCGCCTGCGGCCAGTTCGCGTTCCACGGCCTCGGTGAGGCGATCCTCGAGGGCCGGGACCTTGATCTTCTGGATGATCTCGTTCAGGAAGCCGCGGACCACCAGACGGCGGGCCACATCCTCCGGGATGCCTCGCGCCATGAGGTAGAACAGGTGCTCGTCATCGAAACGGCCGGTCGAGGAGGCGTGACCGGCGCCGGCGATCAGGCCGGTCTCGATCTCCAGGTTCGGCACGGAGTCCGCACGGCAGCCGTCGGTCAGGACCAGGTTCTGGTTCTTCTCGTACGAGTCGGTGCCGACGGCCTGCTTCTGGATGAGGCAGTCGCCCACCCACACGGTGTGAGCGCCCTTGCCCTGCAGCGCGCCCTTGTAGAGGACGTTGGAGGTGCAGTTCGGGACGTTGTGATCCACGAACGAGCGGTGCTCCAGGTGCTGCCCGGCATCGGCGAAGTAGAGCCCCAGGAGCTCGGCCTCGGCCTGCTCGCCGGAGAAGCGCACATTGGAGTTCAGGCGGACGATCTTGCCGCCCAGCGTCACGGCGATGTGCTTGTACACGCCTTCCTTGGCCACGACGGCGTCGTGCTGGGCCAGGTGGATGGCGTCATCCTCCCAGAGCTGCACGGACACGACGGTGAGCTCGGCGGCCTCGCCGACGAAGATCTCGACGTTGCCGTTGTGGTTGGCCGAACCGTCGTGCTCGAGGATGACGACCGACTTGGAGTTGGCGCCCGCCTCGAGGACGAGGTGGCTGTTGGACCGCTTGCCGGCGCCCTGGCCGGACAGGAGGATCCGCACGGGCTCCTCGGGCTGCGCGCCTTCGGGCACGACGACGTGCAGCGCCTCGGGAGCGTTGGCGGAGGCCACGGCGGCGGCACGGTCGGCCGGCACCAGCGCGGTGGCGCGGGGCGCCTGACCGATGGCCAGCGGAGCGGACACGTAGCCCTCGGGAGCCTCGACGGAGACCGTCGTGGCGCCGTCGTCGTTCGCGCCGTCCTGCAGCAGCGGCTGGAGCTCGCGCACCGGGGTGAAGCGCCACTCCTCCTCACGGCCGTCCGGCAGAGCGAAATCGGCCACGTTGTGGCTGGTCAGACGCTCGGCCCGGGAGGACATGACGGTGGTGCCGTCATTGTGCTTGTGGTCGACCTTGCTGGAGACCAGCTGCTCGCCCTCTTCGGTGAAACCGGCGATCGACGGGGCGCCGATGCGGGCCTTCTCAGTTGCTTCGGCAGTCATTAACCGACGGATCCTTCCATCTGGAGTTCGATGAGGCGGTTGAGCTCGAGCGCGTACTCCATGGGGAGCTCGCGGGCGATCGGCTCGATGAAGCCGCGCACGATCATGGCCATGGCCTCGTCCTCGGGCATGCCGCGGGACATCAGGTAGAACAGCTGCTCCTCGGAGACACGGGAGACCGTGGCCTCGTGGCCCAGCAGCACATCGTCCTCGCGGATGTCGATGTACGGGTAGGTGTCCGAGCGGGAGATGGTGTCCACCAGCAGGGCGTCACAGCGGACGGTGTTGGCGGAGTGCTTGGCGCCTTCGCGGACCTGGACCAGGCCGCGGTACGCGGCACGACCGCCGTTGCGGGCCACCGACTTGGAGATGATGGAGCTCTTGGTGTTCGGAGCGATGTGCACCATCTTGGAACCGGTGTCCTGGTGCTGGCCCTCGCCGGCGAAGGCGATGGACAGGGTCTCGCCCTTGGCGTGCTCGCCCACGAGGTAGACGGCCGGGTACTTCATGGTGACCTTGGAGCCGATGTTGCCATCGATCCACTCCATGGTGGCGCCCTCTTCGCAGATCGCACGCTTGGTCACCAGGTTGTACACGTTGTTGGACCAGTTCTGGATGGTGGTGTAGCGGACGCGGGCGCCCTTCTTGACCACGATCTCGACCACGGCGGAGTGCAGCGAGTCCGAGCTGTAGATCGGGGCGGTGCAGCCCTCGATGTAGTGCACGTAGGAGTCCTCGTCGGCGATGATGAGGGTGCGCTCGAACTGGCCCATGTTCTCCGTGTTGATGCGGAAGTAGGCCTGCAGCGGGATCTCCACGTGAACGCCCTTGGGGACGTAGACGAAGGAGCCGCCGGACCACACGGCCGTGTTCAGGGAGGCGAACTTGTTGTCGCCCACCGGGATCACGGTGCCGAAGTACTCCTGGAAGATCTCCGGGTGTTCCTTCAGCGCGGTGTCGGTGTCGAGGAAGATGACGCCCTGCTGCTCCAGGTCCTCGCGGATCTGGTGGTAGACGACCTCGGACTCGTACTGAGCCGCGACGCCGGCCACGAGGCGGCTGCGCTCCGCTTCCGGGATGCCGAGCTTCTCGTAGGTGGTCCGGATGTCCTCGGGAAGCTCTTCCCAGGAACCGGCCTGCTTCTCCGTGGAGCGCACGAAGTACTTGATGTTGTCGAAATCGATGCCGGAGAGGTCGGCGCCCCAGGCGGGCATCGGCTTCCGGTCGAAGTACTTGAGGCCCTTCAGACGCAGGTCAAGCATCCACTCGGGTTCGCTCTTCTTGGTGGAGATGTCCCGGACGACGTCTTCGTTCAGGCCGCGGCGCGCGTTCGCACCGGCGTCGTCCTTGTCTGCCCAGCCGTATTCGTAGTTGCCGATACCGTGGAGCTCCGGGTTCTTTTCCAGAATCTCGGAGATCACCGTACCCTCAGCCACTGGCTTTTCTGCTAGTTGGTCCGTCATCACGGCCTTTCTTGCTGGTGGTTGCGTCCGGTAGGAATGTGCGTGGTGCAGACGTGGCCGCCGTTGGCCAGCGTGGAAAGACGACGGACGTCCACACCGAGAAGCCGTTCGAACACTTCGGTCTCCTTGTCACAGAAGACCGGGAATTCGGCGGCCAGGTTCTGGATGGGGCAATGCCCCTGGCACAGCTGGATCGCTGTGAGCTGCGGCGGCAAGGGCTTCTTACTCACCGGATGGATGCGCAGGACATTGGCGTTCGCGACGAAGCCGTCACGGTTGAGCGCCGCGACGAGCGCCATGGCGCGGGCCTCGACGTCGGGCCCTGCGGCGTTCACCTCGTCGGCGTAGCGCTCCGCCATGCCGGCGAAACGGCGCTCGGCGAACGCCTCGACGGCCTGTTCGCCGCCCAGTGCCGCCAGCTCGTGCAGCGCCTTGCTGGCGATGTCCAGGTAGTCGTCGCCCCAGTGCTGCTGACCCTGGGAGCTGATCACGTAACGCCGCGCCGGGCGGCCCGCTCCCGCCCCGGCCTTGACCATGCGCTTGACCTCGATCACACCTCCGCGCTCGAGCTGGTCGAGGTGACGGCGGACGGCGGCGGGCGTGTAGCCGAGCAGCTTGCCGAGTTCGGCGGCGCTGATGGGACCGTGCTCCAGCACGGCGGCCCGGACCTTGTCCCGCGTCCGGTCCTCGGACTCGACCAGGGAGCCTCGCGTGGCCGCACGGGATGAGGCTGCACGGGACGGGACCTCACGCTGCGCGGGCACGACCGAGCCCGGAGCGCCCTGCTGGGCCCCCGGATTCAGGCTGTCGACCGGCCTGTTCGTGGAGGTGTCCATGGAATACACAACACAATCATCACTAAATAACTTCCCGCCTTCCACTAAGGCTAGGCTGACCTGTCGATTGTGACCAGAGACCATCATCACATCATTCGCCGGGGCCGGATCAGCGGGCGTTCCGGCCCGCTGGCGGCCGGCGGGAACGCCGCCTCGCGACCCGCTCCGGCCACCTTCTACCTCGCGTAGAATGCTATGGTGCGTTCCGCTGCTCCCCCAGTCCTCGTGATCGATTCCCTCGTCAAGGATGTCGGTCCGGTCACGGCCCTCGACGGCCGCATGATGCGCGTCGTCGCCGGCCTCTCCCTGACCGCCCATGCCGGCGAGGTGACCGCCCTGCTCGGCGTCAACGGCGCCGGCAAGACCACCACCCTCGAATGCGCCCAGGGCCTTCAGCGCCGTACGGACGGACGGGTCGAACTGCTCGGCCACGACCCCGACACGGCGGGCCCCGAGCTGCGCGCCCGGGTGGGCGTCATGCTCCAGGAAGGCGGCTTGCCGCCCTCCGCGCATCCGATCCCCCTGCTCCAGCACATCGCCCGGATGTACCAGGACCCCTGGCCCGTGGACGATCTGGTCGAGCGGCTCTCCATCGCCGAGTTCGCCCGCACCTCCGTGCGCAGGCTCTCCGGGGGACAGAAGCAGCGCCTCGCTCTCGCCGCCGCGCTCGTCGGCCGCCCCGAAGTCCTCTTCCTCGACGAGCCGAGCGCCGGCATGGATCCGCAGTCGCGGCAGCTGGTCTTCACCCTGATCCAGGAGCTCCGTGACTCCGGCATGGGCATCGTGCTGACCACCCACCTCATGGACGACGCCGAGCGTCTGGCCGACTACGTCTACATCGTCGACGCCGGGCGGATCGTGGCGGAGGGCACCGTCGCCTCGTTGCTCGCGCACCGCGACGACGCCGGCTCCGAGAACCGCATGCTGACCTTCGACGCCGATCCCGGGCTCACCTTCGCGCTTCCCGACGGTCTGGACATCGCGGAGACCCGGTCCGGGTCCTACTCCGTGGAGGGGATCAGCACCCCGGCGCATCTGCGCGCCATCGCCACCGCTTGGGAGGTCGGCGGCGTCTTCCCCCGCAGCCTCTCGATGTCGTCCTCCACCCTGGAGGACGTCTTCCTCGACATCGCCGCCCGCAGCGCCGAACAGGCCCGGACCGAACAGTCTCAGGCCGAGCAGCCCCCGAACGACGGCGGCTCCCGGCCGGCCCCTCTGACGAACCACGTCCCGAACGGAGGCCGGGAATGACGGCCAGCAGCACCCCCGCCGCCGGGAAGGGGTCCGGCGTGCGCCCGGGCCATTCCGGGCTCACCGCCCAGCGCCCCGCTTCCACCGTGCAGCGCGTCCTGGCCCAGGGACGCTACGAGACCCTGGCGATGCTCCGCAACGGCGAGCAACTGGTCCTCGCCATCGTGCTGCCGCTCATGGCGCTCTTCGCCCTGCGCTTCACCCCCCTTCTGGATGATCTCCAGGGCGCCCGCGTGGACATCGCCGTCCCCGGCGTGCTCGCCCTGTGCACCATGTCCACGGCCTTCACGGGCCAGGGCATCTCCACGGGCTTCGACCGGCGCTACGGCGTCCTCCGCTTCCTGTCCACCACGCCCCTGGGCCGCGGCGGGCTGATCGCCGGAAAGATCCTGGCCGTGCTGTCCGTGCTGGCCATCCAGACCGTGGTGATCTCCGTGGCGGGCCTGTTCCTCGGCTGGCAGCCGAACGGCGTCGGCCTCCTGCTGGCGATCCCGCTGCTGATCCTGGGGGCGGCGGCGTTCACCGCGCTCGGCCTGCTCGTGGCGGGCACGGTGCGGCCCGAGGCCACCCTGGCCCTGACGAACCTCCTGTGGATCCTGCTCGGCGCCCTCGGCGGAGTCGTGGTCCCTCCCGGGCGTCTGCCCGGTCTGATCGGAGAGGTGGCGCCGTTCCTCCCCTCCGGCGCCCTGGGCGACGCCCTGCGCGCGGCGCTCCTGCACGGCACGGTGGACGTGGCCGCCGTCGTCATCCTGGTCCTGTGGGCCGGAGTGGCCGGGGTCCTGGCCGTGAAATGGTTCAAGTGGAATTGATGATGCGAGTAACGATGGATGAGGTACCTGTATGAATGCCAGCACCCCTCTGGGTGAACGGATCAACCGTCTCGTGGAGCGGCTCCCCACCGAGGTCGACGGCCGCGTCCGCAAGCTGTCCATCGCCTCGCTGGTCGGTCAGATCATCCTCATCGGGACCGGCGGCGCGGTCCGCCTCACCTCGTCCGGCCTGGGCTGCCCCACCTGGCCGCGCTGCACGAGCGAGTCGCTCGTCAACACCCCGGAGATGGGCGTCCACGGCATCATCGAGTTCGGCAACCGCACGCTGACCTTCCTGCTGGCCGCGGTCGCGCTGCTCATGCTCGTGGCGCTGTGGCGGATCCGCAAGGAACGCCGAGACCTCTTCGTCCTGGCGCTCGGCCTGCTCGCCAGCATCCCGGCCCAGGCGATCATCGGCGGCATCACCGTGCTGTCCGGGCTGAACCCCTGGGTGGTGGGCCTGCACTTCCTGGTCTCGATGGCGCTGGTCATCTTCGCCATGCTGCTCGTGAACCGCGCCTACGGCCGCACCGGCCGCTTCATGAACCGCACGCTGGAGGCCCTCCCGGGCATCGCCGCGCCGCTCACCGCCGCCGTGGCCTTCTTCGCCGCCCTCGCCGTCGTGCTCGGCGTGGTCGTCACGGGCGCCGGCCCGCACGCCGGCGACGCCAACGCCCCACGCAACGGGCTCGACTGGGACGTGATCAGCCACTTCCACGCCGCGCCCGCCTACCTCGTGACCGCCGGCGTGCTGGTGGCCGTGGTGCTGGCCTTCCGTCACCGGATCCAGGGTCTGTTCCGCTCCGCCGCGCTGACGCTGCTCGGCGTCACGCTCCTTCAGGCGGCGATCGGGTTCATCCAGTACTACAACGGCATCCCGCCGCTGCTCGTGGGCTCGCACATGGTGGTGGGCGCTCTGCTCATGGCCGCGGCCACGAACCTCGCGGACGTGAGCCGCTGGAGCCCCAAGGCCTGATCGTCGCCCTCGAAGGCCCCGCCGCCGGCGGGGCCTTCGTCGTCTCCGGGCTCGGGCTGAGCCGCGGCAGACGGCAGGCGCACGACGACGGCGGCCCAGGCTCCCGCCGTCGCGCTCCCCTGCTGCGCCGTCTCACCACAGCGCCACCCGTCACGGCCTGCCAGCAGCCCCGGACACGACGAAGGCCCGGCCATCCGGCCGGGCCTTGCGTCACACCGGGAGGTTCACACCGGAAAGCTCTGAGCCTGCCCGCTCAGAAGCCCGCCATGAGGGGGCCGCCGACGAACGGGTCCACCGCGAGGGCCAGGAACAGCACGGTCAGGTAGCTGATCGAGCCGTGGAAGACCTTCATGGCGCGCTTGTTGTCCACGTTCTCACCCTGGGCCTGGTTGTACAGGCTGTGGGATTCCCAGAGGAACCAGGCGCCGGAGAGGATCGCGGCGATCGAGTAGACCCAGCCGGCGCCGCCCACCGGGATCATCAGCAGCGAACAGGCGACCATGGCCCACGCGTACAGGACCACCTGCACGGAGACCACCTTCGCGCCCGCGATGGCGCCGAGCATCGGCACCTCGGCCTTGCGGTAGTCCTCGCCGTACTTCATGGACAGGGGCCAGTAGTGCGGCGGGGTCCAGAGGAAGATCACCATGAAGAGGACGAGCGCGGGCCACTCGACGGTGTCCCGCACGGCCGCCCAGGCGATCAGGACCGGGAAGCAGCCGGCCGCCCCGCCCCAGACGATGTTCTGCGCGGTGCGGCGCTTCAGGATCAGGGTGTAGATGACCACGTAGAAGAAGATCGCGCCGAGACCGAGCAGAGCGGAGAGGCCGTTCGCTCCGACCCAGAGGATCAGGATGGACGCGATGCCCAGCAGCGTCGCGAAGACGAGAGCCTCCCGGGGCGTGACCTCACCGGTGACGAGCGGGCGGTTCTTGGTGCGCTTCATCACCTTGTCGATGTCGCGGTCGATGTAGCAGTTGAAGGCGCCGGCGCTGCCGGCGGCGAAAGCGCCGCCCACCATGGTCGCCACCATGAGGCCGACCGATGGGAAGCCGCGCTGCGCGAAGATCATGGTCGGCAGGGTGCTGACCAGCAGCAGCTCGATCACGCGCGGCTTGGTCAGGGCGACGTACGCCTTCAGCTTGCGGGAGAAACCGCCTCCCTGCGGCAATGACGGCGTGCGGAGGGCGGACTCTGAAGTGCTCACGGCGACGATGACCTTAGTTTCTGCTTCGCGACTGATGACCGGCCCGTCCTGCGGCGCGGGTGAATCCCGCGATCCGCGCATGGACCGGCCCCTCTCATTCTACCGCCCGCTCCCCCCTGGCCCCGGCAGGCACGCTTCCGGCCCCCTCCGCGGGAGGTCGCCGGAGCCACGGCATCGGCCCAGGTAAACGGGAGGTCGCTCTCGCGCGGGTTCATCTTTGACATAAATCACACTTAAACCAGGGGGTGCCACCAGAACCCCCGGGAATCGGGCTAAGCTGAACACAACTCGGCTTGGCGGCCCCGGACTCCCCGATGAAGCGAGGGAACAGGGTGCGCAGGCCGGTGGTTATTCAATGGTGAACGAGAGCGCGGAGAACTCGCTGCGGGCGCCACAGCTGTGCCCCGGGCACGGGACCGCAGGGTGGCCGCACTCTCGAAAACACACAAGAGAAGGGGCCCGGTTTCCGTGTCACAAGTGGAAGAACAGCAACTGTCCTGGACTGATCTCGACCAGCGTGCGGTAGACACCATTCGCGTTCTGGCCGCAGATGCGGTGGAGAAGGTCGGCAACGGACACCCCGGGACGGCGATGAGCCTGGCCCCGGCCGCCTACCTGCTCTTCCAGAAACTGATGCGACACGATCCGAAGAACCCGGACTGGGTGGGCCGCGACCGCTTCATCCTCTCCCCCGGTCACACCTCGCTGACCCTGTACATCCAGCTCTTCCTCTCCGGCTACGGCCTGGCGCTGGAAGACCTCGAGGCACTCCGCACTTGGGGCTCCCTGACCCCGGGCCACCCCGAGTACAAGCACACCGCCGGTGTCGAGATCACCACGGGCCCGCTCGGCCAGGGTCTCGCCTCCTCCGTGGGCTTCGCCTACTCCGGCCGCCGCGAGCGTGGCCTGTTCGACGCCGACGCCCCCGAGGGCGAGTCGCCGTTCGACCACACCATCTGGGTCATCGCCTCCGACGGCGACCTCCAGGAAGGCGTGACCTCCGAGGCCTCCTCGCTGGCCGGCCTGCAGGAGCTCGGCAACCTGGTCGTGCTGTACGACGAGAACCACATCTCGATCGAGGACGACACCGACATCGCGTTCACCGAGGACGTCCTCAAGCGCTACGAGGCGTACGGCTGGCACACCCAGCGCGTCGACTGGACCAAGACCGGCGAGTACGTCGAGGACGTCCACGAGCTGTACAACGCCCTCCAGGCGGCCAAGGCGGAGACGGGCAAGCCGTCCATCATCTCCCTGCGCACCATCATCGGCTACCCGGCCCCCACCAAGCAGAACACCGGCAAGATCCACGGCTCCGCCCTCGGCGCCGGCGAGGTCGCCGCCCTGAAGGAGGTCCTCGGTTTCGATCCGGAGAAGTCCTTCCAGGTGGACCCCGAGGTCCTGGCCCACGCCCGTCAGGTCGTGGAGCGCGGCGCCGCCGCACACCAGGCCTGGCAGGAGAAGTTCGACGCCTGGGCCGCCGCGAACCCGGAGGGCGCCGCCCTCCTCAAGCGCCTCGAGGCCCACGAGCTGCCCTCGGAACTCTCGGGTGCTCTCCCCGTGTTCGAGGCCGGCAAGGACGTCTCCACCCGTGCCGCGTCCGGCAAGGTGCTCAACGCCATCGGCCCGGTCATGCCGGAACTGTGGGGCGGCTCCGCCGACCTCGCCGAGTCCAACAACACCACGCTGGAGGGTGAGCCGTCGTTCATCCCCGTGGGCCGCTCCACCAACGCGTGGAAGGGCAACCCGTACGGCCGCGTCCTGCACTTCGGCATCCGTGAGCACGCCGCCGCGTCGATCGTGAACGGCATCACCCTGTCGGGCAACACGCGCGCCTTCTCCGGGACCTTTCTGATCTTCTCGGACTACCAGCGTCCCGCCATCCGCCTCGGCGCCCTCATGGGCGTGCCGTCCCTGTACGTCTGGACGCACGACTCCATCGGCCTCGGCGAGGACGGCCCCACCCACCAGCCCGTGGAGCAGCTCGCGTCCCTGCGCGCCATCCCCGGTCTCGACGTCGTCCGTCCGGGCGACGCCAACGAGGTCGCCGTGGCCTGGCACACCATGCTGGAGAACCACGAGAACCCGGCAGGCATCGTGCTGACCCGGCAGAACATCCCGACCTACGCCCGTGGCGAAGGCGAGGCCTCCGGTGACGTCTTCGGCTCCGCGGCCGGCACGGCCCGCGGCGGTTACGTCCTGGCCGAGGCCAGCCGCGACGGCGCCTCCGTCACGCCCGAGGTCATCCTGATCGCCACCGGTTCCGAGGTCCAGCTGGCCGTCGAGGCCCGCGAGGCACTCCAGGCCGATGGCATCCCCACCCGCGTGGTGTCGATGCCGTGTGTCGAGTGGTTCAAGAAGCAGGACGCCGCCTACCAGGAAGCCGTCCTCCCGGCGGCCGTGACCGCGCGTGTCTCCGTCGAGGCGGGCCTCGCCCTGACCTGGCGCGAGTTCGTCGGCGACGCCGGCCGCTCCATCTCGCTTGAGCACTTCGGCGCGTCCGCAGATTACAAGCGGCTCTTCCAGGAGTTCGGCATCACCACCGAAGCAGTGGTCGCCGCCGCCAAGGACTCCCTGGACTCGCTCGCCACCGCCTGAGCCGGCACCGAGCAACGCCAGTACAGAGCAACAAGGTACAGAACCGAGGAATTTGAAACATGAGCACTCCCACTGCAGAACTGTCCAACGCCGGTGTCTCGATCTGGCTTGACGACCTCTCCCGCAAGCGCCTGAACACGGGCAATCTTCAGGAGCTCATCGCCGAGAAGAACGTGGTCGGCGTGACCACCAACCCGAGCATCTTCCAGGCCGCCATCACGGGTGGCCAGGACTATGCAGCGCAGATCAAGGAACTGGCGGCGGCCGGGGCCGACGCCGAGAAGGCCGTCTTCGAGATCACGACCTCCGACGTGGCGGACGCCTGCGACGTCTTCGCCGAGGTGGCCAAGGCCACGGACGGCGTCGACGGCCGCGTCTCCATCGAGGTCGATCCGCGCAAGGCGTGGGACACCGAGGGCACCATCGCCGAGGCGAAGGAACTGCACGCCAAGGTCGGCAAGGACAACGTCCACATCAAGATCCCCGCCACCCAGGAAGGCCTGGAGGCCATCACGGCCACCATCGCCGAGGGCATCAGCGTCAACGTGACCCTGATCTTCTCCCTGGAGCGCTACCGCGCGGTCATCAACGCCTACCTGAACGGTCTGGAGCAGGCCAAGGCCAAGGGCCTGGACCTCTCCAAGATCCACTCGGTCGCGTCCTTCTTCGTCTCCCGCGTGGACACCGAGATCGACAAGCGCCTGAACACGCTGGGCACCGACGAGGCCGCCGCCCTCAAGGGCAAGGCCGGCGTGGCGAACGCCCGTCTCGCGTACCAGGTCTTCGAGGAGCTCTTCTCCACCGAGCGCTGGAACGTCCTGGCCGCCGCGGGCGCCCGCCCGCAGCGCCCGCTCTGGGCCTCCACCGGCGTGAAGGACCCGGCATACCCGGACACCCTCTACGTCACGGGGCTCGTCGCGCAGGGCGTGGTGAACACCATGCCGGAGAAGACCCTCGACGCCGTCTTCGACCACGGCGACGTCACCGGTGACACCATCACCGGCACCTACGCCGAGTCCAACGAGGTCCTGGACGCGCTCGAGAAGCTCGGCGTCTCCTACAACGACGTCGTGGCCAAGCTCGAGACCGAGGGCCTCGACAAGTTCGTCGCCAGCTGGAAGGAACTGCTGGCCGACGTCCAGGCTGCACTCAACACCGCATCCCAGGAAGGCTGACCCCTCCATGAGCACCCTGAGCTACGACGCCGCCGGCGCGGCCGCCGACGCCAAGACCCGTCACATCGACCAGCTGGTCCAGGACCACGTCGCGACGCGGATCATCGCCAAGGACGCCACGCTGTGGGGTCCGGAGGCCGAATCCGAGTCCTCCATCCGCCTCGGCTGGGTGGAGGCCCCGGCGGTCTCCCGTCCGCTCGTGGACGGGATCGTCAGCCTGCGGGAGGAGCTCCACGCCGAAGGGATCGACCATGTCGTCCTCTGCGGCATGGGTGGCTCCTCGCTGGCCCCCGAGGTCATCACCGCGACGGCCGGCGTCGAGCTCACGGTGCTGGACAGCACCGACCCGGAGCAGGTCGCCGCGGCCCTCGCCGACCGCCTGGAGCGGACCGTCGTCGTCGTGTCGTCCAAGTCCGGTTCCACGGTGGAGACCGACTCGCAGCGCCGCGCTTTCGAGGCGGCGTTCGAGGCGGCCGGCATCGATCCGAAGAGCCGCGTGGTGATCGTGACCGATCCGGGCTCGCCCCTGGACGAGGCCGCGCGCGCCGCGGGCTACCGGGCCGTCTTCAACGCGGACCCGAACGTCGGCGGCCGCTTCTCCGCGCTGACCGCCTTCGGCCTGGTGCCGTCGGGCCTGGCCGGCGTGGACATCGCGGCGCTCCTGGACGAGGCCGAGGACACCCTCGAGATCCTCAACGAGGACGACACGGACAACATCGGTCTCGCGCTCGGCGCCGCGCTGGGTGGCACCGATCCGCTCCGGAACAAGATCGTGATCGTGGACAACGGCTCCGGGATCGTCGGTTTCGCCGACTGGGCGGAGCAGCTGATCGCCGAGTCCACCGGCAAGAGCGGCAAGGGCCTGCTGCCCGTCGTCGCTCCGGCTGACGCTCCGGAGCTGACCCTGGACGCCCCTGACGTCCTGGTGGTCCGGCTCGTCTCCCCGGACGACGACGACGCTGCCGCCACCGGCAACGAGGTCGAGATCGCCGGCGGGCTGGCTGCGCAGATGGTCGTCTGGGAGTTCGCCGTCGCCGTGGCGGGGCGCCTCCTCGGCATCAACCCGTACGACCAGCCCGACGTGGAGGCCGCCAAGGTCGCCGCACGCGGTCTGCTCGACGCCCGTCCGGAGCCGGTGCCCGCCGACTTCACCGACGGCGCCATCGAGGTGCGCGGCGGCGAGTGGCTGGCCGACGCCGAGGTGAACGACACCGTCGAGTCCGCCCTCAAGGCCCTGCTCGGCCGTCTGGGCGACCGTGGCTACGTGAGCGTCCAGGCCTACCTGGACCGTCTCGCCTACCCGCAGCTCGAGTCGGTGCGCAACCCGCTCGTCGCCGTGACCGGTCGCCCCGTGACGTTCGGCTGGGGTCCGCGCTTCCTGCACTCCACCGGCCAGTTCCACAAGGGCGGGCCCGCCGAGGGCGTGTTCCTCCAGATCACGGCGGACAGTTCCACCGATGTGGTCATCCCGGAGCGTCCGTTCACCTTCGGACAGCTGATCTCGGCTCAGGCCGCCGGCGACGCACAGGTCCTCGCGGACCACGGCGTCCCCGTCCTCCGGCTGCACCTCACCGACCGCGCGGCCGGTGTGCGTCAGCTCCTGGACATCGTCAACAACCTGGGCCGCTGAGCCCAGAACCCATCCCTCCATATCGCTAAGGCTCCTCAAGCACTATGCCAACACGTGAACCTGGCGCCCAGAACGGCGGTCTCCGGAACCCCTTGCGGGATCCGCGGGACCGCCGTCTGAGCCGGATTGCCGGTCCGTCCTCCCTTGTCCTCTTCGGTGTCACGGGCGACCTCGCCCGTAAGAAGCTCATGCCGGCCGTGTACGACCTGGCCAACCGTGGGCTCCTCCCTCCCAGCTTCGCCTTGGTGGGTTTCGCCCGCCGTCAGTGGGAGAACGAGGATTTCGCCGCCGAGGTCCTCGAATCCGTCAAGCAGCACTGCCGGACGCCCTTCGATCAGCGGGTCTGGGACCAGCTGTCCCTGGGCATCCGCTTCGTGCAGGGCGAATTCGACGACGACGAGGCCTTCGAACGTCTCAAGGCCACCATCGAAGAGCTCGACCGGGAACGGGGCACGCGCGGCAATCACGCGTTCTACCTCTCCATCCCGCCGAAGGCCTTCGAGCTCGTCTGCACCCAGTTGTCCAAGCACGGCCTCGCCCAGGCCGAGCCGGGCACGTGGCGCCGCGTCGTCATCGAGAAGCCGTTCGGCCATGACCTCGAGTCGGCCCGCGCGCTGAACGACATCGTGGAATCCGTGTTCCCCCCGGACTCGGTGTTCCGCATCGACCACTACCTCGGCAAGGAGACGGTCCAGAACATCCTGGCGCTCCGCTTCGCCAATCAGCTCTTCGAGCCGATCTGGAACGCCAACTACGTGGACCACGTGCAGATCACCATGGCCGAGGACATCGGCACCGGCGGCCGCGCGGGCTACTACGACGGCGTGGGCGCGGCCCGCGACGTCATCCAGAACCACCTCCTGCAGCTCCTCGCGCTGACGGCCATGGAGGAGCCCATCTCCTTCAACGCCGAAGATCTCCGCGCGGAGAAGGAGAAGGTCCTGGCGGCCGTCAAGCTGCCGGATGACCTCTCGACGCACTCCGCCCGGGGCCAGTTCTCCGGCGGTCTTCAGGGCGGCGAGGAAGTCCTCGGCTACCTGGAAGAGGAAGGCATCCCGGCGGACTCCACCACGGAGACCTTCGCCGCGATCCGGGTGGACATCAACACCCGGCGCTGGGCCGGCGCGCCGTTCTACCTGCGCACGGGCAAGCGTCTGGGCCGCCGCGTGACCGAGATCGCCGTCGTCTTCAAGAAGGCCCCGAACCTGCTGTTCCGCGAGAACGGCGACGAGGACTTCGGACAGAACGCCGTGGTGATCCGGGTCCAGCCCGATGAGGGCGCCACCATCCGCTTCGGTTCGAAGGTGCCGGGCACACAGATGGAGGTCCGCGACGTCTCGATGGACTTCGGCTACGGCCACTCCTTCACCGAGTCCAGCCCCGAGGCGTACGAGCGCCTCATCCTGGACGTCCTGCTGGGTGAGCCGCCGCTCTTCCCCCGCCACCAGGAGGTGGAACTGTCCTGGAAGATCCTCGATCCGTTCGAGGAGTACTGGGCCAGCCTGGAGGAACAACCCGAACCGTATGCCCCGGGCAGCTGGGGTCCGTCCTCCGCGGACGAGCTCCTGGCCCGTGACGGACGCACCTGGAGAAGGCCATGATCGTCGAACTTCCCAACACCACCACCTCCAAGATCTCCAAGGAGATCACCAAGCTGCGGGAACAGGGCGGCGTCATCGCCCTCGGCCGTGTGCTCACCCTCGTGGTCCTCACCCGTAACGGGCTCGAGGACGAAGCCATCCAGGCCGCCAACGAGGCCAGCCGCGAACACCCGTGCCGCATCATCGTGCTCGCGGACGCGGGCGCCGAGGAACCGGACCGCCTGGACGCGGAGATCCGTGTCGGCGGCGACGCCGGCGCCTCCGAGGTGATCGTGCTGCGCGGCTATGGACGCCTCTCTGAGGAGAGCGAATCCCTCGTGTCCGCCCTTCTCCTGCCGGACGCTCCGATCGTCGCCTGGTGGCCACACGGAGCCCCGGAGGACGCCTCCGGAACGTCCATCGGCCGCATCGCCCACCGCCGCATCACCGATTCCGCGAACGAGGCGGATCCGGTGGCGGCGCTGGACAACATCCGGCGCACGTACCAGGCGGGTGACACGGACCTCGCCTGGACGCGTCTGACGAACTGGCGCATCCAGCTCGCGGCGGCGTTCGATCAGGTGGACGACTCCCCCGTCACCGAGGTCGAGGTGGAGGGCGCCAGCGACTCCGCGAGCACCCTGCTGCTCGCCTCGTGGCTCGCCCTGGCCTTCGACGTCCCCGTGAAGATCGTCGAGGACCCCGCCGGCACCGGCATCCGTCGTGTGCTGATCCGTCGCCCGTCCGGCGACGTCCAGCTGCACCGCCCGGGCACCACCGTGGCGGAGCTGAGCCAGCCCGATCAGCCCCTGCAGCGGATCTCCCTCCCGCGTCGTGGCCTTCAGGACTGCCTCGCCGAAGAACTGCGCCGGCTGGACCCGGACGAGGTCTTCGGGGAAGTATTGACCGAAGGATTGCCTCGAATCGCGCAAAGGAGTGCCTGAGATGACCCACGAACCACGGGTGAGCGTCCATCCCGACTCACAGGTCCTGATGGCGGCCATCGCCGCCCGGCTGGTCACCAAGCTGGTCGATGCCCAGGACCGCTTCGGGGAGGCCACGGTGGTCCTCACGGGCGGCACCGTGGGCATCGGCACGCTGCGTGCCGTCGCCGAGTCGGCGGCCGCTCCGGCGGTCAACTGGCGCCGGGTCAACTTCTGGTGGGGTGACGAGCGCTTCGTCGGCGCCGAGGATGCGGACCGCAACGCCGTCCAGGCACAGAAGGCTCTTCTGGACAGCCTGGACCTGGATCCCGAGCGCGTGCACGTGCCGGGCTCCTCGGATGAGTTCGACTCGGTCGACGACGCCGCGGCGGACTATGCGCGCCGTCTGGCCGAGGCGGCCGCGGCCGAGCACGCCGCGGACTATTCGGATCAGCGCCCCGACGTCGCTCCGGCGCTCCCCCGCTTCGACGTCCTCCTCCTCGGCGTCGGCCCCGACGCGCACGTCGCGTCGCTCTTCCCGGAGATGGCCGGCATCCGCGAGAAGGAGGCCCTCGTGGTAGGTGTCCAGGACTCCCCCAAGCCGCCGCCGCAGCGGATCTCCCTGACCCTGCCCGCCATCAACACGGCGGACGAGGTCTGGATGGTCGTGGCCGGCGATGACAAGGCCGGAGCCGTCGGGCTCGCCCTGGCCGGCGCCGGCACCGTGCAGGTCCCTGCGGCCGGTCCCCGAGGCCGGAACCGCACCCTGTGGCTGATCGACGAGGCCGCTGCCGCCAAGGTTCCCGAGAACCTGGTGCACAAGGAGCCTCGCGGGCTCTGACGCACGGCGCACACGACGAAGGGGTGGCGAGCTGCGGCTCGCCACCCCTTCGTGGTTCCCAGGCCCGGCAAGCAGGCCGTTTCCCTGAGCTACTTAACGACGAAGGCCCCCGGCGTCACGCCGGGGGCCTTCCGAGTCGCTGCGGCCGGTCAGCTGGCAGCGCCGTTGAACTTCATGATCAGGCCGAGGCCGATGATCACCACGGCCCAGGTCACGCCCAGGATCACCGTGAAACGGTTCAGGTTCCGC
The DNA here is from genome assembly GCF_900105345.1 of Arthrobacter woluwensis. Taxonomy (NCBI): domain Bacteria; kingdom Bacillati; phylum Actinomycetota; class Actinomycetes; order Micrococcales; family Micrococcaceae; genus Arthrobacter; species Arthrobacter woluwensis. The sequence goes on from NZ_FNSN01000003.1 coordinate 2,332,472, forward strand.
TCGGCGACACCGGAGGAGTTCAGGCCGGAAGTCATGCCGCCGCCGAACATGTCGGACAGACCGCCACCGCGGCCCTTATGCAGGAGGATCAGGAGAGTGAGGAGGAAGCTCGTCACTCCCAGGAGGATCTGCAGGATGACTTGGAGAACGCCCACAACGGCCTTTCTGCGTCGATGAGGTGAGGAACGCTGCCGGCTAGGCGCCGGCGTGCTCCTCGAACCTGACAATGTTAGCAAACTCAGCTGCATCCAGGCTGGCACCGCCGACCAACACGCCGTCGACGTCGGCCTGGCCGAGGATCGCGGCCGCGTTGGCGGCCTTCACCGAACCGCCGTACAGCAGGCGGGTCTTCGCGGCCACCTCGGCGCCGAAGAGCTCGGTGAGCTCGGCGCGGATCGCCTGGCACATCTCCTGAGCATCCTCGGGGCCGGCGACCTCACCGGTTCCGATGGCCCAGACGGGCTCGTACGCGACCACGAGTTCGGCGGCCTGCTCGGCGCTGAGACCCGCGACGTCGGCGCGGAGCTGCGTCAGCGTGTGCTCGACGTGCGTGCCGGCCTGGCGGATCTCGAGCCCTTCACCCACGCAGAGCACGGGGATGAGCGAGTGGCGGTAGGCGGCCTGCACCTTGGCGTTGAGGACCTCGTCGCTCTCACCGTGGATCGTGCGGCGCTCACTGTGGCCCACCAGGACGTAACGGCAGCCCAGCTTGTTCAGGAAGTCACCGGAGATGTCACCGGTGTAGGCGCCCGAGTCGTACTGCGAGAGGTCCTGACCGCCGTACTCGATGTCCAGGTCGTCACCCTGCACGAGGGTCTGCACGCCGCGCAGATCGGTGAACGGCGGGAACACCGCCACCTCGACCCGCTGGTAGTCGTGCTTCTTGTCCTCCAGGGTCCAGGCCAGCTTCTGCAGGAGCGCGATGCCCTGTAGGTGGTCCATGTTCATCTTCCAGTTGCCGGCGATGAGCGGCGTGCGCTCGGGGGTGGTGGTCACAATGGCCTCCGTGACTGTCGAGGGGATGATGTGGGTGGGACAGGAAAGGCCGCGGCTCGGCGCCGCGGCCTTTCCCGTTCCTCAGCGGTCCAGAACGCTCAGACCAGGAAGTTCCTTGCCTTCAAGGTATTCCAGGCTCGCGCCACCGCCGGTGGAGATGTGGCCGAACTGGTCATCGGAGAAACCGAGGGTGCGCACGGCCGCGGCGGAATCGCCACCGCCGACCACCGTGAAGCCGTCGGTCTCGGTGAGCGCCTGAGCGATCGCCCGGGTGCCCTGGGAGAACGCCTCGAACTCGAAGACCCCCATGGGACCGTTCCAGAAGACCGTCTTGGCGCCACGGATGTGCTCGGCGAAAGCCGCCGCGGTGTCCGGTCCGATGTCCAGGCCGATGCCGGAGGCGCCGAAGGCGCTCTCCTCGATGGCACTCGCGGGAACGACCTCGTGCTCGGCGTCGGCGGCGAAGCGGCTCGCCACCACGACGTCGGTCGGCACCACGAAGCGGCTGCCGGCGGCCTCGGCGCGGGCCAGGTAGTCCTGGACCACCGGGATCTGGTCCTCCTCCAGGAGGCTGGATCCGACCTTGTACCCGGCTGCGGCCAGGAAGGTGAAGAGCATGCCGCCACCCACCAGGAGCGTGTCCGCCTTGCCGATGAGGTTGTCGATGACCGCCAGCTTGTCCGAGACCTTGGAGCCGCCCAGGACCACCACGTACGGGCGCTCCGGGGAGACGGTCAGCTTCTGCAGCACCTCCACCTCGGTCCTGACCAGATCACCCTGGTAGGACGGGAGGATCGTTGCGATGTCATAAACGCTGGCGTGCTTGCGGTGCACGGCGCCGAACGCGTCGTCCACGTACGCGCCGTTCTCTCCGGTCAGCGCGGCGAGCTCGGCGGCGAAGGCCTGGCGCTCGGCGTCGTCCTTGCTGGTCTCGCGCGGATCGAAACGCACGTTCTCCAGCACCAGGACCTCGCCGTCCGCGAGCTTCGCGGAGAGGTCCTGCGCCGAAGCGCCCACGGTGTCCGCGGCGAGGCTGACCGGGAAGCCGGCCAGCTCGGCCAGGCGGTCCACTGCCGGCTTGAGGGAGTACTTCTCCTCGGGAGCGCCCTTGGGGCGGCCGAGGTGAGCGGAGACGAGGACGCGGGCGCCGCCGTCGACCAGCTTCTGAAGGACCGGGAGTGAGGCGCGGATGCGGCCGTCGTCTGTCACTGAAGAGCCGTCGAGCGGCACGTTCAGGTCACTTCGGACCAGAACGTGCCGCCCGCGGACACCTTCAGCGAGGAGCTCGTTGAGGGTGTGAGACGTCATGATTTAGAGCTTAGCCCAGCTTGGACGCGACCAGCTCGGTGAGGTCCACCAGACGGTTGGAGTAGCCCCACTCGTTGTCGTACCAGGAGACGACCTTGACCTGGTTGCCGATCACCTTGGTGAGTCCGGCGTCGAAGATCGAGGAGGCCGGGTCGGTGACGATGTCCGAGGAGACGATGGGGTCCTCGGTGTAGGTCAGGTAGCCCTTGAGCGAGCCGGACTCGGAAGCAGCCTTGACGGCGGCGTTGACCTCTTCGACGGTGACCTCGCGGGACAGCGTGGCGGTCAGGTCGGTGGCGGAGCCGGTCGGGACCGGGACGCGCACGGCGAAGCCGTCCAGCTTGCCCTTCAGCTCGGGCAGGACCAGGCCGATGGCCTTGGCGGCGCCGGTGGAGGTCGGAACCATGTTGATGGCGGCGGCACGGGCACGGCGCGGATCCTTGTGGGGGCCGTCCTGCAGGTTCTGGTCCGCGGTGTAGGCGTGGATCGTGGTCATGAGGCCACGCTCGATGCCGAAGGCGTCGTTGATGGCCTTGGCCAGCGGGCCCAGGCAGTTGGTGGTGCAGGAGGCGTTGGAGATGATGTTGTGCTCTTCATTGTTGTAGAGCTCGTCATTCACGCCCATGACGATCGTGATGTCCTCGTCCGAAGCCGGAGCGGAGATCAGGACCTTCTTGGCGCCCGCCTCGATGTGCTTCTTGGCGTCGGCGGCCTTGGTGAAGAAACCGGTGGACTCGATGACGATGTCGACACCCAGCTCGCCCCAGGGCAGGTTGGCGGGATCGCGCTCGGCGAGCACCTTGATGTGCTTGCCGTCGACGACGAGGTCCCCATCCTGAACCTCGACGGAGACGCCCAGACGGCCAGTGACCGAATCGTACTTGAGCAGGTGAGCCAGGGTTTCCGGGCTGGTCAGGTCGTTGACGGCGACGATTTCCAGGTCCGCACCCTGCGCGAGGGCTGCACGGAAGTAGTTACGGCCGATACGGCCGAAGCCGTTGATGCCAATACGGGTGGTCACTGTGCAATCTCCTTCATGCGCCACGACGACGCACGTATCGAGTCGGACCAGGTCCGACATACAGACCCCGCACGCCATTGGGCAGAGAGAATTACCGTTGTGAAAGGACTCGCAGCCACGTTGCTGAAGGCACGAGGCCTTCCGTGATCTATCTTACGTTTAATGCGGGTGTCCGGGGCAAGTGACCGCGCGGGGCGGGCGGCAAAAGTGAGCTATATTACGGCACGGAAAAGCCCCGCCCGGCAGGCCGGACGGGGCGTGAATTCCCGGGGTGATCAGGACAGGGTGATCAGCTTGGAAGCGCCGTTGCGGGCCGCCTCGAAGCGCTCGGCCACATCGGCCCAGTTCACGATGTTCCAGAACGCCTTGACGTAGTCGGCCTTGACGTTCACGTAGTCCAGGTAGAAGGCGTGCTCCCACATGTCGAGCATGAGCAGCGGGGTCGTGCCGACGGCGACGTTGCCCTGCTGATCGTAGAGCTGCTCGATGAGCAGGTTGCCACCGATGGGCTCGTAGGCGAGGAAGGCCCAGCCGGAACCCTGCAGCGCGAGAGCCGCGGCGGTGAACTGCGCACGGAAGGCGTCGAAGGAGCCGAAGGCGTCATCGATCGCGGCGGCCAGCTCACCTTCGGGCTTGTCGCCTCCGTCCGGGGAGAGGTTCTTCCAGAACACGGAGTGGTTGGTGTGTCCACCGGTGTGGAACGCCAGATCCTTGGAGAGACGGTTGATGTTGGCGAAGTCGTTCTTTTCACGGGCTTCGGCGAGACCGGCCAGTGCGGCGTTGGCGCCGGCGACGTAGGCAGCGTGGTGCTTGTCGTGGTGCAGCTCCATGATGCGAGCCGAGATGTACGGCTCGAGCGCCGCGTAGTCGTAGCCCAGTTCCGGGAGTACGTACTCAGACACTGATTCCTCCAAACGTTAGGACACGGGTCCTTGTGTTGACTTGTTGTCAATCCGGGAATCGCTCCCCGGAAATCTGTGAGGCATGGCCCCTGACTGGCACAACACCGCGCCCAGCCCGGGCATTCCACGCACTACTTCATGTGACGACCAGGCCTTTTGTCTATTCGTCCAGCATCTCGGCTGTCACATTCGCCTCCGTACTCGGGATGCCGAGCTCGGCGGCACGCTTGTCCGCCATGGCCAGCAGGCGCCTGATGCGCCCCGCGATCGCGTCCTTCGTCATGGGCGGGTCGGCCAGCCGGCCGAGCTCGTCGAGGCTCGCGTTCTTGTGGGCCACCCTCAGTTCACCAGCGTACTTGAGGTGGTCCGGCACGTCTTCCCCCAGGATGTGGAGGGCACGCTCCACGCGCGCGCCGGCGGCGACGGCGGCCTGCGCCGAACGGCGGAGGTTGGCGTCGTCGAAGTTCGCGAGGCGGTTCGCGGTGGCGCGCACCTCCTTGCGCATGCGGCGCTCCTCCCAGACCATCAGGGCGTCGTGCGCGCCCATGCGGGTGAGCAGCGCGGCGATGGTGTCGCCGTCGCGGATCACGACGCGGTCCACGCCGCGCACCTCACGCGCCTTCGCGGCCAGGCCCAGCCGGCGGGCGGAGCCCACCAGCGCCAGCGCGGCCTCCGGTCCGGGACAGGTGATCTCCAGAGCGGAGGACCGGCCCGGCTCGGTCAGGGAACCGTGGGCCAGGAACGCGCCGCGCCAGACGGCTTCTGCGTCCGCCGCGGAGCCGTTCACGACGACGGGCGGCAGCCCCCGCACGGGCCGTCCGCGGGAGTCCAGCAGCCCGGTCTGGCGGGCCAGCGATTCACCGTCCACGACCACGCGCACGACGTACCGTGAGCCCCGCCGCAGGCCACCCCCGGACACCACGATGATCTCACTCTGATGGCCGTACACCTCGAAGATGGCGGCCCGGAGCCGGCGCGCGGTGGCGGCGAGGTCCACTTCGGCCTCGATCACGATCCTGCCGGAGATGATGTGCAGTCCCCCGGCGAAGCGCAGCAGAGCGGAGACCTCGGCCTTGCGTTCCGAGACCTTCTTCACGTCCAGCCGGGACAGTTCTTCCTTGACGGATGCGGTCAGCGCCACACGTGCTCCTATTTCCTGTTGAAAACTTCGTGATAGGCGGTGGCCAGCCGCAGCGGGTCGTGCACCGCGGCGGAGCGCGGGCTCCGCACGGTGGCCAGATGGACTTCGGCTCCCAGACGGCCGGCCTCGGCGATGAACTCCTCGCGGTCGCCCACGGAATCCGGATCCGCGATCACCACGTCGAAACCGACTTCGGGGGCGTACTCGCGCAGCACGCGCAGGTGATCGGCGGCGCTCATGCCCACCGTCTCCTTGGTCTCCGTGGTCAGGTTCATGGCCAGGGCCCGCCGCGCCGGCGTGCTCGCCAGCGCCGAACGCATCTCCGGCAGCAGCAGATGCGGCAGCACCGAGGTGTACCAGGACCCTGGTCCGAGGACCACCCAGTCCGCGAGCTCGATCGCGCTCAGGGCCTCCGCACAGGCCGGAGCGTCCTGCGGGATGAGCCGGACGTTCTCCAGCTCCCCCGCGACGGCGCACTGGGCCTGACCGCGGATCGTGCGCGAACCGGTCTCGCCATCCGTACCGGGGATCTTCGCCTCCCCCTCGATGGTCAGCGGGACGGTGGACATCGGCAGGACCTGACCGCGGGCGCCCAGAAGGGCTCCGGCCCACTTGAGACCGTCCACGGGATTGCCCAGCAGCTCCCACAGCGTGATGATGAGGAGGTTGCCCATGGCGTGCTCGTCGAGGGCGCCACTGCCCCCGGGACGCCCCCGGAACCGGTGCTGCATGACGTCACGCCAGGTGCGTCCCCAGTCGGTGTCGTCGCAGAGCGCCGCCAGCGCCATGCGGAGGTCGCCGGGAGGGAGGACGCCGAAGTCCTGGCGCAGACGGCCGGACGAGCCGCCGTCGTCGGCCACGGTCACGACCGCCGTGAGCGAGGTGGTGAGCAGGCGCAGCGCGCTCAGGGTGGCGGACAGCCCATGGCCGCCACCCAGGGCCACCACGGCGGGGCCGGCGCCATCCTGAGCTGCGGCGCGGCCACCCGGTGGGACCAGCGGGAGCTGGCCGGTGAAGATCGTCACTATTCGCGCCCCAGGTCTCGGTGGCTCGTGTTGACCGTGACGTTGGGCAGCTGGGCGAGGCGCTTCGACAGTTCCTCGGACATCGCCACGGACCGGTGTTTGCCGCCCGTGCAGCCGACGGCGATGGTGGCGTAGTGCTTGTTCTCGCGGCGGTAGCCCGCCAGGACGGGTTCCAGGGCCTTGACGTAGCTCTCCAGGAACTCCTCCGCGCCGGACGCGGCCAGGACGTAGTCCCGGACATCCTCGTCCTGGCCCGTGTGCGGACGGAGCTCGGGGATCCAGTGGGGGTTGGGCAGGAACCGGACGTCGGCGACGTAGTTCGCGTCCACGGGCAGGCCGTACTTGAACCCGAAGCTCATGACGTTGAGACGGAGCACCACGGGCCCCGAGTCGGTGAAGAGATCGGTGACCGCGCTGGCCAGACCGTGCACGTTCAGCGAGGAGGTGTCCAGCACGATGTCGGCCTTGTGGCGCAGATCCTTGAGCAGTTCGCGCTCAGCGGCGATCCCGTCCAGGATCCGGCCGCCGTTCTGCAGCGGATGCGGTCGGCGTCCCTGCTCGAAGCGGCGCACGAGCACCTCGTCGGAGGCGTCCAGGAACAGGACCTGGTACTTGATGCCGCTCGCGGACAGCGTGTTGAGGGACTCGAGGATGTTCGCGGAGAGCCCCTTGCTGCGGAGGTCGACGACGGCCGCGAGCTTCGGGATCGCCGGCCCGGCGTGGGAGACGATCTCGGTGAGCATGTTGAGCATCTTCGGCGGGATGTTGTCCACGACGTACCAGCCGTGGTCCTCCAGCGCATCCGCAGCCGTGCTGCGCCCCGCGCCGGACATGCCGGTGATGATCAGCAGCTCGGCGTTGTGCTCCTGGGCGCCGTGCTCCTGGGCCGCGCCCTCTGCGGCGGGACTGGTCACTTCTGCGTCCGACATGGGGGTTCCTGCTCCTTGGATCAGTGCGTCCGGCACCGCCGGCCCGGCGACGCGGCTGCCTCAAGCCTAGCGAACTTTCCCGACGCTCAGGGCTCGAGGATCTCACCGGTGGTGTAGTTCACGGCCGGGACCTCATCGGCGCTCTCGCGGGTGAGGTGGGCGTGGATGGCGGTGGCCAGGACCGTGCCGATGCCCTTGACCTCGCACAGTTCCTCGACCGTGGCGGCCCGCATCTTCTTGACCGACCCGAAGTGGGACAGCAGCGCCTTCCGCTTGCTCTCTCCGAGGCCCGGGACGCCGTCCAGCGCGGACGCGGTCATGGCCTTGCCGCGCCGCTGGCGATGGAAGGTGATCGCGAAGCGGTGCGCCTCGTCACGGATGCGCTGCAGCAGGTAGAGACCCTGCGAGGCACGCGGCAGGATCACGGGGAAGTCGCTGTCGGGCAGCCAGACCTCCTCGAGCCGCTTGGCCAGACCGACGACCCGCACCTCGGTGATGCCGAGCGCATCGAGCGCGCGCTGGGCCGCCGCCACCTGGGGCTTGCCGCCGTCGACGACGACGAGGTTCGGCGGGTAGGCGAACTTGCCGGGCTGCACGGGGACGCCGAGAGCGGCCACCTCGGGCGCTGGGCTTTCAGGCGCTGGGCTTACGGACACTGGGCTTTCGGGCACTGGGCTTTCGGACGCAGCGCTGTCAGGCGCAGCGCTGTCAGTCCCGCCGCCGTCGTCGTCGGCCCGGCCCAGCGTCTCGGGGACGTGGACACGGTCACGCAGATAGGCCTTGAAACGTCGCGTCAAGACGTCGTCCATGGCGGCGGTGTCATCGTGCGCGGCGGCGCCCGTGATGGTGAACTTCCGGTACTCGCTCTTGCGCGGCAGGCCGTCCTCGACCACCACCATGGAGCCCACGACGTTCGTGCCCTGGACGTGGGAGATGTCGAAGCACTCGATGCGCAGCGGCGGCTCGTCGAGTTCGAGCGCCTCCTGGAGTTCCTGGATGGCGAGAGAACGGGTCGTGATGTCCCCGGCCCGGCGGGTCTTGTGGAGTTTGAGCGCTTGTTCGGCGTTCGTCCGCACGGTCTCCATGAGCTGGGCCTTGTCACCCCGCTGCGGAACGCGGATCTCCACGCGGCTGCCCCGGAGGCCGCTCAGCCATTCACCGAGCTGCGCCGGATCCGGCGGCAGCACAGGGACCAGGACTTCGCGCGGGATGCGGTCCGTGTTGCCCGCCTCTTCGCCATAGGCCTGCTGAAGGAGGTGCTCGATCAGGTCCGCGGGCGTGGTGTCCTCGACCTTCTCGACCACCCAGCCCTGCTGGGACCGGATCCGGCCGCCCCGGACGCGGAACACCTGGACGGACGCCTCGAGTTCGTCCTCGTGGATGGCGAAGAGGTCGGCGTCGGTCGAGTCGGCCAGCACCACGGCGTTGCGTTCGAACACCTTGCGCATGGCGGCGATGTCATCACGGATCCGTGCGGCCTGCTCGTAGTTGAGCTCCGCGACGGCGTCCTTCATCTCCCGCTCCAGGCGGCGGAGGAAGCGACCGGCCTCTCCGCTCATGAAGGAGCAGAAGTCCTCCGCGAGGGCCCGGTGGTCCTCCTCGCTGATGCGCCCGACGCACGGGGCCGAACACTTGTCGATGTACCCGAGCAGGCAGGGCCGGCCACTGGCCTCAGCGCGCCGGAACACCCCGGCGCTGCAGCTCCGGACCGGGAACACCCGCAGCAGGGTGTCCATGGTCTCGCGGATGGCGCCGGCCGTGTACGGGCCGAAGTACTTGGCGCCCTTCCGGCGTTCGCCGCGCATCACCTGCACGCGGGGGAACTTCTCCCCCATCGTGACGGCCAGGTAGGGGTAGCTCTTGTCGTCGCGGAACACGACGTTGTACCGCGGCTTGAACTCCTTGATCCAGGTGTATTCCAGCTGGAGGGATTCGAGCTCACTGCCCACCACGGTCCACTCGACGCTCGACGCGGCGTGGACCATCGCATAGGTCTTCGGGGTGAGGCCCGCGGGCTTGGCGAAATAGGAGTTCAGGCGCGAACGGAGGCTCTTCGCCTTGCCCACGTAGATGACCCGCCCGTGCTGGTCACGGAAGCGGTAGACCCCGGGTTCGGTGGGGATCTCGCCCGTCCTGGGCCGGTAGCTGGCCGGATCCGCCATGGCTCCTCCGCTTCTCTAGATCACTCGCTGGTGCGCACCTGGTTGTAGCCGCTGGCCCGTTCCTGACCGCTCAGCGTCGCGATGGCGTCCATGATGCGGTCCGTCGCCTGACGGCGCGCGGGCAGGGAATGGTCCGGCCCCGTCTTCTCGAAGTACAGCGGCTCTCCCACGACCATCGTGAAATGCTGCGGCTTGAGCGTGTTCTTGCCGGCCGGCTGGAGCTTGTCCGTGCCGATCAGTCCGACGGGCACCACGGGCGCGCCCGTGGTCAGGGCTAGCCAGCCGACGCCGGTCCGGCCGCGGTACAGCAGACCGTCGCGGGAGCGTGTGCCCTCGGGGTAAATGCCCACGCCGTTACCGTTTTCCAGGATGTCCAGGAGAGTCTTGAGCGCCTGGACGCTCGCAGCCTGTTCGCCGCGTTCCACCGGAATGGAACCGACGGACTCGAAGAACGCCTTCATGGCCTTGCCCTTCACGCCCGTGCCGGTGAAGTACTCCGCTTTGGCGAAGAACGCCACCGGGCGCGGCATGAGAGCCTGGACGATCACGCTGTCGAAGAACGACAGGTGATTCGGCGCCACGATGAACGGGCCATCGGTCGGGACGTTCTCCAGCCCGGTGACCGTGGGGCGGCACGTGCCCTTGATGAGGGTCCGGGTGGTGAAGCGAACTGCGTCAAATACGGCCATGGTCTTCTTCCTCCGCTGCTCCATCAACCACTGCTCCCCTGACGGCGGCCACCGTGGCCGCCGCTTCCCTTCCGGCGACCTGTGGCTCACCGGAGTGCGCACCGGCGGGGCCGGGCAGTCCACGGAGCAGCTCATCGGTGGAGGAGACCACCGTGACCGCCCCTGCGCGTTCCAGTTCGCCGTCCACGGCGAAGCCCCAGGCGACGCCGATGCACGGCAGCCCGTTCGCCGTCGCGCCCTCGACGTCCTGGTACCGGTCCCCCACCATCACCGCGGAGGCCGGGGCCCCCAGGTCCTCGAGCGCCGCGGCGATGATCTGCTGCTTGCCGAGAGGCACACCGTGGCCGGGGCCCTGTGCGCTCTCATCGTCCGAGGAGCCCTGCACGGCGTCGAAGGACTCCACCAGGCCGTGCAGGCCCAGGAGTTCGAGCGCCAGGGTGCGGGGCTTCTGGGTGGCCACCGCGAGAGCGTATCCCCGCGCACGGAGTTCCGCCAGGGCCTCGCGGATGCCGGGATACACACGGCTGGCCGCCATGCCCGTGGTCCGGTAGTGACGCCGGTACAGGGCGATGACCTCATCGACCCGCTGTTCCGGCACCCCTGCGAACTCCTGCAGAGCATGGCTCAGACGCGGGCCGACCATTGCCTGCAGCGCCTGATCGGATGGAATGGGAAGGCCCGCCTCCTGGAGAGCCGCTGCGATTCCGCCGGTGATCCCGCCCGCGGGATCGATGAGGGTCCCGTCCAGGTCGAAGAGCACGGCAGCTTGAGCGAGAGTCACCGAGGTAGTTTCTCATGCCGGACGCACGGACAGAAAACACCCATGCGCCACGCGGCATGCTTCGGGCCGATGTATGCCGTCACGCGACTACTTGGCCGGGCTTCCCTCGAGGATCTCGGCCAGGAACTCACCCGTGAACGAGCCCTCCGTGGCCGCGACCTGCTCGGGGGTTCCCGTGGCGATGATCCGCCCGCCGCCCGAGCCGCCGTTGGGTCCGAGATCGATGATCCAGTCGGCGCTCTTGATGACGTCCAGGTTGTGCTCGATCGTGATGACCGTGTTGCCCTTGTCCACGAGCCCCTGGAGCACCAGCAGCAGCTTCCGGATGTCCTCGAAGTGCAGGCCCGTGGTGGGTTCGTCCAGCACGTAGATGCTGCGGCCGTTGGACCTCTTCTGGAGCTCCGCCGCGAGCTTGACGCGCTGAGCCTCGCCACCGGACAGGGTCGTGGCCGGCTGGCCCAGCCGCACGTAGCCGAGACCGACGTCCACCAGGGTGTTCAGATGCCGGGCGATCGGGGTGAAGGCCGAGAAGAACTCCGCCCCTTCCTCGATGGGCATGTTGAGCACATCCGCGATGGTCTTGCCCTTGTAGTGGACCTCCAGGGTCTCCCGGTTGTACCGGGCTCCATGGCAGACCTCGCAGGGAACGTAGACGTCCGGGAGGAAGTTCATCTCGATCTTCAGGGTGCCGTCGCCGGAGCACGCCTCGCAGCGGCCGCCCTTGACGTTGAAGGAGAAGCGCCCCGGCAGGTACCCACGGACCTTGGCCTCGTTGGTCTCGGCGAAGAGCTTCCTGATGTTGTCGAACACCCCGGTGTAGGTGGCGGGGTTGGACCGCGGGGTGCGCCCGATCGGGCTCTGGTCCACGTGGACCACCTTGTCCAGGTGCTCGAGGCCTTCCACGGTCTTGTGGCGGCCGGCCACTTGGCGGGCGCCATTGAGCTTGTTGGCCAGCACCTTGTACAGGATCTCGTTGACGAGCGTGGACTTGCCGGAGCCGCTCACACCGGTGACGGCGGTGAGCACACCCAGGGGGAAGCGCGCCGTGACGTTGTTGAGGTTGTTCTCGCGGGCCCCGACCACCACGAGCTCCCGCTTGCGGTCGTACGGACGGCGCTTGGCCGGCACGTCGATCCCCTTGCGGCCGGAGAGGTAGTCACCGGTCAGCGACTCCGTGTTGGCCAGGAGCTCCTTGTAGGTGCCCGAATGGACGACCTTGCCACCGTGTTCACCGGCGCCCGGGCCGATGTCCACGATCCAATCGGCTTCCCGGATGGTGTCCTCATCGTGCTCGACCACGATCAGGGTGTTGCCCAGCCCCCGCAGGCGGGTCAGGGTCTCGATCAGGCGGCGGTTGTCCCGCTGATGCAGACCGATGGACGGTTCGTCCAGCACGTACAGGACGCCGACCAGACCTGAACCGATCTGGGTCGCCAGGCGGATGCGCTGGGCCTCGCCGCCGGACAGGGTCCCGGAAGGGCGTTCCAGGTTGAGGTAATCCAGCCCGACGTCGAGCAGGAAGGTCAGGCGGGCGTGGATCTCCTTGAGCACCTGCGCGGCGATCTGCGCCTCGCGCGGGGACAGCTCCAGGCTGCCCAGGAACTCGACGCAGTCCCGCATGGGCATGGCGCAGACGGCCGCGATCGACTTGCCGTTGATCAGCACCGACAGCGACGCCGGGTTGAGCCGTGCGCCGTTGCAGGCGGGGCACGGGATCTGCCGCATGTACTCCTCGTACCGGTCACGGGCGAAGTCCGACTCGGTCTCACCGTGCTTGCGGTGCACGTACTGGACCACGCCTTCGAAGCCGGTGCTGTACTTGCGTTCGCGGCCGAAGCGGTTGCGGTACTGGACCACCACCTTGTGGTCCTTGCCGTGCAGCACGGTCTCACGGACCGCCTTGCCGAGCTTCTCCCAGGGCGTGTCCATCGAGAAGCCGAGCTCGTCCGCGAGGCCGGACAGCAGGTGGTTCCAGTACTCCTGCGTGGCCGCGCCGAGGGACCACGGGGCGATGGCGCCTTCGTTCAGGCTCAGTTCCGGGTTGGGAACCACGAGCTCTTCGTCGACCTCGAGCTTGGTGCCGATGCCCGTGCATTCGGGGCAGGCGCCGAACGGGTTGTTGAAGGAGAAGGACCGCGGTTCGATCTCGTCGATCGCCAGGGGGTGCTCATTCGGGCACGCCAGATTCTCGGAGAACGCGCGCACCCGGCCCGGGTCCTCGGCGTCGAGGTCCACGAAGTCCGCGAGCACGCGGCCTTCGGCCAGACCCAGGGCGGTCTCGACCGAATCGGTGAGACGCTGCCGGATGCCGTCCTTGACCACCAGACGGTCCACCACCACCTCGATGGTGTGCTTGTACTGCTTGCCCAGCTTGGGCGGGTCCGTCAGCTGGATCTGCTCGCCGTCCACCCGGGCCCGGGCGAAGCCCTTGGCGCCGAGTTCCTTGAACAGGTCCACGAACTCGCCCTTCCGGCCGCGCACCACGGGCGCGAGCACCTGGAAGCGGGTGCCCTCGGGCAGCTCCAGCAGCTGATCGACGATCTGCTGCGGGGTCTGCCGGGTCACCTCTTCGCCACAGATCGGGCAGTGCGGGCGGCCGACACGCGCCCAGAGCAGGCGCATGTAGTCGTAGATCTCGGTGATGGTGCCGACGGTGGACCGGGGGTTCTTGCTGGTCGACTTCTGGTCGATCGAGACCGCCGGAGACAGACCCTCGATGAAATCGACATCGGGCTTGTCCACCTGTCCGAGGAACTGGCGCGCGTACGCGGACAGTGATTCCACGTAGCGGCGCTGGCCCTCGGCGAAGATCGTGTCGAACGCGAGCGAGGACTTCCCGGAGCCGGAGAGGCCCGTGAAGACGATCATGGCGTCCCGGGGCAGATCCAGGTCCACATTGCGCAGATTGTGCTCGCGGGCGCCCTTCACCACCAGGCGCGACGACGGGGCATGACCAGGCGAGCCGGCGCCGTTCAGGCGGGCCGCGCCGTGGTTGTGGTTGAGCTGTTCAGGAGACAGGACTTGTTCACCGCTGACATGAGGCACCTAGTCATGCTAATCGAAAACCTGTTCGAATTTCCATGTCGGCCTCGTGTGGCAGGCTGGTGTCCATCCAGACCCCCTACTCGCGAAGAGGTTCTCCATGCGCATTCCCCCGCTGGTCCCGGCTCCGGAGTCCCTGGAACTCCTGTCCGGGCACCTGCCCGTCCCCGCCCGGCTCGCCTTCGCCACGGACCTTCAGACCGACGATCCGGGCTGGGCCCTGCTGCGCCATCAGGCGGAGGACTGGCTCGGGGTCCGGCTGGACGACGCGGATCCCGAAGACGCCCTGCTGCTCGTGAGCGCCGACCCGTCTTTGACCCCCGGCGCGTACCGGCTGGACATCGACGAACTCATCCGCGTGGAGGCCGCCGACCTGGACGGCGTGCGCCATGCCTGGCAGACGCTCCGTCAGCTCAGCGGGCCCGAGGCCTTCGTGCCGCAGGGGTCGGCCCGCCGTCGTGCGCATGGACGCACCGTGCACTCGCTCCCCCGCCTCCGGGTGGCCGACGCGCCCCGCTTCGCGCATCGTGGCGTCCTGCTCGATGTGGCCCGCCACTTCATGCCCTTCAGCGAGCTCCTGCGGTTCATCGACCTGCTCGCCGCGCACAAGCTCAACGTCCTGCACCTCCACCTGAGTGACGACCAGGGGTGGCGTTTCGAGGTCAAGGCCTTCCCCCGGCTCACCGAGGTGGCGTCCTGGCGTCGGGACACCCCCGTCGCCTATGACACCCCGGATCTGAAACACGCTCTCATGGCAGGGCATCCGCATGGCGGCTTCTACACGCAGTCGCAGCTCCGCGAGGCCGTCGCCTACGCGGCGGAGCGTGGCATCACGATCGTTCCGGAGATCGACCTGCCCGGTCACAGCGTCGCCGCGATCGCCGCATACCCGTTCCTCGGCGTCGGCTCACCCGACGTCGAGGTGAGCACCCGCTGGGGCGTCAGCGACTGCATCCTCGACCCCTCCGAACGGACCCTCGACTTCTACCGGACCGTGCTCGATGAGCTGGTCTCGGTCTTCCCGTCGCCCACCATCCACCTGGGCGGCGACGAGGTGCCGTACACGCGCTGGGAGGAATCGCCGGAGATCGTCGCCCGCGCGCAGGAGCTCGGGCTCGCGTCCGTCGCCTCCCTGCACGGCTGGTTCCTGGGACGTCTCGCCGATCACCTGGCCGGCCACGGCCGACAGACCGGCGTGTGGCACGAGGCGATCGGCGAGGCCCTGCCGCAGAGTGCGATCGTCAACGCCTGGCTGGGAGTGGACACGGTGGAACTCAGTCTCGAACGGGGTCATCGGACCGTGATCTCCCAGCACGAGTTCACGTACCTGGACTACCGGGAAAGCGACCATCCCGATGAACCGAGCGCCTTCTGGCCGGTGCTGCCACTCGACAAGGTGCACGGCTTCGACCCCGTTCCCGACCGGATCGCAGCCCTCGAGCGCGACCACGGCGGCGCGGTGGCCGGGGTTCAGGCCCAGCTCTGGAGCGAATACCTGGTGGATCAGAGGATCCGCGACTTCCATGCGTTCCCGCGCCTCTGCGCGTTCTCCGAGGTGGCGTGGTGCACCCGGAAACCCGGCTTCGAGGACTTCCTCTCCCGGCTCACCGGCGATCCGGAGATCCCCGGCCACCTCGCGCGGCTGAAGGCGGCCGGAGTCGGCTTCCGCCCCCTGGAGGGACCTGAGCCGTGGCGCGCCCGGCCGGATGTGGCCCGTTTCCGCGCGGAGCACGCCCCCGCAGCCCCCGCCGCACCCGACGCGACGCCGGGCGAGTGAGTATCAGGCCTGGTCGCGGTAAGCGGCCGTCAGGAGCCGCACGGCTTCGGCCAGACTGACGCCACTCGTGCGGGCCGCCTCGGCATAGGCCGAGGCGGCGTCGCCCAGGCTCTTCTGACGGTCGTCCCGAGGCAGGACGACGGTGCCGTTGCGGCCTCTCGTCTCCACGATGGACGCGGCTTCCAGCTCCTTGTACGCGCGCGCCACGGTGTGCGGCGCGACGTCGAGTTCCGTGGCCAGCGCCCGCACGGCGGGCAGCCGCTGGCCGGGCGGCAGGCCGCCGTCGTCCACCAGATGGACGATTCTCAGGCGGAGCTGCTCGAAGAGGGGCACGGAGCTGTCGGCCCGCGGACGCCAGGAGCCGGGAAACGCGCTCATGCGTCCACCCCGTCAACAGTCCCGGCCGGAGACTTGCGCGCCACGGTGAACAGGCGCCGGAACGGGAACACCGTTCCGTTTGGAGTGGCCGGGTACGCCTCGTTGAGCATCACCGCGTAGTCCCGCTCGAACGCTTCGGCGTCGGAGGCGTCGAGGGCGCTCAGGACGGGGCGCAGACCGGTGCCGCGCACCCACTCGAGCACCGGGTCTGGACCCTGCAGGAGCTGCTGGTAGCTGGTCTCCCAGGCGTCGGCCTGCCAGCCGGCGTCGAGCGCGATCCTCAGATAGTCGGCCGGTTCCAGCACCGCGTCGCGATGCCGCAGCACCCCGGCGAGCTTCACGGCCCAGGCCGGCGAGTCGGCCAGTTCGCGCATGAGCACATGGGACGGCGCCCCGAAGTTGCCCGGCACCTGGAACGCGAACCACGATCCCTCCGCCATGGCGTCCAGCCAGGAGGGAAGCAGCCGCTCGTGCCCGGGCACCCACTGCAGCGCCGCATTCGAGACGACGACGTCGGCGTCGCCGGGCATCCAGCTCGCGATGTCCCCGAGCTCGAAGCGGAGGTTGGGGAACCGTCCAGCGTGGACGGCGGCCCGGTCGAGCATCGCCTGAGAGGAATCCACCCCGACCACCTGGGCCTCCGGCCAGCGTGCGGCGAGCGTCGCCGTCAGATTGCCGGGGCCGCACCCGAGGTCGACCACGAGGCGAGGCGACTCGGCGTGGATTCTCTGCGTGAGATCGAAGAAGGGCCGGTCCCGGTAGTCGCCGAATTTCACGTACGTCGCGGGGTCCCATTCCACGCTCGGGTGCATCGCTTCTCCTTCGCCGAAGAGCACGCCGGACCGGCGTGAGGCAACTCTCAGTGCGAGAGTACCCCACCCGTTGTGTGCTCAGTTGTTGCGGGTGTGGGCGCACGACACCCGCAACAACTGAGCACACAACGACGAGGAGGCTCCCCACCCTCGCTCCGCGTCGGGCGGGGCCCCTCGCCCGCTAGGCTGGGACGGTGAAGCTCCTTGACAGTCTCCCCTCCACCGGCCGCCTGACCGATGACGACGCGTACACGGCTTTCGTCGAGTGGGTCGAGTCGCGGGGGCTGTCCCTCTACCCCGCGCAGGACGAGGCGGCCCTGGAGCTGGCGGGCGGCGCGAACGTCATCCTCGCCACCCCCACCGGGTCCGGCAAGTCGATGGTCGCCATCGCCGCGCACTTCTACGCGATGTCCCGCGGTGAACGCAGCTACTACACCGCCCCGATCAAGGCCCTGGTCTCCGAGAAGTTCTTCGCGCTCTGCGACATCTTCGGCGCGGAGAACGTCGGCATGGTCACGGGCGACTCCTCCGTGAATGCCGACGCGCCCATCATCTGCTGCACCGCCGAGATCCTGGCCAACGTCGCGCTCCGCGAAGGCTCAGAAGCCGAGCTCGGCGCCGTGATCATGGACGAGTTCCACTTCTACTCGGACCCTCAGCGCGGCTGGGCCTGGCAGGTCCCTCTCCTGGAGCTGCCCCAGGCGCAGTTCCTCCTCATGTCCGCGACGCTCGGCGACGTCACGCGCTTCGAGAAGGGACTCACCGACCTCACCGGGCGCGCCTCGGTGACCGTGAGCTCCGCCGAGCGGCCCATCCCGCTGCACTTCTACTACGGCATGAAACCCATGGCCGAAACCCTGGAAGAGCTGCTGGAGACCCGTCAGGTCCCCGTCTACGTGGTGCACTTCAGCCAGCTGGAGGCCATCGAGCGCGCGCAGAGCCTCATGAGCGTCAACATGTGCACGCGCGAGGAGAAGGACAAGATCGCCGAGCTCATCGCGGGATTCCGGTTCTCCGCGGGCTTCGGCAAGACCTTGAACCGGCTGGTCCGGCACGGGATCGGCGTGCACCACGCCGGAATGCTGCCCAAGTACCGCCGCCTGGTGGAGCAGCTCGCCCAGGCGGGTCTGCTGAAGGTCATCTGCGGCACGGACACGCTCGGCGTCGGCATCAATGTGCCCATCCGCACCGTGGTGCTCACGGCGCTCAGCAAGTTCGACGGCGTGCGCACCCGCCTGCTCAACGCGCGCGAGTTCCACCAGATCGCGGGCCGTGCGGGTCGTGCCGGCTTCGACACCGCCGGGACGGTGGTGGTTCAGGCGCCGGAGCACACGATCGAGAACGCCAAGGCGATGGCCAAAGCCGTGGCGAAGTTCGGCGAAGATCAGAAGAAGCTCCGCCAGGTGGTCAAGAAGAAGCCGCCGGAGGGGTTCGTCTCCTGGGGCGAGCCGACCTTCCAGCGCCTGGTCGCTTCCGTCCCGGAGCCGCTCTCCTCCAGTTTCACCATCACCCATGCGATGCTGCTCAACCTGCTGGAACGTCCGGGCGACCCGTTCGCGGCCACGCGGCACCTGCTGGAGGCGAACCACGAGCCTCGCGGCCGGCAGTTGGAGCTCATGCGGAAGTCGCTCGGCATCTACCGCGAACTGCTCGCCGCGGACGTCGTCGAGCGGATCCCCGAGGCCGAACGCGGACCGGACGGACGTTCGGTCCGGCTCACGGTCCACCTGCAGGACAACTTCGCCCTCAACCAGCCGCTCTCCCCCTTCGCGCTGGCCGCGCTGGACCTCCTGGACCCGGAGTCGCCGTCGTACGCCCTGGACGTCGTCTCGGTCATCGAGTCCACGCTCGACAAGCCCCGTCAGATCCTCGCCGCCCAGTTGAAGAAGGCGAAGACGGACGCCGTCGCCGCCATGAAGGCCGAGGGACTGGAGTACGACCAGCGGATGAAGGCCCTTGAGGAGGTCAGCTACCCCCAGCCCCTGGCGGAGCTGCTGCTCGAGGCGTTCGACACGTACCGGCGCGCGGCCCCCTGGGTCGGGGACTTCGAGCTGACTCCGAAGTCGGTGGTCCGCGACATGTACGAACGAGCCATGAGTTTCGGCGAGTTCGTGCAGTACTACGGTCTCGCACGCAGCGAGGGCATCGTGCTGCGGTACCTCAGTGACGCCATCAAGGCCCTGCGCCAGACGGTCCCCGCCGACGCCTTGCGGGAGGATCTCGAAGACCTCATCGCCTGGCTCGGCGAGCTCGTGCGACAGGTCGACTCGAGCCTCCTGGACGAGTGGGAGGAACTGAGCAACCCCCACGATCACACCGAGGATCCGCTCCTGCCGCCCGCGCCGCCCCGTCTGACCGACAATGTGCGCGCGTTCCGGGTCATGGTCCGCAATGAGATGTTCCGGCGCGTGGAAATGTTCGCGGACGAGGACTCGCACGCCCTGGCTGAGCTCGACGGCGACGCCGGCTGGCACTCCGACCGCTGGGAGGACGCCCTGGACGACTACTTCGACGAGCACGACGACATCAGCACGGGCGCCGATGCCCGCGGCCCACAACTGCTCCTCATCACCGAGCACCGGGATCGCTGGGACGTCCGCCAGATCTTCGCCGACCCTGCGGGCAATCATGACTGGGGCATCTCCGCGGTCGTGGACCTGGCGGCCTCGGATGAAGCCGGCAGCGCCGTGATCAAGGTCGTGGACGTGAACCGGCTCTGAGCGGTCCGGCGGCCCGGCTAAGCTGAAATCCATGAGCCGCATCAGAGAAGCCACCCGTGCAGACGTCCGCGACATCCACCAGATGATCGTGGACCTGGCCGTTTACGAGAAGGAACCGGACGCCGTCCGCAATACGCCGGAGGAGCTGGAGAAGCACCTCTTCGACGGCCACCCCGCCATCTATGCCGCCATCGCGGAGGACGACCTCGGCCGGACCCGCGGTTTCGCGCTCTGGTTCCTGAACTACTCCACGTGGGAGGGCGTCCACGGCATCTACCTGGAGGACCTTTACGTGAAGCCGGAGGCCCGCGGTGAGGGCCACGGCAAGGCCCTCCTGACCCACCTGGCCTCGCTCGCCGTGGACCGCGGCTACGCGCGGGTGGAGTGGAGCGTGCTGGACTGGAACGAGCCGTCCATCCGCTTCTACCGTTCGCTGGGCGCCGTGCCCATGGACGGCTGGTCGACCTTCCGCCTCAGCGGTGACGCGCTGCAGGCCGTCGGGACCGGTGAGGGCGCGCCGGCGGTGACCGCATGACACCCGTCGCCGATCACCGTGAAGGGGCTGTCCACGAATTCCGCGGTGTCCGCACGGCGGACCACTTCTTCACCGTGCCGCTGCGGCCGGCCGAGCTCGAGGGCGAGACCCTGGAGGTCTTCGCCCGCGAGTACGGTCCGTCCGGTCTGAAGGATGAGCAGCGGGACGGCCTTCCCTGGCTGCTCTTCTTCCAGGGTGGTCCCGGCTTCCCGGGCAACCGCTGGACGGCCCTGAGCGGCTGGGCGAAGGCGGCCACCGAGCACTTCCGCGTCCTCATGCTGGACCAGCGCGGCACAGGCCTCTCCTCTCCGGTGGAGGCGTCAACGCTCGCCGCCCGCGGTGATGCGGCGGCTCAGGCGGAGTACCTGACCCATTTCCGCCATGACTCCATCGTGGCGGACGCCGAGGCGATCCGTGGGGCGCTCGGCGTCGAGCGCTGGAGCATCTTCGGCCAGAGCTTCGGCGGCTGGTGCTCCCTGGCGTACCTCTCGCTCGCTCCGGCGGCGCTCCGCGAGGTGCTCATCACCGGCGGCCTCGCACCGCTGCAGGGTTCACCGGACCGGGTCTACCGCGCGACCTACTCCCGGATGGAGGCCCGGAACCGTGAGTACTTCGGCTGGTACCCCGAGGACCGCGCCCTGGTGAACAGGATCGCCGCGCATCTCCGCGAGGTCCCGGAGTTCCTGCCTCGCGGTGACCGGCTCACCGTGGAGCGCTTCCAGATGCTCGGCATGTACCTGGGCGGCAACACCCGGGTCGATTCCCTGCACTACCTCCTGGAGAAGGCCTTCATTCAGACCCCCGAGGGGGAACGGCTCTCCCAGTGGTTCCTGGCCCAGCTGCCGGCCTACCTGGACTTCGCCCCGAACCCGCTGTACGCAGTGATCCACGAGTCGATCTACGCGCAGGAGGCGGCGACGGACTGGTCCTCCTGGCGGGTGCTGCAGGAGTTCCCGCAGTTCTCCCCCGAGGCTGAGGACGTCCTGCTCACGGGCGAGATGATCCAGCCGTGGCTGTTCGAGCAGGATCCGACCCTGCGGCCCCTGACCGATGTCGCGGAGCTCCTGGCCGCCAAACAGGACTGGCCGCGCGTCTTCGATCTGGACGTGCTCGCCACCAACACGGTCCCCGTGGCGGCTGCCGTCTACGCGGATGACGTCTTCGTGGACCGGGACCTCTCCCTCGAAACCGCCTCGTCAGTCCGCGGGCTGCAGACCTGGGTCACCCCGGACTTCCACCATGACGGGATCGCCGACGACGGCGAGGCCATCTTCCGCCGCCTCCTCGCCATGGCGCGGGGCGGGGACTTCCCGGAAGCCTGACACCCTCTCCCCTGGACACGACGACGCCGGGCGGCAGCTCTCGCTGCCGCCCGGCGTCGTCGTTCAGGTGTTCTGTGCTTTAGGCACTCAATGCTTCAGGCGCTCAGTGCTTCAGGCGCTCCGGAGTTCACGCGCGCTGTCGCTCAGAAGCCTTGTCAGCGCTGCTCAGGCGTCTTGCCGGGCTCCACCGACTCAGCTGCCTCAGCCTGCGCCTGTGCCTGCGCTTCGGCTTCGCGACGGGCCACGACCTCCTGCTGGTGCGCCACGCGCTCGGCCGTGCGGCTGATCTGGTGCTCGGTCGCCTCGCGGCCTTCGCGCTTCTTCGAGACCGCCAGGCTGGCGACCACGGCCAGGACGATGGTGCCGAGGATGAAGATCAACGAGAACGACGTGGGGATGTCCGGGGCCCACTCGATGTGCTGGCCACCGTTGATGAACGGCAGTTCGTTCTCGTGCATGGCGTGGAAGATCAGCTTGAAGCCGATGAAGGCCAGGATGATCGACAACGCGTGCTTGAGGTAGATGAGCCGCTCCATGAGACCGCCCAGCAGGAAGTACAGCTGACGCAGGCCCATGAGCGCGAAGATGTTGGCCGTGAACACGATGAACGGGCTCTTCGTCAGGCCGAAGATCGCGGGGATGGAGTCCAGGGCGAAGATCAAGTCGGTCATGCCGAGGGTCAGGAAGACCAGGAGCATCGGGGTGAAGAGACGCTTGCCGTTGATCTTGACGGTGGCCTTGCCGCCGTTGAACTCGTTGTGCATCGGGAGGATCTTGGAGAACCAGCGGACGAGGCGGTTGTCGCCGCCGTCCTCATCATCCTCACTGTCGTCCTTGGCCTGGTTGTAGGCGGTCCAGAGGAGGAAGGCGCCGAAGATGTAGAACACCCAGGAGAACTGCTCGATGATCACGGCGCCCAGCAGGATGAAGATGCCACGCAGGACGAGCGCGATGATGATGCCCACCATGAGGGCTTCCTGCTGGTACTTCCGGGGCACCGAGAAGCGCGCCATGATGATGATGAAGACGAACAGGTTGTCGATGCTCAGGCTGTATTCGGTGACCCAGCCGGCCACGAATTGACTGCCGTACTCGGCGCCGGTGAACGCGAACATCAGTCCGGCGAACACCAGGGCGAGCGTGACGTAGAAGCCGACCCAGAGGCCGGCCTCCTTCATGGAGGGTTCGTGGGGCCGCTTGAGGACCATCAGGAGATCGACGAGGAGGACGATGCCGAGGACCACGAAGGATCCGACCTCAAACCAGAGGGGAAGTTCAGGCACGGGAGACCTTTCAGAGGGTATGGACCATTGCCATAAGTCTCTCCGGGCCTGACGAACAGGACCTGCCCAGCCCGGCGAAGCGCCATTGCCTCACGTGTTGACGGACTGAGCACACGGGATACTCCCCTACTCGGGAATCATTCTATCCCACGGGGCGGCCCCGGCGGGACAGCCTCTTCACGGCCAGCCCTCCAGGTCCCTCCCGACATCCCCTGCCTCACCGGATCCGCCTACGCGTGACCCGCCGCCTGCATCTGCCGCAGTTCCTTCTTCAGCTCGCCCACCTCGTCACGGAGCCGGGCAGCAAGCTCGAACTGCAGCTCGGCCGCGGCCGCGTGCATCTGCTCGGTCATCTGCTCGATCAGGCCCACCAGCTCGGTGGCGGGCGCGGCCGCCAGGCCGTCCCTCCGCACCGTGGCACTCGCCTTCTCCGCGGCCGCCTTGGAACCCTTGCCGTTGCGCTTGGCGCCGGCCAGCAGCTCCTGGGTGTCCGCATCCTCACGCGCCAGCTGATCCGTGATGTCCGCGATCTTCTTCCGCAGAGGCTGCGGGTCGACGCCGTGCTCCTTGTTGTACGCGACCTGGATCTCACGGCGCCGGTTGGTCTCCTCGATGGCCAGGGCCATCGAATCCGTGATCCGGTCCGCGTACATGTGGACCTGACCCGAGACGTTACGGGCCGCACGGCCGATGGTCTGGATGAGCGACGTCGACGAGCGCAGGAAACCTTCCTTGTCCGCATCCAGGATCGCGACCAGGGAGACCTCGGGGAGGTCGAGGCCCTCACGGAGCAGGTTGATGCCGACGAGCACGTCGAACGTTCCCAGACGCAGCTCCCGCAGCAGCTCCACACGGCGCAGCGTGTCCACATCCGAGTGGAGGTACTGGACCTTCACCCCGTGGCTGAGCAGATACTCGGTGAGATCCTCGGCCATGCGCTTCGTCAGCGTGGTCACCAGGACACGCTCGTCCTTCTCCACGCGCGTGCGGATCTCCCCCAGGAGATCGTCGATCTGGCCCTTGGTGGGCTTCACCACGATCTCGGGGTCCACCAGACCGGTCGGACGGATGATCTGCTGCACCACGCCGTCGGACTTGCCGAGTTCGTACTTGCCCGGGGTGGCGGAGAGGTAGACGGTCTGCCCGACGCGTTCCAGGAACTCGTCCCACTTCAGAGGCCGGTTGTCCATCGCCGACGGCAGACGGAAGCCGTGCTCCACCAGAGTCCGCTTCCGGCTCGCGTCGCCTTCGTACATGGCGCCGATCTGCGGGACCGTGACGTGGGATTCATCGATCACAAGCAAGAAGTCGTCCGGAAAGTAGTCCAGGAGACAGTGCGGGGCCGAACCCGCCTCGCGGCCGTCGATGTGACGGGAGTAGTTCTCGATGCCGTTGCAGAAACCCATCTGCTGCATCATCTCGAGGTCGTACGTGGTGCGCATGCGCAGACGCTGAGCCTCCACGAGCTTGTTCTGCGCTTCGAAGGTGGACAGCCGCGAGGCGAGCTCGTCCTCGATCGTCTTGATGGCGCGGGACATCCGCTCCGGACCTGCCACGTAGTGCGACGCCGGGAAGACGTACATCTCGTTCTCTTCGCGGACGATCTCGCCGGTCACGGGATGCAGGGTGTAGATGTTCTCCACCTCATCGCCGAAGAACTCGATCCGCAGGGCGAGCTCTTCATACATGGGGATGATCTCGACGGTGTCGCCGCGCACCCGGAAGGTTCCGCGATGGAAATCGATGTCATTGCGGGCGTACTGCATGGCGACGAAGCGCCGGAGCAGATCGTCCCGGTTGATCTGCATGCCCTTGCGCAGGGTGACCATGCCGGCGATGTACTCCTCCGGCGTGCCCAGACCGTAGATGCAGGACACCGTCGCCACCACGACCACGTCGCGGCGAGTCAGCAGCGCGTTCGTGGCGGAGTGGCGGAGCCGCTCCACCTCCTCGTTGATGGAGGAGTCCTTTTCGATGAAGGTGTCCGTCTGCGGGACGTAGGCCTCGGGCTGGTAGTAGTCGTAGTACGACACGAAGTACTCGACGGCGTTGTTCGGCAGCAGTTCACGGAACTCGTTGGCGAGCTGCGCGGCCAGCGTCTTGTTCTGCACCAGGACGAGCGTGGGCCGCTGAACCTGTTCGATCAGCCAGGCGGTGGTCGCGCTCTTGCCGGTGCCGGTGGCGCCGAGCAGCACGATGTCCTTCTCACCATTGGTGATGCGTTCCGTCAGCTCCGCAATGGCGGTGGGCTGGTCCCCGGCGGGCTGGTATTCACTGACGACCTCGAAAGGCGCCACGACGCGGTTGATCTCCTGGGCGAGGCTCATAGAACAAATGTACTACTCGCCTACGACACTTTACGGGCCACGTTCTCCCAGAGCGCATCGACCTGTTCCAGCAGCTCCGCCAGACTCCCCGTGTTCTCCAGGATGACGTCAGCGGCGGCGTTGCGTTCCTCCCGTCCGGCCTGAGCGGCGATACGGGCGCGCGCCTCGTCCTCGGACATGCCGCGGAGCTCGACCATGCGTGCCACGCGGACGTCATCGGGAGCGTCCACCACGACGACCAGATCGAAATCATGCTGCTGCCCGGTCTCCACCAGGAGAGGGATGTCCTGCACGACGACGGCGTCCGCCGGCGCCGCTGCCACGATGGCTGCCGCGGCACTCCGGACGAGGGGGTGGACGATGCCGTTCAGCGTCCGGCGCCTGCCCTCGTCGGCGAAGACGATCGCGCCGAGGGCCGGCCGGTCGAGGGAGCCGTCCGGCCGGATCACGCCGTCGCCGAACGCGTCCCGGATCGCGGCCAGTCCCGGCGTGCCCGGCTCCACGACCTCGCGGGCCAGCGCGTCGGCGTCGACCACCACGGCCCCCAGCTCGGCGAGCCGCGCCGTCACGACCGATTTCCCTGAGGCGATCCCGCCGGTCAACCCGATTCTCAGCACAGCTCCACCCTAGCGGCTGCGTCCAGGATCACCGGCGAGGACCGACGCAACGGGCGCAACCCGGCGCAGCCCCGCGCAACCTGGCGCAGACCGGCACAGACCGGCGCAACCCGGCGCGACCGACGAAGCCCGGCACAACCGGCACAGACCGGCGAAGCCCGGCCTCGCAGCGCGGTGCCCGACTACGATGGACTGGTGCCTGAAGCCGAAGACAGCCGCGCGACGCGGTACACGACGCTCGCCGCCGGTCCGGACTTCCGCCATGAGCTCGAGATCAAGCGGTCGCGGTTCATCACGGTGCTCCGCCGCGTGGAGGGCGAGGACGGGGCCCGTGCGCTGATCGCCGAGCTCCGCCGTGAATTCCACGACGCGCGGCACCATTGCAGCGCCTTCATCCTCGGACCCGACCGCATGACGCAGCGCTCGAGTGACGACGGAGAACCGTCCGGCACGGCGGGCCTCCCGATGCTGGAGGCTCTGAACCGCCGGGAGACCGCGAACGGAGTGGCCGATCTGAGCGACGTCTGCGCCGTCGTCGTGCGGTACTTCGGCGGCATCCTGCTGGGCGCCGGCGGACTGGTGCGCGCCTACTCGGACTCCGTGTCCCAGGCCGCCGACCGCGCGCCGTGGGTGAGCCGTCAGCGCCTGCGCCTGGCGGACGTGCCGGTGGGCTTCGCCGACGCCGGCAAGCTCGAAAACGAGATCCGGTCCGCCGGCCTCCACGTCGTCGGCACGGAGTACGGAGCGGGGAACGCCGTCCTGAGGGTCGCCTTCGAGGATGACGCGGCCTCGCTGGAGCGCGTGCAGCGGACCGTCCTCTCCCTCAGTGCGGGCGCTTATGAAGCCCATCCCGGCGGCGCCGAATGGGTCGATCTAACGGGATGATCGGCGACCCATACCGGACTTTTCTGAAATGGATCTTTCAATAGCCATTGAAAACCCTGGGAACGCCGACTAGAAACGAGGGAAGGCACTCGCCTGCAGCCGGCACGTCCGGCCTCCACTCATCGAGAGGACCCTCACCCATGAGGTTGCACACTTTCCGCCGACCGTTGCGTCCCGTCGCCTGCGCCGTCGCGTCGCTCGGCCTGGTTCTGCTCGGCTCCGGGGTCTCCGCCCAGGCCTCCGTGACCGAAGCGTCCACACCCGTCCCGGTGAACCCGCCGGACGGAACCGTCATGAGCTACGTGGTCAACGCGGGGCAGGCCAACCCCGGGCAGACCCGCAAGGTCGAGCAGGCCGTCACGGCCGCGGGTGGCGTCGTCGTCCAGAGCTGGCCCGAGATCGGCGTCGTGATCGCCCAGTCCGACCGTTCCGCCTTCCGCGACCGCGTCAAAGCGGCCGGCAAGAACGCCGTCCAGTCGGTCGGCGCGACCCGGACCGCCGAGGTGACCGACAAGGTCACCGGCCCGCAGGTGCCGTGGGGCCCGGGTGCCTCCGGGTGGAACAAGGGGAAGAACAAGCCCGTCAATGGCGACGAGCCCACCACCCTGGTCCCGGCAGGTCCGGCAGATGCCATGGAATCCCAGCAGTGGGACATGACCCAGATCAAGGCCGATCAGGCGAACAAGGTCACCGACGGCAGCCGCAAGGTGCTGGTGGGCGTGCTGGATTCCGGCATCGATCCCACGCATCCGGACCTCGCCGCCAACATCTCCGTCCCGGACTCGGTGAACTGCACCGCCGGCGGACGCCCCGATCAGACGCCCGGCGGCTGGTACCCGACCACGTCCGACCACGGGACCCACGTGGCCGGCACGATCGCGGCCGCCCGCAACGGCGTGGGCATCGTCGGCGTCGCCCCGAATGTGCGCCTGGCCGCCGTCAAGGTCGTCAGTGACGCCGGATTCATCTACCCCGAATACGCCATCTGCGGGTTCATGTGGGCCGCGCAGCGCGGCATGGATGTCACCAACAACAGCTACTACATCGACCCGTTCGAGTTCTGGTGTGACGACCAGCCCGATCAGGCCGCCGTCCGCGAGTCCGTGGCGCGTGCCGTGAACTGGTCCGTCAAGCGCGGTGTGGTGAGCTCGGCCGCGGCCGGCAACTCGAGCGTCGATTTCACCCTCAACACCCAGGATGACGGCAGCCCCAACGACGCCCCGGCGCCGACACCGCGCACCATCAACCAGGGCTGCAAGGACATCCCGTCCCAGCTGCCCGGCGTCGTGACGGTGTCGTCGATCATGAAGACCGGCCAGCTGTCGTACTTCTCCAACCGTGGGCTCGGCGAGATCGACGTCGCCGCCCCCGGTTCGAGCATCCTGTCCACCATCCCGAAGGGCAAGTACGGACTCAAGAGCGGCACTTCCATGGCCTCCCCGCACGTCGCCGGCGTGCTGGCGCTCATGAAGTCCGCTCATCCGGAGCTGACCCCGGCTCAGATGGTCGCGAAGCTCCGCGCCGATGCCACCCCGACGCCGTGCTCGGCGCCGCAGGCCAATATCGGCCCGGCCTGCACGGGCACCACGGAGCTGAACAGCTACTACGGTTACGGCATCGTGAACGCCCTGAAGGCGGTGCAGTGACGGTCTCCGTCGGTCACTGACGGCACCAGGCCCGGGACCCCCTCTCCCTGGAGGTGGGTCCCGGGCCTCCCCTTTGCCGGCCCCAGGTGACAGGATGTGGCCATGGACATCACCATCCTGCAGCCAGAGGGCCTCGTGAAGAGCCCCGCCTTCAGTCATGTCGCCATCGTTCCGCCCGGAGCGACCACCCTTTACGTCGGCGGCCAGAACGGGGTGGACGAGACCGGCCGCGTCGTCTCCGACGATGCCGCGGAGCAGTCGCTCCGCGCCGTGGAGAATGCCCGGGTCGCCCTGGAGGCGGCCGGCGCCGGGCTGGCCGACGTGGTGCAGTGGACCGTGCTGATTCAGGCCGACGCCGATCTGCGCGCCGCGTATGGCGCGATCGCTCCGCTGCTCGCCCGGGAGGGCGCCCCTCCCCTGGTGACAGCGGCTCTTGTCGCGGGGCTGGGTGTGCCCGGAGCCCTCATCGAAGTCAGTGCGGTGGCCGCCGTCGTGCGGTGAGCACCGGGCGCTGAGGACTGAACACGGTGCGCTGACCGCTCAGCGGTTCGGCACGCTCTGGGTGAAGCGCGGCCCCGACCCGTCCGGGTTCTCCCAGAGCACGGACCCGTCGAGCGGCAGCGGCACGCTGAACGGCGTGCCGAAGTCGCGATGGTAGTCCGCATCGTCGCTGAGGACGACGACGGCGTCGCGGTTCAGTTCGGAGATCACCACGGCGATGGGTTCCGGATGATCCTGCACCTCGAAGCTCCATCGGCGGGCCAGGTAGGACAGCCCCAGCTCCGCCAGGCGTTCCTCGGCCTCCGTGTACTCGGCGGGCTCTCCGTGCGGGCGCCCCAGGAGATCGTAGGGCTGGAACTCCTCCCCCACCATGTCCAGATAACCGACGGTCTCGCCGTCGTCGGGCCGCGTGGCAGGGAACCAGCTGTCAGGGATCATGTCCCCTATTCTCCATCGACTGCTCCACACGATGCGAGAATCCCGTGATTTCGGTGGATTTCCGCATCGTGTGGAGCAGTCGATGCGTGGTTTAAGACAAGATCCGGGGGTTAAGACAAGGAAGGCCGCCACGGTTTCCCGTGGCGGCCTTCCTCACGTGATCAGTTCACCGGAGTGAACGGCTCACGAGGCAATCAGTTGCCGGTCAGCTTCTCGCGCAGAGCGGCGAGAGCCTCGTCGGAAGCCAGGGTGCCGGACTCGGCAGCCGGGGCCTCGGAGGAGTAGCTGGTCGGTGCGGCGTCTGCAGAGCCGGTGGTGGCGGCTGCAGCGTCGTCGGCCAGGTGCTGAGCAACCTGCTTCTTGTGGGACTCCCAACGCGACTGGGCGTCAGCGTACTGCTGCTCCCAAGCGGCGCGCTGGGTCTCGTAGCCCTCAAGCCACTCGTTGGACTCCGGGTCGAAGCCCTCCGGGTACTTGTAGTTGCCCTCTTCGTCGTACTCGGCGGCCATGCCGTACAGCGCCGGGTCGAACTCGGTGCCTTCCGGATCCACGCCCTCGTTCGCCTGCTTGAGGGAGAGGGAGATGCGGCGACGCTCGAGATCGATGTCGATGACCTTGACGAACAGCTCGTCGCCCACGGACACGACCTGCTCGGCGAGGTCCACGTGGCGGACGGCCAGCTCGGAGATGTGCACCAGGCCCTCGATGCCGTCTTCGACGCGAACGAACGCACCGAACGGAACCAGCTTGGTGACCTTACCCGGAACGACCTGGCCCAGCGCGTGAGTGCGGGCGAAGGTCTGCCACGGATCTTCCTGGGTGGCCTTCAGCGACAGGGAGACACGCTCGCGGTCCAGCTCGACGAGCAGAACCTCGACGGTGACCTCCTGGCCGACCTCGACAACCTCGGACGGGTGGTCGATGTGCTTCCAGGACAGTTCGGAGACGTGCACGAGGCCGTCGACGCCACCCAGGTCCACGAAGGCACCGAAGTTGACGATGGAGGACACGACGCCCGTACGGACCTGGCCCTTCTCGAGCTTGTTGAGGAAGGTGGAGCGGACCTCGGACTGAGTCTGCTCGAGCCAGGCACGGCGGGACAGGACCACGTTGTTGCGGTTCTTGTCGAGCTCGATGATCTTGGCTTCGATCTGCTGACCGATGTACGGAGCCAGGTCGCGGACGCGACGCATCTCCACGAGGGATGCCGGGAGGAAGCCACGGAGGCCGATGTCCAGGATGAGACCACCCTTGACCACCTCGATGACGGTACCGGTGACGACACCGTCCTCTTCCTTGATCTTCTCGATGTCGCCCCAGGCACGCTCGTACTGTGCGCGCTTCTTGGAGAGGATGAGGCGGCCTTCCTTGTCCTCCTTGGTGAGAACGAGGGCTTCGACCTCATCGCCAACAGCGACGACGTCACCGGGGTCGACGTCGTGCTTGATGGAGAGTTCGCGGGAGGGGATGACACCTTCGGTCTTGTATCCGATGTCAAGAAGGACCTCATCGCGGTCGACCTTGACGACAGTGCCTTCGACGAGATCGCCATCGTTGAAGTACTTGATGGTGGCGTCGACGGCGGCGAGGAAATCCTCTTCGGACCCGATGTCGTTCACTGCGACGACGGGGGTACCGGACTTCTCGGTAGAGGTGATGGTCATGTAGTAGGGGCTCCGATGTGGATAGTTAGTCGGTCAGGCAGATCCGCCACGCTCAGGGCGCGGACACGAGGACCATCCTGATGTGTTGGATTGATTCGCGCGTACGCGTAACGCACGCCCTACTAGTTTACCGTCCCGCGGCAACGCCGGTCAAAGCCGCTTTCCCGAGCCCGAACACCGTGCTCAGATGTGCGAAGTGAAGACCCCGCCCCAGCATCCCGGGAAGGCCCGCCACGTACCCCTCACCCGTGCCTGACCTGGGCTGATTGAAGTGCGAGATCACGACGTCACCGGCCTTCACCTCCGCCAACTGACCGGCGACCATCTGCGGCGTGAAGGTGGCGCCGCCGTCGGCGTTCACGGAGAAATTGGCGGGCAGCAGGCCGCAGCGCCGCACCATGGCGGCCGAGACCTCGTCATGGTGAGCGGTGCCCGGACGGAAAGCGAGCGGTGCGCGGCCGGTCAGCGCGGAGAGGCCCTCCTGATTGCCCATGACCTCGTCGTACGCCTCACCCAGATTGGCCGTCCCCGGGATCCCATAGGCGCTGCGGCCGTTGACCGAGAGAGGGCTGTGGTGCACGCCGTGATTGGCGATCTCGAACAACGGATCCGTGGCGAGTTCCCGCAGGAGTCCGGGATTCCTCCGGGCCCAGCGCAGATTGATGAAGAGGGTGGCAGGGACCTGGTGTCGGCGGAGCGAGCGGATGAGCTTCCGGTCGAAACCCGAACCGCCCGGGCCGCCGCACGCGTCGAACGTCAGCGCGACCGAGCGGCTGCGGCTGCCCAGCGCCACGCCGGTCACGTCCAGCCCCCATTGCCGAGGGGTCCGGCGTCCGAATTCGGCCAGGACCTCCCGGCGGCTCACCACGGGCACGACGGGCGGAGTGGGCTGCGGCGGCGCGACGCCGGCGCCCGGCGTCGCGACGGGCAGCGCACCGCCTGTGGCGCCCGCCGCGCCGCGCGGCGACGTCTCGGGGGCGTCCCCCGCGTCGCAGGCCACGAGGCCGAGTCCGAGGGAGGCGGCAATGCCCAGGAACAGGGCACGACGACCGGGATCCGCAGGCCCGCCCCCGAGCCCTTCCCGGAGATGACGCGGGGAATACACGGCCTCAGTGTAGTCAGGGAATCCTGACGAATCACTGTAAAACGACTCTGTCTCGGACGAGTCGTCCTGCTCAGAAGTGCGTGTGACAGTGCACCGGACGCTCGGGGGTCAGGAAGAGCCCCAGCCGCTCCACCGCACCCGGGACGTGCTCCTCGATCCGGCCGGCCTCCGCCAGCGTCGCCGCAGGGACTCCGCCGAGGTAGACCGAGCTCAGCTCCGCGACGCCCAGGGTGAGCTCCACGGTGGCGTCGTCCACGTCGTCGTCCTCGACCTCCGTCACGGTGGCTGTCCCGCCGACCACCACCACGCGGTAGGTCCCGCCCACGAGATCCAGAGGGTCCTCGACCCGGAGCACGAGGCTGCCGTCCAGCGGGTAGCGCTTCGCCTCGAGCGCGGTCTTCACGTCGAGCAGGCGGAGCCACAGCATGTCCCGCGGCTCCTTGGCCTCCACGCAGCGGGGGTCCTCGAGTGCCCATTCGAGCGCGTCCTGCGCCGGCGCGGACTCCACCTCGATGCGCTCCACGAGATCAAGGCTCGCCAGGAAGGCCCACAGCCCCAGATGGGCTTCCGGGGTGGCCGCCACGAAGTCGACGACGGTCATCGTGTAGGGCTCGGTGTTCCAGCCTTTGAAGCGGTAGGAGACGTAGCCGTCCGGGGTGCCGTCGGCGTCGTAATGCAGGGCGGCCCGCAGGTCCTTGCTCTCCTCGCCCTTCTCGTCCATGAAGCCCGAGGCGAGCATCGGGTAGAAGCGGGCACGGCCGATGGAACCCGGCGTCGCGGCGTGGAAGCGGTCGAAGATGCCCTCGGCGAGCTCCAGCAGATTGCGCGGATCGGTCAGTTCCACCCGGCCGGCCGGCGCCTGACGGAGCCGGAAGCGCGAGGTGACGTCCACGGTGAGCGACCGTTCATAGGTGGCGACACCGAAGCCGAAGCGGCCGTAGATCCCGCCCTCGGAGGCGGTCAGCGCCGCGATGGCCAGGCCGTTCTCCTGCGCGCGGCGCAGGTCCTCGGTCATGAGCCGGGTCAGCAGGCCCTTCCGGCGGTGGGTGGGCCGGACGGTGACGGCCGTGATGAGGTGCGCCGGGATCTCCTGGCCGCGGCCCACGTTGAGGTTCTTGGTGAAGGTTCCGAAAGTCGCCACGGGCGATTCGGCGGCCAGTCCGTACTCCGGAGTGGACTCCTGGTACACGCCGGTGAGGACCCGGTTGTCGTGACGGGCGTTGCGCAGGATCTTGGCGATCAGATCGTCGCCCGGCATCGAGTCGTGGAACCCGAGCTTGACGGCTTTGCACCACTCGGCGAAGCGGGAGGTCTGGTCTTCTGGAAGGGTGGCGGCGTCAAAGCTCTGGACAGTGTATTCCCCGGTCAACTGCGTCATGACCTGAGCCTATCGTGGACCCTCGCCGATTTCGAGGGATCCTGAAAGGAGCCTTTGACATGCCACCTGCGGACCGCCCCCGGGCGACCGGCCTCAGTCTCCGAGGAGGCTCTCCAGGGTGGCGCGGGCCAGCGGCGTCTCCTGGGAGTAGCGGGCGACGACCGCGCCCATGACGTCCTCCACCCGGAGATCCGGCGACAGATCCTGGACGCTCCCCGCCGTCGCGGGACTCCACTCGAGGCCGAGCGCGGCATACGAGTCGGTCAGGACGTCCCGCAGCGGACCGGAGTCCTCCACC
The DNA here is from genome assembly GCF_900105345.1 of Arthrobacter woluwensis. Lineage (NCBI taxonomy): Bacteria > Bacillati > Actinomycetota > Actinomycetes > Micrococcales > Micrococcaceae > Arthrobacter > Arthrobacter woluwensis. The sequence goes on from NZ_FNSN01000003.1 coordinate 2,366,154, forward strand.
ACGATCACCGAACTGAAGAGCCAGGCGCCCGAGACCACGCGCTGCGCCGTGCCGATGAGCTTGACCTGGTGCGAGGGGAACACCGGGTCGTCACCGTGCACGCTGAACTCCCCGGGGCAGTACTCCCCCGGGATCTCTCCGACGGCGGCCAGCACGCCCAGCGACCGCAGGGACTCGGCGAGCAGCTCCCCGTAATGCGAGAACCTCGCCTTCGCTCCGGCGATCGCATCCGCGCGCGGCTCGATGTGGTCGACCACGAGGCATCCACGGTGATAGGCGGCGGCACGGCCGCCCGCTTTGCGGATCAGGGGTTCGAAGCCCCGGTCGCGGCAGGCCTGCGCCGCGGCGTCGAAGCCGGGCAGCTTGGCGTCCCGCTGTCCGAACGCGACGGTCGGCTCCGGCCGGTACAGCCGCAGGGTGGGTCCGATCAGCCCGTCCTGGGCACGACGGAGCAGACGGAGTGCCAGGTCCAGGTCCTCGGCCGGCCCGAGGGTGCGCTCCTGATGCACCACGGTCAGGGGCGCGACGGTCAGCGGCGCGACGGCGGCCGCGTGCCGACCGGTCATCCCACGGCCCGGATGGTGAGGATCTGCTCGGCCCTGCCGAACGGGCCGTGGAGGTCATGCAGGACCGTGGACGTCAGACCGATCCCGTCCGTGCCGAACGACACGGAGTTGTCCAGGCCGAGCCACGTGCCGGAGGGTTGACGGTACAGGTGGATCTGGAGGTCCGTGTTCGGCCAGGCATAGCCACCGGGCCCGGGCTTCTCACGTGCCGCGATGCCGTTGGTGGTGTCCACGAGCCCCATGAGACGGATCCACTCGGGCGTCTCCTCGCCCTCGATGAGCGGGTGCCGGGTCGAGACCCAGACACAGCCGTTGCCGCGCCGGTGGTGGCGTGCCACCCGCACGTCGAGGGAGGCGATGTAACCGCCCGGCCAGAGCGAGGCGACATCGAACGGGTCGCATTCCTCGAGCGGCGGCATCGGTTCGTCCTCGACCGCGGCGATGGCCGAGGTGTCGGTCATGATCAGGCGCCAGGCGGACGCACGGATCGCCACGCGCTCCACGCCCTTGGCGTCGGGCGCGAGCAGTTCGGCCTGGACCAGCTCGATGGTCTTGCCGGGCCGGATCGTCTCGCACCGGATGGAGAACTCGCCACCGGGGATGAGGCCGAGGATCTCAAAGGAGAGCCGGGCCATCCGCAGCTCGGGCCGGGGATCATGCTGCGCCAGTTCGTGGACCATGAGCCCACTGGCCGGGGCCATGTGCTGCTCGTGGGGATTCCAGGCGCCCTGCGCATGGATCGTGGACTGGTATCGACCGTCGCCGAGCGGGACGTAGTAGGAGTCCCCTCCGGCCAGTTCGGGCAGGTTCACACCGCGTCCTTCCTCGCTGGAGCCCAGCGCGTGGAGGTGGACTCGCCGAGGCGGTCAGGGCTTGACGTCGGCATCCACCGGGGTGACGGCCGCGCGCAGGCTGCGTCGCCGTCGTCGTACAAGTACCAACGCTACAACGGCCAGGACCACGAGTGCCGCTGCGACCCAGGCCCACGGCGAGCCCGCCATGAGACCCAGCCAGGTGTCGATCAGCGCGAGGATGGCGGTCGCGTACAGGAGGGCCCAGATGATCGAGCCCAGGGTGACGGCGGGAAGGTAGCGCTTGAGGGGCATGCGCCCCGCGCCGGCGGTGAAGTTCACCGCGGTCTGGATGCCGATCGTGAGGAAGGAGACGACGACGGCGCCCGGCCCCCACTTCGCGATCCAGCGTTTGGCGGTGCCCGCCTCGGCTCCGCTCAGGCGATGCGCGAGCCTGGTCTTCTCCAGCCCGTTGACCGCGCCGCGCCCGATCCAGTACGTGGCGTTGGCGCGGCACATGACGATCACGAACAGCACCGGGAACGCCACGTGGAACGGGAGATTGAGGAGGAAGTCCATCCCTTCCAGTGTGACGCATCGGCCTCCTCAGGGATGGTGACGATGCGTCAGCAAACAGGATGGTTCCGCGCGGGTCAGCCGAGCAGGAACGCCCTCATCTGCGGCACGAGCGCGGCCGGGTCCGAATTGTGCGTCTGCCCCGGGATGGCCAGCGCCTTGCCGTCGGTGACCGCGGCTGCCACGGCCTCGGCCGACGTCTCGGCCCACTGCGGGCTGTCACCGCCGTACAGCGAGAGCACGGGCACCTCGACGCGGGCGAGCTCCTCGATCGGCACCGAGCTGTCGCCGACGATCTGCAGATCGTAGGTGACGGTGTGACCCAGCGCCTCGAGCCCTGCCCAGAACGGCATCTGCCGCATCGACGGGTCCCAGGGCGCGCCGACGTGCCGGATGAAGTTCTCCACCGCGTCACCGGGACGGCCCGCAGCAGCCGCCTCGCGCTGCTGCTCCGCGAAGGCACGCCAGTCCGTGGTCTGTTCGGTCAGAAACGGGGGTTCATAGGTGACGACGCGGCGCGCCGGAAGCCCGTCCGCGACGGCGAGGAGGGTCAGGATGGCGCCCGACGAGTGCCCGTACACGGAGACCGGCCCGTCGAACTCCGCGGCGACGGCCTTCAGATCCTCGATCTCGCGTTCCGTGGACCACGGCTGGGTGTCACCCGACTCGCCGCGGCCACGGCGGTCGTAGCGGACCACGGTGAAAGCGTCCTCCAAGAGCGGGACGTAGCCCGCCGCAGAGTTCCTCTCATTGAGGGCGCCACCCACGATGAGGAGCGGATGCCCGCTCCCCTGGGCTTCGTACGCGATCCGGGTGCCATCGGCTGAAGTGACGAAGGAGGTCATGTCACTTGTCTACCCGCATCGGGGTCCGATGTCACCCCCGGTCGTCTCACCCGCGCCATCCGCCCTCGCCCTGGGAAGAAAGCCGGACCCCGTACTGTTGTGGTCTGCAGAAACTCAGATCCAGACCCGATCAAGCACAGACCCGATCAAGCACAGACCCGAGAGGAACCCGTGGACTTCACCCCCGAATCCGGCAGCATCACCATGTTCTCCACCGAATGGTGCGGCTACTGCAAGCGCCTGAAGAAGCAGCTCGACGCCCAGGGCATCGGCTACCAGGAGATCAACATCGAAGAGGTCCCCGGCACGGCTGAGCTGGTGGAACAGCTCAACAGCGGCAACCGCACCGTGCCGACGGTGCTCTTCCCGGACGGCTCCGCCGCCACGAACCCGAGCGCGGCCGAAGTCAAGGAACGCCTCGGGGTCTGACAGCCCAGGTGTGCGGAGGGGGCTCTGACAGCCCGGCGTGACCCTGCTGTCAGAGCCCTTCAAGAAAGCTCCTCTACACTCCAGCCATGCGCTCCGAACCACCGAACCACTCCTGGCAGGCCGCGCGCACCGGGCGGATCGAAGCCCAGCGGGGCCTTCCGCCCGAAGACCAGGGCGACTACGGACACCCGGGAGCGCCGGAGCCGCAGGGGGCCTGGCCGGACGAGACTGCACCGGCCCGCGGCCGCCGTCCACGCCGCGACAAGCGGCCACGCGGCGTCGTCCCGGCCTCTGCATCAGCCCCCGCCCCTGCCCCACGGTCCCGTCCGGCCGGCAGGGATCAGCAGCCGGCAGCATCGGCTTCGGCCCCACCCGCCACGCCACGCCGCCGCCGGAAGATCCTGAAGCGCGTCACGGTGAGTGTCGCGGTGCTCCTGGTGGTGCAGTTCCTGTCGGTCCTCAGTTACAACTGGTTCACTCCGCCACGGACGTCATACATGTTCCAGAGTGGCGAGCCGATCGTGTACCAGTACGTCTCGATCGACCACATCAGCCGCTTCACCCTCGCCGCGACGATCGCCCACGAGGACGAACAGCTCGGCACCCGTGTCGGCGCCTTCACCTGGGAGGAACTGACCCAGCGGGCCGAGGCCTGGCAGAAGGGCGAGAAGGACCCCAGCGGGTCGACCATCCCCCAGCAATTGGTCAAGAACATCTACCTCTGGCCCAGCCAGGACCCCGTGCGCAAGGGCCTGGAGGCCGGCCTCGCCACGGAGATGAGCCTGACGGTTCCGGCCAAACGGGTCCTGGAGCTCTATCTGAACTACGCCCAGTTCGCTCCCAAGCTGTATGGGATCTGTGCCGCGAGCTGGTACTACTTCAACTCCCCGCCCTGGGCCATGACCGAGCACCAGGCGGGCCAGCTCATGGGCGTCCTGCCGTTGCCGGAACGCGTCCGCAGAGCACCGGAAGGCGGCATCGACCTCGGCCCCAGCGCCGACCCGCTCGCCTGGGACCTGATCAACGGCGCGGCCAACGTCTGGGTGCCACGCCAGATCGAGGGCATGGGCGGCTGGCAGGCGACCGTGGCGACCGTCGGCATCACCGATCTGGCCAGCGACCACGCGGCGGACCGGAACTCGGGCGACTCCTGCTCCACGATGCCGGCCGCGGTGTCCAAGCGCATCGCGGAGGACGCCGCCGGCACGTGACCCCCGGGGTCGCTCAGCCCCGGCTCAGTCCTGGCGTCCTTGAAGAACCTCCCGACCGGGGCGGGGAGCCCGGAGCGAGATGAGGATCGCAGCGAGGGGTCCCAGCACCGGGAACATCAGCACCGCGAGGGCCAGCACCAGCCGGTACGCCGGAGTGAGCGGCTTCCTGACCAGGAGCAGGATCCACGCCACGATGGCCAGCACCACTATGACCGCGCCGATGATCATGACACCCGCTTCCCACCCGGTGGGCACGAGCGGATTGGGTGACTCTTGCATGGGCCTGCCTTCTGTCGGGATGCGAGGACCCCTTCAGCCTAACCGGGAGTGCCCTCTCAGCCGTCCGCGGCTCGTGTCACACCGCCCGAGATCCGGAACGACGGCCGGTATCCCTGCAGTTGCACCTGGAGCCGGAGCTTCCCTTGCCGCGCCAGGACCACCGAGACGACGGCCGCCGCCACGGCGGGCACCACTCCCGAAACGAACAGCGAGACGTGAGGTCCGAAGTGCTCGGCGAGAGAGCCCATCATCGGACCGCCGAGGGCCTGCCCGCCCATGAGCACCACGAGGTAGAGGCTCATCACACGGCCCCGGATGGCAGTGTTGGAACTCGTCTGCACGAGCTGGTTGGCGGCGGTCAGGAAGAGCAGCGAACAGAATCCGGTGCACACCATGAGGACGCAGAACGCCGCCAGTCCCGGCACCAGGGAGGCGATGCAGAGCATGACCCCGTAGGCTCCCGCGGCGAACACCGCGGAGCGGACCTGGAGCCTGCGGCGCCGGGTCGAGGTGACGGCGCCCAGGAGCGCACCCAGCGCGAGCATGGCGTTCAGCAGGCCGTAGCCTCCGGCGCCGACGTCGTACACCCGGTCCGCGAAGGCCGCGAGCTGGACCGGGAGGCTGAGCGCGAACAGCGACACGAAGGCCGCCATCAGCCAGGGCCAGCGGATGGTGGGCTTGCGGAGCGCGTACTGGACCGCCTGACGCACCATGCCCTTCTGGCGGGGCGCCGGAGCACTGACGTGCAGTCGGTCGCGGTTCATGGCCGTGAGGCTCAGCACCGTGCAGCAGCACGCCAGCGCGTTGATCGCGAACGCCCAGCCGGCGCCGACGGCGTTGAGCAGCACCCCGGCGAGGAACGGCCCGATCAGACCGCCGAGCTGGAAGACGGTCGAGTTGACGCTGATGGCGTTCCGGAGGTGCTCGGGCCCCACCAGTTCGTTGACGAACACCTGGCGGGCCGGCTGGTCGAGGACCGTCACCAGGCCGAGAATCAGCGCGATCAGATAGCAGTGCCACACCTCGATGCGGCCGCTGAGCGCCAGGACGGCGAGGCTCGCGGCCAGCAGCGCCGCCGCGCTCTGGGTCGCGATGAGGATCCGCCGCTTGGGCAGGCGGTCCGTCAGGGCTCCGCCCCAGGGTCCCAGCACGAGCGATGGAAGGAACTGCAGCGCCGCGGTCACACCGACCGCCGTCACCGAGCCGGACAGCTGAAGGACCAGCCAGTCCTGGGCGATGCGCTGCATCCAGACCGCGATGACCGCCACGAAATGGCCGGCGGTGAAGATCCTGAAATTAGGGATGGAGAGGGAGTTGAACGTCTGCCGCCACGGCAGCTTTTCGGCGACGACGGCGAGGGGCTGGGTCGCGGGGTGGAGGGTCTGGGAGGCGGCGGCTGGGGAGGCGGCGGACTGACTGGATACTGGGCTGGCGGTCGGGGAAACGGTGGGCGGCACGGGGGCCGGTGGGGGCGTCACGGAAGTCCTCGGTTCAGGTTCTCGGGGTGTGAGTCCACCGTAGGCTTGCGCAATTCCATTGCAGAAGAGAATTATGGCTATAAGTGCCATTGCGTATCGCAATGGCCATGGATGCCCGGAAACACGGGGATCCCACGTCCGCCGAGCCCCGCCGGGAAGGCCTCTTCATGTTCGATCCTGTTCACCTCCGGTCCTTCCTTGCCGTCGCCGAGACGCTCAACTTCACCCAGGCGGCGCAGCGGCTCGGCCTGGCCCAGCCCACCGTCAGCCAGCATGTCCAGAAGCTGGAGGCCGCGGCGAAGCGGTCCCTGATCGTGCGCGACACCCGGGAGGTCCGCCTCACCGACAACGGTGATGCGATGGCCGGATTCGCCCGGACCATCCTGGCGGAGCAGGACGCCGCGGCCCGGTACTTCGCCGGGTCGGCCATGCGGGGGCGGCTGCGCTTCGGGGCGGCAGACGATCTGGCGAACACGAGCCTTCCCCGGATCCTGCGCGAGTTCCGGCAGCTCTACCCCGAGATCAATCTGGAGCTCACGGTCGGACAGAGCGACCAGTTGCACCGGCGCCTCAAAGCCGGCCAGCTGGACCTCGTCTTCGTGAAATGGGTGGCCGGTGCGGCCGAGGGCGAAGTGGCGCGCCACGACTCCTTCGCCTGGGTCGGACTGGAACAGACCGTGCTGCCCGACGACTCCCCCGTGCCGCTCGTCGCCTACCCAGCGCCGAGTCTGAGCCGGAGGCTGGCCATCGACGCCCTGGAATCACAAGGGCGGCGCTGGAAGGTGACATGCTCCACCCGGCAGATCGCCGGGGTGCTGGCCGCCGTCCGCGCCGGGCTCGGCGTCGCGGTCATGCCCTCGACGCTCATCCCCGAGGACCTGACGGTCATCACCCGTCGCTTCGATCTCCCGCCCGTGGGGGACGTGGATTTCACGCTGATCAAGAACCCCTCGGCGGACACCGAGGTGAGCGACGCCCTCATCCGCGCGATCGTGGGCCGCGGACTCAAGTGGTGAGGTGACCGCCGGGCCAGTGCCGGTTGGTCAGGTCAGTCCCGGCCGGCCCGGTCAGTACCAGTTGTTCGAGACTTCGTGCGCCCAGGCGCCGCACGGTGAGCCGTAGCGGTCCCGGATGTAGCCGAGACCCCATTCGATCTGCGTGCGGTAGTTGGTGAGCCAGTCGCTGCCGGCACTGGCGTACTTGCCGGCCGGGAGCGCCTGGGCGATGCCGTAGGCCCCCGACGAGGCGTTCGTCGCCGTCGTGAGCCAGCTCGACTCCTGCGTCCACAGCAGTTGCAGACACTGGAACTGGTCCTGCCCCCATCCGTAGGACCCCAGCCGGCCCGCGGCGTAGGACTGGGCACCGGCCGGATCGTTCACGGCTCCCCCGGTGCCCGGCGGCACGACGACGGGCGGCTGTGGCGCCGGGTCGGGTGTGCTGGGCGCAGGAGCGTTCCCGGAACCCGCCTGCTGGGCGTTGGCTGCGGCCTGTTCCTGCTGGCGTTCCCGGTCCGCGGCAGCTGCAGCCGCCGCGGCCTGCTCCCGCGCCCGCTCCTCGGCGGCGGCTCGCTTGGCGGCCTGAGCCGCCTCATACGCGGCAAGGGCCTCCTGACCCTGCTGATACCGAGCTTCGACGGATGCCGTGGTCCCCTTCAGCGAAGCAAGCTGCGCGGTGAGTTCCTGTCCGTGCTGCTTCTGCTGGGCGAGCTGCGTGTCCATGGCGGCCTTCGCGGCCTGTGCGGCGTCGAGCTTGCGCTGGGCATCGTCCGCCAGACGCTGCCGCTCGGCCTCGGCGCGCTGCTCCTGGTCGCTGAGGGACTGCACGGTGTTCTCCGCGGCGGACGACTTCGCCAGCAAGGCGGAGGCCCTGCCCGTCACCACCTCCAGGACGCTGAGTCCTTGCAGACGGTCCGGCTGGATGGACTGGAGGTCCGGGATTCCCGGCATGTCCAGACTGCCGCTCTTATAGGCCTGCACGGCCAGAGAGCCGTACTCCTTCCGGTACCGCGCGGCTTCCGCGGTGGCCTGGCGGAGCTGCGCCGAGAGTCCGTCCGCTTTCGCTTTCGCGACGCCCAGGGCCGCATCCGCCACGGCATACTCTCCCGACGCGACGACGGCGGCGTTGCCCCGTTTCTCGGCCTCGGTCTCCAAGTGCCCCAGCAGGCCTTTGATCCTGGTGATCTCGGCGGCCTTCGCGCTTTCGCTCTGCTTGGCCTGCTGGACGTCGCTCCACGAGGGGTAACCACTCGGCGGGGTGTCGTCGTCCGCCACGGCTCCGGGCAGCAGGCCGCTGCAGAGCAGCGTCACGGTGAGTGCCGCGGCGAGCGTCGGGGCTGCAGCGCGGCGGGCAAAGCTCGACATACTGCCAGAGATTACCGGCTCGCCGGCGTCATTCAGCGGAGCCGACCGGACACCGCCGGAGATTCACAGGGTAATCGCAGAAACCCCGAGGTGATCAGAGCCCTCCGAGGAGCGTGTTCAGGACGTCCTCGCCGACGACGGGGATGCCGTAATCCCGCGCGCGCCGGGCTTTGAGCGACATGCTGCCCGGATCCGCGGCGATCACGAGCGCGACTGACCGGGTGACGGTGGGGTGGACCGGATACCCGGCCGCTCCGAGGCGTTCGGTGATCTCGTGGCGCGGCCTGCCCATCTGCCCTGTGAGGACGAGCCGCTGGCCCGGGATGACGGGAACCGTGGCCCCGGGCCACCTTCCGGGTGGCGCGGGGGCCGGTTCCTGGAGCAGTGCGTCGATGTGCTCGCCCGGGACGCCGAGCCGGGCCGCCTCCGCATACAACCCGGACACGCTCTCCGGGGACAGCATGCCATCGGACCAGGCCGCAGCGAGCCGGCGACGGAGGCTTCCCAGCCGGTCACTGTCGGCGCGCGACAGCCCGGGGTGTCCCGCACGGGCCGGGACGGACCAGGCGGCCGCTGCCGACCGTTCGAGCGCCGCCGCCCATCTGGGGTCCTCGGGCGCCATGCTCAGATAGGCGCTCAGGACGTGCGCGGTGGCTTCGGCGTCCGCGCCCGCGGTGTGTGCGTCCTCCAGCAGCAGGCCGAAGGCGTTGCAGCAGTCCTGGAGCGACCGGCCCGCACCCGGCAGGAACGTGCGGGCCAGGCGCATGGTGCAGACGACATCGTCGGCCACGACGGGGAACTCCTCACCCGCTCGGAGGATTTCCGCGGTCAGGAAGCGATGGTCGAACCGGGCGTTGTGGGCGACGAAGACGCGTCCGTCCAGCCGGCGCATGATCTCGGGCAGGACGTCGGCGAAGAGCGGGGCGTCCCGCACCTGCTCGGCACGGATTCCGTGGATGCGCTGCGGACCGAGGTCGCGCTGCGGGTTGACGAGTGTTTCCCAGCGGTCGCGGACGGTGCCGTCAGGGTCGACGTGGACGACACCGATCTCGGCCACACGGTCCCTTCCCGGGACCAGACCGGTGGTCTCGACGTCGACCACGGCGAAACCCGCGCTCACTCGGAAGGCCTCAGCCGGTCAGCCCGCAGCAGGAAGCTCAGCGTCGGCGAGCTCAGCGCCGGCGGCGAGTTCCCGCAACAGGGCCTCGCGTTCCGCGGCGCCGCCGTTCTGCAGGGCGCGGCCGGCGTCGCTCACCGTGGCCTTCTTGCCCGTGACCTCGAGGTATCCGAGTTCGCGCAGGCTCAGCCACAGGGTGTTCAGGTGCTCCAGCTCCGCCATGGAGCGGACGACCTGAGGCAGGCGGCCATCGGGGTCGGCCAGGGCAGCCACCTCGTCCTCGGAGAGACGCTTCTGGGATCCCACGGCATGCACGCCGACGGCCGCCGCGGCGCCCGCGATGTCCGCCAGACGCAGCGACCCGGTGGCGGTCAGCTCCTTGCCGTCGCCGAGCCAGTCGAGGAGCGCGACGGCGTGACGGACAGTACTCACGGAAGCATCGGCGCTAGCGGAAGCATCGGCGCTGCCAGCCTCGGCGTCTGCGACGGTTTCAGCAGGCGCTTCCTCCGTCGCCGCCTCCTCGTCCTGCGTCAGCACGAAGTTCTCGAGCAGCACCTCGAGGTCCTCGGCGGTACCGGTCCAGGACCCCGTGGCGTCCAGGAATCCGAGGTACACCTGAAGGTCGTCCGTCATGACCTGGAAGACGCGGCTCTCCCCCGCCTCGCTCATCGCCTGGAGCTGCGCCATGGCCTGAAGGAAGACGTCGGCGTCAAACGCGGTAGCGGACACCGGGGCGCCGCTGGCGCCGTACAGCCACAGGAACTGCTTGACCGACTGGAGCACCTGCAGCGCCTCGGCGCCGGTGTTCCCGTCCGTCCCCTCGTACCAGCGCACGAAGGCGAGAGCCTGAGTGTCGACGGCGCGGTCGGCGTTCTTGTACAGGGCTTCGCTCTGCTTGAGGGCTGCCGCCTGCTTCTTGTCCTGACGCGGCTTCTTCCGGTTCCGGCTCATGGTCCTCCGTTGTCGTTCAGCTACTGACCCCGGTTCCGGGCACGCGTGAGCTCACGCGGCATATCCGGGGAAGCTTCCATGATAGTGCCAGGCGTGCTCGTCGGCCCCGAGGAACCGCGTTGGATGACGGTAATGTGCCGCGCGTCACCCCGACGCCGAAGACCCCAGATCGGCCAGTGCGAGGAGGACCCGTTCCGGGTGCTCGGCGATCCGGTTGAGCACGTAGAGCCACCATTCCGGTCCGTAGACGACGTACTCCCGGGTGGCGAACCCCTCGGCCTGCAGTGCGTCGAGCAACGCTGTTCCGAGGCCCTGCAGCATTTCGAACTCGACGTGGTCGTCCCGGAGCGTGTCGCCATGCCGGGCGCGGAGTTCCTCCACGAGGGCGGCGTCGTGGGTGGCGAGGCTGACCCGGTGACCGCTCCTGAGCAGCCGGTCCGCGAGCCGATGGTAGGCCGCGATCATGGGCTCGGAGTCCCGGAGATAGGCCACCGCCGAGGGTTCGAGGAAGGCGCCCTTCACGAGACGGACCGGCCCGGGCCTGCGCAGCACACGCTCAAGGTCCTCCGGCGTGCGATGCAGCCGGGCCTGGAGGGTGATCCCGGTCTCCGGGAAGTCCGAGGAGAGCCGCTCCCAGAGGTCGAGCACGAGGTCGGTGCGGTCGGAGCCCTCGGCGGAGATCATCACGGAGGTGCCGGCGTCACGTGCCGCCTGAGCGACCCGCGACGCGTTCTCGAGGCCCAGCTCCGGCGAGACGAGCGATCCGAGATGGGAGAGGTCGAAGGAGAGCGTGGGCACCGGCGCCGGACGCGGGGACCCGGGCCGGCCGAGCCGCTCCGCCAGGTCCACGAACGCCTCGGTCTCCTGTGAGGCGACCCCCGCATCCCGCACGGATTCACCCACGCACTCGATGCTGCCCCGGTGGCCCCGATGGGCCACGGACTCGAGAGCCCGAAGCGCGCCGTCGACGTCGGGCCCTGCCGTATAGCGTGCGGCGACGCGTCCGGCGACGGCCGCGAGCGCAGGGTCGGCCATGGTTCTGGCTTTCAGATCCTCATCGAGGGCCCAGCGGCGGAGCGTGTCGGAGACGGTGTGAAGCGTTGCAGCAGTGATGTCCATCCGGACAGTCTGCTGCGGATACGCCGCGCCGTCTTGTACGAAGTTGCGTCAGCCCTGGTAGGCGCCGGGCGTCGCTGCGACGTGCGACCGGAACACCCGATGGAAGTGGCTCTGGTCCGTGAAGCCGAGCGCGTACGCGGTCTCTGCGGGCGACCGGCCTTCGCGAAGCAGGGCGCGCGCCTCGATCACTCGGTCGTTCTGACGCCAGGCGATGGGAGGGAGTCCCGTGGCGTCCTTCACGGCGCGGATGAGCTGGTACTTGTCCATGCCGAGCAATCCGGCGAGTTCATCGAGGCTGGGGGTGGGCGCATCACTCCGGAGCCGGTCCAGGACGGGTGCCAGAGACGGATCCGCGGAGGGCTCCGGACTGGGCGCGCCTCGGTACGCCGGGGCGAGGTCCAGGCAGGCGGAGAGCGCCTCCACGAGCCCGGCCCGCACCCCGGCCGGATCGTCCCCACGGAAGAGGCCGTCATTGAGGCGGCTGAAGACGCAGTGCAGGCCGGGCTCACGAAACACTGCGACGCCGTCGAACAGCCGTGCGGCGCCATCCGGGAGGAGGCCTGCGATCCAGTCCTGGTCCAGGTGGATCATCTGATAGGTCCACACGCCGCTCTGCCGGTTGCAGGAATGCACGGTGTGGGCGGGGATCAGCAGCACGTCCCCCGGCTCGAGCTCACAGCGCGTGTCACCGCTCCCGGCGAACACCGCCTGCCCGGCATCGATGAGTCCGATCGAGAAGCGGTCATGAGTATGGGGCCGGTAGCAGGACACGGCCTGGCAGGAGCGCCGCGATTCCAGCTGAGGCATGTCGCGGCTGCGCCAGAATTCGGTCATGTCATCGACGGTATCGTGCCCGGGCGCTCATCCGCGGGTGATCCGGTCCACGAGTTCCTGCAGGGCCGCCAGCACGGAGCCTTCCAGGACCTTCATCGGGTTCCCCTCAAACTTCCGATGGACGACGTCAGGTTCCTCCCCTGCCGCGCATGTCGCCAGATAGACCGTTCCTGCGGGCTGTCCCTCTTCGGGACCGGGGCCTCCGACGCCGGTCAGAGCGACCGCGTAGTCGGCTTCCAGCAGCTGCACGGCCGAGCGGGCCATGGCGGCCGCCGTCGGAGCGGTCACCACCGGGCCCGGTGGTGCGGCGAGCAGTCCGTGCTTGGTGGCGGGCTGATACGCGACGATCCCTCCCCGGTACCACTCGCTGGAATCGTCGCACGCCGAGATCGCGACGGCGAGCTGTCCCCCGGTGAGCGACTCCGCGGTCGCCACTGTGAGGCCCCGGGCCTGTGCCAGCCGGGCGAGTTCCTGAACGAGGTGGTCGGCCGGCTCACTCACCACGGATTCCGCCATGGGTGTGCTCCTTTCGGACGGGTCAGGCGCCCTTGCGGGCCGGGGTCTTCTGGGAAGCTGTCTTCTGGGAAGCTGCTTTCTTGGCAGGGGACTTCTTGCGGGTGCCGCTGCTCTTCTTCGCGGTGCCGGTCTTCGCTGTGCCTGCCTTCTTCGCGGTGCCTGCCTTCTTCGCGGTGCCGGTCTTCCCGGAAGTCGGCTTATCTGCTGGCTCCGCCTTTCCAGCCCCGCCCTTCTTCCGCGCCCGCGAGCGCTCGACGCTCTGTTTGAGTGCCTCCATCAGATCGATGACCTGGCCTCCACCCGATTCCTCCCGCCCGAAGGTCTCCTCCGTGTCGAGCGAGTCGCCGGCACGGCGCTTCGCCTCGATCAGGGTCCGCAACTGCTCCTGGTAGTCGTCGTGGAAGGCGGAGGGGTCGAAATCCTCGGAGAAACTCTCGACGAGGGCCGCGGAGAGCTGCATCTCCTTGGCGCTGATGCGGGGATTCTCGTCCAGCGCCGGGAACTCGGGTTCACGGATCTCATCCGGCCACAGCAGCGTCTGGAGGAGCAGCGCGTCGCCCCTGACGCGGAGGGCGGCCAGCCGGGTCTTCTGGCGCAGGGCGAAGTGCACGACCGCGGTCCGGTCCGTCTTCTCCAGGGTGCGGCGCAGCAGCACGTAGGCCTTGGCGTTCTTCCCCGCGGGCTCCAGGTAGTAGCTGCGGTCGAAGAGCAAGGGGTCGAGCTGATCACTGGGGACGAACTCCACCACGGTGATGTCACGGTCGTGTTCCTGCGGGATGGACTCGAGGTCCTTCTTCGTCAGGACGATCGTCTGCTCGTCGTCCGCATAGGCCTTGTCGATGTCCTCGTACTCGACCACCTTGCCGCACACCTCGCAGCGGCGCTGATAGCGGATGCGCCCGCCGTCGGCGTCGTGCACTTGATGGAGGTCGACGTCGTGGTCCTCCGTCGCGCTGTACAGCTTGACCGGGACGTTCACGAGGCCGAACGTGATGGCTCCGCTCCAGATCGCTCTCATCCTTACAGTAGAGACCCCGCAAACGTCAACGGTCTACCTCTTGCGTGGGCACAGGACCATGATGTAGTCATGGCACAGCGCGACGGCGAGGTGCGGCTCGGCGGGCACCGTATCCGGGTGACGAAGCTGGACAAGGTGCTCTACCCCGAGACCGGCACCACCAAAGAAGAGGTGATCGCGTACTACTCCGCGATCGCGAAGACCATGATCCCCCACTGCCGGGAGCGTCCGGCCACGCGGAAGCGATGGCCCGATGGCGTGGGCCCGGACGGGAGCGGGGCGTTCTTCCAGAAGGACCTCGGCGATTCCTACCCGGACTGGGTGCACACCGGCGAGATCCAGCACAAGGACCACGTCAACACGTACCCGCTCGTGGATGACGCGGCGACGCTCGTCTGGCTCGCCCAGCTGGCCTCGCTGGAGATTCACGTGCCGCAATGGCGTTTCACCGCTGAGGGAACGCCGGGTTCCCCGGATCGCCTGGTGTTCGACCTGGATCCCGGGGACGGCGTCGAGCTGGCGCAGGTCGCCCAGGTGGCGTTCCTTGTCCGCGATCTGTTGCGGGACATGGGGCTGGAATCCATCCCCGTGACGAGCGGCAGTTCCGGCATCCACCTCTATGCCGCGCTCAGCGGCGAGCTGAGTTCCGACGATGCATCCGCCGTCGCCCACGAACTGGCGCGTTCCCTGGAGGCGGACCATCCCGAGACGATCACCAGTTCCATGAAACGTGCGCTTCGCCCCGGAAAGGTCTTCATCGACTGGAGCCAGAACAACGCGGCGAAGACCACGGTCGCCCCGTACTCGTTGCGCGGCCGGGCCCGGCCCATGGTGGCGGCGCCGCGGACCTGGCGGGAGCTGGCCTCTCCCCATCTGCGCCATCTGGAGTTCCACGAGGTCCTGCAGCGCGTTGAGAAGCGCGGCGATCCACTGGCGGCCTTGCTCAAGGCGGGCGCCGGCAAGGGAGCGGGTGCAGCGCCTGACCGGCTGACCGAGTACCGCGCCAAGCGCGACGCCGGACGGACCCCGGAGCCGGTCCCAGCCCCGGGCGACAGCGATGACGATGCGGAGGGCGACCAACGGCGCTTCGTGATCCAGCGCCACCAGGCACGCCGGCTTCACTACGACTTCCGCCTGGAGCATGACGGGGTGCTCGTGAGCTGGGCCCTGCCGAAAGGCGTGCCCGACGACGGCGCCGTCAACCATCTCGCCGTCCCCACGGAGGACCATCCCTTGTCCTATCGGACGTTCGAGGGCACGATCCCCCGGGGCGAGTATGGGGCGGGCACGGTGGAGATCTGGGACAGCGGCCACTACGACCTGGAGAAATGGCGCGACGACGAGGTCATCGTCACGCTGCACGGCACCCCCGGTGGCGGGCTCGGTGGCCCTCGCCGGGTCGTGCTGTTCCGGGCCGGTGAGTCGGGCGGCAAGCCCCGCTGGATGATCCACCGTATGGAGCTCGACGGCGGGGCGCGGCCCACGTCGCCGGAGGTCACCACCTCCGGGGACTCCGATCCCGCGGACTTCACCCCGATGCTGGCGGAGACCGCACCCCTCGCCTCGCTCCCCCACCTTGACTCGGGCGAGTGGGCGTTCGAGATGAAGTGGGACGGCATCCGGGCGCTCGCCGTCGTCGAGGACGGGCGACTGCGCCTGGTGAGCCGCTCGGGTCATGACCTCACCGCCTCCTATCCCGAGCTGAACGGGCTCCCGGATCTGCTCAACGCCGAGCAGGCCGTGATCGACGGGGAGATCGTCGCCCTGGCCGACGACGGCGTTCCGAGCTTCTCCAAACTCCAGCAGCGGTTCGGGCTGACGGAGCCGGACAAGGTCGCGCGCGCTCGACAGGCCGCGCCGGCCGCGTACTTCCTGTTCGACGTGCTCCAGCTCAACGGCCGTGACTGCCGCTCGCTGGGCCATGAGCAGCGTCGCGAGCTCCTCGCTTCCTTGGTCGAGGTTCCTCCGGACGCGCCGTTCGCCGTGCCGGACGCCTTCGACGGGAACGGCGAGCAAGCGCTCGAGGCCGCAGGTGAACTGGGGTTGGAAGGAGTGGTCGCCAAACGCCGGGACAGCGTCTACCGGTCCGGCTCGCGCTCGCAGGACTGGCGGAAGTACCCGCTGCTGGACACGGCAGAGGTGTACGTCATGGGCTGGCGGGAGAGCGACGCCGAGCCGCGCGGTTTCGCCTCACTGCTACTTGCCGAGCGGCGGGACGGCGCACTGCAGTACGCCGGGCGGGTCGGCACCGGGTTCTCGACGCGGCAACGCCGGGAGATCCGGGAACGGCTGGAAGAGCGGGAGCGAGCCGAGCCTGCGGTGGAGGTCCCGGCGGAGATCCGGCGCGGAGCACATTGGGTCGACCCGGACGCGCTCGCAGAGGTCGAATCACGGGGACGCACCGGCGACGGAATCCTCCGGCAGCCGGTCTGGCGTGGCTGGCGGCCGGACAAGGGGTGAGTTCTTGAGGCCGTTCACCCTTGCCGCGCCCCTATATGCCTGGAACGCGGCGCCAATCCATCGTCAACCCGCCGGGCCAGTTCTCTGATAACCCAGGCTTGATCCTTGGACCTGAGTCACTTCTCACTGAGCGATCGTTGGAATCTCAGATGGATTTGCGCCATTCGCAAACTTGATCAGCTTGAGTTCTTCGCCGACCTTCACCGCGTTCCAGGATCTGTAGATCGCGAAGATGACTTGTGCCGCCGAGATTCGCTCCTTCGTCGCCACCGCTTGGCGCAACCGCTTCAGTAGGGTCGCTTTAGGGTCTCCCTCGCCCTCAGTCTTCATCGCATACAGGTCGTCGAAGAACCGAATCCCCTCCGCGCCGTTCAAACGGATGATCGTGTACATCGCGTATGCCAACGGCGAGGGCGCGACGGCAATGGCCCGGTGATACTTCTGTGACAATTGGGCCCACTGCTCGATCTCCGTATTCTGCTCGACCCACCCGATCACTTCGGAGTGCGTCGGCAGAAGAAGTGTTGACTTCGCGTTGAGCAGCTTGCCTGCCTCTTCTGTCAGCCCGATACGTGCTGCAGCTGCCACGATAGTGGGTGCCTGCCGGTAGCCAACCATCTGAAGGGCATGAGACGAGGTCCTCTTCTTGCCAGTGTCAATCACTGTCTGAGCCGTGGGATTGATACCTTTGGCGATCAACATTCTCACGGTGCAACCTGACCGAATAATCGCGAGCAGCCGGTGCTGCCCATCGATCAGTCGACCGTCCCAGTCGAACTTGATGGGATCCCCGGTGAACTTCCAATTGTTGGCAGTCATGTCGAGCGCGTAACTTGCCACTCGCTCTGGCGAAACTGCCCGGTTCTCAAGATTTTGTTCGAGCCACAACTCTGCGATCTCAGCCGTAACCAAAACGAACTCAACCACCACACCAAGGTGCTTATCATCACGAACTACTGCCATGCCGCACGCCTCCTCAGGCTTCCAAATGTTGGACATCTAGAACTTATATGTAACGAGTTCCATTTTGCAAATTGGGTGGGTTAGGCTGGCTTCACGTACCGAGAAGTGTGGGGATGATTGTGACAAGAAGAGTCCCAGAGGAGTGGGGAACCTTACTGGAGGATGCCGGATTCGGTTCAATCCGAAGCTTGGCCATCGCGTCAGGGGTAAGCCAGCCCGCAGTTAGCCGTCTCATCTTCGGCACGGGACGCACGTCCGACGAGACAATCGCAAGCGTTGCAGCAGCCCTTGGCGTTCCGCCCACCACAGTCTTTCACCTGTCCGGCACATCCGTGACAGCTCTGGGACCTTACGAACCCCCATCCGTCTCTCAGCGGCTTTCAGTGGCGCAACGCAGAGCGCTGGACGCACTCATAAGGACAATGGTCGACGATGAGTAGGCACAGTAGGGCTAGGTCCGGTCCCGGCCAACTGATGCGATCGTCAGTGGAACAATCCACCATCCGGCTGAACCGTGTAGAGCATAGCCAAACCACTGCACGAGCCTCTTGGGCGCGTGCGACCGCATGCCCAAATGGGGTTCGTCATCGATGATTTCACGTCGTACAAGAACCATGCCGCATTCAGAACGGCGGCGGGTCCTGCCCCGCCATCTGGGCATCCACCATCCGCGTCGCCGCGGCCGGAGGATCGTCCCGATGGACGCGGCCCATGGGGCTGGTCCATTCGAGGACCCCTCTCCCCACTTGCCGGATGGTCCAGCGGGAGTGATGTTTCAGCACATGGTGTCTGCGGCAGAGCCCGGCGAGATTGGTGGAACTCGTCATGCCTCCCTGCGCCGCGTCCTCGGTGTGGTCGAGGTCCAGGAACGCGGCGCGGATTCCACAGCCCGGGAAGCGACATCGGGTGTCCCGAGCCGCGAGATACCTGCGGAGGTCGGCGTTCGGACGGTACCGGTCTACGGCCAGGACCGCACCGGACACCGGGTCGGTCAGCACCCGGTGCCAAGCGGACTCCGCACCGGCCAGGCGGCGGGCGGTCTCCGGGTCAAGGGCGAACCGCCCGTTGAGTTCCGCACTCACGCCGTGGTGTCCTGCACCACCGTCTGAGGCGACCGAGCCGCACGACCGCACCGGACTGTCGCTCCCCAAGCCGAGGCCGTGGTCCGGAATCCTGCGCCATTCAGAAGCTCTCCATGATCCGTCAGACTCTTCCGAAGACCGGAGGAACTCCACGGGAATCGTCACGTCGACGCGGGCCCGGATCGCCGCGAGGTGCCCCTCCGGGTCCGCCACGCTCTGAGGCGCACCGGTCAGCAGCATGTCGGCCAGCAGATCGGCCCGGAGCTGGTCTAGGGTGCGTGCATCTCCGGGGCTGGTGCCAAGGGGTGTTCGATCCTTCAGTGCCCGCGCCATGTCCGTCAGGCGGCCGTGAATCCCATGAGCCACCGCGGCAGGCAGGACCGCCGTCAGCTCCGCCATCCCATCGGGCAGGGGCGACACCCACACACGTCGTTCGGCGCGGGCCCGCTCGAAACGGAGACCGAGAGCTTCCGGCCGGACCTTTTCCGCTTCCCGGACCGCGAACCGCCTCAGCCGTTGCGGCGCCGCGTTCTCGGAGTAGGCGACCACGCGGGCCTCATAGTCGGCGCGCACGCCGTCATCGTCCAGACCAGCGGCAGCGTCCCGGATCACCCGGGTATGGGCGAAGCTGATCCGTCCCTCGCCCAGGGCCCTCAATGTCTCAGGGAACCGCACCACGAGATCCGAGGCCTCCGCCATCTGCCGCTGGATTGTCCGGTCACTCGTGCGAGTCGCCGTCCCGATCTCGGCCGCCACGGAGCGCTCCGCCAGCTCTGCCGCCCGCGCATCCCAGGTGAGCGGGTCGAAGCCGGCCGGCACGCCGTCGTCGTCGCACTTCAGGGAAGGTGCCAGGCCGGCGGCGAGGGCTAGCAGCATCTCGCGGCTCGCCTGCATCTGGGCGATGAGGCGGTCCGCCCCGACGATCGCTTCGGTCAGTGCACCAAGCGCGTCCCAGGGATCCGTCACGGCCGCCGAGGCCGGAGGACCGAGAGGTTGAGCTCCGAGAAGCTGAGCACTGACTTCCATGACCCCATTCTTCGGCAGGGGTGTGACATTTATTTCTGCATTCGGCCAGTATTCAGGCCATTCAAGGCGGGCCGGCCGCGATCAGCCCTGCAGCGTGGCCAGGTCGGCGGATTCGCCGGTCCAGGTGCCGGTGTCTTCCAAGAAGTCGAGGTAGGAGTGCATGGCGGCCCCCAGGAAGTCGCTGAGGTCCTGTTTACCGTCGACGCTTTCGGCCAGGACGTCGTAGGCGGCGACGAAACCGTCGGGCGTGAATCCCGTGGCGGAGACCACGCCGGTCCCCTCGGCATGCGCGAACACGAAGTCCTGCACCACGTCCAGGACGGCGGCCGCGTTCCACAGGCCCACCGGCTCCTCGTGCTCGGCGAACCACGCCACGAAGGCCGGCGTCACGACGTCGACGGCCCGCCGCGCCTTGCCGCGCAGCGCCTGCTCCTCCTGGACTGCGCCGCCGGCTCGGCTCGTGCTGCGTTTCTTCTTGGCCATGGGTTTCCTCTCGTACAGGAGTGACAGGTCCGGAGAACCCGACGGGTAGACTCGCGGCGTGACGATGCCCTCCATTTTTCCTCATGCCACGTTCGCCGGCGCCTTCGGCGACACCGCGACGAACAGCTGGTACCCGGCGCAAGCGGTGCTCGAGCAAGGGATCGTCACGCTCTGGGTCGGATCGCCGACCGGATGGATGCAGTATTTCAGTGTTCCCGCGGCCGAGGTCACCGTGAAATCGGCCGCGCAGCGCATCACCCTGACGGTGGCGGGCCGGAACTACCCGGTCCTCGCCGACCCGAGAGCGGTGTATCAGGCGCTCAACTTCGGCGCCGCGAACGTCGTCGGAGAGATCACCGGAAACCAGGCCCTCGGCGCCATGAGCACCGCCGGGCGGGCCATGAACCAGGTGGGCGCCGCGCAGGCGTTCAATGCCGGCGGCGGGAACGAGTTCCTCGCCGCGATGCGAGCCTCCGGAGCCCGCGTCTCACGGCTCGGCTACGGAGCGATCGCCGCCATCGGCTGCGGCGCCGGGCTCCTCGTCGTCATCCTGGTGGTCGTCATCACCGTGTGGACACTGAACCTCTGACCGCGGCAACGCTCCCCCGCACACGACGACGGCGGCCGCCCACCCCCAGGTGAGCGGCCGCCGTCGTGCGTCAGACGCAGCGCGTCAGCGCGGAGAGAGCAGAGAACTCAGAACTCCCAGTCCTCGTCCTCGGTGTTCACGGCCTTGCCGATCACGTAGCTCGAACCCGAGCCCGAGAAGAAGTCGTGGTTCTCGTCCGCGTTCGGGGACAGCGCCGACAGGATCGCCGGGTTCACGTCCGTCACGGAGGACGGGAACATCGCCTCGTAGCCCAGGTTCATGAGGGCCTTGTTGGCGTTGTAGTGCAGGAACTTCTTGACGTCCTCGCTCAGCCCCACCGTGTCGTAAAGGCTGTGGGTGTACGCCACCTCGTTCTCGTACAGCTCGAACAGCAGTTCGAAGGTGTAGTCCTTGATCTCCTGGCGCTTCTCCTCGGAGACCAGTTCCAGGCCCTTCTGGAACTTGTAGCCGATGTAGTAGCCGTGCACGGCCTCGTCACGGATGATGAGGCGGATGAGGTCGGCGGTGTTGGTCAGCTTGGCGTGGCTGGACCAGAACATCGGCAGGTAGAAGCCCGAGTAGAACAGGAAGCTCTCCAGCAGGGTCGAGGCGACCTTGCGCTTGAGCGGATCCTCGCCCTGGTAGTAATCCATGACGATCTGAGCCTTCTTCTGCAGGTGCTCGTTCTCGAGCGACCAGCGGAAGGCGTCATCGATCTCCTTGGTGGAGCACAGCGTGGAGAAGATGGAGCTGTAGCTCTTGGCGTGCACGCTCTCCATGAAGGCGATGTTGGTGTACACGGCCTCTTCATGTGGCGTCAGCGCGTCCGGGATCAGCGACACGGCGCCGACGGTGCCCTGGATGGTGTCCAGCAGCGTCAGACCGGTGAACACGCGCATGGTCAGCTGCTGCTCGTCCGCGGTCAGCGTGTGCCAGGACTGCACATCGTTGGACAGCGGCACCTTCTCCGGCAGCCAGAAGTTGTTGACCAGGCGGTTCCAGACCTCCACGTCCTTCTCGTCCTGGATGCGGTTCCAGTTGATGGCCTCAACGTGGCCCAGCAGCTTGACCTTCTCGGCGCTCATCGATTTTCCCTTGCTTACTTTGATGTCTGTGGATGAATCAGGGTGAAGACCGACGACGGCGGCAGAGCCGCCGTCGTCGGAAGGTCACAGCATGCAGGAGACGCAGCCCTCGACCTCGGTGCCTTCCAGCGCGAGCTGACGCAGGCGGATGTAGTAGAGGGTCTTGATGCCCTTCTTCCACGCGTAGATCTGCGCCTTGTTGATGTCACGCGTCGTGGCCGTGTCCTTGAAGAACAGGGTCAGGGACAGGCCCTGGTCCACGTGCTGCGTGGCGGCGGCGTAGGTGTCGATGATCTTCTCGTAGCCGATCTCGTACGCGTCCTGGTAGTACTCCAGGTTGTCGTTCGTCAGGTATGGCGCCGGGTAATAGACGCGGCCGATCTTCCCTTCCTTGCGGATCTCGATCTTGGCGGCCACCGGGTGGATCGACGAGGTGGAGTTGTTGATGTAGCTGATGGAACCGGTCGGCGGCACGGCCTGCAGGTTCTGGTTGTAGATGCCGTGCTCCATGACCGAGGCCTTGAGCTCGCGCCAGTCGTCCTGGGTGGGGATGTGGTGCTTGGCGAACAGCTCGCGGACACGCTCGGTGGCGGGGGCCCACTCCTGCTCGGTGTACTTGTCGAAGAACTCGCCGCTCGCGTACTTGGAGTTCTCGAAGCCGCCGAACGTCTCACCGGTCTCGATCGCCAGGCGGTTGGAGGCCCGCAGCGCGTGGTAGAGCACCGTGTAGAAGTAGATGTTCGTGAAGTCGAGGCCCTCTTCGGAACCGTAGTGGACCCGCTCGCGTGCCAGGTAGCCGTGCAGGTTCATCTGGCCGAGGCCGATGGCGTGGCTCTTGGCGTTGCCCTCGGCCACGGACGGCACCGAGTTGATGTAGGACATGTCCGACACCGCGGACAGTGCGCGGATCGCGGTCTCGATGGACGAACCGATGTTCGGCGAGTCCATCGTCTTGGCGATGTTCATCGAGCCCAGGTTGCAGGAGATGTCCTTGCCCACGGTCTCGTAGGACAGGTCCTCGTTGTAGATGCTGGGGGTCGACACCTGGAGGATCTCCGAGCAGAGGTTGCTCATGGTGACCTTGCCGGCGATCGGGTTCGCCCGGTTCACGGTGTCCTCGAACATGATGTACGGGTAACCGGACTCGAACTGGATCTCCGCAAGGGTCTGGAAGAACTCACGGGCGTTGATCTTGGTCTTCTTGATCCGGGAATCGTCGACCATCTCGTAGTACTTCTCGGTGACCGAGACGTCGGAGAACGGGATGCCGTAGACGCGCTCGACGTCGTACGGCGAGAAGAGGTACATGTCCTCGTTCTTCTTGGCCAGCTCGAAGGTGATGTCCGGCACGACGACGCCGAGGGACAGCGTCTTGATGCGGATCTTCTCGTCGGCGTTCTCACGCTTGGTGTCGAGGAAGCGGTAGATGTCCGGGTGGTGGGCGTGCAGGTACACGGCTCCCGCGCCCTGACGCGCACCCAGCTGGTTGGCGTAGGAGAAGCTGTCTTCGAGGAGCTTCATCACGGGGATGACACCGGAGGACTGGTTCTCGATCTGCTTGATCGGGGCGCCGTGCTCACGGATGTTGGTGAGGGACAGGGCCACGCCGCCGCCGCGCTTGGACAGCTGAAGGGCGGAGTTGATGCCACGGGCGATCGACTCCATGTTGTCCTCGATGCGCAGGAGGAAGCAGGAGACGAGCTCGCCGCGCTGTGCCTTGCCGGCGTTGAGGAAGGTGGGGGTCGCGGGCTGGAAACGGCCCTCGATGATCTCGTCCACCAGACGGGTGGCGACCTCTTCGTTGCCGCGGGCGAGGTGCAGCGCGACCATGCAGACACGGTCCTCGTAGCGCTCCAGGAACCGCTTGCCGTCGAAGGTCTTGAGCGTGTACGAGGTGTAGAACTTGAAGGCGCCCAGGAAGGTCTCGAAGCGGAACTTCTTCTTGTACGCGCGGTTGAACAGTTCGCGGATGAAGTTCATCGTGTACTGATCGAGCGTCTCGCGCTCGTAGTACTGGTTCTTGATGAGGTAGTCGAGCTTCTCTTCCAGGTCATGGAAGAACACCGTGTTGTTGTTCACGTGCTGCAGGAAGTACTGGTGGGCGGCCTCGCGGTCCGCGTCGAACTGGATCTTGCCGTCCGGACCGTAGAGGTTCAGCATGGCGTTCAGCTCGTGATAACCCAGGCCCTTGTAAGCCTCCGGCAGTGGGGCCTTCTCAGCCTTCACCGAAACCTCGCTCAGCTCTGGTTCTGCGACAGTCGTGTCCAAAACGTGTCCAATCCCTCGTTGACTCGGCGCACGTCGTCCGGCGTGCCCATCAGTTCAAATCTGTACAGGTGGGGAACATGGCATTTGGCGGCAATGATGTCACCGGCCATGCAGTAGTTGTCCCCGAAGTTGGTGTTCCCTGCCCCGATCACGCCCCGGATCAGCTTGCGGTTCTGTTCAACATTCAGGAATCTGATGACCTGCTTGGGGACCGAGCCGTCTCCCCCGGTTCCCCCATACGTAGGGAGGACCAGGACGAACGGCTCGGTGGCCAGCAGTGGTTCTTCCGCGGGAAGGAGCGGGATCCTGTCCGCGTTCCTTCCGAGCTTCTCCACGAATCGCCGGGTGTTCCCGGAGACCGAGGAGAAATAGATGAGGTGACTGGACGAGACGCGGAAGCTTCCCCTCTCCACGTCCCGTCCGGCCTTGGCGTCCCGCGTCCCGTGAGGATCACGCGTGAGCGTTGCCATCGAAGTCACCCCATCAAGTCTGTTGTCAGTTCACTTCGTCGCAGGACCCGTCCGGGTCCCGTGTCGCGGCAGGGCAGCCTGCCTGCCGCCAGGACGACGACGGCCCACCCGCTCTGAATGGACTCGCCGTGCCGATCACCTGAACGGTGCAGCACGGCGCAAGGGGCCGCCGTCGTGCAGATGCTCAGGAGGCGATCAGGCCACCGCGGTGGCAGCGGCCTCGAGGCCCGCGATCTTGTCCGGGCGGAACCCGGACCAGTGGTCGTTGTCCGTGACCACGACGGGGGCCTGCAGGTAGCCCATCTCCTTGAGGCGCTCCAGCGCCTCGGGGTCCTGGGAGACGTCCACACTCTGGTAGACGATGCCCTTCTTGTCCAGAGCGCGGTAGGTGGCGTTGCACTGGACGCAGGCTGGCTTGGTGTACACCGTAACGGTCATGTCCCTCTCCCCTTCAGTCTTTGCTTGAACCGCGATCCGGCCCGTGCCGCGTCCCCTTCCGGAACACCTGGATTCCTGCTGTTCCAGCGGAATCCTCGGCATGGGACCTCGTGGCCCGATTGCGTATGTCGATACTACATGTAGTGCAACGCCCCGTCTTGCACCCCAAGATGCTGTATTACAAGCATGTCATTCTATCCACCGTTTGTCCACAGCCCAGAGGGTTGATCTTGCCCGGAAATCCGCGATTAACGCCCCCTCGATCCACAAGCTGTGCATGAGGTTTGGCACATTTAATTCACTGCGTGTCGCCCACCCTCGGCGTGTCGCCGGGAGGGCGCCGCGGGCGCCCCGCGTCACCTCCGGCGGAACGCCTAAACTGTCTGGGACGACCCCGGAGGAAAGGCCACCCGTGATCAATCCAGTCCACCTGCGGACCCTGCTCGCGGTGATCCGGCACGGCTCCTTCGCCTCCGCGGCGCAGCACCTCGGCTACACCGCGTCCGCCGTCTCCCAGCAGATCTCCGCCCTGGAGCGCGACGCCGGCGTCGAACTCTTCCAGCGCCACGCCCGCAGCATCGTCCCCACGGAAGCCGCGCAGGCCATGAGCCGGCACGCCACCAAGGTCCTCACCGACATCGAGGCCCTGCTGGCCGCCGCGTCCAAGGCCCAGGACGAGACCCGACAGGAACTGCGCCTGGGCATCTTCCCCAGCCTTGCGACCTACGTCCTGCCCCGCATCATGAGCAACCCGACCTGGACACGCCTCGGGATCGAGCTGAAGATCTCCGTCGCCGAGCCCGGCCAGACCATTCAGGGACTGCGCGACGGCGGCGAGCTCGACCTCGCCCTGGTGTACCAAGTGGGGCAGAGCGGCCTGGCCTGGCCCCATTCCATGCGCCGCCAGTGGATCGGCGACGACGACTTCCGCGTGGTGGTCCCCTCCTCGTGGCGCTTCTCCCCCGGCGCCACCGTCGCGGCCGAGCAGCTCTCCGGCATGCCATGGATCGTGCACCACCCCGGCACCGCGGACGCCGTGGTGATCGAGCGGCTCTTCGCCAGCTGCGGCCTGCATCCCCGCGTCGTGGCGCACAGTGACGACTTCACGGCCAGCGTCGAGCTCGCCGCGGCCGGGCTCGGCGCCGCCCTGGTCCCGGAACTCGCCCTCGGCGACCGGCCGGACGGGATCGCGATCCTCGACGTGCCGGAGATCCGCCTGGCCCGCAACGTCTTCGCCCTGCTGCCCGGCGGCAAGGGCGGGCCCCGGGTTGATCTGTTCCTGGAGCTCCTCTCCGACACGCTGCGGGAAACGCTGCAACGCTGACACGCTGCGCCCCGCACGCTCCCCCGGCCCCGGTTCCGGGTCGCGCACGTAACCCGGAAACGCCGAAGCGGCAAGTCTGGAAAGCGGGGCCGGGCCGGTCTATGTTGAACACATGAGCACGGTCATCAGCGAGCATTTCGGTGAACTCGAACTCAATCACGGGACGGCGCACTGCTTCACCACCCGGCACACCGTGCACGGGGTCCCCGTGGAGATCGAGCTCAACTTCGCCGCGCATGAGCGCCCCGACCAGGCCTCCGTGCACAAAGCCGATTACCGGCTGCACTACCTCCCGGAACTGGTCGACCAGATCAAGGACCTGATCAGCGAGGAACTCGGCCAGGAGGACAGCCAGGTCCAGGAATTCCGCCACTTCCACTGCAAGGGGCTGGACGAGGAGAAGCGCTGGGCCACCTTCGGCACCACCGACGAGGTGGACGACCAGAGCTTCGTCCGCGCCCTCCGGCTCGGACACGTCGGGATCTTCCCCGACCAGCCGGAACGCTACTTCGTCCTGGACTTCAGCCTCGGCGAGCACTTCAGTGACGAAGTGCTCGTGGCGACCGCGGACGCCGACGGGGTGGTGGACGACGAGATCACCTGGGCGTGAGCGGACTCCCTGACGCACGACGGCGGCGGGCCACCCTTACCGGGCGACCCGCCGCCGTCGTCGTCAGAGGTTCAGAGGTGTTGCCGATAGAGCGTCAGACGCTCGCGCCGATCTCCTCGCGCACCGCCTTAGCGGCCTCCACGAGGTTCCGCAGCGACGCTTCGGTCTCCTCGTAGCCGCGGGTCTTCAGACCGCAGTCCGGGTTGACCCAGAGCTGGCGGCTCGGCACGTGCTTGACGGCGGTGGAGAGCAGCTCCGTCACCTCGGCCTCACCGGGCACACGCGGCGAGTGGATGTCGTAGACACCCGGACCGACGCCGCGGCCGAAACCGTGGGACTCGAGATCGTGCACGACCTCCATGCGGGAGCGGGCAGCCTCGATCGAGGTGACGTCCGCGTCCAGGCCGTCGATCGCGTCGATGATGACGCCGAATTCGGAGTAGCAGAGGTGCGTGTGGATCTGCGTGGCGTCCTGGGCGCCGGCCGTCGCGAGGCGGAAGGAGTCCACGGACCACTTCAGGTAGGCCGGCTGGTCGGCCTTGCGCAGGGGCAGGAGTTCCCGCAGGGCGGGCTCGTCCACCTGGACCACCTTGATGCCGGCCGCCTCCAGATCGGTGATCTCATCCCGCAGGGCGAGAGCCACCTGGTTGGCGGTCTCCCCCAGCGGCTGGTCGTCGCGGACGAACGACCACGCGAGGATCGTGACCGGACCCGTGAGCATGCCCTTCATGGGCTTCTCGGTCAGCGACTGGGCGTACTCGGCCCACGCCACCGTGATGGGCGCGGATCGGGTCACGTCACCCCAGAGGATGGAGGGGCGGGTGCAGCGCGAACCGTAGGACTGGACCCAGCCGTGGACGGTGACGTCGAAGCCCTCGAGGTTCTCCGCGAAGTACTGCACCATGTCGTTGCGTTCCGGCTCGCCGTGCACGAGCACGTCGTAGCCCAGCTCCTCCTGGAGGTCGACCACGCGCTTGATCTCGTCTTTCATGAGCTGCTCGTACTGCGCGTCGTTCAGCTCGCCCTTGATGTTGCGGGCACGGGCGGAGCGGATCTCGGACGTCTGCGGGAACGAACCGATGGTGGTGGTGGGCAGGGCGGGCAGCTGCAGCGCGGCCTCCTGGGCGGCCTCACGCACCGCGTAGTCGGAGCGGCTGAAGTCGGCCGCCGTCAGCGCCGCGGTGCGGGCCCGGACCTCTTCCCGGCGGACGCCTTCGGCGGTGGCCCGCGAGGCGATCACGGCGGAGGCCTCGTCGATGGCCGCCTGTGCCGCCGCCGGATCCGCCAGGTAGGACGCCAGGGTCTTGACCTCCACGGCCTTCTGATCGGCGAAGGCGAGCCAGGACTTCAGCTGCTCGGAGAGCTTGGTCTCCTCGGCGACGTCGTGCGGAACATGCTGCGTGGAAGTGGACGTGGACACGGTCACCCGAGCGGCCGAGCCCTTGAGCGCGTCCAGGACCGCAGCGGAGGCGGCCAGGTCGTTCCGCCAGATGTTGTGGCCGTCGACCACGCCGGCGACCAGGGTCTTGGAGCCCAGGGCGGCCAGCGCGGCCTCGGACGGCACCGCTCCCTTGAAGACGTCCACGTGCAGCGCTTCGATGTTGCTGGCCGCCAGAGCGCCCAGCTGACCGTCGAGCGAGCCGTACGGCGTGGAGACGAGGATCTGCGGGCGCTCGACGGCGGCGGTGAGGACCTCGTAGGCGCGGGTCACCGCTGCGTCGAGCTGCTCCGCCGGGATGTCCTGGTCGACGACCAGGGCGGGCTCATCGAGCTGGACCCAGCGGGCACCCGCGGCGGCGAGCTTGCCCAGCAGCTCGACGTAGACGGGCAGGACGTCCTCGAGCCGCGACAGGGGCTGGAAGCCGGCCGGGGCGTCGTCGGACGCCTTCGACAGCAGCAGGAACGTCACCGGGCCCACGAGGTACGGGCGGGTCTCGATGCCGTTCGCCAGAGCGTACTGGAACTCCTCGACCACGCGGGAGGAGGTCAGGCGGAAGTCCGTCTCCGGGCCGATCTCCGGGACCAGGTAGTGGTAGTTGGTGTCGAACCACTTCGTCATCTCGAGGGGCTGCTGCTCGCGCGAGCCGCGGGCCAGCGTGAAGTAGCCGTCGATGTCCAGGACGCCCTCGTCGGTGAGGAGGTTCCCGAACCGGGCCGGGATCGCGCCGAGGTGGGCCGCGGCGTCGAGCACCTGGTCGTAGTAGGAGAAGGTGCCCGGCACGGCGGCCGGCTCGTCCAGGCCGAGCTCCACCAGGCGGCGGGCGCTGCCCAGTTGGATCTCCTTGGCCGTGGCGTCCAGCGCGGCGGCGTCGATCTTCCCGGCCCAGTAGGCCTCGACGGCCTTCTTGAGCTCGCGACGGCGGCCGATGCGCGGGTAGCCGAGGAGGCTGGCTGCGGGGAAGGGGGTCTGTGCGGTCATGATGAGTCCTTTGAGTTCGGTGCAGGTTTTCGGGCAGGGGGCATCCCCTGTGGAGCCGGACGGAGCCGGCGAGGTGAAGAAGGGAAGGCCTCAGGAGGCCAGGGCGGCACGCTCGTGGAGCGGGCGGCTGGGGCGCGGCAGGTTCAGCCGGTCCAGGACATCCAGCGCGTGCCGGTGCTCATTGAAGGTGTAGAGGTGCAGGCCGGGCGCCCCGGAATCCAGGGCCGCATTGGCCAGCTCCGCGGTGGCGGCCACGCCGATGCGCTGTGCCTCCAGCTCGCTGCCGGCCGTCTCCAGCGCGTGCATCAGCGCCGGATCGGGCGCGACGCCGGACAGCTCGGAGAGCCTGGTGACGCGCCGGAGGCTGGTCAGAGGCATGACTCCGGGGATGATCGGGATGGTCACTCCCGCCCGGCGGGCACGGACGAGCAGGTCCTCGTACTGCCGGGCGTGGAAGAACACCTGGGTGATCGCAAAATCGGCGCCGGAGCGCTGCTTGGCCAGCAGCACCTCCACATCGTGGGCCTCGCTGGGTGACTCCGGATGACGCGTTGGATAAGCCGCCACGCCGATGGCCACCTTGCCGGCACAGAGCAGGGCCGAACGGCTCTGCTCCACCCGGCGGATGAGCTCCACCAGGTCCTGGGCGTAGTGCAGGGAACCCTCCGGGAGCGGGGAGCCGTCCCGGGGAAGATCGCCGCGCAAGGCGAGGATCCCCCGCACGCCGTGATCCAGGAGCTGGGCCACGATCCCGGCGAGTTCCGCCGCCGTGTTCCCCACACAGGTCAGGTGGGCGAGGGGGCGGAGAAGGGTCTCCTCCTGAAGCCGGGCCACGAGGTCCAGGGCGGTGTCATGGTTGGAGCCGCTCGCCCCATAGGTCACGGACACGTAGTCCGGCGCCGTGGTCTCCAGCTCCCGGATGGTGGCCCAGAGGACTTCCTCGGCGGCCTGGGAGCGGGGCGGGAACAGTTCGTAGGACAGCGCGACGGGCGTGGTGCCCTGCTGCTGTAAGGGTCGGTCAATGAGGCTGGGTGGGGACATCTGCAATCCTCGACGTCTGGCGTTATGGATGAGGCACGGCGGGCCGGCGCGCATGCTGACGCCTGGCCCGTTGCCGTGTGCAAATGTCAGGCCCACATGGGGGCACCCACACCCTCCATGAGAGGGTCGCTGACACGTTACCGCGGTAACTGATGTGTCCACCCTACGAGAGCCGGATCGACTCCGGCAAACACGTCGTCGAATTAAGACGCAATCTTACGGAACAGAAAGCCGCGGCGCTGAACAATGTTCGGCGCCGCGGCGGTGAAGTTCTGAGGTGGCCTCTCAGCCGCCCAGCAGCAGGCGCTCCGAGCGGGGCGCCAGGGCGTGCTCGAGGACCAGGCACGCCGCGCCGATGGCGCCGACATCCTCGCCCACGCGGCTTCCCACGACCTGCGGCACGTGGATGTCCCGCGCATCGGCGCCGTGCGCCACCTGCTCCGGGACGCGGTTCAGGTAATACGGTGCGAGTCTCGTCCAGAACGGGCCACCGAACACCACGCGGTCCAGGTCCATCGCGTTGGCGATCACGGAGACCGCGCGCGACAGGTGCAACGCCGAACGGTCCAGGATCGCGACCGCGTCTTCATTTCCGCCGTCGGCCGCATCGCAGAGCTTGTTGAAACGCTCTTGCACGACGACGCCGGAATCGCCTTCCGTGAGCGGCTCCACCAGACCGGCCTTCGCGCCGGCGTCCACAAGGACGCGCGGGATGACGGTCGACTTCACGCAGCCGTTGAGCCCGCAATCGCACGGCGGCCCCTCCGGGTCGACCACGATGTGGCCCATCTCCCCCGCATTGCCGCTGGCGCCACGGAAGACCTCGTCATTGAGGACCAGTCCGCACCCGATGCCGGTGCCCATGTAGAAGACCCCGAAATTGCTGGAGGCATTGTCGCCGGCGACCCACGTCTCGGCCACAGCGGCCGCGGTGACGTCCTTGTCCAGGACGACCGGCAGGCCCGTCGCCTTGCTGAGCGCGTCCCGCAGGTGAACTCGTGTCCAGCCTTCCAGCAGCGGCGGATTGACCACGGTGCCGGCATCCAGGTCGATCGGGCCTGGCGCGGCCACCCCGAGCCCGGTGAGCTTGACAGGATCGACCCCGGACTCCTCGATGAGGCGCTGGACTTCGAAGACGATCGCCGCCATGACGGCCGTCGGTTCGCCCGCCTCCGGCGTGTCGATCTTCGAATCCAGAACCACCTTGCCGGTCAGATCCAGCACGGAGAAGCTGATGACCGCCGGGTCGACGTGCACTCCCACGGCGTACATGCCCGACGGGTTCAAGCGCAGGATGGTACGGGGCTTGCCCGGTCCGACCCCCGCTTTGCCCGCTTCCACGATGAGACCCTGGTCCAGCAGGCGCCGGGAGATGTTGGAGATCGTCTGCGGCGAAAGGCCCACGAGACCCGCAAGCTCAACCCGGCTCAGACCGTTGGGGGATCGCCGAATGGTGTCGAGGATCACCGTCAGGTTGAAGTCGCCCATCTTGGGTAGGTTGGTTCCGCGCCGCGAGGCGGGCGTGCGGAGCTCGGTCACGCATTCTCCTTCAAGAAAAGTGCAGGGCAACTGGCCTTTGCTCGTAGGCTACCAGCCACGAGGCCCGGAAACCTGCAACTGACCTGTTTAACCGCGGTCATGCCGGATCCGCCACCGGACGCCGGGTTCTCGTGACAGTGAACTTCTTGTTACGGCCCATGATGGCGGTGGGACCCACGTGTTTCTCCAGCGCCGGGACATATCCGAGATGACTGTTCCATACGGTCCAGAGCTCACCGCCCGGCGTGAGAACGTCGGCGGCGGCACGGAACAGCTTCAGCGCCGCCCCCGCGTGCACGCTGTGGCCCAGGTGGAACGGCGGGTTCAGCAGGATCAGCTCAGCCGAGGCGGGCGGGAAACCCTCGAGTGCGTCCGTGTGGACGGCAAGGACCCGGTCGCCCACGCCGTGAGCGCCGGCAGTGAGACGGGCGCTCCGCACCGCAGCCGCGGAGACGTCGCACGCGACCACTCGCACCTCAGGCTGAGAGGCCGCGAGCAACGTCGCGAGCACACCTGATCCGCAGCCGAGATCGACGGCGGTGCTGACGCGCGGCATCCGCGGCAGGAACTCCAGAAGGAACCGCGTGCCGATGTCCACCCTCGCGCCGGCGAAAACGGCGCCGTGCGCATGAACCTCAAGGGACAGATCGCCGTCCCTCCCGAGGCCCTCATGGAATTCCCGTGCCGGGAAGGACGACGAGCCGCGGCCGGGGTCCTGCTTCTGGCCCGGATCTCGCGTGGCGTCCGGTTCACCGGCGGTCCGGCGGGGCACTTCCGCAGCCGCGTCCCGGTCAGCAGCCGTTGCCCGATCCAGAGCCCCGTCCGGAGCCGTGTCCGGTTCCGCGTTCGGGCCAGGGCCCACCGCCCTCAGCACCCGTGCCTTGCCCTTGGCCAGGCTGGCCGTGACGGTCCCGAACTCCGCACCGAGGACCTCATTCATCGACAGCGTCATGTGCTTGACCATGCCTGCTGCCAGGACCACGACGCCGGGGTGCGCGTGTTCCGCGATCGCTTCGCTCAGTTCCGCCAGTTCCGCGAGGTTCTTGGGCAGGCGCAGCAGGACCAGGCGGGCTCCCCCGAGCAGCTCCGGACCGTAGAGGGCAGAGGAGGATTCGTCGTCGCGGATCCTGGTGAACCCCGTGATGCCGAGCCGGCCCGCATTCGCCTCCAGCGCTGCCTCGCCGGTGGCCAGATCCTGCCAGACCCTGAGCCCGGCCACGGCGGACTGGCCTCCCTCCGGGGATTCCGCCAGCAACGGCAGAGCGATCGCACCATAGCGGTCACCGATCACCACGAGACGCGGATCGTCGACTCCCTCGGCCCACAAGCGGTCCAGCTCCGAGGCCGCGTGTTCCAGCAGGAGCCGGTCCGCTGCGTCGAAGGCCTGGAGATTCTCCGCGTCGACGTCGGGCCAACGGCTCAGCAATCGGTGGAGCGGTTCAGGATTCACAAGATTCATAATGTTCACAGAAACTCACATGCCATCATTCGGAAGAGTCATCCTGCAGAAGCGCAGCCCGGAGCGCCTCGAGTTCCGCATCACTCAGACCGTGGCGCCCGAGGTAGCCTGCGCCCCCGCCGAAGTCCGCGTCGAGCAGGTCAAGGGTCTCCAGCATCGCGGAGGCCGGGCTCCCGCCCGCGATGGCCAGGATCTGCTCCGTGAGCGGAACCCCCATCTTGCCCAGGAGCGCCTTGACGCCCTCGATCCATTCCCCGGCCAGGTTGGCCTCGGTACCGGCGTAGTCGGCCACGATCACGTCGCGATCGACGCCCACGGCGTCCAGCAGCAGAGCCACCATGACGCCGGTGCGGTCCTTGCCCGCGGTGCAGTGCACCAGCGTCGAACGCCCTTGGGAGGCGTTGGCGGTGACGCTGCGTGCGAGACTCACCGCCACGGAGCCGCCCTGCGCCAGGATCATCCGGTACAGGCCGGGCAGCGTCGGGAGGTCCCGTAACGAGG